>NZ_JAQBIE010000083.1 GCF_028294535.1 Paracoccus onchidii | reverse complement strand
TCAGCGCAATACGCACCGCATCTTGGCGGAATTCTTCCGTCCGTTTCAGTCCCATAGGCAGTCGCCTTTGTTGCAGTAAATGCTATCAAAGGAGCGGAATCAAACCGCGACAGGTCCATTTCTCGGTAATAGGCCAAAAGGGTTCTTCGCCAAATCATTTCCAATCGCACTGTCTTGGATCATTGCGGCGACCTCAGCGGTCGCCGCTACGTTGCTCGCGACGTATTTGCAGGGGCTGCTCCCTATTGGCCAGTGAGATGATCATGTCACGGAAAAAAGAACACAGCTGGTCTCACCGCGCTGACCGGCGATCAAGCTAATTAAATCGCGCGTGCATGAATTGCGGCAATCTGAAAGCCGCGGCGCAGCATCGTATCGGTCGACGAGCGGCCGCTTTGGGCCGAGGCTGTGTGGAAACGCTGTCCCGTGGTAAGCTTTCGCAAGGCAGTGGGAGGCAGGGATGGCACGTTTCATCGATGGCATCGACCGGGAACAGGTCACGCTTTT
>NZ_JAQBIE010000082.1 GCF_028294535.1 Paracoccus onchidii | reverse complement strand
AACCGGGAGCTCCGGCAGGCGAACGAGATCCTGCGTAAGGCGAGCGCCTATTTTGCGATGATCGAAGGCAGCAGCGGCATCGCTTCGAGCGCTGCCTGAAATGCTCGACCGCCGGTCGACGTGATGGTGGATTTTACCGAGGCGCACAGGGATGCGATTTTGTCGAGGCGCACAGGGATGCGCATGGGGTCGGGCCGATCTGCGCGATGCTGCCGATCGCCCCTTCCACCTCCTATGCTCACCTGGCGAAGTGGGTGGATACAGCGCGATTGTCGGACCGTGCCCGTCGTGATGGCGCCCTGCGGCCCGAGATACGCCGTGTGTTCGAAGAGAACTGGCGCGTCTACGGTGTGTCCGCAAGGTCTGGCGACAGCTCGTTCGCGAAGGCTTCGCTGTCGCGCGTTGCACGGTGGCGCGGCTGATGAAGGACATGGGTGTTGGATGTCATTGAGAACTGACCCAGCATTGTCATCGAGATTTGACCCGCCTGTCAGTATGTCGGTGTGTTCATGATGGGGTCAATGTTGGTATTTTCTTTCTCTTCCTTTTGGCGG
>NZ_JAQBIE010000081.1 GCF_028294535.1 Paracoccus onchidii | reverse complement strand
GGTGCTGAACCCGGCATCATCAGTCAGGGTATCGCGACCGAAATCGCGGTATTCCCATTCCCCGAACAGCGATACGCGCTCATTCACCATCCGTTCGACACCCAGGCCCACGGTCCAGGCATCCGCATCATAGCTGTCATTGTAATCCATGCCCGCACCTTCGACGGCATAGTCAAATTCGCCACGCATCGCGCCGATGATGCCGTAGAACAGCGTGTTCTGCGCCTCGTTCAGGATACCGCTCTTAAAACGCAGCGAGATCAGGTTGTCGATTTCCGACGATCCCGAAGCTGAATCGGTGGAAAACGATCCGTCTGCGCTCGCGCCTTCATAGGCCAGTTCGGGGCCATAGACGAATTGACGCCCCCTGAATTCCCGCTGCCAGCGATAGCCAAGATGCACGCCATAGGTCGCGCCGCTGATGTCATTGCTGCCCGGCGTCCCCAGCAGGTCGCCATCAGGGTTGTGGATGCCAACGCGATCATCGCCGCCGAACGCATAGCCCACCGAAAGGCCGCCATAGGCACCGGCCCAGTCAAACGAAGGCTGTGCGACGGGCGCAACCACCGGAAC
>NZ_JAQBIE010000080.1 GCF_028294535.1 Paracoccus onchidii | reverse complement strand
CAGCCAGACCGCATATGCGATAACATCAGGCGGGAAACGGTGGCGGCTATAAAGGCGAGCGTGAGTCATGTTGCCATGTCCCACATCCCGTGGCAGCCGACCATAACTTTACAATGCCGGTCAGGGGACCATGACCTTGGAGCAGTCCGGCGGGGTCAAGAACTTTGGGTTGAAGCCTCTGGCGGTTGTCGGTGACGCGCGTGTTGAAGGGCTTGAAGATGTGCCCGCGACCAAGGAGCTGGGGCTTGATATTCCGGTCACGGTCTGGATCGGAATGTTTGCGCCCAAAGGTACAGCGACTAAAATCGTCGCAAGGTTGGCAAGCGCTTGCGAGGCGGCTTCGAACGACACTGAGGTGCGCGAAAAACTGAGCAACATGGACTTTGGACTCAAATTTCGCGGCCTTGAAGAATTCACCGAATTCTATGAGCAGGAATACGAAGGCAACAAGGCGCTGTTGAAGCTGATTGGCTTGGGGCAATAACCGCCTGAAGCACCATGATGTGTCCGGTGACGTTGCGCCGGCATTGTAAAGTTATGGTCGGCTGCCACGGGATGTGGGACATGGCAACATGACTCACGCTCGCCTTTATAGCCGCCACCGTTTCCCGCCTGATGTTATCGCATATGCGGTCTGGCTG
>NZ_JAQBIE010000079.1 GCF_028294535.1 Paracoccus onchidii | reverse complement strand
TCGGTGATCTGCGCGACCGCGTCACGCTTGAACTCGGCGCTGAAATTGCCTTTGCCCATCTCGGCCTCCTTGCCTCAAAATTAGGGAAGAAGGCGTCTACGAATCTAGGGGCTATTCAACTTCGAGCGGCGGGAACTCGTATTCATTGATGACCTTGTTGTAGCGGAACATTTCTTCGGCACTTTTCCCGGGCCAGTCAAAATGCTCGACTGCCCAGTGCACAAAGACGCGCTTGAACGCTTTCGTCTTCGTCAAACCGATCGACCCGTGCTCCTGAGCGTACTGAAGCGTCAGAAGCGCAGCGCGCAATAGCGGCGAGTGGGTCAGATCGGGATGGTCATCGGAAAGGGTGCGGAACTCGATCATGGCGCGATGCTGCCACAGGCAGTTTCGCGAGACCAGACGCCAGATCCGCCCTACCCCGTCCAGCGGGCTCGTCGAATGTTGATGTGGTGTTGAGTTGAATTGCGGACAAGCAAAAAGCCCCGCTGCAGGCGGGGCGTAAGGCATTGATATTTGGTGTTTATTTTGGTTGCGGGGGTAGGATTTGAACCTACGACCTTCAGGTTATGAGCCTGACGAGCTACCGGGCTGCTCTACCCCGCGTCAAGATTTGTCCTGGATCGGTTTTTTTATCGTTTAGAG
>NZ_JAQBIE010000078.1 GCF_028294535.1 Paracoccus onchidii | reverse complement strand
AAGGCAATTTCAGCGCCGAGTTCAAGCGTGACGCGGTCGCGCAGATCACCGAGCGGGGCTACCCGGTTGCGGAGGTTTCGCAACGGCTCGGGGTAAGCGCGCATTCTCTCTATGCATGGAAGCGCAAGTTCGCGAAGGCGTCGTCCGGTGAGTCGGAGAAGGATGCTGAGATCCGGCGCCTGAAGCGGGAGCTGACGCGGGTGACGGAGGAACGCGACATTCTAAAAAAGGTCACCGCGTATTTCGCCAAGGATGCCAAGTGAGATACGCGTTCGTGGCCGAGCATCGCGGGCAGTTCTCTGTGCGGGCGATGTGCCGATGCTTGCGCATCCAACCGAGTGGCTTCTACGCTTGGCTGAAGACCCCGCTGAGCAAGCGGGCCCAAGAGGATCTGCGGCAGACCCGGATGCTGAAGGAGGCGTGGATCGAGAGCGGCAAGGTCTATGGTCACCGCAAGTTGCATGACGACTTGATCGAACAAGGCGAAAGCATCTGCGTGAACCGTGTTGCCCGTCTGACGAAGCTGGCCGGGATCTGGGCACAGATCGGCTACAAACGCCGCCCCGGAAAGTATGGCGGCAAGCCGTCGGTCGTTGTCGACAACACTCTCGACCGGCAGTTCGACGTGGGGGCGCCGGACAAGGTCTGGGTCACCGACATTACCTACATTCGCACGCAGGA
>NZ_JAQBIE010000077.1 GCF_028294535.1 Paracoccus onchidii | reverse complement strand
TATGCGGTCTGGCTGTATTTCCGCTTTCCGCTGAGCCTGCGGATGGTAGAGGACCTTCTGGCCGAGCGCGGCATCATCGTGTCGCATCAAACGGTGCGAGCTTGGGCAGATAAATTCGGGCAAGAATTCTCGAAAAAGATCCGTCGTCGATCCGTTGGTCAACTTGGAGGCAAATGGCATTTGGACGAAGTTGTCATCTCAATCAGAGGGCGCAAACATTGGCTATGGCGGGCTGTTGATCAGGACGGGTTCGTACTGGACGTTCTGGTGCAATCCCGGCGCAACAAGAAGGCTGCTCTGCGCCTGCTCCGCAAGTTGTTGAAACAACAAGGCCATCCGCCAAGAGTTCTGATCACCGACAAACTTCGTTCATACCAGGCGGCAAAGCGAGAGATCATGCCAGGGGTCGAGCACCGCTCGCACAAAGGCTTGAATAACCGTGCTGAAAACTCACACCAACCGACCCGAAGGCGCGAGCGCGTCATGAAGCGGTTCAAATCAACCCGACATTTGCAGCGCTTTGTATCCGTCCACGACCCGATCGCAAACCTGTTCCACCTGCCGCGCTTTGAAATGACATCCACAGATTTTCGAGAACTCCGCGCTGTGGCCATGGATGCGTGGCGCGACATCGCACAACTCAGTGCCGCGTGAAAACTGCCATCAGCCCCTATTTCCAGACAGACAGGTTAACTTTACAGTACC
>NZ_JAQBIE010000076.1 GCF_028294535.1 Paracoccus onchidii | reverse complement strand
CTGCCCCTTGTTTCCTGCACATCTGCCTCGTTCAGTTTCTGCTGTCTGATCTCGAGATCAACGGGCGACAGCATGCCGTTGTTCGTGTGCTTGCGCTTCGGGTTGCAGAACAGTTCGACGTACTCGAACACATCCTGCCTGGCGGCGTCGCGGGTCGTGTACGTTTGACGCCGGATGCGCTCGCGCTTCAGCAACTGGAAGAAGCTCTCGGCCACGGCATTGTCGTGACAGTTGCCGCGGCAGCTCATGCCGGGTTCCAGGTTATGCTGGCGGAGGAAGGACTGCCACGCGCAGCTGGTGAACTGCGGGCGCTGATCGGAATGCACCGTGACCCGGTCCGTGGGCTTGCCGCCATATCGGCGCAGTCCACCTGCGCGGCGATCCAGGCCGGCGATGCCGGCCGCGCAACCCGGTTCTCGGAAATCTGTTCACCCTGGTCGCGCAGATCGTCCGTCAGCTTGCGATAGCCATAGGCTTGGCCGCTGTCGGCCCAGGCCTGCCGGATCAGCTCGGTCTGACGGGCATTCTCCTGCGCACGGTGGCTGAACGGTTCCTTAAGCCATGCATGAAAGCCGCTGAAATGGACCCGCAGCACCCGGCACATGGCGCGGACGCCGAATTCCTTGCGGTGCGCCCGGATGAAGGCGTGCTTCATTGGGACCCTCGCGCGAAGTACGCCGTTGCTTTTTAGGATATCGCGCTCCTCGGTGACCCGAGCGAGTTCGCGCTTCAGGCGCCGGTTCTCCG
>NZ_JAQBIE010000075.1 GCF_028294535.1 Paracoccus onchidii | reverse complement strand
GGTTTTGTCGCAAACTTTCGACTTTCTGGGCGCGCATGATATGTCAGCGTTGTCAGGGAGTTGGAAAAAGGCGGTTGGCGTGATCGAGTTCAAGGGCGTACATTATCCGAAGTCCGTGATCCTGCACGCGGTTTTCTTCTACCTCCGCTACGCCGTCTCATACCGTGACTTGGAGGAGATCATGGCCGAGCGCGGGGTGAAGGTCGACCATGCCACGCTGAACCGGTGGGTGGTAAAGTTCGCGCCGCTGATCGCTGTCCAAGCGCAAGCGAGAAAGCGTTCGACCGCCACATCCTGGCGGATGGACGAGACTTATATCAAGGTAAAGGGTCGCTGGACCTACCTTTACCGCGCTGTGGACCGCGACGGCCAAACCCTTGATTTCATGCTATCCGAGCGCCGCTACCTGGCAGCAGCCCGGCGATTTTTCAAACGCGCGATTGCGGCGAACGGCGTGCCAGAGCGGGTCGTCATCGACAAAAGCGGCGCCAACCTGGCGGGCCTGCAGTCGATGAACACGATCCTGAAATTCACGGGCCGCGGTCGCATGATCGAGATCCGGGAGGTCAAATATCTGAACAATATCCTTGAGCAGGACCACCGCTTCATCAAGCGGATCACGCGCCCAATGATGGGCTTCAAGGCCTTCCATTCAGCCGCAGCCACAATCGCAGGGATCGAGACCGCTCACATGATCCGCAAAGGGCAGATCGCAGTAAACGGCGCAACCGCATGCCAGATCTTCGCGGAGCTCGCAGGATGATTCTGTCCGAAGATCAGCCTATGCCGAAACTCGGAAAAGTTTGCGACAGAACC
>NZ_JAQBIE010000074.1 GCF_028294535.1 Paracoccus onchidii | reverse complement strand
CAGGATTCATAACCAATAGATTACGGTCGCCGCGAGGGCGATGGCCGATAGGAACACCACGGGGCATCGGTCATAGCGGGTCGCCACACGCCGCCAATCCTTGAGGCTGCCGAACATGATCTCGATACGATTTCTCCGCTTGTAGCGACGCTTGTCGTACTTGATCGGCGTCTTGCGTTGCTTCCGACCGGGTATGCAGGCGTGTATGCCTTTGTCTTTCAACGCTTCCCTGAACCAGTCGGCGTCATAGCCGCGATCTCCGAGCAGCCATTTGACGTTTGGCAGGCTACCGAGAAGCGCCCGCGCGCCGGTGTAGTCGCTCACCTGTCCAGCGGTGATGAACAAATCGAGCGGTCGTCCTTGGCTGTCACAGATGGCATGAAGCTTGGTGTTCATGCCGCCCTTGGTGCGACCAATCGGGCGACCGCGCCCCTTTTTTGGCGGCCATGCTGGTCGCCGTTCGATGTGCCTTCAGGTATGTTGCGTCGATCATCACGGTCGTCTTCTCACCGTGTTTCTTAGCCAACCCTGCCATCATCCGCGCGAAAATTCCTTTCTCGCTCCAACGTTTCCACCGGCTGTAGAGCGTCTTGTGCGGACCATAGGCGGCAGGCGCATCCCGCCAGCGCAACCCATTGCGATTGATGAAGATAATCCCACTCAGAACCCGCCTGTCATCAACCCGTGGCTTGCCGTGCGACGTCGGGAAGAAAGGGGTGAGCTTGGCCATCTGCTCGTCAGTCAGCCAGTACAGGTCGCTCATGTCACCGCTCCATTTTCTGAGCCGTGAATCACGCCGTGCGACCGAAATCAATGCATCCTGACCC
>NZ_JAQBIE010000073.1 GCF_028294535.1 Paracoccus onchidii | reverse complement strand
CTGCGCCTTGATGAATGCCCGCACGTCGCCGTGGCGCTTGTTCTCGCTGATCGCGGCATGGGTGACGCGCTGCTGGGCCGGATCGAAGATGCGGTAGGGCAGCAGGACGCCCTTCCAGCGGATCTCGAAGGGCCGGTCGGGAAAGGCATAGGTCTCGACATGGCGTCCGATGGCGCTGCGGGCACGTTCACTGTCGTCGAGAAGGAACTTCCGGTGCTCGGAATGGACGATGAGGCTCGCGCCGACCTGCCGCTGATCGCGGATGCAGAGGATGTCGTTGAGCCGCGAGGCGGGCAGATTGACCGGTCGATGCAGGTTCTCGGGCCGGGCAGGGGGATGGCCAAAGCGCAGGTTGTGGCGCGCGCTGCAGTCGGGGCTGATGGACCTGCCGCCGCTGTGTCCGGCTCTGCCACAGGCCCGCAGCCATCATCCACTGCCGCAGGCTCTCGGACGAGACGCGGATGCCGTGCCGCTCGGCCAGCTTCTCGGCCGCCAGCGTGGGCCCGAAAGCCGGGTAGTCGCTGCGGATCAGCGACAGGATGTAGTCGCGCTTCAGATCGCTGATCCGGTTGTTGGACGCTCGCCCAAGCAGCTTGTGGCGCACCGCCACGGCACCGTCCACCCGGACGTCGCGCACAAGCCGCTGAACCTGGCGCTGGCTCAGACCCAGCACCTGCGCCAGAACCGCGATCTTCTGCAACTCACGCGCGCTCATCAGCAGAAAGCCCATGACGCTGTCCCTCGTGATCGTTTTCCGATGCCGCAAGCGTCATCCGTCAGACCCGAGGCGACAAATCAACTTTGCCAGTTCGAGACATTCCTATCTGGCTTCGACACAAGAATTTAT
>NZ_JAQBIE010000072.1 GCF_028294535.1 Paracoccus onchidii | reverse complement strand
TGTTGGATGTCATTGAGAACTGACCCAGCATTGTCATCGAGATTTGACCCGCCTGTCAGTATGTCGGTGTGTTCATGATGGGGTCAATGTTGGTATTTTCTTTCTCTTCCTTTTGGCGGTCTCAGAACTGGCTTTGAAGCGATACCTATCGTTGCCGCTTTCCAGGATATGGCAGCGGTGGGTGAGCCGATCGAGGAGCGCGGTGGTCATCTTGGCGTCGCCAAAGACGCTGGCCCATTCGCTGACGCTCAGGTTCGTGGTGATCACGACGCTTGTGCGTTCATAAAGTTTGCTGAGCAGATGGAACAGCAAGGCGCCGCCCGAGGCGCTGAATGGCAGGTATCCGAACTCGTCGAGGATCACCAATTCTGTTTTCACCAACGCCTCGGCGATCTTCCCGGCCCTTCCCTGTGCCTTTTCCTGTTCCAGCGCGTTCACCAGCTCGACGGTAGAGAAGAAGCGCACGCGTTTGCCATGGTGTTCGATCGCCTGAACACCGAGGGCCGTCGCGACGTGGCTTTTCCCGGTGCCGGGCCCGCCAATCAGGACCACGTTCTCGGCAGCATCCAGGAACTCGCATCGATGAAGCTGCCGGACGAGGGCCTCGTTGACCTCGCTGGCCGCGAAGTCGAATCCCGACAAGTCCTTGTGGGCCGGGAAGCGCGCTGCCTTCATGTGATAAGAGATGGACCGCACTTCACGTTCGGCGATTTCGGCCTTCAGCAACTGCGACAGGATCGGGATCGCCACCTCGAACGCAGGCGCACCTTGTTCCATGAGGTCATGCACGGCCTGCGCCATGCCTGGCATCTTCAGACTGCGGAGCATGATGACGATGGCAGCGCCGGCGGGATCATGACGCATG
>NZ_JAQBIE010000071.1 GCF_028294535.1 Paracoccus onchidii | reverse complement strand
ATAGACGTGAGCCGAGATTGGCTCGATGTTCACTGCCTTCCGGTCGGTCAGCGCCACCGTATACGCGATGATGACGCCGGTCATGCTGGCGTGGCCAATCTCGCCCGAAACCGCGGGGCCATCCTGTGCTTCGAAGCTGCGGGCGGGCCGGAATGGCGGCTCTGGTTTTATGTGGAGGACGCAAGCGTCGAGGCCCGCCAAGTGCGGTCGGCCCAGGTCAAGGTCTTCGCGCGCAGCCTTGGAACCTGCGCAAAAACCGACAGGATCGATGCCGAACTCATAATGCGCTTTCTGATCTTCAGGCCCGACGCCGGACGAATACTTCCGGCGGAACATCTACGTCTTCTCAGGGCCTTGACCACCAAGCGGGCACAGGTGGTCGAGATGCGAAAACGGCTTCTGGCGCAGATCCGGGCGCATCGCAAATCCGGAACTGCAGAGACGTTCGAGGATATCGATGTGGAGCTGAAAGAGCGCTTGGATGTCGCGATCGCCGAGCTGGAAAGCCGAATTTCAGAACTTCTCGGTCGCGACAGGCATCTCGTAGACACCGCGCCGGTCCTCCGGTCCGTGCCCGGTATCGGATCGGTAGCCAGTTCGACGCGGATCGCTGAGCTGCCCGAGCTTGGAGGCCCTCACCCGCGAAGAAGCTGCGGCCCTGACTGCTCTGGCGCCAGTGGCGCTGGACAGCGGAACGCTGCGCGGCAAGCGAGTCTTCGCCGGTGGCAGACGCGCCTTGCGGGGTGCCCTGTTCCAGGCGGCACTGGTCGCCTCGCATCACAAGCCGACGCTCAAAGCCTTCGCGGATCGGCTCCGGAAATCCGGAAAACCACACAAGGTCATCGTCACGGCCGTCGCGCGCAAGCTCGTCATCATCGCCAATGCGCTATGCAAAAGACCGCAGAAATGGGAGCCCAGACAACACTGAAAGATATAGTTGCTAG
>NZ_JAQBIE010000070.1 GCF_028294535.1 Paracoccus onchidii | reverse complement strand
CCATCAGGGTTGTGGATGCCAACGCGATCATCGCCGCCGAACGCATAGCCCACCGAAAGGCCGCCATAGGCACCGGCCCAGTCAAACGAAGGCTGTGCGACGGGCGCAACCACCGGAACGACCTCGGATGGCGCTGAATAGCCACCCGCAGCCGCGACACCGGTCGAGGCAAACAAAAATAAGGAATTCAAAGCAGAGGTCGACAACTTGTCACACGTCTCAAGTATCCTCGATAAGCGGGAAAAACGACGTCTCATGGATGAGCAGCTAACATTATTTGGTAGAGCAAAATGTTTCGCAACTCAATGAAGCAGAAAGCATTGCATGGAACAGGCACTGAGGTTCTGTCGCAAACCTTTCCGGATGCCGGACTGACCCGATCTGATGATCCAACTACGCTGCGATTCCAGAACGGCATCTTCAGCCTGTCGACGCGCTTCGCGCGGAACACGAATATCGTGCCGGTGAAGGGGTCTTCCGCCAGCATCGACTGCGCCAATGCTGCCAGTCCGTCGGGAACTGTCGCAAACTCTTCCATTCCGAGGTAACGCCCGACATGTCAGCGTTGTCAGAGGGTTGGTGAGGGGCTTGCGGTGTGATCGCGTTCAAGGGAGTGCATATCCGAAGTCGGTGATCCTCCATGCGATGTTATTATACCTCCGCTACGCAGTCCCTTATCGTGATCTCGAAGATGTCCGGGCCGAGCGCGGTGTCACGGTCGATCACGCCACGCT
This sequence comes from Paracoccus onchidii, assembly GCF_028294535.1. Classification (GTDB taxonomy): domain Bacteria; phylum Pseudomonadota; class Alphaproteobacteria; order Rhodobacterales; family Rhodobacteraceae; genus Paracoccus; species Paracoccus onchidii. The sequence goes on along the minus strand of NZ_JAQBIE010000070.1, from coordinate 296 downwards.
GAACCGCTGGGTGGTAAAGTTCTCACCGCTGATCGCGACACGGGCGCAGGCAAGGAAGCGGCTGACCGGATTGCGGTGATCGAAGTTGCCGGGCTCGGTCGTCACCGTGCCGCCAGCGCTGAATCTGCCTTGGTCGATAATTGTCAGCGGCTCAAAGGCGAAGGCTTACGCGGCGAGCTGAATAGCCCCTAGATTCGTAGACGCCTTCTTCCCTAATTTTGAGGCAAGGAGGCCGAGATGGGCAAAGGCAATTTCAGCGCCGAGTTCAAGCGTGACGCGGTCGCGCAGATCACCGA
>NZ_JAQBIE010000069.1 GCF_028294535.1 Paracoccus onchidii | reverse complement strand
TGGACCTGTCGCGTAATTGTGCCGCCCCAAGTACTCGTTTAAGCCACTTTCCGTTCGAAGGCGACCGGGCTTTTCCAGCCCAATGCTGAGTGCCTTCGACGTGGATTGTAGAAGCCGTTGATGTATTCGAAGATGGCCATGCCGGCTTGCCGCCTGGCTGCCCATGACCTACGCCAGATCAGCTCGGCCTTGATGGTTTTCAAGGACGTCTCGACGGCCGCATTGTCATAACAATTACCTTTGCCCCTAATGGAAACCCGGAAGCCATGCTGGCGTAGGATCTTCTGGTAGTCATGTGAACAGTATTGGCTGCCCCTGTCGCTGTGGAAGATGCAGCCTTTGGGTGGCGATCGAAAGGCGATGGCCATTTTCAGGGCACGGATTGCCAAGTCACGCTTCATGCGATTGCTGACAGCCCAACCAATGACACGCCGGGAATGCAGATCGAGGATAACAGCGAGATACAGCCAGCCCTCACGGGTCCAGATGTAGCTGATATCGCCCGCCCATTTTTGGTTCTGCTCGGTTGCACTGAAGTCCCGATCCAGCAGGTTCGGGGCGATGTTGAACGTATGATCGCTGTCTGTGATCGCCTTGAACTTGCGCGTTCTTTCAACAGTGATCCCGTTTTCGCGCATCAGTCAACCGACGCGCCGATGACCGACATCGATGCCAACCTCTTTCAGTTCTTCGGTCATTCGGGGCCTGCCATAGCTGCCCAAACTCAGACGCCACTGTTCCTTGATATGCGCCAGAACAACCAGATCCGTTCGCTGCCTGCGGCTGGCCGGGCGCCTGCGGAAAGCCCGAAATCCGCGCGGTCTGACGTTCATGACCTGGCACAGCCGGTTGATCGGGAATGCCTCACGCTGTTCTTCAACGAACCGAAACCTCATGGCTTTTGGCTCGCGAAGAACTGGGTGGCTTTCTTTAATATATCCCTCTCCTCCTTGAGGATACGGTTCTCGCGACGAAGTCGTTCGTTCTCGCGCGCAAGCTCGCGATCCTCGGGCGATACCACATCCGTGTCG
>NZ_JAQBIE010000068.1 GCF_028294535.1 Paracoccus onchidii | reverse complement strand
ATTTCGTCGAAAAGCTGTTTTCGGTTCTTGACGTGCCGTTTCAACAATTTTCGGGTTTCGCGTTGCCTGGTTACTCGGCGCGCGGGTGACGGGATGGTGCCCGGCATATCCAGTTCGGGAAAAATCAGCTTGATTTCATCACATTGACGCGGGCCAAGCGCCCTTAGGGCCATTGGCCCCGCAAGCATGGTTTCCGTCAGGGCGCCGTTGGCCCAGACCATTTCGTGCCGATCCAACATGAAATGGAAGTATTCGACCTCGTGGGTTTCCTGAACGGTGATCCCGGCATGACCGACCAGATGTTTGGCAGGAACCAGCACTTCGTTCTGATCGAACATCCGCCGAATGATGGGTGAGGACAAGGCAATGCGATGCTGCGGCGAAACAATCAGGTCACGTCGCGGATAGCCTTTCCCCAGCGCTCCTGCGGTAATGCAGACCGGTCGCAGGGATTCGCGCCGTATCAATGTCGACTTGCCAATACTGCGCGACGAAATCCACCGAATGGGCTGTGCCCCGTGATCCAGCGTCTCGACCAGATCCCCGACTTTCAGATCTTCGATTTTCCGCTCGCCTGTCGGTGTCAGGATCAGGGTGCCGCGCGCAAAGCAGACAATCGCCGCATCCATGATCAGCTGGTTGTCCGGATCAATCGTGTCATCAATCGGTGCGCGGATCTCGCCTTCAGTGAACGACTGCCCGTCCGTCGCGAAATACAGATTGCCTCCGGTCGAGCCAACCGGAGAGTCGCCGTCTTGCTCGGGATAGGTGTAGACGTCGAGACTTTGGTTGATCTTGGCCATATGCGCGCCGCTCTGATTGTCGCGCGTCATGGGGGAATTGTTGTTCTGATCGCGAACGACATATTCGGGCATGCCGTCATCATCCACGTCAATATACATCGCTGTCGGCTGGGTGCCGCTGGCGACCCAGTATTCGGGCATCCCGTCGCCGGTAACGTCGGAATATTGCAGATCGGTATCGTCGAATTCGACAATGAAAACCGCGTTGGACGTGTCCGTGACGCCCTGGTTCTCAAGAAACGTTTCGATCGGCAGCGAGGTTACTTCCA
>NZ_JAQBIE010000067.1 GCF_028294535.1 Paracoccus onchidii | reverse complement strand
GCATCGGCACCTGGATCAGCTACGACAACGAAAAACGCCCACACTCATCGCATGGGTTGCTGACGCCCGACGAGGCCTATGGTCGCCGGACCCCGAACCTGAAGATCGCCGCCTGACGTAAAACCAAAGCTATATCTTAGCTCGGCGGAAAACTGGTTAAAAAAACCGGGCCAGGCAGGTCTGGATCGCCGTATCACTGAACCGTTGTTGCCAACCACGCCTGCCGTTCGGCGGCGGTGCCCAGATCATATCGGGATCAAACCAAATGGACAGCGATTCGCGCTGCTTTAGTGCTGTGTTGGACGAAGGCCAGTTCCGGGTCTTGCACTTCGTCGGGGCCCAACCACTCATGCCGAAAAGCTGTCAAACTGGATTCAAACGATGAACCACTGATGGCGGTTTGTGCCACAAAGCCAGTTGAAGCCAATCATCGCATCTGAGCAGATCAGCCTTTGATAAAACGAACCATCGTAGTTCAGCGTTGCGATATGCGACCGGCTATCAAGGATATGAGTTAAGAGCGGGTTGAAGAAACTATCAGGAATCTAGTTGTACTTTTGAAAAAGCAGTGCGGCTGTCCGATGAACATAGCTTCTAATTGCAGATGGAAATTCTTTCGCTCATCGGTCAGCCAGTGAACATCGTCGTTCTTGCCAATCCGCAAAAGTTCGTCGCAGGCAACCAAGACCTTTTGCAGTGTTTCGAGTTCGTGCTCGTTGGCGGGGGCCTGTCTTCACTATTTTCATCTTGGACCTCGCCGTTACGCGGCAAGCAGCGCGATATAAGCTGCCTCTGATTGTCTGTCAGCTTCTTTGTCTGCCCAAGAAGCGGTAAGTGCATTGGTAAGGGAATAGTCATCCGGGGAAAGCGCCATTCCAAGGCCGTTTCCAACTACAATAACTTCGCGCATGCCCCCTCCCCTGAACAATGTCAGGGAAGGAAATTATGCATACATGATCGCAGGTCAACTAGGCTCAGGACCCATTGATTTGTTTGGGGGTTCGTGATTCACCGCAAAAAAGAGAGCGGTGACCATGTCTGATCTTTTCTGGTTGAGCGATGCCCAGATGGCGCGTCTTGAACCTT
>NZ_JAQBIE010000066.1 GCF_028294535.1 Paracoccus onchidii | reverse complement strand
GCCTATGGGACTGAAACGGACGGAAGAATTCCGCCAAGATGCGGTGCGTATTGCGCTGACCAGTGGGCTGACGCGCAAGCAGGTGGCTGATGATCTGGGCGTTGGCATGTCGACGCTGAACAAATGGATCACAGCACATCGAGACACGAACGTGGTTTCACAAGAGGATTTAGACCTCGCCAAAGAGAATGAGCGGCTTCGACGTGAGATCCGGCTTTTCAAGGAGGAGAGGGAAATCCTAAAAAAGGCCACCCAGTTCTTCGCGGGCCTAGAGCAATGAGATTTAGGTTTGTCGAGGAACACAGGAACCATTTCCCAGCCAACCGTTATGCAGTGTCGTTGGCGTCAGCACACGTGGCTTGCGGGCCTTCCGTAGTCGCCCTGCCAGTAGCAGACAACGATCTGATGTGGTCACGCTTGCACACATCAAAGAACAGTCCCGCCTGAGCCTTGGTAGCTACGGCAGGCCGCGAATGACCGAAGGGTTGAAGGAGATCGGCCTGGACGTCGGTCATCGCCGTGTGGGCCGTTTGATGCGCCAGAACGGCATATCTGCCGTCAGAACTCGCAAACACAAGGTGACGCCCGATGGCGATCACAAGTTCAATATCGCGCCGAACCTGCTGGATCGAGACTTCAACGCTGATGCGCCCAACCAGAAGTGGGCCGGTGACATTAGCTATGTCTGGACCCGCGAAGGTTGGTTGTATCTGGCCGTGATCCTCGATCTGCATTCACGGCGTGTGATCGGCTGGGCCGTGAGCAACCGGATGAAACGAGACTTGGCGATCCGAGCGTTGAACATGGCCATAGTTTTCCGGGCGCCGCCCAAAGGCTGCATTCATCATACGGATCGTGGGTCGCAATATTGTTCACACGACTATCAGAAGCTTCTGCGCCAGCATGGCTTCAAGGTGTCGATGAGCGGCAAGGGCAATTGCTACGACAATGCTGCCGTCGAAACGTTCTTCAAAACCATCAAGGCCGAGCTGATCTGGCGCAGGTCATGGGAAACTCGACGGCAAGCTGAAGTGGCGATCTTTGAATACATCAACGGGTTTTACAATCCGCGACGACGCCACTCAGCACTGGGCTGGAAAAGCCCGGTCGCTTTCGAACGGAAAGTGGC
>NZ_JAQBIE010000065.1 GCF_028294535.1 Paracoccus onchidii | reverse complement strand
GGCTGATGAAGAAGGTCTATGCCAGCGCGAGCGAGGCTTTGGACGGTCTCTTGCAGGACGGGATGACGATCTCGGCCGGGGGGTTCGGTCTTTGCGGGATACCCGAGCTGCTGATCGATGCGATCGTGGACAGCGGCGTCAAGGACCTGACCATTGCCAGCAACAATTGCGGCGTCGACGGCTTTGGTCTGGGCAAGCTTCTGGACACCAGGCAGATCAGGAAGATGATCAGCTCTTACGTCGGTGAGAACGCCGAATTCATGCGCCAGTACCTGTCGGGCGAGCTGGAGCTGGAATTCAACCCGCAGGGCACGCTGGCTGAACGGATGCGCGCCGGCGGCAGCGGCATCCCGGGCTTTTACACCAAGACCGGCGTCGGCACCCAGATCGCCGAGGGCAAGGAGGTCAAGATCTTTGACGGCGAGGAATATATCCTTGAACGCGGGATCGTTTCGGACCTGGCGATCGTGAAGGCGTGGAAGGCCGACGACACCGGCAATCTGGTGTTCCGCAAGACCGCGCGCAACTTCAACCCGCCCGCCGCCATGTCCGGCCGCATCTGCGTGGTCGAGGTCGAGGAAATCGTCGAACGCGGCAGCCTGGACCCCGATCACATCCATCTGCCCGGCATCTATGTGCATCGCATCATCCAGGGCGATCACGAAAAGCGCATTGAAAAAGTCACCACCCGCAAGCGTGAGGAGGCCTGATATATGGCATGGGATCGTGACCAGATGGCCGCCCGCGCGGCCGAGGAACTGGAAGACGGCATGTATGTGAACCTCGGCATCGGGATCCCGACGCTGGTCGCCAATTACACCGGCGACAAGGACATCACGCTGCAATCGGAAAACGGCATGCTGGGCATGGGCCCCTTCCCCTATGAGGGCGAAGAGGATCCCGACCTGATCAATGCCGGCAAGCAGACCATCACCGAATTGTCGCGCACCTCGTATTTCGACAGCGCGACCAGCTTTGGCATGATCCGCGGCGGCAAGATCGCGGCGGCGATCCTGGGCGCGATGGAAGTGGCCGAGAACGGCGATCTGGCGAACTGGATGATCCCCGGCAAGCTGGTCAAGGGCATGGGCGGCGCGATGGATCTGGTCGCGGGCGTCAAGCGCGTGATCGTGGTCATGGACCACACCAACAAGGCCGGCGAATCCAAGCTGCTGAAGGCCTGCACCCTGCCGCTGACCGGCAAGGGCGTGGTCAATCGCATCATCACCAATCTGGGCGTTCTGGACGTGGTCGAGGGCGGCCTGAAGATCGTCGAACTCGCCGATGGCGTGACCGAAGAAGAACTGCGCGCCGCAACCGAAGCCAC
>NZ_JAQBIE010000064.1 GCF_028294535.1 Paracoccus onchidii | reverse complement strand
ATACGCACCGCATCTTGGCGGAATTCTTCCGTCCGTTTCAGTCCCATAGGCAGTCGCCTTTGTTGCAGTAAATGCTATCAAAGGAGCGGAATCAAACCGCGACAGGTCCATCCTTGGCCATCAGGTGTCGCTTGCTGCCTGCCTTGGTCGCTTTGACGTCTTCCGGCTTGCCGGGTTCGAGAATCACGCGGTCGGACAGTTAGCGCGGATTGCGGGCCTTGGGTGCCTTGACGATCTTGGCATCCCGGATTTTCTCATCGACCGAGCGCAGCGCCTGCGCCTGCGCCTCTGCCTGCGTCGCGTCACGGCGTTCGAGCATGTCGATCAGTTGGGCCTTAGAGGCCTTCTTGAGTTGCGACGCATTCTTGCAGCGCAGGTTCTCGGGAAGCAGGTCGTTGAGTTCGGTCTTCGTCATGTCGGTATAGGTGGTCATGTCTGTCACTCCGTTAATGGTTCCCGAAATGTTCCGGGCATAACTGAGTTATCGGGCCTGACCCCGGCGCTTCTCAGCCGGAGATTGAGGCGCTGCCTGTTGTATGTTTGAAATGCTGGGGACTTGAGGTTAGTCGCCGGCGATCATGTCTCCGATCTCGCGGAACTTGTCTGCAAGGTCGGTGCGTTCGGCTTCGGGAACGGTGCCTGCACGCGCGGCTAGTGCGTCGAGGCCTGCTTGCACAGTTTCTGTCGTCTGTCCCTCGGTGAACAGCAGCAAGAATTTCTGCCACGCCCATAGTGGGATGCCCGCCAGCTTGTCGTCGAACAGTTCCGCGATGTAGCTGTCCATCGCCTTCGAACCCGCGAACCGCCCGAAATTCTTGCCGCCGTCCTTCACCGCTTGGTCAGAGATAGGGTCTGCCTTGTTCGGGTAGTGTGTGGTGACGGACGACAGGATCACGCCTCGGTCAGTGCCCTTGCCGCCGCGCGCGTGTTCCCAATACCAATTGCGATACTCAGCCGCCTGCCGTGCATTGATCACATACGGGGTAAAGACCTGCGGCGATCCCGAAATGACCCTAGACAACGCCCAAGGCACGACGACGAGCAAGTCGGCGGGGGCGCAAACGGCAGGTGTCACGTTGTAGCGGAAACTCGGCTCGCCTTCCTTGGCAAGCGCGTACCATCCCTTGAGTTCAATCCCCATGAGTACCTGCGGTTCAACGTCGGGCGCGGAGGCGCGCAACACCACATCGGGGAAGGTCTGCGGCTGGCGCTCGAAACTGTAGAGCGAGTATTTCTGTTCCGGGTCCCAAACCGAGCGCAACTTATTCAAGGACGCAATGATCTGTTTGAATAGCCCCTAGATTCGTAGACGCCTTCTTCCCTAATTTTGAGGCAAGGAGGCCGAGATGGGCAAAGGCAATTTCAGCGCCGAGTTCAAGCGTGACGCGGTCGCGCAGATCACC
>NZ_JAQBIE010000063.1 GCF_028294535.1 Paracoccus onchidii | reverse complement strand
GAGATGTTCTACAATCCGAAGCGCAAGCATGCGAGAAACGGGATGCTGTCGCCCGTAGAGTTCGAACGGCAGCGGAAACCGAGACCCGAAGGCGTCTAGGAAACGCGGGGCTATTCATATGTCCATTCGCATGGGCGTGCCCTTCACTGGCTAGTTAAGTATATAGCCCCCCTTTTTAACGCCCAGGCTGGACGCCGTGCGATGGGCCTTCAGGTGGGTGGCGTCGATCATCGCAGTCGTTTCCTCGCCGTGCTCAGCGGCCAGCCCTGCCATGATCCGGGCGAAGACGCCTTTATCGCTCCATCGTTTCCAGCGATTGTAGAGCGTCTTGTGGGGACCATACTCCCTTGGGGCGTCGCGCCACCGCAAGCCGTTGCGATTGATGAAGATAATGCCACTCAGAACCCGCCGGTCATCGACCCGGGGCTTGCCGTGCGACTTCGGAAAGTAAGGTTCAAGACGCGCCATCTGGGCATCGCTCAACCAGAAAAGATCAGACATGGTCACCGCTCTCTTTTTTGCGGTGAATCACGAACCCCCAAACAAATCAATGGGTCCTGAGCCTAGACGGTTGTATTCGGCATGCACCCGGTCAGTGCTGTCCTCAAGCACGCAATCCAGGCGGCGCAGAACCACCATGGGTAGCATGACAAGCCGGTATTGCGGAGGGCGGTAGGGGCCGCGCAGGCGCTTGGCGATCTCCCATATATCGTCTGTAAGCTTCTTATGTTGCTGAACGTTCACCGAAAATTATCCCTCGCCGCAGCGTCTTTTTGTGTGTCAAGAGACATTTTTTCGGCGGCGATGTCCACGGGTCCAGCTCAGTTATTTGCAATTCTTCTTACAAGCGACAATGCAGTATAAAACTCGGCTATGGCGCGGGGTGGTCTTGCCCGCACCAGGGTCGCCTGTCACGACAAAGTAATGGTCGCTTATGGGCCATCCTCGGGTTTGACAGGGCAAGGGTTGCGAGGTGATCAACACGCCATGGGAGTTGATCTAGGCAGCATGGGTTTTCGTAGGGAAAACAGCACCCGTCTGCGTGGCAGAGGCAAATCCTCTGACGAAAAGGGCAGAACTATCTGGTGCTTTTCAGAAAATATTTGGTGGAGCCAAGGGGAGTCGAACCCCTGACCTCTTGAATGCCATTCAAGCGCTCTACCAACTGAGCTATGGCCCCACCTGAGGTCCGCAGTGAGCCGTAAGTCGCTGCGAGTGAGGCGTCGTATAAAAGGCTGATCCGGTGGCTGCAAGAGGAAAAATCACAATAATTCGCCATACCATCGAACTTTGCGGTAACGGTATTGAATAGCCCCGCGTTTCCTAGACGCCTTCGGGTCTCGGTTTCCGCTGCCGTTCGAACTCTACGGGCGACAGCATCCCGTTTCTCGCATGCTTGCGCTTCGGATTGTAGAACATCTC
>NZ_JAQBIE010000062.1 GCF_028294535.1 Paracoccus onchidii | reverse complement strand
CGCGACCGAGGTCGTGGCCGTCAGCATCGGGGTCAAGCAGGCGCAGGAAACGCTGCGCACCGCGCTGGCCATGGGCGCCGACCGCGCGATCCTGGTGGTGGCCGCCGATGACGTCCATACCGATATCGAACCGCTGGCCGTGGCCAAGATCCTCAAGGCCGTGATCGACGAGGAACAGCCCGGGCTGGTGATCGCGGGCAAGCAGGCGATCGACAACGACATGAACGCGACGGGCCAGATGCTGGCCGCGCTGCTGGGCTGGGGTCAGGCGACCTTCGCCAGCAAGATCGAGATCGAGGGCGAGGCCGCCCGCGTCACCCGCGAGGTCGATGGCGGCCTGCAGACCATCGAGGTCAAGCTGCCCGCGATCGTCACCGCCGACCTGCGCCTGAACGAGCCGCGCTACGCCTCGCTTCCCAACATCATGAAGGCCAAGAAAAAGCCGCTGGACGAAAAGACCGCCGCCGATCTGGGCGTCGATGTCAGCCCGCGGCTCGAGATCGTCTCGGTCAAGGAACCCGAGGGTCGCAAGGCCGGGATCAAGGTCGAAACCGTGGATGAACTTGTGTCGAAACTGAAAGAAGCGGGGGTCGTGTAATGGCTGTTCTTCTGCTGGGTGAAGTCACCAATGGCGAGCTGAACCGCGACGCCACCGCCAAGGCGGTCAGCGCGCTGAAATCCCTGGGCGATGTGACCGTGCTCTGCGCGGGCGCCTCGGCCCAGGCGGCGGGCGAAGCCGCCGCCACCATCGACGGCGTCGCCAGGGTCCTGGTGGCCGAAGACGCGCTTTACGGTCACCGTCTGGCCGAACCGGCCGCCGCGCTGCTGGTCGGCCTTGCGGACGGGTTCGACCACATCGCCGCCCCGGCGACGACGGATGCGAAAAACATCATGCCCCGCGTCGCGGCGCTTCTGGATGCGATGGTCATCTCGGATGTGTCGGCGGTGGTCGATGCCGACACGTTCGAACGCCCGGTCTATGCCGGCAACGCGATCCAGACGGTGAAATCGAAGGATGCGAAAAAGGTCCTGACGATCCGCACCGCCAACTTCGATGCCGCAGGCGACGGCGCCGCCGCCCCGGTCGAAGCCACCGCCAAGGCCGATGATCCGGCCCTGTCCGCCTGGGTCGCAGACGAGGTCGTGGAAAGCGACCGCCCCGAACTGACCTCGGCGGGCCGGGTCGTCTCGGGCGGACGCGGCGTGGGATCAAAGGACGACTTCGCCCTGATCGAGAAACTGGCCGACAAGCTGGGTGCCGCGGTCGGCGCCAGCCGCGCGGCGGTCGATTCGGGCTATGCCCCGAATGATTACCAGGTCGGCCAGACCGGCAAGGTCGTCGCCCCCGAGCTCTATGTCGCCATCGGCATCTCGGGCGCGATCCAGCACCTTGCGGGGATGAAGGACAGCAAGGTCATCGTGGCCATCAACAAGGACGAAGAGGCCCCGATCTTCCAGATCGCCGATTACGGCCTCGTCGGCGACCTCTTCACAACCGTCCCCGACCTCACGGAAAAGCTGTAACCGCTTCTTCTTCGAAACAAATACCCAAAGGGGAACCGCCAAGGACGACGGGGCAAAAACCCCCTCCCCAAAACAAC
>NZ_JAQBIE010000061.1 GCF_028294535.1 Paracoccus onchidii | reverse complement strand
ATTCTCCTGTTCCTGTTATGTCTTTTCTTTGTTTATCGAGTTCTTCGCTGTATCTTCGCAATGTGTGTGCTTCGCTCAGTTGTCCGATGACGCGGCGCTCGATGCGGTCGCTGACCACGGCCAGCGATTCCGCGTGGCTGGCCTCGAACAGGCCGGCGGCCTGGCGGGCGTTCATGCCCGGCAGAAGGATATCCGCCTGATGGTGGAAAAAATCCGACAGGTCCTGGCGCGGCTCGGCGGCGGCTAGATCGGCATGGACCTCGCCGACCTGGACCATCGCGCAATAGCCACCATTCCCGTCGGTGATGATGACCCGCTGCGTCGATCCCAGCGGAAAGGCCGCGCGGAACTCTGCGATGCTCATATCCGCAAGGGCGGTGCGCACATCGCGGCGCATCAGCCGCCCGACCGTCAGGTTGCGGATCCAGCCCACATCATGGGCGCTGCGGATCGATTGCCCCCGCAGGTGGAACCGCCATGTCGTGAAGGAATAGCCGAAGGTCTGGCGCACCGCCATCGACGAGGTGATCGCCGCCGCCAGGGCCAGCGCGGTGATCGGAAATTCGCCCGTCAGTTCCAGCGCAAGAAACGTCATTGCCAGCGGGCCGCCGATCACCGCCACCCCGAATGCGCTCATGCCGATCACTGCCATTGCCGTGGCCGACAGCATGCCCGGCGCCAGCCATTCCAGCGGCACCGCCGCCGCCTTGCCGATCAGCGCCCCCAGCAGCAGGCTGGCAAAGAACAGCCCGCCCCGAAACCCCGAGCCGATGGTGATGGCCGATCCCAGCGCCTTGAGCGCGAACAGGATCAGCAGCGCCGTCCAGGGAATGTCGTTTTCCAGATTGATATGCATCGCCCCATGGCCCGCCGACAGGATCTGGGGCGTGACAAAGGCCAGCCCGCCAACCAGCACCCCGCCCAGTGCCGGGCGCAGCCATGACGGGATGCCGCTGGCCGAGGCCAGCCGCTCGGTTCGCACAACGGTCATCATCACCAGGATCCCCAACAAGGCACAGCCGATCCCCAGCCCCAGCGCCGGCAGGAAATCACCGGGGGAAATCGCGCCGACCTGGCCGATCTCGATGGTGAATGCCTTGCCCGTCAGGGCTTGCGACACCAGCGTGGCGGCAATCGCGGCCGCGATGACAGGGGCCAGCGACACGGTGCTGTAGGTGCCGATGATCAGCTCAAAGGCATAAAAGGCGCCGGTCAGCGGCGCGCCAAAGGCCGCCGCGATCGCCCCCGCCGACCCACAGCCGATCAACACGCGCATATCCTCGCGCCGCAGCTTCATCTTGAGGCCCAGCTTCGAGGCCAGCCCCGAAGACAGCTGGGTATAGGCCGCCTCCAGCCCCGCCGACAGGCCGAAACCGTTCGAGGCCAGGTTCTGCAGCGTCACCCAGATGCTGTCGGTCAGCGACATCCGCCCGCCATAAAGCGCATTCGCCTCGATCGGGTCGACAATGCCGCCGCGCCGGCGGCGCAGGTTCAGGATCAGCGTGGTCAACAGGCCACCCGCAACCGGCACCGCGATCAGCAACCAGTTCCGTCGCAAATCGGACCCGCTCAGCCCCGTCGCGAAGGCCACGCCGTAAAGCTGATGGTGCAGCAGATGCGACAGGAAACTGATCAGGCTGACAACACCCCCCGCAAGCGCCCCGACCGCAACCGCCAGAACCAGAAACCCGACCTCGCCACCCCGCGCGAACAAACGTCGACGAAGCCAACCCAGTCGCGCAGAAAAACTGAGACCATGCCGCTTCCGAGACATCAGAACAAACCTTCCAAATCTAAAAAACAGAAAACCAGG
>NZ_JAQBIE010000060.1 GCF_028294535.1 Paracoccus onchidii | reverse complement strand
CGAGATGTTCTACAATCCGAAGCGCAAGCATGCGAGAAACGGGATGCTGTCGCCCGTAGAGTTCGAACGGCAGCGGAAACCGAGACCCGAAGGCGTCTAGGAAACGCGGGGCTATTCAAGGCCCGCCAAAGCGCTTCCGTAAGTCGGTGAGTGGGAAAACCCCGACAGGCACAGCCTGAGCCTCATACCGGGCGTGGTGTCAGCCTATAGGCCGGGGCGCATGTAGCGTTCCGGCCATTGTTGTTCGATTGATCGAGAATCAATCCCGGCAGTGAGAAAACGCATCATTTTTTCGCTTGAGACTTTCAGCGGATTTGTTACCCGAGGCGTTACCCCTACGGCGAAATCCGCGCATACCAAAATCCTGCGATCCAAAGTAAGTCTTTGATCTAACTGTCGGGAGACAGATAACTTGGCCATCGCGATTATGATAAGTGATTGATAATAAAAGGTTGGCGCTCGACTTGGAGACACCAATTTGGCCACTTGCGACAAGATTTCTGGCCATTGGCCGACCATGACCATCAGGCAAAAAAAGACGCGGCCAAAGGGCCGCGCCGCAAGGCATCAAGATTTGAGATTTTATCTGAGAGCCATTTGAAACCAGACCAGAAGTTGATACACAAATATGAACGCCAGCCCAAATAATATTACCAATCCGACGGGATTTCTTCGTGCTGCATAATGAAGCTCAGGAGCCGTTATCGCTACTGGGGTCATTCGCGCCAGCAAAGCAACAGTATTTGAGAAGATGTAAAGAGTGAACATCGAGTACGACAACGCTACCACTGATAAATCATCCGGCGCTCCATTTGCCTTGAGCATCAAATACCCAGAAATGGCTGAAATGAAGGGGCGTCCAAAAAACCAAAACAGACCGGCTTCTGTACTCGGTCTCAAGCCGGGCCATGTAAGATATGCAAAAAATGCATACGGGATCACCAGCATCCACGGCATCCAAGTTTGATCCGGAAAGTGTCGGATGGCGATGCAAAGCAACGCAGGATGCATAACAAGGTAGATGAATGTTTCGAATTTTTTCGGATCCATGAAAATCTCCCGATCTGGCAAAGGTATATTTATGGCCGACCAACATGTTCGGGCGGCTGAACAGCCTCCCTCAGAAAAATCTTGTTGAGGTGGTGCGGAAAATCAAGCGGAATGATCCCGTTTCGTTCCCATCTGCGGGCGATATGATTGGCTTGAATCCGGGCTTCTGCCGCGAGCGCGCTAAGCGAAACGTAATTGTCGGCAAAGGCATTGAGGTCGGTTTTGTCGAGAAGGCGATAGTGCCGCCGCGGCCGCTCGCCCCAATGCTGCGTTGCGGGCAGGTATCCCTCGCGCACCAACCACGCAACCGTTTCAGTGTTGAGATGGAGTGCCTTTCTTGCCTGTTCGATGGTCAGTTTGGTTTCGGGTTGCGGTTCTTCGGGGCCATACAGCAGATCACGAAGTTCGTCGCGATTAACGAGGATGTCTGAAATCTTTGCCCTTCCTATCTGCTGGCCGACGAATTCGAGCTTACCACCAATGATCAGTGTCAGGATGTCTTCAGCTAACATCGACACGGCACCTGCCGCATCGACGACCCGTGAGCAATCAGGTCGGCGTTGCGACACGAGCTGTGCCTGATCGAATATGGCCTGCCGTAGCTTATCGAGATCGCCGATATCGTACAGGTCGGCAACCTTCTCGGCTCTGAATGCTGCCCGAACATGCCCAAGTCGCCTGAGCCGATCAAACAAGTCGGTCGATACACCGAGATACTTTGCTGCTTTGACCCGAGGCGCGCAGGAGTTGATCGTAGACAGCAAACGGTCCACATCTTTGACGGCCAGTGAACCGTGATCATCAGCAAGCTCGTGAAGCAAGCGGTAGGTTCGCGAGGTGTTCAAGCCATATGTCTCGGCGGCGCTTTTGGCGGTATGGTATCTGCGTTGTTTACACTCCCGCCCCAGCAAGATGGCGCCCACCGGAATCGGTTGGTGATCGAAGACGAAACCGGCAACGTCGTCCAAGATCTGTTCATAGCGGTTATCGGTTTTTACCTTGTCGAGCCAGCGCCACAGATTCCCAGACGCAGCATAGTATCCTGTGCGTCCCGATTGGGATTTCTTCCAGATGTCGGACAGAAGCACTTGGATGCCGTCGGTTGCTGATGTCAGGCGCTGAAATGCGGCCTCCGTCGCCTGCGCGAGTTGCTTTTCCTCCAGCCCTAGCGGCGCGGTATCCGGGCCAAAGCAAAGCGCCACTCCAGCCTTTTCGCAGAACTGTACCTCCGCGCTGATGGGCATCCTATCAACCCACTGATCGGGTGTTTTGTCGGCCAGCCTGCGCATGAGCCAGGATTCGAAGTTGTTGGGCTGGGGCCGTTCGGCATCGGCTAGTCGTTGGATGTCAGTGAAGTTTTCTTCGATGATCTGGGCAACATCCATTTCATAAAGCGACTCAGATCGGCGCGATAGCGCACGGATCGGTATGCCGTGATCCGGGCAGATGCGAAATTGCGTCAACTGCCAATGGGATCGGCTATACCTTGCTAGGCTCAGGACTCATTCCGATTCACAGCCAGAAGATGACAGTTGCGGCGAGTACGATCGCTGAGAAGAAGGTCTTCGGGCACCGGTCGTACCGCGTTGCAACGCGCCGCCAGTCCT
>NZ_JAQBIE010000059.1 GCF_028294535.1 Paracoccus onchidii | reverse complement strand
TCACGGACTTCGGATAATGTACGCCCTTGAACTCGATCACGCCAACCGCCTTTTTCCAACTCCCTGACAACGCTGACATATCATGCGCGCCCAGAAAGTCGAAAGTTTGCGACAAAACCCTAGCAGGCACTCTATCTCGCCATCAGAGCAGGGACACCGGACAGATACGCACTTCATCCGGTCCAAACCACTTGAAACAGCCGAGACCGGTAAAAATCGAGGTGCCCAGCAGGCAATCGCCGCCCGGTTAACGTGATAACTCAGTGTCGAGTGCTTCTTCGTCGCAAATTATGTCGCCCGCAGATTCAAATGACGCGACAACACTTGGATTTAAAGTGGTGGGTGCACTAGATGCTTCTTTGCCGCTGACATAGTTGTTCACAAAACAACGCATCGCGTGCGCTACGCCCTTCGAGTTAACTTCACGATGGTCATCCTCGAAATATATTCCACCGGTGCTGCTGCCGGTAATGATTTCATAGGATGGAAAGTAGTCAACCCAGTCAAATTCATCTACCGCACCCTGAGCCGCAACCCGAAGAACGGATTTGCTGTAGGTAGTGGACACCAGAACGTGCCTATTTTCGTAGGTTGCGATCAGCGGAACAGGCGACACAGTAAGAAGAACTTTAACGTTTGGATTTACTTTTTTCAGGCGCGCTAGGAATTTTATTAAAGTTTCTTCAACTTCTGACGCACTGTAGTTGTGATATTCGTGCACATCAGGATCAAAAGTGCTGGCGACAACTCCGGGAGCGAGAGGAAAGACAGCTCCGTCTTTTTTGGACCGCCACGCCTCTGTCAAGCCAAGTGTGAAAATGAATAGCTCACTTTTACAGAACAGTTCTTTTACGTAGTTTAGATGCTCTTTGCGAGAATGATCAACTCCTTGGATGCTGTCAAATCCGTCCTGATCAATCTGAGGTCGATAGGGATCGACGTATTGGCCATCTGGGCGCTGCCAGGCGGTTTCAAATAGTGTGCGTCCGTCAAAAGCTTCTTCAAACAACTGCAATAGTTGAGCAACGGTATATATGTTTCCATAACGTGCTGAGAAAACGCCGTAATTTCTTCTTGTTCGGACATCCTCCGGCAGGTCGCAACCGTCCTCGGGTACGAAGTAGTTGAATCCTATCTTGCTGATTTGCTTCGATATATGCTGCGCAAAGCAGCTACCTGCTGTGCCAACGCGCATCTCCGCAGAAATCTTGAATTTCGGATCGACAACGGGGTCAATGCGGTGGGCCTCTACCCTTGAAACAGCGCGTCGCCACATTTGATAATCTTTTGCAGATTTGTAAGGGTTTTCGATCATGCCTGCTTTCCTTCTAGAAATTTTCTTATTTCTATAAACCTTTTCTTATTTTCGAAGGTGTTTTTCAAGCTCTCGTCTTTGTGAGTTTCGTATATGGCGAAGCTGGCGGTCAAAAATTCTTTCAAGTCTAGAAAAGCATCTTGTTGTTTTATTTTGAACAACATCGAACTTTCGACGCCGCAGCGTTCTGCGATGCCTGGGTATATGGGAAACCATGGACCTTTTGACAAATAATCAATGGGAGGAAAGGGTGGAGAAATGTAACTAATATTAGCAGCGCTTAAGAATTTTTTGGAAAGATCAAACAAGCATTGGCTGCGCGGGTGGTTGACAGAATAAAGAAACGGGCCATTCTTAGTCCAGCGCAAAAACTCCTGACCTATATCATGCCCGTGGTCCGCAAACCCTTTTATCATCAGATCACGGGATTGCGGCCATATCCCGTAATATCCTAATCGTTCATAAGTGGCATCATTAAAAAGGCTAACAGCATCGTTCACGGACAAACCAAACTGAAATGCGGCCAAGCATAGCGCTGAATGGTAGTCTCCAATAGGGCTGCTTATCCGGTTGCCGTTGCTGGTGACGTAACATAAATCTGGATGATATCCATCAAAATAAGGTGTTGGCGCGATGATAGTTTTTTTCGAAGCCGTTAGAATTTTTTGATGGGCGTCGGGAAAAGAGCGAATAAGGGTTGGATGTATAAATGCGACGTCGAATATTTTGTTTTTTTCTAGGACGGTGTCTATTGTCTTGATCTTGGACAGCGGGCAAGCTCTAACGTCCACAGACTGGTTCAGCATTCGCATACTATGCGCCAAACCGGATGTTGCACAATTGGAAATAATCAGAACCTTTTGCACTATCTTACTAATCTCCATGAATGCGTGACATTGCCAACGTAGGGCGTGTGTCTTGGACTTATATTTATAGAGCAGTGTTGCTCTGGATATATCTTTCGCCGGTTTTGTCAACTTCAGGGCGGCTTTGTCAGGTTGCTGAGGTCGCAGTGTCCGGGTCGTTCAGCTCTATGTTGAACATCGAAGATCTGTCGCGGATCAAAGGCAAGACCCATTGGCTGTGGCGTGCGGTCGATGCGAGCGGTGACGTTCTCGACATTCTCGCCCAATCCCGGCGAAACAAGGCAGCCGCCAAAGTGGAGAATGCACCCAGCGTGGAGCATCGCCAGCACAAAGGTCTGAACAACAGGAGCGAAGCATCACACCGACACACCCGACGACGAGAAAAGATAATGGGGCGCTTCAAATCCCCGAGGCAAGCACAACGATTCCTGTTCGCTCATGACCAGATTGCCTGTCTGTTCCGCCCAAAACGCCACCGCCTGTCCGCCAAATCGTACCGCCATGCGAGAAACGATGATTTCCACTTGTGGGCTGGCTATGCAGTGGAATTGGCCGCCTGAGTGGCAACGTTCGCGCCTAACGGAGTCTGCTCGGCAACAACCTGACAAAGCCCGGCAAAGATCTCTTGCCCGGCCTTGGCGCCAAGCTGATAATCGACATATTCGTTCCCGGTGATGGTTCCGCTGACCATAGTCCCGAAATTGCCCGGCGCGAATTTGACGGGCGAGGATTCCTGTGCGTAACCCAAGCTGGCAGAGATCGGCATCAATGCGCCAAGTCCAAGTGCCGCTATGGTCGTGGATTTCAACAGATGGCGTATCATGTTCAACATCTCTCCATAAATTTGGGTGCTGAGAAACCGACCTCTCGGGAAAATCGGCAACCCATTCACAGGCTGATAACAGCATGTCGCGACGCGTCTGAAAAGACGAAAAGTTGCAACGGATTTGTAAAACTCTGTTGGCGAAGAATCGCACCTTCCCTACCGATCAACGGCCACCGGATTAGAATTTTTTCTTGGCCCTGAAAATATCTGGGACCAAGAGATAATGCATCCCTTCGCCTGCAAAAATTATCTCGACAGTTGAGAAGCTTACCGATACACATGATCGTGATAGAAATTCACGCCAGGACAGTTTTGCTGCCTAATTTCGCTTGTTTTCACATCACCTTATGTGGCGGCATGAATTCCGGAGATGCTTGATGACCGCACGGTTTATTGCGTTTGGGTTGGCCTTTATCGGGGCGACGCTTGGCTCATCTGCGGGGGCGCATCAAGAGGTTCTGTCGCAAACTTTTCCGAGTTTCGGCATAGGCTGATCTTCGGACAGAATCATCCTGCGAGCTCCGCGAAGATCTGGCATGCGGTTGCGCCGTTTACTGCGATCTGCCCTTTGCG
>NZ_JAQBIE010000058.1 GCF_028294535.1 Paracoccus onchidii | reverse complement strand
CGAGATGTTCTACAATCCGAAGCGCAAGCATGCGAGAAACGGGATGCTGTCGCCCGTAGAGTTCGAACGGCAGCGGAAACCGAGACCCGAAGGCGTCTAGGAAACGCGGGGCTATTCAATTCCGATCAACTGTGATTCCGCGCGGCGTTGCCGGTCATGTTGCTCACGGCGTTCATTTCTCAGGCGCGTGCGTTCATCCTCGTTTTCCGACAACAGGCTCGAAAGGCTTTCGATGGCAGCTTCGACACGTGCCGTGCTGTCGCTTTCCTCTGCTTCTGTGCCGCTTCCTTCCAACCGGCTTTCAATCGGCGTCAATAGATCATCGATCAAGCTGAGTTTTGCATTGATTTCCGCCCGCATTATCTCCCGACGCTCTTGGGCGATGATCGCACTATCGTCGGTGCCGGTCAGGACGTAGGAAAACATGCGCTTGCTGGCCGTCTGGCCAAACCCGTCCCCGGTAATCGGAGACTGCTCGCTGATAATCCTGCCCTCGTCAAACATGAAAATGGGTAAAAGCGTGCGGATCGAAAGACGCTGCGTCTCGCCTTCATTGTTGTTCCGAAGACGAACATTCTCTGGCAGGCCAAAGAACGGGAAGACACGCGAGGTTATATCGGGTGCTTTTGATGTGCCTTGCCTCCTCCATGCCAAGATTTCACCATTCGGACCTGCATCTGCCGCTTCGCTCCCGACTTCATTTGTCGCGTCATGGTTTCGCCCTGCTAATACATCCTTGATCGGGATATCATAAGCTCGGACGTCGCCGCCAGTAAGGTGCCGCTCAAGAGTGAGTACCTGTTGCTCGGAGCTTGTAAGTTCGAGCCAGACGAGTTCGTAGCCGGCAGCTTCTTCGATGACCTTAGTCATCTCTTGCGCGCCAAAAACATAATCGACGCATCTGAGAAGATAGCTCTTGCCAGTATCAGAGTCGCCAGACACGACGTTCGGACCCGGTTTGAACCTGATCGAGGCGTCGATCTTGCCCTTTCCTGTTAGCCTTATCTCGGAAATGTGCGCCATCAGAGCTCCAAATCACGCAGCGCGGATATGCGGTCAAATTCCGCGCCCCACTGCCCGACTTTTTCTGTCATGAACGCTTGGAGATCTTGATCACTTGCGGCACCAAATTCCTCGGCCAGCCAGTGTGCACGCTCTCGCAACGACGCGGCATAGTGGGTGTGAAGAAGTGCGACGAAGGCCGTAGTCAACTCGGAACCAGCAAACATGATCCCGTCAGGGGTCAGAATCTTGGTCACGAGGTCGCGTGCGAAAACCAAGCCCAAGCCCGCACGAACCAAATCGCGCTTTACAATCCACTCCGAACCTCGGAACGGAACAGGCGGATGGAGACTGGGTGGCCCGCCGGCTATGTCGCCTGAGTGCACAAGCAGGTAGTCATAGCTGATCAGACGCTGCAGGTCAGCGGAATTCGGGCGGCACGCATCAAGCGCAAATAAAAGGCGGAACCCGCATTCCAGTGGCGTATTAAACAGTCGGTGCCCATCGATTGGGGGCGGTGTTTGCTTGACTTGCTCAGGCATCGTCACACCAAGTTACATCGCCGTTATTTGCCAGATGATGGCAAAAGCCTTCCCGGTCAGGTGAGGTGATATGGTCTTTGAGAACGCTGCTTGAGACCTGCTGAGCTTGAGCGGCCTTTACGGTTTCGCTCAGTCGAATATACCCAGATGCCGCAGGCGCGCTGTAGGTATAATATAATCCATGACGAAACTCCCCTAAGAGGTCGTCGAAATAGCGGGCGTCGGCCATTTGATCGCGCGCAAGCTCTTTTAAACCTTCAGCACTATAGAAGGTCATACGCGACCGTTCAAAAAGGTTCTTTGCCGTGCCATTGGTGGCGAAATCACCCTCGCCGGATATAGCGGTTCCAGTCATCTCGCCAATGACCTTGAAAAGTTCCGCTAGATAACCTTGTTCTGCCTCGGCGACATGCGACGGCGGTACTGCGGGCGGAGGACGCTCAACGAGGGGCGCGCCGAAAACGACAAGATGATAACGTGTTTGGGCGTGTTCGTTGATCAGGTCGAGAGGTTGCTTGACCCGGATAAATCCAAAGTCGACGTGGGCTACGTAGTCTGCAAATTCGCCCTCCAAGGGGACAGCATTCTTCGATGTTACGGCATTCGCGCAATGGGTATCCCAATTTTCGGTAACGTACGCGCGAAGAAGTTCAGGATTATCGATGAGGTCCTGGAATTCGCCCGTGACTCCCCTGTGCGTCACGAACCAGTACTCTGACGGAAGAGTATAATCCCCCCTGAATGAGTAAAACAGCACTTTTGCGATTTCGCCGATGCCTTTGCCCGCGCCCAGTGCTGCCGCATACCTCTTGCACTGATAGAGATGCCAGTGCCTCGAAGCGGACCCCGGTTCGCCAAACCAAACAACTATGTCACGCCCTTTGTCCCCCGCCCCGCCGCGTTGCTGGATGTCATTTACGCCGTGCAGCCTGTTTCGAAGATAGCCATCAGCCCATTCGAGCGCGAAGCGTTCAAATTCGTCTGCGCTGAAATTCGCCAATCGATCCAGAGGGTTCACAGGCAGCCCTGCGCCAAGCCCGAGGAGCCGAGCATTCGCAGATGGCCATTTTGTAGGGCCGTCCAGAGCAACGAGAGGGGACAGCGCGTCGGTCATTTCGGCCCCCAACCCATCAATGACTAATCCCTCGTGTGACGCACCAGATTTTGGCCAGCTGTTCTGTGCGGCCTGAAACAACCCACAACTACTTTCGTTTGATACGCTCTTCAACCACCTGATCTCTGCCCAACCCGCAACCCCGCGCCTGCTGCCTCAGCACATGGTAATCCGCCATCATCCCTGCAACGGCGGAATCCCGCGGCAACGCCTCGATCTCCTCTGCCGCTCTTTCCTGCAACACCGCCGGATACTCGACCACCGGCGGGCAGGCGCCATGATCAGAACCGACCGTCCCGCAGGCGCTCAGCGAGGTCATCGCGATCACGGGGCCGAGCCCCCAAGCGACATAGCTGGAATCTACGCTGTCCGGAAGCGCGAGCGCCTTAAGATCCTGGTTGAGTGCCGTTTCGACAGCAGTGACCGCAATCGGAAGACTGTGCGCTAACCGGGCCGCGTCATCTATGACTGGCACCATTACCTCGCCGTGGTCCAGCGGAAGCCGGGCGCGCTGCGCAATGGCGCTCCGTTTGTCGAGATGCCGGAGGCATTCCGCCAGTTGCAGGATAAATTGCTGCGCAAGCCCGGCGGCGATCGAGAGATGGTGGAAATCTTGTCCCTGTTGCTCCATCACGACGAGCAAGTCGTGCTGTGCGCGGTGGACATGGCACTGCAGGCAGGCGTGCCGACAAAGACCCACGTGTTGAACCTGCTCCATAGGCTGGTGGATGGCACGCCGGCTGACCAGCCCGACGTGACGCCGCCTTCGAGCCTCGTCCTGACGAAGGAGCCTGAGGCTAATGTCGCACGCTACGATGGGCTGCGCACATCCGGAGGCAAACGCCATGCGTCATGATCCCGCCGGCGCTGCCATCGTCATCATGCTCCGCAGTCTGAAGATGCCAGGCATGGCGCAGGCCGTGCATGACCTCATGGAACAAGGTGCGCCTGCGTTCGAGGTGG
>NZ_JAQBIE010000057.1 GCF_028294535.1 Paracoccus onchidii | reverse complement strand
AACGGCTTCTACAATCCACGTCGAAGGCACTCAGCATTGGGCTGGAAAAGCCCGGTCGCCTTCGAACGGAAAGTGGCTTAAACGAGTACTTGGGGCGGCACAATTACGCGACAGGTCCAATGATACACCGGTGAAGATGCCAGCCTCTGGTCATAAGAAGGCCAAAACGGCGCGGGTCTGGACCTATTTGCGCAACGAGAGGCCATGGTCCGGATCATCACCACCCTGTACGTGGTATCAATTCACGGTGGACTGCATGGCGTATGATGGCGCATGTCCGCCGCAAGTTCGTGGATGTCTTGGCATCCCAGGTCAATGCGATTGCCGAGGAAGAGATCCGCCGGATCGCGATGCTCTATGCCGTGGAGAAGGGCGCGGGGTGTGAATCGCCCGACGCGCGTGTCGCGCTGCGGCAATCTCGATCTTCGATGATCTGGAAGCGTGGCTGCATATGCAATTGCTCAAAATCTCAAGCAAGTCGCCATTGGCGCAGGCCATAGTTGGAAAACGGCCACTTGAAATGTAAGCAGCTGGCGTAGGCTGTGGCGAGGTCAGCGCGCGTGCCCACGGTCCATTTCGATGAGTTCTGGCAGGTTTTCGATCCCGAAGGGAGTGAATGCTATGACGCTGTCGTCGCCGGGGCCGTAGACCCAGATCACACCATCTTCGGTTTCCATTTCGATGGCGAGATCGAAGATCCGATCAACGGTTTCTTCGAGTTCGGCAGCGACGCGGTCGATCATCTTGACGGAATACACCTTGTTCAGCTGCATGGTCACGCCGCCTCGGCGGGGACAGGGCTGTTCGGTTCCAGGGCAGAAGTTCATGCACGCGCGAGACGGGCATGTCGGGCAACGACGGTGTTGATGCCGTTGGAATTGTAGTAATCGTGGATGCTGCGCACGGATTTCACTCCGGGGTCCTCGTCGGGCGCGCAGCCCGGACCCGTTTCGCGATCTGCGACCCGAATTTTTCCACCCATGCCCGGATCGCCTCATCGCTCACCACGATGCCACGCTCGGCCAGCAGATCCTCGACATCACGCAGGCTAAGCGAGAAGCGATAATACACCCAGACCGCGTAGGAAATGATGGTGCGCGGAAAGCGATGGCCTTTCAGGCGCGGTGCGGAAATCTGAGTGATCATCGCCCGGAGCTACCCAGCCGACCCGGAAAGGACAATAACTTGACGATCCCAGCGGATCACCAAGCCGATGGTGGGCTTCAAGGCATTCCATTCCGCCGACGCAACTCTGGCCGGCATCGAGGTGGCACATATGGTCCGCAAGGGGCAGATCACCAACGGAAACCGCTGCCCTTTTCAGGTTTTCGCGGCGCTCGCAGGCTGACTCTGTCCAAGGGCAGGCTTATATTCACATCATGCCAAAAGTTGCGACACAACCACTCGCGGCGCGCGCGCCAGGCCTCTAACTTTACGCGGCTGGCCGTCACGGTCGATCGCCCCTCCTTGTCTGAAGGTTTTTATGTCAGATGGTGCATAAACATGCTTTATGTGCTAAGCGGCATACTAGTGCGATATGCGCCAACTACGGTATTGATAATTTATGCGCTGGTCGATATAATGCAAGAAAAACGAGGCAGGTTATGGACCAGATCGCACGCACCCCTAAACAAATCGGGGACGCCATCCGGCGCTCTCGTCGCAGCGGCGGCACGTCTCAAAGCGAGACCGGCACCAAGGCGGGGCTGCGACAGGAGACACTCTCGAAGATCGAGAACGGCAATCCTGCCGCGCGGATCGACAGCATCTGCGACGTGCTCGCCGCGCTCGATCTTGAGTTCGTGATCCGCCAGCGCAGCAAGGAGGCGCTGACAGACATTGAGGACATCTTCTGATGGGGCGACCAAGAAAATATACGCCGCTAGAAGTGTTTCTGAACACGCGCCATGTCGGGCGGTTGACGCGCCAGAGCAGCGGCGCGGTTGATTTCATCTATGCACCCCAGTGGCTGGCATGGGAGCACACCATGCCGATCTCCCTGTCTATGCCCTTGCGCGAAGACCGCTATATCGGCGCGCCGGTTATGGCAGTGTTTGACAACCTGCTGCCGGATACGGACGAGATCAGACGCCGCGTTGCGGAAAAGCGCGGAGCCGAAGGCACCGATGCATTCAGCCTGCTCTCGGCTATCGGCAGGGATTGCGTGGGCGCGCTGCAGTTCTTGCCCGGTGACGAAGAGCCCGACCCGGCCGATAGGCTGCATGGCGATGTCCTGAGGGACGAGGATGTGGCAGGCATCATCGCCAATCTGGCGAGCGCCCCGCTCGGTCTCGGCGAGGATGAAAATTTCCGGATTTCGGTCGCGGGTGCGCAGGAGAAGACGGCCTTGCTGTGGAAGGACGGGCACTGGATGCGCCCGCATGGCACGACACCGACGACACATATCCTGAAGCCGCAGATCGGCACGCTGCCCATCGGGGTCGACTTGTCGAACTCGGTCGAGAACGAGCATTTATGTCTGCGCTTGATGGCGGCTTTCGGGCTGGACGCGGCCAGCACGGCGATTGCGGATTTCGGAAAGCGTCGCGTGCTGGTGGTCGAACGCTTTGATCGCCGCCTCGCAAAGGATGGCCGGTTGATCCGCTTGCCGCAGGAGGATTGCTGCCAAGCGCTCGGCATTCCTCCGACGCTGAAATATCAGAATGACGGCGGTCCGGGGATCGTCAAAGTCCTTGATCTTCTCAAAGCCAGCGACACGCCGAACGCGGATCGTCGCGCCTTCCTGAAAACGCAGATGCTGTTCTGGCTGATGGCCGCAACTGACGGGCACGCCAAGAATTACAGTGTCTTCCTGCTGCCGGGCGGGAGGTTCCGCATGTCCCCGCTCTATGATGTGATCTCGGTGCAGCCGAGCATCGATGCGCGGCAACTCCAGCGCCAGAAGGTCAAGCTGGCGATGTCGGTCGGTGCGAAGCGGCACTATCAGATTGACGAGATTGTGCCGCGCCACTTCGATCAAACGGCCGCGCAGTCTGGCTTGGGTGCTGAAATTGCAGGGCAACTCTTTACCGAGATTGCCGAGAGATTTGATGGGGCATGGGAGATGGTCTTGCGAGACCTGCCCGAACAATTTCCTGAAGAGTTGATCGCTTCAATCAGAAACGGCATGACCGCGCGATTGCGGCTCCTGCAACTTGGCTAGGACCTGCGCGCACGGCATCGAAAAGTCTCACAGCCAGTGACCGCCCGGCCTTTCGTGTTGATAGTAAGGCTCAGGACCAGACGAATTCATCCTGAACCCGATCCACCAAATTCCAAGACTGAGCACCTGGGGAAAATCAGGTGCAAAGCCAGACGCTTGGGACGTTTTTGGGTGAACAGGTGCAAGGCCAGACGCAATCAAGCTTATGGTCTGGGCCTGCACCAATTTCCACCCAAACCTCGCCAAATTTGCAACCTATTTTGACGAAATTATTTGGTCGCAATTGGTCGGAAACTTCTCATGCGAGGATCAGAGCCGCTCGTTTACCTCGGTGCGGTAGAGCCGAACCGAATAACAATAAATTACCTAGAAATCATGTCATAAATGTGCAGATGTAACGCACAGCACGTTAGTGTTGTGAGCATCGGCGAGATGCCAAACGGGACAAAACATGGCTGATCTCGCAGGGCTTTGTCAGGTTGCAGGCCGCCCGCTCGCCGGATAGCGAAGGGCCATGCTGAATCTATGCGACCTGTCCCGTATCAAGGGCTTCCGATTTCCGCTCGCCGTGATCGGCTACGCAGTCTGGGCCTATCATCGGTTCGCTCTCAGCCTCCGGGACGTTGAGGATCTACTCGCCTCACGCGGGATCCGCGTTTCCTATGAAACCGTGCGGGACTGGGTCGCGCGCTTTGGCGGGCAGATCGCCGCCCGGATCCGTCGCGCCCGCCCCGGCCCGGCGGACAAGTGGCATCTCGACGAGGTCGTGATCTCGATCAAGGGCAAGAAGCACTGGCTCTGGCGGGCAGTCGACGCCAATGGCGATGTGCTGGATATCCTGATCCAGTCGCGCCGGAGCACGAGCGCAGGATGGCGTTACTGGTTAGTTCCGTCCCGTTGTCGCTGACGATCATTCCGGGCTTTGCACGACACTCGATCAGGGCTGTCAGTTCGCGCGCGACACGGCGCCCGGATATCGAAGTGTCTGGGATCGCCGCGAGGCATTCCCGGGTGACATCATCGACCACGTTGAGAACCCGGAAGCGCTGGCCGTTGGAGAACTGGTCGTGGACAAAGTCCAGCGACCAGCGTGCATTGGGCCGTGCCTCGACCAGGATCGGGGCTCGCGTCCCGACCGCCTTTCGTCGAGCCCTGCGCTTGCGAACCGTGAGCCTTTCCTCGCGGTAGAGCCGATAGATCCGGTTGATCCCCGAGGGCTCATGCGTCATGATCCCGCCGGCGCTGCCATCGTCATCATGCTCCGCAGTCTGAAGATGCCAGGCATGGCGCAGGCCGTGCATGACCTCATGGAACAAGGTGCGCCTGCGTTCGAGGTGG
>NZ_JAQBIE010000056.1:0-2500 GCF_028294535.1 Paracoccus onchidii | reverse complement strand
GAGTTAGACGGATCAGACCCGAAACCGAGTGATCTAGGCATGAGCAGGCTGAAGGTACGGTAACACGTACTGGAGGGCCGAACCCACACCTGTTGAAAAAGGTCGGGATGACTTGTGCCTAGGGGTGAAAGGCCAATCAAACTCGGAGATAGCTGGTTCTCCGCGAAAGCTATTTAGGTAGCGCCTCGGATGTATTCCTTGGGGGGTAGAGCACTGCATGGATGATGGGGGCCCACAGCCTTACTGAGTCTAAGCAAACTCCGAATACCCAAGAGAACTGTCCGGGAGACACACGGCGGGTGCTAACGTCCGTCGTGGAGAGGGAAACAACCCTGACCAACAGCTAAGGCCCCCAATTCGTGGCTAAGTGGGAAAGCATGTGAGACTTCCAAAACAACCAGGAGGTTGGCTTAGAAGCAGCCATCCTTTAAAGATAGCGTAACAGCTCACTGGTCTAATCAAGAGGTCTTGCGGCGAAGATGTAACGGGGCTCAAGCCACGAGCCGAAGCTTTGGATGTGCATTTATGCACGTGGTAGCGGAGCGTTCTGTGATATAGAACGCTGCCTCTTTTGCCCAGCAATGGGTAACGGAGGCAATGTTCTGACTGTGAAGCCGGGCCGTGAGGCATCCGGTGGAGTGATCAGAAGTGAGAATGTTGACATGAGTAGCGACAAACAGGGTGAGAGACCCTGTCGCCGAAAGTCCAAGGGTTCCTGCTTAAAGCTAATCTGAGCAGGGTAAGCCGGCCCCTAAGGCGAGGCCGAAAGGCGTAGTCGATGGGAACCAGGTTAATATTCCTGGGCCAGGAGATGGTGACGGATCGCAGAGGTTGTCAGTCCTTATCGGATTGAACTGGCAGCTGAGCGGTTCCTGGAAATAGCCCTCCATGAGACCGTACCCGAAACCGACACAGGTGGACTGGTAGAGAATACCAAGGCGCTTGAGAGAACCACATTTAAGGAACTCGGCAAAATACCTCCGTAAGTTCGCGAGAAGGAGGCCCGGTTTTTACGCAAGTAGAGGCCGGGGGCACAAACCAGGGGGTGGCGACTGTTTACTAAAAACACAGGGCTCTGCGAAGCCGCAAGGCGACGTATAGGGTCTGACGCCTGCCCGGTGCCGGAAGGTTAAAAGGAGAGGTGCAAGCCTTGAATTGAAGCCCCGGTAAACGGCGGCCGTAACTATAACGGTCCTAAGGTAGCGAAATTCCTTGTCGGGTAAGTTCCGACCTGCACGAATGGCGTAACGACTTCCCCGCTGTCTCAAATGTGGACTCAGCGAAATTGAATTGTCTGTGAAGATGCAGACTTCCCGCGGTTAGACGGAAAGACCCCATGCACCTTTACTACAGCTTCGCACTGGCATCAGGATTGCGATGTGCAGGATAGGCGGTAGGCTTTGAAATCGGGACGCCAGTTCCGATGGAGCCATCCTTGAGATACCGCCCTTCGCACTCTTGATGTCTAACCGCGGTCCGTTATCCGGATCCGGGACCCTGCGTGGCGGGTAGTTTGACTGGGGCGGTCGCCTCCCAAACAGTAACGGAGGCGCGCGAAGGTTGGCTCAGAGCGGTCGGAAATCGCTCGTTGAGTGCAATGGCAGAAGCCAGCCTGACTGCAAGACTGACAAGTCGAGCAGAGTCGAAAGACGGCCATAGTGATCCGGTGGTCCCGAGTGGAAGGGCCATCGCTCAACGGATAAAAGGTACGCTGGGGATAACAGGCTGATGATGCCCAAGAGTCCATATCGACGGCATCGTTTGGCACCTCGATGTCGGCTCATCTCATCCTGGGGCTGGAGCAGGTCCCAAGGGTACGGCTGTTCGCCGTTTAAAGAGGTACGTGAGCTGGGTTTAGAACGTCGTGAGACAGTTCGGTCCCTATCTGCCGTGGGTGTTGGAGACTTGAGAGGAGTTGCCCCTAGTACGAGAGGACCGGGGTGAACGTTCCACTGGTGGACCAGTTGTCGTGCCAACGGCAGTGCTGGGTAGCTATGAACGGACAGGATAACCGCTGAAGGCATCTAAGCGGGAAGCCCCCCTCAAAACAAGGTCTCCCTTGAGAGCCGTGGAAGACCACCACGTCGATAGGCCGGAGATGTAAGTGCAGCAATGCATTCAGTTGACCGGTACTAATGGCTCGATAGGCTTGATTTGATCCGGAAGAAGACAGACTGTCTTCTCCAAAAAGCATCCTTGGACAACAAAATCCCAATAGGGATCAACGCTGAGCGTTTCTTTCCTGGTCTGGTGGCCCTAGCGCGAGCAAAACACCCGATCCCATCCCGAACTCGGCCGTTAAGTGCCGCTGCGCCGATGGTACTGCGTCTCAAGACGTGGGAGAGTAGGTCACCGCCAGACCTGGAAAGAAACGCAAATCTCTCTAAACGATAAAAAAACCGATCCAGGACAAATCTTGACGCGGGGTAGAGCAGCCCGGTAGCTCGTCAGGCTCATAACCTGAAGGTCGTAGGTTCAAATCCTACCCCCGCAACCAAAA
>NZ_JAQBIE010000055.1 GCF_028294535.1 Paracoccus onchidii | reverse complement strand
CCGAATTTATCTGCCCAAGCTCGCACCGTTTGATGCGACACGATGATGCCGCGCTCGGCCAGAAGGTCCTCTACCATCCGCAGGCTCAGCGGAAAGCGGAAATACAGCCAGACCGCATATGCGATAACATCAGGCGGGAAACGGTGGCGGCTATAAAGGCGAGCGTGAGTCATGTTGCCATGTCCCACATCCCGTGGCAGCCGACCATAACTTTACAATGCCGCTATTGGTGCTCTTGCTGCTGAGCGGGGCAGTCTATCGCGTCGGCTGGGAACATATGCCCGTTTTCGGCTGACGGATATTATGCTGACCTGTCGCCAACGCCCCGATCGAAAGAGCGGGCGCCGCCAGATCCTGCCGCTTTTTTAATCGAAGCAGCGGTTCTTTCCGGCTCCTTTCTGGAGATCCGATTGAAACCAATCATCAACCGAAAAAAGAATCTTGCCGAACCGCTCAGTTCAGCGTTAACTAATTCTTGATCACAAAATTTTCTCTCACGCAGTCGACTGAAAGGGACGTCATGCCTACCACGTGGAACGCGATATATCTGGGGCAGTCGTCAAGCCTGATCGATCCGACCGAAGGCAATCAGACTGCCGAAAATGCGGCTGATTTGCTTGGCACCTATGGCAGTGCTTCTACACCCTTGTCGCAAAATATCGTGCGCGGCGAAACGATTGATTTTTATGGCGATAACGGCAGTGTTACGTCGACAAACGGCGTTTTGAATCAAGATAATTTTCCATATGTGGGAAGTAATGAACTTCACGATGACTTTAACGTCGCGCTGCCAGGGCAATCGGAGAGTGCGCTGGAATTTGACGCCACTTCGCAATATGCAGCCGAGATTCAATATGCCGATGGCAGCACGGCAGTCGCGTTGCTGGATGTGTTTCAAACGGTTGATGGTCACATATTTGTTGCCCCGTCGCTGGACCCTGCCACCAATACGCTGCTGACAGCGCAGGCGATTGACAGCATAGAGCTTCTAAACGTGTTCAGCCCTGTGTCGGATGGATTGGCCGTTGATCGCCCGGATCTGACGTTTCCCTGTTTTGCTGCGGGAACGATGATTGCCACCAAAGGTGGCGCGGTCGCTGTTGAAACGCTGCAAGCTGGCGATCTGGTTCAGACCGTTGACGACGGGTTGCAGCCACTGCGCTGGGTCGGCCGGGCCGAGATCGACCTTGATGGTGCTCCCCAAATGCGGCCTGTCCGTATCCGCGCCAATGCCTTGGGCGCGGGCATCCCATCTTGTGATCTGCTGGTGTCGCCGCAGCACCGCATTTTGGTCAAGTCAAGGATCGCGCAGCGGATGTTCGGCAGTGACGAAGTTCTGGTCGCGGCAAAACAATTGCTTGCGCTGGAAGGGGTCGAGCAGGCCAGTGACCTGCGCCGCGTGACCTATGTGCATTTCCTTTTCGACCGCCATCAGCTTGTCTGGTCGAATGGGGCGCAAACGGAATCGCTGTTTACCGGCCCCGAGGCACTGCGGTCGGTCGGCGTGGCGGCACGCGATGAAATTTTCGCATTGTTTCCCGAACTGGATCAGGACGCACGCGAGCCTGTGCGTGCGCTCGCCCCCGGCCGACGCGCGCGCCGGTTGGCACAGCGTCATGGTGCAAATGGACATTGCGCCATCCAGCAGCAGGTCTTTGCCCCTCAATAAGCAATCTTGTCGAGGTGTGTTTCCCTCTGGCCAGCCGCCGCAGATCACTCTGCGGCGGCTGGTTTGTATGGTGGGATAAATTGACCTGGCCGCGCGGTCAGGACGTCATGATGACAAAATCCTGCCCCGAGCGGCTGTCAGCATGGCTAGGCAGATCCGTAATGATCAGGGTCATCCCCGGATGCAGCATGGCAGCCGTTTGCCGGTTGAACTCGGGATCAATTCGCAAGCGGCTGATGATATCTTCCTCGGGCCGGTTGGGTGCCGTAGGGTCGGGATGATGGGTGACGCCAACCCAGGCCAGACCGCCATCAAGATTTTCCAGCATCATCACATGTTCGCCAACGGGACCCGGGCCAATGACGTCAATCTTCGTGCTCGCACGCTCTTCTCCATTCTGAAACAGATACAGGCGTCGATCTGAGGTCGAAGCAAGGAAGGTGCTGATCGGGTGGTTCTCGGCCTCGGTCCAGTCCTTGGGATGTTTTGCGGCCTCCAGGGTTGCGACGGTCGATTTCATTTCGGCCTCGGACGAGCCG
Source organism: Paracoccus onchidii (assembly GCF_028294535.1). Taxonomy (GTDB): domain Bacteria; phylum Pseudomonadota; class Alphaproteobacteria; order Rhodobacterales; family Rhodobacteraceae; genus Paracoccus; species Paracoccus onchidii. The sequence goes on along the minus strand of NZ_JAQBIE010000055.1, from coordinate 3,781 downwards.
TCCAGCAACATACCGGGGTGTTTCAGAATCCACGGATCGTTATGCGCACCCGCAATGATAACGGGCGTGCCCAAATGGGTGATCCCAAACAGCTTTTCCGAAAATGCCATCGGCAGGCGCACACATCCATGGCTGGCAGGATAACCGGGCAGATTACCCGCATGCAGCGCAATGCCATCCCATGTCAGCCGGTTCATATTCGGCATGGACGCGTTGTTATAGGTCGAAGAATGGTGATGTTTGTCTTTTTGCAGGATGGTGAACACGCCTGTGGGGGTCTCGTGCCCTTGTTTTCCGGTCGAACATGTCGAAACGGCAATGCGGATGCCGTTCCGATATACATGAACACGCTGTTCCGGCAGGGATACGATAACGGCGACCCCGCCATGCGGCGAGCGCTCCGGATGCCAGGTAAATTCACCGGGCTGCATGGATTCGATTTCCATCACCACATCAGCAGCTGCCGGCAAACAGGCGGCGCTGGCAAAGGCCCCCAATCCGATCAATGCCTCTCGTCGGGAAAATCCGCCGCCCAATACCATATCATGTGCCTTTCGAAGCCTGAAATCTACATGATGATCCAAGCTTGGCTATAGAGTGTCAAGAATTATAGGCTGCGAAAGGCGCATTCATTTGCGGCTTTTCCCGAGTATTTTGCAAATAGTCGCGATCAAAACAAGATTCAGCAGTGGCGCCAGAATCGCCGAGGTCATCCGCAAGGCTTCGGGAAGGTTGTCCAGAAACATCACCCAAGGCAAACCCATCGGGATCAGAAAGACAGCTGATAACGGATCGCTCTCTTGCCCGAAAAGGCCAAACGTTCCGATTGCAAGCAGACAGAGCGCCGCAAGATATAGCGCCGCAAACACCATCACGACAATCCGGCAAACCCTGCCCATAGTTTCTCCGTTTTATGGATGCGGCGATGCCTGCCGGCATCGCCAGGTTGTAACTGTCCTGACGCTGGATCAGGGCAGCCAAAGGCAATGCCCGAAACCTAGTCGCAGTCGGGGTACATATAACGGTTCGCCTCGCTGACATCCGCAGGGCAACCGATATAGCCGGAATGCGTCCATTCCACGACGTGATGCCCATGCGGCCCGAACGAGCACTGGAAGGTCTGGCCGGAGGTGGTCGTGCCATTGACGGCATGCGTGCCGTCGGTGCGCTGCCCCTCATAGGTAAGTTCGCTGATCTCACTGGTGCTGACGCCAAGGTGATGCGCAGCATAGGTGTTGCAATGCGTCATCATTTCTGCATCGTTCGCGTCGGTTCTGGCCAATGCCGGATGGCTGAAACCCGCCAGCGCCGCGAAGGCAATTCCCATAGTCGCCATTCTGATTTGCATGACTTTTCCTCTCTGATGTTGTTATTGTCGTGGATCAGACTGCCATATGTTCCCAAGCCATTCGGCCGTCATTGATTTACTGGATCGAGAGATCCAGATTGAAGCCTGTAGTCTTGCCAGTATCGGCATCATTTCCCAGCTGATAGACGCGGATGGCGTAGGTACCGTCCGAAGGCAATCGAACCGTTGTCGAATTTCCGTCATTGGCGCTGTTGTAAATGGCGACACCGTCACTGCCCGGTGGCAGGATGTTGAAATAAATCGAACCGTCGCCATTGCTTTCTGCGATCGAGAGTTCGGCAAAGATCTCTTGCCCGGCCTTGGCGCCAAGCTGATAATCGACATATTCGTTCCCGGTGATGGTTCCGCTGACCATAGTCCCGAAATTGCCCGGCGCGAATTGCACGTGCGAAGATTCCTGTGCGTAACCCAAGGTGGCAGAGATCGGCATCAATGCGCCAAGTCCAAGCCCCGCTATGGTCGTGGATTTCAACAGATGGCGTATCATGTTCAACATCTCTCCATAAATATGGGTGCTGAGAAACCGACCTCTCGGGCAATCGGCAACCCTTTCACAGCCTGATAACAGCATGTCGCGACGCATCTGAAAAGACGAAAAGTTGCAACGGATTTGTAACACTCTGTTGGCGAAGGGCCGCGCCTTCCCTACCGATCAAAAACCACCGGATTCGAACTTTGCCTTGGCCCTGAAAATATCTGAAACCAAGAAATAATGCATCCCTTCGCCTGCAAAAATTATCTCGACAGTTGAGAAGGTTACCGATACACATGACCGTGATAGAAATTCACACCAGGACAGTTTGGCTGCCTAATTTCGCGTGTTTTCACATCAACTTATGTGGCGGCATGAATTCCGGAGATGCTTGATGACCGCACGGTTTATTGCGTTTGGGTTGGCCTTTATCGGGGCGACGCTTGGCTCATCTGCGGGGGCGCAGCAAGATGCCGGGCGCAACGCTTGTGTCGAGCATTTGCGTGAGGTGGGCGGGCCTGACGCCAGAAACGGCATCGACATCCTGAGCAGCGAATTTTCCGAAGCCGGAACCCTGGTCATGATGCGTGATGCCGGCGGCAGCACCTGGCGCTGCATCGGATACACGGATGGCGCCATCGGGGAATTTCGCGTCGTCGACGCTATGGATGACGGCGATGGTGCCATGGCAGGTCAAAGACATGTTTCCGATCCGGGCGCGACTCATAGCCGCCGGGTCAAATTCGCACCGGGAACGGTGGGTGCAAGCTATGACGGCACGCTCACCCCGGGGGCGTCGGCGAAATATGTGCTGGGGGCCAGGAACGGGCAATTCCTGCATGTGAAGATACATCACAAGGGCGGGAAGATGTCCTATCAGATCCTCAACCCCGATGGGTCTTTCCTGCTGGACATGACAGCCGCCAAAACCCCTTATCGCGGACAGCTGTGGCAAAGCGGTGATCATGTGGTCGAGGTGATCAATCGCACGCATCACGATGAAAGCTATCGTGTCGAGTTCAACATCAAATGACTTTACCAAGCAGAGAGAGGAAGAAGAGCTATGTTTAACATGAAAATCCTTGCAGGTCTGGTTGCGGTTGCTGCGCTAGGTGCCTGTGTGGAAGAGGACGAGTTCGCCAGCTCCACCCCGGCAGTCGGAAGCTCTGCTGACCTGTCTTCCTTCGAAGGTGCCAAAGCTGGTCAAGCCGAGATGGGCATCCAGAATCTGGGATACGAGGCTGTGCGCAGCCAGGGCCTGACAACCTGGTGGTTCAACCGGTCAACAGGAGCATGCGCACGGATCGTCACCTCTAACGGGCGCTATTCCGAAGTCGACATGCTGCCGGCCGGAGACTGCTGAGACACGCGGTCCGTATCTTGGTATTATAGATCTGGGCCGGTCAGGCCCTGATCTTCCCGACCTCATGCAGCGTCGCGCGAAACACAGCCCGGCAGGTGCGGGATATACGTCATCGTTTTTCAAAGGGAAGTCGTCGGGATGTGGAAATATCTGATTGGTGCCATTGTGGGCTTGATGATCGGAGCTGTGGGGGCTGTCTTTACAATGGGGGCCGCCGTAGGCGCGGGTGCAGGCGTAGGGCTTGCCGCGGGGATTTGCAGCATGGCCAAAGCTGCGCAGGATTTAGGTGTCATGACCGCGGAACAGGTAGATGAAGCCATGACCCATGCGGCGTCTCTGTTCGGCTCGGAAATGTCAGAGGGGACCAAAATGATCGAGGGAGGTGCGGCAAGATGCGATACCGTCCTTGATGAACTGCGCAAAGTCGCATCTTAGTTGTTCAGTCCTGGCATCTTGTGGGGTACTGTAAAGTTAACCTGTCTGTCTGGAAATAGGGGCTGATGGCAGTTTTCACGCGGCACTGAGTTGTGCGATGTCGCGCCACGCATCCATGGCCACAGCGCGGAGTTCTCGAAAA
>NZ_JAQBIE010000054.1 GCF_028294535.1 Paracoccus onchidii | reverse complement strand
TCACGGACTTCGGATAATGTACGCCCTTGAACTCGATCACGCCAACCGCCTTTTTCCAACTCCCTGACAACGCTGACATATCATGCGCGCCCAGAAAGTCGAAAGTTTGCGACAAAACCAATCGGGTCATCCTCAATATGTGTGGTGGAGCGGAAGCATTCGAGCCCTGAGCAAGTTCGGGCCGGCTCGACCGTACATCGTGCGCTTCAAGGTCTTCAGTCGGTTGATCTGGCCTTCGGCTTGACCATTGCTCCAATGCATTTCGATCGCATTCCTGACCCCAATTAAAGGCTACGCGACACGTCCCGCCACAGCGCCCGGCGGTCGCCGGCCTGCGATCCGAGCAGGAAGGAAAGTTCGGCGTCAGATAGCGCCAGCCCGTCATAGCTGTCGCGTCCCGCCTGGTGGTGCGGCAGGATCAGTTGGTTCTGCAAGCCTTCGAGGATCGTGGCCCCGGCGGCGCAGTCCCTGATCTGCGAGACGAACTGAACCAGCATGATTACGACGACGTTCTTCTTGCGCAACGTCGCCAGCCAGGTCTTCAGCTCGCGCTGGAAGTAGAGATCGTCGAGGAACACACCGGCTTCTTCCAGAACCAGCAGGGTCGGGCTGCGGGCGCTGACGGTCTTTTCGATCTGACGGAAGAGATATCCCTGCATTGTGGTCTCTGACAACGTCCTAGCTCGGGAACAAAACGCGGTTTGAGACGTCAGATCACGGGGCATCCGAGCGACCGGATACCTTTGGAATAGTTGCCCAGGCGGGCTCCGCCGTCAAGAAGTGGTCTCTTCCATAGCAAATACAGGGTCGGCCTGGTTGCCGCCCTCACCGTCCTTAAGACGAGATCCTAAATCCCAAGCGGAAGGCCCGAACATTATCTACGAGGTCGCGTTATGCGCCTCCACGGCCCTTTGAGAGAGAGGTCCTTCCGCCTGGGCTCACCCCCTCGAAGAAGGGGCGATAGGGTTCGCCGGATTTGATCACGGCGTGAATGGTGCGCGCCATCTTGGCTGCGATGGCGGTGTATGCCTTGCGGCGCAAATCCGGGTTGTGGCGATCTTGCGCGATGTAACGCTCGAATTTGTCGCGGAAGCTGTTTGCTTTCTTCAAGACCGCGGTCTGCCCTGCCAACCACAATGTGCGGCGGAGGCGGGCGTTGCCGTATTTGGATATCTTGCTGCGGCCGCGGAACATGCCGGACTGGACGGTGGCCAGATCCATTCCGCAGAACTTCAGGAACTGGCGGTGATGATGGAAACGGCGCAGGTCGCCGGTCTCGGCCAGAATGGTCAGCGCATTGATCGGCCCGATGCCGGGAATGGTGCGCAGCAGTTGATAATCGGGCCTATCGCCTAGCAGTTCGACCGCCCGATCTTCGATGGCATTGCGTTGCCGGATCAGGCTTCTGCCTTCGGCCAGCATCATGCGGAACATTCGAATGGCGTCTGAATCCGGCGCGACAGGCAGCCCCGCAGAAGTCTTCGCCGTTTCGTAAATGTCTGACAACATGAGCGTCTTCTCCACTTTGCGCCCGACCACCTCCCATGCCGCCTTGGTGAACTCCTCCTTGGTCATGGCCGAGATCATGTGCGGGGACGGAAACATCTCGAGGAAAGCCAGGAACCAGTCTGTGCGCGAACTGCGATGAAAGCGATCGGCTTCCGGGAAGTAAAGTGGCAGGGAGTGGGTCAGGATGCGGTGCCACAGCTCGGTCTTGGACCGCGACACCGCATCATGGGTTTTGGACAATTCCTGAATGTCGTTCGTCCCGGCCACCATCGGGTCCTGAAAGATCTGCACCGCACCGATCTGTAGCATGTGCAAAATGACCTGAGCATCCTTCGGATCGTTCTTGTCCCAGCTGTTGTGCAACGCCTCCCGCGTCCGGGCCAAAGCGACTGAGGACACCAGCTTCAAGTCAAACCCGGCGACGCCCAAATGATACATCAGCACCCGATGATAGTTGCCAGTCGCTTCAAAGCCGATCCGGACGGGCAGGCCGTATTCTCGCAAGATCGCGATAAGCCGCATGAAATCGTCGGTGGAATTGGTGATCGTCAGGCGCCGCCTGCGCGTCTTGCCCGGGACGGCAATCAGCACCTCGTGCCGGTGTTTGGAAATGTCGATGCCTACCAGAACACGGGCATCCGAAGTATGCTCAACCTTGGCCATAGCCGGTCTCCTCTGTGGTGTGGTTCGCAAAACCACCATAGAGACCCAAGACCCGGTTATGGCCGCCTGCTGCGCAATTTTGGTGGCTGCGCAGGCGGCCATAACCTTCAACGGCGCGCTATTCCCTACATGCTACGGCACCGAACTGATCAGTAACTCAATCTTAACCTTCGCTGCCGCGCACTGTATCGAATGGCACTACATCGCGCCGGGCAAGACGACGCAGAATGTCTTCGTGGAGAGTTTCAACGGCCGGATGCGCGAGGAATGCCTCAACGAACACCTGTTCCCGTCTTTGCACCATGCCTGCCGCATGATCGCGGCATGGCGCGCCGACTACAATCAAAACAGGCCTCACTCCAGTCTCGCTGGCCTGACGCCACACGAGTATGCTAACCGGTCAAATGGAGACCAAAACCTGAACAGAGCTAACCCTAAATAGCGGACTCCAAGGGGAGCAGGTCATCACGTTCGGGCGCCAATAGGCGGAAAAGTTGCACATGGTCTTTCCTCCTTACAGGGTTATGCCGGGCTTCAGGTTACCGTAGCAGTCGAGCCAGCCGCGCGCCGTCGCGCAGGACATACAGAGGCAGGTTCCCACCGGCTCGCCCGGCGCGATCACGGGCGCAAGAAACGGTACTGTCGCAAACTTTCGACTTTCTGCATGCACGTGATATTTCAGCGTTTTCAGAGGGTTTGCAAGAGGCGATTGGCGTGATTGAATTCAAAGGCGTGCATTGTCCGAAGTCCGTGATCCTGCAAGCGGTTTTCTCCTACCTACGGTACGCCGTCTCCTGCCGAGACCCCGGAGGAGATCATGGCAGAGCGCAGGGTGAAGGTCGACCATGCCACGCTGAATCGTTGGGTGGTAAAGTTCGCGCCGCTGATCGCGGCTCAGGTGCAAGCGAAAAAGCGGCCGACCGCCCCATCCTGGCGGATGGACGAGACATTCATCAAGGTGAAGCGCCGCTGGTCCTATCTTTACCGGCCCTTGGATCGCGACGGACAAACCCCTGATTTCCTGCTTCCAGACGCCGAGATCTGTCCGCTGCCCGGCGCTTCGTCAAGCGAGCGATCGGTACCAGCGGCGAAACCGTATCCCAGACCTTCGCTGAGCGAGCAGCTTAATTCTGTCCGCAGTCCAGGCCATGCCGACGCTCGGCAAAATTTGCGATAGAACCCGAAGCGGACATGCGGCGGCTTAGAGACCTAGCAGTCTGCTTCTGTGGTTGCCGTCCAGTTCGGCACAGATCTGACCTTGGTCTCGAGATCAGACGCCGCGTCGCAGCTTCACCAAACCCGTTGCTCGTTCATGCCACAGCATTGCGGATTGCCAAGGGGCGACTGTCCGCGACGAAACTGTCATTGGATTGCTCAAAAGCAAGAAACGGATCGCGCGGAAGCAACTTATAGCGGCGCAATCCCGTCATGGAGAAAAATGAAACGCCCGAAATGAGTGCCCAAGGTGTGTTCGCCGCGTCTAACGTTCCTCGGAAACTGGAGGAACAATGCAGCAAAGCGCATCAAAGAACCGCACTATGACCTCGTTGGAATGGGCCATGTTACTAGCCCTTGCCACGGTGTGGGGCGGATCGTTCTTTTTCAACGAAATAGCGGTGCGGGAACTGCCCGTATTCACCGTGGTCGTATCTCGAGTGGCGTTGGCCGCAATCATTCTGTTGATGATCATGCGCCTCCGAGGCGAGCGTTTACCGCATGACCGGCGGGTCTGGGCAGCCTTCGTCGGTATGGGCATTCTGAACAATGCGGTCCCCTTCTCTCTGATCGTCTGGGGACAACAGCACATCGCCTCAGGTGTGGCGTCGATCCTGAACGCCTCTACGCCATTGTTCACCGTCATGCTGGCTCACCTTCTGACCAGTGATGAACGCATGACTGTGGGCAAATTCGTCGGTGTTCTGATCGGTTTTACCGGAGTCGCGGTGATGATCGGACAGGAGGCGATGCGCGATCTGGGCACGGGCGTCATCGCACAGTTCCTTTGCCTCGCGGGTGCAGTGTCCTACGCCTTTGCAGGAATTTACGGGCGGCGTTTCCGCGCCATGGGCATCAGCCCCATGGGCACCGCGACAGGACAGGTCATTGCATCAAGTCTGATCATGCTCCCGCTGGTCATGGTTCTGGATCGGCCATGGACGCTGCCACCTCCCAGTCTGACAGCTATCGGAGCACTGGTCGGCGTGGCCGCGATTTCAACCGCTTTGGCCTATGTACTCTACTTCCGCATTCTCGCCACGGCAGGGGCCACCAACCTGCTGTTGGTGACATTTCTAATTCCGGTCAGCGCGATCCTGCTTGGAACACTCTTCCTCGAAGAAACCGTGCTCCCGTGCCATTTTGCGGGGATGGCGCTGATCGGTGCAGGTCTGGCGGCAATCGACGGGCGGCTGTTGCGGACCACAACCGGCATACGAAAGGAGCCATAGAATGAGTATCAACGATCAGCGCTGGAAGGCCATTGAAATTTGCGATGTGAAGACGGCCAGAGCTCTCGTGTACGGTCGGGAAAGCGACCAGATCTATCATTCCACTATTTGCCGCAACCGTCCGCGCTGCAATACAATCAGGTAATAGCCACGCCAGAGGTAGTGCAAAAACGGGCTTCTGCGCCTGTGACGATTTCTCCCCCGATCAGGCGGCGTGGCTGGTAAGAGCCAGTCGCTGGCTGCTGCTCGACACCGATGAGCGGACTCTGAATGCACCGCGCGATTCTTCGAGCGTGATCAGATGCTATCTGACTTGACCCACCCACTCCTAGGACAAAGAAGATCGACCACGCAGCGAACAACGGAGGCTCGAACAGCATGCGAGACAATCGATATGGGGCGCTCTCATCTTGGGTTTACAATCTCGATAAGCCGGTGGGTCGGTCCTTTGGCGATCTGGAGTATTATCGGGACCGTCTTGCGCAATGTCATGGCCCCATTCTTGAGCCTGCTGTAGGTAATGGCAGGATTTTTGTGCCCCTGCTGCAGGACGGCTTCCAGATCGAGGGCTTCGATGCCTCTGAGGAGATGCTGAATTATTGTCTGGATGAGTGCCGAGGGCGAAACCTTCCGTTGAATTTGACCCGGCAGACGTTCGAGAATTTCTCCTACGACAAGAGATTCGCGGCTATCATCATCCCGGCTGGATCATTTCAACTCATCACCGATGAAGTTGCGGCAGCCGCCGTATTGAAGCGCTTTTATGATCACCTGGCACCCAAGGGTCAATTGATCATCGACCTAGATCCGATTGGCAGCATACTTGCTCCTCCTGGCCCCAATCGTAGCTGGACCACGGAAGGTGGTGACGTGCTGACCTTGACCGACAACAGGGTGGAGACCAACTACCTCGCGCAGACGACGCTTTCTCACAATCGCTATGAACGCTGGCACAATGGGTCGCTGATCGAGACCGAGTTGGAATTCTTCAAACTGCGTTGGTGGGGTATCCATGAGTTCCGGCTGGCTTTACAGGCTGCTGGTTTCGTGGATGTGCAGATGTCAGGCAATTATCAGCATGCACGGATACCGCAGTCGGAGGATGAGATTATTACCTTTGAGGCACAACGAATGACAGCTTAGGGCTTATTCCGTTGAAAAATTCCGCATGCCTAAGGGGCTGGCCGCTGCTTCAATTTGGCTGCGGCTGCGGCTGCGTGACGTGAATGGCGATGCTGGGGTGCCGGCAGGAAGCGCAAGGCGCTCTGTTTTACGATTTCTCGATCGAAGCACACGTCGCAGCTGACCCCATGCTCAGATCGGTTGACCAGTTTGTCGACCTGGCCAGCATCAGAGCCTTCGAAACCTGCTTCTCTACGCCACCGCGAGCTTGCGGCTTGAATAGCCCCGCGTTTCCTAGACGCCTTCGGGTCTCGGTTTCCGCTGCCGTTCGAACTCTACGGGCGACAGCATCCCGTTTCTCGCATGCTTGCGCTTCGGATTGTAGAACATCTC
>NZ_JAQBIE010000053.1 GCF_028294535.1 Paracoccus onchidii | reverse complement strand
CGGACTTCGGATAATGTACGCCCTTGAACTCGATCACGCCAACCGCCTTTTTCCAACTCCCTGACAACGCTGACATATCATGCGCGCCCAGAAAGTCGAAAGTTTGCGACAAAACCGCCTGAAACGACCCAAGCGCTTGTCTCAGACTTGCAGACCCCACCAACCTCGACGATGCCGGTTGGCGCCCAGTGTTTCTTCGAAACCACGATCCGATCCCTTCAATCTGCGAGGCTCTGTCAGATCATGACACACAAAGTGAGGATGACCCATGTTAAGGGCAACGCGACACCCGGATAACGCACTGGTACAATTCGGCACCGCGTGAATGTCCCATGGACGTGTCGGACGCAGACCGCTATCTTTACCCAGAATGCAACTGACGCTGAATTGAGGATCGCTGCCGGCCAGTGATTGCCTGCGGCGGCGTTCCACTTTCAGAGGATGGGTCATTGCGAATATCGAAATTTGGTCTCGCGCCTCTGGTCATTCTTGCAAGCACCGAAACCTTGCTTGCTCAGGAAACGCCACGGGTGACGAAATTGCCCGAGTGTTTCGTCGAATTGCCAGAGACCATGGCCGAGAATTCCGGTGCGGATTGCGGCTACGTTACGGTCCGTGAGAACCGGTCGGATGAGACGCACGGCGAGATCGATCTCGCCTACATGCGCATTCGCGCAGTCGATCCCACGGGTGCATCGCCGCTTTTCATGCTGGCCGGCGGACCCGGCCAAACCATGATCAAGGCAGAAGAGATGGCTCTCTTTCAATCGGAACTCATCGGTCCCGTCCTGCAGAACCGTGATGTCGTACTGCTGGAACAACGCGGGACGTTTCGTTCGAAGCCGGCCCTTACCTGCCCCGAAACACGACATGCCGCCAAGGAGGCGATCGTCAACCGGCTCGATTCCAAGGCGGCGGAAAAGCTTTCGCTCGATGCATTTCAAGCGTGTATCGACAGGCACACCTCGGATGGTGTCGATCTTGCCTCCTACAACACCGTCGAGAGCGCTGCGGACGTGGACGATGCACGGGCTGCCCTTGGCTACGACAAGTTCATTTTCTACGGCTCATCCTACGGGACGCTCCTCGGCCAGTTCGTGATGCGGGAATTCCCCGAGAGCCTCGCGGCCGTGATCCTGGACGGAATCGAGACACCGACCACGAAGAGCTGGACGGAGAACCGGACGGAACGGGCACAGTGGGGCCTGGACAGCATGACCGAGCTCTGCATGCGGCAAAAGGACTGCGCCGCGACCTTCGACATTCCGGCCCTCGTGGAGGATGTGTTCGGCGTTCTAGGGGATGAGCCTGTCATCGTGTCAGTCACGCTTCCTGATGGCGCTCCCGCGACCGGTGATGTCGACGTGACCGTCCGTCCGGAAGCGCTGGCCGCGACGATCTACGGGTTGCAGACAAGCAAGTATGGCGTCGGCGCCTTGCCCAGCTTTCTGCAGCAGCAGATTTCAGCGGGCCGGGACGCCCTCGCAAGAGTTTTGGCGGAACAAGCGTTGAACCAATCCGTCGCTTCTCTGGCGGACGATGAAAGCGGCATGCCGCTCCTCATGCACTTGGCAATGGTATGTTCGGACGATCCCCCGCGGCCGCTCGATAAGGCCGCTGACAGTAGCCTGACCACCTACGCAGAAAGGTTTGGGAGATCCGTAGTCCTCGAGTATGTCGCGCTTTGCGACGTGATCGATGTGCCCGAGCTTTCAGAGGCCTCGGACGAGATAGTGCGGTCGGACGTCCCCGTGCTGGCCCTGACTGGCGGACTCGACGTTCAGACACCGGCCTTTCTTGCCGACGAGGCACTTGCTGCCATGCCCAATGTCACTCATGTCGTTTTTCCTTCCGGCTTTCACGCTCAGGTCGCCAACCTGAACCGATGCGCCATATCCATGGTTGTGTCCTTCATCGAAGATCCGACAGCGACACCGGATACCGGCTGCACTGAAGATGAAGCGGATCTATTCTTTGTACTTCCCGAGAACTGAAACGCCCGAAAGAAGTGACGGAGGCCAGAATGAACCAGTTTGTTGCCCGAATGATCGTTGCTTTCGTACCGTTCGCGGTCTGCGGATACGCCGGCGCCCAGGATCTCACGGGTTCCAGTTGGCAACTGGTCGAGATCCAGTCGATGAACGATACGACCATGACCCCGGACGATCGGTCGAACTACACGATGGAATTCCTGCCTGAAGGAACCGTTGCTGTGAAGGCGGATTGCAATCGCGGAACTGGAAGTTGGGAATCCGAAGCCGAGGGTACCATCCGCTTCGGGCCCATTGCCGCGACAAGGGCGCTTTGCACCCCCACGTCGATTTCCGAGGAGTATCTCGGTCAGTTCGAATGGGTGCGCAGCTACACGTTTGATGAAGGCAATCTTTTCCTTGCCACAATGGCGGACGGTTCGATCCTCAAATTCGAACCTGTCGGAGCGGGCAGTGTTACCGCAGCGGTACTTGGAAATGAACTCACCACGGCAGATGAAGCCGAGCTGAAGGACGCGATCCTGAGCAGGCTCTTTGACCACTATGCTCTCGAACAAGGCATATCCGTCGAACAGGCCGAAATAAGACGGCTTCTCGATAGTCTGCACGCTGGAAAGGAACAGGCGGGTTTAACGAGCGATGAGGAGCTGACAGAAGGGGAAGCTGCGCAGGTCGAGGACATGGAGAGGTCGATGGCGACGGCCATGATCCGTCAGTGGAAGATTAACAAAGCGCTTTACGATGAATACGGCGGTCGTATCGCCTATCAGCAACTGGGCCCGGAGCCGCTGGATGCCTACCGCGCTTTCCTCGAGACCCGACAGGCCGAGGGCGCGTTCGAGATACGCGACCCCGTGCTGGCCGAGGCGTTCTGGAGCTACTTCACCGACGACTCGCGCCACGATTTCATGGAGCCCGGAAGCGCCGATGCCAACGAGGCGTTCAGTACGCCCTTCTGGAAGTGACGACGGTTCCGCACGAAGAACGAGAAGAGGAGACCCCAGATGCACGTGTTTCGAGGCGTGATCGTGGCCGCCGTAATTTCGTTATCCACGACCTCGGCATTCGCACAGGGCATGCGCAGCGTCGATGTCAGGTTTGCGCCAGGAAGTGCGGGAACAAGTATTTCAGACAGCATCGTCGGCTATGAATCGGTCTTGTACCGTGTTGGGGCCGAGGCGGGACAGACGATGCGCGTCGTGCTCGCACCCTCCAATACTGCAACTTACTTCAACGTATATGCGCCAGGTCGCGAGCCCGGCGACGAAGCCCTCGGGAATGGACAGTTCACCGATCCATTTAACGATTGGATGGGTCAGTTGCCAGCTTCGGGCGAATACACTGTGTCGGTCTACATGATACGGTCCGCTGCCCGCCGTGACGAGCGCTCGGACTACACCGTCGATATCTCGGTTGATGGTGCAACGGGGGGCCGGATGGAGGCCGACTTCGCCGATGGCCTTCAGGGCGGGCCGGACTATTGGGCAGTCGCAGTCTCCAGCAGCGGTTCGTTGAACATGCGCGCCGCGCCATCGGCAGGCGCGGCGATCGTCACACAATTGTCGAGTGGCCAGGACGTCCGGAACTTCGGATGCCGCATGGCCGAGGGGCGGCGATGGTGCCGTATCGCAACATTGGCCGACCCCGGGTTCGAAGGCTGGGCGGCGGGCGATTTCCTCATCGAGGGGACAGGGGCTGCGGTTCAGTTGCCGTCGGCAGAACCAGACGGTGGCGGCGAAGAGGAACGGGTGCACTTCGCGACCGGAACGGCCGGGGGGAACTCTCTGGCTCGCTCAGCCCCGGCGAGGCTCGCCGGTATTTCATCGGTGCAAGTTCGGGTCAGAACCTGTACGTCCGGGTTGCACCGCGAGGTCAGGCGATTTCGTACCAGATCTTCAATCCCGACCGGACGTTCCTGCTGGATCGGATGACGAGCAACCAGGAGTATCGTGGAGAACTGTGGCAGTCGGGCGACCATATCATCGAGGTGATCAACCAAACGAAATCCGTCGCCAATTTCAACGTTGTTATCGGTATCGAGTGATCATGTACGCACATCAAAAAAGGAAAAGATGTCATGAAGCTAAATGGAAAAGTGATCTTTGTCGTTGCCGGATTGGTTGTGCTCGCGGGGTGTGTCGAGGACTCCGGTGAAAATTCCGGGGGCGGCACACCCACTGTTGCCGAACAGGCGTGCCTGAGGGATGTCACCCGCACCACGAACAATCCCGACGTCGTGCTCTTGAGCTCGTCGTTCTCGCAGGCCGGAACTGAAGTCATCGTCGGCGTCGGACCGCAGCGAGCGCGGTGGAGCTGCATCGGCTACTCGAACGGGACGACAGCGGGCATAACCTCGCTGACCAACGAGGGAACTCTCTGAGGGTCGTGCGCCTCTGATCGAGGCGCACAACACAAACTGTAGAATCGGGAGATTGGAAGATGGGCAAAGCCCTCATCGCTGTGATTTGTCTGGTACTCGGTGTCGTCATCGGCGCGGCATTCGGCGGCGCCCTTATCGGAGGCGGCGCGGTCGGTAGGGGCATTGCCACCGGATTGAGTGCGGGCATTTGCTCGACCGTTCAGGCCGCACAGGAGGAAGGCATCATGACCCCCGAAGACGTGGACCAGGTTTTGATGCGCGCGACCGCTGATATGTCGGGTTTGTCCGGCGTGGAAACGTCAGAGCCCATCGTGGGCAGCGCCGCACAATGCGACACCGTGCTCGAGAACCTGCGCAACGCCGCTTCAGAAAATTGACCGACACCGGCAGCACGATGCCTCGGATCCTCGCTGTCGACATCGGGCGAACCGTTGCTCTGGTGGGGATGGTGGTCTTCCATTTCGCGCGCGATCTCGAGATATTCGGGATCTTGCCACCGGGAACTACCATTTCGGACGGATGGTATGTCCTGGCACGTGTCATCGCCGGAAGTTTTTTCTTCTTTGCTGGAATGAGCCTCGTTCTGGCGCATGGCGAACAAATTCGATGGCGAAGCTTCTGGCGCCGACTGGCCATAGTCGGCCTCGCTGCCTCGGCGATTTCAATCGCGACCTTTGCGGCCATGCCATCGAGGTTCATCTACTTCGGCATTCTTCATTCGATCGCGGTATGCAGCCTCGCGGGCCTCGCGCTTCTTCATGTGCCGCCGATCCTGACCGCGATCGCCGCGGCCGGGATAATCGCGCTCCATCTGTCGGGGTTCCATCCTCTTCAATCGGTATTCTGGTCGTTTACGGGTTTGAGCCGGGCAGTTCGCCCAGCACTTGATCTGCTACCGATTGTGCCCTGGGTATCGGTGCTGCTTGTAGGCATTGTCTTTGCGAAACTGTGGAACCCCAAGCCATCACCGTCGACGGTTCTGAAGGAGCGGCTCGCATGGCTCGGGCGCCACACTCTTTCAATTTACCTCCTGCACCAGCCCATACTCCTCGGCGTGATTTGGCTGACGCTGAAGGTCTTTCAGTAAGCGAACGCCGCAACGAGTGCCATAGAAAGCCTGAACCGCGTGATCCGGAAAATCGATCAAGACGCGCGGCTCTTTCTCGACCGACTAGGAAGGCGACCAAGCTGATTTACGTCGCCATCCCCAAGTTCGAGAAGAATGGTCGAAACGTCCGGGAATGGTTCGCAGCCCGCAATCAGTTCGCCATAATGCTCGGCGAGCGCTTCGACGCTTTAGTGTCTCAATCCGCATGGACCGGCCCGGATATACAAGGTTCAAGACAGTCCCGGCGCCCGTCCGCCTATGCCACAGTCGGATGCTGATCGCGCGGGCTTATTCGAGCGCACTGAATTCCGAGGTATCAACTCCTGCGATCGCATCCTGTCCCGCGCGCTCGATTGCGCTGTTCATCTGCTGTTCCGGTCTCGGACCGACCGATCCTAATGCTGCATCTGTATAGGCCGAAGTAAACTCTTCAGATGTGCAACCAGCCATGATCAAGAGGCCGCTGCAGGCAAAAACAATGCGAATGAGTAGCAAATTTCAGGTCCTTTCCTGATGGTATACCGGGCGGAGGTCACAACATCTCAACGGTTTTCCTCGGCGTTCGGTTTCAGGAAGAAATAAAGCAACACAAGAATGCCGACGACGGGAACCAGGCCGACGAGCAACCACCAGCCGCTTCGCCCGGTATCATGCAGGCACCGCGCTCCGACCGCGAGCGTGGGCAGAAGCGTGGCCAGCGCAACCATCACGCTCAGCGGCTGGCTGTTCGGCCGTTGATCCGAGGTCGCACCGAGCAGCGGCATGATCACGGAATAGTCGATCAGGCGCGCTGCAAGAAGAAGCAAAAATACAAACAGGACCCACCACCAGTATTCGGGCCGCTTGGCGCGCCCCGAAAAGCTCGCATAATGTTTCAGGACATTACGAACCGCGTTTTGCATAGCCTTCCCTCCTTATGAACCCGACCAGTAAGTCATAAAATCAAGTTCCGAATTGCGGTTTTATCGCGAATTGAAGTTGGAATGTGAGCGACCTTTTCCTGCTGATCGGCTTAGTTGTGCAAATCGGGAGAGGGATTCACTGCGTGAATCCAGCGTGATAGCTGGATGGTATGAGCAGTTGGTCCCCTACTGAACTGGCCCCCGTTTCGATCGAACACTTAGGCATAACCATGGAGGCTTAGGCATATGCGTGAGCACGTACTTATGTCTGAGATTGAGATCATCACCGATGGCGGTCGCCGCGGGCGCTGGAGCGCGGCCGAGAAGCTGCGGATCGTGGAGGGGGGGGGTGGACGACCGGAGCAGCATCTCGGTGGTCGCGCGCCAATTGCGTAGCTGCGAAGCTGCTGCATCGTTGGCGCAGGCTCATGCTCAAAGGGGGGGTGTTGCGGTGTCCGAGGGCGATGACGTCACCAGCAACAGGGTCGTTCGCCAGCTGGAGGATCGTATCCGCGAACTCCATCGTTTGCTCGGTCGCAAGACGCTCGAGACCGAGATCCTGCGCGAGGCACTGGACAAACCACGGTCAAAAAAACACCTTGCTCGCACGGTCGTCGCTGAAGGACGATTTCCGGTGAAGGTCGTGGCTGAAGCCCCGGACGTGACCCGCTCCAAGCTGATTGACCGGCTGAATGGAGGGACAAAGCCTAGCCGGCGCTATCAGAAGGCGCAAGACGCGGCGATGGCGGCGTTGAGCACGGCACTCGTGGCGGCCTGGCCAACCTGTGGCTACAGACGGATCACAACGATCCTGAACCGCCAGCTGCGCTCGGAGGGCCTGGCACCGGTCACCCCGAGCTGGTTCGAGAAATCTGAGCCATAACCTGGTTCTGACGCGTGAATACTCGGAACGTCCCGAGCATGTTTACGACGGCAAGGTGATCGTCATGCGATCGAACCTGCGCTGGTGCAGCGATGACTTCGAGTTTGCCTGCTGGAACGGCGATATCATCCCCGGTGCCTTCCTCATCTATTCCCATGACCGCGAAATCATCGCCTGGCGCGCTGTGGCGAATGCCGGGATCAGCGGTTCCGATATTCGCGATATCATGCTGGAGG
>NZ_JAQBIE010000052.1 GCF_028294535.1 Paracoccus onchidii | reverse complement strand
CCATCGGACCCAAAGCCCCGGGCGCGCTTCACTTTCACCGTGACGCAACCAGCCCGTCACCGTGGGCAAAGCCCGAAAACCCCAGCCTCGGGTGGTCCAGAGTTGGAAGGCAGAGCAACAGAAACGCGACCGGAAAACTGGCGTGATTGCGCAACCTCAACAGAGCCCTATCGCCCGGGCGCAGCCCGAACTGCTGCAAGCCGGTGGCGGTTCCGCGCATGGCTGTTGTCAGTTTGTCATAGGAGCAGCGGCTGGCCCCCGTCGCCGCGACCACTGACAAGGCCGGCTTGTCAGTGACATCCTGGCCGGCGGCAAGGATATGTTCGGCAAGGTTCATCGTGGCCGTCCCGGTCTGGATTGCGCATCGAGAAACGAAAAACGGCCCGTGGAGACGGGCCGTTTTCCTGATTTTCTGGCTGGATCAGAGCAGTTGAAGATCGCTTGCCGAGGCGCGACCGTCGCGCCCGGACTGCAATTCATAGCCGATTTTCTGATTGTCCTGCAGGCCGGTCAGCCCGGCGCGTTCGACAGCAGAAATATGCACGAACACGTCCTTGCCGCCGTCATCAGGCGCAATGAAGCCATAGCCTTTGGTGGCGTTGAACCATTTAACCGTTCCGGTCGCCATAACCGTTCTCTCCTTCAAGTCATCCCGACGCAGGATTGCGTCAGGCCGTGCAGCCCGCTTTCGGTCTTCCGGCTGCCCACGAAGGGAGGCGGTAGAAAGTCTTTGCTCACGTCAAAGAGGATGAACGAATCATTTGAAAACGCAAGAAGGAACCGCCCGCAAAATGTGATGCGGGCGTGAAGTTCCTGTAACAGCGACCGAATTAGCGCAGATCAGGGGCAATTGCCTCGGCTTGCAGCGCCGTCACAGCCTCGTCCAGGGGCAGGGTGCGACTGCCTTGCTGATCAAGCCGGCGCATGGAAACGCTGCGGTTTTCGACCTCTTTCATGCCGATGGCCAGAATCGCCGGAACCTTTGCGACCGAATGTTCGCGGACCTTGTAGTTGATCTTTTCGTTCCGGATATCGGCCTCGGCGCGGATGCCGGCGGCCTGCAGCGCGGCCACGACTTCGTGCACGTAATCATCGGCGTCCGAGACGATGGATGCCACCACAACCTGACGCGGGGCCAGCCAGAAGGGCAGCTTGCCGGCGCTGTTCTCGATCAGGATGCCGATGAAGCGTTCAAAGCTGCCCAGAACCGCGCGGTGCAGCATGATCGGGCGATGCTTGTGCCCGTCCTGGCCGACATATTCGGCGTCCAGACGTTCCGGCAAGTTCGGGTCCACCTGCAGCGTGCCGCATTGCCAGTCACGGCCGATGGCGTCGGTCAGCACGAATTCCAGCTTGGGCCCGTAGAACGCGCCTTCGCCCGGGAAGATCGTGAAGTCATAGCCCGCGGCCTGGCAGGCATTGCCCAACGCGGCCTCGACGCGGTCCCAGCTTTCGTCGGAACCGATGCGCTTTTCGGGGCGCGTGGACAGCTTGATCCGCCAGCCGGTGAAGCCCAGATCGGCATAGATCCCGGCCAGGAACTCGATGAATTTCCTGGTCTCGGCCTCGATCTGGTCCTCGGTGCAGAAGATATGCGCGTCGTCCTGCGTAAAGCCGCGCACGCGCATGATCCCGTGCAGCGCGCCCGAGGGTTCATAGCGGTTGCAGGACCCGAATTCGGCCATGCGCAGCGGCAGGTCGCGATAGGATTTCAGGCCGTGATTGAAGATCTGCACGTGGCAGGGACAGTTCATCGGCTTCAGCGCGTTGATCGTCTTGGTCCGCGCGTGATCCTCGTCGACCTCGACGATGAACATGTTTTCTTGGTAATTCTCCCAGTGGCCGGATTCCTCCCACAGCTTGCGGCTGACGACCTGCGGGGTGTTCACCTCGACATAGCCGTCTGCGCGCTGCTTGCGGCGCATGTAATCCTGCAGCGTGGTATAGATGTTCCAGCCGTTCGGGTGCCAGAAGATCTGGCCCGGCGCCTCTTCCTGCATGTGGAACAGGTCCATCTCGCGGCCCAGCTTGCGGTGGTCGCGCTTGGCGGCCTCTTCCAGCATGTGCAGATGCGCCTTGAGGTCGTCCTTGTTGCGGAAGGCCACGCCATAGATGCGCTGCAACATCGGGCGGCTGGAATCGCCCAGCCAATAGGCACCCGCGATATGGGTCAGCTTGAAGGCGTCGGCGGGCAGCTGGCCGGTGTTCTGAAGATGGGGACCGCGGCACAGGTCCTGCCAGTCGCCATGCCAGTACATCCGCAGATCCTGATCCTCGGGGATGCGGTCGATCAGCTCTACCTTGAACGGCTCGTTCGCGGCCTCGTAATGGGCGACGGCGCGGGCGCGGTCCCAGACCTCGGTGCGGACGGGTTCGCGGGCGGCGATGATCTGTTTCATCTTCGCCTCGATCTGGCCCAGATCTTCGGGGGTGAAAGGCTCGGCCCGGTCGAAATCATAGAACCACCCATGATCGCGGATCGGCCCGATGGTGACCTTCACATCCGGCCAGATTTCCTGCACGGCGCGGGCCATGACATGGGCGAAATCGTGGCGGATCAGTTCTAGCGCCTGTTCCTCGTCCTTCAGCGTATGGATCGCGATCGCGCCGCTTGCGGTGATCGGCCAGGCCAGGTCGATATGCTTGCCATCAAGGCTGGCGCTGATCGCGCGCTTGGCCAGGCTGGGGGCGATGCTTTCGGCCACCTGCGCGGCGGTCACGCCTGCGTCATAGTCGCGCGAATTGCCATCGGGAAAGGTGAGAGAGATCTGGGACATCACGTCCTCCTCGTCGGTTTGGCGCCCACGGAACGCCCGGTTGCGGGTTATGGTCGCGGTCAATTGGACCGATGGCGGGGCGAAGTCAAGCTTGTCTGGAAGCAAAGGGGCTTCATGGAATTTTCTATCTATGCAACAAGATGCGTAAAATGACGCCGATGGCCTTGCGGCTGTGAATTTCGGTGTCGCGACAGTGACAACAGAACAGGGCATGGATCGCATGGCGCAGTTTCTAGACACGGCTTCGGGCCGCCGCATCGCATATCACCGTCACGAAGGCCAAGATCCCGGGATCGTGTTTCTGGGGGGCTTCAAATCCGACATGACCGGAACGAAGGCCGTCCATCTGGAGGCTTGGGCCAGAAAGAATGGCAGAAGCTTTCTGCGCTTTGACTATTCGGGGCATGGCGAAAGCAGCGGCGATTTCGAAGCGGGGTGCATCGGTGACTGGGCCGAGGACGCCCGTGATGCCATCAGCGCCTTGACAACCGGCCCTCAGCTGTTGGTCGGATCCAGCATGGGGGGATGGATCGGCCTGTTGTTGGCGCGTGACATGGCTGACCGGGTTGCGGGGCTTGTCACGATCGCAGCCGCACCGGATTTTACCGAACAAGGTTTCTGGGCCGGTTTCTCAGAGGTGGAACGCGCGAAGATCATCGATGAAGGGCGGTTGGAAACACCCAGTGAATACAGCGATTCTCCCTATGTCATCACGCGGCGGCTGATCGAGGAAGGCAGGAGCAATCTTGTCATGAACCGGCCGCTGCCATTGCCCTTTCCCGTGCGCCTGTTGCAGGGCACGAATGATGATGACGTGCCGGTAGGTTGGGCGCTTGATCTGCTGAACCATGCGCAGGGTGACGATATTCGGCTGACCTTGGTCAAGGATGCCGATCATCGCTTTTCTTCGCCTGAATGTCTGCATCTGATCGAGACTGCGATCGATGATGTCCTGGCGTAAGCTCGCCATCCTTGCCATTCTGGCGTTCGGGGCGTTCTGGTATCTTGTGCCGCACGAGCATGCAGAACTGGTCGCGGCCGAGATCAATCTGCCAGAGGATCTGGACGCGTGGCTGTCGGATCGTGAACAGGGGATCGATCCCGCCCGCGCGGGGCGGATCGACTGGCGCGGCCCGCCAGGGCAACGAACCGATCTGGCGCTGATCTATGTTCACGGCTTTTCCGGCCATCCGTCGGAACTGGACCCCGTTCCCCAAGAGGTCGCCGAAGCCGTCGGCGCGAATCTTTATTCGGTACGGTTGGCGGGTCATGGCGCCGAGGATGAAGCACTGGCCCGGGCGAATGTGGCGCAGTGGTGGGATGATGTCGCCGAAGCGGTGGCCGTCGGAGAGAGACTGGGGGACAGGATCGTTCTGATCGGCCTGTCCACTGGCGGCACGCTTGCGGCGCTTGCGGCCGTTGACGAAGACTTGGGGCGCAGGATCGATGCGGTTGTTCTGCTGTCACCGAATTTTGGTGTGCATCACCGGTATTTCAGGCTTTTGAACCTGCCATTTTCGCGCCAATTGGTGCGGCTGTTGATGCCCAAGGATCGATGTGGCGACAATCTGGCAACCAAGCCGCGCGGGTTCATGTCGCCTTGCCCCGCGATCGAGGCGGCGATCCCCTTGGCCGCCTTGGTGCGAAGGGCATCGGGAACCGATTTCTCGGTCGCGCATCAACCGGCGTTTTTCATCTGGTCCTACGCCGACAATATTGTCATGCCCAAGGCGACCGATGCGGTTGCCGATCGCTGGGGCGGGCGCGCAACCCGCCTGAATGTAACGCCCAGCAAGCAAGACGACCCGCATGGTCATATCATCGCGGGCGAGGATTTCTCGCCTCGTTTGTCGCCCTTGATGGTCAAGGCAATCTCGATATGGATCGGGCAATTGGGCGAATCCTGAAGAACTCGCCCGCTTCGATCATGTCAGACGGCGATCTTGCCGCTTTCGCTGATCGAATCCGAAACGCCGCAATCTGCTGCGGCTCCGCCCGGCGAACGGCGTTTGCGCGGTGCGGCAGAACCGGTCGGGGTCATATGTTCGTCGATGAAGTCAAGCACCAGGGGACGGATGTTCAGGCGCCAGGATTTGCCGGCAAAGATCCCGTAATGACCGGCGCCGGGTTCGAGATGCTGTTTCTTGCGATCATCGGGCACGCCCGAACACAGGTCCAGCGCCGCCACGCATTGGCCGGGCGCTGAAATATCGTCATTCGTGCCCTCGACCGTCATTACGGCGACATTGGTGATCCTGGAAATGTCGACGCGTTTTCCATCGACCTCGAAACGGTTTTCCGCGATCTCGAGATTCTTGAAGATCCGCTCGACCGTGGACAGGTAAAATTCAGCGGTCATATCCATCACCGCCAGATATTCGTCATAGAACCGGTTGTGTTTGTCACCTTCCGAGCCGGTGCCGCGCGCATCGTTGAATATCTTGTTCATGAAGGCGCGCGCATGGGTTTCGGCATTCATGGCGATAAATGAGCTGAGCTGTGCCAGCCCCGGATAGACCATCCGGCCAGCGCCCCGGTATTTGAAGCCGACGGATTGAATGACCAGATGCTCCAGCTCGCCCATGGTGACGCGGTTGCCGAAATCGGTCACTTCGGTCGCTGCGGCGTCCGGATCGACAGGCCCACCGATCAGTGTCAGCGTGCGCGGTTGGGCGGCGGGATCTTCTTCGGCCAGTATCGCGGTGGCCGCCAACGCCAGAGGAGCTGGCTGGCAGACGGCAATGACATTGGTCTCAGGTCCGAGATGCTTGATGAAATCGACCAGATACTTGGTGTAATCCTCGATGTCGAATTTGCCTTCGCTGACGGGAATGTCGCGGGCGTTGTGCCAATCGGTGACATAGACCTCGCAATCTGGCAGCAGCGATGTCACGGTCGAGCGCATCAGTGTTGCGTAATGGCCCGACATGGGGGCGATCAGCAGGACCTTGCGCGGTTGCGGGGCGCGCCGCGCAACCCGGAAATGGATCAGGTCGCCGAAGGGGCGCTTGATCTGGGGTTCGATATAGACAATGTGATCCTGACCATCTTCGCCGGCAATGGCCGGGATTTCCCAGTCGGGTTTCGTGACCATACGCGCAAAGCTGCGTTCGGTGACATGGCCCCAGGCGCTCATGAGTTTGAACGCCGGATTGGGGATCAGCGCAAAGGCTGGATAGGACGACATGGCCCGCGCGGTCGCGCCCAGCCATTCATTGGTGTTGCGAATGGTCTCCATCGCATCATAGGAAATGATTCCCTTGGCCCCTTTGATCGGCATGACGTTCCCCATCTGCTGCGCCGCGGCGTACCGGCGATATCCTGCTGATCAAGTCCGGTAAAAAGGTCAAATTGTCCGCTTTACCCAGTGCCAGCCCTGCGCCTATCATCAAGGTGATTTTTAGGGGGGATTTGCAGTTATGGCAAGCAAGACGGACGAAGCGGGACGGAACGTTGCGCGCAGCACCGCCTCGAAAGCAACTTCCAAAACAGCGGCAAAGCCGGAAACCCCCGGCGATTCGGCCAAACCGCCCGCCAAGACATCGACATCCCGCCAGACAACGGCAGAGGGCGCACGGGCAGGGGGGCAAACAACCGCCCGGAAACCCGCCAGTTCGCGGCGCAAGACATCTGCAAAACCAGCCGCGGGGCAAAAAAATGCTGCGGCGCAGCGTAAATCTGCCGCCCGGAAACCCGCCGCCTCGCCGGCACTGCATCACGAACAAGCATCGTCCCCGGCGACGGACAGCGCCGAAACTTCGGGGCAAACGTCATCCATCAACGGGATGCAGTCTGCCCGCAAGCTCGGCGAAAATATCGAGCGGATCGAAGCCCTCGGGCACCGTCTGGTTGCGGCATTCAGAGAAAAGGCCATGCCCAACCCCGGAGTCGAAGGGCCTGGCCCTGATCTGGTTCTGACTGCGGCGAATGCCTGGATGAAAACCCTTGCGGAACAGCCCACCAGATTGATCGAGCAACAGGTGAATTACTGGGGGGAAACGCTGCAGAACTATTCGGCAGCGCAGCGCGCCCTGACGGGTATGCAGGGACCCGCCGATGACGGGCAGCCCATCACCGACAAGCGTTTCAAAAACCCGCTATGGCAGACACATCCTTATTTCAGCTATGTCCGCAAACAGTATCTGACGAATGTCCGGGCGTTTCAGGATACGATGGACGAACTGGACTTGCCTGATCAGGTCGCGCGTCGCCGCGTCGATTGGCTGACCCGTCAGATCGTTGACATGATGTCGCCGACGAATTTTCTGGCGACCAATCCTGATGCGCTGGAACGTGCCGTGGAGACCGAGGGCGAAAGCCTTGTTCGCGGTCTGGAAAATCTGGTCCGCGATGTCGAACTCAATGGCGGTGAGATGGTCGTTTCTCTCGCCGATCGCGAGGCGTTCACGGTCGGCGAGAATATCGGCACGGCCGAAGGCAGTGTCGTTTACCAGACATCCCTGTTCGAATTGATCCAATACAAGCCGACGACGGATCAGGTCCATGCGACGCCGATGCTGATTTTTCCGCCCTGGATCAACAAGTTCTATATCCTGGATCTGAAACCCCAGAACAGCCTGATCCGCTGGCTGGTCGGGCAGGGGCACAGCCTGTTCGTGGTCAGCTGGAAAAACCCGGACGCGGCGTATGCCGAAATCGGGATTGACGATTATATTGCCGCCTATCTCGATGCGATGGACAAGGTCCGTGAACTGACCGAGCAACCAAAGCTTAATGTCGTTGGATATTGTATCGCGGGAACGACCTTGTCTCTGACGCTTGCGCTGTTGAACAAGCTTGGCGATGAGCGGGTCAATTCCGCAACCCTACTGACGACGCTGACCGATTTTTCGGATCATGGCGAGTTCACAGCCTATCTTCATGATGATTTCGTCAATGGAATCGTCGAAGAGGTCGAAAGACATGGGCTGATGCGTGCGCAATTGATGTCGCGCACCATGAGCTTTTTGCGGGCGAATGATCTGGTCTGGGGCCCTGCGATCCGCAGCTATATGTTGGGCGAGACGCCCCCGGCCTTTGATCTGCTGTATTGGAACGGTGACAGCACCAACCTGCCTGGACGGATGGCGCTGCAATATCTGCGCGGTCTTTGCCAGCGAAACGAATTCGCGGGGCAGGGGTTCGAAGTGATGGGCCGGCGCGTGCATCTTGGTGATGTCGCGACCCCGCTTTGCGCCGTGGCCTGCGAAACGGACCATATCGCACCCTGGTCGGATTGCTGGCGGGGCGTGGCGGCCATGGGAAGCGCGGACAAGACGTTCATCCTGTCAGAATCCGGACATATCGCAGGAATCGTCAACCCACCGACCAAAATGAAATACGGACATTACGCGGATGGGGACGGGTTCGACCGGGGGCATGATCACTGGCGCGAATCATCCACCTTTACCGAGGGCAGTTGGTGGCCACGCTGGGGTGATTGGCTTGCCGATCGGGCTGGCGCCATGGTTCCCGCGCGCGAGATTTCCGGGGAAATTTCGCCCGCACCAGGGAGCTATGTTCACGAGCGCGCGGTCTAGAAAGAAAGTTGTGACGCCTTCTCAAAGTGTTGCACTAAACTACATGCGGCGATGTAACAATTTTGCTGCAATGCAGCGACAGGGCTTGAAATGCTGCGGTGCAGCATGCATATTGTCACTACGAAACAAGGCGCAGTGGAACCTTTCCTCCCTCATGGTCGACCACTGCTGAAACAGGAGTGATTGAGATGGCAAAGACCCCGGATTTCACCAAGACGATGCAAGACCTGATGGCCAACTTTCCGATCGACACCTCGTCGATGCAGGACGCGATGAAATCGCAAGGTGCACTGGGCGAGAAGCTGGCCAAGGTTGCGCTGTCGGCTGCCGAACGTTCGACCGAGATCTCGGCCCGTTGGGCCAAGGACAGCATCACCCGCATGGGTGAGCTGGCTGTCGTCAAGGACGAGCCTTCGGAATATGCGAAAGCAGTTTCCGACTATGCTTCGGCTTCGGCTGAAGTCGCCGCCGAGCACATGGCTTCTTTCGCCGAAGTTGCGAAAAAAGTTCAGATGGACACCGTTGATCTGATGTTGACCGCCGGCAAGGATCTGGCTGCCGATGCGCAGAAAGTGGCTGAAAAAACCACCCGTGAAACGCAGACGGCCGTGCGCAAGACCACCGCTGCTGCAACGGCTGCCGCAAAGTAAGCTTTCTGCTTGCTGGGAAATTAAAAAGGGGGCGCTTTGTCGCCCCCTTTTTCATGGGCGCCGATGCGTTCGAGGGGCCAGACCTGCCCCGAGGGACGTCCCGGGCTGTTATGGTCTTGGCCAAAACAGGAAATTTTCTTTGCGTTTTCGTGACGCTGCACCCATCATGTGCAAAAGTCACCGAAAGAGGCCCCTGCATATGGCCGCCGACGCCACGACCCTTCTGATAAAACGTTACGCCAGCCGCCGGCTTTATAATACCGAAACCAGCGATTACGTGACGCTGGACGATATTGCGCGGCTGATCAGGGATGGCCGTGACGTCAAGATTGTCGACCTGAAATCGGGTGACGACCTGACACGCCAGTATCTGTTGCAGATCATCGCCGAACATGAGGGCAGGGGCGAAAACGTTCTGCCTATCGATGTGCTGACCGATCTTGTCCGCAGCTATACACCGAACGCGCAATCTGTGGTTCCGCAATTCCTTGCCGCCAGCTTCGAAATGCTGCGGGATGGCCAATCCAAGATGATGGAAAACATGACGGCGATGCCCAATCCAATCGCCAAGATGCCCGGATTCGAGGCTTTGCAACGTCAGCAGCAAATGTTCCTCAAGGCCATGATGGGCGGGTGGACCGCAGGCAGTTCGGGCCCCGATGTCGATGACCTCGCACAGGGCACGGAAGAGGCCGATATATCCGGAGAAGATGCCCATGGGGCCCGGGCCGATTCTGCCCCAAACAGCCCAGAAGCCGATGACATGGTCGAGATCCGGCGCCAACTGGCTGAACTTCAGAAACGAATTTCAAACCTCTGACTTGCGCCCGGTCGCATCACGGTCTAAACGCACCCTAACGGAGCGGTGGCCGAGTGGTCGAAGGCGCACGCCTGGAAAGTGTGTAGGCGGGGAACCGTCTCGAGGGTTCGAATCCCTCTCGCTCCGCCACTTTACCCCAGCATAGCAAGCGATCATTGGGCAAAGCGAATTTTCGTGAACCCAGATGTGAACCTGAATGTGAACCTGATTTCACCACGAAATAGGCTGGGAA
>NZ_JAQBIE010000051.1 GCF_028294535.1 Paracoccus onchidii | reverse complement strand
GAGATGTTCTACAATCCGAAGCGCAAGCATGCGAGAAACGGGATGCTGTCGCCCGTAGAGTTCGAACGGCAGCGGAAACCGAGACCCGAAGGCGTCTAGGAAACGCGGGGCTATTCAAAGCCCCACAAAAGGGCACGCTCGTAAACGTGGTTGCGCAAGGGGCGGCTCTCGAAGCCGTAACCGCAGCGCACCCGCTGGACGCGGTGGTCGGTAAGATCGCCAAAACGACCCAGCCGCCAGAAAAGCGCACGGATGGCTTGCCGGTTGGTTCTCAGGCCAAATTCATAGAAGCGGCAAAGTGCGCGGCAATTCTCGGTTTCCCGATCAACACGCTACTCACGGTTCGTTGGTCGTCTCTCTACTATCACGACAACGCCACCTCCATTTTTACAAAAGCACCCGTCGAGCGAATTGCCTATCTGGTCGAGTTGCTGAGAAAATGGGTTGGTGCACGATGTCGCGGCGGCTTCCAGTATCTCTGGGTCCGCGAAGTAACATCGGATCTGGGCGAACACTGGCACCTTGCCTTTCATCTTCCGCATGGAAAGCGGAAAGCTATCGCGTCCTACCTCTCCGACCTTCTTGGTGAACCCCTAGATCATACGCCCCGCACCAAAGCGCAGGGGCGAACAGAAGGCGAGTTCGCATGTAGCATCTGGGGATCGTGGCACCTGGCCAAAGACACGCGCCCAGAACAATTAGGCTTCTACCTTGCCGCCTATCTTGGAAAGGGCGAACCGTCTGAATGCATGTTTCGTGGTAAATTAGTCCCCAATACCTGCAAGCCGGTTAGAGGCCGGGCGTTTGGTGGCCGCGAAAGGTCTGGCAGATACGATGCGCCGCAAGGCCAGATCAGGGGTACAGCAGCACTCAAGAAACGCTTCGATATGGCCCGCCCACTCAAACAAGCTGTAAAGGCGGCGCAAAGCGGCGATTTAAGCGGGGTGAGGGTTTGAGGTATGGGTGGTGCTACCGTAATTGTGAGACGGGCGCTCAGCGGCGCTCTGTGCGCCTCTCAGATGCATCTCCGGAAATGCCTGTTTCCAAGCACAAACAGCCGGAGCCAATACCAGGGTAAGTTTCCAAATGATTTCGGCAAAATCTGAGGTGAGAGATGGGCGGCGTAGGTAGCGGGCGCCACTGTCAGGTTGGAGCAGATATAACCGAACATAACCGTTCGATCGATATTCGATGGCTGAAACGTGAGGGACTTTTGGCTTCTGGAGACAATCGCCGGATTACCTGGTCGCGCGGTGGCGAGGTGACAGGTTCGATCGACATCCAGTCTGAGCCGGGGCGCGTGATCCTGGACTATCGCCACCGGGATCGAGGCGGGGAATGGCAACCCGAACGCTATCCCATCTATCTCGACACCACGCCTTGCCACATGGGCGGCGTCCGTCACTGGTTCCTCTGCCCGGCTCGGGGCTGCGGTCGCCGGGTTGCTATCCTCTACGGTGGGGCAATCTTCGCGTGTCGTTATTGCTACCGGCTGGCCTATCCTTCGCAGCGGGAAAAGCCGGGTGATCGAGCAGCACGGCAGGCAGATCGCATCAGGAACAAAATGGGCTGGCCTGGCGGCATCCTAGAAGGCGGCGACTGGGGCAAGCCTAAGGGAATGCACTGGCGCACCTATGAGCGGCTTTGCCAAAAACACGACGCCCTGTCAGATCGCGCCCTGGTCGGGATCATGGACCACCTGAACCGCCTGTCCGGCCGTTTCTAAACTAGGCGGATTTAGAGGGGCGAAGTTGGCAAGAAATAGGAACGTTAACTTCACATGCTACGAGGCTTGCCGTCTCATTGTAGATCGAGGCACCGAAGCGCTTCAACCAGAACGCTTCTCACCTGGTTTTGGCTCGCCTCATGGCCGCACGGAACCCGGTTAAGATCGCAGGTCGCACGGGAGGCGTTGCGCTGAGGTTGACATGCAACCCTTGTGCGCTTGGCCAGTGCCAAACGACACATTAGGCTTGCGTCAACGCTTTTCGGTGCTAAATATGACTTATCTAACCGGTGGGGTTCGCGCCATCGGATAAGCCGCTCGGAAGGGCGGCTTTTTCCATTTTTGGTTTGGTGAACGCATGGCTGTAAGGCGTGTTTCGGTCTATATCGACGGGTTTAACCTCTACCACGCACTCGATGATCTAGGTGAAAACCACCTGAAATGGCTTGATCTTTGGGCAGTGTCCGCAACGCTGGTCCGCAAGAACGAGGTGGTGACGGCTGTCAAATACTTTTCGGCATACGCGACCTGGATGCAGCCCAGTTACCGGCGCCACCAGAGGTATGTTGCAGCGCTGCAATCTCGGGGTGTCGAGTTCATCGAAGGCCGCTTCAAAGAAAAACCCATGCAGTGCAAGAGCTGCGGCGTGCGCTACAATGCTCACGAAGAAAAAGAAACCGATGTGAATATCGGAGTTCATCTCATGGCAGATGGCCTCCAGAACAGGTTCGACCGGGCCTTGGTCATATCTGCAGATACAGACCTGAATGAGGCTGTAAGACTGACAAGAGCAGAAGCGACGGGCAAACAAATCGACATTGTCGCGCCGCCTAAGCGCAAAGGCCGAAACTCCACCGCATTATTTGAGATGACAGTGGGACGTGTGCGGAGCTCCCTTCTGCCCGCTGAGCTGGAAGTTGACGGCAAGACGATCACGCGCCCTACAGAATACGATCCGCCAGCGGCTTAGTGCGCACCCTCAAAAAAGAGACAGACCTGCGCCCAAACCGCCCCGATAAATGGGGTCGGTTCGGGCTGGGCGGGTTCCGGGAAGGAGAGTTAAAATCCGTTTTCCGTTATCAAGGAAAGGCTTGGCGGATCAGATCGAGGCTTCCAGAAGGGCGATTTCATCCGGTGTCAGGTCGAACAGTTCATAGACAATACCGTCGATCGTGGCTTCCGCTTGGGCAATCTCAGCAGTGAGGCGGGCAATCTCGGCGCGGTCGCGGGTGATCCAGTCCTCCCAGTCGGACCGCTCAGACAGCGGAATGTCGGCCTTGAACGCCTTCTTCACCTCGGCCCGGAAAGCGGCGAAGTCTGGCAGGGTCCACCATTCCTTGAGCTTGGTATTGAGCTTCGGTTCCCGTTCAGGCGGGCAAAGGTCAGGAATGCGGCGTGTCAAGGCGGTTTGCAATCTCAGGCGGGTCTGAGCTGCGACATGCGCCCTTTCCGATAGCGCCGCGAGTTCTGTCTTCGTGGCATTCGGCCAGTTGGGTATGGGCATTTCGCCCAGATGGTTTGAAAAAAACCGAACAAACCCGCCCTTAACCTGGGCGCTAACGTTCAGGTAGGTGAACCAAAGCAACTTGGAGTTCAGATAGGCGGTGAGGTGGTGTTCACCGCTTGGGATGAAGTATCCTGTGTTCGCCATGAACGAGCCCTCTGTGTCTACATGGAACGGGGAGCTGTCGCCAATGTCCTTGTAGGCAATCTTAGGCGCGGAGAAGTGTGGCGCATATGTTTCCTGCGCCTGTTGCAGCGCAAACCATTCCTGTTTGGTTGCGCGCTTCTCCAAGCCTTCCTTGAATGGCAACAGCCAATCGCGGATGGCCGGGTAATCTTCTATGTCGATCCGGTTTTTGGGAATGTAGATCAGCCAAAGCCCACGCGGTTCCCCACGCCAGCGTTTCAGGTCTTTGCCTTCCAGGAATGGCTTTAACAGTTCGGCAGATCGCGGGTCTTGAGCGCAGAGCCGATCCTTGGTCGGCGTGTCGATCACAAAGGCGGCGTTGAGGCCGGTCACTACGCCGCGCAGCGGTGATCCATACACCTCTTTCAGTGTCTTGTGCCCTGCCTTGATTTTCTCGCGCAGCGCCCGCAACGCGGGGTTTTCCAGCTCCCATGATCCGGCCCCAAGGGCCGCTTGCGGGTAAGGGCCTTGTGCGGCTTCCCAGCCTGCCAGGAAATTCGTGTCCGGTAGCGCGTCCACCTTCCAGAACCGCAGCTCATGATCTTTTGGCGCGGTCCCGCGCTTCAAGGTCAGGATCGCCGGGTAGGTCGTCACGCCCTTGAACACTTGCAGATCGCCAAAATCGACAACGCCCTCAATCGTGGCATCCCGCAGAAGGTATTCGCGCAGCGGTTTGCCCGAGCCGGTCTTGAAGAATGTGTTCGAGGAAATATAGCCCAAGCGCCCGCCCGGTTTGAGTAGCCGCAGGCCCCGTTCATAGAAATAGCAGTAGAGGTCCGCCCTGTCAGACACGACTTCATAGCGGGTTTCCAGATAGGGCTTCAGCTCCTTCAGAAATTCCATGCGGACATAGGGCGGATTGCCAAGAACAACGTCGAACCCGCCTTCAGCAAAGATGCTGGGAAAGGCGGTTTCCCAGGTGAAGGCGTGATCGAGGTAAGCGAAGTTGCTGTCTTCGATCAGGCTATCCCCGACACGGATACTCCCCGACAGGCTGTCCAGCAGCTTCCCGCGCCGTGCGGTTTTGATCCAGAGTGACAGTTTGGTGATTTCGACGCTTTCGGCGTTCACATCCACGCCAAAGAGATTGTTCGACAGAATTTCGCTATCGGGATCGAGCAGGTCGTCTATGTAGCCAGCCTTCCCTTCCAGCTCGGCAATCTTCTCGTTCACGCGGGAAAGCTCAGCCTTGAGGAAGTCGAACGCCATGATGAGGAACACGCCAGAACCGCAGGCCGGATCGACAATGCGCAGCGTCTTGATACGGTCGCGGTAGGCTTGCCAGGATTCCAGCTCGGCCGATTTTCTGCGCCAAGGGATTGTAGCGTAATCGCTGAGGTCCGCATCCTTTTTGGCATGGTCGCGCAGGATCGTCTCAAAGGCTTCTTTCAGATGAGCGCCCAGGGTCTCGGCCACAATGAACCGGGCGATATAATCGGGCGTGTAAACTACACCATCCCGCTTGCGCCGCCCGCTGGTGCCGCTGGTCTTTTCCTGTTTTTCTTCCTCGCCGCGCGCGATGGCTTGCAGGCGCTCCACGTCTGCAATGGACTGTTCGAAGATATGGCCCAGAACGGTGACGGATACCTCGGACGCGAAGTCGTATTCGCCAAGGGTCTTGAAACCCTCACAGATTGCGTCCGGCAGATCGAGGCCGTTGATAGCCTCATCCGGGCGGAACAGACCGCCATTGTAGCGCGGGATTTTCAGTTCCTCACTGCCCAGATCGATTGCCCGGAACAAGCCCTTGAAATTCTCCCAGACCGGGCGCGGGTTATAGGGGTCGCGGGCGGTGAAGGCGTCGGCAAGTGTGTTGTCAGGTAAAAGGCCGGTATCTTCCGCGAAGGCTATGAATAGCACGCGGTCGAGGATCTTCTGGGCCAGCGCGATTGCGTCCAGGGCTTCAATCGTGTCGTCAGCTTCTTGAACCGCGCCTAAGAGCTGAAGGCGCAGCGCCTTGTAGTCCCGATAGAGCTTATCGGTAATGTCCTTGTCTTCGCGGCGGCTTTCCTTGAGCAGATCAAGCGTGCGGCCTGACAGAAGGTTTTCTGCCGACAAGAGCAGCATGAAGCGGGCGTATTCGTCGGGTGCTGTGAGCTGGTCGAGCCTGAAGGATTCATAGGCGGCGGTGCCTTCGCCAAACCCGTAGAGGCGCAGCTCGATGTAGTTGGACACCAGAACCCACTTCACGCCACGGGCGTTCATGGCGTATTCCCACGCCTGTTGAACGGGGCTTTTGTTGCGCCCAGGCATGATTGCATCGAGGTCGCGCGTGTCGGCCCCCTTCAGCTCGAACGGGGCCAGGATTTCAGGCTTCTTTCCACCAAAGCGGCCAAGGGCCAGATCAACGCTTCCGCGAAGGATCGTCTGTTCGGTCGCAACCGTGTATTCAGCACCCCCGGCTGGGCCGTGATAGCCAAGAACGCCTTCAACGATTTTCGCGGTGAATTGCCCATGCAGGGCGACTTCTTTCAGCGTGTAGATACGGCCATCCCGGATCAGTCCGGCCCAGGCATCGAGGGCGGCTAGGTGATCTTCGGGAACAGAAGCGGGCTTGATATGGCGTGCAAGGGTCTTGCGGTTGAAAAGGTTCATAAAAGCCATTCACATAATTACGTAACTACGCATTTGCGCGCTTAAGGTATTCTGAAAGAGCAGCTTCCAAAATGGCCTGGTGCGTTTGGTCGGTTTCGACGGCATGAAGCCTCAGGCGTTTGTAGGTCTCACCATCGAGGGCGAGCGTCAGCCGCTTCTCACTTGGACGCTTTGTCGGTTTCTTGTCCTGAGCCACCCCCTGCCCTGCCCCGCGTTGCGGTATGCCGGTATCGGTCGGACGGCTTTCTGTGTTCAACAGGCCATCGAGGGCCACGGGTTTCTTAACCATTCAGAATCCCTTTCACGTAATCCCATAGGGCAGCAATCTCTGCCCCCGCTTTGTCGTCGGTTGTCTCAGATACCCCTTGGCCGGTCGCGCCGGTTTCTGCATAGGCGACACGTTGAGCGACATTCACCGGGGCAACCCTGCCATGTTGCGCCAGAACGCGGGCCGCTTCCTCAGTGATCCGCGCACGGGGGGTCTGAGACAAGGCAAAGGCGAAAGGCGCCTTCGCAGCATTCACGGCGGCTATGGTCGCACCCACGGCCCGTAGATCGTCAGGAGAGGGCCGAACCGGGATCAACACCAGGTCAGCCGCCCCAAGCGCCTCAGATAGCCATTCTGGGGCCGCTGGTGGCGTGTCGATTATGCAGAGGTCAAATTGCGCCTTGGCCGCGTCCAGTGTGGCGCGTAGCGCGTGAGGGGCGGGGTCACGGTCCAGCATGGCCGGGGTTTCGGCTTCACGGCTTTCCCACCATCCTCTGAGTGAGCTTTGCGGGTCCAGATCGAGGCAAAGCACCTTCCTGCCGTCCAGAGAGGCGGCAACGGACAGATTGCGGGCCAGCGTCGTTTTACCAGCCCCGCCTTTCTGAGCGGCTATCAGTATCGTTTTCATAGTTCGGGAATCTATCGCAAATGCGCAGAGCCGCAAACGCATAATTTCACATACGCATATTTGCGTATTTACGTAAACGCATACATATGTATAAGAACACAACGGACGTAGGGTTTTTATACACCCTAAGATTACCCCTAGGACTGAGAGACCCATGCTATGAAATTCGTCACCTACCTTCGCGTATCAACGGAACGCCAGGGCCAGAGCGGTTTGGGGTTGGAAGCGCAACGTGCGGCGGTTGCGGCGCATGTCCTGGGCCGGGGCGAGGTCGTGGCGGAGTTTGTCGAGGTGGAAAGCGGCAAGCGTGCAGATCGTCCTGAGTTGGTGCGTGCGCTGGTAGAGGCGAAGCGGGCAGGGGCCGTGTTGCTCATTGCCAAGCTGGATCGTCTCGCCCGCAATGTCGCATTCATTGCGAACCTTCTGGAAAGCGGGGTCGAGGTCACGGCGGCGGATATGCCTGAGGCGAACCGCTTTGTGCTGCACATCATGGCCGCAGTCGCGGAACAAGAGGGTCGCGCAATCTCAGAGCGCACCAAGGCGGCGCTGGCAGCGGCGAAGGCGCGGGGGGTCAAACTGGGTTGGTCTATCCCTGAACGGGCTTCTGAGCAGCGTCAGGCGGTACGTAAGGGGGCTGCGGTGAACAAGGCGCGGGCGCTGGCCCATGCTGAGAACGTGTCG
This sequence comes from Paracoccus onchidii, assembly GCF_028294535.1. Lineage (GTDB taxonomy): Bacteria > Pseudomonadota > Alphaproteobacteria > Rhodobacterales > Rhodobacteraceae > Paracoccus > Paracoccus onchidii. The sequence goes on along the minus strand of NZ_JAQBIE010000051.1, from coordinate 2,665 downwards.
CCGGTGGTCGAGCAGATCAGGGCAGGGGGCGCATCCCTTCGCCAGATTGCGGCGGAGCTGAACGCACGCGAGATCAAAACCGCTCGGGGCGGGAAATGGCACGCGACCACCGTGCGGAATATACTAACGGCGAAAAACGGAGCTGAGGTTTGCGCTGCCTAAACTTGTCTCTCTTGAGTCTTGAGAAACCAAAGATCATCAGGTGACTTGGGTGGAGTTCCGTTAGGGTACACTGTTTCAAAATTCTCTATGGTACCTGCGTATGCGGCGGGATCGCGTTGACGTCTCCAGTCAGAGAACCTGTCCTTTGCATCAAGAAATGCAACGAAACCGTAGGCAAAGGCAGCGAAAACAGGCAGTCGCAGCCAAACAGCTGGTTCACCTGAGTAGTATAGAAAAACAGACAGAAAAAGCAGGCCCAAGAGGTATATATCATTGAATCTCAGAGGATACGGAACGGATTGTTCACCGGCTAAAATCTGCTTGGCTCGCTCGTATTCCGCACGTCTTTCAGGAAACGTCTGGCATAGCATTTTGAATGTCTCTTCTTGCTCCGCTCGCTGCTTTTCCTGCTGTCGCGCCTGTTCTGCCGCTGTCCGCTGTCGAAGCCGCACCTCGCGTTCAGCTGCGGCTTGTTTTTCGCGGCGAAGCTTTTCTTGTTTTCCCCAGTTCGACCACTTGGACAGGGCTACAGAAACTTCTGTTTGAGCCTCTTGAGGGCTGCACTTGAACTGTTCACGCCGCCCTTCTACCCGCCACCGACTGAGTGAACCGAGTGCCAATCGTTCTGCTGACTTGGTATCTGGCACTTCCAGCGACCAATGCATCTTCCAAGTCCCGATAGTATTGGAAGCATTGTTGTGCTCAGCTAGTCTCCGCTTCAGATTGTTGGTTTTCCCAACTTTGATGGCATTTCTGTCAGCCGTGTTGGTCAGGATATATATGAAGCCCTGCTCAGCCATTATTCGATCACTTCCGGCGGCAACATGTCCTCAACAGTTCCGGTGATCCGCGCCTTTCGGCCTACACGGGGGCGCTGTAATTCAGCGTAAGCGGCTTTGCGACCTTCAATGTCCTTCGCCCCCCAGCCGATCAGAACGCCGGTGACGCGCCGCCCGGTCTTCTCAGGCACTACGGTCACAGTGAAGTCTGACAGGGCGTTCACTTCCAGCAATGCGGGCTTGATCGCGTATTGGTTCAGGTTGCCAAAGGTTTCCAGCTTCCCAGGCTCTACGCCTAAGAGTTCCCGAAAGTCATCCAAGGCGAACCGTTCGGTGAACACATGCTTTAGCCTCACACGCCGCGCCACGGCTTCATAGAGGGCTAGGGCATACTTCGAGGTGAAGGCCCGTAGCACCTCCAACTCTAGCTTGGCAAAGACGGTGGAATCCTTGAGCAGCAACGCCAGCTCGGGCGGGATCGAATACTTGAGGTTGCCGCGCTTCCGCTTGGGGTCTGACAGGTTGTTCCAGCCCAGAAGCTGCACGCGGTCGGTTGATCCGTCCGGGCGCTGGATCGTCACCACGGTCGTCATAAGGGCTTCAATCGACTGCACCAGCCGATCATTGCTTTCGTGCGTTTCTCTTAGGTCAGCAACCGCGATTTCAAAGCGCCTGTTCTCTGACGCCAGGTCAGGCCCGAAGGCATGGCGTAGCAGCACGTTGAACAGCCGCCGGTCTGCCAGTGTCAGCCTGGACGCGCCCTTAACCTCGATCAGCTCGGCAGGCTTCACCATCTCGCCCAGGTTCGGAGCGACATCGAGCGTCCGCGTATTATTAGTTTTGGGGCGGTTCGATTCCGACAATGGCTTTCCGTTAGCTGGTGATTCGCTCAAAGCTAAGAGTAAAGCCGTGCCAGAGGCAAGGTTTTGTGCCTCGATCCAGGTGGCGCACAAACCGCCCGATTCCTAAGCGTAAGCCGCCCCAAAACTAATGGATAACCGCCCTAAAACTAATCCGTTCTCGCCCGATCCCTAAGAGTTTGGCTGATTTCCCTTTTTAGATCAGCGCATTACGCGACCAGAAGTAAGAAGATTCTAGAAGAAAAAGAAGAAGAATGATTACAGCACAAATGCGGATTTACGTAATTGCATAATTTTCGCCATGTTCGGTCTTTGTTCCTTGAGCTGTAGCTGCTAAAACACTACTATGGCTCGTATCTGCTCACACATGGACCGCAAAATATGGACATTTCACCCCTGCTCACCGTGACTGACTTCTGTCAGGCTGTAGGTATTAGCCGATCCACCTGGCACAAACTCAAGCGCCAAGGCGCAACACCCGCCGTTGTCACAATCGGCGGCATTCAACGCATCCGAAAGGAAGCGGCTGAGGCATGGCTTGCTGAGAACGAAACCAGAGGCAGCACCATCCACTGACACAACCTAGCCCGGTCGAAATGGGAGGAACGGCGGGCGCATCGAGGCTAAGAAACTGGACACGCAATTCATGGCAGCAGGCCCTTACGGAACGTCTGAAACGCCCGAGTTACGGAAGCGGCCTATATATATAGCTCGCGCGTTACCTATATCGTATGGTTCCCACCAAGTGAATAGCCCCTAGATTCGTAGACGCCTTCTTCCCTAATTTTGAGGCAAGGAGGCCGAGATGGGCAAAGGCAATTTCAGCGCCGAGTTCAAGCGTGACGCGGTCGCGCAGATCACCGA
>NZ_JAQBIE010000050.1 GCF_028294535.1 Paracoccus onchidii | reverse complement strand
CGGTGATCTGCGCGACCGCGTCACGCTTGAACTCGGCGCTGAAATTGCCTTTGCCCATCTCGGCCTCCTTGCCTCAAAATTAGGGAAGAAGGCGTCTACGAATCTAGGGGCTATTCATTCGTTCCCGTTTCCGGAACGGCAGGTGGCTGTTTTCGGCTCGGTTGTTGAGGCCCTGGTGAGAGCGATGCTCCAAGCCTGACGCAATGTGACAACTCCGGTTCGGGTAACGGGATCAAGATGCAAGGTTCATTTGATCTTTACATTAAGACCATATGGACTATATTGAGACCAGTGGAGGACGCCATGTACGTTGCAGAGAAAATCCGGGAACCTGCACAGATCAACGCCGTCGCGTTGAAAGCTTATGCACGCGTGGCCGATTCTTGGGGTCTCAGCCTCAAGGAAGCGGCTGGCCTTGCCGACATGTCAGAGAGCACGTGGAAGCGCGCCAAGAAGCCGGAGTTCGCGGGGGAGCTCACCAAGGATCAGCTTCTGCGGTTGAGCGCCGTCATCGGAATTTACAAGTCGCTTGAGCTCTATTTCTCCGAGCCGCTCGCGCGCAACTGGTTCACCCGACCGAACACCGGTCCGCTGTTTGGAGGCGGCCGACCAGTCGACACCGCCATTGACGGGGGCTTGCCGCAGATCCTCGCGGTTCGGACCTATCTTGATGCGTTGCGTGGTGGGGCATGAAGCAGACCGAGATTTCCGATCGCGGTCTCGTTCGTCTCCTGCCCGCCACCTACCATAAGCCACCATCGCTGCGCGGCCTTGTCGATACCGATGACGAGATGGAGATCTTGGCAGAGATCGAGGGCCTGACCAGTGGACGTCTACAGGCCGAACGCGGGCGCAACCCGCATCTGGACCCGCGCGAACTCGCATGGCAACGCCGCAGCCGCGATCTGCGCATCTATGGGGACAGTCACGTCAACGCCGCCTTCACCTATACCCGCGCCGGCGGAAACCGCTTCAACGCCGAGGAGCGCGGCGCCTGGTACTGCGCATGGAATGTAATGGTTTCTGTCAGCGAAGTGGCCTGGCACCGCACGCGTGAACTCGGCTTTATCGGCAGCTTCCATGACAGCGCCCGCTATGTGGAACTGCTGGCCGACTTCATCGGCGTCTTCGACGACATGACCGATGAGGCGGGTCATCCGGCGCTGCATCCGGATCCGGTTGTCGGGTATCCCGAGGGCCAAAGCCTGGCCCAGCATTTGCGCCGGGGCGGATCCAAGGGACTGATTTACCCTTCGGTCCGCGCTCCTGCTCCGGGCGGGAATTGCTTGGTCTGCTTCGAGCCGCACGCCATCCAGAACGTCCGACCGGGCGCGTCTTGGGATCTTGTTTGGGATGGGACACCACACTATTCGATTGCGGCTGCCGGCTGACAAGTTGGCTTTGTCAGGTTGCAGACGGTCCGATCGCCGAATAGCGAAGGGTCATGCTGAATCTATGCGACCTGTCCCGTATCAAGGGCTTCCGATTTCCGCGCTCCGTAATCGGCTATGCCGCATGGGCGTATCTGTTGATTTCCACCCAGAAGTGACCCGGGTCACTTCTGGGTGGAAATCAACATCTTCTGGCGGGAAAGAACGGCTTGGACGGGTGTCGAAGGCCGGTCAGGCCGATATCCGCAGGCTTCTGATCATCGGCGCAATGGCGCGACTGAGTGCCGCGCGGCGCAAACCGCCGGTACGAGGATCCTGGCTATCGCGCAGGGCCATTGCCCTGCGGACCCCGAAGGCGTCATGGGCTGGTTTCGAAATCGATCGCTGGCACCGCAGCTTCCGTGACGGGTATGCCGAGCGCAGTGTATCCGTTCAGGACGGCGATGCGGACCTGGAGTTCGGCGACCTGACGGTCAAAGTGCCGTGTCATGAGCCGCTGGCCCAGCAGTTTTACACAATGCATCTTCGTCTCGACGCGGCTCCGGCGGTGGTATCCGCTCCATCGTCGCCAGAGGGCTCGGCCGAGGTGTTTCGCGGCGCGCAGGGCCTCGTTGCGGGCTATGGCTCCGGCGGTGACGGCCTCCACGGCTTGGCGTTCTTGCGTGGTGGGATGACAGCGTGGGCGCTGCGGTCAGCGATGGCATCGTGGCGCTTGCGCGTGTCGTAGGCGCCGTCGGCGGTCACCGAACCGATTTCTTCGCCAAGCGGTATCTGACTGAGCAGATCGGGCAGGACAGGTGCGTCACCGATATGGTTCCCGGTGATCTCGACAGCGCGGATCTCCAGTGTTTCCTCATCAATTCCGAGATGGACATTGCGCCAGGCCCGCCGCTTGGGGCCACCGTGCTTGCGGGTGTGCCACTCGCCTTCGCCCTCAACCTTGATGCCGGTGCTGTCAATCAGCAGATGTAGCGGGCCCTTGGGCCCGCTATAGGGGATGTTTACGGCCAAAGTCTTCTGGCGGCGCGAAAGCGTGCTGAAGTCCGGCACTGTCCAGTCGAGACCGACCAGCCGCAACAGGCTTTCCACGAAGCCTGTCGTCTGGCGGAGGGCCATGCCGAACAGCACCTTCATCGAAAGGCAGGTCTGGATAGCGGCATCGCTGTAGGTTCGCTGGCGGCCACGCCTGCCTGTCGGTGCGGCATCCCAGGTCACAGCGGGATCGGATCGAACCAAATGGTCAGTGAACCTCGGCGCTTGAGCGCTTCATTGTAGGCTGGCCAGTTCCTGGTCCTGTAGGTCGGGGGCGTAGGTCTGCTCATGCATCCCAGCCACCACGCTGGATTCACGAGATGAATCCCTCATGGGATTTGCGCAACAGAGCCACCGCATCAGGATGACCTTGCCGTCATGAATGCGCTCGGGCCGGTCAAACCCGGAGCGCTCAAGCAGCAGGTTGTTGCGCTTCATGATCCGATAGACGCGCTTGTGGTTAACAGGCGCAAGGCCTTCCGCCTTGAGTTCACGGTTCAGCACCGCAGTGATCCGGCGGTAGCCGTATGTGGGGCGCTTCGCCACCAACTGCTCGATGCGTGGCAACACCGCCGCGTCCTAGGCTTTATGATAGCCCCGACGCGGCTTCGCCCTCCCATTCAGCCGCTCATGCAGGTTCGAGCGGGACACGCCCAGAGTTTCGGCAACGACTTTCATGGCAAATCGTCCCGTTTCAACGACTGCACACGCAAGGTCGGTTTTTTTTAACCGTGACTTGTCGAGTGCTTCCTTCAGGATTTCCACCTCCATCGTCTTGCGGCCCAGTTGGCGCTCGAGCTCACGGATGTGGGCTTCGATTTCACGGACGATATTGTTTCCGTTCACGCTGTCGTCTTGGTACACAGCGACGCTTCCTCCTTCCAGCATCAACTTTCGCCAACGATACAGGAGATTGGGGGCGACGCCATTGCGAGGGGCAACGGCAGAAATGCTCTCACTGTCATGAAGGGTTTCTTCCACGATCCGCAGCTTCTCGGCCGCAGACCAGCGCCGACAGCGGCCACCATCGGTAATAATTTCAATCTCAGACATGAGTACATGCTTAAGGCTATCCTTAAGCCTCCAGGCGCAGGCCGAGGTGTCCGGTCGAAAAAGGGGCCAGTTCAGCAACCTAGCAATGCCGTCTGGACATACCAGCCTGAAAAATTCATCTTAGGGGGTATTACTAGGTGCCGATATCAAGCACTTTCTGTCGAAATTTATTCAACCAATCTGTGATTGTCTGTCCGGAAAGGATCATCCGGGGCAGCCTTTGCTACCTAACACGACGGACGGAGCGAGCGTGGACGATCTTTCTGAATCCCTGCCCGGGAAGCTGGAGCGCGCACGTGTCGCCTGGTTTTACTTTGTCGGTGGTCTGACGCAGCAGGAAATCGCGGCAAAGATGAACATGACCCGTTTGCGGGTCAACAAGATCATCGGTCAGGTTCGGGAAGAAGGTGCCGTACAGGTCGAGGTCAACCTGCCGCTTTGTGACTGCATCGCCTTGGCTGAGGACGTTGCAGAACGCTATGGTTTGGCAGAGGCGTTGATCGTGCCCGATCTGCCCGACTATCTGGAACAGAAGCGCGTCATTGGCGAGGCGGCCGGCGTGATGGCCGGCGCATTGATCGAAGGCCGTGACCTGGGCATCGGCATCGCCACCGGGCGCACGCTTAGCTTTGCGGTTCGCCGGCTTGTGGCGCGGCCCCATTCCAACAGCTGGGTCGTCGGACTTACGGGCGGTGTCACCCGGTCTTCGGGCACCAACACCTTCGAGGTCGCGACCAGCCTTGCGCGAAAGCTGGGTGTCGAATGCCATTATCTGACCGCGCCGCTCTACTGCGCATCGCCTGACAGCCGCGAGACCTTGTTGCTGATCGATGAACTGACGGATGTCCTTGCCCGGACCGAGATCGCGGATTTGGGCATCGCTTCTTGCGGTTCCCTGGCCGAGGATACCACCCTGACCCAGATCCGGGTGGTCAAAGACCATCTGGACGAGGTTGAGAAACGAGGTGCGGTCGGCGAATTTCTGGGCTGCTTTCTTGATGCTCAGGGTCGCCCGGTCGACCATTTCCTGAACGACTCGATCATCGCGCTCAGCCCGGAAAAGCTGAAACTGAAGCCGATGTCGATGCTGGTCTCGGGCGGGGTCGAGAAGGTGCAGATCATTCGCGCGGTCTTGCGTGGCGGCTATGTCAACCGGCTGGTCACGAATGAAGGCGTGGCCCGCGCGTTGATGGCGGGGCCACGCTAGAGGATCAGGTTTCGGCCAGCGTTTCTTCCAGTGCACTGGCCATGGCGCGCAGCGTGACCCAGGTCGAAGCCGCGCCCGGATCGATATGGCCAACGGATCGCGCGCCCAGCTTGGCCGAACGTCCGCGCCGCGATTCCAGATCTGCCGTGGCCTTCATGCCTGTCTCGGCCCCGTTGCGAGCAGCATTTATGACATCGTGTTCGGTCCCGTTGGCTGCAGCTTTTTGCGCGGCCTGCACGGCGGGCACCCAGGCGTCGATCATGGTCTTGTCGCCCGGCTCGGCCCGGCCACGATCCCGCACACCTTGCAGCGCGGCTGCCAGCCACGCCGCAAGCGCCGCCGCATCAAGGTTCAGCCGATCCCCGACAGCGGCGCCTGCCCGCAGGAATGCGGTCGCGTAAAGCGGACCGGATGAGGCACCGACCGCATCCAGAAATGCCTTGGCCATGCGCTTGCAGCTGCCTTCGATGGTTTCATCCTCTGGTGCGTTATCCAGCGCCGCTTGCACCGCCTTCCAGCCGATTTCCATCGTGACGCCATGATCCCCGTCGCCGATGACTCCGTCCAGTTCCGACAGCCAGTCGCGATGGGCGATGATCTCATCCCCCGCGCGGCCCATCATATGGCGAAAGATCTGCGGGGTGATCACACCCCCTTGTTGTAGCTTGCGAGGGCTTTGCGTCGTCTTTGTGGCATCACTGGATGCCGCTGCCTTGCGCATGGAACGCGCGCTGCCTGCCGTTGCCCCTTCGATCGCGCCGACGGTCAGGGCGGGCGTGCGACAGGGGTGGTCCAACAGCCGGGTCAGTTCGTCGTCCAGCTTCATCAAGGTAATCGACGCGCCTGCCATTTCCAGCGAGGTGGCATATTCGCCCACCCATGAATAATGGATTTCAATGTCTTTTTCGTCCAGCACCTGCTTGAGGCGGTCGAAGATGATGTAAAGCTCGACCAACGAGGTCGAACCCAACCCATTGACCAGAACTGCCACCCGAGCACCGCTGTCAGGTTGCATTTCGGACAGGATCGCACCCAGAAGTTCGTCTGTGACCTGATCGGCTGTGGCCAGCTTTTCGCGACGGATGCCCGGCTCGCCATGAAGGCCCATGCCGATTTCCATCTCGTCATCGCCGATCTCGAAATTCGGCTTGCCGGTCTGGGGCAGCGAGCAGGCACCAAGAGCCACGCCCATCGACAGGGTCGCGTCATTTGCCTTGCGCGCCAATGCTTCGACACGGGACAGCGGTTCGCCAAGATCGGCGGCCGCCCCGGCAATCTTGAAGACAAAGAAATCACCGGCGATCCCGCGCCGTTCGCTGCGCCGATCCTTGGGGGCCGAGGCAATGTCGTCGGCCACCTGAACCTGGCGCACACGGGTGCCTTCGGCCTCCAGTTCCTCGGCCGCCATGGTGAAGTTCATCACATCTCCGGTATAGTTGCCATAAAGGAACAACACTCCGGCGCCGCCGTCAGACGCGCGCGCCGCATCCAGGATCTGCTCAGGCGAGGGCGAGGCGAAGATGTTGCCCACTGCCGCCGCATCTGCCAGCCCGCGACCGACATAGCCCGCAAAGGCCGGCTCATGTCCCGAACCGCCGCCGACAACGACGCCGACCTTGCCGTCGCGCGGACCGTCCACCGCGACGATGGCCCGACCGGTGCCACCCTCGACGCACAGCATGTCCGGGTGCGCAGCGACCATGCCCCGGATCAACTGCGGGATGATGTCTTCTGGCGCGTTGATAAGTTTTTTTGTTTTCGTCATGGGAAGATCCGTTTTGTCAGGTCAGGCGCCGTCACGGCGAAGATAGCGGCGCGACAATGCATCGAACGAGATCGCCAGAACGACGATCGCCCCCGACACGACGCCCTGCCAATAGGGCGATACGCCGAACAGCACGATGATGTTTTCGATGATGGCGATGATGCCTGCGCCAAAGATTGCCCCTAGGGGCGATCCGACACCCCCGGTCGTGGCGACCCCGCCGATCACTGCAGCGGCGATTGGTGCCAAGACCCATGTCTGTCCAATCGAGGGCTGCGCCGTGCCCAGTCGCGCCACCATCAGAAGGCCCGCCAGCGCCGACAGCATCCCCGCAAAGGTAAAGACCAACAGGCGGATGCGATCCACCCGAATGCCCAGCATTCGCGCCGCGGCCGCATTGTTGCCGATGGCATACATGTAGCGGCCCATGGGCGTTTTCAGTGTCAGGAACAAGGCGACCGCCAGCACGACCAGCATGATCAGGAACGGGACCGGGATGCCCAGAACATCGCCGCGGCCAAGGAACTGGATACCCTGGGGGATGCCGGTGATTGCCACGCCCTTGGTCAGGACAAGAATGGCCCCGCCATAGATACCCGCCGTGCCAATCGTCAGGACCAGCGAGTGCAGCCCCAATGCGGTCACTAGAAAACCGTTCACGAAGCCCAGCAGCATTCCCAGCCCCAGCGCAAGGATCACCGCCACGCCCCAGGGCAGCCCGGCTTGCACCATCAGCATGCCGGACACGACGCCGCACAGCCCGCCGATCGTACCAAGCGACAGGTCCAGTTCGCCAAGGATCATCAGCGAAGATTGCGCGATGGTCACCAGCCCGACAAAGGCCAGCCCCCGTGCGATGACCGACATGTTATAGGCCGTCAGGAAATAGGGCGAGATCAGCGCCGAGGCAGCAAAGATCACCACCAAAGCAGCAAAGACTCCGGCCAGAGGGTTTCGGATCAGAATTGAAAGCACCGAAGGCGCGCGCGCCGCGGCGGTTGTGTCAGTGGACATGATGAGCCTCTGCGTCGTTTCGGGGCGCGGCGTCCGCCCCGCTGCCGGTCGCGAAGATCGCGCCGACCAGGGTTTCGGTATCGCTGGATGCCGCGTCGAAATCGCCGGTGATGCGGCCGCCATGCATGGTCAGGATCCGACTTGCACAGCGCCGCAATTCGGTCATTTCAGACGAGATCAGGATGATGCCGACGCCATCTTCGGCCAGTTCCTTCATGATCCGATAAATCTCGGCCTTGGTGCGAATGTCGATGCCCTTGGTCGGTTCGTCGAAGATCAAGATGCGTGGCGTGGTGGCCATGGCGCGTCCGATGATCGCCTTCTGTTGGTTGCCGCCCGACAGGTTGGAAATACGCTGACCGGGACCGGCAGCCTTGATGTCGTAATCCTCGATGACGCGTCGCACCAGCCCGCGCTCTTTGCCGAAATCGATCCCCGCCGCGCCCGAGGTCAGCGACAGGACCGACAGCCCGATATTTTCCCGCAGAGACAAAAGCGGAAAGATCCCGTGGTGTTTGCGCTCTTCCGATAGATACAGCATTCCGCCCGCGACCGAGGCGGCGGTATCGTTCAGACGCCAGTCTTGTTCCTCGACTTGTACCCGACCTGCGGTTGCCTTGCGAAAGCCGAAGATGGTTTGCATCAGCTCTGACCGACCCGCTCCGACCAGCCCGGCAAAGCCAAGGATCTCACCGCGCTTCAGGTCAAAGCTGATGTTGTCGAACATATGTCCTGACAGGTTTTCGACCGTCATGATCCTGTCGGTGACGGGGCGATTAGAGCGGAAATGTTCGTCAATCGCGACCTCTCGGCCCGACATGGCGCGGATCAGCGCGGGTTCGTCGATCTCGGCCACACGGCCCGCATCGACCTTTTTCCCATTTCGCAACACCGTGTAGTCGTCGCCGATTTCAAAGACTTCCTCCATCTTGTGCGAGATGAAAACGATGGCGTGGTCGCGATCCAGAAAGCCGCGAATGATCTTGAACACGCGCTGAACTTCGCGCGCGGTCAGCGCCGAGGTCGGTTCGTCCAGGATCAGCACTTTCATGTCCTGATTGGTGGATGCCCGCGCAATCTGCAGCAATTGCTGATCGGGCACCGAGATATGGCGCACCAGATCCGAAGGCTTCGCGTCGATGCCGAAGCGGTCCAGGTAGTTTTGGGCTTCGGCTTCCATCCGGCGGCGGTTGACGATGCCGCCATGGCCCGTGCGATCAAAGGGCATGAACAGGTTCTCGGCGACACTGACATCGGCGAACAGCGACAATTCCTGCGGGACATAGGCGATGTTGCGAAACAGGTCCGGTTGTTCCAGCGGGTCGTGGCCGTCGATTGCGATGCTGCCACGCGTCGCGCGGTCCGATCCGGTCAGGATCTTCACCAGTGTTGATTTTCCGGCACCGTTTTCGCCCGCCAGAATATGGGTTCGGCCAAGCTCGATCGACAGATCGATTTCGTCCAGCGCGGTCACTCCGGGAAAATCCCGGCCAAGCCCGCGTGCCTCCAGATAGGCCATGTCTCCTCCCACGGCATGTGATGCGGTCGGGCTGATCCCGACCGCAAGGGGCGGCTTAGCCGTCCACGTTGTCCTTGGTCAGGAAGGCGTTGCCCGTATCCAGATATTGCGGGACCGGTGCGCCTGTGGCCTGTGCCCAAAGCAGCATCACCGACCAGTAGCCCTGCAGTTCGGGCTGCGACGCGGACGAACTGTCGGCCACCCCGGACCGGATCATGTCCAGCATCTCGGGCAGGTTATCCAGACCGACCAGCGTGACCTGATCTTCCTTGCCCGCCTCGACGATGGCCTGACCGATGCCGATGGGGCCAGCGGCGTCCGAGGCCACCCAGCCTTTCAGATCGGGGTTGGCCTGCATGATTGCGGCGGCCTGCTGCTGCGCGATCTCGATGCTGTCATTGTCGATGCCTTCGGCCACGACGGTGATGCCCTCGTGTTCGGCAAAGACCTCGCGGTGGCATTCGGCGCGGATCGAGTGGTTGGGTGCGGTCGGCACACCCATCATGATCGCGACTTCGCCTTCACCGCCCAGAACCTCGACCAGACGGCGCGACGCGATCTTGGCCTGCTCGCAGAAATCCGACCCGATATAGGGGATCGCCATGCCTTCGGGCGGGATCGAGTCAAAGATGACCAGCGGAATGTCCTGTCCCTGCGCCGCTTCCAGCGATCCGCGGTTGCCCGACGGGTCCAGCAGGTCGATCGCGATGCCGTCGGGTCGGGTCGAGATCGCGCTTTCGACGATCTGCACCTGCTGGACCACATCGGCGGTCTGCGGCGCGGAGTAGATGATCTCGATATCTGCGCCGGTCTGTGCCTCAAGCGCCTCGGCGGCCATCTGCGCGCCGTCATTGACCTTGTCGAACCAAGGATGAACGACCTTCGGCACGATCAGAAAACGATAGCTGTCCTTCTTGGCGGTGCCTGCAGCGTCTTGCGCAGCGGCGGCCAAGGGCATGGCAAGAGCCACACCGGCCAGCATGGCGGCCAGTTTCTTCATGATATTCCTCCCGTTTGATGTCGCCGGCTGTGCGGTCGACCCCCTCTCGGTGACCCTCGGATGAGGGTTTCCCTACGCATTGATACAGTTGTAACTTAAAAATTACAACTATATTTCGAGCCGGGTTAGCTATCCTCAGGCCCCATGGGGGGATCGTCAAGTTGTTGCCCGAGGTCGAAGGTGGCTGTGCGCTACCGCCTTTCACGGGGCCATGCTGTTCGCGCAGTCGTTACAGCGCTCGAACGCGGTGGCGAGGTTCTGACGGTATGCGGAGGCGGTCATCTTGTGGCAG
>NZ_JAQBIE010000049.1 GCF_028294535.1 Paracoccus onchidii | reverse complement strand
GGTAACGTCGGAATATTGCAGATCGGTATCGTCGAATTCGACAATGAAAACCGCGTTGGACGTGTCCGTGACGCCCTGGTTCTCAAGAAACGTTTCGATCGGCAGCGAGGTTACTTCCAATCCGCCACCGGTATTGTTTCCCGTGGCGATCGCATCCACGGGAAATGTCAGCGTAGCCATTTTGGGAGGCCTTTCCAATTCGTAGCCAACTTCCGTATCGCGATCTTTCGAGCAACCATCTACCAAAGCGGAATAGAGGTCACCCGAGTAGACAGCCGGAAGTTATGACAATGAGGGTTATATATTATGCGGTCGCGCGACATCCAGGGTAGTTCATCCGTCTTGCAAAACGCCCTTGATCTGTCCTTGGCGGCTATCAGGACATCTGTCGAGTGGATCGTCGCGATCGTACCGCATTCTCGCGCAGAGGGTCCAGCGCATAGGCGGCCTGAAAGTAGATCGGGGGTTGTCTGATCAGCGTACATTGATTGTCGAAAAGCTGGTGTGATTGCCCGTGGCGGCTCTCGGGGTCATGTGGGCGTTTCCTTCACTGAAAATCGATCTGGCGCGGGTCATCGGTGCCTTTTGTGTCGGTACTGGTCGGGACCGAATGCGGTTTTATTCGAGGACGTCTGGCTTACTCCGGATCTGCAGTTGGCTCTGACTTTCTCCGCCGCCCCCACCAGCGGCGAGGCCGACGAGCCAATGACTTGGCGGGAAGAGTATACGTTTCCGTCAAGTTGCGGTATATTGGACCATGTACCTACATCAGGCCGATGCGAGCCCGAGAATGCGCGACAAATCCCGCGCCGAGAGCGGTTTAAGCACATACCCCACGGCGCCGGCACCCAGGCAGGCTTCACGAGCGCCGGGCTGGTCCAGCCCCGTCATGACCGTGATGCGTAGGCTGGGATTCCTGTCTTTCAATGCCGAGATCAGGGCGGGACCGCGCAAGCCGGGCATATGCAGGTCCACGAGCACATGGTCGGGACGCATCGAGGCGCACCCTGCCCGCAGGCCCTCACCGGATTGGAAAACCACGGTCGGACAACCCAGCGACCCGACGAGGCGGGATAGCCCCCGGCAGACCGAAGGATCGTCGTCGACAATGGCAACAAGGGGAGTACGCTGGTCCATTTCGACAGAATAGGTCAGCCAAACCGGGGGCGATATTGGACCTCGGGCCTATGTGGCGGTCGTGCGCTGCGTGACAATCAGGCCGATCAATTCCGCCAGGTTGCGAGCCTCCATCTTCTGCATCATCCGCCCGCGATGGACCTTGATGGTCTTTTCGGCGGTGCCAAGCCTTGCGGCGATCTCCTTGTTCAAGTGCCCTTCGACAACGAGGTCCAGCACCTGGCGCTCGCGCGGCGTCAACCTGTCCAAACGGGCGTTGACTGCGGCCCGATCGCGGCGTTCGACACGATCCTTTTCTCCTTGGGCCAGCGCCTGCTCCACTACCGCCAGAAGCCGGTCACCATCGACGGGCTTCGTCAGGAAATCCACCGCACCGGCCTTGATCGCGGCGACACCGCTGTCGATATCGCCCTTGCCGGTCAGGAAGATCAGGGGCACCTGAATATCCATTCCAGACAGCTTCTCCTGAAGCTCCAGCCCATCGAGGCCGGGCATCTGCAGATCGACGATGGCACAGGATGGGTGTTCAGGGTTGAACGCCCCAAGGAATGCATAGCCACCCGCATGTAAACGGCATTCGATCCCCGCCGCCGAGAAGAGCCGCCCAAGCGCCTTGAGGACTGTGGGGTCGTCATCGACCAGATGGACGATCGCACCTTTCACAGCGCGGGCAGTCGCAGCGTGACACGCGCACCATGCGCCAGACCCTGTTCAAAGTGCAGGCCGCCGCCATGTGCATGAGCGATGGTATTGCAGATCGACAGGCCCAGCCCCATGCCATTACCCTTCGTCGTCGAGAAGGGGCGGAACGGGTCCGCGGCGATTTCGGCATGCAACCCGTCTCCCTGATCCTGCACGGCAAGCTCGCGTGTGCCATTCTCCGCCAACATCGTCGTGATCTCCATCCTGCGCGCCTCCTGCGGCTTGCCTGCCAGGGCATCGGCGGCGTTTAGCATGAGGTTCAGTAGAACCTGCTGAAGTTGTGCCATGTTTCCCTTCACAGGCAAAGCGCCCTGAATCAGATGCGTTTCGACCGTGACGCCACGCATCACCATCTCGTTGGCGGTCAGGCGCACGGTGGCACGCACCACCTCGTTCAGGTCAAGCGCATCCATCGCTGTTTCACCACGGGCCATGAGCCGACGCAACCCGGTGATGATCCCGGCGGCGCGACGGTCATCCTCGGCGATATCAGCAAGGATATCGCCGATCTCCGTCATGTCTGGCGGATCGCGCGCGATCAGCCGCCGGCCAGCCTCGGCATTTGCCAAGATAGAGGTCAGCGGCTGATTCAGCTCATGCGCCAGTGCGCCTGACAATTCGCCCAACTGGCTGACCCGCGACAGATGCGCCAGTTCAAGCCGCTGATCGCTGGCCAGCCGTTCTGCCCGCTCCCGCCGCGCGTTCTGGACGACCAGCAGTCCGATGAGCATGAATTGCAGCAACAGGACCACCAGTCCCATAAGAAGCCAGTGCCAGTAGAGTTCCCAAAGTGACGGGTCGTAATTGATCAACTGTGTGTCGGCGGGCAGCAGCGCCTCGTCGATGCCGAAGCGACGAAGCTGTTGCCAGTCGATCAGCGGGTGGGCCGTCATCGGTGTGATGGCGGGCTGGGAGGCGGTACCATTTAGCACCTCGATCATGCGTTGCGCCATGGCGACGCCCATATCGCGGAACGGTTCGACCTGCCCACCCAATGGCCCCAGCCCGACGAACGTGTCATAGAAGCCATATACTGGCGCGGTCGATGCTGCTGCCACGCGCCCCGCAGCGGGACCTGCCCTATACTGGCGCCCCTCTTCGTCCTGCACAAGCATCAGAAATATTACAATCGTGTTGGGATCGAGCCCCGCGACATACTGCTCGAACCCCTTCAGCGTCAGGTTGCTGACGAAATCGACGGGAATGTCTTCCACATCCGCCAGCGCCTTGCGCGCTCGGTTCTGCCAAAGGTGATCAAACTCGCCCGATCCGGTCAGCACCACGGCCCGCGCGGCATTCGGCTGCAGGGTTCTGGCCAAGTTGAAGGTTCGGCGCAGGTCGAAGCTGTTGGTGATGCCGGCGACATGTTCAGGCAAGTGGATCTTTGCCAGTTCCTGCGCAGGGACTGCGCCGAAGACAATCGGAAAATCAGCGCCTGCCAGATCGCGGTAATCACGGGCCAATCCAATCGCGTCGATACCGACCGCGACGACCGCATCAAAGTCTGTGTCGCGGAATTTTTCAAGTATTTGTCCGACAAATTTTCCGTCCGCCTCATCGCCCGGAAAACGGTAGAGATCGCGGAACTCTGAATAGGTCTCGAAATCCGGACGGCCTTGGGTATCCAGAACCGCCTGCATGCCGCTGGAGATCTCCAGATTCGCGCGCAACTCGGCGTGCCCGGAATAGATTACCAGAATGCGTCGATAGAGATCGCCGGGTTGGGCTGATGATACGTCGGCAAATGCCGCGAGCACAAGAACGACCAGAAGCAGAGGACTAGGGATCGCGCCCGGCAATTTGAAGCACAATCGCTTCACCAGTGTGTCGAAGTCCATTCCAGGTCGCCCGAATTTCGTTCACCAAGCTCTGCTTATTGGAGAAATTGATGAATTGCCATCACTCCGGTTGCCCGATGTCGCGTAGCCTTTAACAGCCTGCTGGGCATTGCCAGCTTGCTGAGGCCCCTCGCGCAGAGTAGCCGGTGGCCATGAAGATACCAGCCGAGATGCCGCGCCTGAAGGGCTACCGTTTCCCCCGCGAGATCATCGCATATGCGGTTTGGGCCGACCATCGTTTCGCCCTCAGTGCCGCTGACGTCGAGGATCTGTTGGCGGAACGCGGCGTGGCCGTCAGCCGGGAGACCGTGCGGAAATGGGTGAACCGATTTGGCAGGCATTTCGCCGGATACATCAAACGCGACCGTCCCGCCGCCGCGGAAAAATGGCATCTGGATGAGGTCGCCGTCCGGTATTGCCAAATTGTTTGGGGAAGCCCGTGATCGTCAGCGAGATCTGGGGATCAGGGGTGCATTTCGGCAGCATAGCTGCGCCACAGGTCGAACGCATCGGCCCTGGCATGACGATATGAGATTGCAGAGAGCCGATAGCGGCGGGGCCGGAAGATCACGTTGATCTGGTCATGGGCTGCGAGAAAACTCTGCGCCTGCCGGGGTGACTTGAACCGTCCCATGATCTTTTCCCGTCGTCGGGTCGGGCGGTGTGCCCCCTCAATGCGATTATTCAACCCCTTGTGCGCCCGATGATCTGCGTCCGGCATCAGCTGGGCAATCGGCTTGCTGTAACTGCGCAGCTTGTCCGTGA
The DNA here is from genome assembly GCF_028294535.1 of Paracoccus onchidii. Classification (GTDB taxonomy): domain Bacteria; phylum Pseudomonadota; class Alphaproteobacteria; order Rhodobacterales; family Rhodobacteraceae; genus Paracoccus; species Paracoccus onchidii. The sequence goes on along the minus strand of NZ_JAQBIE010000049.1, from coordinate 6,035 downwards.
CGACGACACGAGGCATGCCGAAACGGGTGATCAACCGTCCCAAGAAGCGCTTTGCCGCCTTTGCGCTTCGGCCCGGCTGAACAAGAATGTCCAGCACATCGCCCTTGGCATCGATCGCGCGCCAGAGCCAGTGCTTTACACCGTTGATCGCGATGACAACCTCGTCGAGATGCCATTTGTCATTCGGTCGTGGCCGGTCGTGGCCGGTCGCGGCGGATGCAGGTGGCAAAATGCGCGCCGAACCGATTGATCCAGAGGCGGATGGCCTCCCGGCTGACAATGACACCCCGTTCCGCCAGCAGATCTTCGACATCCGCCGCGCTCAGTGCGAGCCGGTGGTACAGCCAGACCGCGTAGGCGATGACCTGACGCGGGTAGCGAAAGCCTTTCAGGCGCGGCATGGACCACGGAATGTTCATGCCACAGCCCTATCCGAATGAACCCGCTCGATCAATTTGGCAATGCCAGCATTGCCTTTGCTGTCAGCGCCGTGGACCTGGAACACATTCTTCGCAAGATCCAGTCCGACCGTGATAATCTCCGACATGACCGCCTCCCAATTTGGATTGTCGCGATCCCACCTTGGCACATCGATGCCGCCGGAGGGCGGATACAGCAACAAAGCCCCTATGCCGCAGAAATGGCCGCTTGAGAACCTGCCGGTTCGTTCTTCTCAATTACGCGAAAACAAGTTGGCAATCCCTCAAACAGAATTCTCCTAGGTGAGGTTTCTTGATATCATCCTCTGGTATCTGTACATACAGATACTATATCGAGAGAGTAAAATAAGCGCATGATGATCGTCTGGGACGAGCCGAAAAGGTTGACCAATCTGGCCAAGCACGGTCTCGATTTCGCAGACTTGGACGAGGTGTTCTTCCTGTCGTCGCTGGTCGTTCCAGCGAAAGAGAACCGTCACATGGCGATCGGGCGGCTTGCAGACGGCACGATCACTGTCGTCTTCGCCGTTTTGGGAACTGAGGGCGTCTCAGTGATCTCGATGCGCCCCGCCAGCCGTAAGGAAAGGGAACTGCTATGACCAAGAGACCGATCAGCGAAGCTAAGGTTCAGGCGATGATCGCCAGCGACCCGGATTCACCGGAGGCTACTGACGCACAGCTCGCCCAGGCGAAGCCCTTCGCCAAGGCGTTTCCGGCGCTGGCCGAGAAAATGCGCAAGAATGCGGGTGGTCGTCCGAAGGCCGAGAACCCGAAGGTCGCCGTATCTTTGCGCCTTGATCCTGAAGTGGTGTCCCGCTTCAAATCTGAGGGGCCGGGCTGGCAGACGCGCATGAATGAAGCGTTGCGACAGGCTGCAGGGCTGAACTGATTTTGAGGAGCAGACTGACCGGCTTGGGAGTGGACAAAACGGCACTGTCAGGTTGCTGACGCCGAAACAGCAGGGTAGTTCCCCGTCATGCTGAACACCGAAGATCTGTCGCGGATCAAAGGCTTCCGGTTTCCGAAGAGTGTCATCGGATCTGCCGTCTGGGCCTACCACCGGTTTGCTTTGAGCCTGCGCGAGGTCGAGGATCTTTTGGCGGAACGCGGCGTCACGGTGTCTTATGAGACGGTCCGGGATTGGGTGAACCGCTTTGGCCGACAGTTTACCGCCAGGATCCGTCGGGACCGTCCGGCGCCGGCCGACAAATGGCATCTCGACGAGGTCGTAATCCGGATCAAGGGACGGAGCCACTGGCTTTGGCGGGCAGTCGATGCCAATGGGGATGTACTCGACATCCTGGTCCAGTCGCGGCGCAACAAGGCCGCTGCCCTGCGTTTCCTGCGCAAACTCATGAAACGTTGAGGCCAGCCCCGAGTTCTCGTGACGGACAAGTTGCGATCCTACGGGTAATCCCCCCGTTTTTGCGGGGGCAAGGTCGGGAACCATTGCGGCCATCTTCAGTTTCTGTGCAGGGGGCATCCAAACATGCACGCCGATTGACAATTCAGGCCGACATCGTATCCGCGTCTCCTAGGCTTGCGTCGTCGTGGCCCAACTCGTCGGCGACGCCCCCCAAGCGATTTCGAACGGTCGTGTTCGACTGAACCGAACAGGGCAGGAACATTTCGATCAATCGAGCGGCTTCCCGGAACGAGTGCCTGGCCCCCAATTCAGCCTGCAGGCGCCGAAGTTCAGGAGTCGCACGGTCAGAAAACAGCCCGGCAAGGGGTGATTGTGGCACGGAGTTCTCGGTCCCAGCCGGTTGGCACAAGCAGCGTCGAAGCCTTGGCCACTTCACACGAATACGTCCGAAAACTGTGTCGAGAATGCGGCCTCGATCATCGGATCGCGCGGTGTTTGTAGCAACTATCGCATTTCCGGCGAGCTTCCAGTGCTTCACCGACCTGATCTTGCACAATCGCTTCCTACAAACGCCTCAACAAAATCTTTGCGTCGTCGAGGAGAAGGCCCAAATTCTCGGAACCAAACTCGCCCGGCGCTCGACGAAGTCGACCGATATCGCGCCTTCTGGTTTCTCCATCGTCAAACGTCGTCTCGACAAAAATGCTCACATCCATGGTAGGTCCCGCCTTGTTCCAAGGCCTTAGCGTTGACCAGCGGGCTGCCGCGTAAGCAGGTGGCAGCAGATTTTGGCGTCGACTTCTCGACGCTGAGCCGTTGGATCCAGCAGGATCGGCGCAATCCTGAGAAGCCAACCGCCTAGTCAGATCTCGAGCGCGAGGTCGCCGAGTTGCGGAAAGAGAACCGCATGCTCCGGGAGGGCATTGCCAAGTTATTTTCACCGGCCGAAAGTGGCCTGCGCCAAGCCCGTCATGCGGTCATCTCGCGGGCATAGTCGACCCATAGGCGGAACGCATCTGCTCTTGCATGACGATAGGAGTTGGCGGTGAGGCGATAGCGGCGGGGTTTTAAGATGGCGTTGATCTGGTCATGAGCGGCGAGAAACCGCTGCGCCTGCTTCGGTGACTTGAACCGCCCCATGATCTTCTCTCGCCGCCGCGCCGGCCTATGGCTGCCCTCAATCCTATTATTAAGCCCCTTGTGAGCGCGGTGATCAGCAACTGGCGCGAGAGATTTGATCGGCTTGGAATAGCAGCGCAATTTGTCCGTGATGACCACTCTTGGCTGACCGAACTGAGCAATAAGTTTTGCCAGAAAGCGATTGGCGGCCTTCGCGTTGCGGCGAGTCTGAACCAGAATGTCCAATGTGTCGCCATTGGCGTCGATCGCGCGCCACAGCCAGTGCTTCACACCATTGATCGGGATCACAACTTCGTCCATGTGCCACTTGTCGTTCGGGCTCGGCCGTCCGCGGCGGATACAAGTGGCAAAATGCGCACCAAACCGGTTGACCCACAAGCGGACCGCTTCGCGGCTGATGATCACGCCGCGCTCCGCCAAGAAGTCATCCACATCCGCAGTGCTTAAGGCAAAGCGGTGATAAGCCCAAACCGCATAGGCTATAATCTCACGAGGAAAACGAAAGCCCTTCAAGCGCGGCATGGACGATGGGATCTGCATGCCCAAGCCTCTACCCACGCAGGTCAACACAAACAACTTGGCAATGCCCGGCGATATCATCCCCGGTGCCTTCCTCATCTATTCCCATGACCGCGAAATCATCGCCTGGCGCGCTGTGGCGAATGCCGGGATCAGCGGTTCCGATATTCGCGATATCATGCTGGAGGCCGTCGAGCGTCGCTTCGGCGCTTACCGCACCCCCTCCCGTCATCGAGATGACGTCCGACAACGGCTCACCTTATATCGCGAAGGACACGCAGATCTTTGCCCGCCAGTTGGGTCTGAAGCCTTGCTTCACGCCGGTCCAGAGTCCGCTGAGCAACGGCATCTCGGAGGCTTTCGTGAAGACGCTGAAGCGCGACGACGTCCAGGTGACGCCACTGCCACCGCCCAGGCAGTTCTTGGATTGATCGGAAACTGGATCGAGGATTACAATGACAACCACCCCCACTCAGGGCTGAAAATGCGCTCGCCCCGCGAGTTCATTGCCACTCAAATCGCAACCGCCTGAGTGTCCGGTAAAAGGGGGCAAGACCAAACCGGAGATATAGACAAGACGCACCACAACGGAGGATGATGTCATATATTCTGTGTAACGTAGATCCGGTCCTTACTTCATCGAAAGGAAAGACATGCGCCTCGCAATAACAACTCTAACCGGACTGCTTCTGGCGGGCATGGCCCATGCCCAGTCCGAAGACTGGATGATGGAAGACTGCATGGTCGCCACGCAGTCCTACTTTCAGGAGTTCGAAGCTCGGACAGACATGAAATACGAGGGTCAGCGCACCGATGGCACATTTGCCATTAACGGCACGATCTACCTCGAAACCCGTAGCGACGACGTCCAGTGTTCCTATGCTTCCGACGGCCAGACAATGGTCGATTACTTCGCGGAGGGCGAGGCGCGCCCCGATTTCGCAAAAGGAGGCAAGAGCCCGTACATGGACTGAAACAGTCCGCAATCAGCCTGTGGCTCTGTTCCTGCGCAGGAAATTTGCCTTTTTCCTCCCTTGGGCATCGAGGCTCTGAACAATGGCAAATATGACCGGACAGGGTATCGGTTTCGGTAAATTCAACAAAAAGAGGAAGACACGGTAACGTTCATGATAGTAATCTCGAATGTACAGTTCTTCGGGCTGCTCTGATCTCGGGTCTATAGAAAAAGGGACATCGAATGGTTGACTACGTGATCAATGCTGATGCGCTGGGACAATACTCTCAGGCGATGGGCAATAACGGCACGGATGATACAACAACCGTCAACATTTTTCCCGGGTTTCAAGGCACCATCTCGGTTCTGTCGGACCAAGATGACGGCGAGATCGACAACACCATCGTCAATCTTCCGGCTGGTTGGACGCTGAGCGAGAACATCACGAGTGAGCTTCCGGGCGAAACCCCACCGACAGTTTTTCGCAGCTACGATGTGCTCGATTCCTTCGGCTTTCGTGTTGGTAGCCTCAATATCACGACGAACGAAGTCACCATCCCCTGCTTTGGCCGCGGCACCATGATCGACACGCCGCGCGGCGCGGTTCCGATCGAGACACTTTCGATCGGCGATCATGTCATCACGCGCGACCACGGCGCCCAGCCCCTGCGCTGGATCGGCTCGAAGGCGCTCGACGTGACAACCCTGATGCTGCACGACAATCTGCGCCCGATTCGCATCGCCGCAGGCGCGCTGGGTGCCCGAACGCCCTCGAGCGATCTGCTCGTCTCGCCGCAGCATCGCATGCTGATCCGCTCGCGCATTGCGCAGCGGATGTTCGGTACCACTGAGGTGCTGGTCGCGGCCAAACAGTTGCTTGAGCTGCCAGGGGTGGAGATCGCCCGCGATCTGGTCGAGGTCGAATACTTCCACATCCTGTTCGAGCGGCACGAAGTCGTCATCGCCAACGGTGCCGAGACGGAGTCTCTCTACACCGGAGCGGAGGCGTTGAAAGCGGTCGGCCCGGCGGCGATCGAGGAGATCTTCGCGATCTTCCCGGAACTGCGCGACGCCGAACGGCCCGCACCGGCGGCGCGGATTCTGGTGCCGGGGCGAATGGGTCGCAAGCTGGCGGAGCGCCATCACAGGAACGGACAGAAGCTTGTCAGTGCGTAGATCGCTGCGTCGGATCAGTCCAGTATGATTTCAAATGTCAGGTTTCGTCAACTTGTAAAGCGCTGGCCTGCGGCGAAACTGCTCCTTTACGCCGCAGGCGTCAGGCCACGCGGACGATCTCGGCGTTGAAGCGGTTCAGAAGAGTGATACGGTTCTCTGCGCCCATTCCTGAGTCACTACGCGAGCCAATCTGGCGCGGCGCTTGAACGGAGTACGCCGCATAAGAGGCCACCGGTCCAGTCAACTGGTGACCCCGATCATCCGGTCTAGAATCTGAAGTTGGCGCCCACCTTGATGGCATGATTCTCGGGCGTTGCTTCGGTGCTGAACCCGGCATCATCAGTCAGGGTATCGCGACCGAAATCGCGGTATTCCCATTCCCCGAACAGCGATACGCGCTCATTCACCATCCGTTCGACACCCAGGCCCACGGTCCAGG
>NZ_JAQBIE010000048.1 GCF_028294535.1 Paracoccus onchidii | reverse complement strand
CGAGATGTTCTACAATCCGAAGCGCAAGCATGCGAGAAACGGGATGCTGTCGCCCGTAGAGTTCGAACGGCAGCGGAAACCGAGACCCGAAGGCGTCTAGGAAACGCGGGGCTATTCAGCGTTCTCCATGCCCTTACGAGCATCCTCGACCCAACTCTCGATCTCTGAGGGCGTCAGGTCAAAGCTCCGGCTTGCTTCTGCAACCGTCGTCTTACCCTGAATAATCTCCACGACCAGAGCCGATTTACGCTTTGCCGTCCAGCGCTTGATATTGTCTTCCAATGGTCCACTCATCGCTACGTTTTACTCCTTGTAGCATGAGCAGATTTTCACTGGGCCAATACAGAGATCCTCCAGCCCCGGCGGGACAAGCGCGCGGCAAAGCGGCTTTTGGTCAGGCTGATGAAACGCTGGGGCTTCGGGCCCAGACGGATCATCACCGACAAGCTTCGCTGCTACGGCGCAGCGAAGCGGGATGTCGCCCCCGGCCTTGGTCACTGGTCGCACAAAGCCCCTCGAAGACTTCCCGCCGAGCAGCGGAGATCGGACGGTTGCTTTGGTCCTTTTAGCGGCTTCGGCGGGCGAGCCCCTTACTCTGTCTGCCCCCGGCCGCGTGGGTCCTCCACGAAGCCATCCGCGTTCGGCATGGTGACTTGGGCGAAGCTTTCCGCGTTGAGCACCGCATCGGCGTCATCAGATGTGATGCCACTCTGACCCAGGATATAGGCGCTGAGAGCATAGACTTCATCGGGTGTCAGCGACCCCGGTGAATCCATCGGCATGGCCCGGTGGACATAGTCGAACAACGTGCTGGCGTAGGGCCAATAGCTTTCAACGGTCTTCACCGGCTGATCGCTCGCCAAGCTATCTCGTCCTCCTACGAGTTTCGGCGCTCCCAGTTCCGCGACACCCTCGAGGTTCTCACCATGGCAGGCTAAACAGCGATCCGCATAGAGCGTTTCGCCTTCGGCATATGTTCCGCGGCCTTCGGGCAAGCCTCGACCATCGGGCATGACGTCGATATCAATCTGCGCGATTTGCTCTTCGGAAGCCGGGCTGCCGATGCCGTATTGGTTCGTGGCCAAGTCAACCGGTGCGCCATCATCCGCGCTTGACAGCGGCGGTGGCGAGGGTGCGCGTTCTCCGGTTTCTTCTATTTCGGCGGGTAGGTCGGCAACCGTTCGGGCAGCGCTGTCGGTTTGGGCAAAAGCCATGCCGCCAGAGGCGACGCAGAATATCGGCAGCACAAAGTTACGCATGGACATTGGTCACCTCCCCGTCTGGCGCGATGTGCCAGCTTTGGATCGCATTCAGATGATACACGGATTTCAGACCGCGAACCTCGACCAATTTGGCCAGCGTAGGCTGCGTGTAGCCGGTGTCGTCCATCGCGCGGCTTTGCAGAACCGCTTCTTCGCCTTTCCATGTCCACGGAAGCCGAAACCGCGTATGGCACTTGGGCAGGACAGGCCCTTCCAGTGCAGCTTCCTGCCACGTCGCCCCGCCATCGGCCGATACCTCGACTTTGGTGATTGCCCCCCGGCCCGACCATGCCAGACCGGTGATCTCGTAAAACCCCGGTCGTGGCAGCTTCATCGCGCCCGACGGGAAGGTGATCACCGATTTCGCATCCATTTCCAGCGAAAACTGCCGAGCGTTGCCGTCCGGCATCAGGTCGGTATATTTCGATGTCTCTTCACGGGTCATGAATGGCCTGTCGCTGACCTCTAGCCGTCGCAGCCATTTGATGTGGGTGTTTCCCTCATAGCCGGGCAATAGCAGGCGCAGCGGATAGCCCTGTTCTGGCCGCAGCGCTTCGCCGTTTTGAGCATAGGCGAGGATGGCGTCGTCCATTGCCTTATCAATCGGCACCGAGCGCGTCATGACTGCGGCATCTGCTCCCTCGGCCAGGATCCAAGCTGCCCCATCTTGAATTCCTGCCATGTCCAACACGGTAGACAGCCGGACACCGGTCCATTCAGAGGTAGACGTCAAACCATGCGTGCCTTGCACTGTCTTCAGAGTAGGCTGCACCCATTCCGTCAGACCGTTGCCTGAACATTCGATAAAGTGCAAACGGCTCACAGACGGCAGGCGCTTCAGGTCTCCCATTGTGAAGCGCAAAGGCTGATCGACCATCCCGTGCAGGATCAGCTCATGGGTCTCGGGATCAATCGTGGGTATGCCCCCGTGGTGACGCTCGAAGTGCAAGCCGGACGGCGTGATGATCCCAAAACCTGCCGCCAACGGTGTCATCGACCAACTGGAATCCAGACTTGCGGTGGGATAGCGCCACCTGACCTCGTTCTCAAACTGGGACCGTGACCCATAGCCGCCATCATCAAGGATCGTCCGACCCTGTTCCTTCGTCGGATCGGGCTGAACCGGATATTCGATTGCGCCGGGAGGAGCTTCTGCCATCGCGCGGCCAGTTGTCATCGCGCCGCCTGCAACGGCAAAGCCGGCCGCCAGAACGTGTCTGCGGGACAGGCCATTAAACATCCCGTCTTTGCAGTCACAATCTTCGTCGGCATCGCCGCCGAGAATTTGGTCTTCCAAGGCAACCAGCCTTTCGGCCATCTGCTTTTCCTTGGGTCTATATCTGGATGGTGGAAACCTTTCAGTCGACATCGTGTCCTCCCCGGGTCCGTGTCACGTGCGACGAGAAGTGTCGCCGCGGTTCGGCAATACTGACTCGAAATGCAAGATCCTGTAAATCATTGAGTTGGTGGCCTGCGGCCACGCGGTCCCCTGTGCGGCCCAATTGGGGCCGAGGGGACTGCAACCTGGCTCGTTGAGCATCTCGCTGGAATTTCATCACGGGAGCGTCGTGAAAAGGGGATGTGTCGCAACCTTCGTATTTGATCGCGGAGGACTGACCGGCGGGCAGAATTATGTCGCCAGCGCCGCGAAGGTCTGGAAAGCGGTGGTCCCGTCGGCAGGGATTTGACCCTTGTGGATCATTCAATGCCTGGATTGACGACGCAATAGATACCAACCTGGTGCCCATCATGCGGTTTGCTCGAACGCTCCACCGCGACATCGACGCGGTCACAAACGCCATCGAGATGCCATGGAGCAACGGTCAAGCCAAAGGCCAGATCAACCGCCTGAAGACCCAGAAACGCGCCATGTAAGGTCGAGCCGGTCCAGAATTGTTGTGGGCGAGAATGCTCCCATTCCGCCATACAGATTGAGGATGACCCGATTTAAGGGCAACGCGACAACTCGGGAAGGGCGCAGATCCTGGCCTGCGCCGTCATCTCGCGCGGATTTTCCTGCACCACGTGACATCCTGGGCGCAAAATGGATGTTCGTCCAAACGCTGGCCGCGACCAGCGTCTTGGAGAGTCAGTGATCCCGCGCGTCTCCCAAACCGGAGAACGCAGCGGGATTTGCAAGCTGCATTTGATTCAGGTCTCAGGGGCAAAGCTCTCTCAAAAAGTTCCGAAATGGCGTCGCGCGCGCCCAGAGTCTTGTGCGTTCAGTCCACCGACCCGTCAAATTCCGCTTTCGGCCTGATTGTCCAAGTCGCCTGCAGATCCACATCTGCGGCGCGCATGAGGTTCATCACCGGGCAGCGATACTCGACGTTTTTTTCCAGCTGGCGAAACCGCTTCTCGGATTCGTCCGTGTAGATCACGATGTCGAGCGTGGCTGCTTCAAAGTAGGGACGGATCCCTGGCACGCCCTTTGGGCCACGAACGTCGATCTGGCTGGTGCAGGCAAATTCGACCCCGGCATAGTCAAAGTTCATCGCTTTCGCGACGCCGTTGATGATGACGCCATCGCAACCAACCAGCGCGACCAGCACGGTTTCCAGCGGCGAAGGTGACGTATTGGTGCCACCCAGGCTTGCGGGTTCGTCGGTGTAGACCGGATCAAAGTCGCGGACCTGGATTTTGGTCCGTGTCCCCGCGCAGTTCACGGCCTTTACATGACGCACACCGATCTTCTGGGTTTTGGGGTCGATAGAGGGTTCGATGATGTCGTCGTCCATTAGGTTTGACATGGAAATCTCCTTTCGATTAGCCGATATTGAAGAGGGCACCGATCGGGGCATCCCCGCGCAGAAGCCCGAACAGAACTTGGATGAAGACGAAGATCACGGTGCCGTAGATCAACCCGGTCCAAAGACGCATCTTCGCACGAATCAGCAGCATCCAGGCAAGAAGCAGCGCCGTAGGCACCGTTATGCCGATGGCCCAGACCGCTACACCGTAGAAGATCAACGCTGCCAAAATCGTCAGTTCAGAGGCGTCGCGACCCAGATCTGGGCGGTATTCGCGCAACCCACGGTAGACAAGCCAGAGTGAGAGTCCGATGCCCGGCCCGATGGCCAGGGACGGGAACAGCCGCGATGCCGGGTTGAACCCCATCATCTCCCAGGCCCCGTAAACGAATGCGAACGAAGCTAGCACCGCCATGAACAGGCCAACGCTGTGATTGTGTCCGCCGCCCATGGCCTTTTCGGCATTTGCATCTGCAACCGGAACAGCGTCTTTGCGTGCCCGGTACTTGCGTATGCCGCCAAGCACGAGGGGGATGATAATGACTGAGGCTATGATCAGAACGCCAGGGCGCGTCACCCAGCTCCATCCGTGGATCTGGTTCGTTAGCCAGAAATACTGTTCCATCGGTTTGGCCAACACGAACCCGACAAGCGCGGGGGCGCGGGGCCAGTCGGCATGCTTCATAACCCAGCCGAGTGCACCAAGAGCGAACAACATAAAGATGTCGCCCATAGTCGATGTCGACTGATAGGCGCCGATGACCATGATCAGGATCAGAGGCGCGGCAATGATGCCGAACGGAATCCGCGTCAGCTTTGCCAATGCGGGCGAGATGGCAAAGCAGATCGCTGCCCCGACGACCGAAGTCAATGCAACAGACCACACCATCAGGAACATCAGATCCGGGTGCTCGGTGATCATCCGCGGACCGGGATAATATCCGAACGAGAACAGCGCACCCAGGAAGATCGCAGCCGCAGGCCCGCCGGGCACCGAGAACAGCACGGTCGGGACCAGGTCAGAGATGACGGTGGCGTTGTTCGCACCTTCCGCCGCCGCAATGCCGCGTATCTCGCCCTTGCCAAACTGTGACTTGTCCTTTGTCGACCGGATGGCATGCCCATAGGCGACCCAGGTCGAAGCCGAGGCGCCGACCGCTGGCACAAAGCCGCCGAACACCCCGATAATGGCCGAGCGTATCACAAGCCATTTGTTCACCCAAAAGTCGCGAAAGCCATCCTTCCACCCGGCCACCTTCATGGCTTCGCCACTGATCCCCCCGCCCACAGACAGCATGGTGATGACTTCGGCCACACCGAACATGCCAAGCGCGACGATGGTCAGCGAAAATCCGTCCAGAAGATAGACCTGGCCAAAGGTGAACCGGAAATCGGCCGCAGCCTGGGCCGGGCCGACCGCCCCCAGGAACAATCCAAGACAAGCTGCCGCTAGCCCTTTGGCCAGATTTTCGCCGATCATCGAAGAGGCAAAAACCAGACCGACAACCGCGAACATGAACAATTCGGGTGTCGACAACAGCAATACGATTGGCCCTGCAACGGGGATCGCGACGAATAGGACCGTCGCACCGACAAGACCGCCTACCATCGACGCGAGAAAGCCGACGCCAAGCGCCCGGGCCGCCCGACCCTTCTTGGCCAGTGCGTAGCCCTCGATTGCCGTCGGCGCAGAGGCCGGCGAGCCCGGCGCACCAAGCAGGACAGAGGTAATGGTATCAGAGGTGTAGACGATGGACACCGCCCCCAGCAGCATCGCAAGCCCCGAGTAGTCATCGAGGTAGTAGATAAAGGGCAGCAGGATCGAGACCGCCGCCACACCGCCCAGACCGGGCAACATGCCAAAGACCATTCCCACCAACATCCCTCCGAACAGCACCAGAAGTCGCATGGGTTCGAAGAGATCGCTCAGCGCGCTCATTGCGTGTTCAAACATTGGTCAGACTCTGTTTCGGGCGATTGGCCCGCAAGACAAAAGGTACCGCCCTCGGCGGAGCCACGACAGGCATGAGCCCCGGAAACCGGGACTCAGCTTGGGAGTGGTTCAAAATCTCACACCGAACTTCTCGGTCAGCAGCGTGTGAAGGTAGTCCTTCACCTCCTGCGAAGGCGACAGGGCGGCCTTGATCGCCTGCTCTGTCTCCGGTCCGGCATTGAGCCTGGCGCCATTCGTCACCTCCTGGCTGGCCTTCTGAAACTCCGGATCGGCGTTGATTGCCTCGACTGCCGCAGCATAGAGGTCCAGCACCTCCTGCGGGGTGTCGGGGTGGGCATAGGCTGTCAGTCCATAGGCATAGGTGATCGAGGCGATCGCCTGGAACGCATCCCATTCAACCCCAGAGGGCGGTGTACCATTCATGTCTTCGTAGACTTCGTAAACCGAAGGAAGCTCGGGCGCGATCGAGTCACGCGCCTTCAGCACGCCCCCCTCCATTGAACCACCCGTCCAGAGCGGCACCGCAGAGCCGGCCTCGACCGAGGGCACAACCTGCGTGAGGTAGACCGGGGTGAACTGATAATCGAGGTTCAGCTCTCCCTGTTCGAACGCCAGCCGGACCGGCCCGCGACCGTTGAAACCAAGGATCGAGTTCACATCAAGGTCCAGTACCTCGAAGGACAGCAGGCTGGGCAGGTCAGAGGCAGCGGCAGAGATACCGCCATAGCGCAGCTGCTCGTTCGCGTTCTTGATCTCAGCCGCGCTGTTGACGCTAATATCGGAAGAAACATAGGCGACCGAACTGAACGGGTGGCTATAGGCCACGCGGTAATCCGAAAGCTTATATTCGACCCCGTTCTGCCCCAGAACAAAGGGGGTGGTGGTCGAAGACGTCGTGAACAACAGGGTCGTGCCGTCGTCCTTGGCGTTCTGCTGGAACCAGTTCGCCCCAAGGATCGACCCGCCGCCCGGTCGGTCGATCACGCTGACCTCCGGATTTCCCGGCAGGTGCTTTTCAAAGAATGGCTCCAGGAACTTGGCCGACACGTAAGTCGCCCCGCCTTGGCCGAACGGCACGACCACGTCGACCGTCTTGCCCGCGAAATACCCGTCCTGCGCCTGCGCGACATTTGCTGCAGCCAACAATGCCATTACGGCACAGCTTGTCATATATTTCATCTTATATCCTCCCTGATATTTGCCTTGGCGCTCCCTCACCTCAGCGAATTGTATTCTCGAGCTCCCCCAGACCGGAGATGCTGACCTGCATCCGATCTCCTTCGTTCAGGTACTTCGTGGGGTTAAAGCCGATACCGACGCCAGCCGGAGTGCCGGTGGCAATGATGTCGCCCGCCAGTAGCGTGCCGGTTGCGGTGATGCATTCGATCAGCGTGGGAATGTCAAAAACCAGATCCTTGACCACAGCCTTCTGCCGCACCTCGCCGTTGATCCGGGTGACAAGCTCCATTGCACCCACGTCATCGATCTCATCCGCCGTCGCGATCCAGGGACCGATCGGGCAGAAGGTATCAAGCCCTTTGCCGATGACCCACTGGTTGTGCGTCTTCTGCAGTTCCCGCGAGGTGACATCGTTTATGATGACGTATCCGTAAACATAGTCGTAGGCATCCGCCTTGCTGACCCGGCGAGCGTCCTTGCTGATGATCACGCCCAGCTCGCCTTCATAGTCGACAGACCCTGTTGGGTCGAGCGAGCCCAGAACATCTTCTCCAGGACCGACAACCGATGTCATCATCTTGGTGAAGATCACCGGGGACGAGGGGACTTCTTCCTTGGCACTGGAATCGAACCCGGAATTGAAGAATTCGGCGGCATGGGCATGATAATTTTTACCCACGCAAAGAATGTCGCGGCGTGGCGTCGGGATCGGCGCCATCAGGCGGACATCGCTCAGCGACACCACTTCCTTGGCATCCCACGGCCCGTTTTGGCCTGCCTTGATGCGCTCCAGAACAGCCGTGTCCGCACCCGGGCCATCCGCACAGATCGAGACGCTGTCGCCGTCAAGGAAACCCGCCTTGACGGTACCGTTATGTTCAAATGTGATCAGTTTCATTTTGTATCTAGTCTCTCGTTTTATATTTAATATCACAATTCATACACGGTAATGTCTTGTCAATAAATTTTTATCTGGCAATATTGAGAGGTGTAATACGGAGCAGGACATGACCCCAGGCAATGCGACCCAACCCACGGAACAGCCGATCAGCTTGCAAGACGGCGAAACCCACGCCGAATCTGCCTATCGCCGCCTCCGGACCGACATCATCTCGGGTGAGAGAGAGCCGGGCGAACGGTTGCGTGTGGAACGGCTGTCAAAACTCTATGGGATCGGCACAACGCCACTGCGCGAGGCAATGCAGCGTCTCTGCTCTGATCGTCTGGCAACAGCGCACGGCAATCGCGGCTTCACCGTCGCCCCGCTTGAGGCAGACGAGTTCGAAGATCTCAATATTGCGCGCACCGCTATCGAGGTCCAGGCCGTCACACTGTCCATACAGCATGGCGACGAAGCCTGGGAATCGACAATCGTCGCGACATCCTACAGGTTGCAAAAGCAGGATCGATTCCTGGCAAAAAACCCCGGCACGGCCCTCGACGCATGGGAGGCCGCAAATGCGGCATTTCACGACGCCACCGTCGCCGCCTGTGGCTCTGTCTGGCTGCTACGGGTCAGAAAGTTGCTGATGGATCAGGTCGAACGGTATCGGCGCGCTTCGGTCTGCCTGCACAGCAGCGAACGCGATCTGGCAAGCGAACACAGCGCAATCATGGATGCGGTCCTCGAACGTGACGCGGCCCGCGCACGCGAGGTTATCACCGCACATTTCGACATCACCGCCCGGATTCTTCTGGGCGACATCGCGCAGGACGAAGCGGCAGGCCTTGACTGATCGTCGTTCTCGGCGGCCACGGACCAAAACAGGAGACAACATATGGGAATGCTACTTGACGGAAGCTGGGTCAACGACGATCCCGAAATGACTGGGCAAGGCGGGACTTTCCAGCGTCCGCATTCGACCTTCCGCGCCGCCATTGGCGATGCCGATCACCCGGCAGAGGCGGGGCGTTATCACCTGTTCACCGCGCCGACGTGCCCTTGGGCACACCGCACGCTGATTGCCCGCCGGATAAAAAAGCTCGAAGCGATTATCTCTGTCACCGAGGCGGATCAACCCAAACATCAGGGCTGGACATTTTCTGATGGCATAGACGACTTGCAGCCGGTCAACGGCAAACTGTACCTGCATCAGGTCTATTCTACGGTGGTCCCTGACTTTACCGGCCGGGTGACGGTGCCGGTGCTCTGGGATCGCAAGACGCACAGCATCGTGAACAACGAATCGTCCGATATCCTGCGCATGCTCGATTCCGCCTTCAACGACATCGCCCCCGCGTCCTTCGACTACTACCCTGCCCCGCTGCGGGAACAGATTGACGCGCTGAACAGCACGCTCTACGACACCATCAACAACGGGGTCTACCGTTGTGGCTTTGCCAAATCGCAAGAGGCCTACGACGCCGCATTCGACGCTCTGTTCAGCGCGCTGGACACGCTTGATGACCGGCTGGGCCGGTCCCGGTATCTGATCGGCGACCAGATCACCGAATGTGATATCCGGCTCTTCACCACGCTGGTTCGGTTCGACGCGGTCTACGTGTCCCACTTCAAGTGCAACCGGAATCGGATCAGCGATTTCGAACATCTCGGCCAATACCTGCGGGATCTCTATCAGACCCCCGGGTTTGGCGACACCGTCGACATGCCCCAGATCAAACGCGGTTATTTTGCCGAACACCGGCACATCAACCCAACGGGGATCATTCCGCAAGGTCCCGCGCTCGACTTCACCGCACCACACGACCGCGCGCAGATGTCATCTGCGGCTTGAAACATAACATTGGAGGACCGCCCATGGCTGACACGATCGATTATTACTACGGAATGCTTTCACCCTTCGCTTTTCTCGGACACGACCGCTTTGTCGCTCTGGCCGCAAGCCACGGAAAAAAGATCAATTTCAAGCCCGCCGATTTCATCGAGCGCATTTTCGCACGTACCGGCGGGTTAAAGCTGCATGACCGGTCCGAGGCGCGGCAGGCCTACCGCCTCAAGGAACTGGCCCGCTGGAGCAAAGAGCTTGGTGTACCTATGAACCTCCAGCCCCGCCACTTTCCCGTCGCAGACGAACTCGCCGCGCGGTTCGCGATTTCCGTGAATGGGTGCGGGCTGGATACCGGGGCCTTCACCCACGCCGTCCTGACCGCCGTCTGGCAGGAAGAGCGCAACGTCGCCGACCCAAAGACACTGGTGGCGATTGCCGACACGCTCGGTATGTCCGGCCGCGACCTGCTGACCGAGGCGCAGTCGGAAACTGCTCTGGCCGGTCTGGAACGCAATTGCGACGAGGCCGTGGCAAGCGGTGTGTTCGGGACGCCGTCCTATGCCTACGAGGGCGAAGTGTTCTGGGGCCAGGACCGGCTCCAGTTCCTCGAGGCCGCTCTTCAATCCGATGCCTGACCGAATGCCACTACGGCACGCTTTCTCGCGTCGGCCGTTGCGACGAACCCTGTGAATGACAGCCTGATCTTCCTCGCGGCCAGCCTCGTCGGCGGCGCGGTGAACGTGGCCGCCGGCGGGGAAAAACTGTTCGTCCTTCCGTTGCTGCTTCCCTTGTGTCGCGTTGCCGTTAATTGGGCTCTGCCTCAATCTGTGTGGCGGAATGGGAGCATTCTCGCCCGCAACAATTCTGGACCGGCGCGACCGTACATTGCGCGTTTGAGGGTCTCCAGGCGATTGATCTGACCTTCTGCCTGGCCGTTGCTCCAGGGCATCTCGATGGCGTTCTTGACCGCATCGAAGTCCCGGTTCAAGGTACGGGCAAAGCGCACGATGGACACTAAGTCGGTTTCGATCGCATCGTCGATCCATGCAGGGAGCGGGTCTGCCTGGCGACCGCGAATGATACCTGTTGGATGTCATTGAGAACTGACCCAGCATTGTCATCGAGATTTGACCCGCCTGTCAGTATGTCGGTGTGTTCATGATGGGGTCAATGTTGGTATTTTCTTTCTCTTCCTTTTGGCGG
>NZ_JAQBIE010000047.1 GCF_028294535.1 Paracoccus onchidii | reverse complement strand
CCGCGCCGATGTACTGACCCGCCAGCCGACGATCTGGCGCGCGTCGGCGTCGATGACGAAAGCGACATAGACGAAGCCTTTCCAGGTGGCGACGCAGGTGACGTCGCTGACCCAGAGCATGTTTGGCGCGGGACGCGGAATTCGCGGTTCACCTTGTCCAGCGGACATGGCGCTTTCTTGTCGGGGATCGTCGTTCTGTGCGGCTTGATACGGATGATGCTGACACACCGCAATTAGAGATTTATCTATTTAAAAGCAATCAGATAGACAAAAAACGGGCCTACCCTCTTCAGGTAGGCCCGTTGCTTTTCTACTGACATCAACAGCGCCGACATCGGCCCGTGGGCAATCTATGCGGTGATAGTGGACACCTACCTAACCACGCCGAGTAAAGACCTGTCGGCGGTCTGTTCCCTTGCCGGGATGGATACCATTTGGATTTGGGACCTGACCTGTAGGCCCAGAAACGCGTAGCGTGCGTCGCGGGAAAGACGTGCGCTCCAACGATGTATTGCTTTGCGGCTGACGCTGTTGAACGGTCAACTCGACTTCGGACGGTTTGGCTCCACTTGGAACCTCGTCCGGGTCTGGTCCCGACTCATGGTTCCCGCTATCCGCCGTGGATGAAGCTTGCCCATCGCGTGAATTGTTCGCGGCCACTGCCGGACCAGCAGCCATCGTCTCCGCATCTACGTCTGGTGCAAACGGAGAGACAAATGCGTGATCGACGCCTCCGATCAATGAAGCAAGTTCGTCCTCGCTAAATGAAGGTAGGGCACGTTGAAGATGGGCGCGACGCAGCGCATCCGTAGAAGACGCCAAAAAAGGCATGAAATCTGCTCCGCTTTGTAGTTCAAAAAGCTCCGCAAGCCCATCCGCCACTGCATGGCATCCGAGATCCATCACCTCTTCAAAGCTTCTGGTTCCATCGACCGTAATGACCAATGTGTCACCATCGAAGCTGTGACGCCATGGGTCCAATTTCTCGACGATCTTGGTGCCGTCGATTGACAGCTCCATTTCGGCATGAGCCGCGACCTTAAGCTGAACTGCTTCTAGGCGACGTAGATGAGTGCCGTCAGGAGATAGCGCTTTGCGCAGTGCCGCTATATAAGGCTTCGATAGATCAAAGCGTGACCGCAAAGTTATTGAATCGCCCTCTACAACTTCGTCCACGGAGCAAATCTTGAGATTGAGGGCATCCTTCTGCAAAGTGGCGACGCCGAAACGCGCCATCACCTGTTTGGCATTCCGACGAGACGGTAAATCAAGGAGTCGCAAATGGGATTTTGCAACTGAAGGGAAGTCATCACGCTGAGCGTAAAAAACTCCCTCCCGTTCAGCCCAAATCCGGCGTCCTCCAAACTGGACAGGTAGTTTTCCTTCTGCACGAAATGTAATTCCGTCCACTCCCCCAAGCTCCGGATCAAACGTTTCTCTTTCCAAGATCTGGAGAAAAAGTCTGCTCCCTACCTCTGGCTTGACCTGCCTTGATGGAAGTGACGCAAGAAGCCGATACACCTGAGATTCAGGGAGGTCATCCAGATTTCGCACCACGCCTGCACGCTCAAGGCCTCTCCGCCAATGTGCCTTATCGAGTCCGAATTCTATCTCGCCAGTCGAACTGCGTGCACGGGGCGCCTGGAATAGTGCGGAGAGAACTCCCGGCTCGATCATTGCATCTCTCGGGGCATGGCGCAGTCCGTCTTGGCAATCAAGCCACGCGCTCGCCTGGATATCGAGATGAACCGTGTTGGGGAGAGTTCCCGGATATGCCCTAAACTTTGACAAGCCATTTTCTCGAGCTTCCAACCTAACGCTGAAAGCCGGAATGGGGGCAAGTGGATCAAGCCGCGGATCATGAGCGAGCCATGCTAGAATGGCCTCGGCTGGTGCATCGCTGAGAATACGCTCAAGTCCGTCGACAGTGTCATGAGCCGCATTTACCGTGTAGCCCCACGATAGATCCGAGCTTTTGATTTCTCTTGAGGTGTTTCCGTCGGTGATCCGATCAGCCCGCCGCGGACCACGGCAAACAGATCGACGAAGCGCCGTTCCCGGAGCAGCCGGTCAAGGAAAGCCTCTCCAATCCCATATTTCGTGGTCAGGCGTTTGAGCGCTGTGATCTCGTAGGGCGCGTAGTGATAGATGCGCGCAGTGGGGTACTGCGAGATCCGCGCGCGAAAATACGCCAGCAAGTCGGACAATGCCCGCGCTTCGGCATCGTGGTCATGGGCCCAGAACGCCTTGAACTCCCCGTCGAACCAGATGCCGTGCAGGTAGGCGACCAGCGCGCTCGCCGGAGCGGCGCAGGGTCAGCAAGAACAGAAGGATCGCAAAAACTGTGACGCCGTAGCGGAGCGCTGCGCGTGGACAGCACGCTGGTCAAGGCGCTGGCACGCGCGTTCCGCTGGAAGCGCATGCTAGAATCGGGGGAGTTCACAACCATCGCTGAACTGGCCGAGCGCGAGGGGATCGCGCCATCCTACATGACCCGTGTTCTGCGCCTGACCCTGCTGGCTCCGGACGTTGTCGAAGCGATTCTGGATGGGGCGCAGGTGCCCGAATTGGCTTTGAGTCGGCTGCTCGAACTATTTCCGTTGGACTGGCAACAACAGTCGGAACACTTGGGCTAGCAGCCCAATCTGACGGCCACGGTTGAGTTCGTGCCGCGCTGAGTTATTTCAAGCGCAAGTACAGCTGCATTTCAGCATAACTCCAAGACAACCCGCCCGTTCACCGTCATCCGTAAGGCAGCTTCCAAGACAGCACGACCTTCGAACATATCGGTGGCGCAACGGACTCTTGGCCCACCTCGGATGTTCACGATTTATTCCGCGATTCTTGTTATTCCATCTAGATCGAAAGCTAGATATGGTACCAAAATAAGGGGTTCACACATGCATAAAACACCAAGAGGTTTCAGCTTCATCGATCTATTCGCCGGTATCGGAGGTTTACGCGTTGGTTTTGAAGCGGCTGGTGGAACCTGTGTGTTCACCAGCGAGTGGAACCGCTTCTCGCAAGAAACCTACTCCGCGAATTTCGGCGACCACCATCCACTCACTGGCGACATCACGGAGATTCGGGAAGCAAATATCCCAGCTCACGATGTCCTGCTTGCTGGCTTCCCATGTCAGCCTTTCAGCATCGCTGGGGTGAGCAAGAAGAACTCACTGGGCCGTGCACACGGCTTCCTGGATGAGACCCAAGGAACGCTGTTTTTTGATGTGGTGAGAATCATCGCCCACCATCGCCCGCGCGCCTTCCTCCTCGAAAACGTCAAGAACCTCCTGTCTCACGACAAGGGCAACACCATGAGGGTCATCCTGCATGCGCTTGACGAACTCGGTTACGATGTCGATCACAAGGTGATCGACGCACGCTCTTGGGTGCCACAACACCGTGAGCGCATCTTCATCTCGGGTTTCCGGCGCGATGTTCCCACGCGTTTCTGCCTCGACGATGTGGTAATCCCTTCAGGACCGAACCCGCGGCTTTCGGACATCCTTCATCCCGAGGACGGGTCCGAGATCGCCGAGCCTCCCTATACAGAAGGTCAGCTAGCGCGGGTTGCCGACAAGTACACACTGTCTGACAAGCTTTGGGCCTACCTCCAGAATTACGCCGCAAAACATAAAGCAGCCGGTAACGGTTTCGGCTTCGGCCTATGCACTCCCGAGAGCGTCGCCCGGACACTCAGCGCAAGGTATTACAAGGACGGGTCAGAAATTCTGATCGCGCAACCAGGAAAGAACCCTCGGCGACTGACGCCACGCGAATGCGCCCGTCTCATGGGTTTCGACCGTCCCGGCTCCAACCGTCCATGGATCATCCCGGTTTCCGACGCACAGGCTTACCGTCAATTCGGCAATGCAGTTGCAGCGCCGGTCGCGATAGCGATCGCCGAAGCCATGGCCCCGTGGATTGAGAATACTGTCGCACTGAGGCCGCGGAGAAACCAGAGTGCCTGAGAAACGATCACCGATGTCCCGATCGGAAATGATGGCTGGGATTGGACCAAAAGATACAAAACCCGAGATGATTGTCCGCAAGGGGTTGCATAGTCTCGGGTTCAGGTTCCGTCTCCACAGCGGCCATCTTGCAGGCAAGCCCGATCTCGTGTTGCCGAAATACCGGGCAGCAATTTTCGTTAACGGTTGCTTCTGGCACGCCCACAAAGGTTGTTCCTATTTCAGATTGCCAAAAACTCGGACTGAATTCTGGCGGGAGAAGTTGGCAAAAAACGTCGAACGCGACCAGAAGACTGTACAGTCGCTCATCGCATCAGAGTGGCGAGTACTGACAGTTTGGGAATGTGCGACAAAGCGCTTTTCCGTAGAAGATCTCTTAAGCGAGATCGCCGGATGGTTGCGCGGACAAGAGATTTCTGGCGAGATGCCAAATAGGCGAGAAATTGTTTGATTGATAAATCCGGATTGCCGGAACGACACTAAAGAGAGGAAGAGCGGGATGGATGATCTGATAAATGAACCGGATGCCCCGCGCCTGATATTCGGGCTGCGCGACACTGGTTACAATGTAAAGACCGCCGCTGCCGACATTATTGACAATTCGATTGCTGCCAAAGCCGACCATATCAATGTCGAGATTGTCCTTCACGAAGACGGTAGAAAACTGGTCTATTTCGGCGACAACGGTATCGGGATGGATGAAGAAACCATCCATCGCGCTATGCGATATGGAGCGCCTGTACGCGAAAACCCTGAAAGCCTGGGGAAATTCGGGCTCGGTCTCAAGACGGCTTCAAGTTCAGTCTGCCTGAAATTCACCATCGTTTCGCGGGCTGCCACGGAGCAGCCCTTGGCAAAACTTGCGTGGGATCTCGACCATGTGAAGGAGCGCGGCAGGTGGGAAATGCTGCGCGAGCCGGTATCGGCCGATGAAGAAGAAATGTTCGAAGAGCTCTGCGGAGAAACGGGAACCCTCGTAATTTGGGAAAAGTGTGACCGGATCTTGTCCAAGGAATACGAAGCTGGGGGGACCAAGGAACAAGCTGCGATCAAGCGGCTGGCTGACACCCTCAGCAAACACCTCTCTCTGGTCTACCACCGCTTTACCGACAAATCCGATAAGCGCGAGCGGGATATAGAAATTTTCATTAACAGCAGTCCGGTCGTACCGTGGAATCCTTTCTACCCGAAAAGGTCCGAACAGGTTCTTCCAGAAAAAAAGCAGACGCTATTGGTTGAGATGCCGGATGGATCGGAAGAACGTGCCACGATCCGCGCTTGGATCCTTCCACACCGTCGCGATATGACGAAGGATGAGGAGCGTGAATACGCGCGCATCTCGAACCGGGCTCAAGGCTTCTACGTATTCCGCGAGGGGCGGTTGATCCAAGATGGCGGCTGGATGGATGTCTTCGGCGCGCCCGAACCTCACACTTCCCTTTTGAGGATCGAGTTCGATTTCGGGCATGAGCTGGACGACGCTTTCAGAATCGATGTGAAGAAATCCCGCATTCTTTTCCACCCTGATCTCGAGGACGGGCTCCGAACGCTTCTCCAGCCGATATACCGCGAGGCAGGGAACCGCTATCGGCGGCAGAGCCGAGCGCAGGCCAATGCGAAAAACAAGGTGGATCACGGTAGTTCCAATAAGAACATCGCGGCGACGACGAATGCCGCGAAGGCACTGGTGACGTCGGTGGATCCAGAAGGCCAGTCTGCCGAGATATCCAACAACATGGGACCGAAGATCCGGATCAAGTCACCGATCCAGAACAATGTCAGCCCCGATTACGTGCATGTTGAAGCAGTTGAGTCGATCAATAGCGGGGAACTCTGGCAGCCAGCTTTCCGGAGCACCGGAAACGACGGGCATGTGCCCTCCGTTCTTTTGAATAAACACCACGACTTTTACCAGAAAATTTATCAGCGTGCCGCCGCAAACGGATATGCGGTAGAAGGAATGGACCTTTTGCTTTGGGCATTCGCAGCGGCCGAACAGAACAATACAAATGACGAACTAGAACCCATTTTCGAAGACATCCGCACCGAGATATCAAACAACCTCCGTAAACTTCTACGGAACCTACCGGATCCTGAACCAGGCGAACTGGCAGAAGATGACGACGACTGATGCTGGCAGCGAAGCAGGAACTCATCGTTCGTGAACTGGAGGAAGGCACGGGTGCTGTCATTGCGGTCGCCATAGACAATGGCGGGCTGCGGTCTGGCATGAAAATATGGTTCGATGACCTTGACCAGCAGCACGGTCCCGTTGCGGAAATTCGACCCCACGGACTCAAAGCGCATCGCGTCAATCTGGCATTCGGAAATTTCTCCGGGGCAGTAATTCGCCAGATTCGTCAGGCATCGGCCGAAGATCGGCAGTTGGCCATGGCGCTTGTCGCATCCATTGACCAAGCCGTAGGCCTTTCCATAGAGGCACAGGCACTGGATGATTGGACCGTCAACGATGGCTCATTTCGTATGACTGCAACTAAAAGGCACAACGTTCGACCCGACTCGGATGAAGCAGTTTCCGAAACCTGCCGCGAAGTGATCGTACCCATGATGGCGGCGATGGCCGAACTCATCGGGTACGACGTGGTCGAAGAGGATGCGATCTGCGATGAGTCGGCGTTCGAAGGCGCGATAAAGCCTTCTCTCGTCAATCGCCGTGAGCGCAACCCTCGCAACCGGCTCCTCTGCATCCGCTTGCACGGTGAGACCTGCGCAGCTTGTGGTCTCGAACCACGTCGACGCTACGGCGACAATGCTGGCGGTATCATTGAAGTGCACCATCTGGAGCCATTGGCCAGTATCGCCAACCCCAGACCCTACGACCCAGCAACCGATCTCCTGCCTCTTTGTCCATCTTGTCATCGTGCGGCCCATACCCGCCGACCAGTACCTTGGGAAGTCGAGGACATCAGGCGCATGTTGGAGGAACACGGTGGTTGACTACACTACACTTCCCGAGTCGTTCGCTGAGCTGAAAGAAGCTCCTCCTGTCGACCATTCTATCTCGGAGAGACTTCTCGAACCAATCGCCCGCCTCGAGCGTGAGGAGAACCGCATCGTCGTGCGTCTGGGTGGCGTTAGGATGGTACGAGGAGAGCGTCATGAGTTCCTCGCTCCGACCAACCGTCATTGCTGGGTGGTTGACGGCACGATATTTCGGCCGCTCCCGCGTGATGCAGCGCAAGTGCTGCAGCAAAAAATTGGCGATGCTGATCCAACCGATGTTCCATTCAGCACAGCAATCCGTCTCATGAGATCCGATGGTGATGGCGTCGCTGCTTTGCCATCAGAAACAATCATGAAGCCGGGCAAGGAAGCTGCGGAACTGAACAGCGATACTATTCGTATCGCGGGCTTGGAAGCTGAGCTTTTTCCCTACCAGGCGAGAGGCGTCCAATGGATGTGGGACACGGTCTCCCGTACCGGCGGACTGATACTTGCCGACGAGATGGGCCTCGGCAAGACGCTCCAAATCATCGCGCTGCTCATGATCGATCCGCCCAACCCTCGGGCACCGGCACTGATTATCTGCCCCACCAGCCTCATTGCTAACTGGGTCCGCGAGATCGCGAGGTTCGCACCGACCTTGGGGGTAGCGGTTCATAGAGGCGCGCACAGGGCTGGAGTGGTTACAGGGCTGCAAACGTCCCAAGTGCTGATCACAACCTATGATACCATGGTTAATGACATCGCCATTTTTTCGAGCCTCGAGTGGTCTTGGGTGATTTGTGATGAGGCACAGGCAATCAAGAACCCGCACTCGAACCGCCGCCAGGCAATCGCAACCATCCCCCGAAAACGGGCCATTCCTATGACCGGGACACCCGTCGAGAATAGCTTGGTCGACCTTTGGTCCTTGACGGATTTCGCCATTCCCGGACTGTTGGGCAGTCTCTCGGAGTTCGAGGGCAGTTTCCCTGATAGTCTCGACTCAGGCCAACAGTTGAAGCGTCTCACCGATCCAATCATCCTGAAACGCCGGGTGGCGGATGTGGCGAGCGATCTGCCAGAAAGGATTGACGTGGATGTCCCGCTCGAACTCGACGACCGGCTGATCGACCACTATCGCGAGGTACGCGACGCCACTATGGAAAAATACCCTGTCGCGGGCGCCCTCGTTGCCACTCTCCAATTGCAACTCGTTTGTGCACATCCGTGGTTGCGCAACGCGGGGGAGAACGAAGAAGATGCGACGATTGTCACAGCCGAAGACATGCCACTTGTAACACCCAAGATGGAGCGAGTGGTCGCCCTTCTACGAGAGGCCTTTGCCAATGGGCGAAAGGTTATTGTTTTCGCTCTTTTCAATCGGATCGGTGACTTGCTCAAGCAAGCATGTGCCCACATGCCTGATACGCATTGGGGAGCTATTAACGGCTCAACCCCTCAGGAGGACAGGCAATCCATCATCGATGTATTCGCAGCTCACGAAGGTCCGGCCTGCTTGATCCTAAACCCGAAAGCAGCGGGGGCGGGTTTGAATATTACTGCGGCAACTGTTGTTATCCATTTCACTCCGGTGTGGAATCCCGCGCTTGAAGCCCAAGCAAGTGCACGGGCACACCGAAGAGGGCAGACCGAACCAGTTACTGTCTATCGGCTATTCTATTTGGATACCGTCGAGGAAGTAATGATCGATCGGTCCGCATGGAAAAACGACCTTGCGAACGAGACCGTGCCAGTCTCGACCCGTGACGCCGATGATCTCAAACGTGCCCTCGAAATAATGCCGGTGAAGTCATGAGCAGTGAAAAATTCCGAAAGCGACTGAGTGCCAATGATGTCGGAACAACCGGTGGACACCAAGGCGGCGTCTTGATCCCTAAAGGCGAGAAGGAACTTCTCGCAATGCTGCCGACTCTTGACCAGGACATAAAGAACCCTGACGCGTGGATTGAGTGCATCGACGAAACTGGACACACGTTGAAGTTCCGTTTCGTCTACTACAACAACCGCCTTCACGATCCGGGTGGCACCAGAAATGAATACCGGATTACACACATGACGAGCTGGTTTCGGGACGTTGGCGCTCGGGAAGGTGACGAGTTCGAAATATCACGAGCCAGCTTCGGCAACCAGTATTTGATCGGGCTCAGACCGAAAGACACTGAAGAGCCTGAACCCGATCAAGGCGTTCGAATCCGTTTAACGGCTTGGCGGCGGGTCCATTGATGCTGACAGTTGTGTCCTAGTGCTGCCGTGACAAGGAGGATATCCGGATCCTCGGAGATTCATCCTCATCCACGTAGCCTTCCTCTCGGGCCCGCTCCAGAAGATCGAGTGCGATGACCGATTGTTTTTCCGACGGCAGCTTGGACGGGAACAGGCCGCAAGCCTTCAGAATGCCATCCTCCTTTGGACTGAATATCCTCTTGCCTCCGCCCCATTCCCTAAGCCGGTTCCAGAATTCACCTCCGGCCTCAATCACCGAAGTCTGGGCCTCAATGCCAGAAATTACAGCTTCTTCGCGACGGCCATCTCTCTGAACGGCGCGCGCCTGCTCTGGCTCAACAAGGCAATTCATAAACTCAGGTCCATAGTCGATTTGAGCCCGCTGCAAGGTCGCCCAACACGCCTGTTTCTTTCCCCATTCCGTTATATTGTTCACGCCCGCTTCTGGGTGGGTGATTACTTCCGCTGCCGCTTCGGCCGCGATCAATAAAGCGTCACCTAGATCCCGAGATACCGATTGGCGCCGCCATACGGCATCAAGATCAATAACATGATCCCTTTCATCTGCGTCCGAGACCAATTTGGAGATAGAATAAGTGACAATGTTTGCGCGATATCCACCGGGATACCACGGCTGTTTCGGAATTGTCTTTTCGAGATGCCGGAAGATTATCAGTTTAGAGACTAAGCGCCGATACCATGTCTCATCGAACTTCTTGTCACTCCGGTTCCATTCTGCCCCGATCTTCTGAGCAAACTCGCCGAAGTTTTTCTGCGCGCCCTTGCTGACCGTATCAGGCCGCATACGAAAACTCATCTCGACCTTCGCAAGGTCGGTTTTGACGAAGTATTGCGGTTTCGGATTTTCGAGATCAAAACGCCGACGTTCAGCTTGGGATTTCTTGGCGCGTTCGACAAGGTACTGGCCCCTTGCGCGCTCGTAGAACCATTTTGTCTCGCGGTTTGTACCTTCGGCGGCCGGAGCCAAAACTCGTCTCGAGTATTCTTCCATCCTCATATGGAAAGGGTGGTTCGAGAAGAAATCCGCCGCGCTGACCTTGTTCTGACTATTGGCGTATTTTGAGATAAACGGGACGACCTCTTCAGAAGCATCCGCGGGAACAACTGTCAACTTCATCTGCACATGAACTTGTTCGAGCGTTTCTGGCGAGATTTTCCGAGCCGCGTGGAGAGAAGCTGTGGTTTGACCACCATTTACGACCTGCAGATTTGTTGCGGACACGATCCTGAGACCGTCCGATGTCTTCTCTACTTCGACACTGTCGGCCGTTGCCGACAGCCCGTTGTTATAGCTAAAGAACATTTCCGGTTCATCCTTGATGGTGTCCCGAATACCCCGGTTGACCGCGCCGCGCGCCTGAAGGAAGCTCCGAACGTTCGACTCCAAAAGCCGCGCCCCCCATTTGTCATAAATTTCGCCCAATTGATGGCCGCTGATCACAACAAGATAGCTGTCGAGGTGTTCGCCGCTGCTCGACGCAGCCAGTGCCGGAATGCTTGCGCCGAAATCTTCCCTGAAATTGACGATGATCTTTTCCCGAGCTTGTCCCGACGTCTCGTAACGATGGAAGCGTGTAAGATCCCAGATGTTGTAGGTGACTGGAATGCCGTCAATCTTGCCCGCAAGAACCGCGTCTGTCCTGGCGCTATAGGTCGCGTTTGTCATGAGAATGAGTTTGATCTTCGTGATAGATGACCACGCAGATGTAATAATTGAGGCGGCACCCGCTTCAGCACTCCCTTCGATCAGGTCTGCACGGAAGGCTGCTCGACGCGCGGCGGCGACAAAGTTGATTAGGTGGCCGAAGGCCTTCTTGGCATCGCTTGCATTGATCTTAACCGCCGCGTCTCCATCATGAAAATCGCTGACAATGACGCTAAGTATACCCTCGGACTCACGCGGGTCTCCGCCAATCCCGTCGAGCCTCAAGGTCTTGCCCTGACTGCTGGCGAGAAACGTAACCCGGTCAGCGGTCGCTATTTCACCTTCTGCTTCCAATAGTGCCGCCATCCGCTCGAAAAAGGCGTCCGACTGTGAAATGCCACTTGCTGATGCTTCAGCGGCAACTTCCTTAACCAATGAATTATTGAATTCGACCAGTTCATCCAAATCGTTCTATCTCCCAACAAGCGTCGAAGTTCGGTGCGCCGTTCTTATTGCACACCGGAGGCAAGCAACTGTACGCACCTTCCTGCATTTCCACGAGAATATCGTTGACCTCGAGATTTGGAAGGTCAAAGTCGCATCCGAAATCAACCAAGAAGTTGACCGCCTCAAGACGTGCTGTTGGCATCCTAAATTTACCTTGGGCCAGCTTATGGTTAGAGTCTCCCAGAGTGCAGTATGAATAGCCCCGCGTTTCCTAGACGCCTTCGGGTCTCGGTTTCCGCTGCCGTTCGAACTCTACGGGCGACAGCATCCCGTTTCTCGCATGCTTGCGCTTCGGATTGTAGAACA
>NZ_JAQBIE010000046.1 GCF_028294535.1 Paracoccus onchidii | reverse complement strand
TATGACCGATGCCCCGTGGTGTTCCTATCGGCCATCGCCCTCGCGGCGACCGTAATCTATTGGTTATGAATCCTGACCCTAGCGGTGTCGCTAGTGCTATGTTGGATGTGGATGGGCCAGCGGAGTCGATGCGGCCATCCGACAGGCGCAGTGATGGAGCGACGGAATGAAGTAATGTTCACGGGCGATGATAAATATGATGATGGCGGTCATGAGGTGGGGTCGTTCGCGCAAAACAAAAGGGAAGCACATATGACGCATGATGAAGAAATCGCGCTTGTCCGCGACAACCCTGGCTTACTCTCGCAGATGTTCGAACATGTCCCCGGTAAGCGAGGCGAGTTCTTGGTGATCCAGAAACTGCGCAGTCTGGGGGTGCGTTCCGTGTGGCACGATCCATTCGCCAAGGAGTCGGACGTGCTTGCCCATCTACCGGACGGGCCGGTGTCCATCGAGGTGAAGGCGACGAGTAATCGATGCAGCAGTTGGCCGGTGAGGCGTGAACCAGATACTACGATCAGCCGATTTTGGGTGCTGATTTCTGGCGCCAGAACCGAGTCGCCAGAGTTCTGGGTGCTGACCGTAGATGAGGCTCAAGAGGCATGGCAGCTCACCGTCAAAGGGCAGCGGCAACGCGGACGGGTCGAAGGCGACATCTTCAAGTCGGTGCTGCAGCGATTGGAGATCAGACCCGGCGCATGGGGCAAGATCACGGGATAGGTCACCATCGCGCCGCCTCGGCCTGCCGTCCTCGTGGCGACCTGGCGGTCAGGTGATAAGCACGGTAGGTTCGGCCTTCTGGCAGTTTAGCGGCGACGCCAGTTATTGGGATTGCCAGAAACTGCAATGCACTGGTCATACCCACGCTCAGCGAAGATCGCTACTGCCGCCCCTTTCTCGGCAGTCGTAGGATAAATGGGCGTTCTGATAGCCGCCGCCGCCAAGGCAAGTAGATTGTCGCGAACGCCCGGATCGCCCTGCGCCGTGACACCAAGAATCTTATTAGGGCTAACACCTGCTTGACGCGCCTCCATTATGGACTGGGCAAATGTCTTTACCGACCAACAATAGTCGTGCAGGGAGTCTGCGGCAGATGGGGCGGCAAACCAAGTCACCGTTGCTAACCCAAGGAATAAGCGTGTCATATCACTGTCCAGCATTATGCAAGACGCATTGGATAGCACCGCGCGCATCATCGCAACCGTATTATGACGCGCCAGTGCAAACGCAATCCTACGTTCATCGCTACCACGGCAAAGGAATCACGTACTTGCATCGTTATGTCGCGCCGCACCTGTCGTCACGCAACATCTGCCCGCCAGCCTCGCCGTGGCTCCATTGCTGTGTGACGATCACAGTAGCGCGGCTGCAGATCGTCAAAAGTACTGCGCGGGCTGCGCTAAAGTGCGCCAATTGCTCCGATACCCCAGCCAGTATTTTCAGCGCCTCGAAAAAACAAAAAAGATGGTGAATTTTATTTCTTCGGCAAATTTGAAGTTAGGTTGTAGCGTCGGCGCATTTGGCGTGCTTGGCGCAGTTTCACTCTTTCGGGGGCTTATGAAGCGAGTGGCCGGGCGGGAAAGCGGGAAGGACAGCGCCGGTCTTGATGCTTTCGCTTGCGCTGGGGGCGTTCGCAGGCTGCGCTGCGCTGCGCGATATCCGAAAGACAGGTCGTTCCTTGCGGTCAGTCCGCGCGCCAAGATACATCCGCGCCGCATGGACCCTGAAACTGCCCGCCTCAGTTGTATAGACAGAACCCGCGCAGCGTTTCAGATGGTGCGCCAGCGCCTTCGCGTCGATACTATCCCGCACAATCGCATCCGAAAGCCGAGTCTGACGGCCAGCCTTGTGCAAGCCGCTCAGGATTTCGGCTGCGGTCATCCAGACGCCATCCAGCGGGACAACGTTCCCGCCTGCCGGGTCTGGCAGCACCGCGATAGCCTCGATCAGCGGCGCGGTTCCGCGAAGCTGGAATCCCTTCGCGTCTTCCTCGGCTGCCTCGATCCAAGGCGCGAAGAAACTGGCCGGTGCGATGCCCATTGCCGAAAGGACGGGCTGCGCGACCGCTGCGGACCACACAGGAAAGCCGCCGATGCTCTTGGCCGCCTTCGCGTCGCGCGCTTTCAACAGCGTGACGAACGCGCCAAGGATGCGGGCGCGGTTGGCCAAGGTCCATTTCATCAGGTTCGGGTGCTGAAAGCGCCGCGTTGCAAGGTTCTGGCCTTCGGGGGCTTCAAGGCGAATCTCAATCGTCCTGCGCGCCATGTCGCCGTCGGGCGCGACGTTATTGCCGGTCGCGATGACCAGCAGGCCAGCGGGTCCGCTGAACATCTGCGAAACGCCAAGCCTGCGCCCTGACCAGACAGCATCGGTAATCAACTTGGCAAGGTGCGTGTCTTTGTTGCCGATGAATGAACCGCTT
The DNA here is from genome assembly GCF_028294535.1 of Paracoccus onchidii. GTDB lineage: Bacteria > Pseudomonadota > Alphaproteobacteria > Rhodobacterales > Rhodobacteraceae > Paracoccus > Paracoccus onchidii. Next base: position 9,837 of record NZ_JAQBIE010000046.1, on the reverse strand, counting down.
TTCAGGTTGTCCAGAAACAGCGCGGGCAGCCCCTCGATAACGGCGGCGGTGATACGCTTTTCCTGTTCATCGCTGGACTCGGGCCAGCTAACAGATGGCGCGGCTTGCCCGGTGACCGCGTAAATCAGAACTTCGACCAACAGAGATTTGCCAGTCCCTGCGCTCGGTGCCGTGATGTCGAACATCGGCGGGCCTTTCTCGCGCATCAATTCGGTTTTTGCGACCAACAGCGACAGCGCCGCCATGACAGCGGCAGCCTTGTCGTTCATCGTCGCGAATGGGAAGTCGGCAAGCCAGTCGTCCAGCAGAAACGCAAGCGCCGACTCCACGTCGTCGAATTCCTGCGCCTCTACATCACCCGTGCACAGCCACAGCGCCGAGTCTTCGTCATAGCCTTAGCCCAGCAGCATCTTGCCGCCGCTCCACAGCGGATAGGATGCGAATCCGGCCAAAGGCGGTAACTGCTCGGTCCACAGGTCAGGCATCCGCGCGGCAACATCGGATGGCAGCTTGGCGGGCTTGATTGCTTTCTCCGTCTCGGTGAAGAACGCGGCAACCTCCAAAGAAAGGTTGTGAGCGGTCGCGGCTTTGAGGGACCATGCGCGGGGGGTGCGATAGGGCGCAGTCAGCGGTGCGCCGCCTTCGTCTAAGATGACGCGCCCGTCAGAATCGCGCAGCTTGGTCCTTGCGATTGCCGACTCGCCTTCGCGAATGATGATAGGCGCGTCGCCATACATGAACGCGCTACGCTTGGCGGCGACCAGCTTGCCAAGTTCGCGGATAAGGTGATTGGAGTCGTTCGGGTCGTGGATGAAGACAACGGCGCGGCCTTCGGACTCGGCGGCTGCCATCGCCTTGTCTGCCGCCTCTGCGTGGTTCGCGGTCTTGGCGGCCTGTTTCAGTTCCTTGGCGCGCTGCATCACAAGGCGGATGAATTCGGTCTTGCAGCGATGCCTTGTGGCTTCACCATCGCGCAGGCGGTTGAACAAGGCGTGGTCCTTCGCGGCGCGGTCAATAGTGGCATCGGATAGCAGTTCTTCGTGTGTCATTCTTTCGGTCCCTCGATGTTGAACAGACGCCCGGTCCCGTGCGCCCATGATTTGAGAGTCACACGCCCGCCAACCAGCAGGACGGACGTGCAACGGTTCCAGCCGCGATAGTCAGGTTCCAGCGGGTCGCAGAGTCGCCGCCCCTGCCAGTCGGCGGTGATATCGCCTGCGGCCACGGTTTCGGATTTGCTGACATGCAGGACGTGACCAGCAGGCAGAACAGCGCGGGGCGCGGTCGCAAGCTTGGTGATTGCGGCACGGGTCGCGCGGTCAGCGTCGGCGGCAGCTTCGACCTCGGCTTCGGTCAGTGACGGGCGGTCGCGCATGATGGCGGCGACATCACGGGCGCGCGCCCAGATAGCGCGCTGCGCCTCGGCAGCAGTCATCTTTGCCGCTTTGGCGCGGGTCTTGATAAGGTCGAAAGCGCGGGCCTCGTCGCGGTTCAGAGGCGGGAACAGGCCGCGGGTATCTGCGACTGGCAGCCGGTCGGGATTCAGCAAGACAGGTTCCCCGCGCCGCTGTTCCAACCCTTCGCCACAGACCGCTCCCGCCGCGAAGTCCAGCCGCTCGGGCTGCCAGACGGACGAGTCCAGAATGCAGCGTTCCAGCAACTGACCTGACGCGCTCACGTCGATGCGGCCATGCCCGCGCAGCCACAACCGCGCCACAAGCGCCACCATCGCGCGGGGAATGTCGCGCGCGTCTTTCGCGATCATATAGCCTCTGGCGCCGCGTAAGCCCGTCAGGTCACGCCCCCCGGCCTTGCAGATATGCGACGATGACGACGGCCACCAAAGCTGTTGGTGCAGGTCCAGCGCGGGTTGCGCATCGGTCAGGATCGCGGCGACTTCGTGCATGTCGTCAACTTCGCCAGCGTCATAGTCCAGCAAGACAATGCCGGGTCCAGAGGGCCAGCTAAACGAGTCACGGGTCCGCGCAATCGCGCCGTTGCCTTCGTGGGCCTTGGTCACGATTTCGACCGCATCGGCGGCAAGGCGGCCATAGGTCAGAACCTGCGAACCTGCATCCAGACCGCCCAGCAGGTCAGCGAAGGCAGAAAGGTCCGCGACGCTGACAACCTCGGCCGGACCAGCGACCAGCAACGGGTGATGGTCAGCCACAAGCGCGCCACCGCGCAGCCTGAATCCTTTGCCGATTTTCGGCGGGTCGGTCGTGTGTATGACGGTCAGATGTAACATTGCTCAATCTCTCGGAATCCGATAGAATGAACGTCGCCAGATGTTCTATTCTATCTAGGTCATGTTGACAAATGACGCAGCCAGAGCCGGATCGACGTGATGTCGATGAAGGCCAGGAAGCTCTCAACAGTCTTGTCGTAGCGGGTGGCGACAGGCCGGGCGTTCTTCAACTTGTTGAAGCACCGTTCGACCAGGTTGCGCAGACGATACAAAGCCCGGTCGACGCCGACGCGCTTCTTGCGTGACTTGCGCATGGGTATGACGGGCAAGACGTCGCGTTTGTCCATGGATTTGCGAATGCTGTCAGCGTCATAGCCTCGGTCGGCCAGCAAGGCGCTTGGGGTGGGCAGGTTTTCGGCCATGACCAGCTCGAAGCCAAGATAGTCAGAGGTTTGCCCCGCAGTGATCTCGGTCCTCATGGGCAGCCCTGCAGCATTGACGAGGAGGTGGATCTTGGTCGTGAAGCTACCTCTGGAGCGCCCGAAACCCTGTCGCGGAGTCCCCCTTTAGCGCCCGCTGCCTGATGGTGGGCGCGAACGACCGTGCTATCGATCATCTGGAGGGCGTGCTGCACTGCCCCGCTTTCGTTCAGGGCGTCCATGATCTGCTCCCAGAGCCCCGCCAATGTCCAACGCCGAAACTGCCGGTAAACACTAGACCACTTCCCGAACTCTGCCGGGAGGTCCCGCCAGGGTGCTCCGGTGCGCGCAATCCAGAAAACCCCATCTAGAACAAGACGGTGGTTGGTAGGTCTGCGCCCGTTCGGGGCGCGGACTGTCAGGATGAACCGCTCAAAGAACGCCCATTCCTCGTCCGACATCAGATCTCGTGCCAAGCTGGTCTCCATCGCAGATACCAGCTTGAATCACGCTCGCCACGCAGTGTGAATCCCTTTTGTCAACACGGCCTAGTGAAAGGCCCCGCTTTACGCGGGGTCTTTTGCTTTCGGATCATACGCCAGCTTTGTTAATTGGCGAAGCGTTCAATTGCTGTAAGTGATTGTGATACAACGTGAATTTGTATCACAAGACTCTCACTGGATCACGTCGGCTTCTTGGTCCGCGCGGCGCTGCGCTTGGCCCTGACTTCGCGCGCGCCTTCGGCGATTTCGCGCTCGGTGAGGGGCAAGCGCCTGTTGGGGCGCGTGATCGTCAGAACCTCGCGGCGGTCGCGTATCAGGATATGCAGGTCAGGTTCGGACTCTTTGGTCAGCGCAAGCAATTTCGTCACCTGCGCCTCCAACCTTGCTAACTGCCTGCGCTGGATTTCTACGGCGTCGGCAGGCCATCCCAGCAGCTTGAACCGCTGGCCGTCGTCATCAGGCCCTGACAGCGCGTCGAAACGCGGATTGAACAATACGACTTCGCTTTCCCCGCGCTCGTTCGTCGTAAAGGCGATATCGTCGCGGGTGACTTCCGCCTGCCAGACCAGCGGATAGGTGGGGGTGACTCCGCGATGACCGCGCGCGAACGACTCCGCAACTTCACGGTCGGTCGTCCAGCTAAGTCCCTTCGTGACCAACGATCCTGTCAGCATCCCATGCGGTTCGCCACGGTAAACTTTCATGCGGTCGGGACAGTCGGCTTCCTGCTTCCATGTCTGGCGGTGCAGGGCCAGAACGCGACGAAAACAGTCATGGGCAAGCGCATCGAATGACGGCCATTCCTCGCGCAAGACGGACCAGAAATCAGGGTGCCGCGCTTCGGGGTCGTATAACGCCCAGCCTGCGAACTCGCCGCCACGCTCGACACTATCACAGAACTGGTACGCTCCAGACCTGGTGAATTCATGAGGGGTCATCCGAGTGCGCCCCCATGTTCGACAGGGCGCGACGTAATGAAAGCGCGCAGGTCGCCAAAGCGATATGCCGCGCGATCTTCGGTGACGCGAACACGCGGGATGACGCCCTCGTTGTAGAGGCGGCGCAGCGTGGTCTCGCTGACGCCGATAAACGCGGCTGCGTCTTTCGGCTTCAACAGACGGTCGTCGCCGTCAAGTGCAGTGGTCATGATGGATTCCCCCTATGCCTGACCAGCCCCAAAAAGGGCGATTGATTAAGCACGGGCGGAAAGGTCACGCTCGCATATGGTGAATATAGCAAGCCATGACGGGCTATTCAAGTATTTGTTTTTAATTGATTTTATAGGGATAGATTGGGGCTAGTTATCCATCAGGAACTTAGACCAAACCACCATCATCGGGCGGCGCTGTTCCATCAGATCAGCATCGCGAAGATATGCGGCCTCAACCTCGTTTTGGCTCAGTGCAGGGGCAAGTGCATCCTCGGCAAGGTCGCGCGGTTGACCAGAAGTCGGTGCCCATTGCCTGAAAACTGCGCGCCAGCCATGAACAGTGGACTCGATGCCGATGCGGCGCTGGACCGCGTTCATTGTCGCATCGGATATCGGTTTCCCGTTCGCTGCCGGAAAGACAAGTTCGCCATCGTGTGGGCGATCTAGGATCAGGCGCGCGGCATCGGTCAGCGGGACACGATGGCGTCGGCCAGCCTTTATCCTGTTGGCTGGAATCTCGATGCGGTCTTGGTGGATATCCGACCATTGTAGGAAACGGGATTCATTGGGCCGAAAGGCGCAAAGGATCGTCATCAAAAGTGCATCTGTTCCCGTTGTTCCCCGGCGGCCCCAGATGGCCTGAAAGGCAGCGGGGGCGTCGGTGACAGGCAGCGCGTTAAAGTGGGTCTTCTGGCGCTTGGTCTTCGGCAGCCCGTGCTTGACCATTTCCAGCGCGGCGGGATTTGGGCCTTGCGGTCGATGGCCTTTGGCGGCGGCGTAGTCCAGCAGCATTTCGAGTCTGCCTCGGACACGGCGCGCGGTTTCTGGCCGGGTTGCCCAGATCGGGCCAAGGGCGGAAACGATGGCAGGCGTGTCGATGCTGGCGACGGGGGTCCGCAATAGTTCTTTGGCATGGGTCGCAAGGCTGTTGCGCCATTGCTGACGATGTTTGGCGTTCTTCCAGCTTGGGGATTGGCTTCATAGTAGGAGTCGAAGACAGCGCCAAGCGTAGCGCCTGCGGCCTTATGCGCCATCGGTGCGGGCATATCGCCTAGCGGGTCAGTACCGGCAGCCACGATGGCGCGCAGTTCTGCGGCGCGTGTTCTGGCAGCGGTCAGGCTGACGGCAGGTGCAGCGCCTAGCCCCATTTCCCTGCGGCGCTTGGTGACAGGTGACGTGAATCGGAACAGCCAGTTCTGCCCGCTCGGCTTGCTGTTCAGGAACAGCCCGCACCCGTCCGCGTTCATCTCAGCTTTGGCAGTTTTCAGGATATTGGCTGGCAACTTGTGGATTGTGCCGCGTGTCATTCGATTCGCCTCGCATGGTTAAGATGCGCGGCGCCCAGAAAGTGGACTCCGAACCCACGCCTGAGCCCACATAACCTGTGAGGGCCTATGGTTTAAATGACAACCTATGGTGCGTTCGGGTCCAGCAATTTCTGGACTTGCGGCGTCTATGGATGTGCGTGGTGGGTTTGGTGGCGGAGGCGGTGGGATTCGAACCCACGGTGGGCGTTAACCCACGTCGGTTTTCAAGACCGGTGCATTCAACCACTCTGCCACGCCTCCGACCGCACTGCCTTAGCCGCTTGCGACGACATGCGCAAGCGGTTGGATTCGCTCATTTGGTCAATGTGATTGCGTTCGCCGCACTGGTGATTTCGACCCGGATGATCGGGGCGAGCTGGGTGCTGGAAAGTGCCAGTGCTGTGTTGATCCCATCGGTTTCGGGGCGCGCGATCAGACCCGCGGCGGGATTGTCGGGGGCAGGGGGGCGACCGACAAGGCGCAGACGCAACACGCCGTCGCTATCGGGGCTGATCCGCCCGGCGGGCTGTGCGCGCGCGGTGATCAGTTCGACCGAGGAATAGCCTTTGGTCGGCGTCATTGCGGTGACGACAAGCAAGCGCCCTTCGTTCAACGGTTCCCAGCGGGCCTGGGTGATTTGGCCGATCACCGGGCGCAGGTCGCCGCTCTGGTCGTAGCCCGCGTCCGGTTCCAGCGTTGCCTGCGGTGGGTTGCCTGAAAACCATCCGAACGGGTTCCATCCGCTGTCGCCGCAAGCCGACAACAGCAAGGTTGAACACAATAGTGGCATGGTCAGTTTTCTCATGGCGACATCCCTTGCTTTTGGGGGGGATTGTTAGGGGAAAGCGGGCGTGGGGGAAAGCCTCTTTGACCTTGGCGCGGACACAGGCTAACCCATCGTCCCAAAAGGAGAACCCACATGGCCAGCGCTGCATTCGAAGATATCGCGGAAACATTCGACTTTCTGGACGACTGGGAAGACCGCTATCGCCATGTCATCGAACTGGGCAAGGCGATGGCGGCCATGGAACCCGCGCTGCAGGTGCCCGCCACCAAGGTTGATGGTTGTGCAAGCCAGGTTTGGATCATGCCCAGGATCGAAGCAGGACGTTTTGATTTTCAGGGCGACAGCGACGCAATGATCGTGCGCGGCCTGATCGCGATCTTGCACGCCCTGTATTCCGGGCTGACGCTGCAAGAAGTTCTTGAGGTCGATGCCCCGGCCGAGATGGCCCGGCTGGGTTTGGATGAACATCTTTCGGCGCAGCGATCCAACGGTCTTCGCGCAATGGTGCAGCGGATCAGGCTGCTCGCCTCCGACGCAGTGTGATCCAGCCGCCGCCCAGCACTCGGGTCGAGTGTTCTTCGTAGAATACGCAGGCTTGTCCCGGACTGACGCCTTCTTCCGCCTCCAGCAACTCGACCTCGGCGCGGCCATTTCCCAACGGTCGCAGCAGGGCGGGTTTGGGCGGGCGTGTCGAGCGGATGCGCACCAGGCACGAGATCTCGGCATCCAGGGGGGTATCCCCCAGCCAGTTCACCTCGGACACGGGCACGGTTGTGGTCGCCAGCGCAGTTTTGGGACCAACCACGACATGACGCGAATCGGGGTCCAGCCGGACCACATATAACGGATCGCCCAAGCCACCGATTCCAAGCCCGCGACGTTGCCCGATGGTATAGTGGATCACGCCCCGGTGCTGACCAAGAACATTGCCGTCCAGATCGACGATATCACCTGGATCTGATGCGCCCGGACGCAGTTTTTCGATGACCGCCGCGTAGTTGCCGTTCGGCACGAAGCAGATGTCCTGGCTGTCGGGTTTATCCGCCACCGACAGCCCGTATTCCTCGGCAAGCGCGCGGGTCTCGGCCTTGCTTTCCAGATGACCCAGAGGGAAACGCAGAAAATCGAGTTGTTCTTGTGTCGTTGAAAACAGGAAATAGCTTTGGTCGCGATTCTCGTCGGCGGCCATGTGCAGCTCTGCCTTTGCGGCACCGCTTTTCCGTTGAATGTAATGTCCGGTGGCCATGCAATCGGCATCCAGATCGCGGGCGGTCTGAAGCAGATCGCGAAACTTGACCCGTTCATTGCAACGAATGCAGGGCACCGGTGTTGCACCCGCCAGATAGGCATCGGCGAATTCATCAATCACCGATTCACGGAACTTGTTTTCATAGTCCAGTACATAGTGTGGAAAGCCCATGCGTTCGGCGACGCGCCGCGCATCATGAATGTCTTGACCCGCGCAGCAGGCCCCCTTTTTCGCAAGGGCGGCACCGTGATCGTAAAGCTGCAGCGTTACGCCGACAACATCATACCCTTCGGATTTAAGCTGTGCGGCCACCACAGAGCTGTCCACGCCACCTGACATGGCGACAACGACCCGCGTCTGCGACGGCGGCTTTGGAAAGCCCAGGCTGTTCAACGGGGTATTGCGCGCCGAAGCGCGCGCAGCAGTAGTGATCGTCATCGGATGTCTCGGGTCTTTCACGCGAATTGAAACAAAATATAGGCAAATACGATGTATTCTCAACCCGTAAGGGGGCAAAAAACCGTTTGGGCTAACCTGTGTTTAAGTCCTTTGACGCATGGTTGTCGTCGAAGTTAAAGGACAGGTGGAATGTTCGTGAAGAAAATCAACGGCCCGCGTATTGTGACATTACCCGACGGGCAGATACTGACCGTCGCCGACCTGCCGCCGACAACGACCCGTTGGGTTGCACGACGCAAGGAAACCGTCGTTCTTGCCGTCGAACATGGCTTGGTTTCCCGTGACGAGGTTCTGCGTCGCTATGGCTTGTCAGAAGAAGAACTGGACAGCTGGATCGGGGCGATAAAACGCCACGGGCGTGCGGCGTTGAAGGTAACGTCGTTGAAAAATTATCGACAACCCTAGATTGATTTGTCTAACCTTAATTCGCGAGTAACAACATATTAACGTTATTTGGCGATGGTCGGGTCAGGATCACGAAGAATCAAGGGCACCAAGTCATGCGGATACTACTGGTAGAAGACGATCCAAGCACTGCGCGCGCGATCGAACTGATGCTGTCAGCGGCAAGCTTCAATGTATTCAGAACGGATATGGGCGAAGAAGGGATCGATCTGGCCAAGCTGTATGACTATGATTTGATCCTGTTGGATCTGGATTTGCCGGACATGCACGGAATGGAGGTGCTGCGCCACCTGCGCATGGCCCGTATCGATACGCCGATCCTGATATTGACCGGATCTGACGATACCGAAAGCAAGCTGCGGGGCTTCGGGTTCGGCGCGGATGACTATATGACCAAACCTTTCAATCGCGAAGAATTGCAGGCACGAATCCAGGCAATCATCCGGCGCTCGAAGGGTCATAGCCAGGCGACCATCCAGACCGGCGACATCATCGTCAATCTTGACGCCCGTTCGGTCGAGGTGCGTGGCAAGACGGTCAATCTTACGGGCAAGGAATATCAGATCCTTGAATTGCTCAGTCTGCGCAAGGGAACGACACTGACGAAAGAAATGTTCCTGAATCATCTCTATGGCGGGATGGATGAGCCGGAACTGAAGATCATCGATGTGTTCATCTGCAAGTTGCGCAAGAAACTTTCCGAAGCGCTTGGTGGTGAAAATCACATCGAGACTGTTTGGGGTCGCGGATATGTCCTGCGTGATCCGGGCCCGGCGGATGAGGGCAGGCTGGCGGTAGGCGCATAGTGCTCCAAGAATGTTTCGGTCGCGTCGTCGCAATCTATTGCAGTGCGGCGCAACGGCGGCGCGATTTGCATCAAGACTGTCGGTAATAGCAGGCTTTGACCAAATATTCATGGATCACATGGGCGACCGCAACAATGAGCGCCGAAGTCTTTCAATGGCGTAGCTGCTTCTGCCACCGATCCTGTCCTGGGCCAAGGACAGGATCTCGAAAGCGTTCAGGCAAACGCGTTCGCTTTGCGGAATCCGCTACATCCCAGCGATCGTTCGGTTGTCGATATGGATGGTCGCGCCTCGGTGCCCAGAAGCACCTCAGTGAGTGCGGCACTTGTGAATTGCTGGTTGTGATCGAAGTTTAAGACTCGAATTGGCCATATCTTGCCTGGGAATCGCAGCCTCCCGTTCTAGACTGCCGGTCTGTCGGCGGCCCGACTGTCTACGGCATATACTTAGGGTCAGGATGCATTGATTTCGGTCGCACGGCGTGATTCACGGCTCAGAAAATGGAGCGGTGACATGAGCGACCTGTACTGGCTGACTGACGAGCAGATGGCCAAGCTCACCCCT
>NZ_JAQBIE010000045.1 GCF_028294535.1 Paracoccus onchidii | reverse complement strand
CAATTCGCAAGGCATACTTACGGAATTCATCTGTTCGTCCCTCGCCCATAGTTCGTCTCCTTTGCTGCAAATCATGCTATCAAAGGAGCGGCACCAAACCGCTACACGTCCAATATGGCAAAGAGCGCATCGCCGCCCCGGACAATCCTGCCAATCTCATCGGCTAGAGCACCCCTAACCGCACGCGTTAGGTCGGGTTCAACGGATGCTTACGCCCTTGGGTCCGTGATGGATTCCTGAGCGATCAGAATTGAAATTTGGTCTGACTCTGATACGCATAAAGATGCATATCTAAACAAATATCTTGATAGTATCATTATTTCGTCATACCAGAATTAAAATATGATCGCTTGTCGATCATGACAAGACCAGGGAGGAACCAAAATGAAGAGACTTCTCGCAACCGCCGCTCTAGCCACCATCGCCTTTGCCGGGGGTGCTTTGGCGCAGGACGGCCAGATTACGCTCGGCTTGTCAGTCGACCAGCTTTTTGAAAGCCGCGTCGGCGTGAACAACGCGATCAAAGCCGAGGCAGCGGGCCGCGGATACGGGCTGATCGAGGTCGTGGCTGACGGTGACGCACAACAACAGAACGCCCAAATACAAACATTGATCACGCAGGGCGTAGATGCCATCCTTGTTTGCGCAGTGGATCAAAACACCATCGAACGCGCACTTATAGCGGCCCAACGTGCTGGAATTCCCGTTGTCGCCTATGACCGCGACTTGCCCGACAGCCGCGTGGTTGCCGCCTTCGTCGGACCGGACTCGATCTTCGACGGACGAGAAGCAGGAAAGTACATGGCCGAGGCATTGGCAGATGTCGAAGGCGAGGTCACTGTCCTGGAGTTGATCGGCGCACTCAACGACCAGAACGGCATCGACCGCCAGAAGGGCTGGCGCGAGGAAATGTCGAAACTGTCGAACCTGAAAATTCTGGAGGTTCCGACGGATTGGGATTCTGCCCGCGCGCTGGCCGGTACGCAGAACGCATTTCAGGCCAATCCCGATATCGACGGCGTTTTCGCTGCCACAGACACGCACATCCCCGCCGTAGAGACAGTGCTGCGCGATCTCGACAAACTGAAAACCGTAGGTGAGCCGGGTCACGTCGTCGTCACCGGCATAAACGGATCAAATGACGGCTATCAAGCCGTCGCCAGCGGAGCCGCAGACGGGATCGTCGTCATGGATCTGGACAAGACTGGCCGCACCGCTGTGGCTCTGGCCGCCGATCTGATCGACGGAAAAGAGGTGGATCGCGTGAACGTCATCCCGGGTCATTTCTACACACATGATGACATCGAGGCGAACGCCGACAAGATCTGGGGCGCCAAGTAACAAAATGGCGATGCAGGCACCCGCCTGCGCCGCCCCTGCCTTTTCGGGAGAAACATGCTGAACATCGTTCTCAGGACCCTGCGCACCAACCCGGCAGTGCCTTTGGTCGCCGCGCTGGTCGTCGTGTTCTCGCTGCTATCGCCCTTCTTCATGACGGGCGGCAACATCGAGGCGATGATGGGCGCAAACGCGGTGGTGCTGATTGCGGCGGTTGGCATGACATTCGTGTTCCTCGCCGGTGGAATTGACTTGTCCATTTCTACCGTCATCTCCGCCAGTGCCGTTATCTCGGGGCTGGTCATGGCAGGAACCGACAACATCGCGGTCGGGATAGCCACGGCACTTGCGGTGGGGGCGGCGTTCGGCGCGGTCAACGGCTTGCTTATCGGGATGTGCGGCCTGACGCCCTTCATCACGACAATGGGTACGCAACTTGTGGCACGCGGAATCGCGTTTGTGATGTCGCAGGGTGTCGCGGTCAAAGGGACACCCTACGCGCTTATGGATTTCGGCTTTGCCGCATTCCTGGGAATACCCGCGACAACTATCGTCGGGCTGGCGGTGGTCGTTCTGGCGTCGCTGACGTTGTGTGGCACCAGCTGGGGGCGCGAGTTGATGTTGGTTGGGTCGAACCGCAATGCCGCACGATATACCGGGATCAACGTGCGTAAAATGGAATTCAGCGTTTACCTCGTATCCGGGCTGCTTGGCGGATTGGCGGGTTTCATCTCCATCGCGAATCTTGGCAACGCGATTCCCGGTGTTGGAGACACGCTGCTGTTGATGATTATCGGAGCCGTCGTTCTGGGCGGCACCTCGATGAACGGAGGTGAGGGCTCAATCTCGCGGACCCTGATCGGGGTCGGCCTGCTGGCGGTGTTGATCAATGGGCTGAACCTGCTGGGCATCCCGTTCTACGATCAGTTGATCGTGCAGGGCGTCCTGATCTTCGTCGGCACCTGGATGGCTGCGCGGCTGTCGCGCCGGAGGGCTTGATGAAGGACACCGCAACCAAGGTATCGCCCATCCTGTCCGTGCGCGGCTTGTCAAAGACATTTGCCGGCAAGCCAGTTGTACGCAATCTTTCATTTGATCTGCATCCCGGCCAGGTCATGGCACTGGTTGGCGAAAACGGCGCTGGCAAGTCCACGACCAAGAACATGATCTGTGGACTTCTGGAACCTACCGACGGCGAAATTCAGCTTGATGGCGAGACTTTCGCCCGCGTCGATCCAAGCGCGCATGGCATCGCCGCCGTTCATCAGGAGCTCAGTCTCTTCCAGACGCTGACCGTGGCGGAAAACATGTCCATCCACCACCTGCCCGGTAGTCCGGTTCGGGTCGACTGGGCGGCGGCTGACCGCATAGCGCGGGAACAGCTCGACTTTCTGGGCATGGGCATCGATCCGCAGGTCGAGGTTGCCACACTCGGGGCGGGCAAGCAGCAGATCGTCGAAATCGGTAAGGCGTTGCTGCAAGCGAACAGGGTCCTGATCCTGGATGAGCCGACAACCTCGCTGACCGCAATCGAGCGCGAGAAGCTGTTCGCCATTCTTGACCGGCTGAAGGAACGCGGGCTGGCGATCATCTTCATATCCCACTTCATGGAAGAGATTTACCGTGTCTGCGACAGCTATGTGGTTCTACGTGACGGTGAACAGGTGGGAGCCGGAAAACTGGCAGAGGCATCGCGCAAGTCACTTGAGGCAATGATGGTCGGACGCAGCATAGGCGAGGCCCGGCTTGAATTGACCGACCCGCAAGAGCGTTTGGCATTGCGTGTCGAGGGGCTTTGCTCGGCAGACTTCCACAATGTCAACTTCACCGTTGCAGCGGGTGAGATCCTTGGCATCGCCGGGCTGATGGGGGCCGGCAGGACAGAGCTGGCAGAGGCGATTTTTGGCCTCAGACCCGCAACCGGAAAGGTCGTCGTGGGCGAAGAAGAAATCCGTGCCCCTTCGGTGGCCGCGATGAAGCGACGCGGCGCCTGCTACGTGCCCGAAGATCGCCGCCTGAATGGCCTGTTCCTGAACCGTCCGGTGCGCGAAAACCTGTCTGCCGCAGCGATCGGGCGCTTCGTCACCCGCAAGCTGCGTAGCATCGGCTTTCGCGGCGAGGTCAAGAGCGCCGCGAAGATCGTTGATGACATGAACATCGCCGTGCCGCACATCGAAAACGCTGTCGGCGATCTGTCGGGCGGAAACCAGCAAAAGGTTCTGCTGGGACGGTGGCTGGCCACGCGGCCCCGGCTTATCGTGTTCGACGAGCCGACAAAGGGTGTCGATATCGGAGCAAAGTTCGATATCCACAACACGATCAGTGAATTGGCGCGCGATGGTGTAGGTGTGGTGATGGTATCGTCAGACCTACCTGAACTGCTGAACACCGCGCACAGGATCGTCGTAATGCGCAAAGGCCGGCTTGTGGGCCAGTTCCATCGCGACGAGTTCGATGCAGCCCGGATCATCTCGCTTGCCGCCAGCGCAGGAAAGCCCGCCGATGTATGACGATATCTTCCGCTCGCTGACTCGCCAGAAATGGCTGCCTATCGCGCTTGCGACCATTGTGCTTGGCGCAACGCTAAGCACGGTTTCGCCAGCCTTCCTGACCTTTTCCAACCTGGAATCGATCCTGGTGCAATCCAGCGTAACGGCGATCATGGCAATCGGCATGGCCTTTGTCATCATGTCCGGAGGGATCGACATTTCTGTCGGTGCGATCCTATTTTTCACATCCGCTCTGTTCGCCCAACTGATGATGGACACCGGGTCTTACCCACTGGCATTTGCGGCCGCACTTGCGTGCTCGACCGGACTGGGGCTTTTAAACGGCATTCTGGTGGTGCGGTTCGGGATCTCGCCGCTGATCACGACCTTGGCGACCTATTCGATCTATCGCGGGGCAGCCATCCACCTGACCGGTGCCCAAAATATCCCTGTGCCACGCGAAATGGGATTTCTTGGCAATGGCGAGATATGGGGCATTCCCGTGCCTATCCTGCTGCTCGGGCTGATCTTTGTAATCGGGATCTACGCGCTTACACAGACCCGCCTTGGCGTTTATGTGCGCGCTATCGGGAATTCTGACCGCTCCGCACGGGAAAGTGGCCTGCCAATCGCAAGGGTAACGATAGCTGTCTACGCGATTGGCGGGGTTCTTGCGGGAATTTCGGCGCTGATTCTATTGGCACGTGTCGGTGGCTTGCAATCCGGCATCGGAATCGGGATCGAATTTACGGTCATCGCCGCTGTCATCCTTGGCGGAACCAAGCTGACAGGGGGCACGGGCACAGTGACCGGCAGCGTGATCGGCGCCGTTTTCCTCGTTCTGATCGACAACGGTCTGAATCTCATGAACGCATCACCATACATATACGACATCGTGCGCGGTGGCGTTCTGCTTGTGGCAGTCGCCGTTGACCGCATCTCGGCCCTGCGCCGCGAGCGGCAACTGCGCCTCCAGAAAACGGCTCGCCTGCGTGAAACACACGGTTTGGCCTGAAACCGGTGTTGTCACGTTAGCACGGCGCTCATTGGCCTTGGCGCGGTTTCGGCGTAGCCGATGCGAATGACCCAGCCTACGCCAGATCGAAAAGATTCTGCTGGAGCGCGGCATTGATGTTTCCTACGAGCCGATCCGGCGATGGACCGCCAAATTTGCCGCACGGATCGCCTGGAACCCGCGCCGCCGACAGGCGCGACCCCGCGATATCCGGCATCTGAACCAAGTTCAGGTGAAGATCGCCGCCGAAAATTCTGGCTGTGGCGGGCGGTCGATCAGCATGGCTTCATACGCAGGGGGCCAGATGCCCGCTCGTCAAACTGATGAAGCGGCATGGTTTTCTGCCAAGACGCATCGTGAACGTGACAACCATGGCCAGCCCCAACGCTGATTTGTGCAACAGCGCCAACGAGTAGCTTAAATCACGTCAGATCCTGTCCACGAGATGGGGATCACCTCGGCTTTCATAAAAATCTTTGCGGGTGGGAATAAAGTGGCTCTGCGCGCTGTCTCATGTCCAAACAACACCATCGGAGATCACATGACAGACACGTTCACAGAGGGCACCCGAAAGCAGTGCGCCAAGGATATGCCCCCGTCCGATCCGAGACGTCGAACCGCGATCTCCAGCCTTGCCACCGGCGCGGCTCTGGCAGTGTTGATCCCCGCAGTCGCGGCCTTGGCCGAGGCCGGGACGACCGACTCGCATCAGGGTCAGCACGCCGAAATGCATATGGACATCCCCGCCCCGGCACCGGGCACCGATTCTGCTGCGCTGAAAGCCGAACAACCGTTCCTGGCCGAAAATGAGGCCGCGATGGACAAGATGATGGCCGATATGGCGGCGCAGCCGACGGGGAATATCGACGCCGATTTCGTCGCCATGATGATCCCGCACCACCAAGGTGCAATCGACATGGCAATCCTGCAACTGAAGTACGGCACGAACCCCAAGCTTAAGAATATCGCGCAAGAGATCATCGTCACGCAGCAGCAGGAAATCAAGGCGATGCGCCTTTCCATCGGCCTGCCACCGGGCGGGAATGTCGACGGCCAGACCGCAAACTAACCATTGGGGCGTCTGTCCCTTCCGAACAGAAAGACCGAAGATGACACGTAAATTTCATGTGCAATTTCTTACCTCCATCGCGGCGACGGCCATGTTTATCGGCGCGGGAGCGGCTGTTGCCGGGTAGGCTCCGCTGGGGGCGGATGCCCCGGACATCCCGATCAGCCACCGCGACCGCGTCTATGCCGCCGAGCAATATTCCAACACCGTTTCGGTGATCGACCCCGCCAGCAACGAACTTCTGGGTGAAATCCACCTTGGCGATCCGCAGCCCCGCAACCTGTCGCCGCTTTACAACGGCCAGGTTCTGGTCCACGGGCTGGGCTTTGCCCCCGATGGCAAGACGCTTGCAGTGGTCGCCACGGGTTCGAATTCGGTCAGCTTCATCGACACCGCGACCAACACGGTGAAGCACACCACCTATCTTGGCCGGTCGCCGCATGAGGCTTTCTATACGCCGGACGGGGCTGAGCTGTGGGTGACGGTGCGGGGCGAGGATTACATCTCGATCCTCGACGCCCGGACCTATGAGGAAAAGATGCAGCTCAAGACGCCGTCGGGTCCGGGGATGCAGATCTTTTCGCCCGATGGCGCATACGCCTATGTGTGTTCTTCGTTCAATCCGGAAACCAAGGTGTTTTCGATCAAGGACCACCAAGAGGTCGCGACCATCGAACAGGCCAGCCCCTTCTGTCCCAATATCTCGGCCAGCCCCGATGGCGCGCAAGTCTGGTTCACCCTGAAGGACATCGGCAAGACCCAGGTGGTCGAGGCGCGCCCGCCCTTCAAGACGATCACCACGATCGACACCGGGCCGATCACCAATCACGTCAATTTTGCCAGCGTCGAGGGGCGGCAACTGGCCTATGTCACCATCGGCGGGCTGAACGAGGTCAAGGTCTACGACACCGCCGACTTCTCGCAGGTGGCAAAGATCCCGGTGGGCGATTTGCCGCATGGTCTGTGGCCTTCGGGCGATGGCACACGGATCTATTTCGGGCTTGAGAATGCTGCCGAAATGGCCGTGATCGACACGGCGTCCAACACCATGATCAAGACGATCCCCATCGGACAGGCGCCGCAGGCGGTGGTCTATGTGCCCAATGCGGTGCCGGCGGATCAACCCGGCACCGACAACCTGCAACCGTTGGGCGATACCGGCAAGGTCGCCCATCTGGCGTTGACCCCGGTCGGCGAGAACAAGGGACAGACCACGGTCGCACTGTTCGATCAGGGTCTGACCCAGGTGCTCGAAGCGTCGGTAACGGGGCTTGAACCGGGAATGACCTATGCGCTGGCGCTGTCGGCGTCGCCGGATGGCAGCGGCGACTTGCAGCCGCTGGCCGCCTTCAAGGCCAATCCCGCCGGTGCCTCGATCGTCAATGCGGTTGGCCCGATCCGGCAGATCGTCGATGGCGACCATGACGCAGCGCGACGGTACCTGGTGATCACGCAGACCACCGATGGCGCGCTTGGTGCGCCGGTGCAATTGCAAAGCGCGAAGTAACGCACGAAGCTGGCGGCAGCCAATGGTGTGCCGCCAGCCGTTTCATGTCTGTCGAAGGTGGTTCAACGATGCAAAGCGAAGACGTCCGAGCTTTGGCACAGCGGCGTGCGATAGAGCCGCATATTCCCGCGCTGCGGCGTTATGCCTGCTCGGTGCTGCGCGACGCAGCGGCCGCCGATGACGCGGTTCAGGATTGTCTGCTGCGCGCCATCGACCGCTGGCACCAGCACCGGCCGGACAACAGCACCCGCGCCTGGCTGTTCGCGATCCTGCATAGCACCATGATGAACGGGTTGCGGAAATGGGGCAGGCGGGGGATCCAGCTGGCCGCCGAAGATCCTGCTTCGATCGAGGAACTTGCCGTCCCGGCACGCCAGGAAACCCAGATCTACCAGGCCGAGGTGCTGCGCGCCGTCGGGCGCTTGCCCGAAGCGCAGCGCGACGTGCTTTTGCTCGTCACGGTCGAGGGGCTGACCTATGATGAAACGGCAACCGCGCTTGGCGTGCCCGTGGGCACCGTGATGTCTAGGCTGTCGCGCGGTCGCGATCATCTGCGCGAGCTGCTGGGCGGGCGCGGCACAGAGAAACAGGCGCGGGTGCCCCATTTGCGGAGGGTGAAATGATGGACGAACGGGAGCCGATCAGCGAAGACGATCTGAACGCCTATGTTGACGGGCGGCTGTCCTCCGCGCGGCAAGAGGACGTGCGCCGCTATCTTGGGCGCAACCCCGACGAAGCGGCGCGCATCGCCGATCATATGCGCCATGCCGAAGCGCTGCGGGCCGCGCTGGCCCCGCTGGCGGACCGCCCGATCCCGTCAGAGCTGCATCTGCCGCGTCTTGCCGCATCGCGTCGCCGCCGCAGCGACCAGCTGCGCCGGATCGCCGCATCGGTGGTTCTGGTCGGGGCCGGGCTTGCCGGTGGCTGGTTCGGCCATGCCCGGATAGAGTCCGGAACGGTGGCCGTCCTGGGCCAGGAAACTGCGGCGACCTACGCGCTGTTGTCCCAAGGCGATGCCCCAACGCTGACCTATGCAGCCGCCGACCCCCAGGCGTTGGTCGACTGGGCCAGCACCGCCCTGCGCCGCCCGATGCGCGTACCCGATCTAAGTGGCAGCGGCTTTCGCTTCCTTGGCGGACAGGTGGTGCCGACCGCGCAGGGCCCTGCCATGGCGGCGATCTACGAAAACGAACAGGGCGACCGGCTGGTGTTTCAGGCCCGGCAGATGCGCGCGCCCGGCGGCACGAAGATGACACCCTATCGCAGCGCCGAAGGCGGCGGGCTGGTCTGGGAACGCAACGACATGGGCTATTCCCTCTTCGGGAATGCGCCCGAAGAGGTCAGCCGCGCGGTTGCAACCGGCATCCAGGAGGCGCTGACATAGCTGCACCGGGTGCCGTGAAATTGATGCGTCAGGTCGCGCAAGATGCGACATGATCGCATATCTCAGACGAACTTGCCCGGATTCATGATGTTCTGCGGATCCACGGCCAGTTTCAGCCGCTGCATCAGCGGCATAGGCACCCCCATGTTCGGCAAGCATGTATTTCTTCATGCCGACGCCCACGCCATGCTCGCCGATCACGGTGCCGCCGAGTGACAGGGCAATCTTGTTGATCGAGGCGGCCAGATCGCGCGCGCGCGGTCCATCTCGTCATCGCTGTCGGGATCGACCAGGATCGCCAGATGGGAGTTCCCGTCCCCGACATGGCCGACGCGGGGAGCGATCAGGCCCGACATCTCGATGGCTTGCTTGGTCCGGCTGATACAGCAGGCCATTTACGAAATCGGCACCCAGCAAGCCGTGACCAGCCCGTTGGCAACCGGGTTTCAGCGCCTTGCCCAAGTAACAGACGTGGCTCCGCGCGGCCCACAGGCGGTTGCGATCTTCGGCCTTTTCGGCAAAGGCGAAATCCCACCCCCCCCAGATCCGAGGCGATTTCGCGGACGGCCTCGACCTGTTCGCGCACCTCGGCTTCGACGCCGATGAACAGATGCGTCAGATCATAGCCGGACGCGGATTTGCGCGCGCGGCTGCCGGTGCGAATGATCTCGCCATCGGGCAGAACAACCTCCAGCGCCAGCACGTTTTCGCGGATCGTGCCATAGCGCACGGTATTGGTCCCCGACGCGCGGGGCGAGGCCATGCCACCCATGCTTGCATCCGCATAGGGGTCGACCGTGATTATCAGCCCGGTCGCACGCAACGCGTCGTTCAACTGCGTCCGGGTGACGCCCGGTTGCACGACGGCGTCCAGATCCTTTTCATGGATCTCGATCACGCGGTTCATCTGGCTCATGTCAAGGCTACGG
The DNA here is from genome assembly GCF_028294535.1 of Paracoccus onchidii. Lineage (GTDB taxonomy): Bacteria > Pseudomonadota > Alphaproteobacteria > Rhodobacterales > Rhodobacteraceae > Paracoccus > Paracoccus onchidii. Next base: position 2,531 of record NZ_JAQBIE010000045.1, on the reverse strand, counting down.
CACGATGCGCGTCATAAGGTGCCTCGGCAAGGTCATATAGCGATCTGCCGGACCGGTCGCCGGCAAGCGAGGCACCGAAATGGGCGATGATGGTTTCCGACAGATTCAGCAGGCTAACCGGTGTGGCGCACTCCGACGCCGGCGCGCCCGGCTGGGCCACGATCAGCGGCACGGCGACCGATCCTCTTACATGTTCGACTTGCCCCACAGGCCGCGCGCACCGACATTGTCGCCATGATCCGAGGTGTAGATGATCGTCGTATCGTCCAGTTGGCCATTCGCTTCCAATGCGGCGATCAGCTTGCCGATATTGTCGTCCAGAAAGCTGCACAGGGCGAACCCCTGCTTTGCGGCCCAAGGGTGATTTTCCAAACCGTTCAGCGTGTGCAACTTGAACGGTGGCAAGCTGTCCAACGGATACGTGTCCAGATATTCCTGCGGCACGATCAGCGGGAGATCCGGCGCGACCAGACCGACATTCAGGCACCATGGATCGTCAGGCTTCCTGGCGGCATCTGCGAACCACTGCGTCGCATGAGAGACCACCGCCATATCATAGCGCGTGGAATTGCTTTCGCCCGACCCGATATAGGATCGCACGCTTTGGAGCTTGGCCTGGTAGTCGACAGAACAGTATTGCGAGCCGCGATCGCTGTGGTGGATCAAACCCGGAGCCGGGTTCCGGCTGGCAATCGCGCGCTTCAGTCGGTCACCTGTCGCCCTGCCCACGACTTTTCGTGAGTATAGATCGATGACAACAACGAGGGACAGCCAGCCTTGGGCGATCCAGATGTACGAGATGTCGGCGCCCCATTTCTGGTCGGGGCCCTCGGCAGCAAAGTCTTGGTCGAACAGATTGGGTGTTGCGAACCACGCGATGCCGCCTGATCTCATGACCATCGTCGATCAGGTCACGATGTATGCGCGCCCGCCCCAATCCACACAGGCATCGCTGCCAGGCGTCAGCTAGATTTCCATCCGGGGATCGTGATCCGGGATCGGCTTGGACTTAGCCTCGATGTCGGGCAACTTTATCCACGCGGTCATTGCCGCGGCCGAGATCTCGCTGATTTCCAGCGCCAGTTGCAGCTGTTCAACGGTTTCGGACGAACTGCCAAACCGATGCACCCGGTGCCCCGCAAGCTGATGCCGCAGCTTCTCGATCAGCACCGCCTGTGCCTTCACCTCGTCCAGAAGCCGCGCCGTGAAGCTGCGCAGTTACTCGGGATGGTCGGGGATGGTCATGGGTTTGTTCAGCATGGAAAAAGCTTACCCTGCTGATGTCTTTCAGTGAATCCCGCACGCTCCGGATCAGCGGATTACCCCGCCCTCAGAGGCTGCCAACTGCGCTGCGGTGTCCGCCAGTCGATCCCCTCCAGCAGCATGGCAAGTTGCTCAGGCGTCAACGTCACCTTGCCCTCCTTCGCCAAGGGCCAGACGAACCGACCCCGCTCCTGCCGCTTGGTAAACATGCACGACCCCTGCCCGTCCAACCAGATCACCTTCACCAGATCGCCGCGACGACCACAGAATACGAACAGGTACCCGGCAAACGGATCCTGCTGAAACACCGCCTCGGCCTGCGCCGCCAAGGATGGAAACCCCTTTCGCATATCCGTCACGCCTGCCGCCAGCGAGACCGGCATATTGGCCGGAACCGGGATCATGGCGACAGGCCCCGGATCAGCCGCGCCAAAGTATTGGGATCAAAGCTCTCGCTGAGCCGCATCCGATGGCCGCCAGACAGTTCGTTGTCGATACGGCTCTGCACGACGGGCGTGGGCGGGGTAGACTTCGCTTCAACAATCTCCACTGGAGAAAGCGCGCGTCATCGGCTGGCACTGGCGCTGATGAGACCTCCGGCGCATAGCGGAGATCGCGCGGCCATTGGAAGATCAGGTTTGCATTCACCGCGTAACGACGCGCCACCCGCGCAAGCGAAGCACCCGGCGCGGTCGTCTGCTGACAGATCGACCGCTTCTCCTCATCCGTCCAAAGCCGCCTCGTCCGACGTGTCATCCAAGCACCATAGTGTCCGCTATCCCGCTCCCTCAACCCGCGGCAGGGCGGTCAGACCGGACGGTTACGGACCAAAGAGGCTTAGGGACAGCCTTGAGCTTATGCTCATGTCTGAGATTGAGATCATCTCCTGCCGGGCGGTGGCGGATGCCGGGATCAGCGGACGGGATGTGCGTCATATGCTGCTGGAGGCGGTTGAGCACCGATTCGGTGCCTATGCCGCCAAAAGAACGCGCATCTTCGCGCAACAACTCAGGCTTGAATCTTGCTTCACACTGGTCAAGAGCCCACAACCCAACGGCAGGCCAGAGGCGTTCGTGAAAACCCTGAAGCGTGACAGCGTAGGTGTGAACCCTCTGCCAGACGCCACAACTGTGCTGTCATTGAGTGGAGTGAATAGCCCCGCGTTTCCTAGACGCCTTCGGGTCTCGGTTTCCGCTGCCGTTCGAACTCTACGGGCGACAGCATCCCGTTTCTCGCATGCTTGCGCTTCGGATTGTAGAACATCTCGA
>NZ_JAQBIE010000044.1 GCF_028294535.1 Paracoccus onchidii | reverse complement strand
CCCGAACTGGATATGCCGGGCACCATCCCGTCACCCGCGCGCCGAGTAACCAGGCAACGCGAAACCCGAAAATTGTTGAAACGGCACGTCAAGAACCGAAAACAGCTTTTCGACGAAATAGCACAGCCAAGTGCAAGCATCTGCCCGAGACATAAGATAGATACCTGCGTGACGAATATTTCACCATCGTCACCGCAGGCGGCGTTGATTTCGTGAATTCCTTTGCAGAAGATGCCTATAACGTTCCTCCGAACCTTGTGGTCGGGTCCGAAGGCAACGCCGAGTATCAAGTCGGGGATGACGGCTCAACTGTCGTCATGAAGACCGGCGGTGTTTACTTCGTCGATGACAAGGCGGCGAAGCCCGTAGGCATCATGCGCAACATCGGCAAGCGCCCGATCATCGCAGGTGGAAATTCCGATGGCGATTTCCAGATGCTGGAATGGACGATGGCTGGCGATGGCCCGCGACTGGGCCTTCTGGTTCACCATACTGATGGCGAGAGAGAGTTCGCCTATGACCGCGACACGCCTTTTGGCAAGCTCGTGGACGGGCTCGAGCAGGCCGAGGATCGCGGATGGCTGCTGGTCGACATGGCACAGGACTGGAAAGCCGTCTGGACCGGCAGCCGGTAAAGCGGGTGTCCAACATGGCCAGACGACCCAAGGCGCATTGACCGAAGATTTCAACCAGAACAAGAAAAAGGAGACAGCTTCCTATGTTACGATACAGAACGACATTGGTGTTTGCCGCCATGATGGCTGCGGGCACCGCCTTTGCGCAGGACAGTGCCGGGGATGAGAGCGGCAAGCCCAACATTCTCGTCATCTTCGGCGACGATATCGGCCAGACCAATGTCTCGGCCTACAGCTTCGGCGTGATGGGCTATGAGACGCCCAACATCGACAGCATCGCCGAAGAAGGGTTGATGTTCACCGATTACTATTCCGAGCAGAGCTGCACCGCCGGCCGGTCGACTTTCATTACTGGCCAGTCGACGCTACGGACGGGTCTTTCGAAGGTCGGGCTGCCTGGCGCTGATGTCGGAATGCGCGCCGACGACGTCACGATCGCCTCGGCGTTGAAGGATCTAGGCTATGCCACCGGTCAGTTCGGCAAGAACCACCTTGGCGACCGCGACGAGTTTTTGCCGACGGCGCACGGCTTCGACGAGTTCTTCGGTAACCTCTACCACCTGAACGCTGAGGAAGAGCCGGAACGCCGCAACTACCCGCAAGACCCAGCATTCCGCGATAAGTTCGGACCGAGAGGTGTTATCCGTTCGTCCGCCGATGGCGAGATCGAGGATACCGGTCCGCTGACACGCAAGCGCATGGAGACAGTCGACGAAGAGACGGCCGCTGCAACGATCGACTTCATGCAGCGCCAAGTGGATCAGGAGACTCCGTTCTTCGTGTGGTTTAACCCGACACGGATGCACCTCTACACCCACGTGAAAGATGAGAACCGCAGCGAGCCCGGATTGACGGCTTTGACAGAATATGCCGATGGCATGATCGAACATGACGCGAATGTCGGGCAAGTCCTGGACGCGCTCGACGATCTCGGCATCGCCGACAATACCATCGTGATCTACACGTCGGACAATGGCCCGCACAAGAATTCCTGGCCAGATGCCGGCACCTCGCCGTTCCGCAGCGAAAAGAACACGAACTGGGAAGGCGCGTTCCGTTCTCCGGCCGTGATACGCTGGCCGGGACGGATTGCGCCCGGCACGGTCAAGACGGGGATCTTCTCGGGTCTTGACTGGTTTCCGACACTTCTGGCCGCAGCTGGCGACCAGGACATCACCGATCGTCTCCTCGAAGGAACAACCATCGACGGCAACGAATACAAGGTGCATCTCGACGGTTACAATCAGCTGGACTACCTGACCGGCGAAACAGATGAATCCGCGCGGAACGAGTTCTTCTACTTCAACGACGATGGCGCGCTCGTTGCGATGCGCTACGAAAACTGGAAGGTTGTGTTTCAGGAGCAGCGCTCGAAGGGCACACTGGGGCTTTGGGCGGAGCCGTTCACCCCTCTACGGATGCCCAAGCTATTTGATCTGCGGGCCGATCCGTTCGAGATCGCGGACGTGACCTCGAATACATACTGGAACTGGGTGCTGGAGCATGCTTATCTCTTTGTACCAGCGCAACAGGAAGTGGGACGGTTCCTAGGCACTTTCAAGGACTTCCCCCCTTCTCAACGTGCAGCGAGTTTCTCCATCGACCAGATTCAGGATGCGCTGGAGCAGAGCTTCAACGCGGTCACCAAATAGAAGCTGAACAAAGGTGGCTGCATGTGGTTCTGAAGGTCACAGGCTGGCAATAGAGTCAGCCTGTGATGCGTTGCCCTTAAATTAGCTTTGCCTTTATTCTTGGGGAGTGGGCAAATCTTGTGAGTCATGCGGCTGCTCTTTGGTAGGCGGCGGTTGATTCTGTCGCAAACCTTTCTGGCTGTCGGACTGACCCGATCTGATGATACAGTTACGCTGCGATCCCGGCGATGGTGGCCACGGCAGAATGGAAGGCCTTGACCCCATCATCGGAGCGGTGGTCCTGTTCGAGTATGTTATTCAAATATTTGACCTGTCGGATCTCAATGGTGCGCCCGCCGCCGGTGGATTTCAGGCTCACGTTCACCGCCTGCTACCCTGCGAGGTCGGCGGCACTCTTGTCGATGACGATCCGGTCCGGCACACCGTTCGTGCCGATCGCTCGCTTGAAGAACCACCGTGCGGCAGCCAGATCGCGGCGCTCAGCGAGCATGAAATCAAGGGTTTGCCCATCGCGGTCCACAGCTCGGTAGAGGTAGGTCCAGCGCCCCTTCACCTTGATGTAGGTCTCGTCCATCCGCCAGTATCTCCTCGAGATCACGATAGGAAACAGCATAGCGCAGATAGAAGAACACCGCGTGTAGGATCGCCGCCTTCGGAAAGTGTACGCCTTTGAAATTGATCACGCCGCAAGCCCCTCGCCAACTACCTGACAAAGTTGACCTATGAGAAGAAGCCACAGAACCGGAAACTTTGCGACAGAACCAAAGGATCCTGTCGGCTGGCTCAAATCGCATGGTGGAATTCTCTTGACCGGGAAGGACCCGTTACCGAAGTCTAGAACCTATTGATGGTTGGAATCATTGTGATGTAATCGCATTAAGCGACGTAGAGGTGGTCTATGACAAAAATATACATGGCGTATGATGACAACAGTGGGTCCCCGCTGAGCGCCGGTGGACGTACGACTACGACGCTGGAATTCGACAATCCTGGAGATGTCATAGATTTCTCCAATGGTAGCCCGCCAGGGGGTGTTGGAACCGATAATGTATCCCCCAGGGACTATTCGAACGGGATAACTTATAATCAAGATACAGGGCAATGGATTGCTGCAGCAGCAAGTGACGGAATATACGTATTCAATAGCTTTGAGGAATATTCTTCAAACAACGCCCCTGCGGAAAAGTATGATTACAGATCATCCGCAGTGACATTCAATAATGGATTCACATATAATTCAAGCGATGGTTTCTATTATGCGGCGAGTTCAAACTCAGCCGGTGTATTTAAATTTGCATCCTTGGATGACATGGCGTCCGTTACATCCGATGAGTTTCTACCGTATGTGACAGGCGGGCTCAACTACTCCAATGGGATTGAGTATAACCCGTCTACAAATACCTGGTATGCAGCAACAGATAACGGTTTGAATTCAAAAGGCGCTTTGTACGAGTTTTCCAGCTTGGATGACCTGCTGGCAGGCCCCAGCTTGGCACTAAACACTTGGCAGTATGATCGAAATATTGTCAGCTATGAAGCGGGTATTGCTGCTCTTTGCTTCTGCAAAGGAACTCTGATCGAAACCATCAATGGCGATGTGGCTGTTGAGAAACTTCAGCCTGGTGACGTCGTGCATACCGTTTCTAATGGTCGGTCTGAAATAGTTTGGTGTGGGTCAAGTATATTCAGCAAAGAGGCCGCCGAGAAGAACGATTTGATACCGGTAAGGATTCCGAAGGGTGCCTTGGGAAAAGATTTACCGAATCAGGATTTGTATGTCTCCCCTCAACACCGTATTCTTACTGCGTCTCGCATTGTCGAGCGGATGTTCGGTGTAGGCGAGGGGCTTATAGCCGCCAAAAAGTTGGTCGGGCATAACGGAATAAACTACAATTTTAACGGCAACGAATTCGCGGAGTATTATCATATCAGACTTGGGCGTCATGATGTGCTTTTAGCCAATGGCTGCCCTACTGAGAGCTTGAAGATAGGTAACCAGACTGAGAGATCTCTTTCGCAGGAATCTCTTTACATATTAAAAGACTCTCTGAAATCTGCAGGCCTTCCTTATGATGTGGATGAGGCACCTGCCCGTTTCTTGATAGTCGGCAATAAGGCAAAGTCCTTGGTTGACAGGCATGCAAAGAATGGAAAGTACATGCTTGAATCAGGGGTAGTTAAAACCATGATATAATATATCCGATTGAGTTTTTTTATTTGACAACGCTTTCTGAAAGAATCTGAGATGGCAGCATATAACGATAGCAACATTGGTGACGTCGATCCGGGCGCTGACAACTATTGGACATTTGTAACGGGCGAGGCAACTTCGAATAATCCGGCATCGCTCGTTGGCTACAGCTTTGATCCCATGGAGACATATGAGACCGCCTTGACTGTCCGCGACGGAGCGGGGAGCGCGGCCGCCGGGGATGGCGACTACATCCTGGATGCGCGCAACTCGTCAAGCTTCCATCCAAATGACGGGGTGGCCTTTGGCGGCAACGCATATCATGTTGCCCGAAACTGGATTTTCGAGGCAGAAGTCCGATATGCAGGTCAAACAGATACTGTCACGACGACGGTCGTCGTGTCGCGCATTGCAGACACGGACAATGACACGTCGGAGCCGCTTCACAGTACTGCGATCGTACGTTTTCGAGACGGACAGATTCAGAATGTATTCAATGGCCCCGATGGTGCAGGTTACCCGCTGAACCAGATAGAGAGCGTTACTTTGACCAGCCTGGTCAATGAGCAGTCACGTATCAATATCGGTAACCAGTATGATGATGCCTTTCCCGTGCTGTGCTTCGCTTCAGGGACACAGATCAATACGGATCAGGGCGATCTGGCGATCGAAAAGTTGCGGGTCGGAGACAAGGTAAGGACCCTGGACAGCGGGTATCAGACAATCCGCTGGATTGGTGCAACCAAAGTTTCAACAGACCATCTGGCCCGACATCGGAAGATGAGACCAGTTCGAATTCGCGCCGGCTCATTGGGACCCTGTCTTCCGCGGAGAGACCTGATCGTAAGCCGCCAGCACAGAATCCTGATCCGAGCAGACATTACGCATCGATCGCTTGGCGCGCGGGATGTCCTTGTCCCGGCGATAAAGCTGGTCACCTATCCGGGAATTGATATTGCCGAAGACGTTGAGAGCGTTACCTATTGGCACATGCTTCTCGACCAGCATGAAGTAGTTTTCGCTGATGGCGCCCCGGCAGAGAGTCTGTTCACCGGACCAGAGGCCCTGAAAGGCCTTTCCGCCGCCGCCCGGCAAGAAATTCAGACGCTGTTTCCCGAAATTTCATCCCCGGAATTTACGCCGCAATCGATCCGCCCGGTAGTCGAAAGAAAGCATGCGGTCATGAAGCTTCTGGATGAGCATTTAGAGGCAAATTTGTCCCTTAGCCATCATGATTGCAGAGCGTGAAACCCACAGAATTCATGCGACAGAACCCTGAAGACCCTCAAACGCGCAATGTACGGTCGCGCCGGTCCAGAATTGTTGCGGGCGAGAATGCTCCCATTCCGCCACACAGATTGAGGATGACCCGATTTAAGGGCAACGCGACACCAGCTCGTCAATGATGAGCAGCTTGCATCCAGTCATTTTTTTTGGGAAGCGCAGCAGACGGCGCTCGTCGCGGGCCTCCATCATCTCGCTGACCAGGGCCGCGGCTGTGGTGAAGCCAACCGAGAGGCCCTTCTGGCAAGCGGGCAGCCCGATGCCGAGGGCGACATGGGTCTTGCCAGTGCCGGACGGGCCGAAGGCGATGACATTCTCGCACCGTTCGATCCATTCGCACCCGGGCCGGCTATCGGACATGGTCCAGCCCTTCCGCCGCGCATTGGCGGGCCAGCTTCTGATGCTCGCGCAGGAACGTCGGCAGTTTCAGCGCCTTGAGATGATGGGCGAGCAGGATTTCCGGGGCATCATTCATGCCGCATCCTTCGCATCGCCCGACATCAGCCGCATGTAAGACCCGGCCCTTGTCTTCTCGACCGTCGCCTTCGGCAGTTAGGGATAGCAGTCGAGGTCCAGTTGCGACAGAACCGCCGACAGTATGCTCAATAAGGCATTTTCAGCGCGAGACATCGGCCATCGCCTTCTCGCTCGAACCGGAAGTTCCGTCGCCGAAGTCCTCGTCTTCCACTTCCATCCTGCGGCCGTGGCGTTCTGCGCGTGTCTTGCGCCAGTCGTCCAGACCTTCGTCGCGTCCGAAGTAGACGGTGCTGCTGGGAAAGGCGAATGCCGAACCTGCATTGTCCACGATCCGCATCATTGCCAGGATCAGATCTTCCTGCACTGCCAAGAATTCGTTCCAGTTTGAGGTCAGGACATTGGCGCGAACCTCGATGTTGATCGAGGAATCCCCGAACCCGAGTATGCGGACGCGGGGCATTCCGGCCTCGTCCTCTTCGACCAGTGGGTGAGCGGCGATGTGCTTGCGCAATTGACCGATCAGCCACTCGAACTGGGCCGGTGAGGTTTCGTAACGCAGCCCGATCACGTGCAGGAACAGGCACTTGTCGCGGGCCGAATAGTTCGTGATGTGCATCTTCGCCAGATCGGCATTGGGCACCGTGGTCAGCGTTCCGTCGAGACCCCGGATCCGACTTGACCGGGGGCCGATCTGCTCAACGACGCCCGTAGCGCTGCCATAGAGGATGAAATCGCCTACACGAAAAGGACGATCTGCAAAGATCGACACGCCGCCGAACAGATTTTCGACGGTCGATTGCGCGGCAAGAGCAATCGCGAACCCGCCGACACCCAGACCGGCCACCAGGCCAAGTGCCGGAATGCCCATGTCGTTGGCACCCCAGACCAGAACGGCCATCGCGGCAATGAGCGAACCCACCCGTGCCAATAGGCGCAACAGGTGGGCGTCGTAGCTTTCGTCCGGGATTGCGGGCAGGGCGATGATGGCTTCGACGAACAGAAACGCCGCCAGCCACGCCGCCCAGGCAAGGCTTATGTAGAACAGCCCCGCGCTCCATAGATCCACGGCTTCTGCAAAGCCGCCGGACAAGTTGACCTGGACCGCGGCAATCTTCTGCGCACCGGTGACGAGGGCCGCAAGCAGGAGGGGTGTGGTCAGCCGAACGGCAAGCCGCCCGAGATCGCCCAGCGGGCCACACAGCCGCGAGACGATACGGCCCCAGGACATCACGATCAGGAACAGGGAGATCCAGATGAGGACGGTGACCGCGACCTTCCAAAGTGGCGTGCCGAAGATGATATGCTGGAAAGACTCCGGAAAGGTCCGGAGCAGGGCATATGAAAATAGCGGACCGGACCCAGTGATCTGTTCATGGCGCCAATTGAGATAGCGCACGGGTTCACGCGGCGGCAGGTCAATAACCTTGGAGTGAAATTCGGGAAGTCGCCGGACCGTTTCTGCCGAGAACAGGTAGTTTCCCGCCTCCTCGCCTTCTTCGATCTGTCGGATCGCGATTTCGGTATCCGGGATGCGCCACACAGCCGGGGCGTCGTTATCGTCAGGGACATCCTGAAGGTCGATTTCGGGCAGTCGTGGTAGAATGTCCATCAGCAAGGTCACCGATGCGCCGCCGACCTCGTGTTGCGTGGCTGGCGGTGTCTCGGAAAGATCGAACAGCCGGATCCCCCGGCCCAATGTGTCGAATATTTCCCGCGCCCCTTCGCGCGACTTGGCCGCGCGGTAGCTCGCATAGGCCTGTTCGACTTCGCCGGCAATCTGTCCAAACGACGCAATCGTCGCGCGCGGGCTGGATCGGTCAAGAGGTGCAAGAGGACCTGCCTGTTGCGCGGTCGCTGGCAGCGACAAAAGGGCAAGCCCGAGGAGAGCGACAATACGGATTAAGAACATTGACGGCACAGACGTTTGGAACGCATTCAGTAGACACGACTGGTCTGACGATCTCAATACCGCCGGACCGGAAATGGGCGGGTCATTCGGATTCTGCGCTGATAAAGAACGTTTCGGGGCGGATAAAGCTTAGTAACTGTGTCTGTCAGGGGAGTCTGGGCTCCCATTCCTCGCGCAGCATGCGGTTCTCTTTTCGCAGGCGTTCATTCTCGCGAAGAAGATCGGCATCGCGTTCTGGCACCTTCGCCTCGTCCGAAATTGCACAAACCGATCTGCCGAGCGTCGAAAGACCGCCCCAAGATCAGACGCTATCTGACACCGCCAGCCCGCGAGTGCGCGCGATGCGAAGAACCGCATCCCGTTTGAATTGCTCGCTGTGTGTTGCTGCCATATCCTCTCTTCTTTGCTGAGAGCATCGCTCTCAGAAGACTGGAACAAAACCGGGACAGGTCCACAGCTGACCTGGGCGACCCGTTCTTCTTCGAACTCACAACTGTCCCTCTTGAATTTGCCAATTTCAGGACAGTTGCGCCACAAAACGCGAGGCAGAGCTCTATTTCCCGCCTGTCCAGACCGTTCCCCAATCGCGCGCCATATCGACCAGCAACCAATTCCGATCGGCGGCCTGATCCAATCCTTCGGAAAGCTTGCCAATAGGCGTATCGCGATCATAGGCGAATTCCCGTTCGCTATCCGTATGATGGATCAGCAACCCAAGGCTGGGACCCTCCCCGGCGGTGGTCCATTCAAGCATCTGGAAATCCCCGTCCGAATTGCCACCGGCAAGAATAGGGCGCTTGCCGATAGTTCGCATGATACCGACCGGTTTTGCGGCCTTGTCGTCGACAAAGTAGACACCGCCAGACTTCATGACGACCGGCGTACCATCCTCACCGATCTGGTACTCAGCGTTGCCTTGCGAGCCAACGACAAGATTGGGCGGCACGTTATAGGCATCCAGAGCAAACGAACGCACGAAATCCACCCCGCCGGCAGTCACGATATAAACAGTGAAACCCTCATCGCGAAGATATGTCAGCAACTCGACCATTGGTTGAAACGTCATGGCGCCATAGTTCAGCCCCGAAACCGGGTGCTGGGCACTTTCAAGCCAGTCACGGGCATCTGCCTGGAAATCATCGATGCTGATGCCAGAATGACTGACATCAATGACCGAAGACAACCCCTCCATTCCCCCGGCCATGACACCCTGCATATCGCCGTCATTGGCCGCCTTGAGAACATCGCTGTTCAGGATCGACGGGTCGTCAGCCGCCTTTTCGCGCAAGCGGTCAAACGCATAAGCCGCCTGAAAATAGATCGGATGTTCGCTGATCAGCGTTCCGTCATTGTCGAACACGGCGATCCGGTCAGCAACAGGCACAAAGCTGTCTGCGGTGCTGTCGGTGACGCTATCGACGAAATCGATGATCTGGGTCTTGCTGTTGGTATCGTTCCATGACGGCAATGGATCAGCCAGGGCGGGCGCCGCGATTAGAAAAGCATATGCGGAAGTTGAAAGAATGCGATGCATGATCTGCCTCTGATATGGAGAGAAACGGGCCGGGGCGGGACCCGCCACGGCCCGCGATACGCTTTATTGATCCGTATCCAGTGTGATGCCTTTATCCTGCATCGTCCGCTGGACAGCCTGCAAGGCCCGGAAACGGTTGATGGTCATCGGGCCGGTATAGGTTTCGGACTGCAGGGCACGCGGCGGGTAATCCTGATAGGATTGGGCAACCGTCGACAACTGTTCACCAAAGAACGGCATCGCCCAGGTGTTCTCGCGCCCGGTGGTCATGAAAATGTCATAGCGTTCCTGCGGATCTTCCCAAAGATTGAAGATCTGCGGCACGGTGGCGACATATTTCGATGGCCCACGCCAGCCCAACTCGGCGGCCGGACCTTCCGAACCCGCGCGCGCACCATTGTCGCCGCGCAGATTGAACACGGCTTTCCAGTTGTCGACGCGAATTGCGCCGGGCATCAACTCGTCTTCGGTAAAATACAGCCAGGAGGGGCGACCCCATTCCTCTTCATCGACATCCGAGAACAGGATTGGTGCCATGTCATAACTGTCAAAGACCATTGGCTGGTCGTCCCGGTCCTGCTGCGGCAGTTCCACACCAGCGACATGGGCGAAGGTTGCCATAAGATCCAGACCGCCGGCAATTGCGGAAGACTTGGTGTTTGGCGCGATCTTGCCCTGCCACTTGAAGAAAGCCGGCACGCGCCAGCCACCCTCGCGATCAGTGCCCTTGGTCCCACGGAACGGCGTCATACCCGCATCGGGATGCACGTCCTGCCAGGCGCCGTTATCGACGGTATAGACGATCAGGGTATTCTCCTCGATCCCGAGTTCCTTGATCTTGTCCAACACCTTGCCGGTATTGGCGTCCATTTCGACAACCTTGTCGCCATATTTGGACTTCACCTCGGACGCGCCGACAAATTCGTCCGCCGGCAGGTTCGGCTGATGGTTGGCGGCCCAGTTGATCGACATGAAGAACGGCTGATCCAGCCCGGCCAGGCGCTCCATCTCGGCGACGGCCTTTTCGGCCCCGATAGTGTCCAGATTGGCCAGGTCGGACACGGTCATATCCGTGATCGGCAGAACCTCGGTCGCCTTTTCACCTGCGTCCCCTTCCAGAATGCCGATCGTGGCCTTCTTGAAGAATTCGACCTGATCGTCGGTCATTTGCGGATTCCAGCCATCCAACGCATAGGTCATGGCATTCAGGTGATAGAGAAGCACGTTCTCCATCTTGTCATAGCCATGCGCGTTGGGCAGCGACTCATCAGCCTCGCCCAGATGCCATTTGCCCATGAAATAGGTATTGTAATCCGCTTGCTTCAACACCGAGGCAAGCGTCCATTCGGCTGCGGGCAATCCGCCGCCCTGCCCCTGAAAGGCCACTGTGGTCATGCCCGACCGGTTGGGATTGCGGCCCGTCTGCATGGCGGCGCGACCGGGCGTGCAGGATGCCTGCGCATAGAAATCCGTGAACATCATGCCCTCGGCGGCCAGGCCGTCCAGATTTGGCGTATCCATCCCGCGCGCCTTGCCGCCCAGATACGCGCCAAGATCCCAGTAACCGGTATCGTCGGAAATGATCATGACGATATTGGGCTTGGTGCCATAGGTCGGATAGCTGGTGTGATCGCCAGCCTCCTGTGCGATGGCGGGCATCCCCGACATCAGCCCTAACGCCACCATCGTGGCGGTGCGTTTGATCATGTGCTTCTTCCTTGCATGATTTTGCTTTCGTGTCATTGATCCGGTGCCCATTGCGTGACTGTTCCCTAGGAATGGAACCCATCCAGATGCTTTCTGAGGATGGCTGCGATTTCCGTGCCGATCTCATCCGCAAGTGCAGCATATTCCGATGCACGTTTCAGATTGCCATCAGAGCTTTCGCGCCAATGCGCCTCTGCGTCGCAAGCCATACAGAAATCGCTGCAGATCGACGCAAAGTCTGGATCCGACACAAGTAGTGTACGGACCAGCTGCTGATGCCGGGCAAAGCGCGCAAACAAAATGTCTTGACCGTTCACGAACGCCCCTCGGATCCATTCACCAAAAAAGCGTTTCACATATTCGGGCCATCGAATAGGTTCGAACATGTAGCAATAGCTATCGGCCAGGCGTCGTGATGCGGGTTACATCTTGAAACACTTGAACTTCTTGATCCGGACAGACATTCGATGACAGCAGGCGCCGACACACGGAACAGCGGGGTTCCGCTTGACATGCCGGCCATCCGCACCGAGCTGGGCCGATTGCTGGCCGACCCTGATTTTGCCTGCAGCCAGGCCCGACGCCGCATGTTGGCCTATTTGGTGGAAGAAACGCTTGCCGGACGGGGTGATCGGTTGAAAGGCCCGGTTCTGGCGCAAGAGGTCTTTGACCGCGGTGCCGATTTCGACCCGCAATCCGATCCGGTAGTCAGGATCGAAGCGCGTCGGCTGCGCCGGGATCTGGATGTTTATTATGCCTCGTATGCCAGCCGTGCCGATCTGCGGTTCTCGATCCCCAAAGGCGCCTATGCCGCCAGTTTCCTGACGCAGCCGCACCCAGTCCTCACACCCGAAGAAACCGCACCGCCACCGGCAGATATACCATCGGATACTGCCCCGAAGTTGCCTGATCGAACGCCTGCGAATCGACGCAGGCTGATGATCGCCATTGCGGCCTCGGTCGTAGCGGCCGCGATTCTGTTCGCACGCTTCTGGCCGATGGCCTATCAACCGACCGCGAACGCCTCGGCAGTTCCGGCGCTGGCGGTGGCGCGTTTTGTCTCGGTTGGTGCGAACAGGGACGGGGACTATCTATCGCTGGCCATTTCGGACCAACTGGTCAACGAGCTGATGATGTTCCGACGCTTCAGGGTCTTTGCCCTGCCAAATGACCGTAGCGATCTTTCCGAAGACAATCTGACCGCTTTGCAGGACAAATACGGCATCAGGCACGTTGTCTCGGGCACATTGCTTGGCGCGGATAACGGCGATCTGATACGTATTATCGTTCAGTTGCGGGACATGCAGGGTGAAATCATCTGGAGCGGCTCGTTCGATCGCCTGCCCAATGCCCAAAGCATGTTTGAACTGGAAGACGAGCTGTCCAAAACCATCGCAACAACCCTCAGCCAGACCTATGGCGTCATCGCCAGTGACATGTCACGTGCGGTTGACCGCAGCACCTATCCCAGCGACAGCAGTTTTTCCTGCATGCTTCGCGCACATGCCTATCGGCGCGGCTTTGATCCCAAGCTGCGCGATTCCGTGACCGATTGCCTTCAGGCTGCCGTCAGGCGCGACCCGCAGAATGCCGAAATTCACGCGATGCGCGGCTGGCTGGAATTGGATCAGTCACGTTTTCCCGACATCGATGCGGTCAGGCGAAACGCCCATCGCGAAACCGCCTTCGAAATGACCAGCCGCGCCGTCGAACTTGAACCGCGAAACATCACCGCCCTCGAAGCCCATGCCGCCGTGCTGCATAATCGCGGCGACTATGCAGAGGCCGAGGAAATTCTGCGGAAAGCAGTGGCAATGAACCCCGAAGACCCCGAGATCCTGCATCAGCTTGGCTGGCGTTTGGCCGTGCGCGGACAGCTTGAGGAAGGCGTCAGCTATATTCGTCAGGCGATCGACAGATCGGTCGATCCGCCGGCACGATATTTCAACCTGATCGCCATCGGTGATTTCGTGCAGGGCCGATACGCGGAAATGCTGCGATCCGCACGCATCAGCGCGGCCGGCGGCTCGTCGGTCGGGAATGCATTGCTGGCGATTGCCCTGGCCGAAACCAACGGGCACCCGGATCAAGAGGTCGCGCAAGCTCTGAAGCGGATGGGCCAGTTGCGCCCCGAACTGGAACGGGATCCGGCCGCGGTGTTTCGTCGCCATGGCGTGACCGACGAGCTTGTGGGCAAGCTGGTCGCAGGGCTGGAAAATGCCGGCTGGACAAGCCCGCACCCGGCAGAATGATCAACCCGCAGTCGGAAGGTCTTTGTCATGTTGGTGGGCCCTGAGTGCTACGAACCACCGTCACAGTTTTCAGGCGACCAGCTCTGCGGCATAGTCAGCCCAAAGGCTGAACGCGTCAAACCTCGCATGACGGTATGCCCGGGCGGAGAGGTGATGGCGTTTCGGACGGAACAGAGTATCGCTCTGATCGCGGGCTGAGAGGGACCGTTGCGCCTGACCTGGTGTCGCGTTGCCCTTAAATCGGGTGGTTCTGTCGCAAACTTTTCCGAGTTTCGGCATAGGCTGATCTTCGGACAGAATCATCCTGCGAGCTCCGCGAAGATCTGGCATGCGGTTGCGCCGTTTACTGCGATCTGCCCTTTGCG
>NZ_JAQBIE010000043.1 GCF_028294535.1 Paracoccus onchidii | reverse complement strand
ATCGATCAGCAGCTCGGGTATCCCGCAAAGACCGAACCCCCCGGCCGAGATCGTCATCCCGTCCTGCAAGAGACCGTCCAAAGCCTCGCTCGCGCTGGCATAGACCTTCTTCATCAGCCATTGTCCTTTCCTGTTTTCAACATGTGATCTGTGTATCCGTTTGCACCCGCCAATACCCCGGCGCAGGTCGAAGGGGTTGCCGAACCCTTCCACAAAGACGTATATATGTTTTTATATTTATCGAGCAGAGTGAGGTAAGCGTTGGTGTCCCTGCAATCCATGCGCCGGGCGAATGTGCCCCTGCACGTCGAGGTCGCGTCGCTGCTGCGAAGCCGGATCCTCAGCGGCGAATTGACCGCCGGCGAACGGCTGCCATCGCTGGCGGAACTGGCCACGGTTTTCGGCGTGACCAGCCTGACCGTACGCCAGGCGATGAACACATTGGACGAAGAGGGGCTGATAGAGCGTGCCTCGGGGCGCGGCACCTTCGTCAAGGAGGTCGAGATCAAGCCGCGCCGGGTCTTTTCGGTCCGCTCTGACCTGTCGCAGCTGATGGGGGGCGACAAGCCCCTGGAAGTCGTGCTGAGCACCGATGCCACCTTCGACGAGGATGTCGTGATCGACGGGACCCGCTTCAAGCGGCTGAAACGGCGGCATGAGGTCGGCGGCAAGCCTTTCTGCATGCTGGATGTGCATCTGAACAAAGACATCTACGAGCTTGCTCCTGAACGGTTCGACAAGGAACTGATCGTCCTTGCCCTGAAGGATCTTGGGATCGCCCTCGGCTCGGCCAGCCAGACGGTCGCGCTGTCATCCGCCGATCTGGAAATGGCCGAGGGGTTGGGGGTCGATGTGAACTCTCCGGTGTTCAAGGTGGTCCGCAAGGTCAACGATCAGAAGGATCGGCTGATCTATTTCGCGGACCTGATCTATCCCGGTGACGCGCTGGAGTTCCGGATCGACTTTACCGGGCAATGACCGCCGGCGTCACGAGACGGTCATGCCGCCATCAATGACGATCGTCTGACCGGTGATCATTGGCGCACCGGTCAGCAGATAGACGATGGTCTGGGCGACATCCTCGGCCTGGACATGCCGCTTGATCAGCATCTTGTTCAGTGCCGCCTGCTTGCGTTCTTCGGGCCAGTTCTGCGTCCAGGGCGTTGCCACCTGCCCCGGCGCGACCGCGTTCACGCGCACATCCGGCGCAAGCCCGCGCGCCAGCGACCGCGTCACGCTGACCACGCCCGACTTGCTTGCGGCATAGGGGGTGCTGCTGCCTTGCAGCCCCATCCCCGCGGTCGAGGCGGTGTTGACGATCGCCCCGCCCGTCGCGCGCAACGCAGGCGCCGCCGCCTTGGCACAGCGAAAGACGCCGATCAGATTGGTGTTCAGCAGCGCCATCCACAGATCTTCGTCGATCCGGTCCAGATCGCCCGCCGGGATCGGGTCTCGCGTTCCCGAAATGCCTGCATTGTTCACCAGATAATCCAGCCGCCCCAGTTCGTCGACAGCGGCATTCACCATCTTTTCCGCATCGCCCGGCACCGACACATTCCCCGGCGCCGAGATCACGTCCAGTCCAAGATCACGCAGGCGCTGAACCTGCTGTGGCCCCTGGGGATCGTCCTGCAGGTGGTTGATTGCCACCCGAATCCCCAGCTGCGCCAGCAAGGTGGCCGTGGCCAGACCGATGCCGGACGCACCCCCCGTAACCAGCGCAGCTCGTCCGGCTTCCCGTTGATTTGTCATCATCTTCTCCCATTCCGGAAATCAGCGAAAACTGCCGGGCGGTCGATCGCCCCGCAGCAAAACCGGGCGAGCCTATCGTCCGCCCGTTTGACAAACATTAAAACATATAGTAGTTTATAACAACAGCAATTTGAAGGGCGCGGGGCCCGCGGGCCCCTCTCGCCAGAAACCGCCAACAGACGCCGGTGCTTGTACGGCGAAGAAAAGGACGATCGCCTTGGCCAAGAAAACCATCATGACCTGCGCCGTGACCGGAAACGGCACCATGCCGTCGCAGAACGAGAACCTGCCCGTCACGCCCGCCGAGATCGCGCAGGCCGCCATCGATGCGGGCAAGGCCGGGGCCGCGATCGCCCATATGCACGTGCGCGACCCGGAAACCGCGAAAGGGTCGATGGACCTGAACCTTTACCGCGAAGTCGTGGACCGCATCCGCGACGCCGGCTCTGATATCGTGATCAACCTGACCACTGGCGAAGGCCAGCGCTTTGTTCCCAGTGAAGAGGACCCCAGCGTTGCCGGGCCGGGCACCACGCTGTGTCACCCCAGCCTGCGATCCGCCCATGTCAAGGCGCTGCGCCCCGAGATCTGCACGCTGGATTTCAATACGATGGTCAACAAGACCTGGACTGTCATCAACACGCCCCCGACCCTGAAGGTGATGGCCGATATCGCGAATGAAGCCGGCACCAAGCCCGAGATCGAGATCTTCGATTCGGGCGACCTGAACATGGCCAAGGATTTCATCGCCAAGGGCATCCTGAAATCGCCCGCCATGTTCCAGTTCGTCATGGGGATCAATTTCGGTGCGGCGGCGAATTACCAGACGCTTGCCTATCTGATCTCGCAGCTGCCCGAGAACAGCGAATGGGCCGCCTTCGGCATCGGCAGGAACGCCTATCGCATGATGGCGCTGTCCTATCTGATGGGCGGGCATGTCCGCATCGGGATGGAGGACACGGTCTATATCGACAAGGGCGAACTGTGCAAAAGCAATGCGCAGCTGGTCGAAAAGGGCGTCGGCATCGTCGAATCCCTTGGCGGCACGATGGCGACGCCCGCCGAGGCGCGCGAGATCCTTGGGCTGAAACAGCTTTGAGACCGGCGGGCCCCGACATGGGGCCCGGCCATTGGCCATCAGCTTCGGGAAAAGAATATGGAAGCGGATTTCATCATCGTCGGCGCAGGGTCGTCGGGCTGCGTTCTGGCCAACAGGCTTAGCCAGAACCCCAATCGCAAGGTCCTGCTGATCGAGGCGGGCGGGCGCGACAGCTATCCCTGGATCCATGTGCCTGCGGGATATTTCAAGACCATGAACAACCCCGCCTATGACTGGCGTTATCGGACCGAACCGGTTCCGGGCCTGAAGCGCAAGGTCATCAACTGGCCGCGCGGCAAGGTGTTGGGCGGGTCCTCGGCGCTGAACGGCTTGCTGTATGTGCGCGGGCAGGCGCAGGATTACGACCGCTGGCGGCAGATGGGCAATATCGGCTGGGGCTGGGACGATGTGCTGCCCTATTTCAAACGCGCCGAGGGGAATGATCGCGGCGCAGATGCGCTGCATGGCGGCGATGGGCCGCTGGCGGTGTCGGACCCGCGCTATACCCACCCGATCTGCGACGCCTGGATCAAGGCGGCGCAACAGGCGGGCTATCCGGCGAACGATGACATCAACGGCATCACGCAGGAAGGGGTCGGCTATTATCAGCTGACCATCCGCAACGGGCGTCGTTGCAGCACCGCCGCCGCCTATCTGCAACCGATCCGGCGCCGCCCCAATCTGGAGATCATGACCCGCGCACAAGTCCGCAAGATCGTACTGGACGGCAAGCGGGCCATCGGTGTCGAGATCACGGATGCCGACGGACAGGTGCGCAGGCTGATCGCGCGGCGCGAGGTGATCCTGTCGTCAGGTGCCGTCGGCTCGCCCCAGATCCTGATGCTGTCGGGGATCGGCGATGACGCCGAATTGCGCAAGGCGGGCGTGAAGCCCCGGCATCACCTGCCGGGCGTCGGCAAGAACCTGCAGGACCACCTGCAAGCCCGCACGACCTTCAAGACCCGCAACAAGACCGTCAATGACGAGGTGCGCAGCCTAGTCGCCAAGATGAAGACGGCGGCGCGCTACGGGTTGAAGCGGAACGGGCCGATGACGATGGGCGCCAGCATGGTCGCGGGCTTCCTGCGCAGTTCTTCGGATGAGGACACGCCCGACATCCAGTTCCACATCAACCCGTGGTCGGCCGACAGCCCCGCCGAGGGCGTGCATCCGTTTTCGGCATTCACCGCCACGGTCTGCGTGCTGCGTCCGACCAGCAAGGGTGAGATCACCCTTGCCGGCCCCGATCCGCTGGCCTCGCCCAGAATCCAGCCGAACTATCTGGCGACCGAGGATGACTGCCGCCGCACCGTGGAAGGCGTGCGCATATCGCGCCAGATCGCCCGACAGGCCGCGCTGGCATCCGAGATCACCGAGGAATTCCGTCCCCCGCAGGATCTTGATCTGGATGATTACGACGCGGCACTGGACTGGGTGCGCGGCAATTCGACCACCGTCTATCACCCGACCGGCACCTGCAAGATGGGCACGGATAAGGGCGCGGTCGTGGATGAGCGACTGCGCGTCCGCGGGATCGAGGGGCTGCGCGTCGTCGACTGCTCTATCATGCCGGAAATCGTGTCGGGCAATACCAACGCCCCGGCCGTGATGATCGCGGAAAAAGCCAGCGACATGATCCTTGAAGATGCCCGCCAGACATGCGGCAGAAAGTGACCCGGATGACAGATGCGACAATGACCCAGATGCACGTGAACCTGACCCGGGTCGAGGCCCGCCTCGTCCGCACGCCGGTATCGACCCCGGTGCGGACCTCTTTCGGGATCATGCATGACCGCCCCACCCTGCTGGTCCGCGTGACGGACGCCTCGGGCGTTCAGGGATATGGCGAGGTGTGGTGCAATTTTCCCGTCTGCGGGGCAGAACACCGCGCCAAACTGGTCGAGACGGAAATCGGGCCGCGCATCATCGGGCAGGAATTCACCGACCCCCGGACCTGCTATGCCGCGATGGATGCCAAGCTGCATATCCTGCGCCTGCAAACCGGCGAGCTCGGCCCGATCGCACAAGCCATCGCGGGTGTCGACATCGCGATCTGGGACATGGTCGCCAAGCGCGCCGGCCTGCCGCTGCACAGGCTGCTGGGTGCCCGGACCGACCGGATCCCGGCCTATGCCAGCGGGATCAACCCGACCGGGGTGCTGGATACCGTCGCCCGCGCCCGCGCCGCAGGGCATCGGAACTTCAAGCTGAAGGTCGGCTTCGGCGATCAGACCGACCGCGACAATGTGACGGCCCTCGCCGCCGATCTGCGCCCGGATGAGACATTCCTGCTGGACGCAAATCAGGGCTGGTCGCCCGATCAGGCGGGCGATGCCCTGCGCTGGATCGAGGCATATGGCCCCCGCTGGATCGAAGAGCCGATGCCCGTCGATACCGACATCCCCGCATGGCACGCGCTGAAGGCTGGCACCACGGTTCCCATCGCGGGCGGCGAGAATTTCCTGACCCGCGCCGAATATGATCGGGTCACAGACGGCAAATGGCTGGATTTCGTGCAGCCCGACATCGCCAAATGGGGCGGTTTTTCCGAATGCCTGCCGGTCGCGCGTAACCTTGTGGGGGCGGGACTGACCTATTGCCCGCATTCCCTTGGCGGGGGGATCGCGCTGGCGGCCTCGGCGCATCTGCTGGCGGCGGCCGGTGGACCGGGCTTGCTGGAATGCGATGTGAACGAGAATGACTTCCGTGACGAGGTGTTCGCGTTCGACCTGACCGAAGGCTGGGTCACGCTGTCGGACAAGCCCGGCCTTGGCGTCGATGTCGCGGCGTTGGAACGCGCCTTCGCATAAGCCGGGCACATCGCGAACAGGGAAGGGGCCGGATATCCGGCCCTTTTCTTTCTTGGCCGACCTGCCCCCGACGGTCCAAGGGGAGTTTCCGTCAGGGGCAGACCGACGACAAGACCGTCAGGCCTTGATCGCGCCGTCGACAACGAACTCGTGTCCGCTGCAATAGCTGGCATCCTCGGATGCCAGGAACAGGACCAGCCGCGCGACCTCGATCACATCGGCGGTGCGGCCCATCGGCACCCTGGCCACCAACTGTTCGCGCGGCACGCCATGACCGTCCAGCATCGGCGTGTCGATAAAGCCGGGATGGACGGAATTGACGCGGATGTTATGCGGGCCCAGTTCGACGGCGGCGGATTTGCTCATACCGCGCACGGCCCATTTCGTCGCGCAATAGGCATGCGCCTTGGCCGAGGTCAGGCCCGCGATCGACGAGATGTTGATGATGCTGCCCGCCTTTCGCTCTTTCATGGCCGGGGCCACCGCGCGCATGCCCAGAAAGACGCTTGTCTGGTTGATCGCGACCGACTGGTTCCAGACGGCCAGATCGGTTTCCTCCAGCGTCAGCACGCGGAAGATCCCGGCATTGTTCACCAGGATGTCGATGTGCCCATGCAGTTCAAGGGTGGTTTCGACCACGCGCGCCCAATCCTGTTCAAGACTGACGTCATGGGGCAGGAAGGTGCAGCCCTCGCCCAGCCGCGCGGCGGTCGCCTGCCCGGCCTCGGCGTTGATATCGGTGATGACGACCTTGGCACCCGCCGCGATGAACAGCTCGGCCTCGACCGCCCCCTGCCCGTTTGCGCCGCCGGTGATGATGGCGACCTTGTTGTCCAACCTGTTCATGAAGGTTCCTTTCTTGCGAAGTTGACGCCCGGCGGGCCGGTCCGTGACCTGGCCGCCCGCAGGGCGCTGAATTGACGGGTTCGCGGCTTTGACCTATGCCATCCTGCCAAAGTCCAAGGACAAGGCGGCACCGATGGCGCGAAAATACGACTGGCGAACCGGCAGCAATGTCGAGGCAACCCTCAGCGTGATCGGCGGACGTTGGAAGCCGGTGATCCTGTGCAACCTTCTGGTGGGACGCCTGCGCTTTGGCGAACTGTGCCGCAACATGCCCAATGCCACGCAGCGCATGATCACCCTGCAACTGCGCGAGCTGGAGGCAGACGGCGTGATCCAGCGTCACGTCTATGCCGAGGTTCCGCCCCGCGTGGAATACGAGCTGACAGAGTTCGGCCGGTCACTGGCCCCGGTCCTTTCGGTGATGCGCGAATGGGGCATCGCCTTCAAGAAACGCAGGCTCAGCGAAACCGAAGACGCCGCCTCGACCTTGTGACGTCATCACCGGCCCGGAAATCCGGGCCGGCGCGTCCATCGCTCAGTTGCCGACAAAACTGCCGCGTTCGGCGGCGATTTCGTCCTCGGCGCGTGTCACGGCGGCCTGCACAAGATCGTAATACTCGCTGCCGTATTTATCGACGAACCAGTCGATCACCGGCTGCTGACCGGGCAGGAACGTGGCCTTTTCTTCCTCGGTCGGGATATGCACCTCGCCGCCGGATTCGACGAATTTCTCGTATTTCTCAAGATACAGCGCCCCCGGCAGGCCGTTGCAGGTCTTGCCAAGTTCGTGGAACCCATCGGCGACAACCACCTGCAGATCCTCGGGCAGCGATTTCAGCCAGGGATCCGACATCCACCAGAAGATCAGGTTATGTGTATGGTGATCGGCGACGGCGTATTTGACGTAATCGTTCAGCGACGTATCCACCACATCCGACAGCGCGTTCTTGGTGCCGTTCACCACGCCGGTCGCCAGCGAGGTGTACAATTCGGGCCACGGCACCGGCGTGGGGTTCATGCCAAGCGCGCTGGCGAATTCCATCGCAACCGGGGATTCCACGGTCCGCATCTTGACCCCTTCCAGATCGGCGGCGGTCTTGACCGGCACATTGGCGAAGAAATCACGCCAGCCAACGCCCCCGGTCATGCCCATCAGCCGGACCGAGCCCGTGGCTTCCAGCACATCGGCGCGCAGACGCTCGGTCAGTTCGCGGTCGGCCATGACCTTGTCCATCACCTGATCGTCGGCAAACAGATAGGGGATGTCGAAGGCCTGGATCGGGCCAAAGAAATTGGCGATCCCGCCGCCCGAGGTCAGCGTCATTTCCAGCGTGCCCAGCTGCACCGCCTCGACATTCTCGCGAAAGGTGCCCAGCTGGCCTGCCGGATAGTGCTGCACCTCGATGCGGCCGCCGGAATACCGCTCGACATAGGATTTCATCACCTCGGCGCAGGTCGACAGCGGCTGTGTCGTGGCCGAGACATGGGCGATCTTCATCGTGTAATCGGCAGCCCCCGCCGAGGATGCGATGGCAATCGCACTGCAGAAACCGGCGGCCAGAGAGCCAAGCTTGGTTGTGACGGACATGGTGGATCCTCCCTTTATGATCCGTGGTTGCGGCTCACATGAAGCCGAAAAGACGTGGAATGGTCAGCGTCAGCGCGGGGACCATCGAGATCAGGACGATCACGAAGAAATGCACCGCCAGATAGGGCCACAGTTCCTTCGAGATCACCTCGATCCCTGTCCGCGTCAGCCCCGAGGCGACGAACAGGATCATCCCCATCGGCGGGGTCACAAGACCCACGGTCACGTTCACGCACATGATGATCGCGAAATGGACCGGGTCGATGCCAACCTGCGCCAAGGCGGGGGCAAAGATCGGCCCCAGGATCAGGATCGCGGGCACGGCATCCAGGAACATCCCGATGACCAGCAGCAGCACGTTGATCAGCAGCAGCAGCAGGAACGGGTTTTCGGTGATGGTGAACAGGAACCGACCCAACGCTTGCGGCACGCCCGACACGGTGGCCGCCCAGCCAAAGATCGTGGCCGAACCCACGATCAGCAGGATCGAGGACGACACCAGCCCCGTGCGGTAGAAGATGCCGACCAGATCGCGCGGGGTGACGGTGCGCGTGATCAGCATCGACAGGACAAGCGCGTACAGCACGGCGGCGCCCGCAGCCTCGGTCGGGGTGACGATGCCCGACACGATCCCGCCCATGATGATGACCGGCGTCATCAACGGCAGGGCGGCGGGCTTGAACGCGGCCCAGACCTCGCCCGTCGTCGCACGGCGATGCGCCTTGGGATAGTTGCGCTTCTTGCCGATGATCGCGGTCACGACCATCAGGCCGACCCCGATCAGAACGCCCGGCACGATCCCCGCCAAGAACAGCGCGGCGACCGACACGTTCATCACATAGGCATAGATGACCATGATGATCGACGGCGGAATGATCGGCCCGATGACCGAACTGGCCGCCGTCACCGCCGCCGAGAAGGCGCGCGAATAGCCGTCCTTTTCCATTGCGGGAATGAAGATCGAACCCAGCGCCGAGGTATCCGCCACGGCCGAACCGGACAGCCCCGCGAACATGATCGAAGCCACGATATTGGCCTGCGCCAGACCCGCGCGGACATGGCCGATAAGGACATTGGCGAAATTGACCAGGCTTTTGGTGATGCCCGACACGTTCATCACTTCGCCCGCCAGGATGAACAGCGGGATGGCCAGGATCGGGAACTGTGCGATCCCTCCGAACATCCGCTGCGGCAGCATCTTCAGGAACGCGCTCTGGTCGGCCAGCAGGAACCCGGCCAGAGGACCCGCCGCCAACGCGAACACGATCGGGATCCCCGAAACCATCAGAACAAGAAAGACCCAGAAAAACGTCAACGGCATCTCATATCTCCTCCCGAATATCCCGATGCGGGCTCTTCGGATTTGTTTGCGTTGCAGCGATCGCCGTCAGGACAGGGAATTGTCGATCATGCTGCCCGGCTCCAGATCGACCTCGTCGGGGCGGAAGATCCCCAGCAACGCGCTGAGTGAAAATTCCAGCGAAATCAGCGCCATGATCGTGCTGCCGAAGGGGATCGCGAAATAGATCCAGAAAAAGGAAAGCTCGAACGAGGATGGCTGCTGCTTGCGGGCGACCCAGGCGATGCTGTAGCCCTGCCAGACAAAGACGCACATCAGGCCAAGGACGACCAGATAGATGATCAGGTAGTTCAGGTTGCGGATGCGCGGCGGCAGAAGGTTGGGAATGATGTCCAGCGCGATTTGCCCGCGGTTCTTCAGAACGATGGGCGCGGCGGCGAAGACCAGCCAGAACATCATGTATTTGCCCGCCTCTTCGTACCAGGGCAACGAGCTGTTGAGGACATAGCGCCAGAAGACGCCCGCAAAGACGTTCAGCGTGATCGCGGCCATCAGCAGGATGGTCAGCCATCGCAGGCCGGCGCAGATCGTTAGGTTTGTCCAGTTCAGGACAGCTATGAGACGTTTCATCGCCTGCCTCCTCCCGGCAGTCACGCGGCCCCGGCCCACGCCGACGACCGGCGGGGTGTCTTGACCCGACCGCGTGGGGGTTGATCAGAGCGGCCGACGCGCGAGCGAAAAGCTCTGCCCCGTCGGGCCGCCAATCGGCCGTGTGGCCATGTAAAGTGCCAGATCGCCGACCTCGTCGGGATGTTTCAGGCGTTCCCATTCCGGAAATCCGGGCGGCAACCCTTCCGAGAAGCGTTCCAGCACCTCTTCGGGGGCGGTGCGCCGCTCGCCCGGCTTGTCCTTGTTCAGCATGCTGGTCGCGACGGGGCCGGGGATCAGGTTGTTCACGTCGATCCTGCGCGGCCAAAGTTCATTGGCCAACGCATCGGTCAGCATGTTCATCGCGGCCTTGGACACGTGATAGGAGCTGTTGGTATTGCCCGCGCGCATCCCCATGCCCGAGGACACATTGATGATCTTGGCGCCTTCCGACAGCCCCGGCAGCAGGAAACGCGTGACCATGTAGGGGCCACGGACATTGATCTCCAGCGTTTTCCACCAATCGGTCGGATCCGAGGTTTCGATGCGCCCCGTCTCCATTTCGGCCCCGGCATTGTTCACCAGGATATCGACCTCGCCGAAATCCTTCAGGACGGTGCTACAGAATTGCTGCGTGGCGTCCTGATCCGACAGATCGACCGCCGCGATGGTGCAGCGCACGCCAAGCGTTTCGACCTCGGCCTTCACGGCCTCCAGCTCGGCCAGGGTGCGCGAACAGATTGCCAGATCCGCGCCCGCCTTGGCATAGGCCAGCGCGATCGACCGTCCCAGCCCTCGACCCGCCCCGGTGACGACCGCCGTCTTTC
Organism: Paracoccus onchidii; assembly: GCF_028294535.1. Lineage (GTDB taxonomy): Bacteria > Pseudomonadota > Alphaproteobacteria > Rhodobacterales > Rhodobacteraceae > Paracoccus > Paracoccus onchidii. Next base: position 4,142 of record NZ_JAQBIE010000043.1, on the reverse strand, counting down.
CGGCAAGTTGCTTTGCTTCCGACATTCTGTTCCTCCGTACCGATCACATGCAGCCTGACCTTGGCGGGGCGGCACGCGATTGCGTTCCTGTGCGCGAGACATTCCGGCGTCACCTTCGTAAACTCAAGTACCCACAATTTTGTAAGTATTGGACGAACTGACGGCCGACTCGCCTCCTCTCCATCAAAGTAAAACATATATAGGTTTATATCAATAGAAAGTTGATGCGGTCGGCGGTGCCCGCCGCGATGATGCGCGGCGGGCAGAGATGTCAAAGCGTGGGCTTCAGTGCGATGGATTTCGGCACGACATAGTGGTCCAGGCTTTCCGGCCCGCCCTCCACGCCATAACCGCTTTCCTTGACCCCGCCGAAGGGTGTTTCCGGGATCGCCACACCGACCGTATTGATCCCGACCATGCCCGCCTGCAACGCATCGGCAATCCGCGTCGCGCGATCCAGAGAATTGGTCACGGCATAGGATGCCAGTCCCAGTTCCAGCGCGTTCGCGCGCGCCGCCACCTCGTCGATCGAGCTGAACCGCGTCATCGGCGCCATCGGGCCGAACGGCTCTTCGGTCATCACCATGCAGTCATCGGGGGCATCCTTGATCACCGTGGGCGCATAGAAATACCCCTGATTGCCGATGCGCTGACCGCCGGTCGTGATCGTCGCACCTCGGGCGCGGGCATCCTCGACGAAACCGTCCATCGCGCTCAGCCTGCGGGCATTGGCCAGCGGTCCCATCATCGTGTCGGATGCCATGCCGTTGCCCAGCTTGATCGCCGCCGCGCGTTCGGTGAAGGCCGCGACGAAATCCGAATAGATCGCATCCTGCACGAAAAACCGCGTGGGCGAGATGCAGATCTGGCCCGCATTGCGGAACTTGCCCGGCACCAGCAGATCGACCGCCTTGCCGATATCCACATCGTCGAAGACAACGACCGGGGCATGGCCGCCCAGTTCCATCGTCAGCCGCTGCATCCGTTCGGCCGCCAGGACGGCCAGTTGCTTGCCGACCGGGACCGATCCGGTCAGCGACACCTTGCGCACCACATCCGAGGCCATCAGATGCGCGGTCACCTGCGCGGACGGCCCGAACACGACATTGCCCACCCCGGCGGGCAGCCCGGCATCGACCAGTGCCTGCACCAGAAGTATGGCCGAGGCCGGCGTCTCGTTCGAGGCTTTCAGGATCACCGAGCAACCCGCGCCCAGGGCCGCCCCGATCTTTTTCGCGACCGTGTTGATCGGAAAGTTCCAGGGCGTGATGGCAAGACAGACGCCGACCGGCTCTTTGACGACGTGATGGCGCACCCCGGCGGCGCGGCCCTCGACGATGCGACCATGCAGGCGCTTGCCCTCTTCGGCGCTGAATTCAAGGATGTCGACGACGGTGCCGACCTCCATCCGCGCCTCGGCCAGCGGCTTGCCGTTTTCCTGCGTGACAGCCGCCGCGATACGTTCTGTCCGCTCGCGGATCAGGCCGGCGGCCCCGACAAGGATCGCGGCACGGGCATAGGGCGACATGGCGCGCCACGCCAGAAACCCGCGCTGCGCCGAGGCCAGCGCAGCGTCCAGATCGGCGGGCGCCGCCGCGGGCAGATGGGCCAGCACCTCTTCGGTGGCCGGGTTGATCACCTCTTGGGTCGCACCGGTCGCGCCGTCGCACCATACGCCGTCGATCAACATCTTCAGGACGGGATAATCGCTCATGGGGTCTTGTCCTTTCATCTTTTCAAAACGGCGGACCGAAAGGCCGCCCTATTCACGAAAGCTCATGCCTCGGGTGCCAAGCGCGTCGACGACAGGGGGTTTGCTGTCGCCGCCGATATCGGGTGGCGCGGGTTTTCCGGCGCATTCCACGAAGGCGCGAATGCGGCAGGTCGCGCAGATATCGGGATCCACGCGGTCCATGACGGTGCCGATCGCCTCGGCCTTGTTGGGGTGGATATTCGCCTTGTCGACGACCGCGAACAGGTTCATGCGCCGCAACGCCAGCAGCGTTTCCTTGTAGGCGATGACGATGTGCAGATCGCCCCCGGCCTTGCGCGACCGAAGGTATTCCGACACCAGCAGATCGACCCCCGCCAGGTCGATCTTACCCATGCCCTTCAGAGCAAGGATTTTGAGCCGCCGACCGGGATAGTTCGCCTCGAACCGGCGGAACGCGGCCTCGACATGCTCGACGGAGCCGAAGAACAGCGCGCCTTCCAGCCGCAGGACGCTGATCTGCGAGCACTGGTCCAGTTCGTGATATTCGACGCCGCGCAGCAATCTGCGCCCGTGATAGACGATGGGCGAGATCGCGGCGACATGAGGTCGCGCACTGCGATGCAGAAAGACCGCAAGCGAGGTCACGACCCCGACGAAGATCGCGTTTTCCAGCTGCGTGGCCACCCCCGACAGGAAGGTCAGCGCGAAGATCAGCGTTTCGCTGCGGCTGCTGGTCAGGATGTGACGGATCTCGGCAAAGCTGAACAGGCGCCACGCGACATAGATGATGATCCCGGCCATGGCTGGCTTCGGGATGTGATCGACAAAGGGCGCCAGAAGAAACAGCAGCACCAGCAGGAACGGCGCGGCAAGGATGGCGGCCATCGGCGTCTGGGCGCCGCTTTCCACATTCAACGCAGACCGCGTGAACGACCCCGACCCCGCATGTCCCTGAACAAAGCCCGCACAGAGGTTGGAAAGCCCCTGCCCGATGATTTCCTGATTTGAATCATACCGCTCTTGCCTGCGCATCGCAAAGGACCGACCGATGCTGATCGCCTCTAGCAAGCCCACGAAGGCGACCGACACCGCCCCCGGCAACACCTGGAATATCTGCGCGATCGAGACGTCGGGCACCGCAAATGCCGGGACGATCGCGGGCAGTTTCTGAAACATCTCGACGCCGGAACCGGCCGCGTCCGTCACCTCGCCCAGCACCGACCCCACGATCAGCGCGATCAGATAGGACGGCAACCGCGGGCTGAGCCAGCGCAGCACGACCAGCGTGACCAGCGTGGCCAGCGCGATCACGAGGGCCAGCGTGTTAAGCTGCCCCCAATGGGCAATCACGCGGGCGATACGCTCGATCACGCCACCGCCGCCCTCGATCGTGACGCCGATGGCATCGCCAAGCTGCGACGCCGCGATCAACAGGGCCGCGGCCGCCGTAAAGCCGACCATCACCGAATGCGAGATAAAGGAAATCAGACCGCCCAGCCGGCAGACCCCTGCCAACAGCTGGAACAGGCCCGCCAGAATGGTCATGATCAACGCAAGCTGAATGTAGATCGGCGTGCCCGCAGGTGCCAGCAGCGACAGGGATGCAAACAGCACCGCCGAAATCGCGGTGGCCGGCCCCGACACCATCACCATCGACGCGCCCCACATCGCCGCGATCACCGGTGTCAACATCGCGGTGTAAAGCCCGTATTCGGGGGGCAGCCCCGCGATGACCGCGAAAGCCACGCCTTGCGGCAGCGCGATCGCGGCACCCGTCAGCGCGGCAAGCGTATCGGCACGCAAGCTGACCGGGTTGACGGCGGCAAACCATGCCCGCGGCAGCGACAGGTACCGATGGTAGCCTCCACCGATCACGGCCGCCGCGCCCGGAGGCCGGCGGCACTGCGCGCCATGTCGTTAGCCCTCGCTTCCTCCAGACCGCAGTCCGGGCCAAGAGCATCGTTGTTCATCATCAAGCCCCCTACCCTTGCACCCCCGCGGCACTGCCGTCCGATCACGCACAGAGTCACCATGCCCAGCACAAACAGTTCACCCAGACATGAGCCGGACATAGTTTGCACCACCATTTATGGATGAAGTTATATATGTTTATATGTTTATGCGCAAGAGAGGCTTTGCACCGTCGTACACGCAGGTTCTGCGATGTTTCCCGGCGCACCCAAAGCGACTGCCGGGCACGGATCGACAACCGGACAACAACAGGATGACCGGCACCGCGCAAATTTGATGCCTGAAATCTATCGGCGGGGACTAGCCGACGTTCATGGTGCCGAGCGCCTGCTGGGATCGGACTTGTCGCGTATTTGTGCTGCCCCAAGTGCTCGTTTAGGCCACTTTCCGTTCGAAAGCGACCGGGCTTTTCCAGCCCAGTGCTGAGTGGCGTCGTCGCGGATTGTAAAACCCGTTG
>NZ_JAQBIE010000042.1 GCF_028294535.1 Paracoccus onchidii | reverse complement strand
AAGGACTGGCGGCGCGTTGCAACGCGGTACGACCGGTGCCCGAAGACCTTCTTCTCAGCGATCGTACTCGCCGCAACTGTCATCTTCTGGCTGTGAATCGGAATGAGTCCTGAGCCTAGAATCGCCGGACAGTTTCGGCCCAAATCGGCCATTGCCAAAGTGGTCAAGCGCTGCGGTGCAGCTTCTCCGAAGCAGCCGTTCGACACATTGTGCAGCATTTTGGTTGGCCAGTGGTGAGCAGAGCAGACCTTACTGCCGTTCGCTACAAGTGCTTGATCATCGCCGTAGTTGTGAAAGGACAGGTAGGAAGGGCGACTCTCGGAGCTGCACCGCCAATTCCAACCATCCACGCTGGGACTGATGGAGCGGACATTGTGACAACGCCGCTAGCTGCCGGTCGCCCCGGATCCGACGATGTAACGGTCGCCATCTGCGGGCGATGACGGCGATGCAGTCACAATCCGGCTGATCACTGACATCTGCACCAGTTCGTCCAGCATCCGGATGGCTTCGTTATGGATGACATGCCTTTGCAACGATGAGGACACTCGCCATGCGGTTCAACGGCAACGTGCGGCCGCCGGGCGACTCCGCTCAATGCCTGGATCGACGAGGCAATCGACACCGACCTGGTACCCATCATGGCTTTTCTCGAACGCTCCGGCGTTGTACGGCCATGAACACTTGGAGAGCAAATAACCGGTACATCGTTGTCGGACATGTGTATGACTGGCGCGAAGCCTGAAACAAGAACCCGCCTTTCCACATTATCAATGATCGCGAGGATGCTCTGTCCCGGCATCATTTGGGCGTCGGGATCGCGCGGGACCATTGCGTCATGCCGTGTTGACGTCCAAGTGGATCGAGGCCTATCACGCGCCAGCGAATGACAGGATTTGGCAGCAGGGTTGCTGTCAGCGTGGTTTCCCGGTTGAGGATGGAGCCATCGCTTCCGGATTCGACATACTGCACCAGATATCTGCGGGCTGTCCGGCCGTCGAGGGTGGCCCAGTGTATCGCGACCTGACCCGAGGAAAATACCACGTGATGGCGCAGGGCCGGTCTGCCCGTCCTGACGGTATGGGGCGCGGTCTGTGCAAGCGTCTCGGTTCTGGAACGTGCCCCCTGGATGTCCGAGGCCATGCTGTACCACGCCTGTGCGCGGATCGGGTCGGCCGGGACATCCTGCGCCCCGAGTTCAAGCAGCTGCCCCAGATAATAGGCTGCCCGGGTATTGCCCAGAAGGGCGGCGAGTTCGTATTTGAGAATAGCGTCTTCCGGATGAGTCGCCTCTGACGCGAGCGCCTGTTGCATCAGATGCGCTGCGTCTGGTTCGCCACGAACGAATGTCGGCGCGGCAAGCCCCGAGGACATGTCGGATAAAGAGTGCTCTGATCGATCGGGGGCGGCAACCTCGGCTGATGGTTGCGGGAGGCTGACCGGGGGTTGCCGGATGCTGACGGGATGGATCCAACCCGACATCCCGCCTTTCCAGACAAATACACCCAAGCAAACCGTCAAGATCAGCCCTGAGGTCAGCAATATTTGCGTCTTGGGTTTGCTGCGGGGGATGTGGTTCTGAGGCAGAATCGCCCCGTCGGGATCCGCGCGCAATCCAGTCTTTGCAGGTGCTTTGGTCGGTGCCGCAGATGGCTGTGTGGCAGTCTGGCTGTTCTGCCAATGCGGCCGAGATGCTGGCAGGCCGATCTGAAGCTGGCTTGTGTCGATCAAGGTTGCGCGCATGAATGCGGCATCTATCTGCCCTTGGCCTTCGTGCATCGCCTCGTGGAGCGCAAGTTCTGCAAAGCGATCCAGAAATCGTGGCACGCCGTCGGAAAGATCATAGAGGAGACGGATCGCATCGGGCGCAAATGGCGCGGGGTGATCGCCATCCTGTCCGCAGGTTTCGATGCGATGCGTGATATACGCGCCGATCTCGTCCGGGTTCAGTGGGGCCAGGCGAATGTCGTGGCATTGCAGCGAGAGGCCAGCGTCGGAGATCCATGATTTCATCTCGGTCAGCAACTGGTTGTGACCAAGTGCGATCAGGCTGGTGGTTTTGTTCCGGGGGTGCGGCGGCGAAGCAATTCGAAGTGCCAGTTGCTGCTGGGCGCCCGTCAGGGTTTGCGCATCGTCCAGAATGTACAGGCGATGGCACGACGGCTCGGGGTTTGGTCCCTGACTGACACCGGACAGAGCCGCAGTCAAATCCTGCCCATGATGATGAAAGTGATAGGGTGTCTGCATTTTGCCGCGGGCAGCGATACGCGCAGCGAAATACCCGATCAGGACGGACTTTCCGGTTCCGGGCGGTGCTGTCAGCAAGATCAAGGGCAGGCGCGCGGTAACGGCCCGATCCAATTGCTCAAGCGCGGATAGGCATCCCGCGGACAAAAAGATGCGGTCGGCGGGTGGCGGCGCGTGAAATGCGCGGTACAGACTTGGCGACACCGTTCTGAAAACCATCGGGTGCTCCACAACGAACCATAAATCCTGTTTCCCGAAAGCCGCGAATGACCCTAGAGCGGATAGCCGAAGCGACGCGCCGTCTGCCAGAACCCCGTGTTCAACCTGGCAAGCCGTGCAAGAGTGTCGTCGATTTCGGTCATGGCGGATTCGTCAATCGGGTTCATCTGTCCCAGACGAATATCGTTTTTCCGGTCGGCGATCCGCATCAGGATGGTGCTTGTGTTCCCGTTCTCCGGATCGAAGGCATAGATACAATGGTTGTAGCGGTTCCGCAGACCTGACAGGCGCGACATCTCTCGGCCGAGGGTCAGAACGGCATCACGCTCGTCATGCGTGACCCGTGGCATCTTTGCGAGGCGCTCGACCAGGTCCAGCCTTGCGCGCGATGTGTTCAACGTCAGAAAGATGACGACCGCAGTTTCCTTGTCGCAACGGGCCAGGCCCGCGATGAAATGGATCAGCAGGCTTTCGGTGTTGGTCCAGCTATAATTCAACTGTCCGATCTTTAGCAGAAAGTCGTTGAATGCGGCGGGTTTATCGCGGTCTGGAGCTTGCATGGTCATATGCTTCATCCGCCATATGCGACAGATACCAGTTTGCGGCCCCTGTCCTGTTTGTCACCCCAAGTTTGGTAAAGATATTATGGCTATGCAGCTTGACCGTGTGAATCGACAGGCCAAGCTTGTCGGCGATCAGCTTGTTCTGGGCGCCCCGTGCAATCATGGGCAGAATTTCCAGTTCGCGCGGGGTTAGCCTTTCGCATGTCTGCGGATCGCGTTCAGTTTCGCGAAAATGTCTTGCGGGGCGTTTGAGCGGCGCTGCGACAGGTTTCGGATTCACGGGGACGTAATGATATCCCGAAATCAACAGGCGCAAGATGGAAAACCAGATATCGACCTGGGCATCCATGTTGAGCGCACTGATCGGAAAGGGCCGTTGCGATGCATTCAGTCGATCGACGATGGCCGGATCCTGGCAGGCAACGGCAATTTGCGTTGCGGGCAACCTGTTTTGAAAAACCTCAATGTTTTCTTCCAAGCGGTCGAAAGTTTCGTGAAAAACAATCACGCGCGGCGGGTTGGGGTTTTCAAGAATTGTTTCCAGATCTGAAACGCGTTCGAAAACTATTTCCTGAAAATCGAATTTCAATAATTTCAATAGCCGATCTGAAAAATGAAATGACGAACCTGCCAGCACGACAGAGGCAAAGCAATAATCGTCACCGAGATTCGGATCACTACGGGAACCAGACATGATACCCCCTCCCCCCAGAGGAAAAACAAGGCGAACAAACGCCCCAGACCGTTAAAAACTGCGCTTCCGCGCCACTGTCCCCTACATCCATAGGGTAGCGCCGATCATACCTCATTGCCAGTAATTTCCCGCAAAAACGCTAAATGCGGGAAATTATTATCTAATTAACTCAGGTGCTTCCTTCGTGTGTGGGCGAGTATAATCACGCAGTTCACTTCATGCGTGTATCGACCTGATCGAAGGATTTAGATCGTCGGGGGTTTCCTAGTCGAACGCATGTGACGCATTGGGCGGATTTTCTGATTGATTCTCAAATGCGACGATGTGTTTCCGGTCAAGGAACCTGTCCCGACAACCCGTCAGGGACTTCAGGGATGCAAATCTGGCCGCAAAATAGCCTGAACGTTTTCGTGAAAGGAGGTCTGACAAATTTTCCTCGGACTGCACCGGAGAAGGCTTCGGTGAATTTCATCAAATGACGATCACATGCAGACAGCTTTGGTTCCGCTTTTGAGATGACTGGCGGCGGGCCGTCTGCCTCAATCGAAATGAGGAAGACATGAGTACGAGAAACAACAATTTTCTCTTCGATCTGGAAGAGGTCGGATCCGGGTTTGATCCTGATTCCGACATCGCAAGCGTGGTGCCGGTTGAACCTGGCGACGAAGAAGAAATGGACAGCGCGTCCAGTGATGCCGATGCCGAGGCCATTGCCGCCAGCGATTCCAGCAGCGACAGCAGCAGCGATTCCGGCAGTGACAGCAGCAGCGATGCTGGCAGTGACAGCAGCAGCGATTCCAGCAGCGACAGTGACTCATCCAGCAGCAGCGCGGGGGACAGCAGCAGCTATTCCTCCAGCAGCAGCGGCTCGGACAGCAATGTGAATGTCGATGTGGATGTCGATGTTTCGGTGGATGTCGGTCTTGATGCGCTGCCAACCGATGACGATTTTGCCGATTTCGACCTGAAAGACAGCAGCATCGAAGAGGTCATGGTTGCGGATGGCAATATCAATTACGATCCGGGTCATGATGCCAGCTTTGGCGATATGCTGAATGGCGCCAGCTTTGGCGCAGGCAATGACGCGGGTTTCGTGAACGCGCAATCGATCGGCCTGGAAGATAACGACCACCTGGAAAATCCGTCGGTTTCGAACAATTCGGATTTTGCCCAGGATGCGCATGCCGAAGGCGGTGACGCTGATGCGGCCGAAGGGATCCGTGTGGATACCAATGGCGGCACCGGTGGCAGCGATGCCGAGAGCACGGGCGGCGATGCCCATGGCGGCGAGGCCAATGGCGGTAGCGCCCATGCCGATGCAACCGGCGGCGATTCCGGCGATACCGATGCTGCGGGCGGAACCAGCGGCGAAGCTGGCGCAGCCGAAGCCAGCGGTCATGACGTTGATGCGGGTGATGTCGATGCGACCGCAACCGGCGACGGTGGCGACAGCGGTGACAACAGCGCTGATAACGCTTCGGATTCGAATGCCGATACCCATTCGGATGTGCATGGCGAAGGCGGCGATGGCGGAGCGGTCGATTCCAGCAATGCCAGTGACCTTGCAGGTCATTCCGACGCCAATTCGAACGATCAGGGCGGAGATAGCGGTGACGCTGATGTGGCCGCTTCGGTTGATGGTGACAACAATGCCGATGCGTCGACCGACAATGATGGCGGCGACAGCGGCCCGACCCGTTCGGATTCGGCCACGGATACGTCGGCAACCACGGGTTCGGACTTGAATGCCGAAGGTGGCGATGGCGGTGACATCGACGGCGATGTCGATGCGGCAAGCGATGCGAATGCTGATGGCGATGCGGACGGTGCCGGTGGCGCCAGCGGCAATGTCGATGGCTATGCATCCGTTGACGGCAACGCCCAGACCGATAGCGACGCGGATGGCAATGGCGGCGATAGCGGGAATGCGAATGCCGATGGCGATACTTCGGCAGATGCAGCGACCGACAGCGATGCCTCGGGGGTTGGTGGTGCCTCGGGCGAAGTGCATGCGGATGGCCATGGCGAGACCAGCAATTCGAATGCGTCGGATTCACAGGGCTATGGCGGCGATTCGGGTGATGCCGACGGCACGGCCGATGTCTCCGGTGATGCCAATGCCGATGTCGACAACGACGCGAGTGCTGATACCGACAGCGACTCCGCCGGGTCTGGTGGTGATAGCGGCGATGTCGATGTTGCGGCCGATGGCGCAGGCGATGCAAACGCCGAATCCATGGCGGATGGTGCCGGGGGCAACGGCGAAATAGGCTCTGGCGTAGATGCCAGCGGTGCCGGAGATGGCGCCGGAACGGCAGATGCCAATGGCGACGGCGCCGGCAGCACCGATGATGATGCCTCGTCCACCGGTGGCGATGCGACGACTTCGGCAGATGCCGATTCCGACGCAACCTCGGGTGGGTTCCTGTCCGGTTCGGCATCGGCCGATGGTGACGCGACGGGCGGCATGGGCACGGGCGGTGCAGGGACCAGCACGGCTGGACCGGGCACGGCAACCGGCACCGGCACCGGCACGGCCACTGGCACGGGCACCGGCACCGGCACCGGCACCGGCACCTCGACCAACACCGGCGGCAATGGTGCTGCGGGTTCCGGCACGACCGGCGCTAACACCGGCACAGGGACTGGCACGGGGACGGGCACCGGCACCTCGGGCATGTCGGGGGCAGGCAGCGCCTGGACCGATGACGATGCCCAGAACACCGGCACCGGCACCGGCACGGCCAGTGGCAGCGGAACGGGGACCGCAAGTGGGGCCTCGGGCGCATCCGGATCGGGTTCCGCCACCAATGGTGCGAACTCGAACACCGGCACGGGCATGGGCACCGGCACCGGCACATCCGGTATGGCGGGCGCAGGCAGCGGCATGACCGATGACGATGCCAGCGGCACGGCAACGGGCACCAACAGCGCGGATACCGGCAATGCCGGTGAAGGCGGCGCCCGGACCGATGACGATGCCACGACCGACGCATCGGGCCGCAATGACGGTGCATCCGGCGATGGCGGTGCAGGTACGGGCCGTACCGACAATGACGCAACCAGCTCGGCCACGGGCAGCACCGACTCGGATTCCGGGGCGGGTGCGGCTGGCTCGGCCCGCAGTGACGATGACGCGACTGCCGATGGCACCTCGTCCTCGACCGCGATGGGCGGTGCCGGAGGCGCGGCCGATGGCACGGCCAGCGGCTCGGCCAGCAGCGCGGACAGCGCGATGGGCACAGGCACCAGCGGTGCAGGTGGCGATGCGCGGTCCGACACGGATTCGACCGTGGAAGGCACCAATAGCGGCTATGCCGACGGTGCCGGTGGTTATGGCGGCCTGTCCGAACTGGCAGCCGAGGCCCTGGCCGAATCCTCGTCCCGCGTCGACAACATGCAAACCACCGGCGAAGCCGGCGCAGGTGATGCCAATAGCGAGGCAACCAGCAATGGTGCCGCCACGGGCATGACGGCTGCGACGGGTGGCATGTCTGGCGATGTCGCAACCAGTGCCATGGGTGGTGCAGGTGGCGCAGCGCGCGGCGGTGAAACCACTGGCGGTGCCGGCACGAACGGCAATGTCGGCGGTGGTGACGGCGGCGCGGCAACCAATGGCGCAGGTGGCGCCGGCGGTGATGCCGGAAGCTGGGGCTCGGGCAATGGCGATGACGGTTATGTCACCGGCGAATCCTATGCCTCGGCTGCGGCGGCTGTCGATCAGGCGGCATTCAACATGGATGTCGTCATGGGCGCCAATGTGCTGGGCAACACGGTCGACATGACGGTTGTCGGCGGTTCGTTCAGCTCGACCTATGCGGGCGAAGACGACGCTTGATCAGCGATGACAATGTGCGAGGCCGGGCGATCCGGCCTCGTGCCTTTTTGTTCAGTTGTTCCACGCCGCGCCGGTGACAGGCGCGGTTACCAACGAGTAAGAGCGGTGAGGTTATGACGTTTGATCCGGCCACGCAGGCAATAAGCCGTTTTGTTGGTTTGCTGGAGCTGATCGTCGATGGCGACCGCATGCGCCAGGAATTTCTGGAATTCCAGCGAAATCCCCCCCCTGAACCGGATGGAAACGCATTCCCGGGCATCAGTGTCAAACTCCTGATCGAACATAGCCTGCCGGAATACGATCCGGCGCTGTTTCAGCGTATTCCCGCACCAGATGCCGGAAATCCGGGCGGGCAGCCTGACTATTTCTACATTGCCACCTATGCGCCGCTGCCGGTCGGAACAGCTTCCTTTCCTGAACCCGGCGATCTGGCGACGCTGCCTGCTGCTGATCCGGGGGCGGTTACGACAACGGTCATTACTCCGCCGGTTGCGCTGCCTTCCCCGCCGGGGATTCCGTTGGTCGATGGCGCACCGGGCAGCATTGTGTCGGTGACGTTGCAGGTGATCGCAATAAATGATGACGATCTGGTCGTGGATGGATCGGGCAGCCATTTCGTGAACCCCGAGCAATTGCATCTTGTGCTGAATCAAATGGAAGACCTGGCCGATGCGCTGGCTGGCTTCGACATCCCGGAAATGCCGGAGATGTCCGATTGGATGCCATTTGCGCAGGCCGTTCTGACCCAGTTCGACGGGGTTGGGGGCGAGGCCTTGCCCGAAACGGCGCAATCACATGTCCTGCGTGCAGATGATGCGGCGGGGATCGTGGTCGATGGCAGAACCGCGGATGAGGCGTCGGAATGGACGGATCACCTGCCTGCCTATTTGCGGCCCGATGATGATGTAGCATCGAATGGCGCGGATGAACCGGACGCCGCCGCGCCCGAAGGTCATGAAACGGTGATCCGCACCAGTTCCGGCATGGATGGAAAGGTCGAAACCAGCCATCTGGCCGAGCATGATTTCTCGCGTGATTTTCCGGGTCGGAACACCGATGGCTCGGCGTCGGATTCGGGTCACCACCTGATCGCGGGCGGCAACAGCGCGATCAACGAAATCGGCGTTGCTTCGCAATGGATCGATGCCCCGCTGATCGTCGTGCGCGGCGATGTCGCCAAGGTCCATGCGGTCAGTCAGACCAATGTTCTGCTGGAACATGACAGCGTGAACGGCAAGGCTGTCACCCAGCCGTCAAATGCGATGAATGTCGCCGAGATCACCCAGACCCCGGTTCCCGCCAGCGGTGCTGCCGAGGGCTTGCCGTCAAGCTGGAGCCTCTTTCGGCTGGAGGCGACGCTCTATCAGGTCAATTGGATCAAACAGGTCACCTATCTGACCGATTACGACCGGGTCGAAATGACCTATTCGGCCCAGATGACCATGCTGGTGACGGGTGAAAACGACGCGGTAAACTCGACCATTCTGAACGAGCTGGGATATCGTTTCGATGTCATTTTCGTGGCAGGGGACATGGTCGATGCCACGATCATCTCGCAAAAGAACATCCTGCATGACAGCGATTTGGTGACCGGCGCTGCCGTCACATCTTCACCGGACGGGGTGTCGCTTGCCGATAATCTGCTGTTCAACAGCGTGACGATCGAAACCAAGGGCGTCGACAGTTTCGCGTCCATGTCCGACGATCTGGCACGCGCGGCGGATGATCTGGCCAAGGGGGCCAATACACTGGCCGAAAATCTGCTGGACGAGGCAATGACCAGCGCCCGTGACACCGCACTGGCCCTGCAGATCGACGGAGACCTGATCCGGGTCAATGTCTTCGAACAGGAAAACATCATTGGCGATGCCGACCAGCTTCGGCTGGACATGGCGCAGTTGCAGGCTGAGCTGGCCCAGGAGGCCAGCCTGATCGCGGGTTCGAACCTGCTGGTGAATACGGCGACGGTCACGGAATACGGGATCGATTCAACCATCATGGCGGGCGGGAAGGTCTATGACGACGCGATGATTCATCAGGCCGAATGGTTTGACAGCGATGCGCCGGTCGATGGGGTCCGGCTGGCGGAACTGACCAATGATGCCGTCGCTGCCTTTCTAAGCGAAGAACTGCCGCACGGGACCGAGGCGGTCGAGGCGATTGCCGCGACCTCTGATTACGATACCGCGTCGAATCTGGATGTCATGCAAGGAGTTCTCGCGTGATCCCGAGGGCGGAAGGAGTTGCGAGTTGAAAGATGTTCATGTCGAGAATCCGGCCGGGCCAAAGGTCAAATCCGGCAGGCGGGCGCCTGAATTGCGTGTTGATGGCGACCTGAAGGGCGATCAGAGGTTGGGCCGCAGCCAAAGCGTGCCTCTGGGCAAGACCATCGATGGCGATCTGGGGCCGGTCAAACCTCGTCCGCCGGGAAATGGCGGCGGGGGCGGCGGTCGCGGCAATGGACCGCATTTCCACCGACGACTGGGACCAGAGAATTTTGACGAAAGCCTGAAGAACGGCGTCGCGGTCGTTCGAACCAATCTTGCTTTCGTCATGTTGATGACCTTGGCCACGAATGTTCTGATTCTGGCGATTCCGATCTATCTGTTCCAGATTTCCGACCGGATTTTCACCAGTCGTTCGGTCGATACCCTGATCATGCTGACCGTGGTAATCTGCGGAGCGGTTGTCCTGCAGGCCGTGTTCGATTCGATCCGTCGTTTCATGTTGATGCGCACCGCGGTCGAGGTGGCAACGCAATTGGGTGCGCCGATCCTGAGCGCCGCAGCCCATGCATCCCTTTACAGCTCGGGGCGCGAATACCAGACGCTCGGGGATTTGCAGCAGGTGCGCGGTTTCATGACGTCGGGAACGCTGATTTCGTTCCTGGATGTGCCATTCGCGCCGCTGTTCATATTGGCGATTTATCTGGTTCATCCACATCTGGGCGGCATTGTCGTGGTATCTGCCCTGTTGCTGCTGGTCATTGCGGTCATCAACCAGAAGCTGACGGCAAAGCCCTTTGCGCAGGCCAATATGGCACAGAGCCGCGCGAATTTGCATCTGGATTCGATGTCGCGCAACAGTCAGGTGATCAATGCCCTTGCCATGATTCCCGAAGCGGTCGCGATCTGGGGGCGCGATACCGCGAAATCGCTGACCCAACAGGTGCGCGCGCAAGATCGCAACATCCTGTCGGCGGCCGTGTCGCGTGCGGTGCGCCTGCTGACTCAGGTCGGGATGCTGGGCTGGGGGGCATATCTGGCGTTGCAGGGGGAAATTACCGGCGGAATGGTGATCGCGGCCTCGATCATTGCGGGGCGCGCGCTTGCGCCCATCGAGGGGTCGATCGAAGGATGGCACGCCTTTCTGCTGACACGCTCGGCCTATGGTCGCATCACCAGCCTGCTGCGCGGTTCCAAGCTGCAATACGAACGTCTGCGCCTGCCGCGTCCCGAAGGTCGTCTGGATGTCGAACGCTTGCTTTATATCCCCGGCGGGACAAAGCAGGTCGTGCTGAACAGTATCGGCTTTTCGCTGAACCCGGGTGAAAGCCTTGCGGTGATCGGGAATTCCGGCGCGGGCAAGACCACATTGGGCAAAATGCTGGTCGGGTCGATCCTGCCCACATCGGGCAATGTCCGGCTGGATCTGATGGATCTGCGCAACTGGGATCCGCGCCAGTTCGGCGAGAATATCGGCTATCTGCCCCAGGATGTGCAGCTGTTTCCCGGCACCATCAAGCAAAACATCGCCCGCATGCGCGAGGATGCCACTGACGAACAGATCCACGAAGCCGCTGTTCTTGCCGATGTGCACGAGATGATTGCCCTTTTGCCGCAGGGCTACGAAACGGTGGTCGCGGCGGATGGATCACCCTTGTCCGGCGGGCAGAAACAGCGGATCGCGCTGGCACGGGCATTCTTTGGAAATCCGCGTATGGTCGTGCTGGACGAGCCGAACTCGAACCTCGATGCGGCTGGCGATCGCGCCTTGGCGCGCGCAATCCAGCATGCCGGCAGGCACAAGATCACGGTGGTCGTCATCACCCAGAAACCATCGCTGCTGTCGGTCGTCGACAAGATCATGCTGCTGTCTGACGGCAGCGTGGCAATGTTTGGCGAACGGGAACCGGTCCTGCGCAAGCTGGCCGGCAGCAAGGCACAGGGCGGCGGTCAGGTTCCCGATCAGAAAGGTTAGGCATATGCGTGAACTGGTTGCAGTCGGCGGACATGAGAAATGGTATCGCGATGTGCCGCGCTCGATTCGCACGCTTGCGATATTCGGCGTTGGCCTGATGGTCCTGACATTCGGGGGGTTCGGTGCCTGGGCGTTTCGTGCTCCTTTGGCGGCGGCCGTCCTGGCGCAAGGGTCGTTCGTGGCCACGGGGCAGAACAAGATCGTTCAGCATCTGGAAGGCGGCATCATCAAGGATATCCTGGTCGCCGAGGGTGACAGGGTTGAACGGGGTGATGTCCTGTTGCGCATGGATGAAACCGCATCGCGCGCGAACGAGCGCGAACTCAAGCTGCGCCGCTATCGTCTTGAGGCTACCGAAGCGCGCCTATTGGCGGAATATCATGAACTGGAAGAGCTGAAATTCTCGTCCGAGCTTGAACAGGCCCGCAACAGCAACGAGGTCGAATCGATCCTCGCCAGCCAGACCCTGGGGTTCAATGTGTCTCGGCGTGCGTTGGCGCAGGACCTGACCCTGCTGGTGCGCAATGCCGATGCGCTGGAGGTTCGCAAGGTTGGCTATGAAACGCAACTGAAGTCGCATCGCCGTCAGCTTGAACTGTTGCACGAGGAACATGAGGTCAAGCAAGCCCTGTTCGACAAGGGGCTGACCCGCCGCCCCGAGCTGGTCTCGGTCGAACGCGTGCTGGTCGAGGCCGAAGGCCAGATCGGCAGACTCGAGGCGGAGATTGCCGAAATCGATCAGATTCAGCAGAAATACGCCGTGCAGAACGACAAGGTCCGCAGCGATTACCGCCAGGCGGCGCTGGATGAATTGCAGCTTGTTCAGGCAGAGCTGGAAAGCGTTCGCGAACAATCACGCAAGGCGCAGAACGTTCTGGCGCGCTCGGAGGTGGTCGCGCCGGTTGCGGGCACTGTCGTGCGGCTGCACTATCACACCTCTGGCGGGGTGGTGGAAACCGGCAAGCCGATCCTTGAAATCCTGCCCGCCGAAGAACCGCTGATCATCGAGGCGATGATCTCGCGTACCGAAATCGACAGCGTGCGCACCGGTCAGGCGGCGGCTGTCCGCCTGACCGCGTTGAACCAGCGCACGACACCGGTCCTGGAGGGCGAAGTCTATTATATCTCTGCCGACGCAATTACCGATTCTGGCGATAACGGCATTCAAGAGGTCTACCTCGCCCGAATCTCGTTGGAACCTGAACAAATCGAGCGCGTGACCGGATTCAGCCCTACCCCCGGCATGCCGGCCGAGGTCATGATCCAGACCGAAGAACGCACCTTCGCCCAATATATCGCCAAGCCCATCATCGACAGCATGTCCCGCGCATTCCGGGAACAATGACACCCGCAAGCCCTGATGAATCTGCAAGGATATTATATCTGTTGCTCTGCTTTGCTCTGAGCCCCAACCTTGGACCGCCAGAAGCTGAATTTCTCCGGCTCTGTCCCGATGACGGGCTGATGACGCCATCGGGAAAATGCATGGCGATCGCGACGTTGTATCCGATTGCGCTGTGGGGTCTGTCCTCATTGTAGTTCCGACGCCAATCCTCCAGCTTTTCGCGGGCATCTGCAAGGCTCATGAACCAGAGTGCGTTCAGGCATTCCGCCCGGAGCTTGCTGTTAAACGCCTCAATGAAGCTATTGTCCGTGGGCTTCCAGGCTGTGAGTAGTCGAGGGTGGCGTCGTTGGCGTAGGCCCAGAGATCGAGGTCCAGCGAGATGAACTCGCTGCCGTTCTCGACTCTGATCGTCTTGGGGCATCCCCCAGCCTGTCGGCCATGAAGTCCATCGACCAGACCTCATTCGCAGCCTCAGATACCGCCAGTGCCTTCGGCTTTTCCCGCTTCAGGCGCTTGCGCGGCTTGATCCTGAGGTTCAGCTCCAGCTCACGCTATATCCGGTAGACATGCTTGTGGTTCCACCTGTGACCCTGCACGTTGCGCAGCTACAGGAAACACAGGCCAACCCCAGCTCTTCCTTGCAGCTGTCAGACCGAGGAGCAGGTCGGCGATTTGCCCGTTTTCCCCGTCCAGCTTCGGGCTGTACCTATAGCGCGTCTTGCTGACATCGAATGCCCGGCATGCCAGCGCAATGCTGACGCCCTTCATCGCCACCGCTTTCACGGCCAACTCTCGGCGTTGAGCTGGCCGGATCATTAATGGGATGGTCCGCCCCGGACCCCAGCGTAACATCGGGGCGTAACCCGACCATGAGGAGAGAAAGGATGAGAACAAAACCTATCCCTGAGACAGCGGCCTTCGGAATCGACATCGGCAAGAAGGTTTTCCATGTTGTCGGGCTGAACGCCTCCGGCGCGGTGATCCAGCGCAGCAAGTTTTCACGCGAGACATTGATGGCCTTCTTCGAAGCCGCACCGAAGGTTTTGGTGGGTATGGAAGCCTGTCCGGGTTCTCAGGGGCCTGGGGCAGCAAATCCGGTAGTGCGGAGCTGTCGCCTTTCCGACTTGGGGTGAACCTGACCGCGCGGATGTCGGGTGTGGCGGTGTCCATCGCTAGATGGACCTTGCGCCACTGCAGACGAGCCCGAACACCGTGCTTACGGGCTTGCCACTCACCATCGCCGAGGAAATTGATCCGGTGCTATCCACCAGCAACTCCAGCGGCCCGGCTACACGGCGATAGGGAAGACCTTCCAACCGCTGTTCGAGAAGGTGCAGCGTGAACTGGAGTCCGGGCAGCGCGAAACCCGCCCCTTCGAGCTGAAGGCCGAGATCCAGAAGGGTCGCTTCTTCATCGTTGAGGGGCAAAAAGCCTATGTCGCGGAGATGGGCGAGGAAACCCTTACCGATCAAGGTCGGACGGATGCCCGTCTGCGCGTGATTTTCGACAACGGCACGGAAAGCAGAATGCTGATGCGTTCGCTCCAACGAGCTTTGAACAAGGATGAAGCCGGTCGGAGGATCACCGAGTCAGTTGCAGGGCCGTTGTTCGCGGACGCCCCGAAGAAGGCGACAGCACCACCGGCACGATCTATGTCCTGCGCAGCAAGTCGGATCATCCAATGGTGTCTGAGAACCGGGACCTCGTGCACAAGATTGGCGTGACCACATTGGGTGTCGAGAAGAGGATTGCCGGTGCGCATCTTCAACCGACCTTCCTGATGGCGCCGGTCGAGGGCGTGGCACCTATGAGCTCTACAACATCAATCAGACCCGGCTTGAAAACCTCATCCACCGGATTTTCGGGACTGCACAGCTCGACATCGAAGTTCCGGATCGGTTTGGTCGTCCCGTGATGCCCCGAGAGTGGTTCCTAGTGCCGCTGTTCGTCATCGACGAGGCGGTTCAGAAGATCAAGGACGGCACGATTGCCAAGTTTCGGTATGACCCGGAAAAGGCCAGCCTCGTCTCAAACTGAAGAGGAGGTTGCCCTATCTCTGGAAGAGATTCGACGTTCGCCCCTTTGGGGCGGGCATTTGGGTTGTGGCCGTTTATGGGTTCCAGGCCGGTCGTGTACGTCAGTCGGTTGGGAAACCCATTTTCGATCGGTTGGAAACAGATTGTAGTTCGAACAAATACCTCATCTGCGCGCGCTCGGCAATTCGCCGCGAAGTGCGCGTGTCCGCCGCTGACGGGCCGGACGCAGCGGCTTTGTGGCGATGCACTCGGACATTTACCGCAAGGCGCTCAAGAATGATCTGATCGATACCATTCGCGACAGTGAAGATCACCCGTTCCAGACTTTTCGGGGAATGGCCGTGATTGTTGACGATCTGTTGCCAGTGGATGCGACCGACGCGCAAAACCCGATCTATAAGACCGTGCTGTTCGCGCCGGGTGTCGTTGAGGGGGGATGAGCGCCCCGCGCGTGGCGGAAGGCACCGAGATCGAAAGCAAGCCGGGCGCTGGCAATGGTGGCGGGCAACAGATCCTGCATAGCCGCATGAACCTTGCGGTGCATCCCGCCGGTTTTTTCTGGTCTGTAAGTTCTGTTGTTGCTGACAGCCCTTCGCTGGCCGCAAACTGGAACCGCGTTGTAGAGCGTAAGGCCGCTGGTCTGGCGTTCCCTCATCCCTGCGCTGAAGAGATGAGGGTAAAGCGCACCCGGTGGATGTAAGGTGAATAGCCCCTAGATTCGTAGACGCCTTCTTCCCTAATTTTGAGGCAAGGAGGCCGAGATGGGCAAAGGCAATTTCAGCGCCGAGTTCAAGCGTGACGCGGTCGCGCAGATCACCGA
>NZ_JAQBIE010000041.1 GCF_028294535.1 Paracoccus onchidii | reverse complement strand
GTGAACCTGTGTGGCGGAAATGCCATTGATTTCGGGGGGTGAATGTGGGAAAGTCCAGCATATGTTGGGTGAAATTGGTTTTTAGGTGTTCTGTTATGACGCCCTCTCGCTCCGCCACTACTTCCTGCAAGATATTGATTTAACGTTAGAATTTTTGAGCCCGCTTGCAGGCTTCCCCCGCCAGTTCCCCCAACTGAAATGGGAACAATACGGAACCAGCGGGAAGATTCGTTCATTCAGCTGTCAGGCAAATTGATGCTGTCGAGACTGTTCCCAAGCCGTTCAGCATATTCTTTAGCCACGACGATCAGCGGTAGCATTGAATCCTTTTGCCGACCGCTGTCATGGCAAATTTCCATCGCCTCGATAATGCCGATCAGGAAGTGTGCAGCCACTTGTTGATCGGCTATGTGTGCCTTGAGACTGCTCATTTGCGTGTTCCTCGTGTTGCTTCATCTAGCGCTTCAATATCACCCTGCAGTCTGCTGGCGCGCTCGATCAGGCTTTCGAAAAACGCTGGCATTGCGTTCGAAGCTGGGCTGCTTTCCGTCTTGATAGTGTCGAACAATTCTTCCACTCCCTGCGCGAAAGCATGCAAGAAAAGAGCGTCTCGGTGCAAATCCTCTAGCGTCTTCATACTGCCTCCGATTTTTCAGCACTGTAGACGCGGAAGGCGATCTCATGTAGGCGGGCGACTTCTTTCGCCTTTTCTTCCACACACTGGATCAACGCAGCCAACGGCGCTGCATCGCGGTGGGCGTGGTCGATTGCATTAGTTTCACTGGCAATGTCGCGTAGTGCGGTTGCCAGGCCAAGCAGATTTGTGATTGAGGCGTCAGTTTCGCCATGTGCATTTGAAAATCTTGCAGCAGGCACGCCGGTAGCGTTATGGCAAGTGTTAGCCATTCTCGATCTCCTTCTAAGATCGGATTTCGGTTAGGGTCGGGCGGGAAGGTGGTGCTTCCCCTCGACCCGAAAACTGTGTTAACAAAGTTTATTAGTTCTCGCAAGGAAAAACTGTGTTAACACGAAAAGGCAAGCGCGGTCCCGAGCCGACAGGAAAAGGCACGCTAGTTGGCGTCCGCCTGCAACCTGATGTCTTGGAATGGCTGGACAAGCAGCGCGAACAGCTTGACCCAGTGCCGTCCCGCCCAGAGATGATCCGCGTGTTCCTTGAAGAACGGCGCGGGCGAGTTGTGGTGCGGGATTAACTCGCCTCGGCAAGCTGATCCGCGTTCGCAGCGGCCCACATGGCGGCCTGCTGTTCGCCGGGGTGCACATCCAAGTTGGATAAGCGAATTCTCAGCCAACTGCATTTCGGCAAAACCCCGCTCGTATGAAAGTGTGATGCAGCTATTCTCGTTCCCACGAGTTAAGGCGGGGCAGCTATACAGACGGAGTGAAGGCATGAAACTTCATCGGCATCTTACAACCGCGACGATGGTGGTCGCGATGGCAGTTGCGCTTCCAGCGTTTGCCGACCCTGGCAAGGGAAAAGGCAACGGGAACGGGAAGCACGGTCGTTCACATGCGGTCAAGAATGACAAGCATCGCGCATCGCCTCAATACGCCGCAAATTGCCCGCCCGGACTGGCGAAGAAAAACCCGCCATGTGTTCCGCCCGGCCAAGCGAAGAAAGGCAATGTGCGCCATTATCCCGTCGCGGGCGAAATCCTCCGTGTGGGTGACTATCGCATCATTCGCGATCCCCGCCGTCATGACTTGGAGTATCGCAGGGGCTGGGACTATTATCGCGACGACAATCACATCTATCGCGTAGACAGCAGCACACGCAAAATTCTGGCGGTCCTCAATCTCGTGGATGCTTTCACGAACTGACGCCCAGCAACCTGTCGAGGCGCGCGACCGTCAGCCGTTTGCGATAGGGGCGCTTGGGTCGGATGTCATCAAACAGCCGATCCAGCCTTCTTGCTGTCAGCTTCCTTGGGAAGTGTCGCAGAACCCCACTGGCGTGTTTCGCCTTTGCGGCGCAGGATGCCGAACAGAACCGTGCCGTGTCGGTCTTGGGGTGGAAAGTTTCCCCGCACTGGCTGCAAGGGATATCCTGTCGGCGCTTTGTCGCATCAATCGAACACTGATGGCAGCAATACCGGCGCTTGGGACGGTCAGGCTTGAACATGGTCCCGCAATGGTCGCATGTCATCGGGGCTGCCGCAGCTACAATCCTGTCTCGCCGCGCACCGGCAATGCAGGATCTGCTACAATACACCGCATCGCTCCGCATACGCTTGGGCAGGGCCTTGCCGCATTGCGCGCAGGTCCAGCTTTCCCTCGCGGCATGACGCGCCTCGCGATCAAGTTGTGATCGGTGCGCTTGCGCGCAGGTGTCGCCGCAATATTTTCGCCGTGCCGTCGATCCGGGGGGTAGTTCGGCGCTGCAATATTCGCAGCGATGGGTCAGATCGAGATTGTCGCAAACTTCACCGCACGATCTTCCTGTGCTTCCCTTAACCTCCCCAGCGCCCGACTGTGCGAAGCTGCGCAGTTGTTGCTGCAGAACTTGTAATGCCCCTCCGGCAAGGGGCCGTGACAGCGAACGCAGCGGGTCCGCTCGATCAGGGTTCCGGCGTGAATTGCCCATTCCTGTTGTCCTTCTTCCCAGCTTGGCCGCACCGCCCGTGCCACACGAAACGCATCTTCCAGCATCTCACGGGCCATCAGATCCGCCTTGGTCCACGGCCAGCCCTGCAGGCACAGATCGGCGCGGATGCCGTGGCGCAAGGGGCCTTCCAGACCGAACAGTGATGCGGTGGCACCAGCTTCGAATGCCAACCGGATGGTGCCTGCCAAGTCCTTGACCAGCGCGGAATAGCGGCCAGGGCCTAGTTCACCGCGTCGAGCGTCCCGTTCCTGCCGCTGGCGTTTGCGGCGGATGGCGGGCGTGTCGTGATCGAGGTTCACATGTTTCATCCGATCATCGCGTCCAATGCTCCCGTGGTAAGGGAGTGTTCCGACATGGGGGGCAGGGTCTTCACACCTTCGGGCGTTCGCTGCATCGCATGGGCCATCCAGACAGCATCCATCGCCATGATGGTTTCCGCATGGCGTGGCAGGATCGGCACGCGCATCACGCGCGACCAGGCGTCTATCGCCTCCCATGTGATCGGGTTCGGGCCATTGGGTCCGCAGGACCGCGCACGGGACAAGGCGAGGAATGCGTCTAGCAGTTCCGCCCCGGCATCAGGCACATAGACCGTGCGGCCCTTCAAGCGGCCTTCCAGCGCCGCGCAAAGCTGTCTGCCCAGCCTATCCATCAGCGTTTCCTCGGGTTGCGATTGACCTGTTGCACGCGGGTCGGCAGCGACTTGTCATAGGTCGAGATGGCGCGCTGCGAAATCTTCACGCTGTCGTCGTGCGATTGTTCCAGCACACGGGCCACAAGATCCGGTCCCAGATCGATGGAAACGCGCGATGTGCCGCCACTTGCTGCCATGCCGCCACTGTTCACCGTGCCACGCTGCAGAGCATCCAGTGTGCTTAGGCCGATCCGTTTGGTGGCCTCGGCATTCATGACATACTCGCCGCGATGCACCACGCCTGCAGGTTCGTATTTGCCGCCTGAACCGGTGTAGCCGCCACTGGCAAAGCCAAGCAGCCCGCCAAGGCCCTGAGCAATACCACCAATGCCGGGCGTTCCCATGATGCCACGCAGCATTTGCGTTTTGGCGATCTCCACCAGCAGCGCCGCCACGGCATCCCGCGCCGACATTGACCCGTCGATGATCGATCCGAACAGATCCGACATGGCGTCCTTGCCTGCCTTGCTGCGTTCTTCGATAGCGTCCAGCTTGTCGGCGGCATCCTCGGCGGATCGCCCGGCCTGCACATAGGCACCTGCCAGCCCGTTTATTTCGGCCTCTAGTTCCGGGGTGATCTGTTTTCCCGCCTGCTGGGCTGCGTGCAGAAGTTCGGCCTTCTTGCGGGCGTAATCCATTGCATCGCCCAGGTCCTGTTCGCCGCTTGCCACCAGAACAAGCTGCGCAGCTTCGATCTGCAAGGCTTGGGTGCGCTCCTGGATCGCCTGAACCTCGCGGGCATAGTCGTCGGACTTTGCGCTACCACCGCCGCCCGAACGCCCACCACCAGACCTGCCGGACGGGGCCGTGCCGCCGCCAGTGCCGCCTGCCGGGTAGTCCTGTGTGCTGACCGGCGTGGAAGGCTTGGGCGGTGCGTCATAGGCCGTTATGCCGGTGCCGGTGTCGGCCATGTTATAGGTCACGCTGCCATCGGGTTTCAGGCCAGCGACGTGGCGGGGCAGGTTAGCTGCTTCGGCTCTGACTGCTGCAAGTTCCGCCCGAACCTCACGCAGTCGCGCTATGGCCTCGGTGTTGTCGAAGCCAAGTTCTGTGTTGTTTGCGATCTGCGCTTGCAGGTCGCCGATCTCGCCTTCTAGCAGGTCGATCTTCTGTTCTGCTTCGCGAACATCCGGGTTGATGATCTCGCCGCCCTCGGTGACTCCCAGAAGCTCGTTCAATCCTCTGAACGTCTGGGCATCTGCCATTCTCCGCAGCCAGCCTGAAACGGCATCCTCGGCCTCGCTGAACGCCTCTGCAATATCCCTGATTTCAGCCACGAAGCCAGCGGCGTCGAACCTGTCGATCCCCGATGCCAGGTCGCTGATCATTCCCGCCAGACCGGCGCTTGCCCCTGACGCCTGGTCGAACTCTCCGACCACAGTGACAAGGCTGTTGCCGATCCGTGTCATTGCCTGCCCGACCGTGGTTTGCGAAGTCGCCGCCTGCCGTTGCAGTTCGGCTGAACCGGCCTCGAAGGCGCGGAAGAATGCCTGACTGGAAACCTCGCCGTTGACCACCAGCTTGCGCAGCTCGGCAACAGATCCGCCTGCCTCTTTCAGACCGCGCGCGACCGCCTGCGCAATGGTCGGTGTGCCTTCCAGAATGCTGTTGAATTCCTCGGCCCGGACGATGCCCCCGCCAAGTGCCTGCGAAAGCTGCAAGAGCGATCCGCTTGCCGTTGTGGCGTCGGTCCCTGCGACTTTCAGGGCCACAGCGATATTGTCGGTGAAGGTCAGCAGGTCTTCGGTTGAAGCGCCAAGTTCGTTCTGCGCCAGGGCCATCTTGCTGTAGAGGTCCACCAGCGAATTGATCGGGGTCGAATTCCGCTGTGCCGATCCGAACAACCGTTCATAGACGCGGGACAGTTCCGCCCCTTCAAGCCCGGCAACGCGCAGGCTGTTGGCCATTGCCGTTGCAGCGTCGGCAAGTCGGTTATAGCCCTGCACCCCGCGCAAGCTGGCAAACGCCGCCCCGAATGCGCCAATGCGTGCCGCCGTCGCGGCCAACGCCCGATTGATCGCGGTGCTTGACCGAATCATGTCGGCTTCCATGTTTCGTGTTGCAGAGCGGGAATTGCGCCGCAGGTTCTGATAGGTCCTGGTGCCGCGCTGTTCGGCCTTCTGCATCCGCTTTTCAAATTCGGTAATGCGGGCTTCCAGCATCACCACAAGGCGTTCTTCTGCACTCATTTATGCCACCCACATATCATCGTTGAACCATGTCTGGCTTGTCGTCAGACCATCGCCAGCCGCCGCCCTCGCCACCGCCATCGCAGAGGCAACAGCGCCATCGATCGATAGCCACTTCTTCGGTTTGGTGAACTTGACCACATGCCCGTGGTCGTTGCGCTTCACGACGACATTGGCAAAGCAGTGTCGCAGGACGGGATGCCCGCCGTGAAAGAACTCACCGCCCAGAAGCGCCCTTTCCAGTTCCAGAACCGCAGGCATCATCAGGGACGGCACCTGCCTGAAATCCACCGCGGGCAGTCCTGCCTCCAGGATCTTCGGTTGCACCTGCCGGGCCATGTGCGGATCGAACGCGATTTCCTGAACATTCAGGTCTTCGCAGAGGTCAATCAGCTTCGTTTCTATTTCCTGATAGTCGATCACCGAACCGGCTGTGGCGGTGATCAGCCCTTCTTCCTGCCATGCCTGATAGGGCGCGCCAGATCGATCCTCGCGGGCGCTCACGCCGCCTTCATCGTCCAGCATGGTGTCGCCCTCGGCCTTGCCGTCCACGGTCTCTTGCGGGCAGAAAAACCACGGCTTGACGAAGTAGCCATCAGCCAGTCGCCAGCAGGCCACAATGACCGAAAGGTCAACGGTCGAAGACAGGTCAACGCCCAGCCAGCAAGGCGCTTCGCGCAACGCGTCAAGGTCATAGTCCTTTGCGCCCGCGTCATAAATGTCCATGTCCACGAACGGGTCGGTTGAGGCATCCAGCCATATATTCAGCTTGAGCTGCTTGAAGGATTGCCGATCCCCGACACTGCGCTGTGACCGTTTGGCGTGGCGGCGAAACCCGGCAAGGCTCGGGTAGCCGTGTTGCAGGCCGGGGTTCACCCGATGCCAAAGGTCTTCGTCTTCCCAATCTTCGCGCCGGTCGGCTTCGAACAGGATCGGCAGGATTGATGGATCATCGACCTTGCCGCGCGCCACGTTGCGGGCATCCTCGAAAAAATCCCACGCCAGCGTTTCCTGTCCACGCCCTGCTGTAGAGGCGACCACCAGCAGACTGTCATCGATCTTTTCCAAGCCCGTGGTCAGGGCTTCCCAAAGGTCGCGGCCCTTCCAGATATGGATTTCGTCAGCCAGCACGAAGCCAGGCGTTCGGCCATGCTGTGGCCCGCCATCGCCGGAAATGACTTCGAGATAGGACGCTTCCTTGCGGTAGATCAGTTTTTTCGGCGCGTTATGTGCGTCATAGATCCCGACTGCCGAAACCAGC
This sequence comes from Paracoccus onchidii, assembly GCF_028294535.1. Lineage (GTDB taxonomy): Bacteria > Pseudomonadota > Alphaproteobacteria > Rhodobacterales > Rhodobacteraceae > Paracoccus > Paracoccus onchidii. The sequence goes on along the minus strand of NZ_JAQBIE010000041.1, from coordinate 9,500 downwards.
CGCTTGTCTTCGCGGATGATCCCAGCTGCTTCCCTGAATCCGATACCGGCCTGCTTGCGATCCGCCGCCGCAAAGATTGCTTCACCGCCGGGCATGCGCTCGGGGCCGATGGTGTGCAGTAGCGCCAGTGCCGCCGATAGCGAGGTCTTGCGGTTGCCGCGTGGCAGCAGCAGGGCAACGGTATTGACGATGCGCGTGCCGTCTTCGTGGCGCGGCCCGTAAATGCGCCTCACGATGCGTTCCTGCCAGGGGTCGAGTTGGAAAGCGCGATTGGGCAAAATGGATTTGGGATGCCGCAGCGCGCGCAAAAAGGTGACGGCACGTTCCCCGTGGCCGAACGGATCGGGAATGTCCGAACCGTCATAGATCCATTCAGGGAATGTCCCGGCCATCAAGTCAGCCCCAGAGGGTTAGGGGTGTTGTCCTGATCGTCTTCTTCGCGGATCACCGGGCGCGAACGGCTTACCGGCGTCAGGCCAAGTTCAGCCGCAAGCTGGCGCGCTGATGCCATCGCCTTATCCTGCACGCGGATCAGCTTTAGCTGCATTTCCGCCTCGGTTTCGGACTGGATCAGCTTTTCCGTCTCGCGAACGCGACCAATGCAAATACAGTAGTTCTCAAGTCCGCCAAGATCGGCATCGGTCAGAATGCGCCGGTCGGCAAGGATCGGCATAACGCGGTTCCATTCCGTCCGGGCATCTTTGGCCAGCCATTTCGGCGCGGCCAGATCAGTCAGGGCATCTGCATCCTGTCGCAACTCGGGCTTTGTTCCCTTCATGGGTCCATCCTCACGCAGCGCAGTTCCACGCCTTGGCGGCGTCCAATCGGCACAGTCTGGTTTATGTTGTAGGATTGGCCGTGCCAGATCAGGCGGTCGGCATTGGTGATGCCCTCAAAGAAGCGGGCGCGAAGAACCACCACATCTTCATCGCTGGCACCGTAGTTTCGGATATATTCGGTCGTGGATTGCTCCACCCGTTCCGCGCGCAGGGTGCAGAGTGTCACCCAAGTCGTGATCGGCGTTCCGTATTCATTGAGCGTGTTGCTTGCCCGCTCGATCCTGACTTCTTCTGTCAGCCTGCCTGCCTTCATGTCAGCGCCTCCGAAATAAGGGCTTCGACCGTGACGATGCCGTGTGAATGTTCGCCGTCAGGGTCGCGCAGGGTGCGGACCTGCGACACACGCAGATCGGCACAATGGTAAGGGTCGGCCATCACCAGGCGGGGGCCGAATTGCACAGCGCGCCGGATCTCGCTGCAGATCGCCTTGACGCCTTCCAGTGACGCTTCGCGGGTCCAGACATGCAGGGTGTGATAGACGCGGCTGTGTTGCCGTTTCAGGCTGGTTCCCTCGTCAACCACCTGGCTTTCGCCCATGATGATGGAAGGCACCGGGGCAGGGCGCTGGTTGGTGTCCAGGATACTGGATGCTGGCACCAGCGACGTGATTGCCGCCGTGGTCGTGAAACGCGCACGCAGGGCTTTCTGGCTTTCCAGATCAACGCTCATTTTGCCTCCCTGATCGCCTTGCCGATGGCGCGCTTGATCCGCTTCATTGCATCGCTACGGCCCATGCGCACGGCGGGCCAAAAGAACGGCTTTGCCGGGGTCTTGCTGGTCCCGTATTCCTGCAGATGCGCATAGCGCACGTCTGTGCTGCCGACTGTGATCGCCGCTGCGTTCTCGGGAACCACCATTGAACCGCCCGGCTGTGAATAGGGTGGGGTCGCCTGTCCGGGGCCGGTAACGGCAATGCTGTTGATCAGATCGCCGGTATCCTCGGGGGCCATGCCTTCCATGATGTCAGCGACCTCATAGGCCGATTTCATCAAGGCTGGCTTGATCGCATCGCGTGCCTGCTTCGGGATTGCCTGCATCCGACGCTGAAAGCTGATCAGACCGCCATCATCCGACATCAGAACGTCCAGTCGCGATAGGCCGCAACAAGTTCGTCCACCCCATAGGGCAAACGCTTGTCGCGGTCGCTGACGGCCTCGCGATGTTCAAACCACCAGCAGGCCAGTTGCAGGACGGCTTCTTTCAGCGCCTCGGGTATCGGTTCCTGATCTTCGCCGCCAAACTCTGCCTCGATGCGATAGCCAAGCATTCGCTCAATGTGGTTCTGGGCGGCATCCCCCTTGGATTGCAGCGACATCAGATCGTCCTTGGGGGCGTCACCAGTCACGCCTGCCTGTGCGCATAGGTCGGAAAAATTGACAATCATGTGTCCTCGCTGCGCTGAATGCCCGTGCTGGTGCTGGGCAAAAGTTCTGCCTGCAATCGCACCACGCCATTGGCGGCGTCGAAGGCGTCGGCCAGTGACACAACCTGTGCCAGCCATTGACGGCTTGGCCCGCCATTGGGGAAGTCGATGCGGAACGGGTAATGGTCCATCGACTGTGCCGCCTGTGTCAGAATGATCTGGCCGGGGTCTGTTGGGTCGTTGCCCATGACAACCTGCATGGGCTTGGCCCGCCGTGCGCGTTTGGCTGTCCAGTTCACCAGTGCCGCAGTCGGGTCGATGTCCTCTGCGATCTCGGCTTCATCCGTCAGCCATTCGATGCCCAGAAGGCCAAGTGCCTCGGTTTCCCCGATCTCCACCCAGCCAGATGCAGGAATTGCCCCGTCCCTTCCGGTCGGGGCGTCCGCAATGAACAACCTGCTGCCGGAAGTCGGGTAAAGCATCAGGCGGCGTCCACGTGGACCACGTTGGAATTGACCCAGAGCGTGGCGTTCAGCTTCATCACGTTATTGGCGGTTTCCAGCGCCTCGGCGGCAGATCCGACCTTCGCAATGAACAGGCGTTCTGATGGCGTGCCGCCCGATGGGGCGTCATTCATCACGATGCGGAAGGCATAGTCGTGAATGGTCTTTTCCGCCGCGATCAGGGCGATCTGGCCGGGGTCTTCGTAATCGATGCCGCAGACCACCTCCATCGCGCCCGCATTGCGCGTGCCTTTCAGGCGGCGTGTGCGGTTGGCAGAGATGCTGTCAAAGGTGATCTCGGCTGAGGTGTCGCCCACTGTTCCAAGGGCTTCGATCTCGCCAATTTCCACCCAGGTTTCGCCATCGAAATCCGTTGCAACGAAGTCTGTTGCCTGTGAAGCCAGCGCCCCGCCGATATACAGCTTCGCGCCGTTTGTCGCATAAATCGTCATTGTTTAACCTCATGAGGTTGGCGGCGCTCCTGTCGTTGTTTCGCGCCGGAGTGACAGGGGGTGCAAAGGGGTTGCCAGTTGTCCCGATCCCAGAACAAAGACTGGTCGCCCCTATGCGGTATTTTGTGATCCACCAGATCGGCATGGTCGCCGCAGAACGCACAGCGGCGATGCCTGAGCAGGAAAGCCTTGCGGGCCTTTTCCCACGCGCCCGTATAGCCGCGCCGGCTACTGTTCGGCCTGGTCTTGTCAAAGCGTGCCTTGCGCTCTGATGTGCGCTTCACCTCGCAAGGGCAACGGCCACCCGAAGGCACCCGGTTGCCACAAGAGCAGAGGCGAGGCGCACGCACCGGCATCAGACAGACATTGCCAGCTTGCGCAGCGCGGTCGGTCGAACCACACCGGCACCGACACGGCGGCGCGCGTGGTAGCGCATCAGACCGTTGACACGCACCGTGTAGGGATCGGCCAGCACGGCCAGAGACAGGCGGTCATAGATCCGATAGCCGCGCTTGAAGTCACCGAAAATCACCGGCTCGGCATCTTCGGCAATGTCAGGCATGTCCACGGCCTCGACAACGGGACGGCCAAGGATCGTTTCGGGCTGTCCTGCCTGGTAGCTGGGCTGCCACAGATAGTTGCCGTGACCGTCTTTCAGGGTGCGAATTGCAGCCAGTGTGCCGCCGTTCATGACCCAGGTGCCTGCGTTGCGATAGGTCGCGGGCAGGGCATACATCAGCCCGATCAGCGCGTCTGGGTCGATTGCAGTCGTGCTGCCGTTATCGGTCGCAACGATGTCGGCGTTTGCCATGAAGCCCGAAGGTTCAAGCGCCAATGCGCCGTTGACGAACGCGGCGCTTTCCTTCTGTCCGAAGTCTTCGGCCAGCGCCATGTTCACTTCCGTCAGCACGTTGGCGCTGTCTTCGGCCAGCTGCATCGAAATATCCACGAAGGTAGCCAGCTCCTTGACCGCCAGTTCGGCCTGATCGAAGGTCGGTTCGCTGCCGGTGCGCGTCGTGGTTTCGCCAACCCATGCGGCATTGGTGACGCCCGTGCGTTGGGGCAGGATCAGGGTTGCCGCAGAAGTCGAACGCACATCGGCAATTTGCCGGATGGGCGAAAATTCCACCAGGTTGCGGATAAAATCGGCCTCGATCTGTTCGGGCGCAAGAACATGGTTGGCCGTGTCGCTGGCCGTGGTCAGGGCCTTTTCAGCAACCTTGCCGGTGCGCAGATACTCGACAAAGGCGGCTTTCTGCTCCGTGGCGCCATCGTCGGCCCTGGTTTCGCCCTGTGGCCGGTTCGCCTTGGCTTCCAGCTTGTCCAGCCGTGCCATCAGGTCCGAGTTGTCGGCCTTCTGTTCCAGTTCCGTCATCTTGGCTTCCAGAGCCGCAAAGTCCGGCTGTTGGTTATGTTCGGTTAGTTCCGTCATCGCATTTCCCTTTGCTGACGTGATCCGTGCGCCGGGGTGGGCAGGCACCGCGACCACGCTGATTTCCAGAAGTTCAAGGTCGCTGATCGTGCGACCGCCGCCCTTGCGCGGCAGGGCTTTGCGCGATGCAAAACCAATGGACAGGCCGCGAAGCGCACCCGCCCGGATCAGCGAACGAACCTCAGCCGCGCGCTGCACATCCTCCACCAGAAGACGGCCCTTAACGGTCAAGCCTTCATCGGTTTCGGTGATTTCTTCCCAGACGCCCACGGTCTGGGTCTGGTCGTGTCCTGCCAGCATCGGCAGGGGGGGCAGTGACTTCGCGAATGCCCCGCGCTCGATCACGTCGCCCACGCGGTCAGGTGTGCCGAAGGGCCACGCAACCCCGGTCAGTTCGCCTGTATCGGCAACAGTGATCTGCGCTTTGAATTCGATACGATCCATCAGATGCCCCCTCGGAATGCCACGCGATCAGAGGCAAAGCTGTCGATCTGCGCTTGCACCCATGTCGCGGCTCTCAGAAGGCGCACCACATTGGCGTGGGTGAACGGGACAGGTTCACCATCCTCTTTCACGTCCCAGCCCAGCACGCAGCGCGCCAGACTGTTCACACGGGCCTTTTCGCGGTTGGTGGCACTCACACGGCCTTCGCCATCGGCCATGTCCGCCAGATCGTCCATCATCTGCAGACGGGCGCGCGCCTGCGTGGCGCTGTCGGGTCCAGCGATCCGAAGCGTTATGCCGGTCGCCTTGCCGGTCACAGGGTCCAGAAGGTCGAAATCTCGGCCTCGATCATGGTCCTGTGCCTCTGCCAGAATGTCATTCAGTTGCATCGGTGTTCCCGGTTTCTGTTTCTGGGTTTGCCCCGCCGGTTTCGATGTTCGGATTGCGGAACTCGTCACCGCCATCGCGTGGCGGCAGGCCAATCCACGCGCGGCCCTCATTGGGGTTGATGGTCTGACTGGCGATCAGGCTGTTGATCACGGTCGCGCGGGTCGAAAGGTCGGCCCTTGTCAGATCGTCGCGGTCGAAGCGGACGATATGGGTTTGACGCTCGGCATCGTTCAGCAGCGCCCGCCTGAAAGCGCCCTCAAGCCCGCGAAGCCACGGTTCCAGCGTGTAGGACAGGAACTCGCGGCCTTTCTGTTCGCTGTTGCTCCACGTCGCGCGGGACAGGTCGCCAACCATCGGTGCGGGAATATTGAACGCCCGTGCGATTTCCTCGATCTGGAACCGCCGGTTTTCAAGAAATTGCGCGTCAGTGCTGGTGAAGGTGAACGGCTCGAACTCGGTGCCGTCATAGAGGATCACCGTCTGACCGCCTGAGTCCTCGGCCTCGTGGGTCGACCGCCAGGCAGCGCGGATCTTCTTCACGGCTTCCTCGCCAATGCCCTTCGGGAATTTCAGCGCGCCAGATGGTTTTGCGCCGCGTGTGAACAAACGCCCCGCGTGCCTATCCAGAGCGATGGCGATGCCGATTGCATCCAGTGCCAGCGTCATCGGTGAACGGCCCAGCGGCGGCAGAAGGTGGATCACGTCGCGCGCCGGAACCGCTCGATTGGCAATCAGGTATTTCCGCTCTCCGGTCTCCATATCGACATCGAAGGCCAGCACGTTTTGCCGGTAGCGGATAATCTCGCGGGCCTCGCCGTTGATGCGATTGACCCATGCCAGGCCGCCAGCATCCGAGATAAGTGCATCCGCGACCAATTGGCGGATCAGTTCGAAGCCGGTTGTCCATTCGTTGGCCTCGTTGCGCAGCAGATCCAGAACGGGATGATCGGGAACGTCAATCTCTGCATCGCCGTCGATCCGCTTCACATGAACATCAAGCGATGCAACCGCCTCGCTGATAAGCTGGATCGCGTTTGCGACAACCGGCACTTTCAACGCTTGAAGCTGGCTTACCGGGATGCCGTGGCTGCTTGGCGAAACGCCAAATAGCGCCTCCATCGCCGCATCGGGCGAAGCAAGCGATTTCTGTTCAGGCGTTTCCGCCTTTCGGGTGAAGGGCCACAATCTCATGTGACCCAACATACTGTTGAAACGCGCGCAACATCAGATTGCAGAACCTAGCAAAGCATTGGTTTAGCTGGACTTTAGCCAGTTCTTGATCGCGCGCCGCGTCGAATAATACCGGCCACCAGGCTTGCTGATAGGTGCATCGGTGTCGCGATGCCAACGCCGCACTGTGTCAACGCTGACGCCAGCGACACAAGCGATTTCCGGCAGGCCCCAAAGGTGACGGTCAGGTTCAAGCACCTCGTCCAGACGCCAGCGATCCAGAGGCGGCATGCTGGTTGCCTTCATGTCGAAACTGCTCATGTTTGAAAACTCCAATTCTGACATATCTTGCGCGTTGCCCCCCGCGCCGGTCCCCAAGCCAGGGCCAAAGTTCAGACCCACCCCCCGGGTCATGCCCTGCCGCCCTTCTGATGATCCGCGATGATCGACCATGTGCGATCCGTGCCTGCCTTGATGCGCGCATTCGCCTCAACTCGGCATCCCAGGTCGTCGGCCACCTGTTCCAGCATCAGCATCACCAGTTCGATGGTCCCATCTACGCCTTCCTGCGCGGCAGCGACGTGTGCGGGGTTCTGCCAATCGGTGACCGTCATTAAGCAGCGGGTCGAGTTGAGCAGGCTCATGGCGGTGATCAGGCTGTCAACGGTGATTGGCTTCGTCGTGTCGTTCATGTCGATGCCTCCATAGCGGTCAGGCTCCCCCGCTGGTCGCTTGGTCTTCGCCCACAGCGCCTAGGGGGGATGGTAGGTATAAGGGTGTCACTGCTCTGGTGACAGGCAGGGGGTGCCAGAACAGGGGTTTCGTCACTGCTCCGGTGACGCCCTGTCACTGCATTGGTGACGTTGACCATTTAGACGTCACTCCTATGGTGACGGGCCGTCACTAATCTGATGACAGGGTTTTGTTTTTTGGTGGCACCTGATGGGTTGTGAACAGCAGCCTTCTGCACCGGATAATCGGCACCGGGCTTCCAGTCCTTGAACAGCTTTCGGCCTTCCTGCCTGCCGGGCATCGCGATCTCTGTGATCTCGAATTCCGGCGCTGTTGCTTGACCTTTGACACCCAGCACAGCGGCTTGCTGCACCACCAGAAAGCCGTGAGCTTGGAGTTCATGGAATGCGCGGGCTGCGGTATTGATCCCGATACTTAGCTTCTCAGCCGCTTGCCGCACGCTCAACTGGATTTGGCCGTTGTTGTTTGCTTTCGGCCCTTTCCACTCCATCAGCAAGAGCGGATACAGGGCCTTGGCTTGGCATGACAACGTGACCCAGGCGGGCGACTGCATTAGCGTTAGATGCATTATGGCGATCTTGCCGCGTGGTTTTCGTTCGCCTTTTCGGTCACGCCCCACGGTTGGCCTCCCGCGCATGCAGTTGGCGATGATGCCTGCGGCAAAGCCATTGAACTTCGCCGGGTCGGCTATAGTCTGGATGATGCGCCTCGGCTCTAAGATGGCCGCAAACTTCACATGGTTGCGGGGTCAGCACACCAAGCCGTTTTAGCGTCTCGACATAGAGGTGTGCCGCGTAGCGCCGGGGGTTTTCCCGACGCCATCGTTGTTGTCGCGTCAAGGGTTTGGCCATGAGGCTTCCCCCTCTGCCAATCCACCCATGCCCATATCGGTCAGTTTCTGACGAACCCGGTTCGCGTGACCAGGTGATATACAGGTCACTACTTCGTCCAAGCTGCCGTTCCGGTATATATCAATTACCGTCTGGCCTTCGACCTTACGAATATGGAACCAACCCTCTGGCCGAATGTTCAGTCTGTCGCCTAAACTCATGCTTGCGAAAGAATTCCGCCATAGGTAGGCTTTGGGTGATACTTTGATTTCCTCAGCCTCGGTTGCGCCTGCAAGCGCACCGGGGTTTTTCTTTGACTGCTGAGTCATATTTGCCCTCACGCTACAGTGGGGCGCGAGGCCAGCCAGTCGAGTATCTCGGCCTCGTTCCAGGCGACGGCCTTGCGGGTCAGCTTGATCTGCCGGGGGAACTGTCCTTCGGTCATCAGCTTGTAGATCGTCGAAGTGCTGAGGCCGGTCAGCGCCTCAACGTCTGGGCGGCGGATGTAGCGGGTGTGGGGCGAAACAGCATGATGCTGCATGGGGGCACTCCTTCATTTGCTGTGCAACGTGAAGGAATAATGGTGCGATCAGATAGGACAGTGGCGGGCATTGTCCCTATTAGAATTAGGACAGTGCGGGGCTATGTCCCAGGTTTGTGCCTCTGCCATGCCTTTTGATTTGCAGCTTGGCTTTTTCCTATGCCGCGATTGGCGGCAATAAGGGCCGCACTCGAAGCGGATTTCCCCTCATCAATCAATCTGGCCATCTCATTGATAACGGCCTCACGGTGCGCTTTGGTGCTCGCAGCCCTTGCCAGACCACCAGCGCTGGCAGCCGCGAGAATTGAATGTGCCTTAAGCGCAGCCGGTTCGACTGACCGCTTCGCTTGATATTCCCCCACATTTCTTGCAAATGAAAATCCGGCGTCGAAGGCTCTCTGAACAAGCTCCTCTAATTCTTCGCCGCCGTGCAGCTTTGCATGCTCAAGAAGGTAATCTCTTTCTTGCAGATCGAACGCCATTCCGCCTAGTTGCGTCCTTTGCGACAATGCCTCCTCACCAACGAATTCAGCGCAGTTAGCACACACGCAGACTGGCTCAGTAACCTCGTGATAAGGCATTCCAAACTCCCTACGGATACTTATCTCGGCAAGGAGTGTTTCACCTCTTGGATCGGTAAGAGAGCCGAATGCTACGCATCGCCTTGAATAGCCCCTAGATTCGTAGACGCCTTCTTCCCTAATTTTGAGGCAAGGAGGCCGAGATGGGCAAAGGCAATTTCAGCGCCGAGTTCAAGCGTGACGCGGTCGCGCAGATCACCGA
>NZ_JAQBIE010000040.1 GCF_028294535.1 Paracoccus onchidii | reverse complement strand
CGTGGTCAGCGACCGCATCGAGCGCCGCGTCATCGGACAACTGAGCGAAGCACACACATTGCGAAGATACAGCGAAGAACTCGATAAACAAAGAAAAGACATAACAGGAACAGGAGAATAAATGGCCGGTTTTATCATGCACTCGATCCGCCGCCGGCATAACTGACAACCAAGGCGCCGGCGGAACCACCATCAGCGACCTTGCGGGCGAGAGGAACTGCTTGCATTAAATTGATCCATTGTTCAATTAATGGGTGATCCCCAGGGAGGACCACCGGCGATCGCTTTGGTGACGGGGAATAGGGAGGAAATGATGGTCGAGGAACTTGATCCGAAAGGTGAGCAGGGGGCGGTCGCCACCCTGGGAATCGCCCCGCTCGAAGGCCGGGCACATGTCGCGGGGACCACGGATGAGCCGCTGATCGAAGATACGATCCCCCAGCTCTTGGCCCGCACGGCACGGCGCTGGCCCGAAAGAGATGCCGTCGTGTTCAGTGACGAAAACATCCGCTGGACCTGGGCCGAATTCGCCGCCCGCGTGGATCGGCTGGCTCTGGGCTTCCTTCAGATGGGCCTGGGGCATGGCGACCGGCTTGGTATCTGGGCCCCCAACCGTTCCGAATGGCTATTGTCGCAATTTGCCACTGCGCGGGTCGGAATCATCCTGGTCAACATCAATCCAGCCTATCGCCTGCACGAACTGGAATATGCTTTGCGCAAGACCGGGTGCCGCGCCCTGGTTCTGGCCGAGCGTTTCAAACATTCCGATTATATCGGCATGATCAACCAATTGCTTCCCCAGCTTGCCAAATCCCGGCCTGGACAGCTGGAAGCCGAAAAACTGCCCGATCTGCGCCATGTCGTTACCTTTGGTGACGCGACCTATGCAGGGTGCCACAGCTTTACCGATATCGAAGCATCGGGCCAGCAGGGCGACCCCGCCAGGCTGGATGCCATCACCCGCACATTGGATGCGAATGACCCGATCAATATCCAATTCACCTCGGGAACCACAGGCGCCCCGAAAGGTGCCACGCTGACCCATCGCAACATCGTCAATAACGCGCATTTCGTGACCTCGGCGATGAAGGCGACCGAACAGGATCGAATTTGCATCCCGGTGCCGTTCTATCATTGCTTTGGCATGGTGATGGGCACGCTTGGATGTGTCACGAAGGGCGCCACGATTGTCGTTCCCGGTCCCGGTTTCGATGCGGAAAAGACATTGACCTGTGTCGCGGCCGAACGTTGCAGCGCATTGTATGGCGTGCCGACAATGTTCGTGGCGATGCTGGAACATCCGGAGTTTTCCGGTCACGATCTGTCGTCACTGCGCACCGGGATCATGGCTGGCGCCCCTTGCCCGATCGAAGTGATGAAACAGGTGCAGTCGAAAATGCACATGTCCGAAGTGACCATTGCCTATGGCATGACCGAAACCAGCCCGGTTTCGTTCCAATCCGATACCGATACGCCGTTGGAAAAGCGGGTATCCTCGGTCGGGCGGGTCCAACCCCATCTCGAGGTCAGGATTGCGCGCGAAGATGGCACCACCGCCGATATCGGTGAACAGGGGCAGTTGCTGACACGTGGTTATTCCGTCATGCGCGAATACTGGAACGATCAGGAACAATCCGACGCCGCCATTGACGCGGAAGGATGGATGCATACCGGCGATTTGGCCCGAATAGATGCCGAGGGCTATTGCAATATTACCGGACGCGTCAAGGACATGATCCTGCGCGGCGGCGAAAACATCTATCCGCGTGAGATCGAGGAATTTCTATATACGCATCCTGATGTCAGTCAGGTTCAGATCTTTGGCATTCCCGATCCGAAATTCGGTGAGATCGTGGCCGCGTGGGTTGTGGCGCGACCGGGCACATCACCGACCGAAGAGGGCTTGCGGGATTTCTGTCGTGACCAAGTCGCTCATTTCAAGATTCCGGCGATCATCCGTTTTCGTGAGGAATTGCCGATGACCGTATCCGGCAAACCGCAGAAATTTGTGATGCGCGATGCCATGATCGAAGAACTGGGCCTGGTGGTTGAGCAAACCGCCTGACTGCGCGGCTTGACCCCTTGATCGCCGGAATGTTTATGTCAGGCCTCTGGGTAAGGAGGTCTGATGAATATTGGCGCTGTATCGAAGGCCAGCGGGCTGCCAGACAAGACCATTCGCTATTACGAGGACATCGGATTGATCCGCCCCGCACGGGGCGCAAATGGCTATCGCGATTTCAGTCAGCAGGATCTGCACAAGCTGGTCTTTCTGGCGCGGGCGCGATCGCTGGGATTCTCGATCGAGGATTGCCGCATTCTGTTGTCACTCTATGAGGATCGCAGCCGCGCCAGCGCTGATGTCAAAGCTCTGGCGCAGGAACATATCCGTCAGATCGAAGACAAGGTGGCCAAGCTACTGGACATGCGCGACAGCCTGAGTGAACTGGTGGCCAGCTGCCACGGGGACCAGCGCCCTGAATGCCCGATTCTGGACGGATTGGCCGGCGAGGGAATCTTGGAATAGGCAGAGCGATGCCGGAAGCCGTCGCCCTGGATATGTCAGCTGCCGGTGGTTTCGCGCTTAATAATGTCAATCGGCAGCCAATCGTGACCCCCTATCGGCATCCAAAAATGCCCCCCTTGGAGCGCCCGGGTAGCTGGCCCGATGCGGTGTAGCCCTCACACAGCGCAGCCGTATCGGGCCAGCGGGTTCTCGGTCATTCACGGGTCTTAAAGCGCCAACTCTCGTTGCCGGTTTCGACGATGTCGCAGTGATGGGTCAGGCGGTCGAGCAGCGCAGTGGTCATCTTTGCGTCGCCGAAGACCGAAGGCCATTCGCCGAAGTCGAGATTGGTTGTCACGATGATCGAGGTGCGCTCGTAGAGGCGGCTGATGAGATGGAACAGCAGCTGGCCGCCGGTCTGCGCGAAGGGGAGATAGCCGAGCTCGTCAAGGATCAGGAAGTCGAGGCGGCACAAGAGATCCGCAGTGCGCCCCTGTCGGTCGGCACGCGCTTCGGCATCGAGCTTGTTTACCAGGTCCACGACATTGAAGAAGCGCCCCCGCTTGCCGCGCTGGATGCAGGCCCGGGCGATGCTGACGGCCAGGTGCGATTTACCAGTCCCGGTGCCGCCGATGAGGACGACATTGCGCTGCTGTTCGAGGAACTCTCCGGCGGCCAGATCGCGTACCAGCGTCTCGTTGACCGGCGTTTCCTCGAAGCTGAACTCGTCGACCTCTTTCGCCAGCGGCAACTTGGCGATCGTCATCTGATATTTGATCGAGCGCGCCTGCTTCTCGCTGATCTCGGCATTCAGCAGGTTACCGACGATCTGTTGCGGCTCGTGCTGGCGCTTCACCGCCGTGGTGATGATCTCATGCGTCAGGCGGCCTTCATGCCGTAGAGCTTCAGCTGGCTCATCGCGTCCAGCACTTGTGATCTTTCCATGGTTGGGTCTCCTGAGACTGTCGTAGCGTTTGCAATCGGCGACGGGCTCGCAGGTCAGTCGCAACGCGGCCGGCGTATCGATGGTCAGTGGCGGTGGCGGCTCCCGATGCCGTGCAAGGATGTTGATGACGACCGAGGCCGCGGGGACCCCTTCGCTCAGGGCCTCGGCACAGGCAGCATCCACCGCATCCAGTCCATCGATCGGGATCATACTGAGGATTTGGACCATCTGCCGGTCGCCATTCGGGACCCTTCCAAGCTTGCGCTGCACGCGCCTGATCGATGGCGGCAGGTTCCAGTCCTTGAAGGGGGCGCCGTTCCGGAGGGCGCCGGGCTTGCGAGCCAGAACCGGAATATAGTGCAACGGGTCGTAGATGGCCTTGTCGCGCCCGAAGGCTCGGGCGTGCCGCCCCACGATCTTGCCGTCCTGCCAGAACTCGACCCGCTCGGCATAGGCACGGATCTCGACAGGTCGGCCAACGGCCCGGCCGTCCACGGAGTAGCGGTTCTTGTCGAACCGGACGAGACAGGTCTTAGAGACCGAGGCTGGCACGGCATGGAGGCCGTCGAACGGACCGACGTAGGGGACAAGACTCGTGCGCTCGTCCTGGAACACCTCCCAGATCGTTCGATCCCGAAGCTCCTGGTGCGGGTTGGCTTTGGCCCAGGCAACACAGCGATCCTCGAGCCAGGCGTTGAGTTCGGCGTAGCTCTTGAACTTCGGCCGAGGCACGAAGAACCGCCGCCGGACAACGCCGACCTGGTTCTCGACCTGTCCCTTCTCCCAGCCGGATGCCGGGGTGCAAGCGACGGGATCGACGAGGTAATGGCTGCACATCTGCTGGAACCGGCGGTTGTAGGCTCGGTCGCGGCCGACGAAGATCGTGTCGACCGCGGTCTTCATGTTGTCGTAGATGCCCCGCGTGCAGGTGCCCCCGAAGAAGGCGAAGGCCTTGTCATGGGCGTCGAAGACCATCTCCTGCGTCTCGCGGGGATAGGCACGCACGAACAGCATCCGGCTGTGACACAGGCGGACATGTGCCACCTTCACCGTGGTCGTCGCGCCGTCGATCACCACGATCTCGTGGCTCCAGTCGAACTGGTAGGCCTCGCCTGGATCGAAGGTTAGCGGGACATAGGCGGCCGCAGATGCCACCTCTTCCTCCTTTGACCAGGAGGCCGCGTATCGCCGGACCGCATCATAGCCACCGTCATATCCTCGAGCCCGGAGTTCCTCGAAAATGCGGATGCGAGTCAGTCGCTCGCGCTTGGGCTTCCGCGCGTTCACCGCCAGCATCTCGTCGAGCATCTCTTTCCACGGCCCTATCTTCGGCAACGGCTGAATGGTCCGCTCATAGGTGAGCTCCGTCGCACCGGACCGGATCACCTTGCGCACCGTGTTCCGCGATACCCGCAGCTCGCGGCAAATCTGCTTGATCGACTTCTTGTCCTGAAAATATGCCCGCCGGATCTTCGCTATCGTCTCCACGACCAACATCCCACACTGTGCTCCCCGATGACCTCGGGGGCATCATCCACATCAGTGCAAGGGGGTCATTTTTGGACGCCGATCACCCCGCTACGGGGTCTGTTTTGCATGCCGGTTCACATTAATCAGCTCTTTGTATAGCTGGCGGATACGCAGGGTCATCGGGCGCTCTCCCGTGCCGATCTGCTTTCCATCAATGGATGCGACCGGCGTTTGCGCCCCGAATGTACCGGTCAGGAACGCCTCATCCGCACCATAGGCTTCATAGAGTGAATAGTTCTTTTCGCGGACCGGGATGTCATTGGCGCGGCACAGGTCTATGACCTTCTGGCGGGTCACGCCATTCATGCAATAGTCGCCAGTCGAGGTCCAAACCTCGCCACGCCGCACGATGAAGAAGTTGCAGGCATTGGTGGTGTTCACGAAACCATGCGGATCCAGCATCAGGGCTTCGTCGGCACCAGCCTCTTCGGCCTGAAGGCAGGCAATGATGCAGTTCAGCTTGGAATGGCTGTTCAGCTTGGGGTCCTGGCTGTTGGGCAGGCCGCGCACCTGAGCAACCGTGGCTAGCCGGATTCCCTGATCATGCAGGCTGGCCACCGGTTTGGAATGTTCAAGGATCATCACCATTGTCGGGCCGGAACGGCTGAGGCCGGGATGCTGGAACGGCTTGTCCTTCCTGCCGCGCGTGCACATCAGGCGGCAATGGACATCGGTGGTCATGCCGTTTGCGGCGGCCGTCCGGTTCAGCGCATCCAGGATTTCACCCTTGGTCATACCGACATCCAGAGATACGGCTTTGCAGGAATTGAAGAAGCGATCCATATGTTCGTCGAAAAACGCCCAAGTGCCGTTGTACAGGCGCAGCCCTTCCCACATGCCGTCACCCAGCATGAAGCCGGAATCATAGACCGAGACCTTTGCTTCGTCGCGATGCACGATGTCGCCGTTGACATAGATCTTGATGTCGTTGTTGCGCAGATCTTCCGAAGCGTCATGTGTTGAATGGCTATGGGTGTCGGCGTTCATTTTGGAACCTGTGAATCTGGGGCTGATCGAAGGGGGCGACCACATAAGATGTCGCCCCGTGGTCTTGGGCGGTTACATCCAGCCGCGTTCGCGATAATAGCGAACGGCGCCGTCATGAAGCGGTGCGATATTGCCCTTGGAAACCATGTCTTCTTCCTGCAAATGCGCAAAAGCGGGGTGCAGGGCCTTGAAACGGTCGAAATTTTCGAAGATTGCCTTGACGACCTGATAAACGGCTTCGTCGCTGGTGTCGGTCGAGGTCACAAAGGTGGCCAGCGGGCCATAGCTTTGGATATCCGCGTCCTGCCCCTTGTACATGCCCGCCGGAATCTGCGCCTTTTCGTAATAGGGCGTTTCTTCCACAAGGGCATCTATCTGGGGACCATCGATCTGCAGGAATACCGTATCGCACGAAACGGTTGCTTCGGTGATATTACCAACCGGGTGCCCGGCAGAAAACATCATCGCGTCGATCTTGTTGTCGCAAAGTGCCGCGGATTGTTCGTTGGATTTCAGTTCCGAAGTCAGTGAAAAACTGTTCGGGTCGATACCCTTGGTTTCCAGCAACACCTCGGCGGTGGCGCGCGAACCAGAGCCGGGATTGCCGATATTGACCCGTTTGCCGGGCAGATCGTCCAGCGTCTGGATCCCGGAATCAGCGCGGGCGACCACCGTCACCACGTCGGGATGCGCGGAAAAGACCGCCCGCAGGCCGTCATTCGGTCCGAATTCCTCGAAAACGCTGCCGCCATTCACGGCGTGATACTGCCAGTCGGATTGGACCACGCCAAAGTTGAAGTCGCCTTCACGAATGCCGTTCAGATTTGCGATGGACCCACCCGTGGCAGGGGCGGTGCAACGAAAACCGTGATCGTCGCTATTGCGATTGACCAACTGGCAAACCGATTGACCAACGACATAATAGATACCGGTCTGACCGGCCGTGCCGATGGTGACGAATTCCTGGGCGATGGCGCTTTGAGATGTCACGGCAAGGCCCAGTGCCGCGGCTGTTGCGATTTTTCTGGAAAAGATCATGGAACCTCCTGTCGGGGCAGGCCGCGAATGCTGCGGCGCATCATTGAGAGGCCGCTGGCCATGCGGGGCGCGCCTCTGATCCTTACGATAGAGACTCGAGTGTAAGATTGTCAACAATCTTATAATCTGAATGTTTGCCTTTCCTGTTCGGCTGCGGCACATTCAGGATAACGAGCAGTCGCAGACGGAGCGATGACATGAACGAAAGCCTGATGCTGAAACCTGTGGATGACGGAACGGTGCGCCGCCGCATTGCGCAACGCCTGACCGATCATATTGTCAGCGGAGGGTTTGCACCCGGTCAGAAACTGACCGAGCAGCAATTGGCCTCGGCGTTGCAGGTCAGCAGGGGGCCGCTGCGTGAAGCCGTGCGAGAGCTGGCCGAAATGGGGCTATTGGTCAGCATCCCTTACCGGGGTCTGTTCGTTCGCAGCATCTCGCGGCAGGATCTGGAAGAGCTGTATTCACTGCGCACCAAGCTGGAAAGCTTTGCCTTCGAGCTGTTGTGGGACCGCCGCACCCCCGAAGCACTGGATGATCTGGGCCGCCGCCACGCCACGCTGAAGAAAACGATTGAAGCCGGTGACGACAGCTTGCAGGCAATCGAACAAGAGCTGTTCCTGCATAACTGGTGCTTTGAACTATGCGGTCACAACCTGTTGCGACGCACATGGCAAGGGATGCAACCGCATGTGAATTTCTATTTTTCGCTGCATCAGAAGGCACATGATCGCAAGGGACCACTGCGCGATTCCCATGATGTCTATGTCAGCCTGGCGCAAGGAGACAATCTTCAGGCCATGCTGGAGCATCTCAAGGACCATATGCGGCAAGGATTGGCACGCACCATCGCAGAGCTTTCCACCGACCTGCCCGAAGCCTGATCCGCCCGCCGGGGGCGGGAAACGCTCGCATAGTCAGATCTGGGCCTGGTTTGCGACCCGGACGGAATAACTCATGCCGCCTTTGCCAAAGCCTATGCGTGACGTCACGTAGCCACTGTTTACCGCCTGCACAGCAGCCAGGAAGGGGGTCATCACGTCTGAGTCGGTCGGAATGTTATCCGCAATCACCACGGATCCGATCCGCAGCCGCGGCTCCAGCAGCCGCAGGATCGGCAGATACATGTCCTTTGCACCGTCCAGAAACAGCAAGTCGATCACCGGACCCGCACCGGCCAAGGTCGTCATGGCATCACCGATACGTATCTCGGCCTTCAGCCCGGCCTCGCTCAGGGATGCAATCGCCCGATCGGCCTTGGTTGCGTGAAATTCCGAGCCGATGACGCGCCCGCCCGTCTGCTGTGCCGCTGCCGCAAGATACATCGTCGAAATGCCATGCGATGTGCCGAACTCGACGATCTCCTTTGCATTTATCGCGATCGCCACGCCGTGAAGAAAGCGCCCCTGATCGGGTCCGACGGCAAGATATGCCGTGCGATGCCGTTCGGACACACGGAAATCCACGGGCTCGCGTGGCTTGGCTGCGCCCTCGGCACGTTCGGCGCGACGGGTGGCCGCTTCTGCGTGGGCCGCAGCGTGTTCACGGTCAAGAACCGCCGCAAGGGCAGGGGATGTAAGTGCGGTCATTCGGCATTCCTTCTTCGCTGGAACGGCATCGTGCGCACCCGACGATCATGGTTCACAGGATCTCTGCCAACTTCCATCGCGACATACGACCGAAAGCACTGCGTCAAGGAAAATGAATTCGGTGCATGACATAGGATAGAGTGGCATTTTGCTGGCGCATTCGCATTCATGGGATGCAGTTGCTGCCCGGAAACATACCGGCCTGGCTATGCGAGACTGGTCATATGACTGTCGGTTTTTGTGGGCGCTGTCCATAGCCTATTCGTCACGTTCGTGGAAAAAATTGTTCCAGATCAAGCGCGGATCGACGGTTCGCGACAGATGCCCCAACCTTGAATCGGGCGAAAACCGTGCGCAAGACATGATCCTGTCCGCTTTTTTCTTGGCGCACCAAACATCCAGCTACACTATGGCGGTATCCGGATGTCTGGCGGCACCCGCATAGCAAAGCATGTCCTGGGTGCCCTGTTGGAAAATTCGGCGATGATACTGGTTCGGCAAGCTTCGGAATCTTGAAAGGACAGGCCTCATGCGAACAAGGCTTTCCCTTTTCACCGCGTTCTGCATGGCAGGACCACTGGCCGCGCAGCAAACGGAATGGCCTGATCGCAGCACATTGCCGATCTCGCTGGCACCATTCGAGGGGGAAATCGGGGCCACATATCAGGAATCGGAACCGGATTGGCAAGAACCGGTGGCCGCGCCCGATGGCGCGCCGAATGTTGTCGTAATCTTGCTCGATGATGTTAGCTTTGGGCAGACATCGACCTTTGGGGGGCTGATCCCCACACCCGAACTGGACGCCCTGGCCGCGGAAGGGCTGCGCTATACGCGTTTTCACACGACTGCGATCTGTGGCCCCTCGCGGGCGGCCCTGTTGACAGGACGCAACCACCATTCCAGCGGCAATGGGTTTCTGATGGAATGGGCGACGGGCTTTCCCAGCTACTCGACGATGCTGCCGCGCGAAACGGCCACCATCGGTGAAATCCTGAAAGGCAACGGTTACACAACCTGGTGGTTTGGCAAGAACCACAACACCCCCGACTGGGAAACCACCGTTGCCGGTCCCTTCGATCGCTGGCCTACCGGTATGGGCTTTGATTATTTCTACGGGTTCAATGCCGGTGAAACACATCAATTCTATCCGGTGATCTTCGAGAACACCGTGCCGGTTGAACCTGCGACCACGCCCGAAGAGGGTTATCATTTCATGACCGACATGACTGACCGCGCGATTGCACGGATGCAGTTTTCAAAGTCGGTCGCCCCTGAAAAGCCGTTCTTCATGTATTTCGCCCCCGGCGCCATGCATGCCCCCCATCATGTCACCGCGCAATGGCGCGACCAGTTCGACGGGGCATTCGATATGGGGTGGGAAGCCTATCGCGAACAGGTCTTCGCACGGCAGAAGGAAATGGGCATCATTCCTGCAGATACCCAACTGACCGCCAGGCCCGACTGGGTGCCGGAATGGAACAGCCTCAGCGATGAACAGAACGAAATCTATACCGCCCTGTTCGAGAACTATGCCGGCTATTTCGCCTTTACTGATCACGAGGTTGGAAGGTTGCTGGATGCGGTCAAGGAACTGCCCGACGCCGAAAACACCATGGTCGTATATATCGTCGGCGACAACGGCGCGTCCTCCGAAGGAGGTCTGGATGGCACGCTAAACGAAATCAAGGCGCTGAACGGCGTCCCGACCGAGCTGAGCGAGATCGTTGAAAATCTTGACGTGCTCGGCGGGCCCGAATCCGAACCCCACTATCCTGTTGGCTGGGCCTGGGCGGGCAATACACCATTTCAATGGGTCAAGCAGGTTGCTTCTCATCTGGGCGGCACACGCAACCCCATGGTGATCACCTGGCCTGCACGCATCGATTACGACCCCGAGCCACGCGACGCATTCCTGCATTTGATCGATGTCGTGCCCACCATCCTCGAGGCAGCCAATATCCCCATGCCGACCAGCGTAAATGGCGTCACACAGAAGCCGCTGGAAGGCGCAAGTTTCCTGGCCAGCTTCGAGGATCCGGAATTTGCGGGCCGCAACGAACAATATTTCGAGGTGTTTTCAAACCGATCCATGTACGCAGATGGGTGGAAGGCCAATGCACAGCACACCTTCCCATGGCGGCAGGATTTTGCCCCCGGAAACTGGGATCAGGACAGCTGGGAGCTATACAACCTGAACGAAGATTTCTCGGAAGCCCGGAATGTTGCGGATGAGAACCCTGAAAAACTGGCCGAACTGCAAAAGCTGTTTGATGAGGCCGCGCAGAACTACGACGTATTGCCACTGGATGATCGTGGCCAGGCCCGTTTGGGCATGCCCAAACCACCGGTACCGGGCGCGGCGGAAGATGCCACGACCTACACATATCACGCCGGGGCAATACGCATCGCCGAACCCGCAGCCCCACCAATGAAGAACCGGTCTTGGACCATGACCGCCGATATCACGACCGACGGGATCGAAACCGAAGGTGTGATCGTCGGCTTTGGCGGGGTCGCCGCAGGGCTGGTGCTGTATCTCGATCAGGGCGTGCCAGTCTTTGACTACAATTACTTCGAAGAACACACCGTCTTGCGCGGGTCAAAAGCCCTGCCGGCCGGGGAACACAGCCTTGCCGTCGAGTTCGACTATCTCGGCGAAGACGGAGCTCTTGGCGCCGGGGCGAATTTGCGCCTTGTCGTAAACGGCGAAGAAATCGGCAATGCCTCCATGGACGCCACCGTTCCCGCCCGTTTCGGAATTGATACGTTTGGCATAGGCGAAGACAGCGGCCAGCCCGTCACCCACGATTATCAGCCACCGTTCAAATTCAATGGCGACATCGAGCTGGTGTCTGTCCAGATGCGTTGAACAAGATACGTCGAACAGGGGGCCGCAGCAGCAGAACGATCAACTGCTGCGGCCTCGGGGCGACAACTCAGCCGCCGACCCCTTCGATCACCAGAAAGATGGCGGCTGACAAAGCAGCCGCAGCGGGAACCGTAACAACCCAGGCTGCGACGATGGTTATGAAATGGGATCTGCGTACCAGCTTTCTGCGCCGGCGCTCTTCTGGCGCAATCGGGGGCAGGCCGGGCATTTTTTCTTTGGCTTTGCGCATGCGCCGTTCGGTGTCCCATTCACGAAAGAACCCGACCCCAAACACGCCGCCCACCGCGATATGAGTCGAGCTGACCGGCAGACCCAGCCAGCTTGCCGCGATCACGGTAACCGCTGCGGAAAGCGCAACACAAAAGGCACGCATCGGGTTCAGCTTGGTGATCTGGTTCCCGACCATTCGGATCAGTTTGGGGCCAAACAGGAACAGGCCGAACGAAATGCCCAGGGCACCGATCACCATGACCCAAAGCGGAATTTCGATGGCATGAGTAAAATCACCGGTCGCCGACGCCTGCACGATCGCCGCCAGCGGACCCACGGCATTGGCAACATCATTCGCGCCATGGGCAAAACTGAGAAGGGCGGCAGAAACGATCAATGGAATTCCGAACAGAACCTTCAGCGATTTGTTCCTGTTTTCCAGTGACGCCGACTGTCTGCGAATGATGGGGATCATGATCAGCCAGACCAGAACGGCAACGACGATTCCGATCAGGATCGCATTTCCCATCTCGATCGAGACGATTTTCTTCAACCCTTTCAATGCCAGATAAGACGAAAACGCACCCGCCATGAAACCGACCAGCACCGGCACCCATTTGCGGGCCGCCGCGATCTTGTCGTCGCGATAGATGATGTTCGCCTTGATGAACCACAGAAACCCCGCAGCAACCAGCCCCCCCAATACTGGCGAGATCACCCAGCTTGCCGCAATGGCACTGACCTGGCCCCAGCCAACAGCACCAAATCCCGCAGCCGCGATCCCCGCACCCATGACGCCCCCGACGACCGAATGGGTGGTCGACACCGGCGCGCCGATCCATGTCGCGACATTGACCCACAGCGCGGATGCCAGCAGCGCCGCCATCATTGCCGAAACGAAGGCGCCGGATGTGCCCATGCTTTCAGGTGCGATGATCCCCTTGGCAATGGTCGACACAACATCACCGCCAGCCAGCAAGGCCCCCGCGCTTTCGAATGTCGCAGCAATGACAATCGCCACGCCCATCGACATGGCGTTCGCGCCAACCGCCGGCCCCATGTTGTTTGCGACATCATTTGCCCCAATATTCAACGCCATATAGGCCCCGAATGCGGCGGCGACCACGACGATAAGCCGGTTGTCCGCCTGCCCGAAAATCAGGGCGGCCACCAAGGCTGCAAATACCACGAACATCAACGCCAACCCCAAGCCCATCAGGGGGCGGCTGACATAACCTGTCGCCAGTTCAAGGGTCGACAAGCGCCCCAGATCCCGATCCAGCGTTTCCAGATGGCTCGGGTCGATATTGCTGTTATCTGGCATGCGCCTCTCCGGTTGCGTTCGGGCGGACCTATGTCATCAGCACGCGTTGAGCAAGGCGGCGCAGCGTCAGCTCTTCGGGTCTACCGCTGAACAACTTTGTAATCCCCTCTGACGTTCAAGGATGCGAAACAAAGTTCTTGCGTCATGCCGCAAACCTACCGTCAATGCCCATCGAAGCTGCAGCCATCTTGATGATCGACCCATTCGCGTATTGCCGAGGCAGCCCCACGTCCGGCCATGCGGTTCGTAGCTGTGAACCAGCATGCAAAAATGCCTCCCTTACACTGATGGTGATGATGCTCCCGAGATGATCGGCGAGCACAGTGTAGAATGTTGGTCGTGGAGACGATTGCGAAGATCCGGCGGGCGTATTTTCAGGAGAAGATCAAGGAGATTTGCCGCGAGTTTCGGGTCTCGCGGAATGCTGTGCGCAAAGTGATCAGGTCCGGAGTCACCGAACGGACCTACGAGCGCACAATCCAAGCTCGATGCCGAGGCCGGTGCTGACCGCCAGGGTCGCACCGCCGATCTGCTCTGCCGCCTCGACTTCTTGATCCTCAATGAACTGGGCTATCTCCCATTCGCCCAAACCGGCGGACAGCCGATCTTGCACGTAGTCGCGCTGAGTGAGATTGAGCGTGAGCTTGCTGGCTTTTGGCCGCTTAGCCGCACTGTCAGCATGCCATTGCGCGTTGATCGCACGATAGTCGAAGTCTCCGCCACGGGTTGCCGAGTTGCGCCTGATCTCTCGGGAGATCGTGCTGGGCGATCTCCTAAGCTTCCGGGCGATGGCACGGACACTTGTGCCCCTCGCGCACTCCAAAGCTATTTCCTCACGTTCTGCGAGGGAAAGGCTACGGTTCTTCAGTAAGGGCGCCGATGGCGCAAGATGTGTGGGAGGCATTCCACCAGAACTCCGAAACCATCGCGTTCCGACGGGCGCAGAAACACCTGCTTCAACGGCGGCATCCTCACTGGATAGCCCCTCTGCAACCGCCCGCCAGAACCGGCATAGATTCTCACGTTGCCAAACTGGCGGCCTTCCCGGTGAGTTTAATTTGTCCCGGGTCGAACGTTCGGATTTTCGTCTGCCTGTTTTTGTCATCTACACCTCCACGAACGGGGTGTTGCGACGACCAGTTGAATCCGCCCAATACCTGTTCATTCGCTACACCGAGTGGCGGGACGAGGCCGGCATCGAACCTTCGGTTGGCGGCGTTGGCGACAGCTATGACAATGCGCTGGCCGAGACGATCAACGGTCTTTTCAAGGCCGAGGTCATCCATCGCCGCGGCCCTTGGCGCAGTTTCGAGGCCGTCGAATATGCCACCCTTGAATGGGTCGATTGGTTCAATAACCGCCGCCTGCTCGAGCCGATCGGGAACGTCCCGCCGGCAGAAGCAGAGGCAAACCTCTACGCCGCTCTGGAAACTGAAGACATGGCCGCGTAACTAACCAAAATCAGCCTCCGGAAAACACAGAGCGGTTCACATGCATAATCCTCCGTACAAGAAAAAATGTTGTCACCAAGTTAAAATGTCGCGTTGCCAGCTATTTAGAAATGTCGCTACCGACGCGAAGAAGTGATGAGCCGGCCCCGGCCCTCTCTCTCCATAAAGGGCCGTAGGGACGGGGCCGGCGGCGGTCATGATGATGCGCGAAGGGCCGGTGTGCGGGACTTTGCAGACATTCGCTGCATCTCACACCAAGGCCCGTTTTGGACCGCATAAACATGTAAACATGCCAAGTCTCTATCTGGCGTTTTCCTGAGCTCATGTCACTCCGAAGACGATGGACAACGGAGCTGGTTCTTGATCTCGCTCACTCCGAACCGGCCGCGGTCGGATTGAGCGGAACGCCATCGGCTGCGCCGAGGTAGCCGAACTCTGAAATCGGGCGCAATTCTCCGTTCTGTTCACCCCATAGAACCGCGGCACGATGATTGCGCACCTCGTGCATCACAGCGTCATAGGTCAGCACCAGACGGGGTGAGCGATCCACGGAGCCCGTCACGTGCCACTGGCTGACAACCAAGGAAAATTGACCCAGATGGCCATGGTAAGTGGACTGAATGCGCGCATCGGTCATTGTCAGGTCCAAGGGCGCATCCTCTTCCGTCACGAGGAGATGACGCTCGAGATAGCGCGCCAAGGCCGTGATCAGTTCCTGAGGCCACGGTTGGCCTGCCGCCACCGCCTCCAACGCAGAGAGTTCCGGCGCCGCGACAATCAGATCGTCCAATGGGAATTGGATCGTCAACTGCAATGCGGATCCTTGCTGGCGCAACAGAAGAACGCTGCCGGGCAAGGCATGTGCCAGAACAGCCCCGATACTGCCAATAAATACCACAAGCGCGAGCAGGCCGGACCGCCAGATCACTCTTTCTGTCCGCCGTAATCGTCCGCCAGATCGCGCCAGACTGAATGCGGGTGGTTCCCCACCTTGTCGGTGGACTTGTTCGATTGAAGCGAGAACTCGATCCAGAGCGACGGCCCATGCACCCGGACGTAATCATCCTCCGCGCTCAGTTGCGGCGTGCCGGAATAACCGAGATAAGTCTCGGGCAATTCGGATGTGTATCTTTCCATGTAGGCTGCGGTCTCGGTGTCGGAAATATCACCGACATAGGTCTCAATCGCGACCAGAAGCAGGGCGGTCTGATCCTCGCCCAATTCGGAGACCGGCAGGCCCTCGAAGCTGTCCGGGATCGCGTCATCGGCCTGCGGCCCGGCGAGGATGTCGCGGTAGGTTCCTTCCAGTTCGGCAACTCCGCGTTGATCCTCCGACAGTGCGCTGAGCAGCGTAGCAAAGGCGTCACGTTCCTGCGTCAGGGGCTGGTTCACCCGGCCGTTCATTTCGAAATAGGGGAAAGGTTCGACGCCCCGGAAGGATGGCGTGGCCCCAGCCAACTGCCCGTCGACATAGGTATTAGCAAAGGCCATGTGGTGCCCGCCATAATAGAGCTCCCATACGCCGGTCGGCCCGGGCGTGCCCAGGAAGGCAAACTTGGTGTTGAAAGAGGAATAGCCGGCCTTGTAGTCGGTGCTGACGGTGTTGATGTAGTCATCGGCGTTGAGTGTCTGGATCATCTCGTCCCAGCCTTCGTCGATTTTACCGCTCGTGGCTTCCATCATGATCGCCTTGACCAGCCCGCGCTGTTTGGTGTTCAACTCGCCCAGCAGAACGCCTGGCCGCTTGGGAAAGGCCCCGGCGGGCAGGTTGCTCCAGTATTCCGCCTCGGCGCGGGAATAGTCCAGTTGCAGGAGTCCGAGGATATCCTCCGACACGTCGGCCTTCAGCAGATCAATCAAGCACAGCATCCGCCCGTAGCCCGGGGTGTCGCCGCAGTCGGCGGCGCCGTTGGGGATCGGCACGGTTTCCATCAGTGTGCTGGTGTCACCCATGCGGGCCTGAAGCGCTTCGCTCAGCGCCTGATCCTCCTCCGACATCGGCGGCGGACCGCCGTCACCGGGCGGCGGGCCATCGTGACCTTGAGCAGAGACCGGTGAGACCAGAAGAGCTGCCAGCGCAGCGACGCCGACAAGTTCAAAACGATGAGACATTGGCAATCCATTTGTGGAGTCGCTGCATTCAACCCTCAGCATCGGGGGAACCAACAAGAAAAGCAAGGTGATGCCCGGCAACCGACCAAGCACACCACAAGTTTCCCGATCCGGCTCTGATTGGCATGAAACGGAAAAAGATCATCGCCACTCGGGCCATCGAAGCCGCCGTTCGGCGCGGCGCTGAATCGCGTCTTTGCGGCCCGGTTTGGGCTTTCCGGTCGGGGTGTAACGGCTACGCTGCTTGCCCACCGCGTCGATCTGCGGCGGGTTGGCATCCTGCTGCGCCTTGATGAATGCCCGCACGTCGCCGTGGCGCTTGTTCTCGCTGATCGCGGCATGGGTGACGCGCTGCTGGGCCGGATCGAAGATGCGGTAGGGCAGCAGGACGCCC
Organism: Paracoccus onchidii; assembly: GCF_028294535.1. Classification (GTDB taxonomy): domain Bacteria; phylum Pseudomonadota; class Alphaproteobacteria; order Rhodobacterales; family Rhodobacteraceae; genus Paracoccus; species Paracoccus onchidii. Next base: position 7 of record NZ_JAQBIE010000040.1, on the reverse strand, counting down.
TTCCAGC
>NZ_JAQBIE010000039.1 GCF_028294535.1 Paracoccus onchidii | reverse complement strand
GCAAAGGGCAGATCGCAGTAAACGGCGCAACCGCATGCCAGATCTTCGCGGAGCTCGCAGGATGATTCTGTCCGAAGATCAGCCTATGCCGAAACTCGGAAAAGTTTGCGACAGAACCGGCAAAACTTGGGGGTGTCTGTGTATGCTGGTGGTTCATTGAGAGGGGAACTGCCATGGACGTGCGGATTATTGTAGAGACAACTTTTGAGAACGGAACCACAAAGAGGCATCATCTCTGCTGTTTGTCCCGCCCGTTTCGACGCACGCAGCCTGAGGGGTTCGGGTTGTTGCTCGAAGATGCGAAGATGATCCTGGGGCAATTGCAGAAAGCGATCCTGCTCGACCAGTTCGAGGAGATTTCCGAAGCCAGCAGGATCTGTCCCGACTGCGATGGCGTCCGGGCCATACATGATTATCGGTCGCGGGTGCTCGACACACTCTTCGGCAGGTTCGAAGTCAAGGTGCCGCGCATTCGTCGCTGTGCCTGCAATGCAAAATCCGATGTTGTGTTGGGTGGACCGCTTTCGCCTCTCGCGCACTTTTTTCCTGATCGATCGACCCCGGAAATGCGACGCCTTCAAGCTGAACTTGGGGCGCGCCATTCCTTCCGGGAAGCGGCGCGTATCCTGGAAACCTTTCTGCCTTGCGCGAAGCAGGTGAATACATCGGTGCGCAATCGACTGGGCAAAGTAGCCCGGGAAATCTGCGACAGCGAGCAGACTGAGCCGGTAGTTCCTTCGGCCGCCGAAGAGGCGTCTGCGTTGACGGTTTTCCTGGACGGTGCGCATATCCGATGCCGACCGGAATACCAGAAGCGACACCTCGATGTTGTGGTCGGGAAGGTCGAAAGCCACGACAAGTGCCGCCGCTTCGGCCTTGTTCCGCAGGCGGTCCTGTCACCTGCCAGCCAGCTTCGCCAGGACTTGATGGCACTCGGTTGGGATCACGAACCGACCGTCACAGTAATTTCGGACGGGGAACCAGCCCTGCCGAACCTCGTGCGCGTCACCATCGGTGGAAAGGTTCGCCACATCCTCGACTGGTGGCATATCTCGATGCGCATTCAGCACGTTGAGAACGCCATAAAGGGCCTGCTGCAGAGCAGGAGCTTCTCCGGCATTCCAGTGCTGTTCAAACGTCCGGCCGAAACACTGCGATGGTACCTTTGGCATGGAAAAGTTCTAACGGCCACGACCAGTCTGCAATGGTTGATGTTCGATTGCGCCCGGCTGCCTACCGATGACCGTGTGGTGACTGAAGCGGCTCGGCGAGTGCAAGCCCGGTGCCGGGACCTCTATTCCTACCTTGCGAACAACATGGACAATCTGACCGACTATGGTCGGCGGCACCGTGCGGGGCTTCCGATCTCTTCATCCCGGGCTGAGGGCTGCGTAGACGACATCGGCAACACCCGCATGGGAAAACGTCGCCGAATGAGATGGTCGCCCAAGGGAGCCCACCGCGTGGCCGTTGTCCGCGCCGCCGTTCTCGACGGTCGGCTAACCGGAGCCTACCAAAGAGCAGCCGCATGACCCCCAAGTTTTGCCCACTCCCGTTTCCATGCGCGGGATAATCCTGAAGCCGCCGACGCCGCCAGCCGTGACGTCGGCGTGAATGGAATCCACAGTCTGGGCAGATGCCGTTGGGCGCCAAGACGCCGAATACAAGCCACCCACCGCTTTCACTTCGCTCCACGCTTTGAATGGCAACATCGATCCCGGGCGACCAGTGATTCTTCGAACTCACAACTATCCCTCCTGAATTCTCCAAATTCAGCATAGTTGCGCCACACAAATTGAGGATGACCCCATTTAACGGCAACGCGACATGGGTGTTTTGTCGATCCTTGGAGATATAACGCTCGAATTTATCGCGGAAGCTGTTGGTCCGCTGCATGATCGCCACCTGACCGGCCATCCATAGTGTGCGGCGAAATCGGGCGTTGCCGTATTTGGACAGCTTGGTCTGGCCTCGGGAAGTACCCGACTGGATGGTCGCCAGATCCATGCCGCAGAATTTCAAGAATCGGCGGTGATGCTGAAAGCGGCGCAGATCGCCGGCCTCAGCCAGGATGGTCAACGCATTGATCGGCCCGATCCCCGGGATGGATGTCAGCAGCTGATAGTCCCGATGGTGCTTGAGCAGATCGACAGCACAGTCTTCGATTACATTGCGTTGTACGATCAAGCTGCGCCCTTCTGCGAGGACCATTCGAAACATCCGGGCTGTATCGGAACCCTGCGCAATAGGCAGGCCCACAGATGATTTGGCTGTCTGGTAAACATCTGAAAGCAAGAGGTCTTTTGAGGGTATTGCCAAATTGTCTGGGGAAGCCCGTGATCGTCAGCGAGATCTGGGGATCAGGTGGTCACCCATAGGTATGCTCGCGCGAAAACAACCTGACAAAGCCAATGGCAATGACTACCACTTAACGAAGCTTTTGGGGCACCCTAGCACATCAAGACCAAAGCTATTCGCGCAAGCCGGAGGGGCGACCTGTCAACCGGAGCGGCGTCGACATCGCCGCAAACAATTCTGGCCTACTGTCTCAACTTGGCAGGCGCGCAGTGGGCGGTTTGCCGTGATGTTCACACCGCCGCCCGCCACATCCGGTATCGTCCCTGCCCTGTCACCTCCCGGATGAGGTCTCGCTCGACCATCCAGTCGATGTTGCGCTGAACCGTTGCCCGATGCGTGCCTGTCAGGTTCTCGGCCATTTGCACTGAGACCAGAGGCCAGCTTGTGAAAAGGTCACGCAGCATCGGCGGCGTCTTGCCCGAAAGCGGCGCCATCGTTCGTTCTGCGGCAGCCGCCCATGCCTCGATCTCCTCGAGCCGGCGCAGGGCTGCGAATGTCGCGCTCTCCATCGCGTTGAGCCAGCGCGCCAACCGTGCCGGCGGGTCCCCGATCGCGCGGACCCCCCCTCCCCCGCCCATGGCGATCGGTGCAAAGATCGCGCCGGGCGTGCTTCCTGACGGAGCGAGATCGCCGATCGCGACATGCGCCGCTGTCACCGCAGCCTCCAGCGGATCATCGATCGGCGACAGCTCCGCGACATGCCAGAGATGGAAGCCCATGCAGGCCCGTGTCACGGGGTGGAGGTTTTCGGCCTGATCCATCATCGCGAGCCATCCGGCGGCCCGGTCCTCGAAGGCTTCGCGCTCTGCCATCTCGACGACGCGAGAAGAAGCCTTTGGCTCTTCGAAATGCTCTCCCTGCCCTGGCCGGTCGCGCCGATCGAGGAAGGTCTCCAGGTCGTCCGTTCCTGACCGAAGCGTCAGCAGCGCGGGTCCGCCGGACAGTCGGCGCACGGCCCAGCCGATCCGGTACAAGGCCTGCGCATCATCCGTTGCGGTCGAGACCCGCAGCGCCATGTAAAGCGACAGCCGGTCGAGGCCGATCCGGTCCTGCGTCAACCAGCTCAGGTCTGCGGCTTCGATCAGGGCGAGCCGCTGCCGCCAGCCTGCTGGGCCCCGGCGCAGGCGCTCATCAAGGATCCCCAAGCGCGCCGCGACACGAGCAAGCTGCGCCGCCTGCGCGGCCTCGGCCCCTCGCCAAGCATCGACGATTTCAGATTCCCTGGCCTCGGGCGCGGGTCCGGGCGGCAGGTAAACCGGCTCGTCCTCGAGCGGCCCGGGCAGAAACCAGAGATCCACGTCATCCTTGTCCTCGGACGCCTCCAGGTCTTCAAGAGGTACCCCGTCGTCGTCCCATGATCTATGGAGAAATCTTCTCATGCGCGCTTTATAAAACTATTTTGCGCGCTTGACGATAGAAATTGAGACCTCTCTAGTTTCTCTACTGTAGAGGTGTTCAAGCATCCTTTCTTTTCGCGACCACTGGAGGCCTCTCGTGAGCTTCAGCCCATAGATACAAGGCTTTTCGTGCTCACCACGACGAGAGAACACCCACTTGCAATCGTTTACAAACGGTCGTTTAATACCAGCAGCTTAAATTGCAAATGGCCTGTTTTCATGCCTCTTATTGGCTATGCGCGCGTCTCCACCGAGGATCAGACCCCCCTGCCCCAGTCTGAGGCCCTGCAGTCTGCGGGATGCGCCGAGATCTTTGAAGAGCACGCCTCAGGCGGCAATCGTGCCCGGCCGGTACTCGCGCGCGTGCTTGAGCGGATTAGCAAGGGCGACACGCTGGTCGTCGTGCGGATCGACCGGCTTGCGCGGTCTTTGTCGCACTTGCTTGAGGTGATTGAAAAGCTGGAAGGTAAGGAGGCATTCTTCCGCTCGCTACAGGACCCGATAGACACCGCCTCACCACAGGGCAAGTTCACTCTACAGGTTTTGGGTGCGGCGGCGGAGTTTGAACGCGCTCTGATCCGCGAACGCACCAAGGCGGGACTTGCCTCGGCGCGCTCTAAGGGCCGCGTGGGCGGGAACCCCGGGCTTCGCGCCAAGGATCCCGTTGCATTGCGCAAGGTGCGGCTAGCGCGACAGGACGGCTACATGGAGCGCTTGAGCAAGACTGCGCAAGAGTGGGTGCCGCATGTGCGCCGACTTCGTCCCGATATGGCCTGGGAAGACGTCCTGCGGATCATCAATAGCCCCCTACCCCATGACCGGCGCTGGACCCAAAGCCGATTGCTCCGCGCTGTTAAGGCATATGTGCGCGACGGGTTCTTGTCCGAGACGGTGCTAGGGCGCGCTGAACGTCGAGAAACCAACGATCGCCTGCCGGCGATTGTCGCAGCAATCAAAGGCGGCGACCCCGAGATTACAATGCAGGCAATTTGCGATCGATTGGAATCTATGCGTGAGCGTACCCCGCGCGGTCGCACCCGCTGGCAACCATCCTCTGTCAAAGTTCTGTTGAAACGCGCTGAAAAGCTCGGGTTCCTAAGGTAACGTATCTACCCAACATATGTACTGAATTGAATGGTGGTTCGATTTGTTTGAACAGGTCCAGGCGTTTTCTGAGTGGTTCTGAACATCGCCTCCGGCGCAGCCATCTCGGGCAGGTACTCTGAAGTGCCTCACAACGGCGCCAACTTCACACGCCGACGTGAACCGCCATCTTCTCGGGGGCCATACTCCCCGTCAGACTTACAGAACGCCGATCGGTCGTTGGTCCATCTCCTCCTCGCTCGCAGATTCCTTCGTCCGGTTGGGCGTTTGCCAGACTACAGGCAGCTCATGGCTATTCGGCCGAAATCTCTCGCCCTTCGTAAAAACAGCCAAGCTATACGTGCCTTCTTGTTGGCCATGGCGACCGCCGCGACGTTCACATGGGCTCGTTCCTTCAGGACGTTATTGGCGACGTCCTGTCACGCACGAGATGCAGCACCCTTCTGGCACCGTGGATGAATAGCTTGCACAAATATCGACTACCATGCTTCGAGATGCCGATCCGCTCGGCTTTGCCGCCTGTCGTGATCTGTCGTGGAACCAATACGCTGTTGGAAGCAGCAACGAAGCGCATGCTACGCGTTCGCTCGGCCTCGCGGCTTGAACTCGCCAGACTGGAGAAGAGCGTTAGGCAGAAGGCCTCCAAAGATCGCTGGACTTCCATTCGTCAAAGAATGTCGGGTCTGGGTATCTCATGTTGGGGTTGATGCCGATTTACCAGAAGCCCACCACGAGTAGGCCGGCGAAGGGCCACAAGACCTATCCCTACCTGCTGAGAGGGCTGCGGGTGGAACGTTCGATACCCGCGTCTGGTGCTCGGATATCACCTCCCTGCCCATGCGGCGCGGGTTACTCTACCTCGTAGCGGTCATGGACTGGCACATCCGCAAGGTTCTGTCCTGGCGGATCTCGAAGACGCTGGAGGCCGACTTCTGTGCCGAGGCGCTGAACGAGGCCATCCACAAGTTCGGCCCACCCATGAATACGGATCAAGGATCCCAGTTCACATCCTTCGCCTGGTCCGAACGGCCCCGCCGATCCGGCGTGCGCATCTCGGTGGACGGGAAAGGTCGGTTCCTCGACAACGCTTTCATCGAGCAGCTGTGGCGCACTCTGAAATACGAATACGTTTACTTGCATGCTTGGGAAACCGGATCGGAGACAAAAGCGGCCATCCAGAAATGGATGACCTTTTACAACCACCAGCGCCCGCATTCAGCTCTAGGCGGCCAGCCTCCTGCGCTGGTCTATTGGTAGAAAATTGACATCAACCAACCTGATCAGCAGGTGCAACGAGTAGCTTAAATTACGCCAGATCCTGTCCAAGAGATGGGGAGTAGCTCAATCAGGCCTTGGACCGTTGCCAGCTAGGCTGAACAAGCCTATGAAATGGGCACGCTGGAAATGCGTCGAACCAGAGTCTTATTGGCAGCCAGCAAAATCAAAGCTCGCGGTCTAAATTTCTTGCCGGATGGAGGCCTGTTGCCAATGTCCATACCAAACGCCTGAGAAAGCTCGATTATTGCCACCTGGATATTGCTTCCTGAGAGGTCGACGCCATAATGGCTAACGGGTTCACTTGTTTGCTATTTTTTCGGTGTCGCTCCTGTTCATGAGAGGCCTAAGATGCGCCGTATTACAAGTTCACAACTGTGAACTTGTCTGACAGGAAGGTCTCGCAAGCGCTTTGATCATTGGCCCGATGGAAAATTGACCTTTTGCCGCCTTGGCAGCCAAGGTTCTCATATAGGCGCTAGGGGAGCGAATGTTGTTAAACCGTTCCAGAATGGCTGCGAGTGCGAGAGACGCAATTGACAGGCCCATGGATTTCTTTGCTTCAAACCAGACATGGCTACCTATGCCCATGGCAGGGTAGAGGTGTTCCGCAGCGGTATGAAAGTCATCCCAGTTCTCGATATGATTAGCCGTCATCGTTTGCATTTCTTTGCATGAAGACAAGATATCATCCAGTGGGGGAAGTGCAATCTGAGCGTTAGACGTGTTCTTTAGCCCGCTAGATTCAAAGTAATCTTTATTTGTATTCTGAATGTGCTGCTCATTTTGGGGCTGGTTGGTGCTCAATTGTTCTGAAGTGGATGGGGTATTTACGAATCCAATTAGATCCAAGCTTTCGGACAACAAAGATTTTAGGTCGTTCACTTGCTTGAGATTTTGCTTGCGGCGCAACGCTTTTCCCGACATCTCGATGACTTCGGAAAGATCTGACGCCAGCTCGGTTGGCAGGTCATGTGCGCTTTGCAAGGCGTTTATCAAATCCCGGCGCATCAGACTGGCGGTCTCCCTTTGCATGCCTAGTTCAGCGGCTTCAGCCCGAATCCGCGCAGCGGTTTGGGTAATATGTTCGAAAAGGTGGGGCAGGGGGGTCAGATCGATGCCAAAAGCCCTGTTGCCAGATGCGGTACGCCGCACATACCGTTTGCCGTTGGGGCTGTCACGGCGGATCAGCAGGCCACTATCGACGAGCTTTGCCAGATGACGGCGCATTGTCGAACAGGGCATGCCGTGAAGTCGTTCACAGATTGTCGCGTTCGAGGCATGGATGATCATTCGGTCGGGCATGTCGAACTGTGCGCTTGGGTAGAAGCTGAGCAATGCCTGCAACACCGTCAGGTCACGATCGCTTAGCCCGAACTCCTTCCGTGCGACCGAAAGCTCGCGGAGCAATTGCCATTTGTCGACACCTGCGGGCATCTGCATTTTGCACAATTCCTGTGCTTCCTGCATTTGCGCAGGGTCGATCATTCGCCCGAAAGGCGCTATCGCGTGATAAGTCATGAAAAATGTCACGAAGACAAAGAAATCCCGCCCTGAAAATCGCAAATGGACTTGCAGGTGACGACTCGGAAGACTACCTTGGACTTGCTACGATCAAAGGGTCTCGTGAGATTGGTGTCTTGCGGGGCCTTTTTCTTTGGCTTGCCTGTGCCTCCTTTTTTGTTTCTGCTGGCCTTTTCTTCAGCCCCGCTTTTTCCATCGGGTGTGAAGATCTTCCAGTGATCCGGAAACCTCTTGGGCGATCCAATCGGCAAATTCCTTGTCACTTGTCTTGATGTTCAAGCGGATTCCATCGCTGGTACGGTTGATTCTTCCCGTCGCTACTTTCCCTAGCGTGATCTTCTGACTAAGCGGCGCACTGGCCGTGTCAGGTTTCGGCCTTTTCCGTAAACGTCGGCTTACTGCATCGAACGCTGTAACCGATGGATCCGCAACATCAGGCGATGTTTCCTGGCGGACCCGCGATGCGAGCGAAATGAGATCATCCATGTTTTCGGCGGTTTCGGTCAGGTCATTGACCAGCGACTCCCAACGGGGGCGCCCGACGCCATGCGCAGGGCCAATGGCCTGCGCAAGCTGGTTGTCGACCGCCCGCGCCACAGAAAGTGACATTGAAATCGCTGATTTTGTGACGTTGAGCACCTCTGCGACCTCGGTTTGGGTGCCGTAACCGCTTTCGAGAAGCTGTTGGGCGAACAGGGCGCGCTCGATGAAGCTGAGGTCACGCCTTGCAGTATTTTCAGATGCTTGTGCGCTGATCGCTTCGCGATCGTCCATTGATGCGATCATGGCGCGAACTTTCGCGACCTGATTCGACGCCCGCACGGCTTCCAGACGGCGACGCCCGTAAACCAGAAGGTAGCGATCGTTGTCATTCGGGTCACGCCGCACGAGGATTGGCACCGTTTGACCAATGGATTCAATCGATTGGCGCAGATCTTCGATGTCTCCCGGCTCCATCCGGTCGGCTTTACGGTCGTCTTGAATCTGGTCGGGGTTCAATTCCCAGATGCGATGACTGTCTACGGCATTGCGTGCCGAACGTAGCGCTCGGTTGCTGCCCATCATCGAGGGCGGTGCAGCGGTCCCGGCCTGTGCCAAACCGTCCAGTGCGGCCAAACGTTTCTTGCGGCTTTCACTCATCCGCGCCCCCAGGTTTTCTGTATCAATTGTGCGATTTCGTCATTCACGGCATTCAGGCTTTCGATTGCACGGTCATAGGTCGTGCGCGTAAAAGCCGAGCGTTCCACCTCATAGAGCGTCTGCTTGGTAAGGCCGGCATCCGAGATCGCGGTGGATTTCAACATGGGGGCGTTCAACACCTTGTCGCCATACATGGTGCGCAGGAACGCGACGATGCGGTTTTGCGGGGCATCCGTAGGTTCGTAGCGTGTCAGAAGGTAGCGCATCCAGTCATGGGACATATCCGCCCCGCTTTCCGCGATGACATCCATGAGATCCGCTGTCATGCGGAGGAACTGGCTCATGGACATGACATCCAGCATCTCAGGATGGATCGTCACCAACACGCCAGTTGCCGCAGACAAAGCCGACATGGTCAGGAAGCCAAGTTGCGGTGGGCAGTCGATTACCACGACATCGTAGTTATCGTCGATCTGGGCCAGCGCTTCCCGCACGCGGAAAAAGAATAGGCCCGCATTGCCTTGGGCCAGCGCACGTGGAGTTTCGTGCTCGAACTCCATAAGTTCAAGATTGCCGGGGATCAGATCCAGATTCGGCATATAGGTCTTGCGAATGACCTCGTGAATGGGGGCAGGGTCCTGATAGCGGATCGCATCGTAAATCGTGCCGCCGTCGGGCAGGTCGTATTCGGGCTGCACACCGTGCAACGCGGTCAGGGAGGCCTGCGGGTCAAGATCAATTGCCAGCACGCGATAGCCTTTCAGGGCAAGGCGCTGTGAAAGATGTGCAGCGGTTGTGGTTTTGGCCGAACCACCTTTGAAATTCATCACGCCGATCACTTGCATGTGGTCGCCTTCTCGACGACCCGGCAGGTAATCTCCTTGATTTCGTGCAGTTTTTTCAAGCAGAACACGCAGTTCCTGAATATCTTCTGCTGAATATAGCCGACGATTGCCGCTGGTCAGGGCAGGCGAGGGGCCTTTGCCTTCCAAATGCAGCTTGCGGAGATAGCTGTCATTTACACCCAGTAGCGTCGCGGCTTCGCCCGAGGTGAATTTACGCATCTGCTTGTGTGCGTCGGGCGGAAACAGGTTTTCACGCTGCGCATGCAGCTGATTTGCAATCAGCTCTGAATGCTGTCGAATAACCGCATTCAGGTTGTCCTCTGCGAAACTACTGCCCATACTCGCCTCGTGTTTGCGACGTGTTCACGGAAATTGCCGTCTTGCCGCGCTTTTTCGTGAATATGGCCGCGAATCGAGCGATGGCGCAAGATCTTTTTACAAACCCGGGTATTTTTCGAGAAGATCCTGGGGCGTGCGACGTTTGATCGGGCCGTTAAGGTCAAAGCCGTTAGGCTTAGCATGAGGTGGTCGCGAGATTTCGGAGGAGTTGCTAAGCTGTAGCGACTGACGAAGGCACACTCCCAGATGACGAATCGGAAACGCGATTCGGCGGAGTTCAAGGCCAAGTTTGCTCTTAAAGCCATCCGGGTGTTGTCACCTAAACTCGGCGTCGGTTGTCGGTGTGCCGACATCAGCGTAATCGAAATGCACGAGCCAGCCCTCGATCAGCTACAAACGCCACCGCTTCCCGCCCGAGATCATCGCTCACGCGGTCTGGCTGGCCGACCAGATCACCTTCGGTCACAGGATGCGCCTCTCGGCGGATGCTTTTGCGGATCGGCTCCTGGAGGCCGGCCAGACCGGGATCGGGATGCCTGCAGATATTGGCGCGTCCGAGCCCCTTTCTGAGATCTTTGCCGCGCAGTTGGCGAAGCGGCTACGTGACTGCGACCCTGTCACGACACCGGCCATCGGCTGGCTGGAGGATCGGCTGATCGAGCAGGGGTCGAATGTCGATCTGGCAGTGCGGCATGCACAGGAGCGTCAGGGCGCCTCGAACGTCACCGTTCGAAACGTCATCACCAGCCTGCGCACGGTCGCAGAAACGGACTGGCCAGAGCTCTTTGAAAGTGTCAGCCTGGTCGATGCGAAGCTGCGTGAGCATCCTGGATTTTCCGCGATGGATTTCGCCAGCCGCAACCTGTATCGCGATGCCCTCGAGGATCTCGCTCGTCACAGCGACTACAGCGAATTGGATTTGGCCGAGCAGGTGCTGGCGACCGCTGTAGCTGTGCCGGAAGCGGATGGCCACCGGATTTCCGAGGCGGAAACCCTGCGGTGGAGCGATCCGGGCTGGCATCTCCTCGCCGAGGGCCGGGAGGCGTTCGAACGCCAGATCGGCTATCGATACAGAGGATGGCATCGCCCGCAGTTCCGACCCGGTCTCCCAATATACCTTGGCAGCATTCTTTGTGTCACTCTTGGGCTGCTCGCGCTGAGCGCATGGAGTCTGGTGGCTCTTTCCGGCCCATCCGTGCCGTGGACTGTGCTCGCGCTCTGGCTTTTCGCGGGGGTCATCCCGACCAGTGCCGTCGCTCAACTTATCGTTGATCGCATGGTGGCCTGGACCGTACCTGCCACGGCACTTCCGGGACTGGCACTTGAGAGCGGCGTGCCGTCTTCACTACGCACGCTCGTGGTTGTGCCGACAATGCTGACAAATGGCGCAGAGCTGACCGAACAGCTCGAAGGGCTGGAGGTACATTATCTCTCGGGCGCACAGGGAGACGTTTCTTTTGCCATCCTGACCGATGGACTGGATGCCCCCGGAAAGCACATGCCGGAGGATGCGCCGCTTATCGCATTGATCGACGTCGAAGTTGGGCCGGCTCGATGTTCGAATACCTGATGCCTGGACTGGTGATGCGAGAACCCGAAGGCGGTCAGCTGGGTCACACCTGTCGACTGGTCGTCGAGAGACAGATCGCCTACGGACGGGCGCAAGGCATCCCTTGGGGCATTTCGGAATCCGGCTTCAACGCACGGGATGTGGATTTCAACTATCAGTATTCCACCTTCGGTGTGCCGGGACTTGGGCTCAAGCGCGGGCTTGCCGGGGATCTGGTGATCGCGCCCTATGCGACCGGGCTGGCCGCGATGCTGAATCCCGGTGCTGCACGGCGGAACTACGAGGACCTGGAGGCCATAGGTGGGCTTGGGGTCTGTGGCTTCTATGAAGCACTCGACTTCACCCCCGACCGTGTGCTGCCGGGCCGCCGCGTTGCCGTGGTGCAAAGCTACATGGCCCATCATCAAGGGATGACCATCGTGGCCATCGCCAACGCCTTGACCGGCGGCCTGATGCGCCAGAGGTTCCACCATGAACCGATGGTCCATGCCAGCGAACTGCTTCTGCAGGAACGGATTCCCCGTGATATCGACCGTGCCTTGCCGCCGCTTGAGGACGCCACGCCCCGCGGACCCACGACATCGGAGGCGGACCGGGGCCGCCGTATCTCTGGTCGCCCGAGCGGCCCCATCTCGCCATCGCCCTGTGCCGATGCATGAACATTCCGGCCCGCTACTGCACCGGATACCTGAGCGGGGATCGCCAAGTTGTTGTCCGGTGTCGAAGGTGGCTGTGCGCTACCGCCTTTCACGGGGCCATGCTGTTCGCGCAGTCGTTACAGCGCTCGAACGCGGTGGCGAGGTTCTGACGGTATGCGGAGGCGGTCATCTTGTGGCAGCGAGGGTGGAACAGGTTGGCGATTTCATCGTGGGCGGAGAGGAACCTTTGCGCCTGTCTTGCCGATTTGAACCGGCCCTGGATTTTCTCGCGCTTTCGCGTGGGTCTGTGCGACCCCTCGATACGATTGTTCAGCCCCTTGTGCGCCCGGTGATCCACGTTCAGCCCGAGCTTCCGCAGGGCCGCGCCGTAGCTGCGCAGTTTGTCCGTCACGATGACGCGGGGCTCCCCCAGCGGGCGATCAGCCGTAAAATGAAACGCTGCGCCGCCCGCGCATTGCGGCGCGTCTGCATGAGGATATCGAGGACTTCGCCGTTTTTGTCCACGGCTCGCCACAGCCAGTGTCGCACGCCGTTGATCATGATCACCACCTCGTCCAGATGCCATTTGTCGGCGCGCCGCGGGCGCGCAGCCCGGACCCGTTTCGCGATCTGCGGCCCGAATTTCTCCACCCATGCCCGGATCGCCTCATAGCTCACCACGATGCCACGCGCGGCCAGCAGATCCTCGACATCACGCAGGCCACGCGAGAAGCGATAATACACCCGGACCGCGTAGGAAATGATGGAGCGCGGAAAGTGGTGGCCTTTCAGGCGCGGTGCGAAAATCTGAATGATGATCGCCCGGAGCTACCCAGCCGACCCGGAAAGGGCAATAACTTGACGATCCCCTCAGGACCTAGCAACTTGACAAAGTCCCTTCGCTATTCGGCGATCGGACCGTCTGCAACCTGACAAAGCCGTAGCAACGGGTTGGTGGGAAGGCAGTTCATCCCATGAATTCAGAGGTTCACAGATGCCGCCAGATTGTCGCTTGTGCGGTAAGGCATATGCCGCTACAGAATATGCAACCGATTGCAAGTGCTTTCTGAGGAGGAGGAGCTGACATGACCAAGGCAGAGATTGGGATTGGAATCGTTGGTGGCGGCTATATGGGCAAGGCGCATTCCGTCGCCATGGCTTCGGTGGCTGCGGTCTTTGATACGCCCTTGCGTCCGCGTCTGGAAATGATCTGCGCGTCAAGCGATGAGTCTGCCGAAGGCTATCGCCAGAGCTTTGGCTTTGCCCGCGCGACCTCGGACTGGCGTCAGCTTGTCGCCGACGAGCGTGTCGAGGCGATCATCATTGCCACTCCCCAAAAATATCATCGCGATATTGCCGAGGCCGCCTTTGCCCTTGGCAAGCCGGTGATGTGTGAAAAGCCCATGGGCGTATCGCTGGAAGACAGCGAGGCCATGGTCCGCGCCGCACAGGGTCACACGAATATGGTCGGCTACAACTATGTGCGCACGCCTGCGACGCAGCATGTGCGCAAGCTTGTAAAGGACGGCGTCATCGGCGATCCGACCTGGTTCCGTGCAGAAATGACCGAGGACTTCCTCTCGGAGCCGAATTTGCCAATCCATTGGCGCACTGACGGCATGGCCAATGGCTGCATCGGCGATCTTGCCCCGCATATTCTCAACGCGGCACTGGCGCTGATGGGTCCGATTGATCGCGTCATTGCCGAAATGGAAACCGTCCACAAGAATCGCCCCGGGGGGGTCGTCACCAATGACGATCAAGTACAGATGATGTGTCGCTTTGCCAGCGGCGCCATGGGACATATCTTTGCATCGCGGGTCGCGACCGGGCGAAAGAACGGCTATTCCTATGAAATCTTTGGCACTAAGGGGTCGATCCGTTTCGATCAAGAGGATCAAAACGCGATCTGGCTTTATCGGATGGATGGCCCCGAGGAAAATCGTGGGTTTACCAAGATTCTGACCGGGCCGACGCATCCCGACTACAAGCCATTCTGCCTCGGGCCGGGCCATGGCACGGGTTATCAGGATCAGATCATCATCGAGGCCAAGGATTTCCTGACCGCGATCCACGCCCAGCAACCGGTTTGGCCGACCTTCGAGGATGGGCTCGCGGTTATGCAGGTTACCGATGCTGCGCTGCGTTCGGCGGAAAGTGGCACCTGGCAGGACGTCGTTCATTCCCAGGGCCGGTGATCTTGCCCCCATCCTGAAGGGCGCGGAGTCCCGAGGACGGGATGCGCAGCCTTGTCGGTGGGGCTGCCTGTCGCGGTATTCATCTATATGATCCGCGCGAATGATTCAGGCAGGGCTTGAACGCGATCCAAGTTTTTGACGACTTGTGCAAAATAGATCTGGAAATGGAATGCAATCGGTTGCAGTATCTATTCCAGAGATCGACGCATCCTCTCGCAAGCAGGCCGGAAGTCATGTCCGAATTCGATCTGTTTCAAGACGGGGAAGTATATTGTGATCCATCGGCTCAATATTAGGAGGTATCGGCCGATCTGAATGGATCATTGATATGCGGTATATGGGAGAGATAATATATGAGCTGTCCAATAGCTTTAAATCACGTGGGTATCGTGGTTCCCGAACTAGAAACCGCGATAGCGTGGTATTCGAATGTCATGGGATTTACCCTGGTTGCAGGCCCCTTTGATCTGCGTGACGACGGTCCAAATGGTGCTCAGGTCCTTAATGTTCTGGGAAAGAACCTCAGACATCTGCGTCAGGCGCATATGAGCACCGCAAACAGCGTTGGCCTGGAACTGTTCCAGCCGGTTGATCCCGCCTATCAGAAGCCCGATCACAAAGTCGAATTCTGGCGCGGAGGATTTTTCCACATCTGTGTGACGGATCCCGACGTGGGGGGCCTAGTCGACAGGATCGTCGCAACCGGCGGGAAGCAGATCTCCGATATCTGGCCCGAGCGTGGGGCTGATCAGCCCTATCTGATGTGCTACTGCACCGATCCCTTTGGCAATGTTATCGAGATCTATTCGCATCAATATGAATATATGCAGGGGCATCGAACAGCTATCTGACGGCTCTCGGCTCGCACTTTTGTCATTGTTGATCGTGTAGCAGAATTGATTTCCGTCGCCTCGGCGGCGGGAAGCAAAGCACTGAATGTTCCGGCATATCAACGCCGGTTGGTTGCCGCTTTGGCCGCGAGCGGAGGCGAATAACATTGATTTAGATCAATAATATAGAGCGTATATGGCGATGAGAATATTCAGCAATATTCGTGGCGAAACGGGGGTTCGCCCGCTACCGTGAACTGGAAGGTGCAGCTTCGGACTGTACTTTTGGGGGAGACGGATTGCCCGGAAAGGGTGGTTCGCAGGACGCATCCGGACGGCAGGTGAGGAAGCTCACAGGGCAGACAGAACCAGAGGGAACCTGACCGTTCCCCTGTCGGAACAATCATGTCCGCAGCCGGAAGCGAGTTATTTCAAGCCAACTGGAGGAAATCACATGAAGAAGATTCTGACCGCTTCGGCCATTTGTGCCTTGATGGCCGGCGCCGCGTATGCCGAAAGGATCGGCGTTGCGATGTCACTGTTCGACGACAACTTCCTGACGGTGCTGCGTCACAATATCTCTAGCCATGCTGAAGAATTGGGTGTCGAGGTGCAGATGGAAGATGCCCAGGGTGACATCGCGCGCCAGCAGTCGCAGATCCAGAGTTTCGCGGCATCGGGGGTCGATGGCATCATCACTATGCTGGTGGATGCGGATTCAGGCCGGGCCATGTCGGAGATGGCCGCGCAATATGACGTGCCGCTGGTCTTCGTGAACATGCTGCCGGCCAATATGGCAGAATTTCCCGCCGATCAGGCATGGGTCGGATCGGATGAGGAACAGGCCGGGCGCCTTCAGACCCGCGAAGTCTGCAAGCTGATGGGTGGCGAGGGCGAAGCCGTCATCCTGATGGGGCAACTGGGCACCACCGGCCAGCGCGGCCGCACCAAGGCAACCGAAGAGGTTCTGGCGGGCGAGGATTGCAACGGGATCACGGTTCTTGACCAGCAGGCCGCGAACTGGATGCGGACGCCGGCATTGGACCTGATGACAAACTGGATGACCACAGGGCTGAAGCCGGATGCCATCATCGCGAATAACGATGAAATGGCACTCGGGGCAGTCCAGGCGCTGAAATCGGCTGGTATTCCGATGGACGAGGTGATCGTCGCCGGGGTCGACGCGACCCAGGATGCGCTGGTGGCTATGGACGCGGGCGAATTGGATGTGACTGTTTATCAATCGGCCAAGGGACAGGCGCAGGGCGCATTGGACACGATACTCAAGATCATTCGCGACGAAGATTATGATCAGCGCGTGGCCGTGCCCTTCGAGCTGGTCACCCCGAACAACCTGTCCGAATACAAGACCAAGAACTGATCGGCGCGGGCGGCATGTATCTGGTTGGACCTGCACTGGTTCTGTTCCAGTCAGATGCTCATGTTAAGCCGCCCGCTGTTCGAAGGCCACAGGTAATTTCCAACTCAATACGGAGTATCGCGTAGCCCTTCTGTGGTTGCCGTCCGTTTGGCAAGAAGTTTCTGACGTTCGTTGACGTGTGATGGTGTGCAGTCTTCTGTCAGGCCTTTTCGTTGCGGCGCTTGACAATGCCGCTGGCCGGTTCTCTGATTGCGGCATTGTCAACCGGGAAAGCGAACCGTGAACCGCCCCGGGTTTACCGGAGAGTAAAACACTCAAATTGAGGATGACCCCAATTAACGGCAACGCGACAGCAGGCATCGGTGTCGCTTCGCTCATCGCACTGCTTGTCCTGAGGCGAAGCTGATTTCTAGTCAGGGCACCATGTCTGCAAGATTTCCGAAGCATCGCGCCTAGGCCTCTCAGTTCGTGGGCCATTGTGGCGACCGAGAACAACAAAGGCAGCCAGATGCATGTCGGCAGACAGGTGAAAGGCGTCCCGGAGTACTCTGGAACGCATTCGTTTGCCGCTCAACGGCTTGGCATGCAGTTCGAGTGACAAAGCGGCCAACAGCAGGTTCTGCAACCGCGCCCCGACGATGATCCATTGCTCCTCTACGGGAAGGCCGGGGTGGTCTGGCGTCAGACGGTTCTGTCGCAAACTTTTCCGAGTTTCGGCATAGGCTGATCTTCGGACAGAATCATCCTGCGAGCTCCGCGAAGATCTGGCATGCGGTTGCGCCGTTTACTGCGATCTGCCCTTTGC
>NZ_JAQBIE010000038.1 GCF_028294535.1 Paracoccus onchidii | reverse complement strand
GTGGTCAATCGCATCATCACCAATCTGGGCGTTCTGGACGTGGTCGAGGGCGGCCTGAAGATCGTCGAACTCGCCGATGGCGTGACCGAAGAAGAACTGCGCGCCGCAACCGAAGCCACTATCGTCAACTGACGATCAAGCCTGAGATGCAGGAAACGACATCGCGACCCGGATCGGGTCGCGATTTGTTCAGGCATGGCGGATCCGTCACCGGATTGGAAGCTGCACCGTGCGGGCCGAAGTCAGTCAAGCGTGATCAGTTCAGCAGCAAAACGCTTCCAGTTCCGCACATAGTTCCTGGCTGGCTTTTGCAATGCCGCGATGCCTTCCGGGGTCAGGGTCCGCACCACCTTTGCCGGACTTCCCATCACCACCGAACCGTCCGGAATTTCTTTGCCCTCTGTGACAAGTGCACCTGCGCCGATTAGACAGTTGTTGCCGATTCTTGCGCCATTCAGGATGATCGCGCCCATTCCTACCAAGGTGCCATTCCCGATGGTGCAGCCATGCACGATGGCGCCATGTCCGATCGTGACCCCGTTGCCGATGGTTGCCGGAAAGCCGGGATCCGCATGGATCATCGCGTGTTCTTGAATATTGCTCTCATCGCCGATGCGGAGCGGTTCCTGGTCACCGCGCAGGACGGCGCCGAACCAAATTCCGACATCCCGGCCCAACGTGACGTCGCCGATGACATGCGCCGAAGGGGCGATCCAGAATGTGTTGGGTCCGGCGGTTCGGGGTTTGGTATTTCCAAGTGCATACAAGGCCATGCGATGGGTTTCCTGTGTAGGTTTCATGACAGCGGATCCGGCGTTCATTCGGGCGGGGTGATCGCAGCGCGGGCCTGACGGCAAATGATGCGCCGACCCCACCGATACCACCTAGATAACAATGCCGAAATTGCCGGAGATGGCGAATATAAACATATATATGTATATATATTATGTCACGTAAAACCTGAGATCCGGGTTTGGCCTCAGACTTGCGGCCGATGTCAGGTGACTGTCGGCAGGGATGCTCGGGCCAGGGTGTCGGTCAGAACGCGGGGCAGCCCGAATGTTTCGTGGCATGGTTGCGGGGCTTAGTTGTTTCGGAGTTGAGCTTCCTCGAACCAGTCCATGATCAATGCTGCCCACCCGTCGGGTGCACCATGCCCGCCCTTGTGTAATAGCAGGTCGATCTGTCCCGCATCGCAATCGCCCCAGTGGCGCAGCCAGAAATCGCCAACAAAGCTGCTGCTGTCTGGCAAACTATGACAGCCATTTGTCTGGCGCAGCAGCCCCAGCGACGCCCAGACGTCGCCCTGCACGACTGCGCCATCAAAGAAGGACCGGCCCTCCAGCGGCACTGTTCGGTCGGTCCAGCCATGTGTGTGAAACAAGGTCACCGGCCCCTCGCATCGTTCCGGTAGCGGATTCCAGAATGCCCCGGCAAGCGGCGCATAGGTCGTGGCGAAATCAGGGTTGTCGCACGCCATGTTCCAGACCATTGATCCGCCACGCGAGAATCCTGCAAGAAGAACCGGCCCGTCAGTCATTTGGCCATGATCTCGGGCGTCTGCAAGCACGGCGTTCAGGAATGCGATATCGTCACGTTCGAATTGCATGTTGCCGGCATGCACGGACCAGTCCTTTGTCCAGCGATTTTCCGGATGCTCGCCATTGGGCGCGACGAACATATAGGCGCGGCGCAAAGCCTCGGTTGCCAGATCGGAATTCATCAGGCTCTTGCCTGTGGCGCCGCCGCCATGAAGATAGATGACGATGCCCTTGGGTTTTGTGTTGTCGGGCAGGGTCAGATGATAACTGCCACCCTTCACCATGCATGCGCGTTCGGCAGAGCCGCAACCTTGCGCCTGCGCATCGTATCTGGACAGGAACAGCGCGGCAAACCCGGCGCATATGGCCCCCAAGCACCTGAACATGCAGCCCTCCGCCCGACAACATTCTTGCAAGACATCATGATGCCGCACGAGAGCAGCGTCGTGAACCCCGTCAGCCGTGATTTTCGGTTTTGCCACGGCGGCAGTTGGGTTGCGTGATGGGGTGGATGCAGAATGTTCGGTGCAATGTGCATTGCAGAGGCATCAGGCATGTCAGGGGGGGGAGGCGTCGGTTTGCCCGGCTTTCCGTGCGTACTTGTAAAGCGGGCGAAAAATTGGCCTAAACGGAGATGGAAACAATATCTATCCGCCGCGCGGCACGGGGCATCCCTGCGGTCGACGGGACCCAAGGGCAGTAGTTGCAAGCATGTTCAGATCTTTCAGGTCGATCAGGGATTATGTCGCGTTTTTCGAACTAGGACTGTCGGATCGAAGATCGACATATATCTTCATCATCGCAGGTGGCGTCCTGTTATCCGTGGCGGGGCTTGTGTTTCCAAAGACCACCGATTGGGGGAATCACGGGTGGCTTGCCTTGCCCATTCTTGGCCTGACTTGGGGTATCAAGATACTGGCCGCGCTTCGGCCCGGGATCATACGCAGCCGGTTCGAGCTGAAACGAGCAGCCGATCTTGATGAGCAGATCAAGGGCAGCCGCCCCGACCCCAAGGACATCGAATACGGTTGGCGGGCATTTCGCCCGACGCATATGGTGCAGGGAAGTATCCATACCTCTCCGGCATTCAATGGGGATTGCATGCTTGACGCGGAATGGGACGTTCCCCTGACGGATGTCACGGGGAAATATGCCAATATCCTTCGCGACATTCGCAAGAACCGCGAGCCGTTCAAGCAATATGCCAGCCGCACGGTGCTGCGCAAAATTCTGAGCCCGCTGCCTTTGGTCAACGAAAGGAAGATCGGAATTGCCAGCAACTTTCATGTCGGAATGACCCGTGTAGAGGTCTTTGAAAGCAACTATTTCGCCACTTGGTGTTCCGGTGATCTGGCCCATCAGGACATCATCGAAGTCCATTCCGAAGGCAAACGCGAATACAGCGCGGCACGCGATCGGGTTCCTTTCAAAAGAACCGGAGAGCAACTGCATCTCGAACGGCTGTCTGCAAGCTCGGAACGAATTTCAACGCAGATCGGCGTCAACCTTCTTGGTGTCACCGCGGACAATGTCTTGCTGATTGCCATTCAGGGCGAACATAACCTTCATGGCGCCGGTGCGCGTGTCCCGTTGACGACCGGGTCCATGGATTGGGAAGATCGCCTTGAGGCAGGCACATTCAAGGAACTGGGCAAAGTTGCCGCATTGCGCGAGCTTCGTGAGGAATGGGGCAACAACCCCGAACGGACCAAGGTCGCGCCACTGGATTTCGAATGTTTCGTTCCCGTCGGCGTGTTTCGTGTTCCGGGCCGTGCCGGCAAGCCGGAGTTTGCCGCGATTGGACGCCTGAACTGGAACGAAGCGGATTTGAGGGCCGATCAGTCCGAAGTGGACATCTGGGAAGATCGCGCGGAAATAGGCCGTGCATCGCATCGGTACCCGGTCGAAAGCTTTGAAGATTTCAAGAATGCGATCCGCGATCTTCTGGAAGGCTCCGGACGGGATGAGGATACCGCGCCGCTATATGGTGTTCTCGTATGTGTTCAGGGATTGATCGAAAGCCAGCCTGACATGCTGCGCAAGGCATTGGGCTATGACATCCAGGACATTGCGGCATCGGCGGGTGGCGTCACGATTGCCAATGTCTAGTCGATGCGATCCCTGAGCTGCGCAATCATGTCCTCTGCCGTGCTTCGAAAGATCGTCACCAGATTGTCCAACGCGTCACTGCGTTCTTGCGCGGGGGGGAACAGCAATCCAAAGCTGAGCCATTCATCGGTATCCAGCGGGCGGCACAGCACCTCGTCGCGGAAAATCAACGGGCTGAGCGCATCTGCGATCGTGATGCCGTAGCCTTCGGCGACCAGGGCGCAGGCCAGCATGGTGTTGGCCACCTTCACCCGACTGGGCGGGGCCAGATCATAGGCGGCGAACAAGTCTTCGACCTGTTCGCCAATCAAGAGATTTGATGTGATGCGCACGAATTGTTCGCCTTGCAGCTCGGCCGGTGGCACCCGGTCGAATTTGGCAAGGCGGTGATCGGGCGACATGACGACCATGGGCGGGATGCGGCCCAGGACCTCGGTGCGCAAATCCGGATTGCTGGCAGGCAACGGGCCGACGCCCAGATCGAACTGGTTGCCCGCGACCGAACGTTCCATCACGCGGCGGGTATCTGCATGCACGACCACATGCATTTCGGGATGTTGCTTCAGGAATCTGGCCGTGGCGGGGATCGCGATAACGGTGCCCAGCCGCGGAATGGCGTTCACCTTGATCTGATGATGGGTGCCTTCGCGCACATTCTGGACGATCTCGGGCACGCGTTCCAGATTTTCCAGCATGACCTGAGCTTCGCGATAGAAGGCCACGCCCTCGCGGGTTGGGATCAGGCGCTGTTTGTTGCGATGGAACAATTGCAGGCCAAGCTCGTGTTCCAGAACGGCAAGCTGGCGGCTGAGTGCGGAATTGCTGGTATTCATACGCTTGGCGGCGACGCGCAGCGTGCCCAGCTGCATCACCAGATTGAAGGCACGCAGTCCCTTGATATTCATGCTTCCGGCCTTTGTACCAAAAAATGCAACATATGATCGTTACTTTGAAATATACGAACATGTCGAGTTCTGGCAATAACGTCCCTCATATCCGGTACCGCTCGGCGGTATCCGGGACTTTTCGGGAGGAGAGGCATGGAACGCAGGAACTTTCTCATATCTGCCGCCGCTGTGACGGGCGCGGTCGCGATGCCGGGCATTGCCTTGGCGCAATGGCGCCCGAGGCGCCCCGTCACCTTGATCGTTCCTTTCCCTACCGGTGGGGGAACGGATGCATATGGCCGGGCTGTGGCCTTGGGGTTGCGAGAGCGGCTGGGCGTGCCGGTCAATGTGGTCAACAAGCCGGGCGGGGGTGGCGTGAACGGCGCGGCCGAGCTTGCCCGTGCGCGGGCCGATGGCCTGACGTTGATGGTGACGACGGGCGGTGCGCTGGTCATGGGCGGAATGTTCAAATCCATCCCTGTTGATCTGTTCGACGACCTGACCACTTTGGGGCAGGCGGGCAGCTTGCAGGCGGCGGTGGCCGTGCCCTTCGACAGCCCTTATCAGACATTGGGTGATCTGTTTGACGCGGTTCGCGCGGCGCCAGACAGCTTGCGTTGGGCGCATACGGGGCGGGGCGCATTCCTGCATGTTGCCGGACAAAGCCTGTTGGATGCCAATGCGCTGTCGGCGGTGGATGTCCCCTTTGCCGGTGGCGGCAAGGTGCGGGCCGCAGTTCTGGGATCCCAGGTCGATTTCGCGGTGATCGGAATTCACCAGGCAGTCGGGTTCGAACAGCAAATGCGTGTGCTTGGGCTGATTGCCCCGCAGCGTTACGCGTTGCAGGCCGATGTGCCCACAGTGGCCGAGTTTGGCTATGAATATTCATTCGTTGACACGCCGATCACGCTGCATGGACCCAAAGATCTGCCCGACGAAACTGCGCAGGTTTTGACCACAGCGTTGCAGGAAACCGTCAGCAGCCCGCAATTCGCCAAGGATGTGGCGGCGCAGGGTTTGCTGCCGGCCTATCTTGATGGTCATGCTGCGGTGGCGCGGCTGAGCGAATTGCAGGATGCGGTCGCCCCGGTCATTCAGGCATTGAAATGACGGATGACGGCAAAGGCCTGATGACGCGCGATTTCGTGTCGGGGTTGGCCATGGTGATTATCGGCGCTCTGGTGCTGAAAATCGCCATGGAGATCGAGATTACCGAACAGGGCGGGATCGGGCCGCGGGTATTTCCGGTCGCGGGTGGCGGGGCCATTCTGATGTTGGGGGTGATCCAGACGCTGCACGCGATCCGGACGCCACTGGCAGAGAGCGATCTACCCCGTTGGCGCCACATGATGCCGGTGCTTTTGCTTTGCGCTCTGGCCATTGGCTATCTGTTTGCGATCACGATGCTTGGGTATCTGATCGGCACGGCGATAAGCGCGCCATTGGCGTTGTTGCTGTTTGGTGTCCGATCGCCCCTGGCCTTGTTGGCCGCTGCGGTGCTTTGCCCCGCGATATACCACCTTGTCTTCTTTGTCGGGCTTGGCGTGTTCCCGCCATATGGCGCGTGGTTCGACCTATTGGACGTCTTTCAGGGATACTGACCCATGGATATCTTCGCAGGAATCGCGACGGTGGCCACGTCACCGGCGCTGTTGTTCTGGATTGTCGCCGCGGCATTGATCGGCATGGTGGTCGGGGCCATTCCGGGCCTGACGGCCGCAGCAGCCATTGCGATGCTGCTACCGGTGACATATTACATGGACCCCCTCAGCGCCCTGGCATTCCTTTATGTCATCGGCAAGTCGGGGCGCTATGGCGGCTCGGTTGCGGCGATCCTGTTCAACACACCCGGCACGGCTGCCAGTGCGGCGACGCAGTTGGACGGCTATCCGTTGTCGCGACAGGGCAAGTCGGGCAAAGCCATGAAGATCGCTACGATTTCATCCGTGATCGGCGATTTCATCGGCGACCTGCTGTTGATCGTATTCGTGGGTTATATCGCTCGGATCGCTTTGACGATGGGCCCGCCGGAACTGTTTGCCGTCTATTTCGCGGCCTTTGTCGTGATCGGATCGGTCATTGGTCAATCCGTCACCAAGGGATTGGCCAGCGCCGCCCTGGGCATTGTTCTTGCGACTGTGGGGCTGGATCCGATCACGTCGCAGGATCGTATGACTCTGGGGTTGTTCGACCTGTCGGGGGGCGTGTCGCTTGTGCCGTTGATGATCGGGATCTTCGTTCTGGGCGAGGTGTTCACGCAACTGGAAAGCAAGCCAGCCGCCGTTCAGGCATTTTCCGAACCGCATGACCAAGGAGCTGCCGCCCGCAACCATCTTGGCTGGGCCGAGTTCCGGCGCTGTTTTCCCCATATTGTCCGGTCATCCTTTATCGGTGCGTTTATCGGCATGCTGCCCGGTCTGGGATCGGCAATTGCATCCTTTGTGGCCTATGGCGAAGGCAAGCGTCGGGCACGCAACCCGGAGGAATGGGGCAAGGGGGCATTGGAGGGTGTTGCCGCCCCCGAAGCGGCCAACAACGCTGTATCAGGGCCATCCATGGCGCCTTTGCTGACGCTGGGTATTCCCGGATCAACCATTGGTGCCATTCTGATCGGGGTCTTTCTGATCCACGGCATCCAAATCGGCCCGACGCTGTTTCTGACGTCGCGCGAATTGGTTTACAGCCTGTTCGCCGCGGGTTTGTTCGGCATCGCGAGCTATGGTCTGATCGGTTATTTTGGCGCGGCGCGTGTTGGGCACCTGATCCTGAAGATACCGACCCGGGTTCTGTATCCGCTGATCTTCCTGACCGCGTTTGTATCCGCCTATTCGGCGAATGGCAGCCTGTTTGACGTGGCTGTGATGATCGCGGCAGGCGTCCTTGGCTGGTTGATGCGCAAATTCGATTTCAACCCTGCGGCGTTGGTCATCTCTTTCGTGTTGGCGGGCGGTGCCGAGGAAGCGCTGCGCCAATCTTTGCGCCTGTCCGACAGCGGGCTGATGATTTTTCTCGAACGACCGATTGCTGCGGCCTTCCTGCTGCTGGGCGTCTTGGCGATGTTCTTTCGCGCCCGTTCGCTGCGCCGCGCGACCACAAGCTCAATCAAAGAGGCAAGCTAAGTGACCAAGCGCCCGAATATCGTTTTCATCACCTCGGATCAGCAACGTGCCGATTGCTACGGTTTTGCCGGACGCAAGGTCAAGACACCGCATCTTGACCGGCTGCGGGCCCAAGGCATGCATGTGCCGACCTGCATCACGCCGGCCCCGGTCTGTCAGCCCGCGCGGGCATCGATCCTGACGGGAAAACTGCCCAAGACCCATGGCGTCAAGGATAACGGTATCGACCTGCGCCCCGAAATCGGCAATCGCAGCTTTGCCAGGCAATTGTCCGACGCCGGTTATGCGACAGCGTTGATCGGCAAGGCGCATTTTGCCTCGACCCAGACCTTTGCGCCGCGTCCGAACCCCGAATGCAAGTCCGGGTCGGCGGATTACCCCGCAGATTGGCATGGGCCGTATATGGGCTTTGATCATGTCGAGCTGCTCACACAGGGGCATTGGCACAAGTTTCGGCCCCCAATCACGCCTCCCAGCGGCCAGCACTACGAGAAATGGTTCTTCGATACGGTCGGCGGGCAAGAAGCGTTTGATCTGTGGAAGGACGAAACCCGGCCCGGAACCGGCGCGGCCCAGACATGGAGTTCGGCCCTGCCTGCCGCATGGCACAGTTCGACCTGGGCAACGGATCGGGCGCTGCGCTGGCTGCACAGGCGTGACGAAAACCAGCCGTTCTGCCTGTGGCTTTCGTTGCCCGATCCGCACCACCCGTTTGACTGCCCCGAACCCTGGAGCCGCCTGCACGACCCGGACGAGGTGGATCTGCCAGCCCATCGGGTCAAGGATCTCGAGCGCAGGCCGTGGTGGCACAAGGCCTCGCTGGAAGGCGAACCCCAGCTCGATGATCCGCTTTACAAGAAGTTTCGCAAACAGGGCACCCGCATCCCTGACCAGACCGATGAACAGCTTCGGGACATGACCGCGAATTACTATGGCATGATCTCGTTGATAGATCACAATGTCGGGCGGGTTCTGGCAGCCCTGGCAGATGAGGGGATCGCCGAGGATACGATCGTGATCTACACCTCGGACCATGGTGACTACATGGGTGATCACGGACTGTATCTGAAAGGGCCAATCCTTTACGACTCGCTACTGAATGTCGGTATGATCGCGCGCGGACCGGGAATCGAACCGGGCAGCACGATGCAAGACGTGGCGTCGACATTGGACCTGGCGGCGACATTCTGCGATTATGCCGGCACGCAGATGCCGCAAGATGCGCAGAGCCGCTCGATGCGGGCCGCGCTGCAGGGGCAGGGCGACGCACGAGAGGCCGTCTATGCCGAATGGGATGTCTCGCCGTCCCGATGTGGGGTGCAGCTGGACCTGCGCTGTGTTCATACGGGCGACAGCAAGCTGACAGTCGAATTGCAGTCGGGGGCAGGTGAAATGTATGATCTGGTTGCCGATCCGGATGAGATGAACAACCTGTGGGATGATCCGACGGCCGCCGACCTTCAGGCGCGTCTCGTCACCTTGTTGCATGCCCGACCGGGCATTGAACTGGCAAGCTTTGATCAGCCAAGCGGTGTGGCATAACCGGACGATGGGCGCATCCTGACGCGGGGCTTATACAGATACGGGCAATGCGAAATTTCCCAAAGTTTCACGCATGATGGCAAGCAGGGACCGGGTCGACGGTTCCTGCTCGTTTTCTTTGTGGCGAATGACGCCATAGGTCAGCCGCACCGCAGGCGACCAGTTGCGAACCACCAGATCATCGGTGGGATAGGCCGTCGGGCTGAACGGGTCGCAAATGGCGATGCCGGCCCCCGCCAGTGCCAGCCGACAGCAGGTATTGGCCGAGGACGATTCAATATCGGCGGCAATCTGATGCCCTTCGCGTTCCAGAATGGTATCGATGCGGGATCGTAACAATTGGCGACTGGGCAGGATCAGGCTGTGGCCGGCCAGATCTTCGGGGCTAATCATGGGCCTGTCTGCCAGCGGATGGTCGCGATGCATGACTGCAACGGCGCGCGTATCCAGCAGGGGTTCCGCCAACAATGCCGAATTCGACGATGGCAACAGTGCAAAGGCCAGATCGATCTCGCGGCGGGCTGCCCAATCCTCGATCTCGACCCTGGAACGAGCCTCCAGGGCGATCTGGATGTCAGGGTTATCGCGGGTGAATCGTGTCAGGCCATTGGTGAAGGGCAGACTGTTCAGGACCGGTGGCGTGGCGGCTATTCTGATGCGCCGGCGGCCGTGCCCGGCAATGTCGCGCGCGATTGCGCCCAGATTATCCAGCCCAGAGATGGTTGCCTCGATCGCCCTGAAAAACTCGACCCCGTTCGGGGTGGGGCTGACGGGGGTGCCGCTACGCCGGTCGAACAGTTTGATTTGTAAAGAACTTTCAAGCGCGGTCAATTGCTTGCTTATGGTCGGCTGACTGAGGTTCAGCCGTTCCGAAGCTGCTGTCAGGCTGCCGCCCATCATCACCGCGTGAAAGGCGCGAAGCTGGCGCAGACCGACACGATTGCTCATCAGACCATCCTTCAAAGTTTCAATTTTAGAAATTATATGGGCAATTATATCATTATGTGCATGACTGCAATTCGCGCTAGAGACCTGCAACCGGGAACAGGAGGCAGGGATGACAGCCAAAAAACCGAACGTATTGCTGATTTGCACCGACCATTGGGCCGCCGAGCATCTGGGTTTTGCGGGAAACCCCGCGATCATTACCCCCGGCCTGAACGAAATCTCGGCCGTCGGCACGCGTTTTTCCAACGCCTATTCGGAATGTCCCGTCTGCATCCCGGCCCGTCGCACGCTGATGACGGGTCAGGTTCCGCGCAGTCACGGCGACCGGGTGTTCAACGACCAGCTGAATATGCCCGACGTGACAACCATGGCGCAGGCGTTCCGCGACGCCGGTTATCAGGCTGATGCCGTGGGCAAGCTGCATGTGCACCCACAACGCGACCGAATAGGTTTCGATTCCGTTCTTCTTGACGATGAAGGGCGTCCTCAATGGGGAACGCTGGACGATTACGATATTTATCTGGGCGATCAGGGCCTTGCTGGTCGCCAGTTCGATCATGGCATGTCGAACAACCAATATAACTGGCGGCCATGGCACCTGGATGAACAGCATCATGCGACCTCTTGGGCGGGACGGATGATGGCGCGCACGATCAAGCGTCGTGACCCCACCAAACCCGGTTTCTGGTATTTGGGTTTTCGCCACCCTCACCCGCCATTGGTTCCGCCCCAGGCCTTTGTCGACCTGTATCGCGATGTCGAGATCGACCCGCCCTATGTCGGGGAATGGGCTCGCGATCCCGCCCGTCGCCCCTTCGCAATTCAGGCGCAGCTCAGCCGCACCAACCTGTATTCCGAACAGCAGATGCTGGCTGCGAAAAAGGCGTTCTACGCACTTTGCACGCAGATCGACTACCAGATCCGCTATCTGATCGGCACCTTGCGTCTGGAAGGTATTCTGGATGACACCATCATCATGTTCACGTCGGATCACGGTGACATGCTGGGCAATCATGACATGGCGGCCAAGCGGATCTTTTATGAAAGCAGCGCGAATATCCCGATGATCCTGATGGCGAACAAGGGCAATCCCAAGGCGCGTGAAGGCGTTGTGGACGAACGCCTTGTCGGCTTTGCCGATGTCATGCCGACATTGCTGGACCTTTGCGACATACCGGTTCCCGACACCGTGGACGGCATGTCGATGGTCGGCGAAGAAAAGCGCGAGTTCATCTATGGCGAATGCGGCGAAGATGATCATGCAAGCCGGATGGTCAGGGATCAGCGGTACAAGCTGGTCTACTATCCGACGGGCAATCACAGCCAGTTGTTCGACCTGATCAGCGACCCCCATGAAATGACCGATCTGGCGGCGGACCCGGCCCATGCCGCGACATTGAAGCGATTGCAGGATCTGTTGGTCGATCAGATGTATGGCGTCGATCTGGACTGGATCGAGGGCGGGGCCCTGATCGGCAAACCCGATCGCGAATATCACTGGGCGCCGCATCGCAGCCTCAATTCCCAGCGCGGAGACGGATGGCCGCCTTCGCCCAAGGTCGACATCATTCAGATTGAATGGTCGCGCGAACGGGAAGAAGCGGCAAGCAGCTGAATTTAACGGGAGGAAAACACATGAAGATTCTATCGACCCTTGGTTGCGCGGCGGTGGTTGCCGCGACCGGCGCAACCGCTGTTCTGGCCGAGTATCCGGAAAAGCCCATCGAAGTGATCGTGCCGTTCGGCGCGGGCAGCAATTCCGATACCTCGGGGCGTTTGTTGATCAACGCCATGCGCAAGGCGATGGGCGCGGATCTGGTTCCGATCAATGTTGACGGGGCAGGTGGCACCATTGGCATCGCCCAGATGGCGCGATCGAAACCGGACGGCTATCGGATCGGATATGCCCCGATCGCGACGGTGACGGTGCAGCCCAACTTGCGCCCGTTGCCTTATGACAATACCAGCCTTGCGCCGGTGTGCATGGTTGCAAACAATCCGACGGCGATTTCGGTGGCTCCGGACAGCCCGTATAATTCGGTGCAGGACCTGATCGATGCGGCCAAGTCCGGCGAACAGATCATCGCCGTTGGCGGGGCCCCGGGATCGATGCCCCATATCACCCAGGCGGCGCTGGCCAATGCCTATGGCGTGACCTTCACCTATCTGCCTGCGGGTGGCGGCGGAAAGGCGGCAACTGCATTGTTGGGGGGCGAGGCGACCCTTGCCGCTGATGCCGCGGCAATGGTGTCGCAATATGATCTGAAACCCCTGGCAATCGCGTCGGCCGAGCGCACGGAAATGTTGCCCGACGTGCCGACCCTGACCGAGTTGGGACATGACGTGTCACTATCGGTGTGGTTCGGGCTGTTTGCACCCAAGGATACGCCGGAAGAGATTCTGGACCAGCTGTCCAGTGCCTGTGGTCAGGCGGTCGAGGACCCGGAATTCGTCAAGGGCATGACGGCAGCCAACTATACGCTGCAATATCTGGATCGCACGACTTTTGCGCAGTTCTACGAAGAGGAATATGCCCGCAGTCGTGATTTGCTGCCGACCATCGGGGTCGCGGTCAAAGACTGATCTGGCGTAAGCACTTGGGGGGCATCCATGAAACAACTGGTAAATTCGGACACGCTGCTGGGCGGCTTTTTCGGGCTTGTTGCGCTGATCCTGCTGAGAAGCAGCTATCACAGCAGTGATGTGTTTCTGTTGCCGGGGGATGCCCCACCCTTCCTGGTGGCCCAGCTGGCATTGTATGCGGTTCTGGCGCTGTCCCTGGCGATTTTGATCAAGGGCGTCTTGCGAGGCGGAGTCGCGCCTGGCGACATTCGATGGCGCCCGACCTTTCTCATGATGGCGCTGCTACTGATGACGACGGTGCTGTTCAAGATGGCTGGCTATCTGCTGATCGTGCCGCTTGCTGTCGCGGGATGTTGCCTGATCCTTGGTTATCGCAAGCCCGTGCCGCTGGTCGGACTGTCCGTTGCGGTGCCGGTGGCGACCTATCTGCTTCTGGTGAAGTTCGCGTCGCTGCCGCTGCCGACCATTCCCGGGCTGGAGTTCTGATCGATGGATTTTACTTCTCTTGTCGCGGCCATTGGCATGCAGGCGGATCCGACCACGCTGGCAATCATGGTTCTGGCGACCTTTCTTGGCATGATCGTCGGTGCCCTGCCGGGGCTTGGAACGGTGACGGCGCTGGCGATCGTGCTGCCATTCACCTTTGTTCTCAGCCCGACACAGGCAATCGGGATGCTGACGGCGATCTATGTCAGCTCGGTCTATGGTGGTTCGGTTCCGGCCATTCTGATCAATGTTCCGGGAACGCCGCAATCTGCCGCCACGGCGCTTGACGGTTATCCCATGGCGCAATCGGGCAGGGCGGCCGAGGCCCTTGGCTGGGTCACTGTGGCCTCGGCCATCGGCGGCATCTTTTCGATGATCGTGTTGATGTTCCTTGCCCCGCAATTGGCGCAGGTCGCGGTGCAGTTCGGATCGATCGAAACCTTTGCGTTGATCGTCTTTTCACTGACCACGATCGCCTGGGTGTCCGCAGGCAACCCGCTCAAGGGATTGCTGGCCGGGCTGATCGGGATCGTTATGTCCACCGTTGGTATCGACGCGTTGAGCGGTGTCGAGCGGTTCACCTTCGGCAATTTCGAGCTGTCGGCGGGCCTGCATGTCGTCCCGATCCTGATTGGACTTTTTGCCCTGTCCGAGGTTTTCGCCTCTGCCGCACAACCGGTCTCCGGGGTTACGGGCAAAGTGGTGTCCGCCGGCTTCAAGGTCGCGCCGTTGCAGGAATGGAAACCTGTGCGCAAGACCCTGCTGCGCAGTTCGGTCATCGGGACATTTCTGGGAATCCTTCCCGGTGTCGGTGCCACCGCCGCCTCGCTGATCGGCTATGCGCAGGCGCGGTCGTCTTCTGACAGCGCCCAGAGCTTTGGCAAGGGAAATCCCGAAGGGATCGTGGCGTCCGAAGCGGCGAACAATGCCGTCACCGGTGGCGCGTTGGTGCCGACACTGGCTTTGGGCATTCCGGGTGATGCGGCCACGGCGGTGATGCTGGGTGCGTTGGTCGTGCACGGGATCACGCCCGGCGTGAACCTGTTTCAGGGCAGTCCCGACCTTGTGAATTTCGTCTTTGTCGCCTTGCTGGTCGCGAATGTGATGATGCTGATCGTCGGGGCGTTGGCAGCGCAGATGTTCAGCCGGGTGCTGAAGCTGCCCCATGCGCTGATCATGGGGGGCGTTGTGGCGCTGTCATTGGCGGGATCTTACGTCACGCGGTTCAGCATGGTTGACCTGTGGGTGACGGTGATCGCCGGTATCCTGGGTCTGTTCCTGCGTTTTGCCAATGTGCCGCTGGCCCCGATCGTGATCGGGTTCATTCTGGGGCAACCTTTCGAGGAAAGCCTGCGCAAGGGGCTGATCATCACCGATATGCAGCCGCTGCGCTTCTTCAACAGCCCCATCGCGGTTCTGTTCTTTGCCATCACCGCGGCGGTGGTTGCCTGGCCGCTGCTGGCCAAGGCCCGCGCCGCACGACACTGACCGGCTGGCGCAAATGCGCCCCAGTCAAGACATATCGATTGGAGAATGACGAATGTCCGGAAATCTAGGAGTGATCGGGCTTGGCTCGATGGGATACGGTATTGCGGCCTCGGCCCTGCGCGCGGGTCTGCGGGTTTGGGGTGCCGACATCAATCAGGCACAGGTTGCGCGGCTGCGCGATGACGGAGCCGAAGCCTCCGATATCGCCGAGGCGGTGCTGGATGCGGTAGCCGTGGTGGTTCTGAATGCGGCGCAAACCGAAGCGGTTCTGTTTGGCGACAATGGCATCGTGCCCCGACTTCGCGCCGGCGCGGTGGTGTTGTCCTGTGCGACCGTGCCGCCGGAATTCGCGCGAGACATGGCGGCGCGTTGTGCCGAACGCGGTGTGCATTACCTTGATGCGCCGATCTCGGGTGGATCGCAGAAGGCGGCGAATGGGCAATTGTCGATCATGGCATCGGGCAGCGATGCGGCGTTTCAGGCCGCGCGTCCGGTGCTGGATGCTATTGCCGAAACCGTATTCGAGCTGGGCGATCAGGCCGGGGCCGGATCCGCGATGAAGGCGGTCAACCAGCTGTTGGCCGGTGTGCATATCGCCACCATGGCCGAGGCCCTGACCTTTGGCATGACGCAGGGTGTCACACCTGACAAGTTCGTCGAGGTGATCAGCAAATGCGCGGGCACCAGCTGGATGCTTGAAAACCGGGCGCCACATATCGTGGCCGGTGATTATGCGCCTCACAGCTCGGTCAATATCTGGCCGAAGGATCTGGGTATCGTGCTGGATATCGCGAAATCGTCGAATTTCAGTGCGCCGCTGACGGCGGCGGCGCTGCAGCAATTCCTGGTTGCCGCAGGCATGGGGTTGGGCGGACAGGATGATGCCGCCGTCGCCAAGGTCTATGCCCGCAATGCAGGTCTGACATTGCCGGGCGAGGGTTGAGCCATGATTGCAGTGGAAATGTTTTCGACAGGGGGGCTTGGCGAATGACGGTAGTTCTAGGTTGCATCGCGGATGATTTTACCGGCGCAACGGATCTGGCGGGATTGCTGGCGCGATCCGGGGTGCGGGTGCGGTTGCACATGGGCTTGCCCGACGACGCGCCGGGCGACGATGTGGCCCCCTTCGAAGTGATCGCCCTGAAGACACGGACCCTGCCCGTTGCAGAGGCGCTGGAACAGACTCGCGCCGCGGCGCAATGGCTGCAGGCGGCCGGGGCGGGTCGGTATTTCTGGAAATACTGTTCGACATTCGATTCGACCGAAACGGGCAATATCGGTCCTGTTGCTCAGGCATTGATGTCGGATCTGGGCGCGGCGCAGACTATCTATTGCCCGGCCTTTCCCGAAAATGGTCGCCGCGTTTTCATGGGGAACCTGTTCGTGGGACAGCAGCCGCTGGCCGAGAGCCCGATGCGGGACCACCCTTTGACACCGATGCGCGACAGCGATCTGACGCGGCTTCTGGCACCCCAGGTGTCTGGTCAAGTGGGGTTGATCGATCACCCGGTCGTCGAAGCTGGCCCGCAGTCGATCCGGACGGCGCTGGCTGCATTGGCGGCAGAGGGGCGGGCGCATATCGTGATCGACGCAATTCGTGACGGCGATCTGGAAACGATTGCAGCGGCTTGTCGGGAAATGCCCCTGATCACCGGCGGGTCGGCTTTGGCGATGGCCTTGCCGGGGTTGTATCTGGCCGATGGAACCTTGTCTGCCGATGCGCCGCGATTGGTGCCCCCTGTCTTGGGCGCGGGGGCCGTGGTGTTGTCGGGAAGCTGTTCGGCCATGACCAACCGTCAGGTGGCGCTGTATTTGGACAGTGGCGCCCCCGGGTTTCGGCTGGACCCGCTGGATCTGGCGCGCAATGGCAATAATGCGGTGCTGGATTGGCTTGCTGCGCAGGATCTGGCGCAGGCGCCAATTATTTACGCCACGGCGAACCCGGAATCCGTTCGCGCCGCACAGGATCAGCTGGGCGTGGTTCGTGCGGGTGAGATCGTTGAAGAAACCCTTGCCGCATGCGCGATTGCCGCGCGTGATCGCGGGGCGCAGCGTTTTGTCGTGGCCGGGGGCGAGACCTCGGGGGCGGTTACCCGCGCACTGGACGTGTCGCGGATGGATGTCGGGGCGGAAATTGCGCCGGGTGTACCCTGGTGCTTTGGGCGCTCGGCTGGAACGGAATTGGCCTTGACGCTGAAATCGGGAAATTTCGGCACCGAGAGCTTTTTTGCCGACGCGCTGGAGAGGTTGAGCACATGACCGAGACAGCCCTGCGAGAGACGATCTGCCTGTTGGCAAAATCCATGTTCGATCGCGGCCTGACGGGCGGGTCGACGGGCAACATATCGGCACGCACCGAAGATGGCGGCTTGCTGGTCAGCCCGACGGGCACCAGCTTTGGGCGGCTTGATCCTGCGCGGCTCAGCCGGTTCGATGCGTCGGGGCGATTGATCGGTGGTGATCCGCCGACCAAGGAAATGCCCCTGCACAGCGCCTTTTACGAGACGCGATCGACCGCAGGGGCGGTTGTCCATCTGCACAGTTGCCATTCCGTCGCCTTGTCCATGCTGCCGGATGTGGATGCTGATGATTTCTTGCCGCCGATGACGCCCTACGGGATCATGAAGCTGGGTCGGGTCAAGCTGCTGCCGTTCTTCTTGCCGGGCGATCCGGCCATGGGGCAGGCGGTGCGCGGCTTGGCGGGCAAACGGTCGGCGGTCATGCTGGCCAATCATGGCCCGGTGGTGGCCGGGCGTGATGTCGAAGCCGCCTGCAACGCCATCGAAGAACTCGAGGATACGGCGCGGCTGGCGATCCTGACCCGCGGGATGAACCCCAATATGCTGACGCAGGCCCAGGTGCGGAACCTGATCACGACATTCAATATCGAGTGGGACGAATGAAATTTTCTGCAAATCTGGGTTTTCTGTGGAATGAGCTTACCTTGCCGGACGCCATTCGCGCCGCGAAGCTGGCGGGCTTTGATGCGGTGGAATGTCATTGGCCCTATGATGTTCCGGCGGCCGAGATCCGCGCGGCGCTGGACGAAACCGGTCTGCCGATGCTGGGGCTGAATACCAGGCGGGGCGATGTCGCGGCGGGTGACAACGGCCTGTCGGCCCTGACCGGCCGCGAAGTCGAGGCGCGCGCCGCCATTTCCGAGGCCCTTGACTATGCCCGCGCCACGAAAACGC
Source organism: Paracoccus onchidii (assembly GCF_028294535.1). Classification (GTDB taxonomy): domain Bacteria; phylum Pseudomonadota; class Alphaproteobacteria; order Rhodobacterales; family Rhodobacteraceae; genus Paracoccus; species Paracoccus onchidii. The sequence goes on along the minus strand of NZ_JAQBIE010000038.1, from coordinate 563 downwards.
GCGCCGTGCATGTCATGGCGGGATTTGCCTCTGGTCCCGAGGCGCATGCAAGCTTCATCGCCAATCTTCGTTTCGCCTGTGCCGAGGCCGAAGCGCATGGCATCACGATCCTGATCGAGCCTTTGAACCACCATGATGCGCCGGGCTATTTCCTGCAAACGACCGAACAGGCCCAGGATATCATATCCGAGGTCAACCATCCTGCATTGCGGCTGATGTTTGATTGCTACCATGTGCAGATCATGGAAGGGGACCTGACCCGCCGTTTGCAGAATCTGCTGGGCCTGATCGGTCATATCCAGTTTGCGTCGGTACCTGATCGCGGCGCCCCGGATCATGGCGAGGTGGATTATCACGCAATCTTCGCGACCATAACGCGCCTTGGTTATGATCGACCTTTGGGCGCCGAATACAAACCGGCCGGCAAGACGGAAGACAGCCTTTCCTGGTTTTCTGTTTTTTAGATTTGGAAGGTTTGTTCTGATGTCTCGGAAGCGGCATGGTCTCAGTTTTTCTGCGCGACTGGGTTGGCTTCGTCGACGTTTGTTCGCGCGGGGTGGCGA
>NZ_JAQBIE010000037.1 GCF_028294535.1 Paracoccus onchidii | reverse complement strand
CGAGATGTTCTACAATCCGAAGCGCAAGCATGCGAGAAACGGGATGCTGTCGCCCGTAGAGTTCGAACGGCAGCGGAAACCGAGACCCGAAGGCGTCTAGGAAACGCGGGGCTATTCAGATAATCACACCAATGTCTCTGGCCCGGATTGGCCGGAACAGTGCGAGAGGGGCCCGAAGCGCGGCGACGGCCGCGAGCGCAACGAGTGGAATTGATACGAAAAGCAAAGGCGGGATGAAACCGGCCAGCCCTGTATGAAACTTTGGCTGCGTTGCCATGAGCACCGCGAAAGCCACTGCGACAGATGCAAGGATGATCAGGCAGCCGGTCAAACTGAGGCCGACTGGATATCCGCGATAGTATGGCAGGTCGCAATCCTTGCGCTCAAAAAAGAAAACCGTTCTATCGTCGATGGTGGATTTTTTCGGGGACACGAAGGTGACACAGCCCAATCTTTTGAATCTCGGACCGCGATGAGAATTTGCCTTCTGCACCTTGCCCATCCAATTTTTCTGCTCCAATTGTTAAACTAGCGTACCGAAGTTGGCAATTTTTTGAGGAGAAGACTGGCCGCTGACGTATGCCGATACATGCGAGGCGAAGGAATGCTGAATACGGTCTCCGGCCACATGGCTGCTCTATCCTGGCTGACACTCTCGGTCGTAACTGTTGTCGGCGCTTTCAGCAGGGACACCGGGCAGTTGTCCATCAATCTGGTCATGACCACCGTCTTCGCGATGATCGCTGTTTTTCTTGTCTGGCGAACAAACGCAACAAGAAGACTGGGCAGCACGTATCCTGGATGTCGGATCGTCGATTCGCTCTTGCGGATCGAGACAATTGCCAGTCTTGCCATGTTGCTGCTGGGCGGCGTTTTGACCTTTGCGGCCGGGCTCCGCGTCTGGTTGGAAGGAGTGGCGGTATTTGGCTAACAGATCCAACCCCGTTTGTCGTCATCGACATTTCCGGGATTGCCACGATTAGCAATGTCATTTGTGGATAGCCGCAGTTCTTCAACAGTCTTATTGATTTCGTTGTGATTTTCATCTCACAAATAGGAGCCATGCGACACCTTCCAACGGCTACTTGCTATCGATAGCATTTGACAACACCGGCCATTGGCGCATGCGTAGCGAAGGTGAGTTCCGTCCGCATCGGAGACCTTGATGTTGTCCGCAGCGAACGGCAGGTATTGTTGCTAAGTAACAAAGCCAGACTTGCCGTAGCGTAGAAAGTCACCCGACCTTAACGCCCCAGAATGTCGTGTGGTCCGCCGCAAAATACCCATCAGACGCGCGGAAACACCCCTCCAGCTCGACGCTGTCGTCCGCGTCCAGCCTCACCATCGTCTGCAGCCAGAGCGTCGTGGCCTCCGAAACATGCGTGCCGGAGACTTCGCCCAGTGCGCCTCTGATTTCGGCTGTTCCGTTTTTAACCAAACGTCCACTCATGCGCGACGCCGTGCTGCCGTTGGTTTTGAACATAAGCGACGCGCCGAACAGATAGGTGCCCGCAACCGGCGCGATGAAGCGGTTGTTCGCGGCGTCAAACGCGCTCTGGTCGTTGTGTTCGGTGTTATTGATCGCGATCGTCGTCCAGCTGTCGGTGCCGACATAGTTGTCGTAATTGGTGTATGCCTTGAACCGGGGCAGGCGCGGCTGGTCGATGATGCCGGTCAGCCTGTCCACAATGAGGGCGTCAGAAAAAGCGCTGCCATCTTCGGACACGGCGAGCCGGAGATTGTCGGATCCGAATAGTCCCAGTAGTGCCTTGGTGACGTACCCGGTCTGCAGCGTCAGCCCGAGATCCCGCGCGGCGGCCTCCTTGTTCATGGTGTAGAACAGATCACCGGTGCCGCCCTCACCGGTGGTCAGCGCCGTCCAGAGCGCAGCGTTAAGCTTGGCGGAGAACGGGTTGGCTGCATCGGCCGAGGTGCCGATGCCGAGCAGCAAAAGCTCCTGCAGCGCCGTCGGTGTAAGGTCTTTCCAATCCACACCATCAAACACGACCAGCATGGCTTCGTCTTCGATCCAGGCCCGCCACCCGGGGCGTGGCGCAAGGCGGGTCCATCTTTGCGCGGCGACTGACGCTGGTGAGCAGCTCAAACCCATCCTCGGCAGCGCTGCGGTACACTGCAACCTCGCCGGGCCATGGCGCGGCATTTACGGCAATGAGGGGACGGTGTGCTGCCACATCCTCTGACACCTGTGGCAGGTCCAGCAGAACGACATCAGGGGCACCAAACACCATCGGGCGCTCCGGTGAGGTCGGACGCGGATTGCCGGGTGGCAGAGAACCTGTCTCGCGGTCCTGCCGGACGCCTTCGATCATCCGTGCTTCACCGTCGGCAATATTCGTCAAACGGTATTCAGTGATCCGGCCGTCATGGTCGAGTGCGACAACATCGGCCGGATCAAGGGCGAGGCGGGATGGCGGCAGGCGGAAGCTGGCCGTCTCGCGCCCGGCCCAGGCTTCCATCAGCGCCCGGCGGCAACGTCGCTCTGCTTCCTCGGGCGGTACCGCCATCGGAAAGCTCTCGCTGCTGATCCGGTCCGAGGCGACGGTGATGCGACGCGCTTCGACCATGGCGGCATCATAATCTTCATCGGCGCGGGCGATCTGCCACTTCAGCGCCTGCGGCAGCTCGGTCTCCTGCGCCCGGGTGAGCTCGATTGGCTCGCCGTTTCCGCTTTCAGCATCCGAAGCGACCAGATCATTGAAGGAGAGAGATGCCACGGCCGCCCGACCACGGATGAAGAAGCGGATCACGCCTTCGCTCTCGACGGCGTCGAACCCGAAATGCCGCCCCAGCGTCGTCAGCGCATTGCGCGGCGCCTCGATTGCGTTGATTGCGTAACCCTCGATCGCACCCCAGAGACCGGACACATCAATGCGCTCAGCAGGCAAACCGGCGCGCAGGCACAGATGGCGCACGAGTGCGGCAAGCGCGACGCTGCCCAGCCTGCCGGTCAGCCAGTGACCGAGGCGCCAGTTTTCGCCATCGCTCCAGACATCGGTGAGTTCCGGAAAGAACGGGTAGGGGCGCGCGTCCCATGTCCAGACGGCGCATTCTCCCATATTGACCATGCGGTTGCCTGTTATGCCGGAGACAGGATTGTTCGTCGCCTCGCCCCAGAAAAGGTGCATTGCCTCAAGATAGGCCCGCTGGATCGCGTCATCCCGCCAGCCGCGCGAAAAATACGGCACCTCGCTCTCAGAGGATTTCGGATCGAAAAACACGTTCGGCTGGTTGGTGCCCCGGTCAATCGCCGGACAGCCGATCTCGGTGAAGCGGACCGGTTTTGACTGTGGCACCCATGTTGTCGGCGCTCCTGTCTCCGCGCCGCCCGGCCGGTCGAAATGTTCGTTCGACCACCAGCTGCGCAGATCCTTGCACCGGAAGACCCTGGGCTTGCCGTGAGCGCCATCCGTGATTGGCGTGCGGATCTGCGCGGAGCGGTCGGCGTCAGACGCATAGAACCAGTCAAACCCTTCGCCACCGGCGATGTTCGATTGCAGATAGGCGCGGTCGTAGATCGCGGGCCAGCCGTCTTTCGCATCGAGGTGTTCAAACCCGTCACGCCAGTCCGAGAGCGGCATGTAAATGTCGATGCCGACGAAATCGATTTCATCATCGGCCCAGAGCGGATCGAGATGGAAGAATACATCGCCGCTGCCGTCATCGGGATGATGCCCGAAATACTCCGACCAGTCGGCGGCATAGCTGATCCTTGTGTCCGGCCCGAGAATGGCGCGGACATCCGCCGCAAGCTGGCGCAGCGCGTCAACAGCCGGATAGCTGGCCGCGCCGTCGCGGATCGTGGTGAGTCCGCGCATCTCGGAGCCGATCAGAAAGGCATCGACGCCGCCAGCCGCCGCACAAAGATGCGCATAATGCAGGATCATGCGCCGGACACCCCATTCGCTGGAGGGACCGGTCCAGCTGACGGATGTGCCTGAAACACTGAAGACGGAAGGCTGCGCGCTGCCAAAGAACGCTGAGACCTGCGCGGCGGCGTCGGCCGTCTTGTCGATCGACCCGGCGTAGCCCGCAGCAGGTGAGCAGGTAATCCGGCCGCGCCATGGGAAGGCGGGTTGACCGGTGGTCGCGGTATTGTCGCTGTAAGGATCAGCGCGCCGATGCCGGTGCGGATCAACGCACCGCGCAGGACGACCAGGGCCGTGGCCAGACCGCGCACCGAAAGCGCCGCCGCCGCAAGTCCCGCCACCCAGCGCCCGGCGAGGAAACCGGCAAAGGTGGCGGCGTAGGTGGTCAGACGGCCGATATTGTCGAATAGCCCCCGGATCGCGATGCCAAGCGGCCCGGTCCGGCTGGCGACGACTGCCATGGCCTCGGCGACCGCTTCCAGTGCCGGAGCCGCCGCAACCGCGAGCTGGTTCGACAGCCCGCGCCAGATCAACCCGAGCCGCGAGATCGCGTCATTGGTGCGCTCGATCTGATCGGCGTCCTGCTCGGAGACCAAAATACCGAAGGCCCGCACGTCCTCGGTCGCCTGCCGCAGTGTTGCGGTGTCGATGCGCGACATGGCAATTGAGCCTTCCTCGCCGAAGAGTTGTCCGGCAACTGCCGCGCGCTCAGCGACGGGCACGAAACTCTCAATGGCGGCGTTGATCGCGCCGACCCGCTGGTCGAGGGGCAGGGCGATCAGGTCTGTCGCGGACAGCCCGAGCCGGTCGAGTGCGTCGGCGGCGGGACCAGTACCGGCGGCTGCCTGACTGAGACGGCGCGTCAGATCCTTGGTCGCCTGCTCCATACCGGACATCGAGACACCGGCCAGATCACCGGCACGCTCCAGCGTCTGGATCGAGGCCACCGTCGTGCCCAGCGACTGGGCCAGCTTGGCCTGTGCATCGACGGTTTGCAGGCCAGTCCGCACCATGGCGACACCGGCGGCCGTGGCAGCGGCGACCGCAGCGGCGGACGCGACCTTCACCCTCCGCGAAAATGCCGCCATCCGGGCGTTTGCGGCTTCCATCTCACGGGACAAGCGGCCAAAGCCGCGCGATCCGGCTTCACCGACGCCTTCCAGTTCGGCGCGCACCTGTCGGCCACCGACGGCAGCCAGCCGGACGCTGACGCGTTTTTCTGCCATGTTCTGTTTCCTTGATTTCCGGCGCGCGTCGTCTTACGTTTTAGTCATCGATCAATGATGGGTATGACCATGTCCGAGACCGCGACGCTGTCTTCGAAATTCCAGATCTCGATCCCCAAGGCGATCCGCAGCGCCCAGCACTGGGAGGCGGGGCTGACCTTTGCCTTCATCCCGAAAGGCACCGGCGTGTTGCTGGTGCCGGTGCCGAAGCGCGAGACGCTGCAGGGTCTGGCCAAAGGCGCCTCGGCCACCGGTTACCGCGACCGCACCGACCGCGTCTGAATGGTCCTTGTCGATACCTCCGCCTGGATCGAATGGCTGATCGGCTCCGCGACGGGCGAGAAGGTCGCCACGCATCTGCCGGAACAGGCCGACTGGCTGGTGCCCACGATGGTGCAGCTGGAGCTTGCCAAATGGCTCACACGCGAGATTGGCGAGGACAAGGCCGATCAGGTGATCGCCTTCACCCAGATCTGTCAGGTAGTGCCGCTCGATACCGATACCGCGCTGGCGGGAGCTGAAGCCTGTCGCAGCCACAGGCTTGCCACTGCCGATGCGATCATCTTTGCCACCGCACAGGCGCATGGTGCGGAGTTGCTGACCTGCGATGCGCATTTTGACGGGCTGCCCGGCGTCACGCTGATCAGCAAGATCACGGGGTAAGTGCGGAGCCGCGATCCGTCTCTGCCATCTGTTCATTCATCTTCGTCACCATCGCCGCCTCGATGACAGGCAGCAGTTCGGCCGCAGCTATGGGCGGCACACCCAGCGCCTCCGCCAGCGACAGAGCCGCCGTCATATCCCAGCCTATGACTGCGCCGGGCAGCACGCGCAGCTGGCGGTGCACATCCGGCCAAGAGTACTGTCGCGGGCGGCCTGCCAGTCGAATGTGGCCTGCACACCCTGCGGTCCGGAAATCTCGATGCGCGGGCGCGGCAGATAGACGGCATGCACCGTGAAGGTGAAAGTCTCGCCCGAGGGCAGCACATATCGGCGGGCAGTATCACGTCATCATGCGGGATCCACGGCAGGGCGAAGCTGCGCATCGCGCGGCCCTCGCGGGTGCCGACGGTGGCGGGGCCGCCCAGCGGCACGGAGGGCAGCAGGTTCAGGATAGGGGCGCAGCCGGTCGATCGGCCAGCTCTCGATCTGGCTTGGAGCAAAGACAAGGTCCATGAGGGCTCGTTCGTGTCTGGTGTGGGCGCGCGGGCAAGGTGGATTCCACGCGGTGGATTCCGTCGGGGTGGCTTCCGAAAGGTGGATGCCCTGGATTCCGTTCTGGAATCCACCTCAAGGAAGGCTGCTTCGCCTAAGCTTCTGATATATTTTGGTTTACCTCACCGACTTCGGTCAGGTGGATTCCAAGTGGATTCCCCGGTGAAATCCACTGTCGCTGGCGAAATGCTGCGCCAAGCCCCCCCGTATACAAACGGGGCCGGGGAGGAACCATTGGGAGGGGGTGGTGAGTGGGAAATTGATAGCAGATAGCTCAGTCTGCCAAAGTTCTCCGATTGTTCTTTTATGAGTCAAGAGGGGCAGGTCTGTCAACAGCTGGGACACGCTTTAAATTTCCTAATAATATACTCTGCGATACCGAGGATCGACGGCTTTGGCTGTTTAAGATCAGCTTGGGTCATCAAGGTTCGTAGTAAATCGCGTCGAGCATGGCTGCGCGCCCATCCCAAAGCTGCGCTGGTTTTCCGGTTGGGCGTGCCGCGTTGTACCAATCAGACATCCTGATTGGTTCGATGACCAAGTCCCAGTATTTTTTTAGGTCCAGAGAAGACGGCTTAATGTTAAGCGCTTCGCACAGTCTCTTCCTGTTTGGTTCACTAACACAAACAAAAGTATCGGGACGTTTCACCGCCAATAGCCGGGTGGCCGTGGCGATGGCGTTCTCGCCGCCCGAGTTCCGGAAAGCCAATCGGAAGTACTTACAATATGTCTTGAAGTGATCATCCGTCACGTCGCCGTGGCGCGGGATGGAATCGATTGCTGCCGCGAGAAAATCGTCATTCTCGGCAATACGGTTCGCGAATTTTCCAGCGCCCTTCATTGACCCAAACCACGCCCAGTCGTGATCGTCCAAGTTGGCTCTCTTCGTTTCGCTATGCCCTATTACGCCAGCGATCGCTTTCCTTTCGGATGTTGCCAAGGACGCAAACGAGCCAACACTGGCAAACAACGTCTGGCACCTTCGAAGGAGATCTAGCCGCTCGTCGAAGTCGTGATGCGGGCTGGACTTTGCTGCCCGCGCATACTGTTCCCATGTCATTGTGACCAGTGGTGATGCCAGGCGACGAGTTACCGGATCCTTGCTAGGAAGAACGGGGTTTTTTGGTCTGGGCAGCGCTTGAGCTGCGAAAAACTGTAACCGATAGCTGGCGGCAAGCTCTGCCGTGATTCTTCTGCGAATTGGAACGTGCCGGTCCAGTTCCTCGCGGATTTGCTTGAAGACCGGAGCGCCACTTGGTCCCTTGATATGGACGCTGGCTTCGCAGTTCGTACCTAGGCCGCCTCGGGTGAAGTTGGAACTTCCAATAATCGCTTCCGCAATGTCACTGCTGCGGAAGTAATAGAGCTTAGGATGGAATGTGCCTTTATCCATAGTGGCGACATAGGTGTTTCTTACGCCCACTAGCCGGTCAATCAGATCTGGATCAGTCTGGCAAAAACCGATGCCAAAAGTGACAGAGCGGATTTTCTCTGGTTGGTTCAGGAGCCTGTCCGCGACGGGGCCGTTGAAGCCCCAAGCAACAGCCATATGAATTTCATCGTGCTGATGGATCAGTCTTGTGAGCTGTCGAGAGACGCCTAGTGCATCGAGTAACTGGACGCCCATTCGACCCTCCCTTTAAATTTCCATTTCCGTCCGACAGAGCGTGAGAACCATATCGAATTTCCTAACGGAAGCTATTGCGGACTCATAGATTTCGCTCAACCAGCGCTGCCGAGTTTGGATCATACACGAAGTTTTTGATTGTTCCGTTTCGGATCTTTTCCACCGCCTCGTTGATCACGAAGAGCGGGACCAGAAACCACTCGCGCGCTTTGACCGGTCGTCCAAAACGGTCGGGAATTTGGATATCCAGCCGCGCAGAGTCAAAAATCCGGTGGATCAGGTTCTCCAGCCTAGTCTGGTTGATGTTGTAGAGCTCGTAAGTCGCCACAATCTCGACCGCAGCCATCAGAAATGTCGGCTGAAGTTGCGCGCCTGCAATCCGCTTTTCCACACTGAGCGTCGTGACCCCGATCTTGTGAACGAGGTCGCGGTTGGCAGCGACAATAGGATGATCGGATTTGCTGCGCAGCACATAGATTGTGCCTGTGGTGTCGTCGCCTTCATTGGCCGTGTCGGAGAACAGCGGTCCCGCTACGGGGTCTGTGATCCTGCGTCCTGCATCGTCCTTATTCAGCGCGCGTTGCAGGGATCGCATCAGCATGTTGCTTTCTGTGCCGTTGTCGAAAATCACCCGAAGCCGGGCATCGGTGCGCCCCTGATCGGTAAGGGTTGCCTCTCCCATTTCGGCCACATAGGCTTTTTGGCCTTCGACGATGAAAAATCGCCCTTTTTGGATTTCGGCCTTGAGTTCGAACGGCCGGGTTTCGCGATCGCCCTGGTCCAGCTCCCGCTGGACTTTTTCAAAAAGTGGCCTGAAAGTTTCGAAATCTTCACATTTCTGCCGGTTGGCGACGTCCTCGGCGGCCTTCTTCTCGGCGGCTGATCTGACATGCTTCAGCTCAGTAATGGGGCTTTGCTCTACTTCGATGCCCAGTTCGGCCAAAATGGCATCGTCGTCCAGGTCTTCGGCGCTCTCCGCCACTTCAGCGCCTGCCGCTAGGTTCTCGTGGTCAAGATCGGCCAGCAGGTTTCTTGCCTCGGGCAATTCACGAATCCGATCCAGACGAACCGCATACAGGCGTTCGAAAATGTCGCCATCGACTGAATGGCGGGGCGGGCGCCCGTGCTCGGCGACGAATTTCTGAATGTCTTCGAACCCAGCGATGATCCGCTCTTCGCGCGGTGTACGCGCCGCGTGTTTCTTTTGCTCTACCTCAATGCCCAGCTCGGACAGGAGGGCGTCGTCGTCATCAGTGAATTCATTTGCCATTCATCGCCTCCTGCTTCATCCGCGCCAGAAAGGCGACCCCCTCCGCCATTTTCTTTTCCCAGGCATCGGTTGAAGTCAGCGAAGGCAGCCGACCGCGTTCCTGCTTGAACTTGACGGCCCGCTTGGCTAGATCGCGGGCCTCTTCCGGCGTGAGCTTGATTTTTTTGGCCTGAATGACTGCGGCCACCTGTTTCAGACTCTCTTCGTTCATCGTCTTGGCCAGGATCGCGTAGGCCTCGCTGAACGGGTTGATCCGGTCGATCAGGTCTATGTCGAGATCACGGACATTCATGGCGAACTGGCGAACCCCGTCCACGAAAGCGGTGTTGGTCGTGGCCTCCTGGTCGTCGCCGAGGATTGCTAGCTTGGCCTGTTGCGTAAAGTTCAGCGCCGCGACGGCATGTTGCCGGACGGCTTCCTGATCCTCATCGTCCAGCTCCGGGAATCTGGCTTTTACGATTTTGCCCATGCGAACCTGTGTCAGTTCTTCCGGGACAAGTTCTTCGTCAAACAAGCCTCTCTCGATCGTGGTCTTGTCCTGCACGAAGGCGGCGATCACCTCGTTCAGATCGTTCTGGCAAATGCGGTTGGCCTCGGGGCTTTTGGGTTGAGTCAGCCCCTTAATCTCGATCTGGAACTTGCCGCTTTCGTCGTTGAAGCCGACATTGCACTTATTCGGGTCATACCCGTCTTCGCCATAGTCAAAGCCGTCCTGCGCCGTATTGGCGGGGGTCTTGGGCTTAAACTCGAACTTGGGCGTCAGGACCTGCTCCATAAGCAGACTGGCCGCGATGGCCTTGAGCGTGTCGTTGACGGCTTCGCTGACCGCTTCCTCCGACGCATCCGGCTCCGCGATCAGATTGGTGAAGCGAGCGTGGATTTTGCCTTTTGCATCGCGGGTCGCGCGGCCGATGATTTGAACGATTTCGGTGAGGCTCGATCGATATCCGACAGTCAGAGCGTGTTCGCACCAGATCCAGTCAAACCCTTCCTTCGCCATGCCCAGCGCGATGATGATATCGATATGGTCGCGATTGTTCTTCTGGCTGGGATCTTTCAGCGCGGCTGAAACCCGGTCGCGTTTCGCGGGCTCGTCGTCAACAAGATCGGCAATGCGGATGGTGCGCCCGTCCGGGCATTTCACCAGCTGGAAGCCGGTGACCGGGTCCGTGCCCTGCCAGTCGCCCAGCGCATCAATGATGTGTTCAACCTCGCGGTGCTTGTCTTTGGTGCTCTCCCGCGAATTGACGTTCGGGATATGCAGGATGGTCTTTTCGGTCGGGTCCAACACTTTCAGAAGATCGTCGGCATAGGATCCGCTGTAGAAAAAATAGCCGATGTCGAGCGTTTTCAGATAGGTGTAGCCACTGAGCTGCTCGTAATAGGTATAGGTCACGGTCTCGAACCGGGCTTCGTCTTCCGGCGCCAGAACGGCTTCAGTGTCGCCCCGAAAGTATGAACCGGTCATCGCCACGACATGCACTTTGTCTCGGGTGATCAGGTTGCCGAGATGCGCGCCCAGCTTGTTATCGGGATTGGCCGAGACGTGGTGAAACTCGTCCACGGCGATCAGACGATCGTCGAAAGCCGCAATCCCGAATTTCTCCACTGCGAAGCGAAAGGTGGCATGGGTGCAGACAAGAATCCGATCGTCACTCTCTAGGAACTTGCCCAGTGCGCCTACCTTGCCGCTGTCACCACCCGGAGCATTACAAAGGTTCCAGCGCGGCGCAACCACCCAATCAGCCCAAAAACCGAATTTTGACAGCGGCTCATCGTTGAAGCTCGACCCGATCGATTTCTCCGGCACCACAATGATTGCTTGTTTCAGCCCCTGATTGGCAAGTTTGTCTAGAGCGATGAACATGAGTGCACGGCTTTTGCCGGAGGCTGGCGGTGACTTAATCAGCAGGTACTGTTCGCCCCGTTTCTCATAGGCGCGTTCCTGCATGGCGCGCATGCCGAGCTCGTTCGACTTGGTGGAACTGCCATCGCGTGCGTAGGTGACGGAAACCGAAGGAACTGACTTAATGCTGGTCATTTGGTGCCCTCCTGCGGAGCAGCAGGCATTGGAGTAGATTCCGCCTTGGAAGGCTTCTGGAACTTGCTCAGAGTTTCTTGAAAAATGGCCTTCGGATCCCTGCCTGCTTTCCAGTTCGGGTCGTGGCGGGGAGGGATACCAAACATTCCGCGCAAGTCAGCAGCGAGTGCCAGTGCCTCCATTCCGAGTTCGGAATAGCTTTCCTGGCGAGCTTCAAAATACTCGGTCAAATAGGGAAAGGAGGGCGTTCGCCCCCAGAAATCAACAAATCTGTTCGCTTGTGCAAGCCTGTTGGGTAGCGCCAGAGCACGGTACATCAGCCCGCCGCCGATGCTCTTCCAATCAATGTCATCTGCAAAGGTCAGCTCCTTTGGGCATTCGACTTGAGCAGCAGCATACTCGTGCCCGTCATCCGACTTACCGGCAAGAAACCCCTCAACAGTTCCGTCATCACAAACCACGCCAACACAAGTATCGACGAAGTGGTCCAGTTCGCAAACGACGCGCATCGCCGAATATGTGCCATTCCGCTTTCGCTCCAAACGGGTCAGGACAACCTCTTTGGCCACGGTGATGAAGCTTCCGATAATCACGCCGACGAATCCAATAACCGCCTCTATCATGATGCCACCTTCGTCGTCATCTTGGTGTACATGTCGAACAATTTTTCCAGCCGTTCGGTGTCGTTCTTGAAGCGGCGGCCGATGTAGATGCGTTCCAGGGTCTCGTCATTGCGATCGTGGGCGGAGCGGAGGTTGGCGGGCATCTTTTCGGGGTCGTAGAGATCGGCGATGGTGGCTGGGAAATGCGCCTCGCGCGCCAGAAGGATGTCTTCGGCGCAGCGGGTCAGGTCTTCGCGGTTTTTCTCGGTCAGCTTTGGGACGGGGAATGCGTTCCACCCTAAAGTATTGGAATAGCTGAAATCAGTTCGCATCCTCACACATACCGTTCCGATCCAAACCCAATGAAGCCTTGATGCAATCAGCGCCATGTTCCAAATCGGAGCGTCGTAAATGGCAAAATTGCGATTTGAAAGGATGGCATCGGAGCCCAGTACACCCACCGGCAAAAAAGGCCTGTTTTCTGAACTGACACCTGGCACAACGATTGTGTGGCTTTGGGGCGCTCCTAAGATAATCCAGAACTTATGTGCCACCTCGGCTTTTGCACGAGTGGCCGCCGCCACGCTCTCCGACCTCATTTTTCGGACGCCTTCAATTCTCCTGGCGATTTTTGGTATCGCCATCGCCTCTTCAAGATGTTCATCTTCGATCCATAGGCAAAACCGCGCCTTTCCGTTGATAAACTCCTCGGAACCAAAGAAACGCCTGATGAACTTTTCTTTCTGTTCTTGGGTTAAGTCTAATTCCTCAACTTCGTCAGAAGATAGCGACAGGTGACCACCCGCCTTTTCGACGTTTCCGTACACCATTGTGGAAAGTCTACTTATAGGCTTTGTAGCTTTTCGAACCTCCACATCACGACCGGCTACCAAGTAGGCGTTGATATTATCCGCTACTTTTACAGCTACGTTACCGTCCGCATCGAGGCTGAATATTTTGCGCGGACGTCCAGTCAAATTCGAGATCGCGATGATGGCAACAGTCACGCCCGCATTGTGACTCGCCAAGTTCGACCACTTGAATGATGTGTGAGCAAACTGGATATGATGCCCCGTCTCGAAAATCGCCGGCCAAATGGCGGAAACTTGCTGACCTTGGCAAATAGAATTCGTCGAAACAAAGGCGGAGGTGCAGACGGTGTGCTGCCCAAAATCAGCAGCTTTCATCAGCCAACCTGCCACATAATCCAGTGTCTTCCAGTTGTCTGATCGGCCATCAAAAATAGCCTTGAGCTCGTCTTTCTGCTCTTTGCTTTGCCATTTCGATCCGAGATAAGGCGGGTTGCCACAGATGTAGGTTTCCCCCCCCTCATTCTCGAAGTCGATCTGCGCCTGATCAAGCGGTGTCTGAAACAGGTCTTCAGACTGAAACTCCACTCCAGTGCCCGTCGGCGGGCAGATCGACAGCCAGTCGAGCCGCAGCGCGTTGCCGCAGGTGATCCAGTTCTGACTGTCCAGCGGCAGAAACTCGGCCAGCGCTTCCTTCTGGCCGCGATAGGTCACGTCGCACTGGTATTCCGCGATGATCAGCGCCAGCCGGGCGATCTCGGCCGAGAAGTCCCGGATCTCGATGCCTCGGAAGTTGGTCAGAGGGATGTCCGTCTTGCGATCTGCCTCACCCCGACGGCGGTTGATCTCGGCCTCTATCGCGCGGAGCTGCTTGTAGGCGATGACAAGGAAATTGCCCGATCCGCAGGCCGGATCAAACACCCGGATCTTGGCGATGCGGTTCCGCAGGTTCAGCAGCTTGCGGGCATTGTCGCCTGCGTCCTCCAGCGCGGCGTTCAGGTCATCGAGGAAGAGCGGGTTCAGCACCTTCAGGATGTTCGGCACGGATGTGTAGTGCATCCCGAGGACAGAGCGTTCGCCCTCATCCGCGACGGCTTGGATCATCGAGCCGAAAATGTCGGGGTTGATCTTGGTCCAGTCCAGCCCGCCGATATGGCTGAGATAGCGCTGCGCAATCTTGGAGAAACGCGGCACCTCGGTCGAACCAGAAAACAGCCCGCCGTTCACATAGGGGAAGGCATCGGCCCATCGGGGTAGGTTGGCGCTGGCACGATCCGCGATGGCGGTGTTCATCGCGCGGAAGATTTCTGAGATCACCTCATGCGTGTTCGAGCCATCGCGGTTGGACATGCGGTCAATTGTGCCGGTGAATAGGTCGCCGGTCGAAAATATGTCGGTATCCTCCGCGAAGAAGCAAAAGATCAGCCGCGCCATGAAGTGGTTCATCTCCGAGCGGCGTTCGGCTGTGCCCCAGTCCGGGTTATCTTTCAGCAATTCGACATAAAGCCGGTTGAGGCGTCCGGTGGCCTTAATATCAAAGGCACTTTCGCGGATCTGCTTGACGGTGGAGATACCGGCCAGTGGCAGGAAGGTTCCGAAATGGTCAGGAAAATCCTGATAAGCGCAGGCCACGGTGTCGCCGCCGACAAGGTCTTCAGCCTCAAATTCGCGCCCGTCCGTGGCGAGGATGAACTTGGCCTTGAACTTCGTGGTCGCGGGGCTGGCCTTGAGCGCGGCGAGGGTTTCCGAGACCTCACCCGCAGCGCATGTGGCGATGTGGATATTGTTGCGCTGAAGAACGCCGCCGAGATCTGATTTGTTGGTGTCACCCTTGCGAAGCTTTTTGATCTCGGTTGCCTTGCGCCCGAAAGCTTCAAGAAACGCGTAAGGAAATTCCTCTGCGTTGAATGGCTCCTCCGCGAGATTGGAAATGGCCTGTTCGATTTCGACGGGGTTCATATACGAGCACTCCCACCGAATGGCGGCAGATCATTATTGCGGGCGCGCATCAAAATGTCGTTCAGTTGATAATTCATTTGGTTTTCCAGTGAGGCGCGTGTCGGCGTGCGAATGGTTCAAGGGAATACTGGCGATCGAATGAGAGAAAAGCAATTCCAGTGGCTTGCGTGCAAGCGTTCTCTGCCTGCGTGTAAAACCTACTGAACCCGCATCACGTCACCGCTGTCCAGTTTCTTAACGTAATCGACTGTGCTGCCATTCCAGTGATAGGCGAAATGCGCCCCTTGGGTAGGTATCGGAATGACATCGGGCCAGAACAGAGCGACGCAGTGTCCGCCGGTGTAGCGCAGGCTGGGCCAGTGGATCCCGTTCGACCCTGCCGCGCGCCGCTCAGCGCCATAGGTCTGCGAAGCCGCATAGTCTTCGGGGTCCAGAAGATCGGTCATACCGGTGACGTCATCAAGGTCAGTGTCGACGGAGCTGATCAACTCGCGGAACTGCGAGGTCCAGCCAGGCTCCTCATCGGTGGCCTGCATCATGCGGCTGTGGTGGTAGATGGTTTCTGCCAAGGCGACCTCAGTGCTGTCACCGGCGTAGTAAAACCCGAAACTGCCGTCGCTGAAGCGACCCGGGCGCAACGGCGAGCAATGCACGAACGGTGCCATCACCCAACTGGCTCCCGTGCCGGTCACCCGCCGCGCCACTGGGACTTTCGACAGATCGCCGATGCTGTCGCGAATTCGCGGATTGAACTTGGCTTCTGCCGAGGTGAGGGCCTCCCAATCGGCCGGATCAGCAATGTCCTCGAAGAGATCGATTGGCGGATAGATCGTCCGGATGATCCGGACGCTGCGTGGCCAGACCACCCGCCGTACGGGCGCTGTCACCATGCGCCACGCTCGGCATCCAGATAGGCGCGCAGATCGATAAGATCGGTAAGCTCGCCGCGCATCATCACGTCAAGCGCACTCATGCCGCCAAAGCTGGCGTTGGGCTTTCTGATCCAGTCATAGCCGCGGGCCGGATCCGAGAAGAGATAACGCAGGCCTTTGTGGATCCCCATCAGAATGGCCATGCGGGCACGCAGGTCGCGGTCGATGCGCCCGATGTCGCCTTGCTTCCAGCGTGCCCATGTACGCTGGGCCATATCGCCCAGAAGCGTTCGAGCCTCGATATCGGACAGCTGCCACGCCCGGAACAGGTTCACGGTAGTACGCGCAAGGGCCGCCGCTTCCTCATCGGAGATGGCGGGAAGCCCCGGGCGGGAACTGGTGTATTGAATCTCTGCAAACTGCATGGCTGCCTCCGTTGGCACATATATAATTCATATGTGCCAAATGGCAATAGCGTCCGATGAGCAATCAAATCGCGGATCATCGCCAAGGCCTTCGTTTCGGCATCGCTGGCGTGACCTCCGTGTCACGTAACAACCCGCCCTGTGAAAGCCCATCCCGCAACCAGTCCAGCGCATTCCACCAGTCCTCGTAGGCCCGGCGCGCGCTCGAGATCTGCTCCGGATGCGGCCGCCAGGTGACGGGGCAGGCCACTACATCGACCGTGCGCCATTTGCCACGCGACAGCACCCGCTCAGTGCCGACGACCACAGTCACCGATCTCTCACCATGCTGGTTGCGCCGGGTTTCCACCGGCACGCATTGCGGCACTGCGCCGGGCATCCAGTCGGGCGTCAGCCCGGCGCGGGCCAGTTCTGCCACACGGATCGCCATGCGTTTTCCGCCCAGTGCGTCGGGCAGACCCGCAACAATGGCGGCGATGACCTCGGCATCCTCGTGGGTGTAACTGCCCATCTTGTGCCGACCGCCATCGACCTGACAGCCCAGAGCTGCACGCTGCAGCAGGACATACTCAAGGCCGAAGCCGAAACCCTCGACATGTTCCGGGTCGGTCGGTTCCGGCAGCTCTAGCTGGGCCCTCTCAATGCGAAACGCCCATTCGAGGATCTGCTGCACGCCCAATGCGCGCTTGGTCTTGCCGCCGTGACGGGTGATGCGGGAGTGAATGCTCATAGCACACCCCGCATTCGAAGACGTTCCGGAGTGACCAGATCGCGGGCGAGCAGCAACTCACGGATGCGGTTGTTGATGGTGCTGGGAGGCAGATAGCCGTCAGCGTTCACCAGTCCGGCGTAGAACTCTGCGACCTCGTCGTCGCCCGGTGGCTTCGCGACAGCGGTTCTCCGGTGCCTCGCCTTGGCCGCTGACGACGGCGCTGACGATTGCGCTGCCCGCTCCATCGCGCGGTCCAAAGCCTTGGGCCCGTCAGGCGGGGTAGGGTGGTCGCTGCGGCTCACCTCTGCCACCCCGAGGATCTGTTCTTCGCTGAGGCCGAGATCATCACGCCAGCGGCGGACATGCTCGCGGGGAGGCCAGCCCTGCCACCAGCTGGGGAGCGCGCCGTCCGGATCAAAACCCAGCGCCTCGAGCAGTCTTCCGAAAAATTCTTCCGGGACCTCCTCGCGCGCCTGCGCGCACTCCTCCTCCTTTACTGGTTCTCTTAAAGGTTCCCTTACAGGGTTATGGTCCGGATTCCGGACACGGGATTGGCCATTTTCCGGACACGGGTCGGCCCGAAAACCGGACACGGCTCCGTGTCCGGTATCCGGACATGGCCTTGCTGCACCCGCCGCGTTTGACGGGGTCTCAATTGCAGGGTTGGAGAGCGCGTCAGTGCCGTCAAACCCGTGTCCGGTTTCAGGACATGGGTCGCTGCCAGCGGGCGCGAGCGGGACCTCGAAGCCCAGAAAGTATCGCGTCGGTCTCTGGCGTTTGGTCTCCGGATCGAAGCAATTTGTGCGCCGGATGAGGCCCGCTTTCTCCAACCGGTCAAGATGGACGTTCAGGGTCGATCGGCTGATCTCGCAGTCATGTGCAAGGAGACGCTGCGAGGGGAAGCAGCCGTAGTCCGGGTTGTGCCGGTCACACAGATGCCAGAGCACGATCTTGGTGGTGGGCTTGAGGCCGCGCTGCTGGATGGCCCAGTTGGTCGCATTATGGCTCATGTCTCGGCCCTCCCGGACCGGCGTGCAGCGCCGGTCCCCTGAGCCCGCGTTGTGAAGCCAAAGTCGGCCAGTGCGCCCAGCGCGTCGTCGACCGAGCGCACCAGCGCCCAGCCGAAGCCCTGCGCGATTACAGCGTCGCGGAATTCAACCTGGGACGGGCGCAGTTTGCCGGTCCGGCTCTTCACCTCGAGGAACAGCACCTTGCCGCCTGACAGGATGATCAGATCGGCAAAACCGGCATGAACGCCCATGCCGACCAGGATTGCCTGCCGCTGCTTGGCCCTGCGATCACCGGATGTGATTTCGTTGGCAGCATGGTGCACGATGGAGCCGCGCGGCAGCACGACGCGCAGCATGTGAACGATCGACCGCTGGATGTCGGCTTCGGGGGTGCGTCGCAGGCTCATGCTGCACCGCCTTGCGGGCTGGCCGCATCTGAACTCCTGCCTTCAATCAACTGCCGCAGGTCGTGAGCCTCTTTACGTTCGGCGTTGTTCCGGCTGTGGGTGGTCACGATCCGGGCGGCGATGACCACCCGTGCGTCGGGATGATGCGCCATATCGGCCAGAACGGCGCAGGCAATCGCAAGGCCACGGATCATTTGTGTGCTCGGCAGGCTTCATCATTTCCGCCCTCCGGTACGCTTTGCCCGGGGCCGCTCCTGAGCCTGCAGCCAGTCCTGCACAGCCGAGCGGCGGTAGATACGGTTGATCCCTGACGGTTCGCCATCGCGGCGCAACAGCACGAACAGACGCCGATCGCGAGACCGGTGGCGTTCATTGGCCAGATCCCGCAGCCGTTGGCGCAGCTCCGTCTCGGGCGGCCTGATGGAGTGGTAGCGGATCATCTTGCGATCTGCCCCAACGAGGCGGCAGGCCCGCCGCTCCGACAGGCCCAGCTCGGCCTGAAGATGCGCAACGGCTTCGCGCTTCACGGCGGGCCCTACCATTTTTTTCGAGAGCAGTTCCTTCATCGCCGCAGCATCCAGCATCTGTTCCGCCAGCAACTTCTTTAGCTTGGTGTTCTCATCCTCAAGCGCCTTCAGCCGCTTGGCGTCGGAAACCGTCATCCCGCCAAAATTCGCCTTCCAGGCATAAAAGGTGCCTTCCGACATCCCGTGTTTGCGGCACAGATCAGCGCACTTCGCGCAGGCCTCATGTTCGGTCAAAATGCCGATGATCTGTTCTTCGCTGTATCTCGTTCGCTTCATTGTCCGTCCCTTCGTTGGGTCGGACTCTAATTCCAAATGGAGAAAAAACCTCGTGGGAGGTCAATAGACGTGAGCCGAGATTGGCTCGATGTTCACTGCCTTCCGGTCGGTCAGCGCCACCGTATACGCGATGATGACGCCGGTCATGCTGGCGTGGCCAATCTCGCCCGAAACCGCGGGGC
>NZ_JAQBIE010000036.1 GCF_028294535.1 Paracoccus onchidii | reverse complement strand
TCGAGATGTTCTACAATCCGAAGCGCAAGCATGCGAGAAACGGGATGCTGTCGCCCGTAGAGTTCGAACGGCAGCGGAAACCGAGACCCGAAGGCGTCTAGGAAACGCGGGGCTATTCATACTGCGCCATCCGTCACATGCCCAAGGCACGCCTCGGCAACCTCATGTGGTGCATCTGTGGCCTCTGCCAGCCAGTCTCGGAGGGAAGAGCGAAAGCCATGTGGGCGGGCTTTCATTCCACGGCGCTCCATCATGCGCGCCATCGTGGCATCCGAAATGACGCCTTTACGCGCGCTAGGAAACAGAAAGCCATCACGGGCGTGACGATAGGCGCGGTCCAGTATTCGCATCGCTTCGGCTGACAGAGGGATGCGGTAATCAGAGGTCGCGCCTTTCCGGCCCTTCATGGCCTCTCCTGGTACCGTCCATACGTTGCCTGAAATTTGATTTTCGTGAAGGTTGCGGAGCGGGAAAGAGCGAACACCTGTCAGGATGAGAAGGCGGAGGGCTGAATGTGTCGCTGTCCCTTCGTTCAAGCTAGCATAGAACGCAGGGACATCCCGCCAGGGAAGGGCAGGGATGTTGACCACCTCATGACGCTGCTTGCCTAATAAGGCGCGTGCCTTAGCGGTAGCTTGCAGGTCAACTTCGAGGCCCAATGCGGCGGCATGTTTTAGGCACAGGCCGAGGCGCTGAAGTGCTTTCTCGGCGGTAGATGCTTTCGTGTGCCAGATCGGTGAGAGGCAGTCCCGGATATCTTTCTGATCGACCTCGGTCACGGGCAAGTTTCCCAACTTTGGCAGAACGTGAATTTCCAGAGGGCTGAACCAACGGCCGGCGTGACCATCGCCCTTGAGTTCGGCCTTGCGGCTCTCAAAACAATCGGCGGCAACTTCGCGCAGCAAGTGCATTGCGCGTTTGGCATCTCGCCTTTTGCGTTCGCGGTCCTTGATAGGGTCAATTCCGTCCCGCACTAGAGCACGCGCTTCCTCAGCGCGTTTTCGTGCCTTCGCCAGCGATACTGTTGGGAATTGTCCGAGTCCCATCTCGCGCCGCTTTCCATAGATGGTCACTCGTAGCACCCACTTCCCGTGCGCTACTGCATCTTTTACCAGCCACAGCCCACCTCCATCAGCATGTTTGCCGGCTGGCAGTGCGGCCGCGCCTTTCGCGCTCAATCTGTTGATCGCTCGCATTGCTCCACCTTGCTTATAGATTTTCAGTCCACCTTCTGGTCCACCTCAATATCCAGTATAGAGGGATATGACCTGAGGTGGCCTGATGCTAAGGTAGATTAAAGTATCGTTTTATGTCAACTAGTTATGATGTATTTGATCTAGGATGATATCTATATATTGAGGAATTCAATGCGTCTCGACCGCACCATTTTTCTGAGATCGTCGAGAAATGTTCCTTCCTCCTTTGGGGGATATGGAACCGTCTGTCGATTGTTCATGTTATCGTTCACGCTATAGCGTGAGATTCACGCATTGAAACATGGGGCGGTATGGCGGTTCGGGAACGGCGGGCATTGTTGAATGCGGGTCAGAATTGCTGGCGGGTCGAACATGCCGACAGATTCGCCGTCATCGTGGACGCCGATGCCTATTTCCGCGCTGCCCGTCAGGCCATGCTGTCTGCACGACACAGCATCATGTTGATCGGCTGGGACTTTGATCCACGGATCACGATCGGATCGGGTGATGATGGCGGACCCGAAATTCTGGGTGATTTCATCATCTGGCTGGCCAAACGACGGCCCGAGCTGGAAATACGCCTGCTGCGCTGGGATCAGGGGGCATTGAAGACCCTGTTTCGGGGGCGCACGATTCTGACCGTGTTGAAGTGGAAGGCACATCCGCGCATTACCTTGCAGCTTGACAGCAAGCACCCGCTGGCCAGTTCCCATCATCAGAAGATCGTTGCGATTGATGACAATGTCGCATTTTGCGGCGGTATCGACATGACCGAAGGTCGCTGGGATACGCCTGAACATCTGGATGATGATCCCCGTCGCGTCGGACCCGGCGGTGATCCCCATCCCCCATGGCATGATGTCACCAGTGCATTCGACGGAGCGGCCGCGCGCGCCTGTGGCGAGCTGGCCAGAGAGCGTTGGCGCATTGCAACGGGGCAGAAGATCGCCCCGCCGCGCACACGGGAAGATTGCTGGCCCGACACGCTGCGACCGGCGTTTCGGAATGTGCAGCTGGGGATCAGCCGGACCTTTCCCAAAATGGATGATGTCGACGAGATCCACGAGATCGAGCGGATGTATCTGGACCTGATCGCGCGGGCCGAAAGGGTGATCTATGCCGAAAGCCAGTATTTCGCGTCACGCCTGATCGCGCGGGCCATTGCTCGGCGCCTGGCCGAAGAGGAAGGCCCCGAAATCGTCATCGTGAATCCGGTAAATGCCGAAGGCTGGCTGAAAAGCAAGGCCATGGATACGGCGCGCGCGTGTTTGGTCGAGGCGTTGCGTCGCCACGACCGTCATGGCCGGTTGCGCGTTCTGCATCCCCTGACTGCGGCTGGAAACGAGATCTATGTCCATGCCAAGGTGATGGTGGTCGATGACCGCTATTTGCGTGTCGGGTCGTCAAATTTCAACAATCGTTCGCTACGCCTCGATACGGAATGCGATATCGTGCTGGATGCCGATCTGCCAGAAAATCACGATGAATGCGCAAGGATTGCAGCATTCCGAAACGCGCTTGTGGCGGAGCATCTGGGCGTTGGCGCGGATCAGGTTGCACATGCCTTGACGCGCAGCGGATCGCTGATCGCGGCAATTGATGAATTGCGTTGCAAGCCGGGGCAGGGGCGCAGATTGGCGGATTACCGGTTGCCTGACATCAGCGATGTCGAACAATGGCTGGCCGAAAACGAGATCATGGACCCCGAAGGCCCCGAGATGATCTTCGCCCCGGTCGAATCGCGCGGCCTGTTTCGCGGGTGGCGACGTTTCGGCAACTGGTTGCGGCGGCGGCGGTCCTAGCCGGTGGCGAGCAATGCGTAGTCGCCGCCGCGCAGTTCGGCCAGCTTTTCCGCTGCATTCCATGCCCGCAATCCTGATGTGCAGCACAGCACGGTTCTGGTCGCGACGGGCGGGGCCTCTGCACAGATATTTTCGGGATGGATGCGCAATGCATCAGGGGAAACCGCCGGACCCTCATCTGCGTTGCGAAGATCAATCAGCACATCATTCGCACGCAGCTGTGATGCCGCGATAAAGGTCGGCATATGCGTGGGTTCAATAGCATTCTGGAAGCTGAACCCGCCAAATCGATAGTTTCGTGCGTCAAAGCTGACAAGACGGCCGAGCGGGGTTTCATCGGATCCTGTCAGCACCGCCAGAGCCATTTGTGCCTGCAATGCACCAAGAATGCCGACGACCGGCCCCAAGACGCCTTCGCTGGCGCAGCTTCCCATGCGGCGGGGCAGTGCGGGAAAGATCGCCCGCAAAGACGGAGCATTCGCGCAAAACCCGCCTGCATAACCTTGCTGTCCGATGACCGATGCGGAGATCAGCGGCAATCCAGCGCGTTTGGCATGGTCCGACAGGACATAGCTTGCGGCAAAGCTGTCGGCGCAATCGACGATCAGGTCAATGTCGCGGGCAAGATGCACGACATTGGCGGGGTCAAGCCGCGCAACGACCGGTTCCAGCGCGGTTTCCGGGTTCAGCCCGGCCAAAGCAGAGGCGGCGACCCGCGATTTCGGCTGGCCCAGATCCGTCATTCGAAACAGCGTCTGGCGATGCAGATTGCTTTCCTCGACGTCATCCGGGTCGATCAGGCGGATCGCGCCGATGCCTGCGCCACAAAGATATTGCAGAACCGGCGCACCCAAACCGCCCGCACCAACGACGAGAACCCGTGCCGCGGCCAGTCGTTTCTGGGCCTGCTGCCCGAATCCCGGCAACATCATCTGCCTTGCATAGCGGTTCATTCTGTTACCCCTTGCCATTCGCGGATGCGCCGGACCGGGTCCGGGTTCAGTGTGATGTCGGTCACCACCGAGACGATATCGGCACCGGCGGCAAAGGCAGACGGGGCACGGGCGACCGACAATCCGCCAATTGCCACCAGCGGCGTGGTTCCGCATAGCTGCCGCCATTGCGCCAACCGTTCCAGGCCCTGTTCGCGCCATTTCATCTTTTTCAGAATCGTCGGCCAGACCGGCCCCAATGCGATATAGTCGGCCCCGACGCTTCGGGCGCGGTCAAGTTCGGCCTTGTCATGCGTGGATACGCCCAGCCTGATGTCATGGCGCCGCAGCGCGCCCAGATCGGCATCGTCCAGATCTTCTTGGCCAAGATGCACCCAGTCGCAGCCCAGATCGATGGCGTCCTGCCAATGGTCATTCACAACCATCGTCGCCCCCGCGGCCCGACACAGATCCAGGCTTTCGCCCAGAAAGGCGCGGACCTGGCTTGCCGGCAGGTCCTTCAGGCGCATTTGGACCAGCCGCACCCCGGCAGGAAGTGCCAGCCGCAACCAGTCGGGGTGATCGAATATGGGATAAAAACGGGAAAGTGTCATGCCAGTTCGGCCATGCCGATCAGGGGGGTCGAAGGGGCCGCCATGTCACGCGGTTCGATGGGATCGGCCTGCGCCCCCAGGCGGCCCGCCTCGATCGCGCGGGCAAAGCCCTCGGCCATGGCGGCAGGATCCCCGGCCTTTGCGACGGCGGTGTTCAGCAAGATGGCGTCAAAACCCATTTCCATCGCCGCCGCCGCGTGACTGGGCAGGCCAAGCCCTGCATCGATGATCATGGGAATGTCGGGAAACTGCGCCCGCAGCATCCGCAGCCCATAGGGGTTGTTCAGTCCCAGCCCCGTACCGATCGGCGCCCCCCAGGGCATCAGAACCCGGCAGCCGACCTCAAGCAGCTTGCCGGCCAGCACACCATCTTCGGTGGTGTAGGGGAACACCTGAAACCCGTCCTGCACCAGAATGCGCGCGGCTTCGACCAACCCGAACGGGTCGGGTTGCAATGTGTCCGGATGGCCGATCACCTCAAGCTTGATCCAGTTGGTGTCAAAGACCTCTCGTGCCATATGGGCGGTGGTCACTGCCTCGCGGGGGCTGTGGCAGCCGGCGGTGTTGGGCAGCAGCTGCACATTCAGATTGCGGATCAGTTGCCAGAAGGGCGCGGCACCGTCAAAGGCCCCCTCGCGGCGCAGCGATACGGTGGCCACCGCTGCGCCCGACCGCCGGAATGCCTCGGCCATGATGGCGGGCGAGGGGTATTGCGCCGTGCCCAGCATCAAGCGCGAGGGCAGCAATCTGTCATAGACACGCACCATCCTAACCTCCTTGCATCGGGGACAGGATTTCCAGCCGGTCGCCGGGTTGCAGGGCTTGCGCGTCGCGCAGGGCCGCGGGCACAAAGGCTTCGTTTACCGCGGTCGCGAAGCGTCCATCGTGAAAACCCAGTTCTGTCAATGCTTTGCTCAATGTTGTCGCGGCAACCTCATGCGGTGTGCCATTCACCATGATCTTCATCCATAACCTCGGGGATAGTGCCATCAAGAACCAGATCGGCCAGCATGCGCGCCATGGCAGGTGCCAACAGAAAACCGTGGCGAAACAGGCCGTTCACAAAGATCCTGTCCTTGTGGCGGCGGATGCGCGGCAGATTGTCGGGAAAGGCCGGGCGCGCGTCGGCACCCAGTTCCAGTATCGCGGCTTCGGCAAAGGCCGGATCCAGCCGATAGGCCGCGTTCAGCAGTTCGACTGCGGAACGCAGCGTGACCGGGCCGCGATGGTCGGTTTCCAGCTGCGTTGCGCCAAGCATGAAAATGCCGTCGCCGCGCGGCACGACATAGATCGGGTGCCGGGGGTGCAGCAACCGGACCGGCCTGCGGATCGCGACGTCGGGCGCGTGCAGCAACGCCATTTCACCGCGCACGCCGCGCAGATCGGGCAACCGATCCCGTGCCGCCAGCCCCCGGCAATCGATGATCTGCCCGCGCGCCGGGCCGTCTGAAATCCGGACGCCCGAACCCGATAGCCGATCCGTCAGCCCATTCAGGGCTTCGCGCGGGGCGATATGGCTTTCCGCGGCGAAACACAGGGCGCGCCCAAAGCGTTGGGCCAGTTCAGGTTCGATTTGTCCAAGCCCGGCGGCATCCATGGTCTTGTGATTGCGGGTGCGGCGCGCAAACCTGTCCAGCTCGGCCTGGTCGCGTCCGGGTGCCAGCACAAGCGACCCTGCCTGTGTGACCCGAACGCCCGCCGCGCGCCACCAGGCCCCGGCCTCCCGGCCCAGTCGGATAACGGGTTCTTCGGCGGTTTCACCTTCGCAATCCGGGGCCAGCATCCCGCCAGCCCACCACGAACAGGCATGGTCTCCGGCCGGTCCCGCCGGATCGCGCAAATGCACAAGCGCGCCGCGCCGTGTCAGTTCGGTCGCGACGCACAGCCCGACCACACCGGCACCCAGAACCGTGAATTCATGTGTCATGTCCAGATCCCGTGAAAATGATGAACCGGCCCATGCCCCCCGCCGATGCCAAGTTGATCGGCCTGTCTGATGGCACCGTGCAGCCAGCGATGCGCCCGATCCACCGCCTCTGCGAGGGGTGCCCCTTTTGCCAGTTCGGCGGCAATCGCCGAGGAAAGCGAGCAGCCGGTCCCATGCGTGTTGCGGGTCTCGATCCGGGGCGAACTGCAGGCAAGGGGGGCATCATCGCTGATCAGCCAGTCAGTGCAGTCACTGCCGCCGGCATGTCCGCCTTTCATCAGCACGGCTTTTGCGCCCATTGCGCGCAATGCCTCGCCCTGATCGCAGGTGGTCCGGGCATCCCGGGCGAATGGTGCGCGCAAAAGATACGCGGCTTCGGGCAAATTGGGTGTCAGCAGGGCCGTGCGCGGCAGCAAACGTTGAATCATGATGGCGACGGCGCTGTCGTCCAAAAGCACATCGCCGGATTTGGCCAGCATCACCGGATCCAGCACGATCGGCCCCGGATAATCCTGCAAGGCATCGGCCACCGCATGGACAACGGCATCCGACCCTAGCATGCCAATCTTGATCGCGTCGGCCCCGATATCGTCAAGGACACAGGTGATCTGATCGCGCACCATCTGCGGTTCGACCGGCTGAACCCCGCTGACGCCAAGGGTGTTCTGTGCGGTAACTGCCGTGATCGCGGTCGTGGCAAAGACCCCGAGCGCCGATGCGGTCTTCAGGTCGGCCTGAATGCCGGCACCGCCGCCACTGTCGGACCCCGCAATGATCAGTAATCTGTCACAGCCCCTCATGCCGTCCTCCGGTTGTCGGGATGCGGCATGGAATGAAGGAATGGTGGCGCGATCTGCGGCCAGTCAGTCTCCGTTCCCTCCGCCGGCATTGCCCGGATCAGGTTCGATGGGTTGGCGCGCGGCCTCTCAGCCCCGGCAAGCGGGGCACCCCAACGGAATGGCGTGACGATAGGTCAGCGAAAAGGGCCTGACAAGGGGCTAGCGTTCAAGAACCAGAAGATCGTTTTCAAAACTGACCCTGGCAAATGTGCGCAGATAGGACATGCCCAGCAACGATCCGTCCAGCTCGCCGTCGATGACCCAGGCACGAACATTGCGATCCACGATATCGCCGATTGCAAGTTCGTCGATGGTCACAGGCGCGGTCTGGACCTGCCCGTTCGCTGTCATCGCCGATCCGACATAGGCAAGGTCATCGGGGTCGATTCCGATCCGGCGCGCATCCGCCGGACCCAGCGCGATGGACGAGGCGCCGGTATCGACGATGAACCGTACGTCGGTGCCGTTCAGCCGTGCGGTCAGGTGAAAATGACCATCGCGCGAGGCCGGGATCTCGATCCGTCCTTCCGAGGTGATCGTCTGGCGCCCCCCCAGCCCGTCATTCATCCACAGTTCAGCGGCAAATGCCGCACCGGCAAAGATGACGACCCAAAGCACCAGTTGCCGCAGCGCCTTGCCGCCGCGACCCGACAGCTCGAACAGCATCGCGCCGCCAATGACCACCAGCAACACGATATAATAGGCCAGCCGCATCCCGTCATCGGTCGCCATCAGAACAGCCCCGAACCTTTCAGGCCGTCAAACACGAATTGAACGGACAGCGCGGCCAGTAGCATCCCCAGCAATCGCGTCACCACCATGACGCCGGTGCGGCCCAATGCGCGGGCCAGCGGCGTGGACAGGTGAAACAACACCATCGCAATGGCCAGAACCGCCAGCATCACAAGGTTGACCATCGTCAGGTGCAGCCAGCCCGGATGTTGACCGACCAGCAGGATCATGGTCGCCAATGCCCCCGGACCCGCCAGCAATGGCATCGCCAGCGGAAAGACCGACGGATCCTGGGCGGCGGAATCCATGCTGCCCTGTCCCTCGCGGCGTTCGGTCCGCCGTTCAAACAGCATGTCCAGCGCGGTCAGGAACAGCAACAATCCTCCGGCGACGCGAAAGGCTGATATGGAAATGCCGACGGCCGACAGGATGGCTTCGCCCGCCAATCCGAACAACATCAGCAGAACGGCCGCGATGCACACCGCGCGAAACCCGATCTGACGCCGTTGCGCCGACGTCATTCCGGGCGTCAGCGCAATGAAAATCGGCGCCAGTCCGATCGGGTCGATGACAACGAAAAGCGTCACGAACGCGGTGATGTAAAGTGACATATCCATGCGCCCTTATCGCCCGCCGCGCGCCGCCTGCCAAGCGGAACCGGCAGCGTTGATTGTGTCGGAACCATATCGTGACCAATTCGGGCTTTGCATTCCGGTCTGTGAACGCCTAAATCTGTCGCGCGGGCGGAAGATCTGCCCGACAAGGGAGTTTTGCATGCTGAACAATATCGGCCTTCCCGGCCTTCTTCTGATTGCGGTTGTCGTGTTGGTCCTGTTTGGACGCGGCAAGATTTCGTCTCTGATGGGCGAAGTCGGCAAGGGAATCACCGCCTTCAAGAAAGGCGTCAAGGACGGCACCGAAGAGATCGAAAAAGCCGCCGACGACAGTTCCGACACGCCCGGCGAAAAAGCCCGTGACGTGACGCCGAACGACACCGACCGCAGCTGAACCGGCAGGGGCGCGGCATATCATGTTCGATATCGGCTGGACCGAGCTGTTGTTGGTTGGCGTTGTGGCGCTGATCGTGGTCGGTCCCAAGGATCTTCCGCATCTGTTTCACTCGTTGGGTCGGCTTTCGGCCCGTGCGCGTGGCATGGCGCGGGAATTCACCTCGGCGATGGAAGATGCCGCCAAGGGGTCGGGGCTGGATGAGGCTGCCGGCAGCTTGCGCGACATGAAATCGCTGACGTCGAAAAAGGCGATGGGGCTGGATGCGCTTGATCGTGCCGCCGAACGGTTCGAGAAATGGGAACCAAAGCGGCCAGACAACAAGACCGTTGCCAAGACCGATCCGGGGTTGGAATCTGCGGCCAATGCCGAAAAACAACCCGAGGAAGCCAGCACCCCGGCCAGTTCTTCGCCCAGCTCATCGACCGGGGAACAAGCCCCCAATCCTGTGCCCGCGCGTCAATTGCACGCTGTGCGGCGCAGTGACATGAAAGACGACTGACGTGACCGCAAAACCGCAACAGGAAGACGAGCTGGATGACAGCTCGGCCCCGCTGATCGAGCATCTGGCCGAACTGCGCACTCGTATCATCTGGTCGCTGGTCGCCTTCATGGTGGCCATGGTCCTGTGCTATACGGTCTGGAATCCGATCTATAATTTCCTGACCCAGCCGATCTGCCATGCGCTTGAGGCGCGGGATCAGGAATGTGGTCTTATCCTGCTGAAATTGCAGGAAGGTTTCTTTGTCGCCATTCGGATTTCACTGTTGGGCGGTTTTGCGCTGGCCTTTCCTATCATCGCGTATCAGATGTGGCGTTTCGTGGCACCGGGGCTGTATCGCAACGAGAAGCAGGCCTTTCTGCCATTTCTTCTTGCGTCACCCGTGATGTTTTTCCTGGGCGCAGCCTTTGCCTATTACATCATCCTGCCGATGGCCTATGATTTCTTTCTGGGCTTTCAACAGGGACCGCTTGCCTTGCCCGATGACGGTTCGGGTGAGGCCATGGCCGACAATCCGATGGCGGCCATCGTCTTTCAGGGGTCGGTCGATGAATATCTGTCGCTGACGACCAAGTTCATTCTGGCATTCGGACTTAGCTTTCAGCTTCCGGTTCTGCTGACATTGATGGGCAAGGCCGGTCTGGTTTCGGCCGAAGGGCTGGGCTCGGTGCGTCGCTATGCCGTGGTCGCCATTCTGGTTCTGGCTGCGTTTGCCACGCCGCCCGACGTGATTTCCCAGGTGGTGCTTTTCGTTGTCGTCTTTGGTCTGTACGAGATCTCGATCCATCTTGTGCGGCGGATCGAAAAGCGGCGCGAGGCAGAGTTGCGCGCGCAAGGATTGTGGACGGAAGACGACGAAGAGTGAGGGCAGGATCATGAAGGACGCGGCCATGGGATCGGATGCATTGACCCGGATCGCTGATGCGCTTGAACGGTTGGCGCCACCGGCACAACCGGCCCCCAACTTTACGGAAGCGACCGCCTATGTCTGGCGGGCCGATCCCGACATGTTGGTGCCTGTCGAAACGGTGTCGCGTGTCGAGTTGGTGCAACTGGTCGGAATCGAACGGTCCAAGGACACATTGCTGGCCAACACGTTGCAATTCGCACGGGGATTCGGTGCAAATAATGCCCTGTTGTGGGGCGCGCGCGGGATGGGGAAATCGTCGCTGGTCAAGGCCGTTCATGCCGAGGCCGTGTCCCAGGGATTGCCGCTGGTCCTGGTCGAGATCGCGCGCGAGGATCTTGGGTCGGTCGGCAGATTGCTGTCGATCCTTGGACGGGCCAGCGACCGCCGTTTCCTGTTGTTTTCCGACGATCTTTCTTTCAGCCATGACGACACGCAATACAAATCGCTGAAGGCGGTGCTTGATGGCGGTATCAGCGGCCGGCCGTCGAATGTGATCCTGTATGCCACGTCGAACCGCCGTCACCTGATGCCGCGCGACATGATCGACAATGAACGTTCTTCGGCGATCCACCCCGGCGAGGCCGTGGAAGAAAAGGTGTCGCTGTCGGATCGCTTTGGGCTGTGGCTTGGTTTTCATCCCTGCAACCAGGATGAATATCTGGCGATGGTGCGCGGCTATTGCGATGCCTATGGCCTGCAGATTGACGATGAAACCCTGCATGCCGAGGCGATCGAGTGGCAGGCCACGCGCGGTGGGCGTTCCGGTCGTGTGGCGTGGCAGCTGTTTACCGACCTGGCCGGACGTCACGGCATCGCGATCTGAATTTGCAGGTTTGATCAAGGCGCTTGCCCTTGATGTGACGGCGGGGTTCAATGCGATCCATGAACGCGCGCCAAGCCAGACATGTCCTGACGGGAACACGAATTCGCGAAAGGCGCCTGTCGTTGTCATTGCGTCAGGCCGATGTTGCCCGTGCCGCGGGAATTTCTCCGGCCTATCTGAACCTGATCGAACATAATCACCGCCCTGCGGGTGAAGCCTTGGTCGACAGGTTGGCCGATGTGCTGGGCGTGCCGTCCGAGGAACTGGCCGAGGGTCGCGAAGAGGCGCGGATTGCAGCGCTGCGCGAAGCGGCGGCGGATGCGGCCAAAACCAGGACCGGGCCGGCGCCCGAACTGGATCAGGCAGCAGAGTTCCTGGCCCGGTTTCCCGGTTGGGCGGGGGCATTGATTGCAAATGCGCGGCGGGCCGAATCGCTGGCCGGGCAATTGGTCGACCTGTCCGACCGGATGACCCAGGATCCGTATCTCTTGACAACCCTGCACGAGGTGCTTTCTGCGGTGACGTCCTTGCGTTCGACGGCATCGATATTGTCCGAGGGGGGCGAGATTCCGGATGACTGGCGCATGCGCTTTCACGAGAACCTGAACCAGGACAGCCTGCGCCTTTCCAATACGGCGCAGGCATTGGTCAGGTATCTGGACAGTTTCGAAACCGAGGGCAGCGTCTATTCGCCTCAGGAAGAGGTCGAGGCCTGGATGGCTTCGGGCCTTGCGCCGATTGCCGAGGCCGCCGAGCTGGCCTCGGATGCGGCCAAATCTTTGGCGGCGCAGCATCTGGCGCGGTTTCGCGAAGATGCCGATCTGCTTGGGGATGCCGATTTGCGTGTGGCCGCTGCAATGACCCGTGATCCGGTTGCGTTGGCGCATGCCCTGTCGGTGCCACTGGATCTGGTGATGCGACGACTGGCCATCCTGCGACCTGCGGGTTTCGAGCGTGCGGGCCTGTTGATCTGTGACGGTTCGGGCAGCTTGATCCTGCGGCACGCGACGGATGGGTTCCCTTTGCCCAGACCCGCCGATTCATGCCCGCTTTGGCCGCTGTTTCAGGCGCTGGGTCAGCCTCATACGGCCTTGTCTCATCAGGTTGTGACCCCCGAGGGGCGGCGTTTCGACACGATCAGCATGGCAATGAGAACTCAGCGGCGCAGTATTGGCGGACCGGTGCTGACGCTGGCGCAGATGTTGATTCTGCCCTTCGATCCCGAGCGTTCCGCAATGCGCGAAGATGCTCTGCCGATCGGGCCTGCCTGCCGGATATGCCCGCGCGATGAATGTGATGCCCGCCGCGAGCCATCGATCCTTGCGCCATTGCCGAGCTGAGCGGTTCGGTGGGGTTCGCGGCATTCACCTTTGACAGGCGGCGTTATCCGTCACATCATTGCGACCGTTGATGAACCCGAAAGGCCGCGCGGCGCAGATGACGCTTGATATCCTGATGATCGAGGACGAGCCGAACATTGCCGAAGCCCTTCGGTTCATCCTGACCCGAGACGGCTGGCGGGTGGATCTGCATCACGATGGCATGGGCGGGATCGAACAGATCCGGCGCTGTCGGCCCCGCTTGGTGATCCTGGATCTGATGCTGCCCAACCGGTCCGGTGCCGAAATCCTGGCAGAGTTGCGGGCCGAAAGTGACCTTGCGCTGGCCCGGACGCCCGTTTTGTTGCTGACGGCGCGCGGGCAGGGGGCCGAAGGCGGGCAGCAGGCCGATATCGTGCTTGCCAAACCGTTTGCGAATGACGAACTGCGCGCCACGGTGCGCGATCTGCTGGACTGATGCCGGAACGTCCGCTGTTTCTGGAACGTGCCTCTTTTCGCCGACGGCGGTTGGGGGATGCGGCGCGAATCTTGCCTGTGCTGGCGGCTCTGGTGATTCTGGCACCGGTGTGGTGGGTTCCCGCGCTGGTCAGTTCCGGCGGCGGGGCAACCGCCTTTTTCGTGCTGTGGGCGTTGTTGATCATGGCGATCAGGGTGCTGCATCGCGCGTTGCTGCGCGCCGAAGCGGCCACCATGCGCGCCCAGGCCGAAGCCATGCATGATGATGACGGCCCCGCCGCACGGGACAAGGACGGCACGCATGCCGTTTGAGGCACTGGTTGCGGGATGTCTGGCCTATGTGGCGTTGATGTTCGCGGTCGCGTTCGCCGCCGATCGGGCGGCGGCGCGCGGGCATGTCCGCTGGCTGGATCATCCGCTGGTCTATACGCTGTCGCTGTCGGTGTACTGTTCCGCCTGGACCTTTTATGGCGCGGTTGGCTACGCGACGCGTTCGGGGCTGGAATTCGCGACGATCTATCTGGGACCGACCATCGTTTGTGCGGGGGCGTGGTGGGGTTTGCGCCGGCTGGTGCGCGTGGCGCGCATGCATCACGTGACATCGATCGCGGATCTGATCTCGGCGCGTTTTGGCAAGTCGAATCCGCTGGCGGCCCTGATCACGCTGATCGCGCTGATCGCCGCGACGCCATATATCGCACTACAGTTGCAATCGGTTCGCCTGTCCTTCGAGGTTTTCGCCACCGATTCACCACAGGGAAACCCGTTGCAGGGGATCGGTCTGTGGGTGGCGGCGGGGCTGGCGCTGTTCACGATTCTATTCGGAACCCGCAATCTGGCTGCCGATGAACGGCATCATGGCGTTGTCACCGCCATTGCACTTGAGGCGGTGGTCAAGTTGCTTGCGTTTCTGGCGCTGGGGGTTTTTGTCGTCTGGGGGCTGGCAGATGGGCCGGTCGACATGATGCGCCGGATTTCAGCTGCCAGTCGCGACGCCGAATTTTCCGAAGGGTGGTTGTTGAAACCGGATCGCTGGACTGCATTGATCGTCGTGTCCGCTGCGGCCCTGGTCACGCTGCCGCGCATGTTTCAGGTGATGGTCGTCGAAGCCGCCGATGAAGAACGGCTGCATGTCGCGGGTTGGGCGTTTCCGGCCTATCTGTTTGCGATGTCGCTCTTTGTGCTGCCGATCGCGGTGATGGGACGCCACTTGTTGCCGGCAGATGCAAATCCGGATCTGTTCGTGCTGACCCTGCCGATCGCGGCCGATCGCGATTTTTTGGCATTTCTTGTATTCCTTGGCGGGTTTTCGGCAGCGACATCGATGGTTGTCGTCAGCGCGATCGCGTTGTCGACGATGATCTCCAACCACTGGATCGTGCCGGGCTGGCTGGCGTTGCGTCGCCGTGCTGCCGGAAATGACCGTCCGGACGAAGATACCCGGGATGTTCGGGGCTTCGTGCTGAATGCGCGTCGGATCGCAATCGTCGCGGTCGTGGGGGCGGGTTGGGTATATCACGAGGCATCCGGGGGCGCGGCCGCCCTGGCTGCGATGGGGTTGGTTGCCTTTACCGGCATGGCGCAGGTCTTGCCTGCCATGCTGGGCGGTTTGCTGTGGCGGGGCGCCAATCGGCGGGGCGCTTATGCCGGGGTAGGGACCGGTTTCGCGCTGTGGATGATAATGATCTTTTTGCCGTCGGTCGGGGTGGGTGTCATGCCCGGCCTGCCGGCCGACATCGACCCGCTTGCCTTCAGCATCTTTGTTTCCCTAGCTGTCAATACGCTTGCCTTTGTGGGGTGTTCGCTTTTCGGTTTTCCCGACCCGGTCGAGCGTTTGCAAGGGCTGTCCTTTGTCAGCTCGGTCGAGCCTATTCGCCACAGCCGGATGCGGCAAAGCGATGATCGCGCCGAACCCCTGCTGGCCATGAGCCGGCGTGTCTGGGGGGCGGATGCCGCCTTGCGTTTTTTCCAGGCCGAGGCCGTCGCACAGGGTAAGTCAGGCTATCTGCCGGATCTGACCCCGCGTTTTCTGACACGGCTGGAACGCAAGCTGTCGGGCACGATTGGTGCGGCGACGGCTCATGCCATGATTGACCGCGTGGCGGGGGGCGCCGCGCTGACGGTGTCGGATCTGTTGCAGGTTGCAGACGAAGCGCAACGCGCCAAGGAAGAAACCCAGCGTCTTGAAAGCGCAACTACCGAATTGGCCCGCACCGCCACCCAGCTGCGCGAGGTCAATGAAAAACTGACAGCGCTGTCGGTTCAAAAGGATGCATTCCTGGGCCAGATCAGCCACGAATTGCGCACGCCGATGACGTCGGTCCGGGCTTTCTCCGAGATCCTGATGACCCCGGATCTGTCCGAGGCCGAGCGCAGGAAATTCGCCGAGATCATTCATGACGAAGCCGCGCGGCTGACCCGTCTTCTGGATGATCTGCTGGATCTGTCGGTTCTGGAAAGCGGTCGCGCAAGAATGTCCTATGGGGTGGTGAACCTGCATGACCTGATCGTGCGGGCTTTGTCATCGGCATCGGCAACATGCCCCGAACGGCAATTCACCATCGACCGGGATATTCCGACCGAACATCTGGCGGTCATCACCGATGGGGATCGCCTGCTTCAGGTCCTGATCAATGTGATCAGCAATGCCCGCAAATATTGCGATGCCGATCGGCCGGTCCTGTCGATCCACGTGCGGCGCAGCGCTGGTGCGGGCGCGCATATCGACATTATCGACAACGGCTCTGGGATCGACGGTGCGCGTCAGTCGCTGATCTTCGAAAAATTTTCCCGGCTCAATGATCCCGCGCGGGCTGGTGGTGCCGGTCTGGGGTTGGCGATCTGTCGCGAGATCATGCTGGCCCTTGGGGGGGATATTTCCTACCTGCCGGGGCAAGGGGGCGCGGCATTCCGGATACGCCTGCCCGTGAAACCTCCCTTGAATTCCGGGGCATCATCTGGGGAATAAAGGTTTTGGAAACCGGGTGCTGCCACACTGCATTCAGCAAGGATGCGATTCGGGTGAGACATGTCTGGTGAAACAGGTCGGGATATGCCGGCACAAAGCTCAGTGCTGCGAAAAATGCTGACTGCGCGCGAAATGGCCACGGTTGACGATGGCAATGCACCCAATTTACCCGTGCCTGCGCCCGTCACGCCCGCGCGTGCTGCCGCGACGGCTGTGGGGCGTGCGGCGGATCGCCTGTACCGGCTTGCGGTTCAGCCGCTGGCGGTGGTGCCGGGCGGCGTCACGCTGGCCGAGCTGCCCGAACTGGTTCCAAACCCGTCCTTGTTGATGGTGATGCAGGGCAGGGGGGATCTGATCGGCATGATCGCGCTGTGCCCTGAGGCGGTGACCGCCTTGATCGAGATTCAGACATTGGGGCGTATCACCTCTCGTATCGCCGCGCCGCGCCGCCTGACGCGTAGCGATGCAATGATCTGCTCGGATTTCGTCAACACGTTGATGGAGGAATTGACCCGCGAACTGGCCGGCGTCGAAGGGTTCGATGGTATCGCGGGCTATCGCTATGCGTCCTATCTGGATGA
Source organism: Paracoccus onchidii (assembly GCF_028294535.1). Lineage (GTDB taxonomy): Bacteria > Pseudomonadota > Alphaproteobacteria > Rhodobacterales > Rhodobacteraceae > Paracoccus > Paracoccus onchidii. Next base: position 5,293 of record NZ_JAQBIE010000036.1, on the reverse strand, counting down.
CATGCGGCCTCTGTCCCTGATGCTTGAAGACCGCCCGTTCCGCAGTCTGGTCTTCGATCTGCACTTCGGCGGCAGCGCGACACGCAAGGGCAAGATCTTCCTCGCCATCCCGCAGGGTGAGGAACCCGCGCGCAAGCGACCTGCCGTGCAGGATGCGCAAATCGCGGCAACCGGACCCGGCGCGAAAAAACCTGTGCCTCGGGGTGCCCGCAAGACATTGGGCCGCGTTGTGGATGAGGCACCAATCGAATTGCATGGCATCTTGTGTCGCCGAAAGATGAGCCTGGGCGATTTGCGCGCCCTGACCGCCGGAAAGCTGTTGCCCTTGTCGCGTGTCAGCTTGTCGGATGCACGGTTGGAGACAGCTCGCGGGCAGTATCTGGGTCGCGGCAAGTTTGGCGAGGCCGATGGCTGTCATGCCATCCGGTTGCATCGCAAGATGTCAGGGGCGGCGTCGCCTGCCACCGATCTGTCGCGCCAGACGGATATGGGGACCGAGCCACCGATGGATGATATTGCCAGGCCGGATCCATTTCGCGCGTCCCCGCAGGATCAGGCCGCGAAAACCGCTGATTCGGGTCTTGAAAGTGCCAAAAGCCCCACTAAAGTCATGCACAATGGCTGAATGCGCGATTTTCGCTTGAAATCGCGGCTGGTTGGACGCATCTAACGTCCGTCCCGAATCCTGCGGGGCGTCTATAACGGAGTGACCATGGCCAAGGAAGAAATGCTCGAATTTCCCGGCGTCGTGAAGGAACTCTTGCCAAATGCGACGTTCAGGGTCGAGCTGGAAAACGGCCATGAAATCATCGCGCATATGGCAGGAAAGATGCGGAAGAACCGCATCCGTGTTCTGGCCGGCGACAAAGTTCAAGTCGAGATGAACACCTACGATCTGACCAAAGGGCGTATCAATTATCGCTTCAAGTAATCCGGTGACCGATTCGTCGGCACATATCCGGATCGGGCGACCTGAACTGGTACTTGGATCGGCAAGCCCTCGTCGGCTGGATCTGTTGGCGCAGATCGGCATTGTGCCGGCTGCGCTGAGGCCCGCCGATATCGACGAAACGCCGCGCAGATCCGAACTGCCGCGCGACTATGTGTTGCGAATGGCGTTGGAAAAGGCCGCCGCTATTCCCGCCAGTCCTGCGGAGGCGGTCCTGACCGCCGATACGACCGTTTCGGTCGGGCGGCGCATCATGGGCAAGCCTGAGGATCGGGACCAAGCGGCGCAGTTCATGCGCCTGATGTCCGGCCGTCGCCACAAGGTGCTGACGGCTGTGGCCTTGGCGCATGATGGCAGGACACGGACTCGGTTGGTTGAAACCACGGTTCGCATGCGCACCGTGACCGAGGTCGAGCTTGCAGCCTATCTGGATGTCGGGGACTGGCGGGGAAAGGCGGGGGCCTATGCGATACAGGGGGCGGCGGCGACGTTCATTCCCTGGATCCAGGGGTCGTTTACCGCGGTGGTCGGGCTTCCGCTGGCGGAAACCGCGACATTGCTGGCATCGATCGGGATTGGTGCGAATACTGAAGGAGATCGTGCATGAAGGGGCGTCAGGTCCTTCTCGATCACTTGTTCGGCGAACCCGCCGCTGCCTTGATGCAGGATGGCAAGCTGATCGATCTTATCATCGATTCGGGCCAGCCACTGGCGCCGGGTGCAATATGTCGTTGCGTGACAGAACGTTTGATGAAGGGGCAGGGCGGTGTGTTCGTCCGCTTGCCCGGGGGGCAGCGCGGCTACTTGCGGGAACGCTCGGGGATCGGCGAGGGCCGCGCGATGCTGGTTCAGGTCGCGGGCGTGGCCGATGAGGGCAAGGCCGTCCCGTTGTCGACGCGCCTTGTGTTCCGTGGTCGCCATGCATTGGTGACGCCGGGCGCGCCCGGGGTGAATGTTTCGCGCCGCATCCGCGACACCGAAATCCGCGAATCGCTGCAAAGGCTTGGGGATCAGGCTTTGGGCGGTCGCGATTATGGCGTTGTCATTCGCAGTGCGGCAGAACGTGCCGACGACTCCGAGATCCAGGAGGATCTGGCCCCGTTGTTGGAGCTGGCCGATCGGATATTGTCCGAAGCGGACGGGCAGGAAGAGCTGTTGCTTGACGCGCCGGATGCCTGGGAACAGGCATGGCTGGACTGGGCCGAACCCGAACCGGATGCCGTGGAAGAAAGCGAGGGATGCTTTGATCAGGCCGGGGTCAGCGATGCGATCGAAGCCTTGCTGTCGCCACGTATCGAACTGCCGGCGGGTGCCAGCGCCTATATCGAAGATACGCGCGCGCTTGTCGCGGTTGATGTCAATACCGGCGGGGATACCTCTCCTGCCGCCTCGTTGAAGGCCAATATTGCCATCGCGCGCGATCTGCCCCGGCAGTTGCGCTTGCGCGGGCTTGGCGGCCAGGTTGTCGTCGATTTCGCGCCCATGCCCAAACGCGACAGGGCGACCTTGGATCAGGTCATTCGCGCGGCGTTCAAGGCCGACAGTTCCGAAGCATCGATGATCGGTTGGACGGCAATGGGCCTGTACGAGATCAGCCGCAAACGTGACCGGATGCCGCTGTCAAAGCTGGCGGACGAGGCGCGCTGATGGCCTGTCCTATCTGCGGCAAAGAGCGCGCGCCTGCGTATCGCCCGTTCTGTTCGAAACGCTGTGCCGATATTGATTTGGCGCGGTGGCTGAGGGGGGAATATGTCATCCCGGGCCCGCCCTTGGATGACGTGCCGAACGAAGAAGACCGGCGTGAATGAAATTTTCGTCGTTTTGGGTCTGGACACGCCGCGCGGACGAACGTAAACACCGCTCCACACCAGATGTCGAAACGATATCAAGGTTGCCCGGATAGCTCAGTTGGTAGAGCAGCGGATTGAAAATCCGCGTGTCGGTGGTTCGAATCCGCCTCCGGGCACCATTTAACTACGTGAAGATATTATATTTTATCTTCAGAACGTCTTGAACGTCGTGCTCATGTAGCTTTCCGTGGCACAATGGTGGCACAATGGTGGCACAATGGTGGCACAATTAGGTGTCAGCCACAGCATCCCTTTTCCGGGATTCACAGCATCGCGATTCCCCTGAAATAACTAGTCTTGGCATTTCAGAGACTTACCTCCAAGGCGGCCAATAACGCTGTTTTCTGCGCAGTTCGCCAGATGCAAGGCGATCGGCAGCAATAGAGGATTGAAGCTAAAGTTCCCCTCGATCGTCTTCATGTCTCTCCGGAGGATTGGCTCCGAAATGGTGTTTCTGTGTCCCGTGCTCACGCCGAACGCCGAGTAGGTGACTAAAACGCCTCATGGCATCCAGAACCAGACGATCATCCGGATCCCAACGTGGTCTGATCACAGGCGCAGCAGGGGCGCCGCTCGCGATCGCCCGGCAAGCAGGGGGCAAACAGGCTCCTTCCGAAGCAGCTACAGACGCGGTCGTGGCCGCGATCTCTCACCCCTCGATGCGCGGCACCCGGCCGAGCCTGCGTGTGCTCCTGCGGTTGTTGCAACGTGCCGCTGACCTCGAAGCGAAGCCGATTTTACACTGAGGCGAAACGGCCTTTCCGAAACCCGGTTCTAAGCACAAAGGACGCTGCATGAGGGCGTCAGCCGGGTCTTCGCGGCAAGGCCGGGCGTCAAAACTACAGTCACGTGTTGCCAGGGTTCAATCCAGAAACCGTAAAGCCGACATGGAGCCGATACGTCATGGAAATCGTAATACCCATTCTTTTCATCCTGTTTGGCCTTGTAATGATCATCTATGTCGAAGTGGACACGCGACGTTATAGGAAGTGCAGAGACCATGATCGCTCAACTGAAGAAGAGCACTTTAGAGAGTTCGTAGAGAAATATCGGCGGACGAGCGACGGCGACACGCTGATCACCAAAGTGGGCACAGAAAACACCAGACCCCCACAATGATCTCGACTGTGGGGATGGACAGTAGGTCGAAGCATTGGGTTGGCGCCATGAACACACAAAGCCGAGCAGCGCTGTCTTCACGATCGAGAGCCAGCAGGCAACCTACTGAACGGCTCTCTTTGGTCACGGAAAAAAATCACCCGAGGCTGCTCCCGGCAACGAGCGGACCAGCATAGGAGCGCGCTCTCCTGTATGGCGCTATGTCGTCAGGCGTCCACAGCACAAATTATGGTGGGAAGGCGCCGTGCGCAGCATTTGCTCGATCTTCGCCACGCTGGCACAGGCCGCCGTCAAGAAGGGCGGAGAGCCGACTTTCGCTGCGTGTTGCAGGAATGAGCGGGATGCATCGAAGCGGACATTGAGCATGGGCGCATTGGTTGGACGTCGCCCGACGCGTCTATCCCTGACCGCACTCTAAGTGCTATTCGTAAAAGAGCGAGGGGGCTCGTGACACTCCCCCACCCAGTCGGGCATGACGAACTAACGGTTTCAGCGCCCGATCATTGGCCAGCCTGCTCTCAACGCTCGTACTTGTCATTGTGCATAGCAACAAAGTAGCGTCGGGAATTGATCGTGTGGTTGAGCAATTCGGTAGGGTGTTATGGATAAGCGGACTCTTAGCGAGCGCGATATTTGCACGAAATTCATTACTCCTGCCCTGGTTACCGCAGGTTGGAACATCACCACACAGATCCGGGAAGAAGTCAGTTTTACCAAGGGGCGGATCATCGTGCGCGGCAAGATGGTCAGTCGCGGCGAGGGAAAGCGCGCTGACTACATCCTCTCTGCCAAGCCCAACATCCCGATTGCGATCATTGAGGCGAAGGACAACAAGCAGCCTGTCGGTGGCGGCATGCAACAAGCACTTGGCTATGCCGAAACGCTAGATATCCCGTTCGTTTTCTCCTCGAACGGCGACGGCTTTGTATTCCACGACCGGACGGGCGCATCATCCGAAGTCGAGCAGACCTTGGAGATGGATGAGTTTCCCAGCCCTCAGGAGCTTTGGCACCGCTACAAGGTCTGGAAGGGCCTGACCGACGCTGAAGAAAAGATCGCCCTTCAGGACTACCACGACGATGGATCCGGCAAGGAGCCGCGGTACTACCAGGTCAACGCGATCAACAAGACGATGGAGGCGATTGCCAAGGGGCAGGATCGCGTGTTGCTCGTCATGGCGACGGGGACAGGCAAGACCTATACGGCTTTCCAGATCATCTGGCGCTTTCGCAATGCGTTCCCGGGAAAGCGGGTTCTCTTCCTAGGCTCAGGACCCATTGATTTGTTTGGGGGTTCGTGATTCACCGCAAAAAAGAGAGCGGTGACCATGTCTGATCTTTTCTGGTTGAGCGATGCCCAGATGGCGCGTCTTGAA
>NZ_JAQBIE010000035.1 GCF_028294535.1 Paracoccus onchidii | reverse complement strand
AGAAAGGGGTGAGCTTGGCCATCTGCTCGTCAGTCAGCCAGTACAGGTCGCTCATGTCACCGCTCCATTTTCTGAGCCGTGAATCACGCCGTGCGACCGAAATCAATGCATCCTGACCCGCCATCTGCGCGCCCCCACCCCAACGGTAGCTATGGCCCAGGCCGACCGAGGCCGCGCACTCACATCCAACGCTCAATGCGACAGCGGGCTGCTTGCCATGGCCTCTGACCTCTCCAGCATCCTGGACACATGGCGCAGATTGAGCTCATGCGCCTCAGCAACCTCGTCGATCACCGCGCAGATCGCGCCCAGGGCAGCTTCAGACAGCCCCCGTCGTGCGCCCTCGCGCTCCGCGAAGGAGATGAGGTCTCCCTTGCCGGGGCCGGCGAGGCGCAGGATTTCCAGGCGGCTTAGGAAAGGGGCCGGAAGCGTGCTTAGGCTGTTCGAGGTCAGGACCCAGCTGATCCAGGACATATCGAACCCGACCTGGTAATAGGGGCACTTCCAGACGGCAGCAGACGAGCACTCCAGCAGCGGCAACATCCCCTCGGCCAAGCCGTAGGCCTGCCCCTTCGTCGAGGTCGGCGTTCCGGCCTTCTCGATCTCGTCGATCACCACGATGGGGTTCGCGCAGAGGCTCTGCACGATGGTTTGGAGAGGCCGGCCCGGGAAGGCCGAGCCCCAGCCGCGTTGCGAGCCGTTGACGACGAAGGAGGCCTGCTCTGCGGTTCCTTCGATGCCACACCGCGGCACCCCGAGATGGCGCCCGAGCTCGCGTGACCACACGCTCTTGCCGATCCCCGGCGGGCCATCGAGCAGCACGGGTGGCAGACGGAATCCAGGCTCCCCCACCCGCACCGAGCGGCGCATCGCTTTCCAGAGGAAGTCAGTGGCCGCCGCCATCCAGGACATCTCGGCATGAATGGCCGCGGCGATCTCATCGGCGCGGTGTTCACTCGCGATGCCGACCAGATCGGCCCCGCCCCGGAACGCCTCGAGCGCGCGCCGGTCATCCGAGCTAAGATGGCTGAGCCCCGAGGCCTTGGCACGCGCCCGCATCACCCGACGCGCGCGACGCAGGATCCTGGTCCGGTCCTTCTCCGAAAGCGGCACGGCGATGAGGTCCTCGTTCCAGCGCAACTCGTCTTCGAAGTCTCCCGGCACCTTCGGGGACACCCCGTCCTGAAGGGCTCGGAGCTTGCGCAGGTGCCACTCGAAGCGGCGCTTGAGGGCGAACTCGTCCTCGTCGGGATCGGCGAAGCGGGCATCGATGAACTTGATCTTCGTCATGGAGGTCCTTTCAGGCGCATGGCGCCATGCCCTCGGGCAGAGCTTCTGCTGGAGGGGGAAGTTGGAAAGAACCCGGCCGGATTGGCCCTAAGGGATGCCGAAAGCGCCGCTAGCCGTCAACGGCGCCCACCAGGACGGAGCGCTCCGGCGGAGCACCGCAGGCTGCAAATCCGCCAGTCGCGCAAGCCATTGATATAAAAAGAAACCACCGACTGCAGCGCAGCCGATGGTCATTTGGTCTGTGCCGGAATGGTCAAATTACCCCGGAAATGGCCAATTTATCGTGGGTCAAACACTAAACGGCCGCCACCCGTCAGCCGCATTTCGAATGGCCACAGGAGGGGCAGGTCATGCAGCCTTCGACCATGCGCATGCCGTATTGGCCGCAGCTTGGGCATGCGGGGCCCTTGGGGCGTTCGCCGACGGCCATCTTTTCCGCCTCGGGGTCGGATTTCAGGCCCATGCCCTCGCCTTCCAGGAAGCCGATCGAAACCATGTGCCGTTCGATCACGCCGCCGATCGCGGCAAGGATCGAGGGGACGTAGCGGCCCTGCATCCAGGCGCCGCCGCGCGGGTCGAAGACGGCTTTCAGTTCCTCGACCACGAAGGACACGTCGCCGCCGCGGCGGAACACGGCCGAGATCATCCGCGTCAGCGCGACCGTCCAGGCGTAATGCTCCATGTTCTTCGAATTGATGAACACTTCGAACGGGCGGCGATGACCGCCCTGCACGATGTCGTTCACAGTGATGTAGATGGCATGCTCGCTGCCCGGCCATTTCAGCTTGTAGGTGGTGCCTTCCAGCGCGCCGGGACGGTCCAGAGGCTCGGTCAGGTAGACGACATCGGCGCCCTGATCGGCCTCGGGCGTGGCCTCGGTCTTTTCGCTGACCGACAGCACGCTGCCGGTGACGTCATTCGGGCGATAGGTGGTGCAGCCCTTGCAGCCCAGATCCCAGGCGGCCAGGTAGACATCCTTGAAATCCTCGAAGCTGATATCCTCGGGGCAGTTGATCGTCTTGGAAATGCTGCTGTCGACCCAATCCTGCGCGGCGGCCTGCATCGCGACGTGATCCTTGGGCGCCAGCGTCTGGGCGTTGACGAAATAATCCGGCAGCGGCGCATCGCCTTTCAGGTCGCGCCACATCTGGACGGCGTAATCGACGACCTCTTCCTCGGTCCGGGAGCCGTCCTTCTGCAGCACCTTGCGGGTATAGGCATAGGCAAAGACCGGTTCGATCCCCGACGAGACATTGCCTGCATAAAGGCTGATCGTGCCGGTCGGCGCGATCGAGGTCAGCAGCGCGTTGCGGATGCCATGTTCGACGATGGCGGCGCGCACATCGTCATCCATTTTCGACAGGAAACCCGATTTCAGATATTGATCGGCATCGAACAGCGGGAAAGCGCCCTTTTCACGGGCCAGATCGACCGAGGCCAGATAGGCCGACCGCGCGATCGCCTTCATCCAGACGCGGGTCTGGGCGACCGCATGCTCGGCCCCGTAACGCAAGCCCAGCATCAGCAGCGCATCGGCAAGACCGGTCACGCCCAGACCGATGCGGCGCTTGGCCTGCGCTTCGGCCAGTTGCTGTTCCAGAGGAAAGCGCGAGGCATCCACCACGTTGTCCATCATCCGGATCGCGGTGCGGACCAGATCGTCCAGCGCATCGGGGTCCAGCTGCGCCCGGTCGGTGAACGGATCGGTCACCAGACGCGCAAGGTTCACCGACCCCAGCAGGCAGGCGCCATAGGGCGGCAGGGGCTGTTCGCCGCAGGGATTGGTCGCGGCGATGGTTTCGGCATAATGCAGGTTGTTGTTGTTGTTGATGCGGTCGATGAAGATCACGCCCGGCTCGGCATAATCATAGGTCGCCTGCATGATGCGGTTCCACAGGTCGCGGGCCTGAACGGTGCGATAGACCTTGCCGTCGAATTTCAGATCCCAGGATGTGTCGGCCTTGACGGCCTCCATGAAGGCATCGGTGACCAGGACCGACAGGTTGAACATTCGCAGGCGGGCGCTGTCCTGCTTCGCCTCGATGAACTGTTCCACATCGGGGTGATCGCAGCGCATCGTCGCCATCATCGCGCCGCGGCGCGAACCTGCCGACATGATGGTGCGGCACATCGCGTCCCAGACATCCATGAAGGACAGCGGCCCCGAGGCATCGGCGGCGACCCCTTTGACCGCCGCGCCGCGCGGACGGATCGTGCTGAAATCATAGCCGATCCCACCGCCCTGCTGCATGGTCAGCGCGGCTTCCTTCAACATGTCGAAAATACCCGACATGCTGTCGGGGATGGTGCCCATGACGAAACAGTTGAACAGCGTCACCGCACGGCCGGTGCCGGCACCCGCAAGGATGCGACCGGCAGGCAGGAACTTGAAATCCTCTAGCGCGGAATAAAAGCGGTCTTCCCACTGCGCCGGGTCCTTTTCGACGCGGGCCAGATCGCGGGCCACGCGGCGCCAGCTATCCTCGACCGAGCCGTCGACGGGCTGCCCCTCGGCATCCTTCATCCGGTATTTCATGTCCCAGATCTGTTCGGCGATAGGGGCAGCGAAGCGGGTCATCGATACTTCCTTTGGTGTTGGTGGCAGCGGGGCACCCCAGATATTGATCCATCGCGCCCTTCGCAAGGTCCTATCTTAAGGCTTTTGCGCCACGGAGTCGAAATATTCGCGCACGCTATATTCGGCCGCTGCCGAAAGCGTCTTACGTGTATGACCGGAAACGGAAATCGGCTTGCCCAGATGCACCGTCACATCGCCCTGCGAGGGCGCGGACAACACGGCAAGCAGATGATCGGCCAGCGGCATATCCGCCCACCAGCCATAGAATCGCGGGTCGGCACCGGCTGGCGCGCGATAGGTCACGCTCATCGGCTGGATCGCCAGGGAATCGGGCAGGTCGGGGTCCAGAAAGCCTTGAAACAAGGTCGGCTTGAACGGCAGGACGCGGCGGCCATCCGTCGATGTGCCCTCGGGAAAGAACAGCAGCCGGTGTCCGGCGCGCACACGGGCGGCGAATTCCTGTGCCTGCTCGCGTGCAAGGCGGGGATCGCGGACCACGAAATGCGTATTGGTCACGGCGGTCAGGATGTTGATCCCCGGCCAGCCGCGAACCTCGGCTTTGCTGACGAAAAACACCGGCATCGCGGCATTCATCGTCAAGATGTCTAGCCAGCTTGAATGGTTCGCAACGACCGCACCCGGGCCGCGCATCGGCCGCCCCTGACGCGACCACCCCAAACCCATGCACGACAGGACCAGACGACAGATCCCCTGAACATAAGGTCCGGTCCAGGGACGGCGGGCACGATGGAACAACCACTCGATGGCGCGTATCGGCAGGATCAGGACCACCCCGATCAGCAGGACCAGAACGGCGGGAATTCCCCGACGCAAGACACGCGCCCAACCTCGCAGACCTTCCGGCCGAGGCAAGGCCGGCGGCTCAACCGCGCGCCAGGTCGCCGATCCGCGGCCGGGATCACTCATGGCTTCTGCCAGCGGCTTTCATAGAATTTGCGGTGCTTGTCGGACATGGCCTTGGTATCCATCAACAGGAAGACATCGGTCGTATTAAAGTCGCGGTCGACAAAGGCCCCCTCGCCGACCAACCCGCCAAGGCGCAGATAAGCCTTGATCAGGGCAGGCATGCCGATCATCGCCGCGCGTCGATCCAGATGTTCGGGCGCGATCAGATCCATTGATTGGAAACCATCGGGCCGCGCCACGGGCCGCAGATCCCTTGGGGCCAGGTGATTATGATGCAACCAGCTAAGAGATGGCGCAAGCTGTCGCGAGTCGGTGCCATGAAAGCTGGCCACCCCGAACAGGATTTCGATGCCATGATCCAGAACATAATCCGCCAGGGCGTTCCACAACAGGAACATCCCCGTCCCACCGCGAAACGCGGGGTCGACACAAGACCGGCCCAGTTCCAACACCGAGCGATCGGTCTGGCGCAAGGGGGTCAGATCATATTCCCCGTCACAATAAAATCGGCCAAAGGATTTGGCGCGATCCCCCGGCAACAGGCGATAGACCCCTACGACATGATCCAGAGCATTCACAGAACGGCGCCTGTCGATCAGGCACAAATGATCGACGACATCATCGAATTCATCGCGTTCAAGCCGCGCCTCGTGATCGACAAGCGGCCCGGTGCCGCCAAGTTCTTCGATGAAAACACGATAACGCAACCGCTGTGCGGCGCGAAGATCACTGCCGGAACGCGCAATGCGAATGTCGAAATAGGACGGATCAGACTTCATGCGGCCTTCGATCGCAGGGGAAAGGATGTCGCGCATCTCTAGGATGGGGGCGGCTTCGATGCAACACAATGAACCTATATGCATTGCTGCCTATTGGCGGGAATTGAAAATTACAACCTTTGGTTGCATTTTTTCAACATGAACGGTTCACCCTACCCATCATGGTCCCAGATGATCTCCAATTGCACGCGCGCGCCGTCAATTACCTGCTTTCCCGCTTCGGTGAAATTCACTGTGATACGATCGCCGATGCGTGACTGAACCTGCCCCTGCCCCCATTCCGGCGCACCCGGATGACGGACACGCATTCCCGGCTCAAGCATTTCATTCAAAACTCGTTCTCCTGTTTTTGACCCGAAGGTAACTTTGCATGACATTCGATACAACGCAGATAACGCCCGGCGATCTTGCTGCTTTACTGGGCTCGCGCCTGTGCCACGATCTTGTTTCACCCTTGGGGGCGATCGGAAACGGGGTCGAACTGCTGGAAATGTCACCGGATTTTCCTGGGCTGACAAACAGCCCCGAACTGCGCCTGATTGCAGAATCCGTCGCCGCCGCCAGAGGTCGGATTCAGGCGTTTCGAATGGCCTTTGGTCAAAGCCGCGGAGGACAGCGCGTGTCCCATGTGGAATTGAAATCGCTTGTAGATGGCGCTGCCTCGAATAGCCGCCTCAAGATCGATCTGAATGCCGATGGCGATTTTTCACGCGATGAGATCAGGATGCTGATGCTTGCCCTGATGTGCCTTGAAACGGCCATGCCCTGGGGGGGGCGGGTCGTCGTTCTGAATTGCGCCCCTGGCTGGAAGCTGGTGGCGGAAGCAGATCGCATGAAGCAGGATCCAGAGCTGTGGTCATGGCTTGATGAGGCAAGACGCCAGGGCGCACGCGCGCCCCTTCCATCCGAAGTCCAGTTCGCCCTGCTTGCAGAGGCCGCACAAAGCAAAGGCCGCAAGCTGACGGTCGAAATGGACGATCAGGGCGCGGAGCTGACGTTCTGAGCGACGCCAACTTCGCATTCCCAGCAATGGCAAACGCGCCCCGAACCTGGTTTGGGGCGCGCTTTCTCACGATCCTTGACGAAGGCTTTGACCGACCTTCATCAACGATTGCCTGTCTCAGAAATGTATCGCACGACCATAGGCGTCGAGCACCGATTCATGCATCATTTCCGAAAGCGTGGGATGCGGGAACACCGTTTCCATCAGCTCGGCTTCGGTTGTTTCAAGCGTCCGTCCGACCACATAGCCCTGAATCAGTTCGGTCACTTCCGCACCGACCATATGCGCGCCCAGAAGCTCGCCGGTTTTGGCGTCGAAAACGGTTTTCACCATGCCTTCAGGTTCACCCAATGCGATGGCCTTCCCATTGCCGACAAAGGGAAATTTGCCAACCTTGATGTCATGGCCCAATTCTTTTGCGCGGGCTTCGGTCAGGCCGACACTGGCAACCTGCGGGTGACAATATGTGCAGCCCGCGATCGAGTTGGGCTTGATCGGATGTGGCTTCTGCCCGGCAATAAGTTCGGCAACCATCACACCTTCATGGCTGGCCTTGTGGGCCAGCCAGGGTGCGCCCGCGACATCCCCGATCGCATAGACCCCATCGACGCCCGTACGGCAATATTCGTCTGTCACGACATGGGTCCGGTCAACCTTGACGCCCAGCTTTTCCAGGCCCAGCCCTTCGACATTGCCGACAATCCCGACGGCCGAAATAACGGTGTCAAATTCAACTGTCTCGACCTTGCCACCGGTTTCGATATGGGCCGTCACCTTGTTGCCAGCCCGGTCAAGTTTCTTGACCGCGGCCTTTTCCATGATTTTCATGCCCTGCTTGACGAATTGCTTCTTAGCAAAGGCGCTGATCTCGGCGTCTTCCACGGGCAAGACGCGATCCATGACCTCGACCACCGTCGTATCCGCCCCGAGCGTATTGAAAAAGCTTGCAAATTCGATGCCAATCGCGCCTGATCCGATCACCAGCAACTTTTTGGGCATATGCGGCGGGTTCAGTGCATGCTTGTAATTCCATACCAGCTTGCCATCAGGTTCCAGCCCGGGCAGTTCGCGCGCGCGGGCGCCGGTGGCAATGATGATCGAACCTGCCGAAACCTCTTCGGTGCCTTTGGCGGTCTTGACGCTGACCTTGCCTTTGCCGGTGACGGTCGCCTCGCCCATGATCGTGGTGACTTTGTTCTTCTTGAGAAGATGTCCGACGCCATTGGACAGCTGTTTCGCGACCCCGCGCGAACGTTCAACCACCTTGTCGATATCATAACCGATCTTTTCGGCGGACAGACCGAAATCCTTGGCCCGTTCCATCAGGTGGAACACCTCGGCACTGCGCAGCAGCGCCTTGGTCGGGATACACCCCCAGTTCAGGCAGATCCCGCCCAGATGCTCACGCTCGATGCAGGCCACTTTCAGCCCCAATTGCGCGCCCCGGATCGCAGCGACGTAACCGCCGGGTCCGGCGCCGATCACCACCATATCGAAATTCTGGGCCATCATGTCCCTCGCTTGCTGAAGATAGTTCAGCGTTAAACCATTTGCGGGCAGGCAGCAAGGCACGCTCTGCCCGCGTGCAAATGGCCCAAAGCGGGGGTCGGCAAGGTCAGTATTCGCTTGCCTCGCGCGTTTCGGCCGGGTCGTCGGACTGCGCCTCGTCAAGCAGCGCCTCCAGCGCCAGTGGCGTGGTGCTGTGACTGACGACAGCATAGCTGGCCTGCTCGTCGGGCGACAAAGCGCGGCGACGCGTCATGCGCCATGCGGCATAGCCGGTCAGCCCCGAAAGCATAACCCCCATATAGATCCAGTATCCGTCCGGCCCCACCTGCCCCATCAGCCAGCCGGTGATCAGCGGTCCGCCAATCGAACCGATCCCGTTGATGAACAGTAACCCCGCCGAAGCAGACGCCATGTCGGACGGATCCAGAAAGTCATTGGTATAGGCCAGCAAAATCCCGTAGATCGGGTTGGCCACACCGCCCATGAACGCCGCAGCAATCACCAACCCCAGCGTGCCGGGCTGCAACAAGACGACAACAAAGGTCACCCCCGCGCCAAACGCCCCCAGCATGAAAACCAGCTTGCGTCGGTCATAGCGGTCAGACACCCAACCAAGCGGATATTGCAGCGCCAGACCGCCAGCATAGGCCGCCGCGACAAAAACCGAGATCTGCGCGACGGAAAGCCCGATCTGTGCGCCCCAGACCGCCGACATGCCCGACACCACGGACAGAACCCCGCCCATCACGAAGATACCCACACATCCCAGAGGCGATGCCCGGTAAAGTTCGCCGAACGACATCCGCTTGATGGTCTCGAACTGGGGGCCGGGCTTGGCTGACAACAGGATCGGCGTAAAGGACAGCGAAACCAGAACCGAGGGGATGATGAACAGCAGAAAACCAGCCGGATCACCCGTGTTCAGCAGGGCCTGCGCCACGACGATCCCCAGTAGCTGAACGATCATATACGCCGCCAGCGCCTGTCCACGCGATTCGTTGCTGGCCCCTTCGTTCAGCCAGCTTTCCGCCGCGACATACACGCCGCAGAAACAGAACCCGATCAGAAAACGCAAAATGCTCCAGAAAATCCAGTTCGGTTCGATCGCATACAGAACCAGAATGGCCGAAATCATTGATCCCAGGGCCGCGAACACGCGGACATGGCCGACATTCTTGATGATCCCTGGAACGACCAGGCTACCCAGCAGGAAGCCCCCGAAATAGCTGGACATCACGATAGACATCAGAAAGGTCGGAATGCCTTCGATGCTTCCGCGAATACCCAGCAATGTGCCCTGCATCCCGTTGCCGACCATCAGCAACAGAATCCCCAGAAGCAGCGGCCAAGTGCTGCGTAATACCGAACTCATTTTTCCCTCGCTGCGCGCGTGCTGCCAATGACAGCCCCCTAGTGCGCCAAGCCCGGCGAGGTCAAATCATTTCCGACCTTTCGGGATCAGAAGCGACGCATCTCCGTAGCTGAAGAAACGATAGCGTGTTCTGACGGCATGTTCATAGATTTTCTGGATATTTTCATGCCCCATCAGCGCCGACACCAGCATGAGCAATGTCGATTTCGGCAAATGGAAATTCGTCATCAATGCGTCTATCACCCGGAATTGATATCCGGGATAGATGAAGATCTCGGTCGTGTCGCTGAAAGGTCTGACGCGCCCATCCGGGGTCGCGGCCGATTCGATCAGGCGCAGCGCCGTTGTTCCGACGGCGATCACGCGGCGTCGCTGAGATTTCGCCAGATTGATACGCTCGGCGGCCTCTGGACTGACCTCGCCCCATTCGGCATGCATCCGGTGGGTTGTCACGTCCTCGACCTTGACCGGCAGGAAGGTTCCGGCGCCGACATGCAATGTCACATGAACGAACTCGACCCCCTTGTCGCGCAACATGGCAAGCAAGGGCGCATCAAAATGCAGGCTGGCCGTCGGTGCCGCAACCGCGCCCTGATGTCTGGCCCAAACCGTTTGGTAATCGTCATGATCCTGATCATCGGGGGCGCGCAATGCCGCAATATAGGGAGGCAAGGGCATCGCCCCGACCTTCTTCAAAGCGGCATCAAAGGCATCACCCTCGGCATCAAAGATCAACCGCAAGGCACCGTCTGCGATCTGGACCACGGTCGCCGATAACGCATCTCCGAAGCGGATCACCTCGCCGACGCGCAGTTTTCGCAGCGGCTTGGCCAACGCCTGCCAGCCTTCGGCGGCCGGTTCCAGCAAGGTGACCTCAATCCGCGCGACAGCATCCCCTTGCGGGGTCGGGCGTGTGCGCGTTCCCGTCAGACGCGCGGGAATGACCTTGGTATCGTTCAGGACCAGAACATCACCCGGCCCCAGAATATCGGGCAGATCGCTGACATGGCGATCGGTGATCAGGTCATCCTGCGCCAACAGCAACCGCGCCGAGCTGCGCGGACGCGCTGGACGGGTGGCGATCAGATCTTCGGGCAGGTCGAAATCAAAATCAGACAGTTGCATGGCGCGCTTGTGATTGCATGTTCCGCCTGCGTCAAGCGCGCTGAGCGGGTTGTGATACCCAAGTGAAAAAGACGGTCTTTACAATTCCGACAATTTAACTAGGTTGTGCCGGAACAGGAGCCTGTCATGATTGTCTGTCACTGCACCCAGATTTCCGACCACGAGATCCGCGATGCGATCGATTGGATGCGCAATGCCGATCCCCAGACAATCATCACCCCCGGCAAGATCTATCACGCCCTTGGCAAGCGCGCCGATTGCGGTGGCTGCATGCCTCTATTTCTGGACACCATGCGCAACTGCGATAGTCTGACCGTATCCCCGCCGATTTTGCGGGCGAAACCAGCTATCAAGGAAGGGTCCGACAATGAAGGGCGACAGCAAGGTCATCGACTATCTCAACGCCGCGCTGCGGTCTGAGCTGACGGCGGTCAGTCAGTATTGGCTGCATTACCGGCTTCAGGAAGACTGGGGCTATGGCCATATCGCCGACAAGTCGCGCGCGGAATCCATCGAAGAGATGAACCACGCCGACAAGCTGATTCAGCGAATCATCTTTCTGGAGGGCCACCCGAACCTGCAAAAGCTGGACCCGCTGCGCATTGGCCAGAACCTGAAAGAAACCATGGAGGCCGACCTTGCGGGCGAGCATGACGCCCGCAAGCTGTATATCGAAGCGCGCGAGCATTGCGAAAAAGTCGGTGATTATGTCAGCAAGGTGCTGTTCGAAGAACTGATCGCGGATGAAGAAGGTCATATCGACTTTCTGGAAACCCAAATCGAGCTGCATGACACGATCGGCGCCGAGAAATTCGGCCAGCTCAACGCGAAACCCGCGAGCGAGGCCGAATAGCGCCCGCAATTTCTGCGTTGGGGCGCAATTGGCTTGCGCCCCATCGAATCGGTCATCGAGAACCGATCATCCGGCCAGCCAGTTCCGTGCCAGATCCGGCAATTCATCGAAATGGTTCAACAGCGCCTCTGGTGCCAGTCGGGAAATCGCTTCGCCTTCCGGCCCAAAGGCAACAAGCGCAACCTTGACCCCCGCGGCCGATGCGGTGCGACGGTCGGTTTCGGTATCGCCGAGCAGGAACGATTGCTGCAAACTGCCTCCCGCGCCTTCGACCGCCGCCTGATAAGGACGCGGGTCCGGTTTTCTGACCGGCAATGTATCCGCCCCGATCAATGATGCGAAAACTTCGCGGATACCCAGTTCTCGCAGCAATATCTCGGCCAGACCTTCGGGTTTGTTCGTGCAGACCGCCAATCGATGCCCGTCTGACGCCAACTGTGCCAATGCCGCCTCGGCACCGGGATACAGCTGCGTATGCTCGGCGATGTTCGCCCCGTAATGGTCCAGAAGCCGGCCGTAATCCTCGTCCTCTGCACCCGGTGGCAGCAGGAAATCCGATGCCATGCGGCCATAGCCTGCCCGCAGCATCGCGCGACCGCCATGAAAGGCGATCAACGCATCCGCAACCGGGTCCAGCAACGCCCCAAGCCCGCGCGCCGAGAAACAGGCATTCGCCGCTGCAATAAGATCTCCGGATGTATCCGCAAGCGTCCCATCCAGATCAAAGACCACCGTGCCCGCCATGCGCCATCCTTTCGCGAAACGATCCGAAAACAAAGGTGAACGCGCCAGCCCTTTCCAGCGGGCGCGCCCCCGATTAGAACGCAGACCAAAGAAATTGAACAGGCGATGAGGGCGGAATGTCGGAAACTTCGGTAGCAGTGGTCATTCTGGCAGCCGGACAGGGCAGCCGGATGCAGTCGGAATTGCCCAAGGTGCTGCACAGGCTGGCGGCTGTGCCCCTGATCGGTCATGCGCTGTCGGCGGCGCGCAGCCTTGACCCCGAACAAATCATCGTTGTCGCCGGACATGGCGGAGATCTGGTCGCGAAAGCCACGGCCAAGCTGGACCCCGACGCGGAAATCGTCATGCAGCCGGAACAGTTGGGCACCGGCCACGCCGTGCGGCAGGCCCTGCCCGCACTTGAGGGCTTCGAAGGCAAGGTGATCGTGCTGTATGGCGATACGCCATTCATCGGCGAAGATACCCTGGCCGCATTGTCCAGTCACCCGGCGGATGTCGTCGTCCTTGGCTTCGAGGCCGAGGATCCCGGCCGCTATGGCCGACTGGTGGTGACGGATCGCGGCCTGGAGCGTATCGTCGAATACAAGGATGCCGACGAAGCAACCCGTCGCATCGCGTTGTGCAATTCCGGGGTCATGGCACTTGATGCCGGGCTGCTGCGCCAACTGATCGTGCGAATCGAAAACGACAACGCGGCGGGTGAATACTACCTGACCGATCTGGTCCAACTTGCACGTACCGAAGGTCATCGCGCCGATGTCGTCACCTGTGACGAAGAAGAAACCCTTGGAATCAACACGCGCACCGAACTGGCATGCGCGGAAGCCGCGTTTCAGGCACGCGCACGCGCCGCGACCATGGAAAACGGCGTCACGCTCAGCGATCCCGATACGGTCTGGTTCGCGCAGGACACGGTGATCGGACGTGACGCCATCATCGGGCAAAACGTTGTCTTCGGGTCCGGCGTGACAATCGAATCTGGCGCCGAAATCCTGCCCTTTAGCCACCTCGAAGGTTGCCATGTCTCGTCAGGTGCGACCGTCGGCCCATTTGCCCGGCTGCGCAACGGCGCAGAGTTGGGGGGCGATGTCCATGTCGGGAACTTTGTCGAAATCAAGAACTCGGTCCTCGACGAAGGCGTCAAGGTTGGCCATCTGACCTATCTGGGGGACGCCTCGGTCGGGGAACACAGCAATATCGGGGCGGGAACCGTGACCTGCAATTATGACGGCGTCATGAAGCACCGCACCGAAATCGGGGCCCGCGCCTTTATCGGAAGCGACACGATGCTGGTTGCGCCGGTGCGGGTCGGGGCCGAGGCTGTCACCGGATCAGGGTCGGTGATTACCGAGAATGTCGAAGACGGAGCATTGGCCATTGGACGCGCGCGGCAATCGACCAAACCCGGCCTTGGCGTTCGGTTGATGCAGGCCCTGCGTGCCCGCAAGGAGAAAAACTGATGTGCGGCATTATCGGCATCCTTGGCCGGCACGAGGTTTCGCCGCAACTGGTCGACGGTTTGCGCCGGCTTGAATATCGCGGCTATGACAGCGCCGGTGTTGCCACGATCGACGATTCCGGCCGTCTGGATCGCAGGCGGGCCGTTGGAAAATTGGTAAACCTGTCCGACCGGCTTGTGCATGAACCGCTGCGGGGGCATTCCGGTATCGGGCATACGCGTTGGGCCACCCATGGTGCTGCCAATGAGGTCAATGCCCATCCCCACAAATCCGGTCCCGTCGCAGTGGTGCATAACGGCATCATCGAAAATTTCCGAGAGTTGCGCGACGAACTGATCGCCCGGGGGATCCACCCCGAATCCCAGACCGACACCGAAACCGTTGCCTTGCTGACCGCCAGTTTTCTCGATCAGGGCATGGCGCCCGTCGATGCGGCCCGTGCCACCCTGACGCGCCTGCAAGGTGCCTTTGCGCTGGCCTTTCTGTTCGAAGGCGAAACCGATCTGATGATCGCCGCCCGCCGTGGCAGCCCCCTTGCAATCGGCCATGGCGACGGAGAGATGTTCATCGGGTCGGATGCGGTCGCCCTGGCGCCATTCACCGATCAGATCACTTATCTGGACGATGGCGATCATGCGGTTCTGACCCGCGGGGATGTCGCCGTGTTCGACCGCAATGAACAACCTGTCATTCGTCACATGGCCCGGATCGATGTGGGCGCCACGGCGATCGACAAGGCCGGGTATCGTCATTTCATGGCCAAGGAAATCGCCGAGCAGCCGGTTGTTATCGGCGACGTGCTGAGCCATTATGTCAAGGGTGATCGGATCATCCTGCCTGACGAGATCGACTTTTCCCAGGTTGACCGCATCTGCCTTGTCGGTTGCGGGACCGCCCATCTCGCCGGTCATACGGCGAAATACTGGTTCGAACAGATCGCCGGCCTGCCCTGCGACATCGATGTCGCGTCGGAATTTCGCTATCGCGAGCCTCCGCTTTCCGACAAGAGCTGGTTCATCTCGATCAGCCAATCGGGCGAAACCGCCGACACACTTGCCGCGCTGCATTACGCGCGGGGACGGGTCGATCGCACCCTCGGGCTGGTCAATGTCGGAACGTCTGCCATTGCACGCGACAGCGATATAGCGCTGGCCACGCGTGCCGGCATCGAGGTCAGCGTGGCCTCGTCCAAGGCCTTTACCTGTCAATTGGCGGTGCTGGCCGTGCTGGCGTTGAAGGCGGCACATGACCGCGGCCGGATCGACGATCAGCAACTAGCACACCATCTGGCCGATCTGCGTGCAATCCCGGCATTGCTGCAACAAGCGCTGGCATTGTCGGATGAATGCCGAAACCTATCCGAATGGTTGGCACAGGCTCAGGACGTCTTGTATCTGGGGCGCGGCGCGCTGTTTCCCGTTGCATTGGAAGGTGCGCTGAAACTGAAAGAGCTCAGCTATATCCATGCTGAAGGCTATGCCTCGGGCGAACTGAAACACGGCCCGATCGCCTTGATCGATCGCGATGTGCCGGTTGTGGTTCTGGCGCCGTATGATCACCTGTTCGAAAAGACCATTTCGAACATGCAAGAGGTCATGGCCCGTCACGGACAGATCCTGCTGGTCTCGGATGCCAAGGGAATTGCGGCCGGTGCCGAAGGGGCTTTTGCCACGCTGCAACTGCCGACAGGCGGCGGGATCTTTCAGCCCATGCTCTATGCGGTTCCGATGCAATATCTGGCCTATCACACGGCTGTCGCAAAGGGCACTGATGTCGATCAGCCCCGAAATCTGGCGAAATCCGTTACCGTCGAATGATCGGCGCGGCGCGGCCCTAGGCCTTGGTCGCGCCCACCGGCGGTGTCTTGAGCTGGGCGCGCTTTTGCGCCTCGCGCCAGGTGATATAGGTGATCGAGGCGATCATGATGCCGCCCCCCAGAATAACCCAGCCATCCAGAGGTTCGTGAAACACGAAGACACCCAGCATGCTGGCCCAGATCAATTGCAAGAAAGTCACGGGTTGCGTCACCGTCAGCGGCGCGGCGGCGAAGGCACGCGTCATCGTGTAATGCCCCAACGTCGCAAAGACCGCGACCAACCCGAGCCATCCGATCTGGGTCAAGCTCGGCGGGACCCAGACGATATAGGCCAACGGTGCCAGTCCGATCGCGACACTCAGCGACATCATCGCAACCACCACCGCAGCAGAGACATGCGTGGAAAGCTGCTTGGCGACCAGATAGGACGCGCCAAAGGCCAATGCCGCACCAACCTGTGACAAATGCCCCGGATCCAGGACACGCAAGCCCGGTCGCAGCACGATCAGGGCCCCAAACAGCGCCACGCAGATCGCAGCAATCCGGCGCAACGCCAGTTTTTCGCCCAGAAAAAGCGCGGCACCCACTGTCACGACGATTGGATTCAGAAACCCGATCGCCGTCACTTCGGCCACGGTTATTCTGGACATGGCATAGAACCAGGCCGTCACCGCGATCACATGCAGGATACCGCGCACTGCAAACCCGGCCCACAAGCTACGGCTGAATCCCTTGCGCAAGGCGGGCAGCAACACCGGAACCAGAAAGGCCAGGCCGAACAGAAACCGGATGAACGCCGCCTGCGGCGCTGGAAGCGCGCCATCCAGCCCCCGGACGATCCCGTTCACAGCAACGAAGCAAAGCCCCGTCAAAAGCATCCATCCAATGCCGACCAGGTCGCGGCTGGTTTCTCGATCCATTTGCATATGATGCAGTCACACCGTTTTTCAGGCGCATGCAAGCCCTATTCCAGAACCAGCCGCGCCGCGATGCCCCACATGACGGCACCCACGCCCAGTTCCAGCCATTGCCACGCGCGCGGACGCGCAAATAGCGGTGCGAGGAATCTGGCCCCATAACCCAGAGTCAGAAAAAACAGGAAAGATCCGGTCACCGCCCCTGCCCCGAAATTTCGAGGCGAAGGCCATTGCGCGGAAATTGAGCCCAACAGCACCACCGTGTCCAGCCAGACATGCGGATTGAGCCAGGTGATCGCCGCCACGGATGCCAATGTCGCGATCATGCTGCGCGCGGTTCCCTTGGGGGTCAGCGCCTCTCCGCCGCGAATTGCCGCCCAAAAGGATTTCGCACCATACAGGACCAGGAACGCCACGCCCCCCCAACGCATGATCTCGATCAGCCAGGGGGCCATATCGGCAATCGCAGTCATGCCGCCAACCCCCAGCACGATCAGGATTGCGTCCGAAACCGCGCAAAACAGGCATACAGCCAGCACATGGTTGCGCAACAACCCCTGTTTCAACACGAATGCGTTTTGTGCTCCGATTGCCAAAATCAGGGACAAGCCCGTTCCTAGCCCCGCAAAATAAGACGTCATGGTCACCTCCGTTCGGAACGGGATGACATTGCGCATAAGTTAAGTAAAATTATTTGATCTGATCCAGATTAAGAATAGCTTATGTTCGACTATCCTGCTTTGCTGGCATTGGCCGAAATCCTGCGACGGGGTTCGTTCGAGGCGGCAGCCCATGCCCTTTCGGTGACACCTTCCGCCATTTCCCAACGCATCCGCAGTCTGGAAGAACGAAGCGGAACGACACTGATTGATCGCGGGCCACCCATCACGGGCACCGCCGAAGGGCTGCGCCTTGCGGCCCATCTGGAACAGGTCCGACTGCTTGAAACGGCTCTGCAACTTCAGCAGGGCGAAACGCCAACCATCCGCGTCGCGGTCAGCGCCGATAGCCTTGCGACCTGGGCCATGGATCCGCTGGCCCAGACCCCCGGCCTGCTGGATCTGGTCATCGACGATCAGGATCACGCGCATGACTGGCTGAAAAACGGTCAGGTCAGCGCCGCCCTTACCGGCACCACCCGCCCGGTCACGGGATGTGACAGTCTGCCACTTGGCAAAATGCGTTATCGCGCAACTGCCAGCCCGGATTTCATGCAACTTCACTTCCCCGACGGGCCAAGCCCTGCGACGCTGAAAAAGGCGCCCTCGCTCAGCTTCAATCACAAGGACGGTTTGCAGGATCGGTGGGTGCAGGAATTCTGTGGCCACAGGATCGCCCTGCCCCTGAACCGGATCCCGTCGTCACAAGCCTTTGCCGAGGCAACAAGATTGGGTTTGGGCTGGGGCATGAACCCCGAGGCCATGGTGAAACAGGATCTCCTGAATGGCCGACTCGTCGACCTGGCCCCGGACCTGCCGTTGGATGTTCCGCTGGCCTGGCAGACCGCGCGAATGACCGCAGGGGCGATCGCGCCATTGACCGAGGCAATGAAAAAGGCCGCCAGCGCAGCCTTGCTGCCCTGACGGCCAATTCTGCCAAGCGATGTTCGCCAATCAGAACTGCGCGGCGACATCCTCGGACAGGTCGAAATTGCCGGTGACATTCTGAACGTCGTCATCGTCCTCCAACGTATCGATCAGCTTCATCAGCTTCTGTGCGGTATCCAGATCGGAAATCTCGGTGGGGGCCTGCGGCTTCCAGATCAACTTGGCCGTCTCGGATTCGCCCAATTCGGCCTCGAGCGCGGTGGACACCTCGTTCAGATCGGTATCACCACAATAGATCCAGTGCCCTTCGTCATCTGATTGCACGTCCGAGGCGCCGGCCTCGATCGCCGCCATCATCACCGTATCGGCATCACCGGCCGAGGCCGGATACATGATTTCACCAACGCGGTCGAACATGAAGCTGACCGAACCGGTCTGCCCCAGATCACCGCCCGATTTGGTGAAATAGCTGCGCACATTCGACGCGGTGCGATTGCGGTTGTCGGTCATTGCCTCGACCACAAGCGCGATACCATTGGGGCCATAGCCCTCGTAACGGATTTCTTCGTAGGTCTCGGCATCGCCGCCCAGTGACTTCTTGATCGCACGATCAATCACGTCCTTGGGCACCGATTTTGCCTTGGCCTCCTTGACGGCAAGGCGCAGGCGCGGGTTCTTTTCAGGATCGGGGTCGCCCATCTTGGCCGCCACCGTAATTTCCTTGGCGAGTTTCGAAAACAGCTTTGAACGGGCCGCGTCCTGACGACCCTTGCGGTGCTGAATATTGGCCCATTTGGAATGACCTGCCATGGTCCGTTCGTCCTTCGCAATTCACATGAAATTCGTATTCCCGCGCTTTTAGTCCACCGACATGCCTGATCGCAAGACGAACCCACCACCGACCTGCTACGTTAGTGTCAATGCAGTCGTTTTTTTCCAGGAATGAGATGAATTTTTCCCAATCCGCCCTGTTCGCCATTTTCTTCGCAATGATGGTGCTGATGTTCTGGGGGCGCTGGCGTCATGATCTGGTTGCCTTTGCGGGTTTGATGGCCGCGGTCTTGCTTGGGCTGGTGCCGGCGGGACAGGCATTTTCCGGATTCGGCAACCCCGCCACGATGATTGTCGCCTTGGTGTTGATCGCCACTGCGGGCCTGACGCGATCGGGCGCGGTGGCTTGGTTGACGCGCAAGCTGGTCTCGGATCACAGATCGGTCAGCCGGCATATTCTGGTTCTGGGTGGCGCAGGTGGGCTGATGTCCGGCTTCATGAACAATATCGCCGCATTGGCCATGTTGATGCCCATCGATCTTCAGGCATCGCGAAAGGCAGGAAGGCCCGCGGCACTGACGCTGATGCCTTTGGCCTTTGCGACCATTCTGGGCGGCATGCTGACCCTGATCGGAACGCCTCCGAACCTGATCGTATCGGGATACCGCGCACAGGTTCTGGACGCGCCTTATCGCATGTTCGATTTCCTGCCGGTTGGCCTCGCCGTAGCGTTGGCGGGTATTCTCTTCATTGCATTGTTCGGCTGGCGGCTTATCCCGGTTTCCCGCGCCACCAGCAAAGGCGGCCAGGAACGCCCGCGTCGCTATATTGCGCGATTGGTCGTCACCGAGGCCAGCACCGCGAATGGCCAGACGATCGGTGCGCTGCGTGACATCGCAGCCAAGGCCGATTGCCGGATATCCGGCCTGTCGCGGCATGGCCATGTCATCAGCGGCAACCTGGATGACACCTTTCTTGAGCCCGGCGACGTTCTGGTGCTGCGCGCCAACCCCTCGGCGCTGGACGATTTCCGCGCCTCGGGCAAGCTGGCCTTTCCTGATGGCCGGGTCGAACCCCGCGCACGCAAGGATGCCGAAGGCCAGACGCTGATCGAATGCCTGGTTCCGGTCGGCGCCCCCATCATCGGCAGAACGATGCAGTCATTTGGCCTGGTCAATCGCTATGATTGCGTCCTTGTTGGGATGCGACGCCGGGGGATCGCGCTGCGAGAGGCCCTGCCCCGCCAGGAAATCGCGGCGGGTGATCTGCTGCTGTTGCTGGTTCCCGACAGTCGCAGCGCCGATGTATTTGCCGCTTCGGGCGTTATCCGTCTGGATGGAACCAGCCTGCCGGTCCTGCGCGAGGGGCATATGCTGACGGCGGTAACATTGTTTGCTCTTGCGGTTCTTGCGACCAGCCTGGGGGTCGTGACCATGCCGATTGCCCTGGGCTGCGTCGTGATAGGATATGTGCTGACTGGCGTCCTGCAGATTCACGAACTTTACGACCATGTGGACTGGCCCGTCATCGTGCTGCTGGGGTCGATGATCCCGCTTGGCCTGGCCCTGGATGAAACCGGCGGCACCGCCCTGATCGCGGCTGGGCTGGCATCTGTCACCGAGGGCTTTCCCCCTTGGGTGGGGTTACTATTGCTGATGGCTGCGACGATGTTGATGTCGGATGTGTTGAACAACAATGCCACCACCATCGTCGCCGCGCCGGTGGGCATCAGGTTGGCAGAGCAGATGAACGTGCAGCCCGATGCATTCCTGATGGGCGTCGCCGTTGCGGCGGCCTGTGCCTTTCTGACGCCCATCGGCCACCAGAACAACACGCTGATTCTGGGTCCCGGGAATTATCGCTTTGGCGATTACTGGCGCATGGGCCTGCCGCTGGAGATCATTGTTCTGGCGGTTTCCTTGCCGATGCTGCTGATCGTTTGGCCGCTTTGATGTTCCGGCCGGATATGCAAATGGCGTCACCTCTATGGTGACGCCATTTGCATTCATGATGTCCGGTCTGATCAGACGACGCCGCTGACACCCATGATCCGGCGAACTTCGCCCTCGCGGGTCAGGCCCTGATCGGCCAGTTCGGCATCGGTCATTTCATTCAGTTTCTGCAAAGCGCGCATCCGCGGCTGGGCTTCGGCCAGAACGACCAGAAAACGCCCGATAGCAGCAAACGGAGCTGCCAGAACAGAAAGAATTGGTGTCGCGCTTTTTGCGCCGTGATTTACAACAGTAGCCATTGGAAACTCCTTGTCGATTACAAAGCCGTTTCCCCCCTTGGCCTGTAATCTGGCGTTTATGCTGCGAATGCACAACCCGCAATGCTGCATGGCAGCATTGCGGGAGGCTCAACGCCCGTCGGCAAATCAAAGCGGCCAGAAAATCGGGATGACGGTCGAGGCCGTTGCCGCCATCAACAGGTTCAGCGGCAGGCCGACGCGAATAAAGTCGGAGAACCGATACCCCCCCGGGCCATAGACCAGGGTATTCGTCTGATATCCGATCGGCGTTGCGAAACTGGCTGAAGCGCCCATCATGACCGCAATGACCAACGGCCTTGGATCAACGCCCAGCTGGGTTCCCAGTGAAATCGCCACAGGCGTGACAATCACCGCAACGGCATTGTTCGTCACCGTTTCAG
The DNA here is from genome assembly GCF_028294535.1 of Paracoccus onchidii. Taxonomy (GTDB): domain Bacteria; phylum Pseudomonadota; class Alphaproteobacteria; order Rhodobacterales; family Rhodobacteraceae; genus Paracoccus; species Paracoccus onchidii. Next base: position 4,534 of record NZ_JAQBIE010000035.1, on the reverse strand, counting down.
TCAAAGCCATCGACAGCAAATACACCGCCAATACCAACCCCCAATGTGGCATCGTTGCCAGCCAGGGTGCCACACGCGACACGATCAATTCCACCGCACCCGAATTTTCCAGACCGGCACCAACGGCCAGCATCGCAAAGATCAGCGCCATCAATCGCCCGTCGACAAAGCCCAGGGCCTCGTCCGCGTCGATACATCGTGTGCCCAGGACCACCGCCACACCACAAAAAGCCAGCAGCAGGATCGGCGCAATGTCGAACGCCGACAGCACGACCACGGCCACAAGCGTCAGCACGACGATCGGCGCATGACTGCGACGGAAGGCCCGATCCGACGGAGCATTGACCTCGACCATATCCATGTCGCGGGCAAGGCGCTGGATATCCGCCGGCGCGCCTTCAAGCAGCAAGGTATCACCGACACGCACCACAAGATCGTCAAGCTGACGCCCGATGTTCTGGTTCTTGCGATGCGCCGCCAGCACATAGACCCCATAGCGGCGGCGCAGGCGCATCGATCCCAGACTGCGCCCGATCATGTGACATCCCGGGGTGATCAGCACCTCGACCGTGGAGGTCTGAACCGAACTCAGTTTGTCGACCATCCGCAGATCCTTGTGGCTTTGCAGCCCCAGAACCTCTGACATGGGTGTGCGCAACACGACGCGGTCACCTGCCTCCAGTCGTACGGCGGCAAGGTCACGGCGCAACGAAGCATCCCCGCGCAACACGTCGATTACCCGCGCCGTGTCACGGGTGAAAATGTCAACCTCGTCCAGCGCCTTGCCGATCAGTGCCGAATCCTCGGGGATGGCAACCTCGGTAAAGAACTTCATTTTCGAGCGACCCGACATCAGTTGCGAAATCGAATCCCGTTCCGGCAACAGCTTTGGGGCAAACAGCAACAAATAGGTCACGCCGACAATCGCCATCGGAAGTCCGACCGGCGTAATCTCGAAGATGCTGAACGGTTCCATTCCCGAAGATCTTGCGACACCATCGACCAGCAGGTTGGTCGATGTGCCGATCATCGTCATCGTCCCCCCCAGAATCGACAGATATGAAAGTGGAATCAAAAGCTTGGATGGTGTGCTGCCGATTTGCTTGGCCAGCTGCATGAAGATCGGCATCATCACCACGACCAACGGCGTATTGTTGACGAAGGCAGACATCGCACACACGACGCATGACACCATCACCAGAGTCATCACCGGACGCGACCCGGCATGATGGGCCGCGCGCTGACCGATCCAATCCAATGCGCCGGTTCTGACCAATCCACCGACAATGATGAACATGAATGCGATCGTCCAGGGCGCAGGGTTGGCCAGCACCCCCGTGACATGATCGACATCAAGAATACCCAGGGCAAGCAACACCACCGCCCCGAGAATCGCCGTGACTTCGGGTGGATAGGTTTCGCGAATGAAAAGGGTCAGCATCCCTGCAATAATGAATATCGTGGCGACCGCAGAATAAGTTCCGGTCAGTTCAAATCCGAACATTCATATCTCGCGATAGCGGCCAAGGCGGCCCGATTCGACGCATCTTGCGCAGATTTGTGACGCCCTAGCAAGCAAACTGCTCTGGTCACTGCGTCGGGCAATCGCCGGTCTGCTGCAATCGCCCCCCTTCCCGCACGGGCATGATCTGTTTTGCCAATCCGTTGCGGTCATCCGTCACGACCAGAACCCCGCATAGCGTGGCTTCGCCCTCAGCGGGCGTGAAACGATCCCGCACCATCCCGGTCACGAATCGGCGCAGCGGCTCGGCCTTCTGCATACCGATCACGCTGTCATAATCCCCGCACATGCCGGCATCCGTAAGATAGCCCGTACCACGCGCAAGAATTTGCGCATCGCCGGTGGGCACATGGGTATGTGTCCCCACCACAAGGCTGGCACGTCCGTCGCAAAAATGCCCGATCGCCATCTTTTCGCTGGTGGCTTCGGCATGAATATCGATCAGGGCGGCCTGAACCATGCCTCCGGGGGGATGTGCGCGCAACACCTCATCCAATGCCGAGAAAGGGTCGTCATAAGGACGAGACATGAATACCTGCCCCAGAGCCTGGGTCACCAGAATCTTGCGTCCGCGTTGATCGGAAAATACCCCCGACCCCCGACCCGGGGCCTCTTTTGCGAAATTCAGTGGCCGGATGATGCGCGGCTCCTTGTCGATATAGGCAAGCATGTCCTTCTGATCGAAGGCATGATCCCCCAAGGTCAGGCAATCGGCACCCGATTCCAGCAACAACTGCGCATGTCCGGCCGTCACCCCGCGCCCACCGCTGGCGTTTTCAGCATTCACGACCACGAAATCCGCCCGCAGACGTGCCCGCAGTGCAGCCAGCTCACCGCTGATCGCACGCCGGCCCGAGCGGCCCATCACATCACCAAGGAAAAGTATTCGCATACCGCTGCGATAGGCCAAAGCCGCCACGCGCTCAAGCAGGAAAAACCGCGACCATCATCTTGGATACATGCCGTTCTGAAAATGGTGCCGGTTGCAGAAGTCGAACCCGCGACCTTCTGATTACAAATAATCTGCGTTATCGTGACAACCACTTGGAATCACTGAATTAATCATCGAGCCTTGAGGCGGTATGCAATTGTCGTGCAATTGACGACCACGCGTGCCCCCAGAGAGACTCGAACTCCCGACATCTTGATTACAAATCAAGCGCTCTACCAGCTGAGCTATAGGGGCTACGCGAGGCGTCGTTTAAACGATTGGCGAACAAGGTGCAATCCGTCATAATTGAGTTATGCTAAAGAATCCGCCAATAGAAGAACAGCCTTGGTGGCCGGACGCGCTGCGCCGCTTCGAGCAGTTCGCGGAGGCGGGCAAGGATCGACACGTTTCGGCCAGACGCGTGTCCGAGGAGTTTGGGATAACTGTCTCGACGACTCGAGCGGCCATCATGCGGGGGTCGGTGCCGTGCTTTCCATCATCCGATCCCGACCGTGCTGCTGCTTGGAAGGCTGGAGAGCCTCGCTACGAGGGCAAGCTGTGCAAGAAGCACATGACCCGCGTCCGCTATAGCAACGATGGTGTCTGCGTCGAGTGCATGGCAGAGTATTCAGCAGCGGCAAACATGCGGCGGCGCTAGACGAGCAGCCGTGTTCACTTTATGTTCGAACCATCGTGGTTGCCTGCCAGAGGAATGGCGACCATGATGCGCATGAGCAGAAACGGACCGAGAAGAATGAAAAAGAAGGTAGTCCCACTAATTCCGAAGTCGCCAGCCGAGTTCAATGCAACAGGTAGCGCGACCGTCTACCACGCCGATGCAATGACCTGTTATGCCAAGTGGCCGCGCCCGACCGTGATCGTCGCGGACGGCCCCTACGGCCTCGGCAAGTTTCCGGGCGAACCAAATACCGCCGACAACCTCGGTGAATGGTATGCCCCTCACGTCGCTGAATGGGCGCGCCTCGCGTTGCCCGAAACCACGCTCTGGTTCTGGTGTTCCGAGGTTGGTTGGGCAGAAGTGCATTCCGTCTTGAAGATGCACGGTTGGCGCTACAAGGCCGCGCACATCTGGGACAAAGGCGTCGGGCACGTCGCGGGCAACTGCAACGGCGATACCATCCACGGCTTCCCCGTCGTGACGGAAATTTGCGTCCAGTATGTCCGCGACACGCAACTCGCGACTGAGGACGGCGAACCACTGTCGATGAAGCAGTGGTTGCGGCACGAATGGCAAAGGTCAGGCCTGCCCCTCTACAAGACCAATGAGGCCTGCGGGGTCGTCAACGCAGCGACGCGGAAATACTTCACGCAGTGCCACCTTTGGTATTTCCCGCCCGCCGACAAGATGGTCGCCCTGGCTGAATACGCGACGAAGCACGGGCAGCCGACCGACCGTCCCTATTTCTCTCTCGACGGTGAAACGCCCCTGACCGAGCGTCAGTGGGAGCGGATGCGGGCAAAGTGGAACCATGCGCATGGCGTCACCAACGTCTGGAACGAGCCAGCCGTTCGCGGCACCGAGCGGGTCAAGAGCACAGGCCTAAAGGCGCTGCACATGAACCAGAAGCCGCTGCGGTTGATCGACCGCACGGTCGCCGCATCATCCGATCCCGGCGACGTTGTCTGGGAGCCGTTCGGGGGCCTGTGTTCCGCCGCCGTTCATTCGCTTCGGTCGGGTAGACACTGTTACGCCTCTGAGGTTATTCCTGATTTCTATGCAGCCGCTGTTCGGCGGCTCACTGAGGAATCAGAAATTGACAATACCCGACGCGCCGAAACCAACCGAGCCTGATCCCTCTTGGGAGCACTACGAGCTTTGGCGCGCAGTGAAGAAGGCGGTATTTACACTGCCTTCTCGCTTCGAGTCGGAATTGGTAATTTCCGGTGTTCTTGCAACTGACCTATTCGCGTTCAATTCCTCTCTCGGCGCGACGATTGAAGAACTGAATAGCCCCGCGTTTCCTAGACGCCTTCGGGTCTCGGTTTCCGCTGCCGTTCGAACTCTACGGGCGACAGCATCCCGTTTCTCGCATGCTTGCGCTTCGGATTGTAGAACATCT
>NZ_JAQBIE010000034.1 GCF_028294535.1 Paracoccus onchidii | reverse complement strand
CCATGCATAGAGAGAATGCGCGCTTACCCCGAGCCGTTGCGAAACCTCCGCAACCGGGTAGCCCCGCTCGGTGATCTGCGCGACCGCGTCACGCTTGAACTCGGCGCTGAAATTGCCTTCGCCCATCTCGGCCTCCTTGCCTCAAAATTAGGGAAGAAGGCGTCTACGAATCTAGGGGCTATTCACTGAACACACTCAGCGTTCTGGCATTATTTGATATATTTCAGGTCATTGGGTGAAATTGACCTCTTCACGAGGAATTTTCCGTAATCAAAAAGGCAAAACTATCTGCCTCTTAACAACGGGAAGTTGGTCGGGGCGAGAGGATTCGAACCTCCGACCTACGGTACCCAAAACCGTCGCGCTACCAAGCTGCGCTACGCCCCGACAAAGGCGCTTCTAAACGAAGCTTTCGGCAGAGAAAAGAGGCTTTTCACCTGCAAGGCCACATTGCTTGCTCCGGCGGCAAACCGGTATATGCCATAGGCTGCCCAATCGCCAAACCCTGGCGCGCCGCCTCACCCCCCGCCACTTCCAGAATGAGCAGTCGTTCCGGCTGCGGGTCATCCTTGAGCGCGCCCGGAATGGGCGTTTCGTCCAATGGCTTGGCCATCGGGTGGATATGGCGGATCACGCCGCGTTCATCCATGAAGATCAAATCAAGCGAGATCAGCGTGTTACGCATCCAGAAGGATACGGCACGCGGAGAATCATAGACGAAAAGCATTCCCTGATCGGCCGGCAAGTTCTCTCGAAACATCAAGCCCTGTGCACGCTCGGCCGCGTCATCGGCAATTTCGACCTGAAAACGGACAATGCCTTCACCGGTTAGAAACGATACCTGATCCAACGCGCAGCTGGCAGGCACATCGATGCCTGACATGGGAAGGTCCGACGCGGGACGGGACGATGCCGGCCCAGCCGCAACAGCCCCTGTCAAGACCATTGCAAGCGCCAGACCGCAAGCACGCCTATTCCGCGACATGCGCCAGGAATTTATCGTCGCGCAATTCGTCTATATCATCGCAACGCGGCAGGATCAGGCCGGCCTCTTCGTCGCCGCGATCCCAGCTGGTGATCTGGGCCGCCATCAACCCACGCGGCCCTTCGACAACACGGATTCCCACGGCTTCACCAATGGCGAGATCCGCAAACCCCGAATGCCGCAACACCTCGACATGGATGAACACATCGTCAGGATGCCCGAAAATGTTGGCGAATCCGAACCCTTTGGCCTTGTCAAACCACTTGACCCGTGCGGGACGCAGCGGCAAGGATTCAAGCTGCTCGATCACGGTCGTGTCGATATCGGCAATCGGCGGCATTCCATCGGTCGTCGGCGGAACGATCTCGATCACTTCGCTGGCTTGCAGCCCGCGCGAGGTCGGCTGCACCCAAGCTTTCACGAGTGACTGGTCGGCAACTGAACTGCGACCGAAATTTCTGAGCACATTCGCGTGAAGCAGGATATCAGGCCCGCCTTCACTGTTCAGGATGAAACCATACCCTTTGGCAGGGTCAAACCACTTGACCTGCCCGGACACCAGTTTCATTCCAGTTTCTTCCGTCATCTTCTCACCGTTTACCGCGCATTCCGCACGTATTCCTCAACATAGGGCATAACCAGCCAGACTCTCGAACCGATAAAAATGCAAAGAAAATAAGCAGAATAAAGTGGTTAGTAAAAATTGCGACAGCAGTCTCAGAAATGTATTCTCGGGCCGTTTGGTCCTTTGGTCAAGCCTTAGGGCGACAACCTTTGAACTTTCCAACCCGAGGCCGGCTCTTTGGTCCAAACGAAGCGGTCGTGCAAGCGGAACGCTCCGTCACTCCAGAACTCGATTTGCTCGGGAAGAATGCGAAAACCGCCCCAGAATGGCGGGCGTTTCGGGTTAGCCCCTTGAATCAGCCCTTGTTTTGCAGCCGCACTGACCAATTGCGCCCGCCCATCAAGAGGCCGTGACTGCGCCGAGGCCCAGGCCCCCAGTCGCGACTGAAGTGAGCGACTTGCGAAATATTCATCGGCCTTGGGGCCATCCTCTCGGGTCACATGCCCTCGCACGCGAATCTGACGGCGCAGTGATTTCCAATGCATGACAAAGGCCGCCTTGCCCGTCGCCTTGATCTGTTCGCCCTTGGCGCTTTCATAATTGGTGTAGAAAACAAAGGCACCGTCCTGCCCCGCACCTTCGATTTCCTTCAGCAACACCATGCGCACATCAGGCAAGCCCTCTGCATCCGCAGTGGCAAGGGCAATCGCATTCGGATCATTCGGCTCGGACTTGGCAGCCTCGGCCAGCCAATTGCGCGCGATTGCGAAAGGGTCGTCGCCCGCGAAGATACCTGTTCGGTCGCCCATGATCGTTTCCCTTGTGCTTGATGCGGCTGCACAGTTGGCATAATCACAATTTCAACGGGTTGAAAGCGCGAGGGACAAGATATGTCAAGCGAGCAGAAGACCGGCCTGATGGCCGGAAAGCGCGGTCTCATCATGGGGCTGGCGAATGACAAGTCCATCGCTTGGGGCATTGCGCAAGCGCTGGCCGCAGAAGGTGCCGAACTGGCATTCTCTTATCAGGGCGACGCGCTGAGGAAACGGGTCGAACCTCTGGCCGCCAAGCTGGGATCGGATTTCGTGCTGCCCTGCGATGTCAGCGACGAGGCTTCGATCGACGGCTTGTTCGCGCAAATCGGCGAGCGCTGGGAAAAGATCGACTTTCTGGTTCACGCCATCGGCTTTTCCGACAAGGAACAGCTGCGCGGTCGTTATGCCGATACCACGCGCGACAATTTCCTGATGACAATGGACATCTCGGTCTTTTCCTTCACGGCTGTTGCGCGTCGCGCCGCCGCGATGATGCCCGAAGGCGGCAGCCTGCTGACCCTGACCTATTACGGCGCCGAACGCGTCATGCCCCATTACAATGTCATGGGCGTCGCAAAATCCGCGTTGGAGGCCAGCGTGCGCTATCTTGCCGAGGATTTTGGCAAGGACAATATCCGCGTAAACGCGATTTCGGCTGGCCCGATCAAGACATTGGCAGCCAGCGGTATCGGCGATTTCCGCTATATCATGAAATGGAACGAGTTGAATTCGCCCCTGCGGCGCAATGTGACCACCGAAGATGTCGGCAATTCGGCGCTGTATCTTCTGTCGCGTCTGGGCGCGGGTGTCACCGGGGAAACGCACCATGTCGATGCGGGTTACCACGTGGTCGGGATGAAGGCCGTCGACGCCCCCGATATTTCAACCGTGAAGAAGGAATGACCCAGGCATCCGCCATGGGTAAATTGGGCAGGACATGCTGAACATCACGCTGGAACAGCTGTCGCTGTTTGCCGCAACCCTTGCCATGGCAATCCTGTCCCCCGGTCCGGCGATCATCGCGGTCAGTCAATCTGCATTCGCCATGGGACGCCGCAGGGCGCTGCCTTATGGATGGGGGCTGGCGACGGGGGCTTCTCTTTGGTGCCTGACGGCATTGCTGGGGCTGACGGTCATCTTCCGAATCCTGCCGTGGACATTCATGGCGATGAAGGTGCTGGGCGGTCTGTACCTGATATGGATCGCCATCCGCATGTGGCGCGGGGCCAGAGATCCACTGCCCGACCCCGCCGAGGCGCAAATGGGGATGACATTCTGGGGCGGGATCGCGCTGAACCTGTCAAACCCCAAACCGGCGCTGTTCTATTCTGCGGTGTTGCTGTCCATCTTTCCCACCACGCTGTCTTTTGCGGACAAGGGTCTGATCTATACCACGGCGCTGTCCCTCGAGATGGGTTTTTACACGGCCATGGCCTGCCTGATGGCTTTGCCTTTGCTCAGACGGCGCTATTATGCTGCGAAATTCTGGATCGACGTCATCGCGGCCTGCGCCATCGGCATGTTGGGGTTGTCGTTGATCCTGCGCCAATGAAGGAGACAAATCTATGATGGACCGCCTGCCCCACGAAAAGGGTTTTCATGTCAGCTGGGATCAATTGCATCGGGATGCCCGGGCATTGGCCTGGAGGCTGGACGGAACCGATTGGCGCGCGGTGGTTGCCGTGACCCGTGGCGGACTTGTCCCCGCCATGATCGTCGCGCGAGAGCTGGACATCCGCACCATCGACACCATCAGTGTCAAATCCTATCACAAACAGGAACAGGGTGGGCTGAAGGTGCTGAAAAAGCCCGATGCCGATCTGATGGGCGACGGCGACGGAATTCTGGTTGTCGACGACCTCGTCGATTCAGGGCGCACATTGGAATTGATCCGCGAAATGTATCCCAAGGCCCATCTTGCGACCGTCTATGCCAAGCCCAAGGGCAAGCCGATCGTGCAAAGCTATGTCACCGAAGTCAGCCAGGACACCTGGATCTTCTTTCCCTGGGATATGGCGCTGCAATATGTCCAACCCTATCGCGGCGATGACTGAATCGGGTCGCGGCGATGTCTTGGCAAGGCATCGCCGACATCACCAGGGGCAATGGAACCCATTGAAATTAACTGATTAAACTGCATACTCGCGCAAGAAAACCACCATTGCGCGATTTTTATCAGGCAAATTCCCGCCACCAACATCGCCCATGCGGAACTTGGGGCGGCTGCTGATCATTTTGTCCCCGAAGCGCATCGCCGGCACCGCCGCCGAGCGCAAAACCCAAGGAGGACAAAAATGCGCAAGCTACTTCTGACAACGGCTTTCGTTCTTCCCCTGGCAGCAGGCCAGATCCATGCGCAGGACACGGCGCCCCAACCTGCCGAGGCTGAAACAACACCGATGGCGACCGACCCTGCAGCAACGGATATGGCCGCCGACCCCTCGGCCGAGGCTGCAGCGCAAGAGGCCATGGAAGCCGAAGTTGCCTCAAGCGGCAAGGTCGCGCAGCAACAGGCATCCAACGAGCTGCGCCTCGACTGGATCACCGACGCGACCGTGACGGCGCCCGACGGCGCACCCATCGGTGACATCAACGACCTGATCCTTGACGGAGAAACCGGCGAAATGATTGCTGCCGTGATCGGTGTCGGCGGCTTTCTGGGCATCGGGGAAAAACAGATCGCCGTGCCGTGGGACCAGTTGACCGTCAATTTCGACGCTCAGGAAATCAACAGCGAGCTGACCGAAGAAGAAGCCGAGGCAGCACCCGAATATGTGTTCCGGGAACGTGAAAACGCCCCCGCGGTCGCACCGGCGGGCGATATGGCAGCCCCTGAAGCCGCACCCGACGCCGCCATGGTTCCGGCAGCAGACCCGGCAACTGATCCAAACGCCATGCCTGCGGATGGCGCGACCGGTGACGGTATGGGCGAACCCATGGAAACCGAACCGCCCATGGACGGGCAGGACACGATGCCCGCCCCTGACATGGAAGAAGCTGACATGAACGCCGAGCCGTCGATGGAAGGCGGGATGGCCGAAGAGCCGGCCACGAACTAAGGGCGAACCGCATTGATACGGAAAAAGGCGGCCTACGGACCGCCTTTTTTCATTGTGCTTGCTGTGCCCCCTGGCGTTCAGCCATTTCCCCGCACAAAGCGCGCCGCGCCCTCGGCCGCACGCTGAAGGGCGCGGCTCTTGTTCACCGTTTCCTCGAACTCGGATTCAGGATCACTGTCATAAACGACCCCACCGCCCGCCTGAATATAAAGCGCCTCGTCTTTCACCACACCGGTGCGCAGGGCGATACACATATCCATTTCGCCATTGGCCGCGAAATAGCCCACGGCACCGGCATAGACACCGCGTTTTTCGGGTTCCAGCTCGTCGATGATCTGCATGGCCCGGACCTTCGGCGCACCCGCAACGGTACCTGCGGGCAAACCCGCCAACAGGGCCGATAATCCGTCTTCTTCGTCGCGCAACTCGCCCACGACATTCGACACGATATGCATTACATGGCTATAGCGTTCGATGGTAAAGCGTTCGGTCGGGCGCACCGTGCCCGGTTTGGCAACGCGCCCCACGTCATTGCGGCCCAGATCAAGCAACATCAAATGTTCGGCCAGTTCCTTCTGATCCGCCAGAAGGTCGGCTTCCAGGGCCTTGTCCTGAGCCTCGTCGGCACCACGCGGTCGGGTGCCTGCAATCGGCCTGATTGTCACTTCACCATCGCGCAACCGCACCAGGATCTCGGGGCTTGCCCCGACAATCTGGAAACCACCCATATTCAGGAAGAACATGAAAGGCGAAGGGTTCGTGCGGCGCAGAGATCGATAGAGAGCAAAGGGCGGCAAAGGGAAATCCATCCGCCAACGCTGTGACGGCACCACCTGAAAGATATCACCGGCGCGGATGTATTCCTTGGCCTTCTCGACCGCCGCCAGATAATCCGGCTTGGAAAAATTTGAAACCGGCTCGCCGATTTTCCCTTCATTTCCCAATGCCCGGGGTTCGGACGGCTGCCGATCCAATGCGCGCAGGGCATCCATGACCCGCTCTGCCGCGCGAGCATAAGCCGCGCGGGCATTGTCGCCGCCATCGTGCCAGGCCGGCGCACAAAGCGTCACCTCGCCCTTGACGCCATCAAGCACCGCAACGACGGAAGGACGGATCAGCATGGCATCCGGCAAATTCAGCGGGTCGGGGTTCACATCCGGCAGGGTCTCGACCAACCGGATCATGTCATAGCCCAGATAGCCGAACAGCCCTGCAGCCGCAGGCGGCACGCCATCGGGCATGGATTCGATCCGGCTCTCGGCGATCAGGGCACGCAAACTGTCCAGCGCGGCGCGCTCATCGGGCTGAAAATCATCCGCATAACGCGCCGCCCGGTTGATCCGGGCCTTGCCATCACGGCATTCCCAGATCAGGTCCGGTTTCATGCCGATGATCGAATAGCGACCCCGCACCTCGCCGCCAGTCACCGATTCGAGCATAAAGCTCATCGGGGCGGCTTCGGCCAGCTTCAGCATCAGGCTGACGGGTGTATCCAGATCGGCAGCCAGCCTGATCGTGACCAGCTGGTTCTGCCCCGCATTCCAGCCGGCTTCAAACTGGGAAAACTCCGGTGTCAGTTCCATCAGTGAACCTGCGCATTGATCGCGCTGAGCGCAGCCTGATCGACACGGAGGCCGCCATTTTGCTGTGCCGCGCGGGCATAGTAATCAAACAGATCCGCCTGCAATGATTGCCCCAACCGGGCGCCGACAGCCTCTTTGACCTGCAAGGCCTCTTCTTGTTCCAGATCGGCCTGATGAATCGCATCAAGACGCACCAGGAACACGCGTTGCTGCGCATCTACAATGTCCACGGCACCGATTTCCTTCATCGAGAAAGCGTGTTCCAGAATATCTGCCGGCGCTTGCTCGATCCAGCCGTCGCGCCGGATATCGCTTTGCGTATTCCATGCCAGTTGCGGCGCGGCGGGGGCGATCGTGGTCGTTTCCTCGTCGTCCGCTGCGTCATCAGGCATGCCGATACGGGAAACGGGGGCCGTCACTGCGGTCGGCACGGGGGTCGGATCTGCCGCGGCAGTAATCTTGACCTTCTTTTCCTCGGCCAGAGACAAGAGTTGACGGTGAACCTCGGCGGCGCGCCAATCGGCCTCGACCTCGTCGCGCACCTCGTCAAAGGGAATCAGCGCCGGTGGGATGATTTCGTCCAGCCGAAGGGCAAAGACACCGCCATCATCCAGCTGGAACAGCTCGGGGAAATCATCCATCGCGACAGTCGCCGCCATTTCACGAAATGCCTCATAACCCAGGATTCCGGTCGCTTCGGCCGCATTGTCGTCAATCCAGTCGACCTGGCCCAGCTCCATCGCGGTTTCACCGGCCATGTCCTCGAGTGTCGCGCCGCCCGCCAGAAGATCTTCGAATTCAGACGACCGATCATCGATCATCCGGGCCGCGCGATCGACGGCCGCCTCGGCACGCAATTCTTCGCGGGCCTCTTCGAACGGTACCTGCACCGGTTCAAGAATCGCATGCATCGCAAACAGCGCCGGGCCAAGCGCCGTATCGATCGGGCCAACAACACCAGCTTCGGACAACGCGAAAATATCTGCCCCCGCCGCGTCAAGCTCGGCCTCGCTGACCTCGCCCAGATCGACATCATCCGTGGTCAGCCCGCGTTGGGTCACGTAATCTTCGAACGACGCATCGCCTGCCTCGATACTTGCCATGGCATCCCGAGCGGAATCCACGCTGGGAAAGACCAACCGGCTGACAAGACGGCGTTCGGGCTGGACATATTTCTCGATCTCGGCGTCATAGGCATCACGCAGCGCCTGTTCGTCCAGTTGCACATCATCAGCAAGCATTTCCGGCGTCAGCCAGACATAGCTGATCTTGCGCGCCTCGGGGCTGGTGAACTGATCGGCATTGGCTTCATGCCAGGCCGTCAATGTCTCATCATCGGGGGCTGCGGGGGCGCTCGGCAGCTGGTCTTCGGTCAGTTCGACCCACGCCATGTCGCGCGTGCCAAGCAGCCATTCCGTGGTCAGGTCGACCATGGGCGAAGGTGGCACCACCCCACCAATCACCGCGCGCTGGATCAGCAGGCGTGCTTCGTCGCTGCGAATGGTGCTTTCGAATTCGGCTTCGGTCATCTGCTGGCGATTCAGCACTTCGCGATAGGCCGTCCGATCGAATTTGCCCGTCGGGCCCTGAAATGCCTGCGCATCCAGAATCGACTGACGCACGCGCTCATCGCCGACCGAAACGCCGATCTTGCGGGCCTGTTCTTCCAGCGCCGCGCCGGTGAACAGTTGCGCCTGGACCGCCTGCGGCAGTCCGATTGTCTCGGCCTGCGCCATGCTCAGCGGTTGTCCGGTTTGGCGGCTGTATTCGTTGATCTGGGACTGCAGCGCCCGCGCATATTCATCGGCGGTGACCTTGGTTTCACCCACAGCCCCCACCTCGGACGAGCCCCCCGAGAAGCTGGTGACTCCAAAACCGCCAAGACCCAGTATCAACAGGCCCATCAGCAGCCAGACAACGGTCGATTTTCCATGCGTGCGCAGATTCTTCATGGCGCGGCCTTTCCTGAGGACGTGTCAGCGCTGTCTTTAGGGCGCGCGCTTGCCCGCCACAAGTGTTCAGACCGCAAAGCCTGCCAGCCTCTCGGCCAGTTGTTCGATACCCGCACGGTCAACATTGGCGAAGGCCAGCCTGAAATGCCTTTTGCCGGTTGGATCATCGGTCGGGGTGAACATCGTGCCTGGCAACGCAAGAACCCCCGCATCACGCACCAGACGTGGCGCAAGATCGGCGGAACTTTCCCCGAAGGGATGTTCGACCCATGCAAAATACGCCCCCGCGCTTTTCAGCGTCCAGCCGTCCAGCCCGCGCAACGCCGTCACAGTTGCCGTGCGGCGGGACAGGATTTCCTGACGTTCGCCAGCCAGCCAGTCGCGCAGATTGCGCATGCCCCAAAGCGCACCGATCTGACCAAGCTGCGATGTCGAGATTGCCACCGTATCCAGAAATTTCTCGACCTGCGCCATCCGTTCGACCGAGGTCAGCAACGCCCCCACACGATGCCCCGTCAGGCGATAGGCCTTGGAAAACGAATAAAGCTGGATCACGGTTCGGTCCCAGTCCGGCCGGGCCAGCAAATGATGGGGCGCGCCCGCACGGCTGTCGAAATCGCGATAGGTTTCATCAATGATCAGCGCGATCCCGTGACGAACCGCCAGATCGTAGAAACGATCCAGCAGTTCGGCCGGATATTCGGCACCTGACGGATTGTTTGGCGTAATCAGGACGATCGCCCTGGTGCGCGGACCAATCAGCGCTTCGGCCTGCTGTGGATCGGGCAGCATGTCGGATTGGCAGGGCAAGGGCCGGGCGTTCACACCCTGCATGTCCAGCCACATCTTGTGGTTGAAATACCACGGTGTCGGCAAGATCACGTCATCGCCCGCCCCGGCAAGGGTCGCTGTCGCCGCACAGAATGCCTGATTGCAACCTTGCGTGATTGCCACCTGTCCTGCGGTCAGGTCGGCACCGTATGCGCGCGAAAATTCACCGGCGACCGCATCGCGAAGATCACCATTGCCCAGCACCGGGCCATAGAGATGCGCTTCGGGCAAATCCAGTGCTGCCTCGGCAATGGCGCGGCGCAGCCCTTCGGGTGGTGGATCGACGGGCGCTGCCTGACTGACATTGATCAGCGGGCGCTCTGGCGGGAAGGTCACATCGGCAAGCCAGCGGCGTGCTTCCATGACGGGCGGAGCGAATGTCGCGAACAAGGCAGGATTGAAAGAGGTCATGTCATTCGCGTCCTAAGCTGCGCAATTCCGTAAGATCGGGGGGCAAGGAAAGATCCAGCCCGGGTGATGGCAGGCGCGGGGCCTGCAACGTTTCACCGGCTTCTGCCATGTCAGGATCAGCGGGGTCCTGCGGGTTTTGGGGCCGGGGATCTGCCGCCGGCACGTTGTCGAAGATAAAGCCCGAGCGTGGCAATTCATCCCGCCCTGCGGTCACCGCCATGCCCGGCGCAGCATTCAACACCGGCGCGTCCAATGCGGCAGGCCGTGTCAGTTCGGGCGTATCCGTGCCGGACTGGGGCGCGGTTGGCGCGGCGATTCCCGTCTCATCCTGAGTTTGCGGGCGTTCGTTATCTCCGGTGACAGCAACCGGTGCAGGTTCGGCAGCAGGAGCACCGACGGCAGGTGCGTCGCGCGGCCCCGATCCCGCCGAGGGGGCCGCCAGCGGCGTTGGCACACGTGGTGCCACGTCGCCGCCGCGCCCGAATTCCGACCCGATCGGCAGATCCACCGCCGCAGCCTCGGGCGTATCGACCGGGGCCATTCGCCGAGATTCGGCGTCCGAAGATCCGGCGGATACTGAATCAGCATCCTCAGGCGCGGCCTGCCCCTGCGCTGGTTCGGGCACCGGCTGTTTCATATCCTCGGGCATGGGCACGACAAGCGACAGCACTGCCAGCAGCGCGGCGCTCAGCACCATTCCATGCCCCAAACCTGTCCAGAAACCGCGTGCCATGCGCCTCTTCTTTCTTCGGCCGGGCTTGACCCCCCAGCGCGCTTTGCCCCATCTATAGCGAACCCTTTTGAAAGGGGAAACCGCCAGCAAGCCAAGGCACCCATCATGATCCTTCTGATCGACAATTACGATAGCTTCACCTGGAACCTCGTGCATTACCTTGGCGAAGCGGGGGCCGAGGTCACCGTGCGCCGCAATGACGCAATCACCGTATCCGAGGCGCTGGCGATGAACCCTGACGGGATCGTGATCTCTCCGGGACCTTGCGATCCGGCGCAGGCAGGGATCTGCCTCGACCTGATCCGCGCGGCGGCGGAACGGCAGATACCCCTGTTAGGGGTTTGCCTTGGCCATCAGTCCATCGGCGAAGCCTTCGGCGGCAAGGTGGTTCGGGCCAATCGCATCCTGCATGGAAAGGTCGACGATATCAGCCATGACGGCACTGGTGTTTTCACCGGCCTTCCCTCGCCCTTGCGGGCGACGCGGTATCATTCGCTGACGGTTGAACCCGAATCACTGCCCAATTGCCTGAGGGTCACGGCAACCTCGGATGACGGCACGATCATGGGGCTGATCCATGCCGATCTGCCCATCGAAGGTGTGCAGTTCCACCCCGAATCAATCGCATCGGAACATGGTCATGACATGATCCGCACCTTCCTGACGCGCTGCTCGCCATCCGAGGCCGCGGCATGACAACAGATATTCGCCCCCTGATCGGCATCGCCGCCACCCGCCCGCTGACCGGCCCCGAGGCGGAATCGGCCTTCGCCGCCCTGTTTGACGGGGCAGCTACCCCGGCTCAGATCGGCGGCCTGTTGATGGCGTTGCGCGTGCGCGGCGAAACCGTGGAAGAAATCGCAGCCGCCGCACGCGCGATGCGCGCCCGCATGAATCGCGTCAACGCCCCGATCGGCGCGATGGACATCGTCGGAACGGGCGGCGATGGCAAAGGGACGCTGAATATTTCAACCGCGACCGCCTTTGTGGTTGCGGGCGCCGGAGTGCCGGTCGCCAAGCATGGAAACCGAAATCTCAGCTCGAAATCAGGTGCGGCCGATGCCCTGACGAAGATGGGCATCAATGTCATGGGCGGACCGGAAACCGCACAGAAGGCGATCGATTCCGCGCGCATCTGCTTTATGATGGCCCCGATGCACCATCCGGCGATGCGCCATGTCGGCCCACCGCGCGCCGAACTGGGCACGCGAACCGTCTTCAACCTGCTGGGGCCACTGACCAATCCCGCCTCTGTGCGTCGGCAACTGACCGGCGCATTCAGCGCCGACTGGATCAGACCGATGGCCGAAGTCCTGCATCAACTGGGCAGTGATGCCGCCTGGCTGGTGCATGGCAGCGATGGCACGGATGAAATCACCATCGCCGGGGAAACCCAGGTCGCCGCGCTTAAAAACGGCACCATCACGGAATTCACCATCACCCCCGAGGATGCCGGTCTCAGCCGCCACCCGTTCAAGGACATCATCGGCGGAGATCCCGATTACAACGCCGCAGCATTCCGCGAATTGCTGAATGGCGCGGCGGGGGCCTATCGCGATGCCGTTCTGCTGAATGCCGCCGCGGCATTGCTGGTCGCCGACAAGGTGGCCGATCTGCGCGAGGGGACGGCGATGGCCGCAGAATCCATCGACAGTGGCGCCGCCAAGGCGTGTCTGACCGCTCTGGCCGAGGTGACCGGACCTCCGCAGGCATGAGCGCCGATCAGATCTCCGTGCCCGCAGAATGGGCCCACCTGCCCTTCTTTCGAACCGATTGGCCGGACATAAACCGTCGCCTTCGCAATCAGGGCGGCTGGCTGCCCGGACCCGGATCGCTGTTCGCGGCCTATGACGGGCTTGGCCCGCAAGATACGCGTGTCGTGATTCTGGGTCAGGACCCGTATCCGACACCGGGTCACGCGAACGGGCTTGCATTTTCCGTTGCACCCGAAATCGCCTTGCCCCGGTCGCTGAAGAACATCTTTCGTGAACTGCAGGATGATCTGGGCGCGGCCCCGGAAAATGGCGATCTGTCGCATTGGGCGGCACAGGGGGTCCTGTTGGCCAATACCGCGCTATCAGTTCCTGTGGGCGATGCGGGTGGGCATTCGCGATGGGGCTGGGATGGCCTGGTTCGCCAAGCCATTGCCGAGGCGCAGAAACATGGCCCGCTGGCCTTTGTTCTTTGGGGAAAACATGCGCAAAAGGCGGTGGCCGATCTGCCCCGCCCGCAAGACCTGGTGATTGCGACCGCCCATCCCTCGCCTCTGTCGGCGCGACGCGGTTTTTTCGGCAGCCGCCCTTTCAGCAGGGTCAATCGCTGGTTACAGGAAAATGGTCGGGCCGCAATTGCCTGGGCATCCTGACATGCGCGCCGCCCTTTTCCCGCATGCTGTAGACAGATAGAAGCGAACCCATGGATATTCTGGACAAGATCAAGGCCTATAAACTGGAGGAAATCGCCGCAGCCAAGGCGACCCGACCGTTGGCCGATATTGAAACAGCCGCGCGTGCCCAATCGGCACCCCGTGGCTTTGCCCGTGCACTGGACGCCATGGCTGCCAATGGGCCGGCATTGATTGCCGAAATCAAGAAGGCCAGCCCATCGAAGGGCCTGATCCGCCCGGATTTCGATCCGCCGGCCCTGGCGCGGGCCTATGAGCGGGGCGGCGCGGCCTGTCTGTCGATCTTGACCGACCAACCCAGCTTTCAGGGCGCGCCCGAGTTTCTGGGGGCGGCGCGCAATGCCTGCAAGCTTCCGGCCCTGCGCAAGGATTTCATGTATGACAGCTATCAGGTTGCCGAGGCACGGGCCTGGGGCGCCGATTGCATTCTGATCATCATGGCATCGGTCGAAGATTCGCAGGCGGCAGAGCTGGAAGACGCCGCAGCGCATTGGGGCATGGATGCCCTGCTGGAAGTGCATGATCAGGGTGAACTCGACCGCGCCCTGCGCCTGAAATCCCCCCTGATCGGCATCAACAACCGCAATCTCAAGACCTTCGAGGTCACGCTGGATGTCACACGGACACTGGCCCCCGAGATCCCCGATGACAGGCAGGTCGTCTGTGAAAGCGGGCTGTTCAGCGCCTCGGACCTGGCGGCGATGATGCAGGTGGGCGCGCGACGCTTCCTGATTGGCGAAAGCCTGATGCGGCAACAAGATGTCGCCGCGGCGACACAGGCGATCCTGGACATCCCAAGCTCGGCAGGTGCGGTATGACACTAACCCATTTCGACGACAGCGGACAGGCGCATATGGTCGACGTGTCCGAAAAGGCCGTCACAACGCGCGAGGCCGTGGCCTCCGGATCGGTTCGCATGGCCGCGACGACACTGGCACTGGCCCAGGGCGGTGCAAGCAAGGGTGACGTTATGGGGGTTGCGCGCCTTGCCGGGATCATGGGGGCCAAGCGCACCTCGGACCTGATCCCGCTTTGCCATCCCCTGCCGATCTCGAAGGTATCGCTGGAGCTGGTCCCGGATCCCGAACTGCCGGGCATCCACGTTACGGCAACCGTGCGCACAACCGGTCGAACCGGTGTCGAGATGGAGGCCCTGACCGCCGTCAGCACCGCCTGCCTGACCATCTATGACATGTTGAAAGCAGCCGAGAAATCGATGCAAATCGAAAACATCCGCCTTGTCTCGAAAAGCGGCGGAAAATCAGGCGATTACAAGGCATAGTGATGATATCAGTTGATGATGCGCTGTCGCGGGTTCTGGCGCTGGCTGACACGCCCGGAACCGAAATCGTCAAGCTTTCCGAAGCGGCCGGGCGCGCATTGGCTGCGCCGGTCACGGCCCGCCTGACGCAACCTCCATTCGACGCAGCCGCCATGGATGGCTATGCGCTGCGTTCCGAAGAAAGCGCAGGAACACTTCGAGTCATCGGTCAAAGTGCTGCGGGGCATCCATGGAATGGCGATACGCCCCCGATGACGGCCGTGCGCATCTTTACGGGCGCCCCCGTCCCCGCCGGGTATGATCGCGTCGTCATGCAAGAAAATATCCAACGCAGCGGCAATGAAATCACCATCACGGAACCGTCGAACGCCGCGCATATCCGTCCGCGAGGGAACGATTTCTCCGAAGGTGATCAGTTGCCCGCCGGTCGCTGCCTGACGGCCGCCGATATCGGGCTGATCGCTGCAATGAACGTGCCCGAGGTTACGGTCGCCAAGCGCCCGCGTGTCGCCATTCTTGCGGGCGGCGATGAATTGGTGCCGCCCGGACATACCCCCCAAGAAGGCCAGATCATCAGCTCGAATGATCTTGCCATCGCCGCACAGGTCACCCAAGCTGGCGGCATACCGGTGATCCTGCCGATCGCGCGCGACACCGAATCCAGTCTTCGCAGCAGCTTTGCAAGCGCCATGAGCTGCGACCTGATCGTAACGATCGGCGGCGCATCCGTCGGCGATCACGACCTTATCGCGAAGGTGGCTGCCGAACTGGGAATGCAGCGATCTTTCTACAAGATCGCAATGCGGCCCGGCAAGCCGCTGATGGCAGGAAAACTGAGCGGAACACCGATGCTTGGCCTGCCCGGAAATCCCGTTTCTGCAATGGTTTGCGGCATGATCTTCATGCAACCGCTTATTCGTGCCATGCAAGGTCTGACCAACCTGACGCATCTTGCCAAGGCCCGCCTTGCTGCGACTCTGCCACCAGAGGGACCGCGCCAGCATTACCTGCGCGCGACACTGACTGACGGGCCCGATCTACCGATCATCCAGCCTTTCGACAGCCAGGATTCGGCGCGTCTGTCCTTGATGGCGCAAGCGGACGCCCTTTTGGTTCGTCCAGCCGACGCACCCGCGCAGGACAGCGGCACCATTGTCGAATATCTGCCTTTGCCTCGCTGAGAATTAACCCATTTTTCACCCGAGCCTGTTGTGATTGTTGACGCGATTCGCGCCATAAGCTAGAACATTCACGGAACATGTCGGGGCAAGGATGGGTATAATGCTGACCAAAAAGCAGATTCAGCTATTGGAGTTCATCCATAAACGGATGTCCGCGGATGGCGTCCCCCCATCTTTCGATGAAATGAAGGATGCATTGGATTTGCGATCAAAATCGGGCATTCACCGATTGGTCACGGCACTGGAAGAACGTGGTTTCATCCGGCGTCTGCCCCATCGTGCTCGTGCATTGGAAATCCTGCGCTTGCCCGAAACATTGGCAACCGAGCAATCTACGGCACCGGCAAAACCCGCTGGCTTTGCCCCCAAGGTCATCACGAATGACCGACCTTCGCGGCCTCGGGGCGCAATCGGCATCGTCGACAGCCCGGCCGTGGAACTTCCCCTGATGGGACGAATCGCCGCTGGCGTCCCTATCGAAGCAATCTCCGAAGTTTCGCATCATGTCGCGGTTCC
Organism: Paracoccus onchidii; assembly: GCF_028294535.1. GTDB lineage: Bacteria > Pseudomonadota > Alphaproteobacteria > Rhodobacterales > Rhodobacteraceae > Paracoccus > Paracoccus onchidii. The sequence continues at coordinate 9,958 of NZ_JAQBIE010000034.1, read as the reverse complement.
AGGCACGATGCTGACGGGCAAGGAACACCATTACGCCCTTGAGGTCACCGGGGATTCCATGATCGACGCCGGAATCAATGATGGCGACGTCGTGGTCATTCGCGAACAGGACAGCGCCGAGAATGGCGATATCATCGTTGCGCTGGTCGAAGGGCATGAGGCCACGTTGAAGCGCTATCGCCGCCGCGGTGCCATGATCGCACTTGAAGCGGCCAATGCCGCCTATGAGACCCGAATTCTGCCCGAGGAAAGCGTCCGCGTTCAGGGCCGGCTGGTGGGCCTGATCCGCAGCTACTGACACTTGGTCATGATCTGCCGGTCTATTCCCGGCAGATCAATGCCCCTGCAGGTGATGCAAGAAGCCCGACCCGGCCAGGGACAGCAGCTCATCTGCCAGGTCAACCCCCATCGCAGGGCCGTCAGGGATCTCGCCCAGGCGCTCGGCCATGAAAGCCTCGCTGCCATCAGGTTGAAGGATCTGCCCACGCAATCTCAGCCGACCGTCAGGTTGCAGCTCGGCCAGGCCGGCGATCGGGGTTTGACACGATCCGTCCAGACGCGCCAGAAATGACCGCTCGGCGGCGATGCGCTGGCCAGTCTCGACATCATGAACAGGCCCAAGAAGATCGCGGGTTTCATGATCATCAGTGCGCCGCTCGATCCCGATTGCCCCTTGCGCAACGGCTGGCAACATCTGTTCTGGCAGGATCGGCCCTCGCGCAACATCCAGCATTTCCAGACGCCGCAATCCGGCCATCGCCAGAAATGTCGCCTGAGCAACCCCGTCTTCCAGCTTCTTCAACCGGGTCTGCACGTTTCCGCGAAACTCGACCAGCTTGAGATCCGGTCGGTAATGCGCCAGTTGCGCACGTCTGCGCAGGCTGGACGATCCGACGACGGCACCCTCTGGAAGATCGTCAATCGATGCGACATGAGGGCTGACAAATGCATCGCGCACATCCTCGCGCGGCAGCAGGCAGTCGATCACCATGCCTTCGGGTTGAACCGTCGGCATGTCCTTCATGGAATGGACCGCGATATCGATTCGCCCTTCGGCCAGGGCTTCTTCGATTTCCCGCGTGAACAGCCCCTTGCCACCAATTTCCTTCAACGGGCGATCGGTAATACGATCACCGGTCGTCTTGATCGGAACGATCTCGAAGGCCTCGACCGGCAGGCCATGGGCGGCCATCAGCCGGGCACGGGTCTCATATGCCTGTGCCAGCGCCAGCACCGAACCGCGGGTGCCGATCTTCAAAGGGCGGGAGGGGTCACGCTTTTCTATCATGCCCCCCGCATAGCCGCACGGCGACGGCTTGACAACGCCCACCCGCTCGCCTTGATGGGCCCGCAAGGAGGCCAAATGACCAAACTATTGCTGCGCGCCCTGGCGGGCGAAGCCCTGCCAACGCCACCGATCTGGATGATGCGCCAAGCCGGCAGATACCTGCCCGAATACCGGGCCACCCGTGCGCAGGCCGGTGACTTTCTGTCGCTGTGTTACAACCCCCAGCTTGCCGCTGAGGTGACATTGCAACCGATCCGCCGATTCGGCTTTGACGCCGCCATCCTGTTCGCGGATATCCTGTTGGTACCGCAGGCTCTTGGCGCTGATCTGTGGTTCGTCACTGGTGAAGGTCCGCGCCTGTCGACGATCGAAGATGCACAGGGTGTCGCCGCCCTGAAACCTGCAGCGGACATTCACGAAACACTGTCGCCGATCTATGAGACCATACGGATCCTGGCACGCGAATTGCCCGAAGAAACAACGCTGATCGGCTTTGCCGGTGCCCCATGGACGGTTGCGACCTATATGATTGCCGGTCGGGGGACACCGGATCAGGGACCGGCACATGCCTTCAAGACGGCCAATCGCAAGGCGTTTACGGCGCTGATCGATCATATTACCGAGGCGACAATTCGCTATCTTTCGGCACAGATCGACGCCGGAGCCGAAGTCGTGAAACTGTTCGACAGCTGGGCGGGCAGCCTGACAGGCGACGATTTCGATGATTTCGCCCTGTCGCCGACACGCCGGATCATTGCCACGCTCAAAGAGCGTTACCCGCATGTACCGGTCATCGCGTTTCCTCGTCAGGCGGGCCCGCGCTATATCGGCTTTGCTCAGGCGACCGGGGCGGATTGCGTGGCATTGGACAATTCGATCAGCGCGGAATGGGCAGCCCGGAATGTTCAGGTGTCAGGTTGTGTTCAGGGCAATCTGGACCCGCGTCATATGGTCACAGGAGGCGATGATCTGGTTGCCGAGGCCCAACGCATCACCCGCGAGCTGCGCGGCGGACCACATATCTTCAACCTGGGCCATGGCATCACCCCGGATGCAGACCCCGACAATGTCGCGCGCATGATTGATGCCGTCAGGACCGCCTGACGGCGTCGGCATGCTGCGAACTAGTCGAGCAGCACCGGCATCATCGATACGATCAATAACGCGGCCATGACCAGGTTGAAGGATTTGAACCGCGCCGGGGTCGACAAGACGCTGCGCATCCCCTGCCCCAACGCCACCCAGGCTGAAACCGTGGGCAGGTTTACCGCCGCAAAGACCAGGCCCACGATCAATGCCCCGCCCAATCCCGCTGCAAAGGCCGACAAGGCCCCAAGCGCCATCGCCCAGGCTTTCGGGTTGACCCACTGAAACGCCGCCGCCTGCAGAAAGGTCAACGGAACGCGATTGGTATCCGGGGTGCCCATCTCGGGCGGTAGGGCGGTTGCGATTTTCCACGCCAGCCACAGCATATAGGCCATGCTGACCCATTTCAGCATTGTAGCCAGCATGGTCGATTGCGCGATCAACCGATCGACACCGAAACCAAGCACCACCACCATCAGCCCGAACCCGAGCGACACTCCAAGCATATGCGGAACCGTGCGACGGATTCCGAAATTGGCCCCCGAGGCCATCAGCATCATGTTGTTCGGCCCCGGCGTCGCCGAGGTCACGAACGCGAATCCTGCCAGCGCAAGCAACAGATCAAGGCTCATCTGGATTTCCTTCCGTTCGCCTGCAATACTAACCCGATCAAACCGCAATAAATCGCCATAATAGTGATATGGGTCTTAAGAATTGCAATATTACGGCGCTGAAGATCGCATAACGGACAAAATATTGCGCGAGCTTTCGCGTGATGGAAAACTGGCCAATACCGAACTCGCTGCCCGAGTCGGCCTGTCCCCATCGGCCTGTCTGCGCCGGGTCCAGGACCTTGAACGTCGCGGCATGATCTCTGGCTATCGCGCGACCATATCGCCACAGGCTCGCGGCGTCGGCTTCATCGCCTTTGTCATGGTCGGCCTGTCACGCCACTCAAATGACGCCCAAACTTCATTTGAACGGGCCTGCCTAGCAGCGCCGGCGGTGCGCGAGTGCCACAACATCACCGGTTCGATCGAATATCTGCTTCGGGTCGAGGTGGCCGATCTTGGGGCATACAAGCAGTTTCACAGCGATGTTCTGGGCGCGTTCCCCTGGATCGCCACCATCACCACCCATGTCGTGATGGGCAGCCCCAAAGACGAACGGGGCTAGCCCGTCAGACCCATTTGGCCAATGGCGGCAGGCTCATCAGAACGGCATCGGGATTGTGCCCGGTCTCCAGCCCGAATTTCGTGCCACGGTCATAGACAAGATTGTACTCGGCATACAAACCACGATGCACAAGCTGAATATCGCGATCGGAATCAGAGAAATCCTGCGTCATCCGCTTTTCGGCAAGGGGCAGGAACGCGGGCAGGAATGCCTCTCCGACGGATTTGGTGAACGCAAAATCCGCCTCCCATGATCCCGTGTTCAGATCATCATAGAAGATACCGCCGACGCCGCGGGCTCGCCCCCGATGAGGAATAAAGAAATACTCATCAGCCCAGGCCTTGAAGCGTTGATAATAGCCAACACCGTGGGGCTGGCAGGCCGCACGCAGAACATCGTGGAAATAGGCGGTATCTTCGGCATATTCGATGCAGGGGTTTAGGTCGGAACCTCCCCCGAACCACCAGGCACCCGGCGTCCAGAACATACGCGTATTCATATGCACGGCAGGTGCGTGCGGATTCTGCATATGTGCGACCAGACTGATCCCCGAAGCCCAGAAACGCGGGTCCTGTTCGATCCCCGGCACGCCGCGCGCGGCCATGGCGGCTTGCGCCTTGGGTGACAGGCTGCCGTGAACTTCGGACCAGTTCACGCCAACCTTTTCAAAGACACGCCCGCCGCGCATCACCGACATCAGCCCACCGCCGCCATCATCACCACGCTGCGTCGGCGTCACCTCAAAGCGACCGGCAGGGCGCTCGCTGTCATGGCGATCCTCCAGATCCTCGAATGCCTGAACGATCCGGTCGCGCAGTTCACGAAACCACATGGCCGCGATATGGCGTTGTTCCTGCATGTGACCCCCAATCGTGATTTGCAAAGGACAGTTTCTGACCGATACTGTTGAAAAGACGCATAAAGAGACCCGCCATGCCCCGCAACACATTCCTCGCGATGCTTTCCCTGCCGGTTGCATTGGCTGCATGTGGCACCCCCGAGGAACGCTGCATCAGCCGCAATACCCATGAATATCGCGCCGTGAACAATCTGCTGTCAGAGGTCGAGGCCAATCTGGCGCGCGGTTACGCATGGGGCGAGCGCGCTGTCGAGACTGACCGACTGACACAATGTCGCGGATATTATACGGGTCCGGACGGGGTGTATGGCGTGTATTATCGGCCCTGCTATGTCGACAGCGTTGACATCGTCCGGTACCGGATACCGATCGACCCGGCGGCCGAGCAACGCAAACGGGACAATCTTCTGGAACGGCGCCAGAAATTGGCGGCCCCGGCACAGGCCGCCGTGCAAGCATGCAAGGCAGCCTACCCCGAATGACGGCTGCCTAAAGGACCTGTGCCGTGACCGGATCGGCGAGGCTGCGCCCGCCATCAACCGAAATGATCTGCCCCGTCACGAAACGGGCACCTTCGCTGACCAGATATTGCGTCGTCTCCGCGACATCATCCGCCGAAGCAATGCGCCCCAGAGGCGTGCCCGCCACGATCTGCCCGCGCAGTTCGTCATCTTCCTTCAACGCGCATTTCAACTCGTGCGACATGACGCTGCTGAAGCGCACCCCGTTCACACGGATACGATGGGGCGCCAGACTAAGCGCAAGGCCACGCGTCGCTTGTTCCTGGGCCGCGCAGGCAATCGAATAGCCAAGCATCTGTGGCACCGGCCGCGATGCGGCCAATGTTGACAAGTTGACGATTGCCCCCGCCTGCACGACATCCGATTGTCCCTGCGCCTGCTTGATCATCCGCTTGGCGACCATCTGCGACAAACGCAGTCCGGAAATCATGTTCTGGCGCAACATTTCTTCCAGAACACCGGGGTCGGTATCCAGCGGGTCCGAGCTTTCGACGAAGCGATGCGCATTCACCAGGATGTCGATCCTGTCAAAGCTGTCCAACGTTGCCGACAACAGGTTCGCCATTGCCAGTTTCTCGCAGATATTCCCCGAAAATTTGAGGACCTTGCCATTACCTTCCCCGCAATCCGAAACGACCTGATCCAAGGCCGCCTCGTCGCGATCGGCAATCATGACATTCGCGCCGCGATTGACGAAATGCTGCGCGATTGCCAGCCCGATACCGCGACAAGCCCCCGTCACGATCGCGGTCTTGCCTTGAATTGACATGCTCATCCCCGGCCCCCTTTCCGGCCTGCGCCGCTGGCTTCGATGATCTTGAACCGATTGTCGCCACCGATTTCACTGACCCGCGCAAAACGTTCGGCCAAAACGGCCTCGTAAGGCAGGTGACGGTTGGCAACCATCCACAGCTTGCCCGCACCAGTCAGCAATCGTGCCGCGGTCGCGATGAAATCGCGGCCAAGCTGAGGATCGGCCAATCGACCGACATGGAATGGCGGGTTCATCACCACACCATTCACAGGCTCGGGCAGGGAAAAACTCCGGGCGTCGGTCCAATGGAATTTCGCACGCGGATCGGTGACATTTTCCTTGGCTGATTCAAGCGCGGCGAAATCGGCCTCGACCAGATGGACAACCTCGATCCCCGGTCGCGCCAGCGCCTGCGCCGACAGCCACCCCCACCCGGCCCCCAGATCGACCACACGGGTCGGCATCTTCTCGGGCAGATGCCTGGCCAGCAGCGCCGAACCAGGATCAACCCCGTCAGCGGAAAAGACGCCCGGCCGGGTCACGAACCCATCGGCGACCTGCTGCCTGTAGGATGTCCATTCGGACGGCAACCAGCCCCCATCAGGAATCCTGACCCTGAAAATTTTGCCATGCGCCTTGCTGTGCACCTGATCGGTTTCGGCACGTTGGCGCATGTCCTTCAGCATGGAATCGATGCCATCGGTTTTCTGGCCATCGATCCAAAGTGCGCCGCCAACCGGCAATCGCGCAGCCGCATCGGCGATTCGGGCGCGAGCCTCGGCCTTGGCACGGGGCAGAAAAACCAGCGCGGCATCGAAATTTTCTTCAAGCTCCGCAACCACCCGATAACCGCGGGTCACAAGCGCCTGATGGTCGGGGTAGCTGCCCTGCTGGATCACGATCGAGGCAGTTTCCAGCGGCGCAAGATCATCGGTGCCCCTGGCGCCGACAACCAACATACGGCCCTCCGGCGGTCCATCCGAAAAGGCAATTGAAAGTCGTGATTCTGACACGGACTACTCTTTTTCCATTGTGCATTGCAGCGGATGCTGCTGACGTCGCGCAAGCTCCATTACTTGCGCAACCTTGGTTTCCGCGACCTCATGGGAAAACACCCCGACCACCGCAACACCCTTGCGATGCACCGTCAGCATGATCTCGATCGCCTGCGCATGCGACATACCGAACAGACGTTCAAGCACATGGACGACGAATTCCATCGGCGTGAAATCATCATTCAGCATCAACACCTTGTACATTGGCGGACGCTTGGGCTTGGTACGCGGTTTTACCGCCAGATCGGACTGGTCGTCGGGCTTGTCGCTATCAGTCATCCAATGCGTCATCGCGTCGTTGCCTGGCCTTCAATGATCGGCGAAAAAGGTCGCGCCACCTGTCTATGGCACGTTCGAACGCGAAATATAGTGAATTCTGCGGCGGATTAAAGCCCCGGTCAGTCATCCATTCACGGCCAAACCATGGCACGCAACGCGATGAAATAAAACAAATGCGCGGTTCCCCACAATCTGGACACGTGCTATTATCACATTGTTAACGACGGGTGTGCGACAAAAAAGATGCACCTGCACGAGGCAGAGAGACAGCGACAGTGACCCGATTTACCATGACGGCCCGTCTATGGGCATTCATTATATTGGCTGTTCTGGCCCCCGCAGCGCTGTCTGCGGCACCCTTCGCCGCCTATGTGATGGATGCGCGGACCGGCAAGCCAGTCTATTCCCAGAACGCCGACACGAAACTGCACCCCGCATCGCTGACCAAGATGATGACGCTTTACATGGCCTTCACGGCGATCGAGCGTGGTCAGGTCCGGCTGGATTCCAAGGTTCTGATTTCGTCCAATGCGGCGGCTGAACCCCCTTCGAAACTGGGGCTGCGGGCAGGCCAGCGAATCGAGCTGCGCTATCTGATCCGCGCGGCCGCCATCAAATCCGCCAATGACGCGGCGACTGCCATTGGGGAAGGTCTGGCGGGATCGGAAACCGCATTCGCCCAGCAGATGACATCGATGGCGCGGGCATTGGGGATGCGTAACACCCGCTTTCTCAACGCCAATGGTCTGACCCAGGAAGGGCATTATTCGACAGCCCATGACATGTCCATTTTGGGACGCAGGCTGTTTTATGATTTTCCCCAATATTACAACTTGTTCTCGCGCCGTTCAGCGGATGCCGGTATCAAGAAAGTATCGTCCACCAACCGGCGCTTTCTTGATGGTTATCAAGGGGCTGACGGTATCAAGACCGGCTACACACGTGCCGCCGGTTTCAATCTGACTGCATCGGCGCAGCGCGGCAACAAGCGCCTGATCGCGACCGTGTTCGGTGGCACATCGACCGCACAGCGCAATCAGGTCATGGGGCAGCTGCTTGATTCCGGTTTCGGGCGTGTCCCCAACCGCGTTCGCGAGGTACGGCCACAAAAGCCGCAGCTTCTGACGCAAAAGGTTGTTCGGCGCGCCAAGGTCGAACCAAAGCCTGCCGCGACCCGTCCCGAACCTCAACGGTTGGTGCTGAAATCATCCGAACCGCCTGCCCGCGTGGTACGCCAGACGGCGTCGACCGCCGCTGTCAGCGACCCCCTGGCCGCAGCAGTGCGCAAGGCGACACAAGCACAATTGTCCAGCAGCGCATTGCGATTGACGGCAAGTGCTCGTCCGCGGCTGCGCCCTGCCGTACGCGGCAACGCACTTCAGGATGCATTGGAAACGGCCGTGGCGGCTACACCGACCGAACCCCAAGACAATCCGGCGCAATCCGCCAGCCTCGCTGCGCCGGTCCTGCAGGCATCTGCGCGCCCGGCACGTGCGCCCCGCTCGCGGGCCAGTACAGCTGCGCTAGGCAATCAGGACGCCGAGGCGATCGCGCGCGCAGTTGCCGCAGCGACCGCGCCTGATGGGCAACAGTCACTTTCACTTCTGGCTTCGCCGGCACCGAAGCCACGATCAGAAACGGTCATCCTGGCGGCGATGGGCGAAGGCGATATCTCGAACCCCGAAGCTTTGGAAATCGTTTCCCGGCCCGAAGAAAGCGGGCGGTACTGGGGCGTCAATCTGGGGCTCTACCGCTCTCACGCCGAAGCAGAAAAACTGCTGTTGAAGACCGCATTGCAGGACGGCACCGTTCTGGATGGCGCGGACCGACGCATCGCCGACACCATTCGCGGGTTCGATGCAAACTTTGTCAACCTGTCCAAGGCAGACGCCTATCTGGCCTGCGACCGTCTTCGCGCACGTTCTCAGAAATGCAAGGTGGTCGGCCCATAATCGACCCATATCGAACATCGTGACATCAAACGCCGGCCGATTGGCCGGCGTTTGATGTGCCTACGTTCCCCTAGCTATTGTGTTCATGCGCAGGACGTCAGTTGCCGGGATGTGCCGGTTTAGATGATTGCGTTTGCGATTGTGACCAACCTTCGTGCGATTGCGAGAATGAAGATTCTGTGTGGTTGCCCGCGCTCTTTGAGACGCTTGGCCACGCGCCGCCACGAGCCACACCCGGATGTCTACCGGGACCGAGATCATCCGGACGGACCCCGGATCAGCCGGGCCAGCGCTTCGGGATCGTAGGTCCCTCTGATCCGCAAACGGTAACCGGCTGCGAGGTCAATCTCGATCATCCCTGCCGCAGGTGCAGGATCGGCGGCGGCTTCGCTATCGTTATGCAGCGGCCGATCGACGATCTCGACGAAAATGAAACACGCCGCGTAGCCACTTGAAGATCAGGTTGGCGTGCATGGCATACCGCTGCGCCATCCGGGCAACCGACGCGCTCGGTGCCGTCGTCTGCAAAAAGATCGAACACTTCTCCTCATCCGTCCAAAGCCGCGTCGTCCGACGCGCCATCACGCACCCACGGTGTCCACTATCCCATAGTGGACAGTATCGATCACCCTCTCTGCGCGGCAGAGCAGCGATGCCGAACGCTTACAAGAAAGGCAGGATCCGCCTGCTAGATTACGCGGTCATGCTACAAGGTGTTTGGCGCAGTGCCCAACCCCGTCGCCGATCCTGGCCGGGAGCGTCGACGGGAAGCTATCTCAGAGACGAGACACATAAGGTGTTCAGTCCTGGTATCTTGTGGATCGGATCGGACTTGTCGCGTATTTGTGCTGCCCCAAATGCTCGTTTAAGCCACTTTCCGTTCGAAAGCGACCGGGCTTTTCCAGCCCAGTGCTGAGTGGCGTCGTCGCGGATTGTAAAACCCGTTGATGTATTCAAAGATCGCCACTTCAGCTTGCCGTCGAGTTTC
>NZ_JAQBIE010000033.1 GCF_028294535.1 Paracoccus onchidii | reverse complement strand
CAAGGACTGGCGGCGCGTTGCAACGCGGTACGACCGGTGCCCGAAGACCTTCTTCTCAGCGATCGTACTCGCCGCAACTGTCATCTTCTGGCTGTGAATCGGAATGAGTCCTGAGCCTATGGCAGCCTCCTCCGCTACCATTTCACCAGACCTCATCGACATATGCCGCAAGATGGCAGACGCACGGTTGTTTACTGACCGGCCAAAATCCAGCGCGCCGCCTTTTCGGCGATCATCACGGTTGGCGAATTCGTATTTCCGCTGGTGATTTCAGGCATGATACTGGCATCCACGACACGCAGGCCGCCAACCCCCTTAACACGCAAATGAGGGTCCAGAACGGCGCTGGAATCATCCGCCCTGCCCATCTTGACCGTGCCCGCCGGGTGAAAAATCGTCGTGGCGATATCCCCGGCCAGGCGCGCCAGTTCCTGATCGGACTGATACTGGATGCCGGGTTTGTATTCTTCGGGCTGATAGCCCGCCATCGCGGGTTGCGCCATGATCTGACGCACTTGCTTCAGGCTTTCGGCGGCAACCTGGCGGTCTTCGTCGGTGGCCAGGTAATTGGGCGAAATCAACGGGGCATCCCGGAAATCCGCGGACGCGATACGAACATGTCCGCGGCTGGTCGGATTCAGGTTGCAGACGCTGACGGTAATGGCCGGGAAGGCGTGCAGTTTCTCGCCGAACGCTTCGAGACTGAGCGGCTGCACGTGATATTCGAGATTCGCATGCGGACGCCCCGGACCAGATCGGGTAAAGGCACCAAGCTGGCTGGGAGCCATGCTCATCGGTCCCGAGCGCCTGAACAGATATTCCGCACCGATCCGGGCCTTGCCCAGAAAGCTGTTGGCCAGGGCATTCAGCGTGCGCGCCTTGACCTTGAACACCGCACGGATCTGCAAATGGTCCTGAAGGTTTTCCCCGACCGGCGCATCGCGCAGCGGCGTAATGCCATGTGATTGCAGCAAATCCGCCGGCCCGATGCCCGACAACTGCAGGATCTGAGGAGAGTTCACTGCCCCTGCGGACAAGATGGTTTCGCGCAATGCCTGCACCTGCCGCAGCCGCCCGCCCTTGTGCAACGACACGCCGGTGCAACGCGGCATCCCGTCCAGCCCGGTGTCAAAGGTCAGCCTTTCAACCTGCGCCTCGGTCCAGACGGTCAGGTTCGGACGCGAGGCCACGGGCCGCAGAAACGCCTTGGATGTGTTCCAGCGCCAGCCGGATTTCTGGTTCACGTCGAAATACCCGACGCCGCTATTGTCACCGGTGTTGAAATCATCGCTGGCGGGAATGCCGATCTGGGTTGCGGCACGCGCAAAACTGTCCAGAACCTCCCAGCGGAGGCGTTGCTTTTCGACACGCCACTCGCCGCCATGGCCATGCAGATCGGAAAAGCGGCTGTTGTCCCCGGTTGCGGGATCCGCGCCGCCATCCAGCTTGTGATGATCTTCATGGGCCATGAAGTCGCGCAACGACGCATCCCAGCCCCAGGCCTCTTCGCCGGTCAGCGCGGCCCAGTTGTCATAGTCGCGCGCCTGCCCCCGCATATAGATCATGCCATTGATCGATGAGCAGCCGCCCAGGGTCTTGCCACGTGGATAAAGCAGGCTGCGTCCGTTCAGCCCCTTGTCCGGTTGCGTCGAATACATCCAGTCGGCGCGCGGATTTCCGATGCAATACAGATAGCCGACCGGAATATGGATCCAGTGATAATTGTCGGGCTTGCCGGCTTCGATCAACAAGACACGATTCGACGGGTCCGCACTTAGCCGGTTCGCCAGCAAGCAACCGGCCGATCCGGCGCCGACCACCACATAATCGAAGCTTGCGACCTCTTGCGACATATATCCCCCCGCCGTTTTCCACCGAGACCCCGATCGGGGCACCCGGTTTCAACGCCCGAGAATGGGCGCGGCCAGAAGCAATGTCCAGACAGGCGCGAGGCAGCGCAGGCCCCGCGCCCGAACACGACCCGACAGTGCCCCGGTCAGGCTGGCATATCGGCCTGTGCGCCATCTTGCAGCCGCCCCGACGCCAGCGCCGCCAAGGCAACCATGGCTGCCGCCGTCCCAAGAACAAGCGGAAGCCCCCCGACCTGATATGTCAGGCCCGACAGCAGGGTTCCGATCAAACGCCCGCCCGCATTCGCCATATAGTAGAACCCGACATCCATCGTGACGCGCTCGGCCCGAGTGAAGGCCAGGATCAGATAGGAATGAAGCGATGAGTTGATCGCGAATATCGCGCCAAATGCCAGCAGGCCGATAACCAGCGTCACGGTCAGCCGGATGTCCGGCTGTGGGGTGATCAGCACAGCCACCGTCAAGGCCGCCGGAACGACAAACAGCGCCGCCGCCCACCCCCTGGCCGATCGGATCAGTTCGGATTCGGGTCGCCCCGCAGCACGCAGGATCGCCGGAGCCGCCGCCTGAACTGCACCGTAAAGTATGACCCAGACGGCCATGAAGGTGCCGATCAGAAAGAATGCCGCGCGGTTTCCCTCTTCGCTGCCATCCGACAGGACCGCATAGAAATAGATCGGGATGCCGACAACGAACCACACGTCGCGCGCGCCGAACAGGAAAACCCGCGCCGCAGACAGCCAGTTCACATTCGGAGATTTCGAGAAAACCTCCGAGAATTTGGCCCCCTTGCGCCCTCTGGGCAACCCTTCGGGCATGAATGCGATGACTCCGGCCAATATGACCGCCAGAACAATCGCCATGATCAGGACCGACCAGATGAAGCCCGCCGTCCCCAAAAGGGCAGCCCCCATCAGAAAGCCGACGCCCTTCACGGCATTCTTGGAACCGGTCAGCACCGCCACCCAGCGAAACAGCCCGCCACCCTCGGTCGGCGCCAACAGCTTTACGGCGGATTTCGACGACATCTTGGCCAGATCCTTGGCAACGCCACTGGCCCCCTGAACACACATCACGAACGCAACCGAGACCGCGACACTCCATCCCGGATCAAGCTGCGTCAGCGCAAGAAGGGCAACGACCTGCAATGCCAGTCCCGCATACAGCGTCGATGTCAGGCCGAAACGCGCGGCAATCCAGCCTGCGGCAAGATTGGTGACCATTCCTGCAAGCTCATAAAGAATGAACAGATAGGCCAGTTGGACCGGCGAAAACCCGAGGGTATGAAAATGCAGCAATATCAGCATTCTCAGCGCCCCGTCTGTCAGCATGAACGCCCAATATGCCGCTGTCACCGCAATATAGGCCGACATGCCCCTGACTGGCCCGCTCACAGCCCAGCCCCGACCATCATCGCCACATCAACCAGGCGGTGGGCATAACCGAATTCGTTGTCATACCAGGCATAGATCTTGACCTGGGTTCCGTTGACCACCATCGTCGACGGGGCGTCGACAATCGATGAACGTGCATCATTGGTGTAATCCGCCGACACAAGGGGGCGGGTCTCGTAACCAAGAATCCCGGCAAGCTCGCCCTTCGAGGCGGTTTCAAACAGCGAATTGACCTCGGCAGGTGTGGTCTCGCGCTCGACCTCGAACACGCAATCGGTCAATGAGGCATTCAACAACGGCACCCGCACGGCATGACCATTCAGCCGGCCGCTCAGTTCCGGGTAGATCAGGGTGATCGCCGTTGCCGATCCGGTCGTGGTCGGGATCAGGGAATTCAACGCCGACCTGGCCCGACGCAGGTCCTTGGCAGGACGATCGACCATGGTCTGGGTGTTGGTGACATCGTGGATCGTCGTGATCGACCCATGGCGGATGCCGAGGTTTTCGTGAATGACCTTCACCACGGGCGCAAGACAGTTCGTGGTGCAGGACGCCGCCGTCACGATCCGATGCGCCGCCGGATCATAACTGTGATTGTTCACACCATAGACGATATTGGCGGTCGGTCCGTCCTTGACCGGTGCCGAAACAACCACCTTTTTCACGCCTGCATCGAAATAGGGGGCCAGTTTGCTTTCCGTCTTGAACACCCCCGTGCAGTCAATCACCACATCGACGCCATCCAGCGGCAGATCAGCCAGATTTGCGGCGCCGACAAACGGCAATCGCGCCTGATCGATGGTAATGCTTTCAGCATCATGGGAAATCGTCGCGTTCCAGCGGCCATGAACAGTGTCGAATTCCAAAAGATGCGCATGCATTTCAGGATCACCGACGCAATCATTGATCCAGGCGATCTTCGCGCCGCGTTCCAGCAACGGCCTGAGGGCCAGTTTACCGATACGACCAAGGCCGTTCACTGCATATGTGGTCATGCCAGGTCCTCGGCGGATATACGGCCGATATCATCCACTGCGGCCTGCAATCCGATCCGATCCAGACTGGAGATGGGCAATGCGGTGAAAGCCAGAATACGGTTGCGCAATGCGCCATAGGTTTGCTGAAAGGCCAGCGCCTTTTGCGCATCGGTGCCTTCGGCCTTGACCGGATCGGGCATACCCCAATGGCCGCTGACCGGCTGACCTTCCCATGCGGGACATTCCTCGTTGGCGGCCTGGTTGCAGACCGTGAAGACGAAATCCAGATCCGGCGCATCCGGCCCCGAAAACTCTGACACGTTCTTTGAACGCAGCGGCGTGACGTCATGTCCCTTGTCCTTCAGAACCTGAATCGCAAAGGGATTCAGTGCGGAATTGGGGCGCGTACCTGCAGAGAACACGTTGAAACGATCCCCGGCGACATCGCGCATGATCGATTCGGCGAAAATCGAGCGCGCCGAATTGCCGGTGCAAATGAACAGAACATTGAACTTGCGGTCAGACATGGTGCCGGATCCTGTGCTGAAGGGCATACAAATTTCGGGACGGCCACGGCAGCAATCGGCAAGCATATATTCAAAGAACCGTTGCACGTTTGCCATGTGGACAGAGTAGAGAAGCGATGTTCCCGAACGTTCCTGCACAATCAGCCGGGACCGCATCAGCGCGGACAGATAGGCCGACATCGTGCTGGCCTTGATGTCCAGCACCGAAGCCAGCTCGCCCGCAGGGATGCGATCGGGATACCGGCGCATCAGCAGGCGAAACACCGCAAGTCGCTGCGGGTGACCAAGCAGGGATAATTGTTCGGCAGTTTCTTTTTCCATATTTCATGGATATTAGAAATATGAGGAATTGCCAAATGACAATTCAATGACAGTTGCGCGACGCCAGCTTTCCCGGCGCAGGCTTGACAGCTCCAAAAAGTAGGTATACCGGTCTGGCTATTATCTAGTCGAGGAGCAATTATGCCGAACCGGGATCCGCGGGCGAAGGGAACTGCTCATGACCGTCTTTTGCAGGCGGCCTCATCGCTGTTTTACGACAACGGCATTGGCGGAACCGGAATCGACGCGATTGTCGAACGCGCGGGGGTCGCCAAGAAAAGCCTGTATAACAACTTCTCGTCCAAATCTGATCTGGTGCACCAATATCTCGAGGCCAGGCACGCCGAATGGCTGGACCTGTATGAGCGGCGCATGGCCCCGGCCGGCACGCCACAGCAGCGCATTCTGGCCGTGATCGATGCCTATCGCGACCACGCCGAACATGCATATGAACGGGGGTTCCGCGGATGCGGCCTGTTGAATGCCGCGGCCGAGCTTGACGCCGGGGATGCCGGTCGCAAAGCGGTGCGCAAGCACAAGGAACAGGTCGAGGATCTGCTGGCCGGGCATCTGAACGAACTGCTGCCACACAGCCCCGACAGGGCGCGACGGCTGGCCGCCCAGATCTCGTTCCTGCTCGAGGGAGCCATGGCAAGGGCCGGGCTCGAAGGCGACAGTATGCGGCTTCTGGATGCGCGCGACATGGTTGATGACATGTTGCAGGCGCTCTGAGATGGCGCGGGGATATCTTTGGGGCGTGGCCGCGATCCTCTTTGCCGCCTTCGTCTGGGGGACAACCGGCACCGCGGCGACCTTTGCACCCCAAGTCAGCGCCGCGGCGATCGGCGCGGCGGCGATGGGTTTGGGTGGCATCGGACAGGCGCTGCTGTCAATCAGGGGCATCCGACGGTCGCGCCATGCGATCATGAAACAACGTCTGCTGCTGATCGTCGGCGCGGTTGCGGTGGCGATCTATCCGCTGGCCTTTTATGGATCGATGAGGATGGCAGGCGTCACGGTGGGAACAGTGGTGACCATCGGATCTGCGCCCCTCCTGGCTGCGGTCATCGAATATCTGACCGACCGCACCCGGCTGACCATGCGCTGGATCCTGGGTGCAAGCGTAGGGATGATCGGGATGATCCTGATCTGCGTTGCCGAAAATGCCGCACATGGCGGGCCAACCGGGAACGAGCGCGTCGTCACCGGGGTCTTGCTGGGGCTGATCGGCGGACTGACCTATGCGCTTTATTCATGGACCGCGCGCCGGATGATGCTGGGGGGCATCGGTTCGGCAGTGACCATGGGCGCGACATTCGGGCTGGGCGGCATCTTGCTGATGCCGGTTCTGGTCATGACCGGCGCCCCCTTTCTGGCCTCTTGGAACAATGCCGCGGTCGGGTTGTACATGGCGTTCGTGCCAATGTTTCTGGGCTATCTCAGTTTTGGCTTCGGACTGTCGCGCGTGCAGGCCAGCACCGCCACCACCATCACGCTGATCGAGCCCGTCGTGGCCGCGATGCTTGCGGTCATTATCGTCGGCGAACGCCTGCCTGCAATGGGCTGGGCCGGGGTTGCGCTGGTCGTCGGCTGTCTGGCGATCATTACCGCCCCCTTGCCCCGGCTGCGCAAGCCCGCCACAGGCGCAGCTGCGCGCATCTGATCGCACGAGCCAAGTCCCGAGTCACAGCCCCCAATTTGTGACCGCGCCCTTGGCGATGGCACACAGATCGGTCACAACCCGGTGCAAGTTCAGTGATGAAAGGACATATCATGATCGAGCGCATGCATACCGGCACCCGGATGAGCAAAATCGTCAAGCATAACGGCACCGTCTATCTGTGCGGCCAGGTCGGGGCGGGTGACAGCGTTGCCGAACAGACCCGCGATTGCCTGTCGCGCATCGATGCCCTGCTGACCGAGGCCGGATCGTCGCGCGACAAGATCCTGCAGGCGATTGTCTGGCTGGCCGATATGGGCGATTTTGCCGAAATGAACGAGGTCTGGGACGCATGGGTTCCCGAAGGCCACGCCCCTGCCCGCGCCTGCGGCGAGGCGCGACTGGCGCGCGACATGCTGCGCGTCGAGATCATCGTGACCGCCGCCTGCTAGGTCAGGCCCTGCCAGATCAGGCATCGCGATTGTCCGCCCCCGGCCTGATCGCGGGGGGGCGAGTCTCAGAGGGCAGAGTTGCAGGGGTAGGGCATCCGTTGCCGACAGGCCGCGCCGTCCGGATTAAATCTGGTGATCCGGAATCAGCTCTGTAAATACTTGTGCAATCGCACTAGACCCGGCAATCAGTATTGCCGCAACCAAAGTCAGAAAGACACGCCTTGCTCATCTCTCACCGGCATAAGTTCATCTATATCAAGACACACAAGACCGCCAGCACCAGCATCGAGGGCATCTTGGAGGCAGCATGCCTGCCGAGCGAAGAAGCTACGAAGCACAGACGCCCTTATACCGATACACCAGATGGTATCGTTGCCGGTCGTAATGGCGGCGAGCAAGACAACGATCCGCTGTGGGCACATTCAACGGCTGCGTCCATCCAGCGCGTGGTCGGGAAAATGAAATTTAGGCAATACCTCAAGGTCTACGCAATTCGAAATCCTTATGACAAAGTCATTTCGTGGTATTGGCATGTCATGCCAAAAGACCTTCGTGCAGAGATGAAAGAGGATTTCCCAGCAGCCCGGAAATTGTTCCACAGTTGGCTTCGCATGCGCCCGAGACTGCCTACGGACCTGCAATTTTACCGAACGCCGGCGGGTCAATTCAAGGCCCATGTGATTCGATACGAACACATGCATGATGACCTTCAGGAATTTGCGGAAAAGGTCGGAATGGAATTCGACCCCCAGAATATGCCTCAGTGGAAAACCGCCTCGCGCGGCCACAAAGACATTGACTTGTCCGACTATTACGACGCTGAAACCCGCAAGATCGTCCAGAATCAGTTCGCCTTCGACTTCAAGAATTTTGGCTATGAGCCCTAATGTCGAGATGTTCCGGCGGCATGAGATCGGCACCTAGGGCGGACAAATGAGCCACGATCCCTCGCTTGTGATTATCGGGGGATCGAACTCCCTTTTGCGCGACGGTTGGGTCGACCAACTGAAAAAGCTGCATCCGGAACCTGAACGTGTCGTGAAGCTCAGCATTGGCATGGCAACAACCGCGATGGGCATCTATCGCCTGCTGGCCTGCAAGGATCTGCCGCCCGATCCGGTCATTCTTTGGGAATACTCATTGAATGAATCGCACTACTTCGAACACCGGAATCCGGTGCGGGGGCTGCTGTATCATACCCGCTGGCTGTTCGAGATCTGCGCAAGGCGGGGATACCGCGTCCTGCCGGTGCTGCTTTACAACAAGGCCGAGGCAGAAGCAGAAGAGCCAAATACATACCGTCAGATCCTGGCCAAGGTTCTGCGCCGCTATCGCCTGAAGCCACTGGACGCCCGCCGTTTCTGGCAGCGCAAGTTCCCCGACATGCCGGTCGATGCGCTTTACAAGGACCATCCGCATTATTCGACCGAAACGGCATTCCCCAAAGCCTTGACCCGCATGGCATTGCGCCGCGCAAAGGACGCAACCGTTCCCGAAGACAGCATCCCGCAAAGAGGGTTTGCGGGGCGCGATCTGCGCATTCTGACGCCCCCGCAAGCAAAATCCGAGCCTTTCGCCAACCGAATAATCACCTGCGACACATATCCGATGACCTCGCCGCTGCGCATTCCCATGAATGGCAGGTTGCTGGCATGTTTCATGCTATCATCGCAGGATCAGACGGCCATCAATTTCCGGTCCGGCCAGACCGCCAAAGGCCCTTATTCGGCGCAGATCAGCGGTCGCGATGGTGGGCCGCCGGTGCTGTTGAAACATTTGCTGCTGTGGAATCCCAAATCCCCGCCACTGGAGGCAGACGGAGAACTGATGATCTTGCCGCAGGAAATGGGCGATCAAAGACCGGTGGTTCAGCACACGATGGCCTGGCGCCGCAAGGAACCCCTTGACGCGGCCGGTGGCGGATTGATCGGCGTGCTTGCAGAGGTCGACGGCTAGTTTTTTCCTATGGCGCGGGCCAACCTACCTTTCGTCTCGGTTTTCGCCTATAGGAGCAACAAAACAACACCACCTGCGTGCAATCATGGGTGGCATTCACAACAAGGCGGCCACACGGCCCCGGCGCAACAGAACCGAGATTCGATCAGGGCGATGAGCAACACAACCAAAGATCAGTTGACGGACCAGCAGGTCCATCAGAAATTCTTGAACCTGGTCGGCCGACCCAAGACCGACGAGGTTACCGATTTTCGCGACGCCTTTCTGGCCCGTGCCGATGAGCCCCATCGCATCGGCTTTCAGCGGCGCAACCTGAAAACCGCGTTCTCGGCCAACCTGAACCGGCTGTTTCCCAACCTGATCGCCGTGGACGAAGACGGGATCGACGGCGACGCGCCGGTGCTGATGTATGGTGCGGTGCTTGACGATATGAGCAAGTCGCATGAAAGCACCAAGGCGTTGCTGCCCCATGTGCGTCCCGACGATCAGGTCGCCTTTTTCGAAATGGGGTTCCTGGCCTCGACCACCAGCTGGTCCGAGGCGCTGGCATCGCGCGATCCCAAGCAGGCCTGCCTGGGATATATCTTCGACGATCGCGCCCAGTATTACATGTCGGATTACGAAACCCGACTGGATGAAAAGCTGAACGGCGATTTCGAGCTGACGCCGCCAGAGCGTGACAGGGCCGAACGGATGATCCGGCGCATCGTGGATGCCAAGATCTCGAAATACAATTCGCAGCCCTTTTTCCGGCCCGATGTATCGCCCGATTACCCGCGCCGTGTGCTGGTCGTGGATCAGAACTTTTCGGACGCTTCGACATTTTACGGGCGCGCATCGGCCAAGGAATTTCGCGCCATGCTCAAGGCGGCGATTGCAGAGAACCCCGATGCGGAAATTCTGGTCAAGACCCATCCAGACCTCAATTGGGTCAAGGGGGGCAAGCGTCGCGGCTATTTCGACAATATGAAATCCGAAGGTCGCGTGCGGATCATGCGCGACAGTGTGAACCCATTCGAGATCTTCGATCTGGTCGACAAGGTTTACGTCGGCACCAGCGGCATGGGCCTCGAGGCGCTGCTGGCCGGCAAAGAGGTCGTCTGCTTCGGCGCGCCCTGTTATGCCGGTTGGGGGCTGACAGATGACCGCATGACTGTGCCGCATCGCCGCCGCACACGTGATTTGGCCGAATTGTTTCACGCCTTCTATATCTGGTACACGATCTATCACCTGCCCCAAGGACAGGTGCCCGCCCAGATCGAGGATGTTCTGGACTTCATCGAAGAAAACCGGCCCGTGCGCCCCATTCCGAGCGAGGCGTCAAACGCGCCGGCCGTGTCGATCGTCATCCCCGTCCACGGCGTCGAGAACTATCTGGCGGAATGTCTAGGTTCGATCCAGCGCCAGACCTTTCAGGATTTCGAAGTCATCCTGATCGACGATGTCAGCCCGGACCGCTCGGCCCAGATCGCACAGGAATTCTGCGATCGCGATGCCCGGTTCCATCTGATCAGGCGTCAGGACAATATCGGCCCAGGATTCGCCCGTAACCAGGGTATCGAACTGGCCCGTGGCGAATTTGTGCTGTTCATCGACCCCGATGATTACATGCCCGAAAAGGAACATCTTGCCCGTGTCGTGTCGATGGCCCGCGAAGATGGGGCCGACATGGTTCGCTATCGCAAGCGTCATGAGCAGATCGAGGACGAAAACGGCACCGTCCAGAAGCTGCGCGAAGACAAGGTCGAAGCCTATTTCCGCCGCGAGGTCAGAGGCAGCAGCGTCACAGACGCCCCCCATATCGCCCATTCGCGGCATTTCTGGAACTGGCTGTATCGACGCGATTTCCTTGTCCGGCACGACATCCGGTTCCTGACCACCTATCGCGAAGAACGGGCGTTCCTGTTGCAGGCTTACATGGCCGATCCGATCGTGTCGATTTCCGACAGCAACGGCGTTGTCTATCGCATTCGCAAGAACTCTGCCGTGCGGCGCGCCCAGACCATGGCCGATGTGAACGATCAGCTGGAAAACTTCGATCAGGTCATCGAACAGCTGCAACATAACAAGGCCCTGGAACCACAATCACCGCATTGGTGGCTGGCGCGTTTCCAGGTGTCGCAGTTCCTGCACTATCTCTATTTCGGATTCGCCTGGAAAACCGCTGACGCGTCCGGGAAGGCCAAGGAATTCATCGACCGGCTTGGCGCCACCCTGAAACGCACGGGCATGTCGCCGCAGGATCTTATTCCTGATCCGTCGCAACTGTCAGGCTCGCATCTGCGCGCGAATGCCTATGGGTTGCTGTTTGGCGCCACAAAGGCCAAGCGACTGGACCTGATCCGCATGGCGCTGGCGCTGCAACCGATCGCGGCCAAGGACCTGTATCAGGAATATCTGCGTCAGCCCGATACCGACACCCAGCGCGACTTGCAGCAGGGGTTGAACGGTTATGCGCGCAACGATCGCGTCACTGCAGGCCAGGAAAACATCGCACCTACCGCCAAGCGACCGCGGCTGATCATTCACATGGGTGCCACCAAGACCGGCAGCACCGTTCTGCAGCATCTGCTGGAAGACAATCGCCCCGAATTGCTGCGCAACGGCATCTGGTATCCCGAAGTCGGCCTGTTCTGGCAGCCGGGGCGCCCTCACAAACAAGCAGGTCATGCGCATTTCGTAAACTATGCCCTGAATGGCGATCATTCGCTACATCAGCATGTGACAAGCAGCCTGGCAATACTGGGTAACAAGGTTCACACCGTCATCCTGTCCTCCGAAGCGTTTTTCCTGAATCCGAAATCGGCAGAGCTGGCGCAGTATTTCAAGGATTTCGACGTCGAGATGGTGGTCTATCTGCGCCGTCAGGATGAATGGGCCAATTCGCAATATGCCGAGTTCGTTGCCGGAGGGGCGATCAGCTCTACCTCGCTCAGCTTTCCGAAATGGCTTGAGGAAAAACAGGCTACCTCTTGCCTCGACTATGATCGGATGGTGCGCAGCTGGGAACAATATCTGCCGAAATCATCGCTTCATATCCGCCGCTACCTGCGCCAGCGCGATATTCCCTGGGACATTATTGACGATTTTTCGGAAACGACCGGGTTGCCGCAGATCCGTAACCTGCCCGCGCCTTCGAAGGAAAAGACCAACGATGCCCGGCTGTCGACAACCCATGTCGAGCTGATCCGGCAATACAACAAGCACCCCTTCCCCAGCAAGCCAGCCTATCTGGACTTTATCGAACGGGCCGGGGCCAGGTTGACGCAATGGCGGCGCGCGAATGACCTGCCAATGCCATCACCATGGCTGCTGACCGATGAAATCGCCGACCGGATCATGCAGACCGCAGCCACGGGAAACGAGCGGATCGCCCGTGAGTATTTCAACCTGACAGACGCCGAGCTGTTTCCAGCCCGCGCCGCGCCGCCTTTGCAATGCCCGCTTCACCTGGAGGAACTTGAGATCGTGGATCAGGCCTATGAAGGCGTGCGCCGTCGGTTCAAGGCGGAACGTTCGGTGCGCCCGCTGGAGAATTATGGGGTCTTTGGCTGGCGCCTGTGGTCTTCGGTGCCGCTTCTCGCGACGGTTTACCGCCATCGTGGCCGCCCGGACCTAGCACAGGAATTGCTGGCCGATCCCGCCGAATTCGCCCGCAACAACTGGGCCGGGCGCCACCCCAAACTGCGCTGGCTTGCCTATTCCAAGGGCAGCACGATGGGTCCTCGTCAGGCTTTGCGTATCTGGGTTCCGTTGCTGAAACCACTGGTCCGCCAACGTGGCGGAGAAGATGCCGTCGAGCGGTTGACCAAGAACCCGGTCATCTTCGTTCGTGACCTGCGCAACCCGGTTGCCCGCATGATGGGGCGGATCCTGTTTCCGATGGGCGAAAAGTGCTAGTCTGGGTCGGCACAGCAACGCGGGACAACAATGGACGGGCGTGACCGGCGGCGTCCGCAGGTGACGCTGGAAGTTCCTTCGGCATGGTTCGCGGATCCGGTGGATGGCGACCGGCATCGCCTGTTTTACGGGTCTATCCTGTCGGCGCTGGCTGAAATCGGCACCCTGATCGATCCTGTCCGCCTGCCCCGCGGTGCCGAAACGGCACCTCGTCCCAAAGGACTGGGCGACGCCACGATCAGCTTTCACTCTTATGGCGGCGGTGACGGGCATGTCCTGCGCTGCAAGGAATCCTATATTCCGCCTTATTACAGCATGGATCGCATGGGCTATGCATGCTTTTCGCATCTGGCCCTGCATCCCGAGGATTATCGCGACCAGATATCTTCGATGGACAGCACCAAAGCCGGCATCTTCGTGCAGCAGCTTGCGCAACGGCTGATGACCTCGAACCTGTCGAAATATACCCAACCAGACCACGAAAAAGCCACCGGACAAGGGTATATCTTTGTGCCGTTGCAGGTCGGAAACGACACGGTGGCCCAGGGCGCATGGCTGCGGACACGGGATGCGTTGGAAACGACCGTCGCGGCGGCCAGACAACGCGGCAAAGAGCTTGTTATCAAGCGACATCCACGCTGTCAGGGGCGGACCACCTCGCGCCTGCTATCCGAGATTGCCCAACAACCGGGCGTCCGCATCTCGGACGGGTCGGTCCTGTCATTGATCGCCGGCGCTGATCTGGTCGTCGGTGCAAATTCCGGCGTTCTCTTCGAGGCCCTGATTCAGGGCAAGCCGGTCATAAGCCACGCCGCCTCTGATTTCGGCCCCGCAACCCAACAGGTCAAGAGCCGCGCGGAACTGCAGGACGCGATTGCCTCGCCCAATGCGCCGCATATCGAATGGCGCAACAAATTCCTGTTCTGGTATCTTACCCACTATTGCGTTCATGCGGGGGATGTCGCGCTCATTCGCCAGAAGATCGAAGCTTTTCTTGCGGCCGGGCCGGACAGGACCGGAGGGTGCGAAACCACCCGACGCAAATATATCCGCCAGCTTTACCAACATTCGGTCATCAACCGGATCAAGCGGCGTCTGTTCTGAACGACCCACGGCGCATGGCCTCGACCTTGCGGGGACTGTTCGCTACACCAGACAGATCGAAACAGCATCCAGAGATCGACGAACATGATCGATGATTATCGTGGTCTTGCCGTCTTTGTCGCCATCGTCGAAGCGGGCAGTTTTAGTGAAGCGGGCCGCAGGCTGAAACTGTCGACCTCGGTTGTCAGTCACCACTTGTCCCGCCTCGAGGCGAAGATGGGTGTGACCCTGTTCTTTCGATCGACCCGCTCGATGTCGCTGACACCCGAGGGTCAGGCCGCACTCGGCCCCGCGCGCCGCATGGTGGCCGCCGGCGAAGAAGCCCTGGATTTCCTGGGCGCAGGCAGCGAAGAGCCGGTCGGCTCGCTGAAGATCAGCATGCCCGCCTTTGGCGAAAAAACACGGCTTCGCCAACGTTTGTGGGAATTTTCACGGCGCCACCCAATGGTCGCCATTACGTTGCATAACAGCGACAAACGTGACGATCTGGTCAAGGGCGGTTTCGATCTGGCAATCCGGCTGGGCACCCTTTCGGACAGCAGCCTGAAAAGCCGAAAGATCGGGACCTTCCGGCGTGCACTTGTGGCCTCGCCTGCCTATCTGGCCTCTTGTCCGCCGATCCGCAGCATCGAAGACCTTCAGAACTGCGAATTCGTGTCCATCGCCATGCTGCCAGATACGCTGACGCTGTGGAACCAGGGCAAGAGCAAGACCATCTCGACCGAGAATACCCGTCTGGAGGTTGATACCATCGGCGCCGCCAAATCCGCCGTGATTGCCGGGTTGGGGGTGCAACACCTACCCTATAACGAGGTCTCAAGCGAGTTGCTGTCAGGCGAACTGGCGGTGGTTCTGCCGGATTGGACGCTGCCCGAACTGGGCATCTATGCCGTCTGGCCGGAAATCGGTCCCCAGAAACAACTGACACGCCGCCTGTTGAAGTTCCTGACCGAAGACGAGCTATCCTGAAGAAACATCGACGCGATGCCGTTGCATCCGCGCTCGGTCAAACCAGCGATCATGACGCACGAAACACATGACGCAACCGACGATCGCCCCGCGTCACACAGGCCGCCAGCAGGCCTGCTCTCCGAATTAGGACCCACTCGCGCAAACGTGTGCAAAACAGCGCGCGAACCCGCATCCGTTTGGGATTGGTTGGGATTGTTTCCGTCATAGGGATCGTCGAAACGCTCTGCTGCCGGAATTGGCCATGTCCAAGACATCCAAATCACGGTCGGGGAACAACCGAAATGCGTCGTCGCGCGATGATTCCCGGCCCAGCACCGGCACGGACCGAAACAAACTGATCGAAGGGACATACCAATGACCGATTCCATTTCCGAAATCTGGGGACCACGGATGCTAAGCGTTCTGCGCGCCGTATCCGCGTTGATATTCCTGCTGCATGGTTCGCAAAAACTGTTCGGGTTTCCCGCTTCCGAACACCAGCCTCCGTTGATGTCGCTGATGGGGATTGGCGGCATACTTGAACTGTTCGGGGGCATCCTGTTGCTGATCGGCCTGTTCACGCGCCCGGTCGCCTTTGTCCTGTCAGGCATGATGGCGGTCGCCTACTGGATGTTTCATGCCCCCCAGAACCTGTTCCCGACCCTGAACGGTGGCGACTCGGCGATCCTTTACTGTTTTGTCTTCCTGTACATTGCCGTGGTCGGTGGTGGCGCCTGGGGCATGGATGCCGCACGCGCCAAATCAGCCTGACAAGTGCAGGCAATCGTGTCGCGCCGCACACGGTGGCGCGGCGCAGCATTTTCCTGGCCCCCAGCCCGCGCGCAAGGACGACATTCGATGTTGAAACATGTTTCTCAGATATTGCTCGCGACATCACTTGTCGCCGGGACCTATTACGCAACATTCGTCTATCAGCCCGATTCGGAATCCGGGGCACAGCAGATGGCCGAAGGGCGCCCCGGCGGCGGCGGGTCCGGCGGTCGTCCGTCGATCGTGGAAACCCAGCAGGTCGCCGTCACACCCTATCAGGATGTGTTTCAGGCCATCGGCACCGTGCGCGCCAACAGCCGTGTTCTGGTGCAGAACGAAGTCGCAGGCAAAGTGCTGTCATCCGATCTCAGTCCCAATACCGAGGTCACACAGGGCGATACCCTGATCAGGCTGGAGGACCGGGCCGCAACGCTGTCCCTTCGGACCGCACGGGCGGAACTGACCGAGGCAGAGGACGCGCTGAGCCGTCTTGAAACCCTGGCATCGCAAGGCAGCTCTGCTGTATCATCGGTGCAGATATCCGAGGCGCGCACAGCGGTCGAAATCGCCCGCGCCAATGTCGAGACCGCCGAATACGAGCTGGAACAACGCAGCATCACAGCGCCGATTGCCGGACGGCTGGGTCTGTCCGATATAGAAGTCGGCGCCTATCTGGGGGTGGGCACGGAAATCGTGACAATCACCAATCTCGACGATCTCCGCGTGGATTTCAGCCTGCCGGATCGGGCGCTGGATTTTCTTGATGCGGGGCTGGTTCTCGACGTGTTGCTGCCAACACGCCCCGGCACGGTCTATTCAGCCGAAGTGACGGGGATCGACACCGAAATAGATCCCGAAACCCGTCAGATCGACGTCGAGGCCCGTATCGACAGCCAGGCTATTCCCGTCTTGCCCGGCTCGGTCGTCACCATTATCGCCACCCGCCCCAGCGCTCCGGCCCCAAGCGTGCCTTCGCTTGCGGTAAGCTGGGGCCGTCAGGGCGCAAGCGTCTGGGCGGTACGCGACGGATCGGCCACACGCGTCCCCGTCGAGATCCTGCATCGTGACGGGGATACCGTCTGGCTGGACGCCGATCTTGCTGACGGAACCGAGATCGTCGTGGAAGGCACGCAAAAGGTTCAGGAAGGTGGCACGGTAATGACGCCTGACGATGCGCGGCGCATGTCGCGCCCCGCAAATGACCAAAATGCCGGGCTGGCCGGTCAGGAAATGGCAATCGCAAGGGTGAATGATGGCAAATGATGCCCTGGCCCGCGCCGGCAGCGCCGGCCTGTTCGTCGCCCGCCCAATCCTTGCGATCGTGTTGAACCTGTTGATCGTGATTGCCGGGCTGGCGGCATTGATGGGTGTCGAGGTTCGCGAAATGCCCGATGTCGATCAACCGGTGATCTCGGTGCGGGCAACATATGACGGTGCCGCGCCCGAAACGGTCGATACGGAAATCACCTCGGTTCTGGAAGACGCGCTGACCGCACTGGATGGTGTGCAGACCATTTCATCCAGCTCCAGCTATGAAACCTCTCGTATCACGATCGAGCTGGCGTCGAATGTCGATATCGACACGGCCGCCAATGAAGCCCGTGAAATCATCTCCCAGCAGGAACGCGACCTGCCCGATGACATCGATTCACCAACCGTATCGAAAAGCGATTCCGATTCAGATCCGATCATCAGGATCGCCCTTTCCGGCGACGCCACGCTGGAAGAACTGTCCCGGATCGCCGAAGATGAGATTGCAGACAAGCTGACAACCATCGAGGGCGTTTCCGAGGTCGAGGTCGCCGGCGAGCAGGAAAGCGAATTCCTGGTCCGCGTCAACATGAGCGCGTTGAACGCGCGCGGCCTGACCATATCCGATCTGGAAACGGCGCTGTCGAACCTGCGCAATGACGCACCATTGGGACAGATCGAAAGCGCGAATCAGGCAATCACCATGCGCACCACCTCGGCCGAGGTCACCGCCGAGGGGATCGCCAATCTGCGGGTTGGCCAGACGGCACGCGTCCGCGACATTGCCTTTGTCCAGTTGTCCGCCAAGGAACGCACCGTGTTTTCGCGGGTCAACGGCGAAAGCGCGATCGGTCTGAACGTCATGCGCCAATCCGAAGGGAACACGCTGACCATCTCGCGCGAGGTGCGCGCCAGGATCGACGAAATCTCGCAGACATTGCCGGACGGGGTATCCGTTGCCATCACATCGGATGACGGGGTTTACATCGAGAAATCGATCACCGAGGTCGCCAGTTCGATCGCATTGGCGGTCTTGATCGTGATCGCGGTGATCTTCGTGTTCCTGCGCGCATGGCGTGCCACCATCATTCCGGCTCTGGCGATTCCGGTGTCGCTTGTCGGGACCATAGCGGCGATCTGGCTGGTGGGGTTTTCGGTCAACACGATCACCCTGCTGGCATTGGTCCTGGCCACGGGGATGGTGGTCGATGACGCGATCGTCGTCGTCGAAAACATCGTGCGACACCGCCGGATGGGGCTGGGCCGGCGCGCCGCCGCGATCCGCGCCACGCGCGAGGTGTTCTTTGCCGTCATTTCGACGACTGCGACGCTCGCCGCCGTTTTTATTCCGATCTCGTTCCTGCCGGGTCAGGCCGGGGGAATCTTTTCGGAATTCGGCTTTGTGCTGGCATTTTCTGTCATGCTGTCATCATTCGTGGCGCTGACGCTGGTGCCCATGCTGGGCGCAAGCTTCGACCCCGGTCACGGCGCCGATCCGGATGGTGGCAGGCAGGGGCTGCTTGCCCGCGCCTATCTGGCTTTCATGGATCGCGCGCTGAAGATGCCCGCGCTGGTCATCGGGGCCGCGCTTGCCTTTGCGGTGGTCTCGGCGGGGATGTTCACATCGCTCAGCTCCAGTCTGACACCGACGGAAGATCGCGGTTTCTTTTTCGTGGTATTGCGCGGGCCTGCGGGCGCCAGCAGCGAATATACCGACAGTCAGATCCAAAAGGTCGAGGACATCGCCCGTGGCTATCAGAATGGCGGTGGCGTCAATATCGTCCAGTCGATTTCGGGTTTTGGCGGGTCTGCTTCGGGTTTCGTGATCGTCCGCCTGAGCGATTGGGACGAACGCGACATCAGCCAGCAGGAAATCCTGACCGACCTGAACCGCAAGCTGCAATCGGTGCCGGGGGTGACGGGTATTGCACGGTCGGGCAATTCGTTGGGCATTCGCGGTGCCGGTCGCGGCCTGCAGCTGGCAATCACCGGAAGTGATTACGACGCGCTGTCACAGGAAGCTGAAAAGCTGGTTGCCGCCATGAACGAACGGCGCGACATCTTTTCGAATCCGCAGATCGACTATGACACCACGCAACCGCTTGTCGAGGTGCAGATAGATGTTGCCATGGCCGAGGAACTGGGCGTCGAACCGACAGATGTTTCCGCGTTGATCAATGTCCTGTCCAGCGGCTCGAACCCGGTCGAAGTGTTCATCGATGGCGAGGAAACCGACGTGACGGTCGAACCCGGCGGACCGCCACTGAACGATCCCGGCGATCTGGAACGCGCCTTTGTCCAAAGCAACAGCGGCGCCAATGTGCCTCTGTCCGCCGTCGCGGAATTCAGACAATCCGCAAGCGCATCCGAATTATCACGCGAAGATGGCGATCGCGCGGTTCCGGTCACTGCAAACCTTGCCGCCGGTGTCGATCTGGGCACCGCCGCCCGGATTGCCCAGGAACTCGGGGCGCAGATTCTGCCCGCAGGCACAGGGATCGTCCTTCTGGGCGAAGCCGCCACCCTGCAAGACGGACAGTCCGGCACCATCGCGGTTTTTGCCGTAGCCTTTCTGGTGGTGCTGCTGGTGCTGTCGGCGCAATTCGAAAGCCTTGCATCCGCAACGGTGATCATGCTGACGGTTCCCTTCGGCCTGGGCGCCGCCATCATGGCCATCATGTTGTCGGGCGGATCGTTGAACTATTACAGCCAGATCGGACTTGTGATGCTGATCGGGATCATGGCCAAGAATGGTATTCTGATCGTGGAATTCGCAAATCAGCTGCGCGAGGAAGGGCGTGACATAGACAGCGCCATCCGCGATGCCGTCGCCTTGCGCCTGCGGCCCGTGATGATGACCATGGTGTCCACCGTTCTGGGTGGTCTGCCACTGATCCTGTCCAGCGGCGCCGGTGCCGAGGCCCGTCAGGCCGTCGGTTGGGTTGTTGTCGGGGGCCTGGGCTTTGCCACCGTGTTCACCCTGATTTTGACGCCGGTCTTCTATCGGCTGATCGCCCCTTATGGTGCGGTTCCGGGTCATGCCGCCGCCGCCGCCAGAAAAGAGCTGGACCGCCTGCCCGACCCGGCCTAACGCAACCGGACGCCCCGCCATTCAGGCAGGGGCGTTCCAGGGCCTGATCTCGGCCTCCATCCAGGTGCCATGCGCGGCATTTGGAAACACGATCCAGTCCTCGCCAAAGCGATGGGCGTGATCTTCGGTCAGGCGGTGCTGATCCTCCAGCGCAACATTGGCAAAAGCGCCGTCAAAATCATGCAGCGTGTCGCCCAGTTGCAGAACGATCCGGTAATCCCGCGCGATCGATGCCCGCCGAACAGCCTTGGGCGGGCCGAACAGAAGGACATGATCGGCGTCGACCTGTGGCAGGCCAAGGCGCGAAAGGGTCGCGATTGTGGCCAGCTTGTTTTCATCGAACCGGTCAGACACATAGAAGATCGTAACGCCAAGACGGTCGGCCAGGGCCAGGAAATCGGCTGCGCCGGGGATCAGATGGGGATCTCCTTCGCGTTCCCACAGTTTCCATGTCTCGACATTGTCGCGCCGCGCCTCTTGGGTCATGGCATGTGCCATGACCGCCGAATTATCCAGAATCGTCTCGTCTATATCGGACATGATCGCCAGGCCCGCCCCCTGCCCGCCGGCGGCATTGATCGCCGCCTCAAGGCGCAGGGTGGCAAGCGCATAGCATTGTCTTTGCAGGGCTTTGATTTCAGCGGATAGTTGTTGATAGCGAATCGCCATCGCATGTTCGCGCGGATGGCGTTGGTCGCTTTGATCGCTCATGGCTGGCCCCTGTTGTGATGCGTGGCGGACGCTAGGCGGCAGCGACCAAAAGGTCAAATCGGTGGCTCAACCCGCTTGCATGGCAGGCGGCAATCGCGATGGTTCTTCGCGCACCGGCAAATGGATCAGCGCACTGACCGCCCCGACACCGACACCGACCCACCAGACCAGCGTGTAATCGCCCGTCCGGTCGTACAACGCACCGCCAAGCCAGACCCCCAGAAACGATCCGATCTGATGGGACAGGAACACAAAGCCGTAAAGCGTGCCCATATAGCGCAGCCCATAGATATAGGCGACCAGCCCCGAGGTCAGCGGAACCGTCGCCAGCCACAGCGCCCCCATGACCAACGAAAACACAATGACCGTCTCGGGCGTGATGGGCGTCAGGATGAATGCCGCCGACGCCAGCGTGCGCAACGTATATATCCCGGCCAGCAGGTATTTTTTGGTATATCGCTTGCCCAACCATCCGGCAAAGATCGCCCCGGCGATATTGGCCAGTCCGATCAGGCTGATTGCCGCGGCGCCCAATGCCGAAGTCGAGGTGATGCCGATCGACGCCAGCGTGCCCAACGGGCTGATCGGGCCGCACATCTCGGTGATCATCGCGGGGAAATGCGCGGTGATGAAGCCAAGCTGATAGCCACAGGAAAAGAACCCGATAAAGATCATCAGATAGGACGGATCGCGAAAGGCCCGACCCAGCACGCTGCCCAGGCTTTCTTCCAGTTCGTTGCGTATCGCGGGCTTGCTGTCGCCCAGCATCGGCAGAAAGAACAGGCATGACAACACGATCACGCCAAAAATGATGAACACCGATTGCCAACTGTAAAAGGCCAGCAGAATTTCGGCCAATGGCGCACCAAAGACCTGCCCTGCCGAGCCGGCCGCAGTCGCGATACCCAGGGCCAGACTGCGGTTCTCGTCGCTGGCCGCGCGCCCGACCACGGCCAGGATCACCCCGAACCCGGTGCCCGCGATCCCGAAACCGACCATAACCTCAAGCAGTTGCATGGTCGCGGGTGTCGTCGCGAATGCCGTCAGGATCAGCCCGGCGGAATACAGCATCGCCCCCAGGATGATCGCCCAACGATCCCCCCAGCGTTCCGCCAATGCGCCGAAAATCGGCTGGCCGATCCCCCAGGCAAGGTTCTGGATCGCGATGGCCAGCGAAAAATCTGCACGCGGCCAGCCGAACTCCTCACCGATCGGAATCTGAAAGACCCCGAAACTGGCACGAAGCGCGAAATTGATCAGCAAGATCAGGCAACCGCCGATCAAGACGGGCGTGAAAAGTCGGGCTTGCGCGGTCATGGGGCACCCTTGTGGCAGATTGTCACAGGTTGCGTTGAACCAGAACGCGCAAGAAATCAAGGCCGCGCCGGTTTCCGACGCAGCCTGGGCCTTGTCAGTTCTGTCGCGCCAGTTCAGCCGAAATCGAGAACTTTGATGACGGGATCGAACCGCCCTTGCGCATCTCGCCCAGGATCACCGTGGTTTTCTGGCCGCTGTCATCGGTCACGACCCATTGGCGCAGCTCGGTCGGGCTGGTGAAGACCATCTGGATATTGCCGTATTCGGGATGGGCGGGATCCTGCGCCGTCACGACGGTCGAGTTCTTGGCCTCGGTATAGCCGGTGACCATATTCGCCCGCGAAAGGTTCACATTGGCGTCCAGAATGATCGACAATGGCGTCTTGGACAGCGGATATTGTTGCGGACCGCTGTTCGACTTGGGATCGAACACTGCCACGGCCCCCGCAGACGCCAGCATCAGCGTGCGATCATTGTTGTATTCGAACCGCGCACGGCCGGGGCGCTGGATATACACGGTCCCCGTCGAGATGGTGCCATCGGGATTTACCTGCGTGAACTCTGACGTCACGGTTTTCAGGCTGTTGAGATAGCGCGAGATCTCATTCAACGGAATTTTCTCGGCCAGAGCCGGGAAGGCAAGGCCAAGGACAAGGGCGGGCGCGAGGGCGAGCGATCTGATGTTCATGCGCGGATCATATCCTTTTCATGCGGCACTGCACATCACGTCTGACGGAATGTTTCGCGCCCCGCCAATCGCGGTTTCGTGAGCCTTGGCCAGCTTGCCGCGTTATGGCCGGATTCGCAAACCATATGCAGGGAACGGCGTGCCGGCAGTTTCATGGCTTCGTCATGCCGATGCCATCTTGCCGACATATCAGCGTTACCGGCTGCGACTAGGCCTGCGCCACATCAAGCCTTCAGGAGCCAGAAACATGTCCTTCCGTGCATCCCGCATGTCCCGCCGCAGCCTTCTGATGTCCGGCCTTGCCACCGGCTCGCTGCTGGCGATGCCCGCCATCAGCCGCGCCGGCAGCCGCCCGGTCTTTACCCATGGCGTGCAATCGGGCGACACCACCGCGCAGGGCGGCATGGTCTGGACCCGCGCCGACCGCCCCGCACGGATCGCGCTGGACGTCGCCACCAATGAAAGCTTCCAGAATGCCCGTCAAGTCGCCACGCTGAACGCGCTTCCCGAAAGCGATTATGCCGTCAAGGCGATGCTTCAGGGGATCGAGGGCGATCAGACCGTCTTCTACCGCATGACCGCAACCGACCTGACCGACAGCAATGCCAGCAGCGAACCGGTCATCGGCCAGTTCCGCACCGCGCCGACCACCCGCCGCGACATCCGGTTCGTCTGGTCGGGCGATACCGCCGGTCAGGGCTGGGGCATCGATGACGAGGGCATGCGCACCTATGCCACCATGGCCGCGCATGAGCCCGATTTCTTCATCCATTCCGGCGACACCATCTATGCCGACGGCCCGATGCAGGACGAGGTCGAGATCGAGGGCAGCATCTGGCGCAACACCGTGCTGACCGATGAGGTCCGCAAGGTCGCCGAGACGCTGGACGAATTCCGCGGCCGCTGGAAATACAACCAGATGGATCAGCACGCGCAGGCCATGTCGGCCATGGTGCCGACGCTGTTTCAGTGGGACGACCACGAGGTCGTGAACAACTGGTCGCCCGGCAAGGACCTGACCGACGATGACCGCTATACCGAAAAATCCGTCGCCCTGCTGACCGCCCGCGCCCAGCGCGCCTTCCATGAAATGACCCCGATCAGCTATACGCCCGCCGAACCCGGCCGCGTCTATCGCAAGATCGCCTATGGTCCGCTGCTGGACATCTTCTTCCTTGATCTGCGCAGCTATCGCGGCGCCAACAGCGAAGGGATGGAGGATGAGGTCACCGCCCAGTCGCAGGTTCTGGGCAAGGCGCAGCTGGATTGGCTGAAAGCCGCGCTGAAAGCCTCGGGCGCAACGTGGAAGGTCATCGCCTGCGACATGCCGATCGGCGTCAATGTCTGGGACAAGGTGTCCGAGGATCAGAAATATGTCGAAGCCATCGCCAATGGCGATCCCGGCGCACCCAAAGGCCGCGAACTGGAATTCGCGCAGCTGCTGCGCTTTATCCGCGACGAAAAGATCCTGAACACCGTCTGGCTGACCGCCGATGTGCATTACACCGCCGCGCATGAATATCACCCCGACCGCGCCAGCTTCCAGGACTTCGAACCGTTCTGGGAATTTGTGTCCGGCCCGCTGCATGCCGGCACCTTCGGTCCGAACGACATGGACATGACCTTCGGCCCCGAAGTGAAATTCGTGAAGGCCCCGGCACCGGGGCAGGCCAACCTGCCGCCCTCGGCCGGGATGCAGTTCTTCGGCATGGTCGATATCGAAGGGGCCTCGGGCCAGATGACCGTGCGCCTGATGGACCGCGCCGATCAGGAATTGTGGTCGATCACACTCGATCCCAAAACCGCCTGAGACCGGATCCACCGCCAAGCCCCCGCCCATCGGGGGCTTGGCGACATCGATGCCGGTCAATCAGGCAATCCGGCCCGATTTGATGTCCAAAGGCTGCACGCCGCCGCGATGCGCAAGAAACGCGGGGCGCGGCCTTGGCGCGGCAAAGGGCGCCTGCGATGCATTCGAGACCGCATTGTAGACAAAAAAAGCATTCGAACGCGGGAAAGGCGTCACATTCCCGTTCGAGGCATGCAGCGTGTTGCATTCAAAGAAAATCACCGTGCCTGCGGGTCCGGTCGCCGCATCAAGCCCGGCCTGACCGGCAAGCTTCTGAAGCATCTCTGGCGATGGCACGCCTATTTCCTGCTTTTTCAAGCTGGACTTATGATTGTCATCAGGGGTTTCGCCCTGACAGGCAATGAAATGACGATGCGATCCGGGGATCAGCATCAGTGGACCATTCAGTGCCGAATTGTCCGTCAACAGCACCGAGGCCGACACCGCCCGCATTCGCGGCATCCCGTCCTCGGCATGCCAGGTTTCGAAATCGGAATGCCAATAGAATTCCTTGCCGGTGAAGCCGGGCTTATAATTCAGACGGCTTTGATGCAGATACACGTCATCACCCAGCAGGAAGCGCGCCGTATCGGCCAGACGCGCATCACGTGCCAGCCGCGCAAAGATGTTGCTGTGGTCATCCAGCCGAAAGACGGTTCGAACGGCATCCGTGCCCGGTTCGGTCACCAGATCCTCGGCACGGATGCCCGAGGCATCGGCACGGATCTCGGCCGAGGCGTCGATCAGGATGCGCACCTCTTGGGGGCTGAACATGTCACGTCGGACCAGATAGCCCTTGTCTTCGTAATGGCGCGCCTCATCGCGCGAAATCGGGGCGTCATCCGACCAATCGGACCAGATAACCGGGTCCTTGCGCGGGGTGATGCGTTCGTCCCGGGGCAGGCGCGTCGGATAGATGTCTTGCCCCGCAAACATAGCTTCTGCGTGCATGACGTTCATGACAACTCCTTCCATCATTCAGCTAGTGTCTTTCCAGATGACCGTCAGCATTGGCCGAGGTCACGCACGGACAACGCGGTCATCCGCCAGCTGTTCCAAAGGAATTCGTCAAGGAAAACCAAGTGCCCCCGCAGGGCGGATCAAAGTGGCCGTCCCGTCAGCATCCGGGGCATGGGGTCGACCGACAGGCCAGCCGCCTGACGCATGAAGCCGCGTCGCAGCGCCGGAACCGCGGTCACCGCCCCCATCCCCAGCCCGCGCGCCAGACGAATCACCGGATTATCGGTGCCAAAAATCTGGTTCACGGCATCCATTCCCAGCGCAAGGCTTGTTGCATCAAAGCGACGCCAACCCTGATAGCGTTCAAGAACGTCGATGGCGCCGATATCCTCGCCCCGCCGCGCGGCATCGACCAGCGTTTCGGCCAACGCCGCGACATCGCGCAGCCCCAGGTTCAACCCCTGCCCCGCTACCGGGTGCACACCATGCGCCGCATCACCGACCAGCGCGATTCGCGGCAAGACATATCGTTCGGCCAGAGACAGGCTGAGCGGATAGGAAAAGCGCGCCCCGGCCAAAGCGATATTGCCAAGATAATCGCCAAAGCGGGGGCGCAGCACCTCGAGGAACGCATCATCCGGCAATGACGCGATCGCCGCGGCGTTCCTGCGGGTTTCCGACCAGACGACACTGCTGCGATTGCCCGGCAAGGGCAGGATCGCCAGCGGCCCGGTCGCCATGAAATACTGCTGCGCGATCCCCTGATGGGCATCGTCATGATCGATCGCCGCGACCAGCGCCGTCTGCCCGTAATCCCAGCCCTGACGCGCGATCCCCGACCGGCGGGCCACACCGGAACCGCGCCCATCAGCGCCGATCAGCAATCGGGCATGTATGCGGCTGCCATCGGACAATTCGCCGGTTACGCCTGCCTCGGCGACCTCATGCGCAACAAGGGACAGCCCGGCACGATGATCGATCTTGTCCGTCATCCCCGCCAGCAGGGCCCGATACAGAAACCGGTCCTCCAGCATATAGCCGACCGGCCCTTCCTCGATTTCGGCGCTGTCGAAATGCAGGAACAGCGCCCCCGCGCCTTCTCCGGGCTGGCCCTGCGACGCCTTGACCTGTCGGATCGGCTGGCTTTTCGGGGCAAGGTCGCGCCACAGGTCCAGCGCCTCCAGCAACCGTCGCGACGCGACCGCCAGCGCATAGGCGCGACCGTCAAACCCCTCATCCGCGCGGGCCTGCGCCGGGCGCGGATCGACCACGGCCACACGCAACCCGGCATTGGCCAACGCCAAGGCCAATGTCGGGCCATTCAGCCCGCCGCCCGCAATCAGAACATCGACATCATGTTTCATCGGGCGCGATCATGCATGCCCTGACGACAAAGACAATGCGGTGAAACGGCGCCCGTCACGTTTCGGCCCGGTAGATGGCCTGCAATGCAGACCGGTAATCGGGGTAACGCAGGCGCACGCCCAGATCCTGCTTGATGCGATCATTCCGCACGCGTTTGCTGTCTGAATAGAAAGATCGCGCCATCGGCGTCATATCGGCCTGCGCAAAGTCGATCTCGGGCGGCGGCTCGACGCCAAGAAGCTGCGCGGCATAGGTGATGATGTCCTGGGGTGGCGCAGGGTCATCATCACATAGATTATAGATCGCGCCGGGATTGGGGGCATCCAGCGAGGCCAGCAATACCGCGGCTATATCCTCGACATGAATCCGCGAAAACACCTGTCCCGGCTTGATGATCCTGCGGGCCGTGTCATTGCGGATCTTGGCAAAGGGTCCGCGACCGGGACCGTAAATGCCCGCAAGCCGGAAAACATGCAGCGGCAGATCATGCGCCCGCGCCAGTTCCTGCCACCCCCGTTCGGCATCCACCCGTGCCTGCCCCCTCCGGGTCGAGGGATCAAGACGGCTGCCTTCATCGACCCAACCGCCCTTGCGATCGCCATATACGCCCGTCGTCGACAAATAGCCCAGCCAGCGTGGCCGCGCCAAGGCCATGTCCTGCGACAGGCTGGCCAATACCGGATCTCCGTCGGCATCCGGCCCCGCCGCAACAAGGATCGCATCGGCACATCCGATTGCGGCGCGCAGGCGATCCTCCTGTCCCGGCCAGATCAGCGGTGTGGCCCCCGCCGCCGCGACCCTTTCAGGCGCGGTTCGCGTGGTGCCCGTGACATTCCAGCCTCGCGCGATCAGCGCCGGCGTCAGATAACCGGCGCTATAGCCGTGACCGATAACAAGCATTTCCATGACAACAGGGTAACGACCCGCGGATCGCAGCGCCAGACGCTTGCTTGATCGTCATCTCGCTGGCAGGCTTTGCTCAACCAGAAGGACAGAGTTGATGAATATGGATTCCCGATCGCTGCCGGTTGAAACGCCGCCCATCCCCGCAGCCGAGCAATTTGCCGATCCCGTCGCCGCCGTCGCGCGGCTGCAACAACTATATGACGAGGCGACCCAGTTTCTGCTGCACCATTTCGGACGCCTGATCGAAGGTGAAAGGCCCGATGCCCGCTATCGTGCCTTTTACCCCGAGATCCGGCTGACCGTTGCAAGTCACCCCCAGGTGGATTCGCGCCTGTCATTTGGTCATGTCGTCGCGCCGGGTGTTTACGCCATTTCGCTAACCCGCCCGGACCTGTTCGAAAACTATCTGATCGAGCAGATCGGCCTGTTGATCAAGAACCACTCGGTTCCCGTAACAGTCGGGCTGAGCGACACGCCTATTCCGGTCCATTTCGCGGTCGCCGCCCACAGCGATCTGGCCGTTCCACAGGAAGGTGTTCTGGATTTTTCGCTGCGCGATGTCTTTGACGTGCCCGATCTGAACACGATGAACGATGACATCGTCAATGGTGTCGCAAGGCCGATGCCGGACGGCGCACAATATCTGGCCGCGTTCACCGCCCAACGGATCGACTATTCGCTGGCGCGGCTGCAACACTATACCGCCACCGCCGCCGAGCATTTTCAGAATTTCGTGCTGTTCACGAACTATCAGTTCTATGTCGACGAATTCGAGGCCTTTGGCCGACGCGCCCTTGCCGATCCGAATTCGGGTTACACCAGCTTTGTCGCGCCGGGGAACCGGGAAATATCCAGCCCCGACGCCCCCCTGCCGCCGCTTGCGAAGATGCCTCAGATGCCGGCATATCACCTGAAACGCGAGAATGGGCAGGGCATTACGCTGGTCAATATCGGTGTCGGTCCGTCGAATGCGAAAACCGCCACCGACCACATCGCGGTGCTGCGACCTCATGCCTGGCTGATGGTCGGGCATTGCGCGGGCCTGCGCAACAGCCAAAGACTTGGCGATTTCGTTCTGGCCCATGCCTATCTGCGCGAGGATCACGTGCTTGACGACGATCTGCCCATCTGGATGCCCATCCCGGCGCTGGCCGAGGTGCAGGTCGCACTGCAAGAAGCCGTCGCCGAGGTGACGCGCCTTGACGGCTATGAGCTCAAACGCGTCATGCGCACCGGGACCGTGGCCACGATTGACAACCGCAACTGGGAACTGCGCGACCAGTCTGGCCCGGTTCACCGACTGTCCCTGTCGCGCGCCGTGGCACTGGATATGGAAAGCGCCACCATCGCCGCCAATGGATTTCGCTTTCGGGTGCCCTATGGCACCTTGCTTTGTGTCAGCGACAAGCCCCTGCATGGAGAATTGAAGCTGCCGGGCATGGCAACCGATTTCTACCGTACGCAGGTCGCCAACCACCTTCTGATCGGTATCAGCGCAATGGAAAAGCTGCGCGAAATGCCGCTGGAACGCATCCATTCGCGCAAGCTTCGCTCGTTCAGTGAGACGGCTTTCTTGTAAATAGGCAGCAAATGATCGTTGAAACGCCGGTTTTTGCACGATACGCGAAAAAGGCTTGATCTGCCCGGCAAAACCGTGTGTAGCAGGCTTTATGCCGCAAAAGGCGCAATTTGTGGGCCCGTAACAACAGGGCAAGAGGAGACAGAAGAATGGCTACGCCTTCCGCAAAACCGATGACCAAGACCCAACTGGTCGCCACCCTGGCCGAAGAAATGGGTTCGGACAAAAAATCGGCTTCGGCTGTGCTGGACGCGATCGCGGCCGTCGTGACGCGTGAAGTCGCCAATGGCGGCGCTGTGACCCTGCCCGGTATCGGCAAGATCGCATGCCGCGCCCGCCCCGAGCGTCAGGTTCGCAACCCGCAGACCCAGGAGATGATGACCAAACCTGCCGACAAGCAAGTCAAGGTCACCGTTGCCAAGGCGCTGAAAGACAGCGTAAACAGCTGATCCGGCTTCGGATTTCGTCAAAACGGCCGCGCATCTGCGCGGCCGTTTTTCATTGTGGCATTCTCCTTGGCGATCTGCTCTGTTAGCGATGCTGCACGACATGCAATGAAAGGTGGCTTCATGGACTTGCGCGCTATCCTCATGGGGCTGGTATTCGGGATCATGTGGGCTTCGGCCTTTACCTCGACGCGCATGATCGTCACGGAAATTCCACCATTGATGGCATTGTCGCTGCGCTTTGCCCTGTCGGGCGGGATCGGTGTCCTCATCGCCTTGGCCATGGGGCAAACATGGCGGAATCTGACAAGAAATCAATGGCATGCTGTCATCGTTCTGGGATTGTGCCAGAACGCGATCTACCTGGGGCTGAACTGGGTCGCGATGCAATGGATCCAGGCCGGGCTTGCATCGATCATCGCGGCAACCATGCCGCTGATTGTCGCGCTTCTGGGGTGGCTGTTCCTGGGCGAGCGGTTGCGCCCGATCGGCATCTTGGGGCTGGCACTTGGCCTTGCCGGAGTCGCCATCATCATGGGCGCGCGCCTTCAGGGTGGCAGCAATCCCCTTGGCATCGCGATGTGCTTCGTGGCGGCCTTTGCGCTGGCGGTCGCAACCCTGACCGTCCGGGGTGCCAGTTCAGGTGGAAACGTGATGATGATCGTGGGG
Source organism: Paracoccus onchidii (assembly GCF_028294535.1). GTDB lineage: Bacteria > Pseudomonadota > Alphaproteobacteria > Rhodobacterales > Rhodobacteraceae > Paracoccus > Paracoccus onchidii. The sequence continues at coordinate 3,761 of NZ_JAQBIE010000033.1, read as the reverse complement.
CTGCAAATGTTGGTCGGGTCCGTGACACTTGCCGTTATCTCACCATTCTTCGAAACATGGTCGCTGGATATGTCTGCGCGTGGCTTTATCGCCTTCGTCTACACGGTTCTGGTCCCCGGCCTTGCGGCAACCTGGGTGTGGTTCAACCTGGTCGGCCGCATCGGCGCGGTGCGTGCCGCCACCTTTCACTTCCTGACCCCGTTTCTGGGCGTCACCATCGCCGCGGCGTTTCTGGGCGAGGCCCTGGGGCCAAGCGATGTGGTGGGGGCCCTGGTGATCGCCATCGGAATCCTGATGGTTCAGATCTCGAAAGTAAGTCCAGTCACGCGCACGTGATGACCCGACTGTAACACGATCCTGTTTCTGCCCGTATGGTCTGGAAACAGGATGGTTTCATGACGCTGATATTTGCCTATCTCGCCGGGCTTCTGACCCTGATCAACCCCTGCGTCCTGCCGGTGTTGCCGATCGTGGTGACCGGTGCCCTAGGCAAACACAGGCTTGGCCCCGTTGCGATGGCCGCTGGCATGAGCCTGTCTTTCGTCATCCTGGGCTTGACGGTCGCAGCCTTTGGTCACGCAATCGGCCTGACCGAAGATCGCCTGAACACCATCGCCGCCATCGGAATGCTGCTGTTCGGCCTGGCTCTCATGCTGCCGAAGGCCGGCACGGTCTTCCAGACAGCTACAGCAGGGCTGGCCGCCCGCGCGGATTCCGGAATAGATCACACCCAAAATTCGGGCCTGCAGGGTCAGGCTGCGGCCGGAATGTTGCTGGGCGCAGCCTGGAGCCCGTGTATCGGCCCGACATTGGGTGGCGCCATCGCCCTGGCCAGTGGCGGGGGCAGCCTGTTGCAAGCCGGCGCAATCATGACCGCCTTCGCCGCAGGGGTCGCAACACTTATTCTGGCGCTCGCCTATGGTGCCCGCGACCTGCTGATGCGCAACCGCGCCCGCGCCCAGGCACTGGCCATTCGCGCCCGTCCATTGATGGGGCTGGCGTTCATTGTCGTCGGCGTCGCGATGCTGTCGGGCGCCATGCATGCCATCGAAGCCCTGGCGGTGCGCCATCTGCCGCTATGGCTGCAAGATCTGTCCGTATCGATCTGACCCAAAGGAGAAACCAGCATGAACCGCCGCGATTTTATTGCCCTGACCGCCTCGGTCACCCTGGTTGCGCCAATGGCCGCCCGTGCCGCGCAATCAAACATTGCCTATTCCCCCGATGCTCTGCAAACCGCGCTGGCCGAGGGCCAAACCGTATTCCTCGACTTCAAGGCCAGCTGGTGCACGACCTGCGCCGCCCAGGAACGCGTCATCAACGCCTTGCGCAGCACCGACCCCGCCTATGACAAGGCGATCACCTTCATGGACGTCGACTGGGATCAATGGAAAGGCAGCCAGATCGTCAAAGACCTGTCCGTGCCTCGCCGTTCGACCCTTATCCTACTTCGCGGCAATAATGAACTGGGCCGTATCGTTGCCGGAACCTCCCGCGATCAAATCAAGGAACTGCTGGACCTCGGCCTTCACGCCTAAGGCCCAATCAATGGCTCGATCAGGCCGCGATCGGCGTAAAGATTGCGGTCGTGGGATCGCATAGATATCGCGCCCGATATCGCCCTGCCGTCGCGGCCAGATCGCAGACCGAATCCAGGATATGGTCAATCTCGGCCTCGGGCGCGGCCCAACACAGATTCAGCCGAACAAAACCTGGCTTTTCGATTTCCTCGCCCCGCAAGATCGCCGCGCGCAGATTTTCCGATTCCTCTGCGCCGATATCCAACAGGCGATGCACATAGGGTCCCGCACAGGCACAGCCCCCGCGCGCCTGAACCCCATAGCGATCCGACAGTTGCCGCGTCGCCAACTGCTGATGCACATAGCCGCCATTTCCATCCCGGATGCGAAATGACAGGATCGGCAAACGTGGGGCGGTCGCATGACCCAACATCTCAAGCCCCTCGACTGACCACAGCCTGCGTGCCTGGCGAAGCCATTCACGATGCCTGCTGTCCAGATATTCCTGCCCCACCGCATCCTTCAGCGCAAAAACCAGCGCCGCGCGTATATCTCCGACGACATTCGGCGTTCCGCCTTCCTCGCGCGCCTCTATGGATGTGGCATAATCATGACCGGCATCATTCACGAACCGGACCGTGCCCCCCCCGGGCATGGACGGTCGGTCGACAGTTACCGCATCCCGCCGCACAATCATGACACCCGAGGCCCCGGGACCGCCCAGGAACTTGTGCGGTGAAACCACAACCGCATCCATCCCGGCGGACATATCAATCGGCAGATACGGCGCACCACCCGCATAGTCCCAGATGACGCGCGCCCCCGCAGCTCTCATCAGGCCGGTGACCCCCCGCACATCGCTCAACACCCCTGTCACGTTCGACGCCGCCGAAAAAGCACCCAGAACCGGTCCCTCACATGACAATCCGCGCATCAGCGCATCGATATCCAATCCGCCATCACGCGCTTCAGGCAATTCGACAACGCGCGCCCCGGACTCTCGCCAGACAAGGATATTCGAATGATGCTCATACGGACCGATCAGCACGGTCCATTCCGAATCAATGCCAAACAGATGCGCCAACCGGTTCAACCCTGCGGTCGCACCCGACCCGGTAAACACCACGGCATGCTCTTCTCCGCCACATACACAACGCAAGATCTCGGCCCGTGCTTGCCGCCGCAACCGCGTCATCACTGCCCCGCAATGGCTGGCTTCGGTGTGGCTGTTGGCATACCAGGGCAACACCTCCTCAAGAATACACTCCTCGACCTGACGCAGCGCCCGCCCCGAGGCGATATAATCGGCATAAACCATCGGCTTGGGGCCGAACGGCCCTTCGATCACCGCATCCCGCCCGATCATGCCCTGATGCAACATATCCGGTTTGCCCAACCGCGCTCGAAACCTGTCAAAGACATCCATCACGAATTCCCCGCTACCACGGCGAAGGTATGACACTCAGAAACCGAGAAATTGATTTCTTCTTCGTCAAAATACCCATATATTTCCTATCATATGAACGATGAACCATTCGAAATAGATGAAATTGACAACCGTATCCTGTCGGCATTGCAACAGGATGCCTCGTTGTCGCAACGCGCTCTGGCCGAACGGGTGCATCTGTCGCAAAACGCATGCTGGCGGCGCCTGCAACGATTGACCCGCCTGGGGGTCCTTCAGGGCAGCCGTGCGGTCATCGATGCAGCCAGAACCGGCCTGCACCTGACTGTCTTTGTGATGATAAGAACCCGCCATCATGATGACGCCTGGGCCAAACGCTTTCGCACCCGGGTCGAATCGATCCCAGAAATCACCGAGTTCCATCGCATTGGCGGCGAATGGGATTACATGGCCAAGCTGGTGACGGTTTCCATGTCTGGCTATGATCGCTGCTACAAGGCGTTGATCGCGGATATGGACCTGGAACGGGTCACGGGCGTCTTTTCCATGGAAACCATCTTCGAGGCCCGCCCCTTGCGCCTGCCCTGAATTGCGGCCCCCGGAACATGAAAAAGGCCGGCATGCCCATTGCAGCCGACCCGTTTCATGTGATGTCGCACAAGATCAGAAGTTGAAGTTGACGCCCATCTTGACGACATGGTTCTCGGGCGTTGCCTTGGTGCTGAACCCGGCATCATCAGTCAGGGTATCGCGACCGAAATCGCGGTATTCCCATTCCCCGAACAGCGATACGCGCTCATTCACCATCCGTTCGACACCCAGGCCCACGGTCCAGG
>NZ_JAQBIE010000032.1 GCF_028294535.1 Paracoccus onchidii | reverse complement strand
GTGCGCCCGGATGAAGGCGTGCTTCATTGGGACCCTCGCGCGAAGTACGCCGTTGCTTTTTAGGATATCGCGCTCCTCGGTGACCCGAGCGAGTTCGCGCTTCAGGCGCCGGTTCTCCGAACAGCTTCAGCCGCTTTTACAGAGTGTGCGTGCTGACGCCCAACCGCCGGGACACCTCCCTCACCGGATACCCCCGAACCGTGATCTGATGCACCGCATCGCGCTTGAACTCGTCGCTGTAATTGCTTGTCCCCATGGTCGGTCTCATCGCCTCAAAGTTACGGGGCAAAGCGCCTACAAATCCAGCGCCGGCTCAATAGAAAGAGCGAAACCGTGTTCCCATCCGGTCGCCCACGCAATTACGCGGCCTCAGCTGAAAAGCAGCTCATCTACCTCCTGAATGCCGGGAAAGGCTTGGCTCGCAGGAGTGTTCATGTGGCTGGTCTCCGATCCGCCCATGTTCGGAAAGCGTTCTGATCGGTCGACGTCAGTCGGGCAAAGCAGGCGACGCGATAGGCCTTCAGTTCCGCGCGGCTGGCCCAAGCAGCCCAATCTTTGGCCTCGGCCATGATGTTTCCGAAGTCAGGGAACCGAGAGCCGGCGCGCAGAGCTTCAGTGAGCGGTTCCAAGAGAGGAGCCCGGTCAACTGGATCACATGCCAGCACCGATGCGGCAAGCGACCTTGCTGCGAATTCGTACTTCAGGTTATGGTCGATTCATTCAAGCCATGCTTCGAAATCTGCCCCGATCGCACCGCCAGCGCGCCGGGGTTTTCGTTTTCGACCGCAAGCCCCCCCCGGAACAAACCGTACTGATCTTGTGTGGATCATCCTGCAAAGTTCCGGAATTATTCTGCATCATACTGCAGGAACCTGCACGGCAACTATCGTTTTGTGTTGCACTATTTGCTGGGTTTCTGTAGGCCCCGCCTTGGGACACCCCTCCCCAACGAGGGGCTTTTAGCTGGAAGGCTGAGTCATATGACTGATCTGAAGACCCCGGCTACGCGGCCGGCAAACCCGCGTTTCTCTTCTGGCCCATGCGCCAAATTTCCCGATTACAACCTGAATCTGCTTGCAGATGCACCGCTTGGACGGTCGCATCGCGCGGCCGTTGGCAAAGCCAAACTGGGCGAAGCCATCGCATTGACGCGCGAAGTTCTGGGCGTTCCGGACGATTACCGCATCGGCATCGTTCCGGCATCCGACACCGGTGCTGTCGAAATGGCCATGTGGTCGATGCTGGGCGCACGTCCTGTCGAGATGCTGGCATGGGAAAGCTTTGGCGAAGGCTGGGTCACGGATGCGGTGAAACAGCTGAAGCTTGAGGCAACCGTCCGCAAGGCGGAATACGGCCAGATCGTGGACTTCAACCAAGTCGATTTCGACAAGGACGTCGTGTTCACCTGGAACGGCACCACCAGCGGCGTGCGCGTGCCCAATGGCGATGCCATTCCCGCCAACCGCGAAGGGCTGACCATCTGTGATGCCACCAGCGCCGCCTTTGCGATGGACCTGCCCTATGAGAAACTGGATGTCGTGACATTCAGCTGGCAAAAGGTTCTGGGCGGGGAAGCGGCCCACGGCATGCTGATCCTGTCGCCGCGCGCGGTCGAGCGCCTGGAAACCTTTACGCCCGACCGTCCGCTGCCCAAGATTTTCCGCATGACCAAGGGCGGGAAGCTGAACGAGGGCATTTTCCGCGGCGAGACGATCAACACGCCGTCAATGCTGGCCGTGGAAGATTATCTGGCCGCCTTGAACTGGGCGCAGAAGATCGGCGGCCTGAAAGGGTTGATCGCCCGGGCCGACGCCAATGCCAAGGCGGTGCGTGACTTTATCGCAGACAAGGACTGGATCGCGGATCTGGCCGAAGACCCCGCGACGGCCTCGACCACCAGCGTCTGCCTGAAATTCACCGATCCTGCCATCAAGGACGGGGCCAGCTTTGCCAAGGCGGTTGCCAAACGGCTGGAAAAGGAAGGCGTGGCGCTGGATGCGGGCGCCTATCGCGACGCACCCGCCGGGCTGCGGATCTGGTGTGGATCAACGGTCGAAACCAGCGATGTCGCCGCGCTGATGCCATGGATCGAATTCGCCTATCGCGCGGAACTTGCCGCGCAGTGAATTTCGCCCTGAACGCTGCGGGGGCCAGCCCCCGCGCCCCCAGGGTATTTCAACGAAGAAGAAAAGCCAGGTTCCCGCGAGGCAATGGCCCGGGCACCACAGACAAGGAATAACGTCATGCCGAAAGTACTTGTATCTGACAAACTGTCGGAAACCGCCGTCCAGATCTTTCGCGATCGCGGAGTCGAAGTCGACTATCTGCCCGATCTTGGGAAAGACAAGGAGAAGCTGGCCGAAGTCATTGGTCAATATGACGGGCTGGCAATTCGGTCCGCGACCAAGGTGACCGAAAAGCTGCTGGAAAAGGCGGACCGACTGAAAGTGGTCGGTCGCGCTGGTATCGGTGTCGACAATGTCGAGATCCCGGCAGCATCGAAGAAAGGCGTGATCGTGATGAACACGCCGTTCGGAAACTCGATCACCACTGCGGAGCACGCGATTGCGATGATGTTCGCGGTTGCGCGGCAATTGCCCGAAGCCAGCACCAGCACCCATGCCGGGAAATGGGAAAAGAGCCGCTTCATGGGGGTCGAGCTGTTCAACAAGACGCTTGGTGTCATCGGCGCGGGAAATATCGGCAGCATCGTCATCGATCGTGCGCTGGGTCTGCATATGAAGGTTCTGGCATTCGATCCGTTCCTGTCCGAAGAGCGTGCCAAGGAAATGGGCGTCACCAAGGTGGAGTTGGACGATCTTCTGGCCAAATCGGACTTCATTACCTTTCACGTGCCGCTGACGGACAAGACGCGCAACATCCTGTCGCGTGAGAACATCGCGAAACTGAAGAAGGGTGTCCGCATCATCAACTGTGCGCGCGGCGGGCTTGTGGATGAGGAAGCCCTGGCCGAGGCCCTGAAAGAAGGGCGCGTGGCGGGTGCTGCCTTTGATGTTTTCGCGGTCGAACCGGCGACGGAAAGCCCGTTGTTCAACCTGCCCAATGTGGTTGTGACGCCCCATCTGGGCGCCTCGACCACCGAGGCGCAGGAAAATGTGGCTTTGCAGGTGGCCGAACAGATGTCCGATTACCTGTTGACCGGCGCGGTGCAGAATGCGCTGAACATGCCTTCGGTCACGGCCGAGGAAGCAGCCGTGATGGGGCCCTGGATCCAGCTGGCAGGATACCTGGGTGCGTTTGTCGGGCAGATGACGGATGAACCGATCAAGGCAATCAATGTTCTGTATGACGGTGTGGCGTCGCAGATGAACCTCAATGCGCTGAATGCATCGGTGATTGCCGGGGTGATGAAGGCGACCAACCCGGACGTGAACATGGTGTCCGCCCCGGTGATGGCCAAGGAACGCGGGGTTCAGGTTGCCACGACCACCCAGGACAAGGGGGGCGTGTACGAGGGCTATATCAAGCTGACCGTCGTTACCGAAAAGCGCGAGCGCTCGATCGGTGGGACCGTGTTCAGCGACGGCAAGCCGCGCTTCATCCAGATCCGTGGGATCAATGTCGATGCGGAGATCGGCGAACATATGCTGTACACCCGCAACAAGGACGTTCCCGGGGTGATCGGCGCGCTTGGCGCGACGCTTGGCGATCTGGGCGTGAACATCGCGAACTTTACGCTTGGTCGTTCGGCAACGGGCGAAGACGCGATCGCCATCTTGTATCTGGACGAAGCCATTAGCGATGATGCCCTGGCTGCCCTGCAAAACACCGGCAAGTTCATTCAGGCCCGCAGGCTGCAATTCGAAATGTAAGCATCTGTCGCGCGCCATCATACGTTGGTGGCGCGCGGCATTGCAGGGCGGCGACTGCAGAAAGAGAATGAAACATGCGGCTTTACGCGATTGGTGATGTTCACGGCCAGCTGGATCTGCTGAAGGCCGCGCATCAGCGGATTTGGCGAGACGGTGGCAGGAATTCCGTGATTGCCCATGTTGGCGACCTGATTGATCGCGGTCCGGATTCCCGCGGCGTGATCGAATATTTGATGAACGGACAGGCGGATGGGCAGCCGTGGATTGTTACGCGCGGCAATCATGACCGTTTTCTGCCCAAGTTCGTGACCGACCCCGACTGGATCGATCCCGGCCTGAGCTCGGGGCAGCATTGGGTCGAGCATGCCGGTCTGGGTGCAGCCGCAACCTTGAAATCCTATGGTGTCGACCCCGACATTCCTCGTTCCGCACTTCTGAACGAAACCCGCAGGGCCGTGCCGCCGACCCATGTGGAATTTCTGGCCAACCTGCCGCTATGGTATCTGCATCCACTGGCGCTGGTGGTTCACGCCGGAATCCGGCCCGGGGTCGATTTGTGCGATCAGAGCGAAGACGATCTGGTCTGGATCCGCAAAGGCTTTCTGGAAAGCGAAACGGATTTCGGTCCGCTGGTCGTTCACGGCCATACCGCCATCGACACTGCAACGCATTACGGCAATCGCCTGAATATTGACGGTGGCGCTGCCTATGGGCGCCCGCTTTGCGCAGTTGCGATCGAACGCGGCGCAGTGCATCTTGTTGAGGATAGCGGACGCCTGCCCCTGACACCCACCAGCCACTGAGATGCGCAAATTTCTGTACTGCCTCGGCTTTGTTCCCTTTGCTGCTTTCGCCCAAACGGTTGGCGAGATCGGAGTGGATTGGGTGGGCAACGATATCGTGATCGAAGCCGTTCAAGACAGCGAGGTCGGCGGCGTCACCTGCCATTTGGCCTATTTCGAGAGATCGGTCATCGACAGGTTGAGCAAGGGAAACTGGTTCGAGGATCCTTCAAACAGCGCTATAGAATGCGCGCAAACCGGCCCCATCAACATTGACGGCATATCCCGTGACCCCGGAGGGGAAGACGTATTTCGCGAAAGCCGGTCGCTGATCTTCAAGTCCCTTCGCGTAAAACGGGTTCTTGATGAAGAAAACCGCGTCCTGATCTATCTGGCGCATTCGAACGAGATCACGGAAGGCTCGGCGAAGATGGCGATCACGACCGTGCCCTTGCCTGACCTGCCCGCAGAAACCGGGAAATAGGCAGGCTGAAACAGCAGGCGAACGATTTGCACAGGGCGCAAATTTTCTTGCTCTGGTGGACAAAACTGGCGTTCGCAGGTAGAACGCCCGACAGTTCCGCGTATATCGGGGCCAAAGAATTGGGGTGGTCGCATATGCAAACACATAGCCGCGTTGCGAAATACAGTTTGGGTCAAGTGGTTCGCCATCGAAATCGTCCGTTTCGAGGCGTGATCTTTGACGTGGACCCCGAATTTGCCAATACCGAAGAATGGTATGAATCCATTCCCGAAGATGTGCGGCCCGAAAAGAACCAACCGTTCTATCACCTCTATGCGGAAACCGAGGCGACCTATTACGTTGCCTATGTGTCAGAGCAGAACCTTGTTCCCGACGCATCGGGCGAGCCGCTGGAACATCCCGATGTTATGGATATGTTCGGCGACTTCGAGGAGGGCCGTTATCCGCTGGTCGGCCATCTGAACTGAAGGATGCCGCTCAGGCACCGACCTCATGCGCCACATCTGCAAACGGGATGCTGAACGCCAGGAAGTTGCGCTGACCTTCGCGATAGTAGCACAGGGCTTGGGTCAGATCCTGAATCAGATACCAACCGAAGCCGCCTTCGGGCAAATCGGCATCGTCCATGACCGGCAGGCCGCGCGGTTTGATGCATTCATCCGGCAGCAGCACACCATCATCGGAAATAGCGCATGACAGGCCACTGTCATGCATCACCACGCTCAGGTGGATGGATGGCAGATGGTCCATCACCTCGCCTTCCGGAACGGCGGCTGCATGTTCGGTGACATTGTTCATGACTTCGGCCAGTACCAGCTCCAACCGCCCCATCGCATCCTCGTCGACATTGGTGCGGAACCGTTTTCTGATGTCTGACAGGGTATTTCTGACCGACTCGGGGCTGGCTGGCAGCACGCGGTGAAACATTGGTCTGGCCTGCGCAGTCACTGCGCCGGTCAGCCCGGCATTCTGCCGTCCAACAGGTGTCATTCTTTCTGCTCCTCGTCAGTGGCGGCGGCGCGAATGTCGAACACGGAATCCATCCGTGTCAGGCGAAACACCCGTTCGACATTCGGCGTCATTCCGATCAAGGACATACCCAGATCCTGCGGCATCGCCTTGCGCAATGCAATCATGGCACCCAAGCCAGAGCTATCCATGAAATCGACGGATGACATCCGCATTTCCACGGGCTTGCGATGGCGCAGTATCACCTCGCGCAGCTTGTCCTTGAAACTTGTCGCGATCGCGGCGTCGATCCGGCTTTCGCCGACCAAAATGATCAGCGCCGAATCGGTATCGGTGACGTCGAACTGCATAGATAACCCTTGCCTGAATCCATCGAAGCCCAGATCTAGGGCGAAAAGGTTACGATCAGGTAAGCAAGGCCACGCGATCGACGCGATTTTCCCCTGATATCGCCAAAAAAAAGCGCATGCCGAACATAGTCGGCATGCGCTGATCATGTGCTGGTGCCAGCGCCTTAGTTGCGCGACGAATTCAGCAGGTATTGAACCACCTTTTCGGCCGCGTCCTCGGCCGACAACTCGACCGTGTTCACGATCAGCTCGGCCGTTTCCGGCGCTTCATAGGGGCTGTCGATCCCGGTGAAGTTCTTCAGCTGCCCCGAGCGGGCCTTTTTGTAGAGCCCCTTCACATCGCGCTGTTCGGCAACCTCAAGCGGGGTGTCGACATAGATCTCGATGAACTCGCCCTCGGCCATCAGGTCCCGCACCATCCGGCGTTCCGACCGGAATGGCGAGATAAAGGCCGTCAGCACGATCAGGCCGGCATCGGTCATCAGGCGCGCAACCTCGCCCACGCGGCGGATGTTTTCCACCCGGTCGGCATCGGTAAAGCCCAGATCGCGGTTCAGGCCGTGACGGACATTGTCGCCGTCCAGAAGGAAGGTGTGCTTGCCAAGGGCGTGCAGTTTCTTCTCGACGATATTGGCGATGGTCGATTTGCCCGAACCCGACAGGCCGGTGAACCAGACTACGGCGGGCTTCTGGTTCTTCAGGCTGGCATGGGCATCGCGGTCCACATCGACGGCCTGCCAGTGGATGTTCTGGCTGCGACGCAGGGCGAAATGGATCATGCCGGCGGCGACGGTCGCGTTGGTCATCCGGTCGATCAGGATGAAGCCGCCCAGATCGGAGTTCTCGGCATAAGCTTCGAACGGGATCGCGCGATCGGTCGAGATATTGACGACGCCGATGGCATTCAGACCCAGCGTCTTGGATGCCATATGTTCCATCGTGTTGACGTTCACCTCGTATTTCGGCTCGGTCACGGTGGCGGTGACGGATTGCGTCCCGATCTTCAGGATATAGGGCCGCCCCGGCAGCATGGCCTCTTCGGCCATCCAGACAAGGGTCGATTCAAACTGGTCGGCGACCTCGCAGGGCTGATCGGACTGCACGATGACATCGCCGCGCGAACAGTCGATCTCATCCTCGAAAGTCAGGGTGATCGACTGACCGGCCACGGCTTGATCCAGATTGCCGTCGAAGGTGACGATCGATTTGACCCTGGTGGTTTTGCCCGAGGGCAGGACACGGATCGCATCGCCGGGGCGCACGGTGCCCGCACCGATCTGGCCGGCAAAGCCGCGGAAATCCAGATTGGGTCGGTTGACCCATTGCACGGCCATGCGGAACGGATGGTCCTGCATCGCGGTGTCGCTGATCGGCGCCTCTTCCAGATGGGCCAGCAGGGATGGCCCCTGATACCACGGCATATTCTCGCTGTGGCTGACGATATTGTCGCCCTTCAGGCCCGAAATCGGGATCGGCAGGAAGCTGTCCATCCCGATCTGTTTGGCGAAATGCGAATAGTCCGAAACGATCTCGTAGAACCGCTCGGCCGAGTAATCGACCAGGTCCATCTTGTTGACCGCCAGCACCACGTTCTTGATGCCCAGAAGATTCACCAGATAGCTGTGGCGACGCGTCTGGGTCAGCACGCCCTGACGCGCATCGATCAGGATCACGGCCAGATCGGCGGTCGAGGCGCCGGTGACCATGTTGCGGGTGTATTGTTCGTGACCCGGCGTATCGGCCACGATGAACTTGCGCTTGTCGGTCGCGAAGAACCGATAGGCGACATCGATGGTGATGCCCTGCTCGCGCTCGGCGGCAAGACCGTCGACCAGCAGCGCGAAATCGATGTCCTGCCCCTGTGTGCCGACATTCTTCGAGTCGTTTTCAAGGCTGGCAAGCTGATCCTCGAAGATCATCTTGCTGTCATACAGCAAACGCCCGATCAGCGTCGATTTGCCATCATCGACCGAACCGCAGGTGATGAAGCGCAGCATGGTCTTGTGCTGATGCTTCAGCAGATAGGCATCGATATCATCCGCGATCAGCTGATCGGTGACGTAGACGGGGTCCTTCATGTCCTTGCTCATCAGAAATACCCCTCTTGCTTCTTCTTCTCCATCGAGGCGGACTGATCGTGGTCGATCGCACGGCCCTGACGTTCTGACGTGGTGGTCAGCAGCATTTCCTGAATGACCTCGGGCAGGGTGCTTGCCTCGGATTCCACCGCGCCGGTCAGCGGATAGCAGCCAAGCGTGCGGAACCGGACGCTGCGCATTTCGGGGGTCTCGCCCTCGCGCAGCGGAAAACGGTCGTCATCGACCATGATCAGCAAACCGTCACGTTCCACGACCGGGCGCGGTTGCGAGAAATACAGCGGCACGATCTCGATGCCTTCCAGATGGATATACTGCCAGATGTCCAGCTCGGTCCAGTTCGACAGCGGGAAGACGCGGATCGATTCACCCTTGGATTTGCGGGTGTTATACTGACGCCACAATTCCGGGCGCTGGTTCTTGGGGTCCCAGCGGTGATTGGCCGAGCGGAACGAGAAGATGCGTTCCTTGGCGCGGGATTTCTCCTCGTCGCGGCGGGCACCGCCAAAAGCCACGTCGAAATTGTATTTCGTCAGGGCCTGTTTCAGACCGTCGGTCTTCCACATGTCGGTATGCAGGCTGCCGTGGTCAAAGGGGTTGATGCCCTTTTCCATCGCCTCGGGATTGTGATGAACCAGCAGCTTCATCCCGGCCTCTTCGGCGGCACGATCGCGCAGTTCATACATCGCCTGGAATTTCCAGGTGGTGTCCACATGCAACAGCGGGAAGGGCGGCGGCGCCGGGTAAAAGGCCTTCTTGGCCAGATGCAGCATGCAGGCCGAATCTTTGCCCACGGAATAGAGCATCACGGGATTGTCGGCATTCGCGACGACTTCCCGCATGATATGAATGCTCTCTGCCTCCAGGCGCTGCAAATGGGTCAGCGTTTCTTGGCTGATGCTGGGATCAGTAGCAGTTTGAGATGACATGGCCACGGTTCTTATGTTGTGCAGCCATGGATTTGGCAGATTTGGGCCGCAAGTCCAAGCGCAGGGTGAGGTTTTTTTCCCCGAGTTGCGCCCCCCGCGCCACGCCCGCGCATCTCCGCGAAACGTCGGATCAGCCGGAAATCCGGCCAATATGTTGAATTTGCGCAAGAACCGGCGAAACCCGCCGGATTGGCCGGCGGGCATCACATGAATGTGCGGCCACACACGAAAATCGGGCCGTTTCGGCAAGCCTGGCGAAATCAGGATGCGAGTTTCGCGCGAAGCAGCTTTTCGATTTCATCCACAGGGTGATTGGTCAGGGTCTTTGGAATCTCTTGCACGACCCGATCGCCGACCTCTTTGTGCATCTTTGAGCGAAGCTCGGCCAGGATTCCGGGTGCCGCGACAAGGACGATCCGGGCGAATTCGTTGCGATGTGCCCATTGATACAAAAGCTCGGCCAGATGATCGGCGAAACGCTCTTTCGCCAGTTCGTGCCAATCCGTATCGTCATAGGCGGACCGCGCCGCACCAACAGATTGCTGCTGCCTGCCGGGCCGATTGGCCGACTGGGCGCGATCCGGTGGGTTTTCCTGTTTTTCCAGGTGTCGAACCCGCAGGACCGGATATTCCGCGTCGCCTTCATTCACCAGAAACAGCGCCTTTTCGCCATCGGCGATCAGCACCCATGTTTCATGCCCCAATGTTCCCGCCGCCATCACCGGTTCTCCTTGCCCAGATTCGAGGTGCCGGGCTTGGGCTCATCAGCCTTGTGGACGCGCGTTGTGCCGGTCTGGCGCCCTTCGGCGTGCTTCAGCTCATCTTCGCTGCCGATCGCACGGGCCAATGATCCCCCGGTACTGCCGCCCTGAGCCGGTGTCGATTGAGGCCCGGCCGATTCAGGGTCTTTTCCCAGAATCAGGTCCGTATCTCGCGTTCCGTCCTTGGATCCGAGGCGTTCTGCCATGTCTTCCTCCGTCGGTTCGGGTTGCGTGAACCCAACCGGATCAGGGCGCAATCAGTTCCTTGCGCGACCGCTCACGCCTTCGACATTGAGGCAGTTAACGAACCACGTTAATCAGGTCTCAACGCCCGTCCGGAGGAACATATGGCAGACAAGACCCATCGCGCCCGCATCACCCCCCAAGAGGCGCTGGCCTATCACATGGACCCGCGCCCCGGAAAATACGATATCGTTGCCTCGACCCCGATGACCACCCAGCGCGACCTGTCGCTGGCCTACAGCCCCGGCGTGGCAGTGCCTGTGCAGGCCATCGCGGATCAGCCCGAAACGGCCTATGACTATACCACCAAGGGCAACATGGTCGCGGTGATCTCGAACGGGACGGCCATCCTTGGCATGGGCAATCTGGGTGCGCTGGCCTCAAAGCCGGTGATGGAAGGCAAAGCCGTGCTGTTCAAGCGCTTTGCCGATGTGAATGCCATCGATATCGAACTGGATACCGAGGACGCGGAAGAGTTCATCAATGCCGTGCGCCTGATGGGCCCGACCTTCGGCGGCATCAATCTGGAAGACATCAAGGCGCCCGAATGTTTCATCATCGAGCAGCGCCTGAAGGAACTGATGGACATTCCGGTCTTTCACGACGACCAGCATGGCACCGCCGTGATCTGCGCCGCCGGCCTGATCAATGCGCTGGAACTGTCGGGCAAGAAGATCGAGGATGTGCGCATCGTGCTGAACGGCGCGGGCGCGGCGGGGATCGCCTGTCTGGAGTTGCTGAAATCCATGGGCGCGCGGCATGAAAACTGCATCATGTGCGACACCAAGGGCGTGATCTATCAGGGCCGCACCGAGGGCATGAACCAGTGGAAATCGGCCCATGCGATCGTCACCGACGCCCGCAACCTGGAAGAGGCCATGAAAGGCGCGGACGTGTTCCTGGGTGTCAGCGCCAAGGGTGCGGTCACGCAGGACATGGTGCAATCCATGGCCGAAAACCCGGTGATCTTCGCCATGGCGAATCCGGACCCCGAAATCACCCCCGAGGATGCCCATGCCGTCCGCCCCGATGCCATCGTCGCGACCGGACGCAGCGACTATCCCAATCAGGTAAACAACGTTCTGGGCTTCCCCTATCTGTTCCGGGGCGCGCTGGACATTCACGCCCGCGCCATCAACGATGAAATGAAGATCGCCTGCGCGCAGGCCCTTGCCGAACTGGCCCGCGAGGATGTCCCCGACGAGGTGGCCGTCGCCTATGGCCGCAAGCTGCAATTCGGGCGCGATTACATCATCCCGACACCTTTCGACCCGCGCCTGATCCATGTCGTGCCGCCCGCAGTGGCGCAGGCAGGCATGGATACAGGTGTCGCGCGCCGTCCGATCATCGACATGGACGGCTATGTCCAGACCCTGCGCGCCCGCATGGACCCGACCGCAACGATCCTGCAGGGCATCCATGCCCGTGCGAGGCAAAAGCAGGCCCGGATGATCTTTGCCGAAGGCGACGATCCGCGCGTTCTGCGCGCCGCCGTCGCATGGCAACGTCGCGGCATGGGGCAGGCGCTGGTGGTCGGACGCGAGAATGACGTCAAGGACAAGCTGGCTGCCGAAGGGCTGGCCGATGCCGCACGGGAAATCACGGTCGTGAATGCGGGCAATTCGCGCCATCTCGATGCCTATCACCAGTTCCTGTATGGCCGGCTGCAACGCAAGGGGTTTGATCGCGAAGATGCACAAAAGCTGGCGAATCGTGATCGCCATGTCTTCGGGGCACTGATGCTGGCGCATGGGCATGGCGATGGGCTGGTGACGGGCGCCACGCGAAAGAACGCGCCGGTTCTGGCGCAGATCGGTCATGTCTTCGACCTGCGCCCTCAGGATGGGGCTGTCGGCATTACCGGTGTTCTTCACAAGGGCCGGATCGTGTTGATTGGCGACACGCTGGTGCATGAATGGCCCGATGCCGAAGATCTGGCCGACATCGCCACGCGCGGCGCCGCGGTGGCACGAGGGCTTGGCCTCGAACCGCGTGTGGCGTTTCTGTCATTCTCGAATTTTGGCTACCCGGTCAGCGAACGGGCAATCAAGATGGCGCAGGCCCCGAATGTGCTGGATCAGCGCGGCGTCGATTTTGAATATGAAGGCGAGATGACCGTGGATGTCGCACTGAACGCGGAATCCGCCTCGCGCTACCCTTTCAGCCGATTGACTGCGCCCGCGAATGTGCTGGTTGTCCCGGCACGCCACTCGGCGTCGATTTCGGTGAAACTGATGCAGGAGATGGCGGGGGCAACGGTGATCGGTCCGATCCTGACCGGCGCGCCCCAATCGATTCAGATCTGCTCGACCACCTCGACGGTGAACGACATCCTGAACATGGCCGCCATTTCAGCCGGCGGGTTGGGGATGATCCGCTAGCCCATCCCCACAAGGCCCTCCTGCCCGCAAGGCCCCGCCTGTCCGCCCGTCACCGGGCGGACAGGTGGATCCCGGCAATGGTGCAACGCACCGAACCGCCCGCCATCTCGATCGTCGGAATATCCAGCGGCAACAAGGTCGCGCTGCTGCGCAGCTGTTCGATCTGAGCCTCGCGCAGCGCGTCAAATGCCGTCTGCGACAGCGCCAGAACCGGCCCGTCGCGCCCCTGCAATTCAATCGCATTGCCGGCAAAGCGCGCGATCTGGTCTTCGGTCAGGGAAACGATCTCTCGACCTGATTGACGCAACCGCGACAGGATCTCGGCCCGGCGCGATGTATCGGTGATCATCGCATCGCCGATCATGACGAAATCCGTGCCGACACACATCAGGACATTGGTGTGATAAACGGGCGCGCCCGCGCTGTCGGCTGCCGGAAAAACCATCGGCTCAAAGTTGAAATGTGTGCAGAACCGTTCCAGCGCGACGGGGTTGGTACGATCCGATTGGGCGGCATAAGCCACCCGGTCGATATGATCCAGAACCATCGCCCCTGTCCCCTCGAGGAACAGACCATCCGGTTCCAACCCAGAATAATCGATGACATCCTGCACCCGGTACCGAGTCTTGAGCATTTCGATCACATCCTGACGGCGTTCCAGGCGCCGATTCGGGGCCTTCATCGGAAAGATCGCGACATGCCCGCCGGCATGGGTCGAAAACCAGTTGTTGGGAAACACGCAATCCGGCGTTTCGGGGTCAGTGCCCTCAAAGACATGGACCGTCACACCCGCCTCTTGCAGGCGCTGGACGGCGGCGCTGTGTTCGCGATAGGCGCGGCCTGCCAGATCACCGCCGGCGGATTGCATCTTCTGAAAGCTGTTATCCGCCGCCGTCTGGGTGTTGACCGTGAAATGATGCGGCCGAACCATGATGACAGCCGAAGGTGCCTGAACAGATGGGCGGCTCATGCGGTGTTACCCTTGGCGCGCTGCAACATGCCAAACAGGTCGCGTGGATCATCGGGATCAGCCAGCAGATCAAGCTGCTGGCACAACCCGGTCGATTCCAGCTTGTCGCGCACGAAACGCAGGGCCGAAAAATCCTCGGTCGCGAAGCCCACGCCGTCAAACAGCGTAACCTGGCGCGCATCGCGCCGCCCCTTGGCCGCACCGGTTATCACCTGCCACATTTCGGTGACCGGGAAATCCTCTGGCATCTGCTGGATCTCACCTTCGATGCGGGTCTGTGGCGGGTATTCGACAAACACATCCGAACGCAGCAGGATGTCGCGGTGCAGCTCGGTCTTGCCCGGACAATCGCCACCAATGGCGTTGATGTGGATTCCCGCGCCAACCATATTGTCCGTCAGGATCGTGGCATATTGCTTGTCGGCCGTGCATGTCGTGATGATCTGAGCGCCCTCGATCGCGTCTTCCGCGCTGGAACAGGCCGTCAGATCAAAGCCAAGGCCTGACAGGTTTGCAACCAGTTTGTCGGTCGCCTTGCGGTCGATGTCATAGAGACGCAGCCGCGTCACGCCACATAATGCGCGCATGGCAAGGGCCTGAAATTCCGACTGCGCACCATTTCCGATCATCGCCATCGTATCCGACCCTCGGGGCGCCAGGTAGCGCGCCACCAATGCCGATGTCGCGGCAGTCCGCAACGCCGTCAACAGGGTCATCTCGGACAAAAGCACCGGGTATCCGGTATGCACATTGGCCAGCAATCCGAACGCCGTGACCGTCTGCAATCCGGATTTCGTGTTCTTTGGATGACCGTTGACATATTTGAAGCCATACACATCGCCATCGGATGTCGGCATCAGCTCGATCACGCCCTCGGCGGAATGCGAGGCAACACGGGGTGTCTTGTCAAAGGATTCCCAGCGCCGGAAATCTTCCTCGATATAATCCGCGATGCCCGTCAGCATGGTCTCGATACCGATGCGATGCACCAGCCGCATCATGTTCTCGACGCTAACAAAGGGCACATAGGCCAGTTCAGATGGGGCAGCAGCCATGACACACCTCTTGGTTATCCGTTTGGCAAGATTATCGGCGCAGCAAATTGCACAATAAATATCAAATTTGCTGGATATATGGCATTAGATGATACAAATTGCAGGCAGCAACCCCAACAAATGCATGGCGGATCATGTCTCGGAACAGCAGCAAACCTGTCTTTGACGATCATGACCGGCTGTTGATCAGCCTGTTGCGCAAGGACGGGCGTGCCCCGGTTTCAAAACTGGCGGAGATCATGGGGGTTTCGCGCGGCACCGTGCAGACGCGGCTGGATCGCCTGCTGGCTTCGGGTGCATTGCTGGGTTTCACGGCGCGCGTGCGCGAAGATTATGACAGCAGCCGCATCCGGGCGGTCATGATGATCGAGGTGGTCGGGCGCAACACATCCCACGTGATCCGCAAACTGCGCGGGCTTCCCGAACTGGCGGTGATGCATACGACCAGCGGGAAATGGGATCTGGTCGCCGAGATCATTGTCGATGATCTGGCACAGTTTGACCGCGTGTTGCGCGATGTGCGCATGGTCGACGGGGTGCTGAACAGCGAAACCAGCATTCTGCTGTCCAGTATCTGAACCGATCCGCGCCCCCGGGATCAATCAGGGGCAGGAAGCGTCTTGCCCGGATTCAGGATACCCAACGGGTCCAGGGTGGATTTCAACGATCGCATCACATCCAGCGCCACCGGGTCCTTGAACCGGGCCATCGGCGCCAGTTTTGAACGCCCGACCCCGTGTTCGGCCGAAAATGTGCCCCCCATCTCGATCGCCAACCGGTCGATCTGGTCGCGCATGGCCGATTTCAGCCCCGCATCATCGCGGCTTGGAAAACAGGTATAATGGATATTGCCATCGCCCAGATGCGCCACCGACAACATGGCGCAATCGGGATCAAGGTCGCGCAACCGCGGTTCGATTTCACGTAAATAGTCGGCGACACGGTTCAACGGCACGGCAATGTCCGTGTCGATGAAGGGCTTGCGGTGAAACGCAATCTCGGCGGCGGCCTCTCGCCTTGCCCACATCTCGCGGCGCTGTGTTTCGTTCTGGGCAAGGACGGCATCCACGATCTTGCCGGCCTCAAGCCATGCGGCAAGCACCTGTTCCAGAACCTCGGTCAAGGGCCCGGTCCGGGTTGCGGCCAGTTCGACCAGCAGGTTCACCGGATGCGCCGCCTCAAAGGGTTCACGCGCATTCGGGATCAGCGCCAGATGCCCTTCGACAAAGCTTCGCGGCATGAATTCATAGGCAACGACCGCACCGCCTGATGCATCTTGCAGCGCATTCAGCAGATCGGGCGCGTCGTCCAGCGCAGGCATCGCGACCATCGCGGTCGCATGTTGGGTCGGGCGGGGATGCAGCTTCAGCACCGCCGCGGTGATGATACCAAGCTGGCCTTCGGCGCCGATCATCAGGTTGCGCAGGTCGAACCCGGAATTGTTTTTGTGCAGCGCCGACATCAGATCAAGCACGCGCCCATCGGCCAGCACCACTTCGAGGCCCAGGCACAGATCACGCGTATTGCCATAATGCAGCACATTGGCCCCGCCCGCATTGGTCGACAGAACGCCGCCGATCATGGCTGAACCCGCGGCCCCGAATGCCAGGGGGAAGGTCAGCCCATGCGCGCCCGCGGCGTCATCCAGTGCCGCCACCACGACGCCGGCCTCGACAATGGCAACCCGCGCATCGGGGCTGATCGAGCGAATCCGGTTCATGCGGTCCAGCGAAAGAACGAGCGACTCGGCTGCCAGCGCCCCACCGACCAACCCGGTATTGCCCGACACCGGCACGACCGGCAACCGATGCTGCGAGGCCAGCCGCAGGATCGCCGAGACCTCATCACGATCGCCCGGCCGCAGAACAGCCATCGGCTGGCCCTGATACCCGCCCGTCCAGTCACTTGCCCAGCGGGCGCAATCCTCATCAGTCAGGACATATCGCGGCCCGACGATCTCTCTGAGGCTCTGGATCACTTGCATGGCGGGACGCTCCGACTTGTGCCCGTATACGGACGGGCATGACCATGTTTGCAAAGGCGCCGTAGCTGCCATTTGATTCTCGGGCGCAACATGCGGCGGTTTTGTCACAATCGCAATGAGGTCGGCCATTTCCGGGCGGTGTCGCTGCGTGACTTGGCGGGTTCACACCTTGCTTCGGGTCAGGGTTTCACGCCATCTTACAGTCGATACGAGTTGGACAGTTCAAACATGAGATTATCGCTTTCCGCCCTGTTGGCATTCGGCCTGGCCGGGTTACAGTTCCTGGCCGTTCTGGCGGTGGTTTTCTCATCATATGTCACATCGGAACGCGCACTTCTTGAACATGCGCGCAGTTTGCTGAGCGATGTCGGCACAAATACCGCAGAACATTCCAAGGGCTTTCTGGACCCCGCCCGTGGCGCGGCGGAACTGGCTGCACGACTGGCCCAGCACAAGGTCGTTGCCAGCGAGGACACCCGGCAACTGGAGTTGTTCCTGTTTCAGCAATTGCAGATCACACCGCAGTTTTCAGGCCTGTATTTCGGCGGTGAGGACGGAACATTCGTCTATGTCATGCGCAGTGACGGCCCAGCGCCCTATCGTTCCAAGCTGATCACCTTTCCCGATGGTCAGCGCAAGGTCGAGTTCGTGTGGCGTGACGTCGATTTCAGCCGGGTCGAGGATCGGCTGGATCCCGAGGACAAATTCGATCCCCGCGATCGCCCCTGGTATTCGCGCGCCAAGGAAAAGCTGACAACGATCTGGACAGATCCGTACATCTTCTTTTCCTCGCAGGAACCGGGCATCACCCTTGCCGCACCCGTGCGCGACGGACCCAAGGGCATCAGGGGTGTGGTCGGCGTCGATATCGAGATCAGCAATATCTCGCAATTCCTGTCACGCCTGAATATCGGCCAGAACGGGCGGGCACTGATCATCAACCGCAATGGCGATGTCATCGCCCATCCCGACCAGTCGCTGATCAAGGTGCGAGACGGCGAAGGAACGCTGCGCTTCGTCAATATCGAGGCCTTTGATGATCCGATCGCACGCGCGGCCTTTGCCGATCTGGCAAAAAGCACCGGCTTCCCCGTCAAACAGGAGGTGTTCCACCAGTTTGGGTATGACGGGCATGACTATATCGCCAATGTCCTGCCCGTCGTCAGCGAACAGATGCCTTGGACCATTGCCGTCTATGCACCCCAGGATGATTTCATCGGCGAGATCAAACGCAACCGCGCCGACAATATCTGGATCGCGGCGCTTGTCGCGATCATTACGGGGCTGGCGGGCTTGTGGCTGGCCAAATACATCTATCGGCCGGTTCGGGCATTTGCGGTCAGATCCGCGCTGGTCTCGCAGGGCGAGGCCGACCCTTCCGAACCCCTGCCCCGCACCTATCGAGAGCTGTCGCAGGCCAACGAAACCCTTGTCCAGCAGATCGTGGCCCGCAAGAAAGCCGAACGCGAATACGGCCAGACCTTCAATCTGTCCTCACGGGCGATGGCACAGATCTCGCCCCAGTCGGGTAGGTTCCTCAAGGTGAACTCGAAACTTTGCGAAATCAGCGGCTACAACGCCGATGAGCTTCTGTCGATGTGCTACAAGGATCTGATCGCGCCGCAGGACAAGACGACGATGACCCCGCTGGCCGAATTGTCAGAGGACACGTTCTCGGTCAAACATGATACCCGCGTTCTACGCAAGGATGGCTCGATCCTGCATCTTGCCGTGAACGCGATCCTTATCCGGGATCAGGACGGCAATCCCCTGCATGCGGTCGTGACACTGGACGATATCACCGCGATCAAGGCACAGGAAAACGAAATCGCCCGGCTGAACCGCGACCTGTCCCATCTGGCGCGCGGCAATACGATGGGGCAAATGGCGGCCGGTCTGGCGCATGAGCTGAACCAACCGCTTTCGGCGATCGCACAGAATGCTGATTCCGGCCTGCTGATCGTTGACAACGCTGGCAACAGCGCACCCGAGCTGCGTGAAATCCTGGGTGAGATCGAGGAACAATCCCTGCGCGCCGGGGAAATCATTCGCGCGCTAAGGGGCTTTATCAGCAAGGATGAAATTCACATCTCCGAATTCAACCTTGCCGAACTGCTTGAACAGGCGAACCGTCTTGTCCAGGCCGAAGCGACCGAGGCCGATGTCGCAATCCTGTCGCAGCTGCCAGATGACCTGCCCAAGGTCCGCGCGAACCGCATCCAGATTGCGCAAGTTCTGGTCAACCTGCTGCGAAACGCGATCGAGGCAATCTCCGAGGCCGATGCGCACCATCGCAAGATCACCGTCAGAGCCATGCAGATCGGGAAGCTTGTCGAGGTTCAGATCGAGGATACCGGCCCCGGGGTCAGCACCGAAATCAACCTGTTTGCCCAATTCGAAACGACCAAGAAATCCGGCATGGGACTGGGACTGTCCATTTGCCGTTCGATGATCGACGCGAATGGCGGCACGATGTGGCTGGACCGTTCCTATCGTGACGGCGCTCGCTTTCACTTTACCATTCCAATCGGTGACGGTGGCGCAACATTGACTACAAAGGCTTGACCATGAACCCGCCAATGCACTTTTTCGTTAAATGACATCTTGTTGACTGCACGATATGCACTTTACTGCTCGACCTGAATTCCCTGTATGGGCACCCCGCCATGTCCAAGATTGATAAAAGCTCTACCGTCTTCGTCGTTGACGATGACCCTGCTGTCAGAACCTCTTTGGCGCGGGCTTTGATCATGCGCGGCTATATGGTGGAAACGTTCGGATCGGCCAGGGATTTCCTGGACGATTACGAAACGCATTTTTCGGGCGGCTGCCTGATCCTGGATTATGGCATGCCCGGCATGTCAGGGCTGGAACTGCAAGATCACCTGAATCGCAACGGTCACAATCTGCCGACGATTTTCATCACCGGGCATGGCGGCATTCCTGAATCCGTTCAGGCGATGAAAGGTGGTGCGCTGGACTTTCTGGAAAAGCCGTTCAAGCAGTCCGACCTGATGGAGCGCGTTCGCGCCGCATTGGATGTGGCTGCCCTGAACCGGACCAATGCGCAGGCCCAGATAGAATTGCAGGGTCGGTTCGAACGCCTGACACCCCGTGAAAGCGAGATCGTCGATCACATCCTTGCCAATCCGGGCGAGATTTCCAGCAAGGAGATCGGCAGGCATCTGGATATCAGCCCGCGCACCGTCGATCACCATCGGGCGCGCATTCTGGAAAAGTTGAATGTCGCTTCGGTCGTCGAACTGATCGATCTGGCCCGGCGCGCCGATTACTATGGGCGCGCCGGCTGATCACCCGCACTGCTAGTAATAGGCGGGAACCCAGCTTTCATCGGGATCATAGCTGGTGATTTCCGCCGCGATGTTCAGGCTATCCTCGCCCAGATCGGCCTGCAGGATGATCCCGTTTTCCGCCATCATGAAACTGTGGATACCGGTATCGCCATAGACCGCCGGAACCGCAAGAATCGCATGCCCGGCGACCATGTTATCATTGACCAGATAGCTCATCGCGCCGCCTGGCGCGTTTTCACCCTGACCATCCAGCACGCGGAACAGATACCCTTCCAAAGGCTCTGAGGGCAGATCTTCGCCGTCTTCGCTGAACCCGTCCAGGGATGCCCGCGCGGCATGTTCGCCCAAGGGACTGTCGCCGCCCGGCCAATACAGGCCATCGCGATCTTCGGCGGTCGCGATCAGGGACCGCGCGAATTCCATGACACCATCGCCATCCTGATCGACCAGCCGGAACTGGGCCTGTATGTCGCCATAAGCATCGATCAGCGTCATGGTATTCAGCTCATTCAACCCGATGCGGCGCGCCAGCATTTCCTGACGACCGGCCTCGACGTCGAAGCTCCAGCCGTTTTCATCCCGAACCAGAGGGATTGGAAAGGGCCAGTGATCGTTGCCCATTTCAATAATCGTCTGTTCGAATTCGGCCTCGGGCACAAAGCGATAGCCCTGATTGACCATATTCTCGATCATGCGGCGGTTGCCGGCATCTTCGATCTCGTCGCCGGAAAAAATCGTTTCGGCGGCCTCTGCGCCAAATACCGTCAGCAGATCCTGTTCGCCCTCGGCACCGGCCGCAGATACCAGCGCCTCAAGCGCGGCCTGTGGCGATTCATAACTTTGAGGTGCCGCGATTGCCGCCATTGGCGCAAGGGTCAGTCCGGCAGATAGTGCAATCATGCGCATCATGTTCCTGTCCTTTCCCACTTAGCGCCGTCCACGGTGGCCACGGCTGACATGCCCGCGATGGGATGCGGCCCGGGCCCGAGTTCCCGAGCTGTGCTTGTGCAGCGCAGGCGCATGGGACACGGCATGACGGGTCACGGCCGGTTTGCGCGGAGCGGCGGCATGATGGGCCACGGTTTTTTTCGGGGCGGGTCGGCTGACCTTGGGATGTGATGCCTTGGCCGCTGCGGCCTTGGGATGGCTTGCCTTCGGTGCGGTCTTCGTGCGCTTGACCGCGGCGGATTTCTCGGCGGGGTTGAACTTGGCCGGGCGCTTGGCATTGGCACGGTTTGGCGGGCGCGAACCGACCGACTGGGCCAGTTGTCCGGGATCACGTCCCAGATCGGGGGCGCCGGTCCGGCCCGAAATCTGTTTGCGCAGATTGTCCTGACGCGATGCCGCCTTCTTGACGGGCAATCGCGACGAGCCGTCGCCATTGCGATTGTTCTCGATACGCTTGCGCGCGGACGCCGCCTTGCCACTATCGGGTTTCCAGCCGATATCCGTGCGATCAATCCGCGCATTGTCGCGGTCGATATTCACGCGATTGCCAATGTTCACATTGCCATCGACATCCAGATCGATGTCGGGATCGCGCACGATGGGGCGACCGTTCCAGCCGCCGCAATCGCGACAGCCCCAGTAATGCCCCCAATCATCGTCATCATCGAAAATATCGTCGATCAGCGCCGCCGTGCCAAAGGCAACCGCGGTGGTCGCAATCACCCCGCCCAAATTGGGCGAATAAACAGTGCTGGGGTTATATTGGGGCACATAAACCGTTTGCGGATCGGTCGGGGTGATAACCACGGTTTCCTGCGGCTGGGCCGCGGTGCCGGTGTCGGATTGACCCTGCGCGGGCGCAAGGTCGTTTTGCTGAACATCAACCGTTTGCTGATCGCCGCTGACCAGAGTGCCATTCTCAATCGCAAGCTGACGCATGGCCTGAATGGCATCCATGACGTCATCGCTTTGCGTCAGCATGGCATTGCCCATGGTTTCGGTCCAGTCGACATGTTCCGCCATGTCGTCCAGAACATCCGGGAATGCCGCCGCCAGTGCCTGGACACTTTCATCCCAATCCTGCGCCTCGGCAAAATCCTTGCGGTCCTGATCGGCTTCTTCGGGATTGTCGCGCAGATGTTGCTCGGCCTTCATGATGTCCAGCGGAACGGTCGAGGCCACAAGGATCTGCATCAGCAGCGTGTCAGGATACAGCGCAACCGGCGCGACCATGGTTTCCAGTTCGGTCGTCGTGAAAAGTTCGGCGGCGCTTTCGTCATCAGTCGCCGCGCCCTCCTCGGCGGTTTGCGCGGCAACATTGGTCGCGGTGATCGCGATCAGTGGCATGACCCGCAAGGCCAGATGCTTGAACATCGAACCCCCTCCCATTGTTTCCAAGGCGAGGCGATCACGACAAGAGGGCGCAACCGCCACGGAATTGCATATTCAATTGATGCGGGCAGCGAACCGTTCCGTCAAGAAAACTCTGGTGATCGGGTCGCAAGAAAACCTGCGTATTTGACACCACCGGATATTGCGGCGATTAAAGCAATGCATTGAAGGACTTGCCCACCATGACATTGTCCGACCCCAGTCAGGCCCAGCTGACAATCACAAATCGCGATGGGGATCTGGCCCTCGGCGGTGCGTTGGTCGTGTGGACCCTGCCCCGGACACCGCCACCTGGCGCGCAACGGATCGACCTGACCGACCTGCAACGCATGGACACCGCGGGCGCCCATTATCTTGCCCGGCAACGCGCACAAGGCGCCGAGCTTGTCGGTCTGTCGCAGTCACACCGGATATTGCTAGAGACAGTCAGCGACGCCATACCCGCCCCGGACAAGCCCGCTCCGCCGCGAAGCTGGTGGCACGACATCTGCCGCAACACGGGAAAGCGGGTCGTGGGCAGCCTGTCGACCTTTGTGCAGATGACCGAATATCTGGGGCGCTTTCTGGCCGCCTTGCTGCGCGCCTTGCGCCATCCGTCCCAGTTTCGCCTGACCTCGCTGGTCTATCATTGTCAACAAACCGGCCTCAGGGCCGTCTCTATCGTGGCAGTCATGTCCTTCCTGATCGGCGTCGTTCTGGCCTTTCAGGGGGCAGCGCAGTTGCGGCAATTCGGCGCCGAGGTTTTCGTCGTCGATCTGATTGCCATTTCGGTGCTGCGCGAACTGGGGATCCTGTTGACCGCGATTGTCGTGGCGGGGCGAACCACTTCGGCCCTGACCGCCTCGATCGGATCCATGAAGATGCGCGAGGAAATTGACGCCATGCGCACATTGGGCATGGACCCGGACATGGTGCTGATCCTGCCAAGGGTGCTGGCGCTGGTGTTGATGCTGCCCATTCTGGGCCTGATCGCAGATCTGTCCGGGCTGCTGGGCGGTGCGATCATGTCATGGATCGAACTGGGCGTTTCCCCATCGATGTTCATGACCCGCCTGGGGGACATCAGCGTGGACCATGCCATTGTCGGGCTGGTCAAGGCGCCGGTCTTTGCGCTGATCATCGGGATTATCGGCTGTCACGCCGGGATGATGGTGGGCAAGGACGCGGAATCCCTGGGCAGCCAGACCTCGGCTTCGGTGGTATCAGCAATATTCGCCATTATCATAGCAGATGCGGCCTTCTCGATCCTGTTCTCGGTGCTCGGCATATGAGCCGCGAGAATGTCATAGAGGTTCGCAACCTTCGCACCCAATTCGGCGATCACGTGGTGCATCAGGACCTGGACCTGGACCTGCGACGGGGTGAAATTCTGGGTGTTGTCGGCGGGTCGGGCACCGGCAAGTCGGTTCTCCTGCGCAGTATCGTCGGACTTATCAGACCTGCGGCGGGATCGGTGTCGGTCTTTGGCCGCGATGTAACAGCCATGTCGGGCGCTGAACGCGAGGCGATCGAACGGCGCTGGGGGGTGATGTTTCAGGATGGCGCTTTGTTTTCCTCGCTCAGCGTTCAGGAAAATGTCGAGGTCCCTTTGCGTGCCGTTCCGGGCCTCAGCGATGAACAGCGCGTCAGCCTGGCGCAGCTCAAGGTGTCAATGGCGGGCCTGCCATTCAAGGCAAATGCCGATTTCCCGTCGGACCTGTCCGGCGGCATGCGCAAACGGGCCGGGCTGGCACGCGCTTTGGCGCTGGATCCTGAAATCGTCTTTCTGGACGAACCCACCGCAGGACTTGATCCCATCGGCGCTGACGCATTCGACAAGCTGATTGTCGGGCTGCGAGATGCGCTGAACCTGTCGGTTTTTCTGGTCACGCACGATCTGGACACGTTGCATGCCTGTTGCGACCGGATCGCGGTGCTTGCGGAAAAACGGGTCCTGACAACGGGAACGATGGCAGAAATGCTGCAAGTGGACCATCCTTGGGTTCGCGAATATTTCCACGGTCCGCGCGCCCGCGCCGCGCAGCCGGCCGATCGAAGCGAAGGATAGCGGGATGGAAACCAAGGCAAACTACGCCCTGATCGGTGCATTTGCGATCGCGGGCTTCCTGGGCATCCTGGGATTTCTGGTCTGGTTCGCCAAGCTGGAACTGGATCAGCAGTTTTCCTATTACGACGCCTATTTCAACGAGGTGTCGGGGTTGGGAATCTCGTCCGATGTGCGCTTTGCCGGGCTGAAGGTGGGGTCGGTCGTGGATATCGATCTGGCCCCGGAAAGCAGCGCGCCGGTCCGGGTTCGCCTGGAAGTGGATGAAGACACGCCAATCCGGGTCAGTTCGCGCGCTTCGGTCGAATCCCAGGGCGTGACGGGCGTGTCCAATATCTCGATCACCTCGGGCAGCCCCGACTCGCCACGGTTGACCGAAACGGAAGACACGCCGATCCCCGTGATCAAATCCAGCCAGTCAGCCCTGCAAAAGCTGACCCAGGAAGGGCCAGAGATCATCGACAAGCTGGGGGATGTCGCCGATCGGCTGGCGCAGTTGCTTAGCGACGAAAACGTTCAGCGGGTGTCAAACATTCTCGACAATGTCGAGGATTCCAGCGCCAATCTGGATCAGGCCCTGTCCGATGTATCCTCGGCGACCGGCGCCATCGGCAAGGCCGCAGATGGCATCGCTGCCTTTGGCGGCAAGCTGGATACACTCAGCCAGACCGCCGATACCGCGCTGGAAAATTTCTCGCAGGCGGCCAAGCAGGCCGATGGCACCATGGCCGCCGCGACGAAATCTCTGGATGAAATCCAAAACTATGTGTCCGGTGACCTCAAGGACCTGACGGAAACGCTTGATCAGGCCGCGGGCAGCCTGCAATCCGACTTGAACCGCCTTGCCGCACGCGCCGAGGACAGCCTGTCCCGCCTGGATGTCGCGCTGACATCAGGCAATGACGCATTCAAGGCCGCCACGGACATCTTCGGAACGGATCTTGCACCGATCATTTCCGATCTCAGCCAAACGCTCGGCAAGGTGAACACGGCCCTGGACAGCGTGGCGGGCGATCTGCCGGACATGATGGCCCAGCTTCGCACCGCCGCCGCATCCGCCGCCGATGCATTTACCTCGTTGCGCAGGGTGCTGGACAGCGCCCACCGCCCCGTGCAGAATTTCGCGACCGAGGCCCTGCCACAGTTTTCGCGCCTGTCCATGGAATTGCGCGGATTGGTCGCCGATATCGATCAGCTTGTCGGCACATTGAAACGCAACCCCGCGCAGCTTCTGACCGGGCCGCGCACCCCTGAATTCCGTCGCTGAGGTTCCTGATGCGCCCTTCCAGACTTGTCCCGCTTGCACTTGCTGCCCTCCTGCCCGGCTGTGCGGCCCTGTCAGCCCTGGAAGGAGGGCCCGAACGCGATGTCTTTGAATTGCGCCCCCCCGCATTCGGTCAAACCTCATGTGGGCGCGGCCGGGTTGCCGAACTGGTCATCGAAACACCCAAGGCCCGTGGCACATTGGACAGCGAACGGATCATGATCCGCCCTTCGCCCCTGCAAACGCAGTATCTGCCCGATGCGGAATGGGGCGACACCGTGCCGGTCATGCTGCAACGTTTGCTGGTTCAGGGTCTGGGCAGCTATGACGCGTTCAGCCATGTCGGCCGCGCGCCCCTTGGATTGTCGGGCGATTTCGCCCTGATCAGCGAGATCGAGGCCTTCAATG
This sequence comes from Paracoccus onchidii, assembly GCF_028294535.1. GTDB lineage: Bacteria > Pseudomonadota > Alphaproteobacteria > Rhodobacterales > Rhodobacteraceae > Paracoccus > Paracoccus onchidii. The sequence continues at coordinate 9,442 of NZ_JAQBIE010000032.1, read as the reverse complement.
CCAGGGTCGATGGCGAAGCCGTCACCGTCAGACTGGCGGTCAATGCCCAAATGATCCACGAGATGGATGCCAGCGTCGTCTCTCGTGGCAATTTCAACGTCGAAATCCCCGCAGCCAGCAGCAAAACCTCTGATCTGATCCCCGCCTTCGATCTTGCCGGGCAAGAGCTGACTGCCCAGATGACCGAATGGGGCCTGCGCGCGACCGGTATCAACCCGGCTTCCTGTCGCTGATTGACGTATAGGTAAATCCGCCTACGCAATCACACGAATAGCTTGCCGCGGCCGAATAAGCGATAACCAACCCATCGACGCAAGCAGACATGCGGAGATGATTTGAAGGTCGCGTTTTTTGGTCGTGCTGACTTTACCGACCCGATGTTTGGGTAATGAGTGAGTGGCCGATCCAGTTATTGTAGGCAAGTTCTTTTAAGATCGCCGCCGGGAATGCACGCCCCTCTTGTAGTGCGTTCCCGGCGGTTTTTCTTTGGGCGCTTCATGGCTTGATCGCATTGCCGGTGCGACCGCCCGTCGCGGTTTTCCCTGTCGTGGGACACACCCCCTTGGTGGCCAGCCGCCTCTTCCGGGTGGATTGACAGTTTCGGAACCAAGATGTCGGCGTATCGCGGTATGGCGAGATTGAAATCATTCTTTTCGAACTTGGCCGATAGGTCGCGGGGCGCGGAACCGGTCTTCCTCGGCACGAAACCGATAGACATTGGCGATGCGGTTCACATCTTTTTCTTCCAAACGGTTCGGGTTCTCACCACGCCGGAACCAAATGGGAATACGCCTTGGCAGGTTCTTCTTCCCTCCCACGATTGTCAGGTCAATACCGCCACGAATCTGTGACTGCCCCTTGACCTTCCAATCATGGGAAGCCCCATATCCTTGTCATCGCAACGACGGAGCTGTGTCATGAAGATCGGAGATGCCGCCAATCGCTCGGGCGTATCGGCAAAGATGATCCGCTATTACGAACAGATCGGCCTGATCCCGAATGCCAGTCGAACGACCTCGGGCTATCGGGAATACGAACTGCAAGACATCCACATGCTGCGGTTTGTCGCCCGCGCCCGCGATCTGGGGTTTTCCATTGCAGAAATCACCGAACTTCTGGATCTCTGGCGCGACAAGGACAGGCGCAGCGCAGACGTGAAGGCCTTGGCGCAGGCTCGGGTCCGGGACCTGCGCCGCAAGATCGCGCATCTGCAGGACATGGCCGACACCCTGGAGGGTCTGGCAAGTGACTGCGCGGGCAACGAGCGCCCGAATTGTCCGATCCTGCACCGACTTGAAACGGCGGACAAGGAACATGGCACCGAGTTCCGCGGATCGGCTGAAAAAGGCTTCAGGAAAAGGAACGTATCATGATTGATCGACGCAGATTCACGACCGCGATGGCAGCATGTCTTTTGCCGGCTTCGGCGATGTCTCAGGTCCGCCAGGCGCCAATCAGGGCGCGGGTGCTCCGCTCGCCCGATTGCGGCTGTTGCGGTGCGTGGGTGACACATCTGGAGGAACATGGATTTGAGGTCAACGTGGTGATGACGGACGACATTCAGGCCGCAAAAGATCGTCATGAGGTGCCAATATCGCTGCGCTCCTGTCATACGGCCCTGATCGACGGTTACGTGATCGAGGGTCACGTGCCGGCCGCCGATATCCGGACCCTGCTGAAGCACCGCCCAAAGGCCGTGGGGCTTTCGGTGCCAGGTATGCCCATCGGATCACCCGGCATGGAAATGGACGGGCAGCGCGATCCTTTTGACGTCATTCTTTGGGCGCGGTCCGGGACGCGCGTCTTCTCAAGCCATCGAGGTTGACCATGGCTCAGCCGAGCACGAAAACTGCCACCCTGCACCGAATGGTGATGGCCAAACACATGTGCCCTTATGGCCTCAAGTCACTGGACCTGTTGAAGCGCGAGGGCTACCGCGTCGAGGATCGTCATCTGACCACCCGCGCCGAGGTCGATGCCTTCAAGAACCGGCACGACGTCCCCACAACGCCGCAGACCTTCATCGACGGCAAGCGGATCGGCGGATATGACGAATTGCGGCGCCATTTCGGCAAGACCGTTCGCGACAAGGCCGCGACGACCTATCGCCCGGTGATTGCGCTGTTTGCGATGGCCGCCGCGATGGCCGTGGCCACCAGTTGGGCGGCGTCCAGCGAGTTGTTCACGGTTGCCACAGCAGAATGGTTCGTGGCCATCGCGATGTGTCTGTTGGCCCTGCAAAAGCTGAAAGACGTGGAGAGTTTTGCCACGATGTTTCTGAATTATGACCTGCTGGCGCAGCGCTGGGTGCGCTATGGATACGCCTATCCCTTTGCCGAAGGCTTGGCCGGCGTCCTGATGGTTTCCGGCGCCCTGATGTGGCTGTCGATCCCGGTGGCCCTGTTCATTGGCACCATTGGCGCCGTGTCTGTCTTCAAGGCCGTCTATATCGACAAACGAGAAATCAAATGCGCCTGTGTCGGTGGCGATAGCAACGTGCCCTTGGGCTTTGTCTCGTTGACCGAAAACCTGATGATGGTCGCGATGGCCATCTGGATGCTGATCAAGGTCACCATGACCGGACATTGAGGAAAACAAATGCCCTGAACGCGCTGCGCAACCCAGGGCAAAGTTCGAGAGATTAAAGAAAGGCCGCAAGCGCCAGCGAAGGTCGGTCTTTGAAACTGCTGCATGACATACGAATATCAGGCATGGTGAAGCCGCTGCGAACTGGATTTCCGGTCACAACAGGAACGGCACGGTCTGCGGATGCGCAGCGCGGAAATGTTCGTGGTGAGGACAGGCGCGTCGTCAAACCGCCTGCTTGCTCGATGGTGCGCGGTATCGGGGTTTCCGTCCGCGCCTGATGCACTTCCCCCCTCGCATTGCCGGCAAGCGCCCGGCATAAAAGCCTTTGATGTTGATCTCATTGAACAGGAAAGCCGGAATGCTGAAAGCCGTTTCCACTGTTTTCATGGTCTTCTTTTATGCCATGCCCGGGCTTGCGGAATCTCGGATAGGGGTACGTACGATTGCCGCAACTGATGGGGACGCCTTGCGTCACTTGTCTCTATCGGTCTGGTATCCTGCGAAAGACGGCGGGTCGCTGGAAGACGTCGGTGGAAATGCCGTCTTCGTCGGGCAGCCAGCGTATCGTGATGCAGCGATGGCAGCGGGGCCGTTTCCTCTGCTTCTGCTCTCGCATGGCGGATTGCGATCAGCGACGGATTCCGGAGCCTGGCTAAGCGGTCGGCTTGCCGAAAAAGGCTTTGTAGTGGTCGAAGTGAACAGCCCGCGTCCGGACAGCGCAGCCATCGCCGTGAACGCCATCTGGCAACGGCCGCAGGATGTTTCACACGCGCTTGATCGGGTTCTGCAAGATCAGGCCTTGTCCGCTGTGATCGATCCGGCCCGGATCGCCGTGACGGGGCATGCGCTTGGCGGCACCGCCGCTCTGGCCCTGACCGGCGGCAGCTTCGACGCCGATGCTTTTGCGTCGACCTGTGCCGCCGACGCAGATGGCCCGGATTGCGCATGGTATACTGCGCAGGGCGTCTCTTTGGCCGATGTCGATCGAGAAATGCTCGAACGCGCTCATCGCGATCCCCGGATCAGTACCGCCATTGCCATAGACCCGGAATATGCGGATGTTTTCCTTGCCCCAAGCCTGAAAGACCGTGGCGCGGATATTCAGGTGATCTGGCTAAGCGCCCCAGATCATCCCCAGTTCGCTGATACCGGCTTGTCGCAGACGGTGATCGCGACCGCGACCGGCTATGACGCCTTCCCGCTTTGTACACCCAAGGGCAAATACATCCTGGCAGAAGAAGGTGGCGATGCTGCCCTGTGCGACGGCGATGCCGCCGGACGCGCGCGCATCCACGATGAAATTGCCGGGCGTCTCGGCGCTGCTCTCGACCGATAAGCTTGTCAACGGCACCCCGCCTCGGATTTGCCAGAGGCTGATTTTCAATTCGCAATTGTGTCTGTTCATCGCGTCTGTCAGTTGGCCTGAGGTCACCATGCCTCGCCGGCTTAGAGGATCGCGTCTGCTATGGTGATGGGCGCTTCCCTCCATTCCAGCGAATGGATTGCACCATAAAACCGCAAGGTCAAACGCCCAGGCGTGACAGGAAAATACCGATCTTTTGCTTCCTGCGGAAATTTCGAAGATGCGCTATGCAAGCGCCGGCTCGGGCGTGTGGCGTCCTGTCGGTGAAAGCATGAAATCTCGTAGCCGTCGGCGGTGACGCCGATCGAGTGCTCGAACTGGGCCGACAGGGAGCTGTTCCGGGTCACGACCGTCCGATCATCCTGGCCACAAGAAGCTTCGGCAGGGAATTGTTGTCATAGTCCGGCGAAAAACTGGTCGAAAACCCGGACCACCTCTGCTCAGAGTATGCCCGCAATTTCGCCAAGTTGTTCGGTGCGGATAACGGTTAGCGCCACTCTGCAAGCTACGATTCCATTTATCGCCCCCGTACCACCAAGAGCCGCCCTTTCGGGAAATCTGCAATGCAGCTTGCGATATGTTTCGAAGGCCACCTGCGACTCTTGCAACAGCACCTCTGTTGACCTTTCGGAATCTATCGCATGATGTTGGTCAAATGCCTTTGCTGCAGACCGAGCAAGACGATAAGCCTGCACCATCTCGCGCTCTACTTCATCACCAACCGCAAAGTAGCATTCGTGAACATCGTCAGGGCCTTCGTTCAAGGCGCCGCATTTTGTGAAGCGGTCTTGGCTGGAGGCAGTCCCATCGGACATCGCCATGGCCGGAAAGAACAGTACCAGCAGGATGATCCTGGTTGTCCACATGGACACTTCTCCCTGAATTAGAGCAGCATCCTAGCCAAGCCGCAACGAAGGGTCTACACAAACGCCTTGCAACTGCTGCCCTGCCCTTATCCTGCGATAGTCCATAATCGGGATGTTGATTGCGCATACAGCGCTTGGGTGATCATAATTTCATTAAAGCGGCGTGAAGGCACGCGAAGCTGCCTATCCGACGACACGGCCAAACGGTTGGATCTTGCAAGCGCAAAAAATCTAGGGTCTTGGAATTGGGGATTAAGATGGTCGCACGAAAGATATTCATTATTTCCGGTCTGCTTTGCGCCGCCACGCTCGCATTTTTTGCATTTCAAAGCTGGGTAGAGAGCCTTCCCTTCACAGATTCATGGGCCTATTTTCGTAACTACCACCCTGTTCGCCACGCGGCGCTCGTCGTTGTGGGGTGGGCGTCTTTCGGCGTAAGCGTCCTATCCGGCTTGTTTCTTATCCTGACAAGAGCAGCGCGGGACGCGCAGTGAGGAACGCGCGAAAGTTGACGGGGCAGGAAAAAGCCAAGGCGGACGTTACAGCCTCATGTGGCATTGCCACATAGAAACGCCGACGTGCAAGAGCCGCAGATCAAGACCGCCTGAAACCGGGCTTTCGTGTGGCCAACGGCAACGGCGCGGTCGGACAGCCAGTGGACGCCACGGCGACAAAGGGGGATGAACCCGCCTTCAATGCCGTGGCCGGGGCCTATTGTTGCCGGTCCCCGATGAACGACATCACGACGCCACCGACTTCCTGAAGGGCGGCGTTGCGCGTATCGAAATCCGCATCGACGTCAGAGATGAAGATGGTTGCGATCCAGGGCGCTTCGCCTTCGGGGGTGATCATCGCGATGATGTTGCGCGTTTGGCTGCCGCTGCCGGACTTGTCGGCAATCCGCCACCCCTCCGGCGCATGGGGGCGCAGCAGGTTGCCCGTGACGCCGCCAAGGCTCATCCAGTCGGCCAGCTGCCTGCGCGACTCCGGCGTCAACGCGCCGTCAAGCAGCAGGTTTCGAAGTGTTTCGCTCATGGCCGCCGGGGTTGTCGTGTCGTGCGGATCGCCGGGTGGCACGTCGTTCAGTTCGGGTTCGCGACGGTCGAGCCTGCTGACCCTGTCTCCCGTGCTTCGCAGAAAATTTGTAACCGCCTGAGGCCCGCCAAGGTGGTCGATCAGCATGTTGGTTGCGGTGTTGTCGCTTTGATCAAGTGCGGCAAGGCACAGCTCGGCAAGACTCATCCGCGCCCCGACCTTCCTTTCGGTGACCGGCGCGTAGGACAGGATGTCCTGCGGCTTGACCGGCAGGGTGTCGGACAGCGACAGGTCACCCGCGTCACGACGGGCAAGCACGGCCCCACAGATCGCGGTTTTCACGGTGCTGTTCATCGCAAAGCGTTCGTCTGTCCGATAGGTCCAAGACCGCCCTCGGCCGGTGTCGACAAGCGACAGACCGATGCGACCGTCCAGACGTTCCTCGATCTGCGCAACGCTGCGCGACAGCGCATCAGCAGGCGACTGGGCCAGCGAGGCAGAGGCCAGAGACAGCCCAAGACACAAGCCTGCCGCAAGGCGCGACAGGACGGTAACGGTAAACCGCATGAGAATTTCCTTTATCGGTGATGGTGCCCGGATCCCCCGGAAGGCAGCATTAATCTGTTTGATATGTTCTGTATATTTTGCCTTGCAGAAGGGCTTCAAACGACAAATCCTGTTCTCTGCCATTAGCTGAGGTAATGCCGTGGATCGCCCCGACCTGCCACTTAATGCCTTGCGCGTCTTCGAGGTCGCGATGCGGCAGGGTAGCTTTACCAAGGCCGCCATCGAATTGCGCGTGACCCAGGCCGCGGTCAGCCATCAGGTTGCGCGGCTCGAGGATGTGCTGGGCACAACCCTTTTCATGCGCACGTCCCAAGGGCTTGTGCCGACGGACGAAGGGCGTCTGCTGTTCCCGGTGCTTGAACACGGGTTCGACGCCATGGCGCGCGCGCTGGACCGGCTTGGTGGTCGCCGGGACATCGAGGTGTTGAAGGTCGGCGTTAACACGACCTTTGCGCTTGGCTGGCTGATGCCCCGGATCGCGCTGTTCCGGCAGGCGCATCCCGAAATCGACCTGCGCATTTCGACCAACAACAACCGGGTCGAGATCCTGCGCGAAGGTCTGGACATGGCGATCCGATTTGGCACGGAGGGCTGGACCGGCCATGAGACGATCCCGTTGATGGCAGCTCCGCTGGCGCCGCTATGCGCGCCCTCGCTGGCCGCGCGGCTGCTGCAACCCGCGGATCTGGCCCAGGTGACGCTGTTGCGCAGCTATCGTAGCGCCGAATGGGCAGGCTGGTTCGCGGCAGCGGGCGCCGCTTGCCCGCCCGTGACCGGCCCGGTCTTTGACAGTTCGGTCGCGCTTGCCGAACTGGCTGCCTCCGGCGCGGGGGCGGCGCTGTTGCCGGTGGCGATGTTCGAAAGCTGGATCGCGCAAGGTCGCCTTGCACAGCCCTTCGGGGTCACGGTGTCGGCAGGGCGATACTATCTCGCCTGGCCGCTGGATCGACGGGTAAGCCCCGGGATGCGCGTCTTCTCAAACTGGTTGTCGGGCAAAAGCGCGTTCTGAGGATGCCGATGCAGGGCTAAGGCCCGGATACATATCTGCCCGGCCGGGTTGCGTCTTTTCGGTCATTCCGCAAAGCTTTTCCGGCTCCGCGCGTTAGGTGGAACATTTCGGGCAACAACTTCAGCAGAAGCCGTCGGTCCGGCGCGGCAAAACGGCAGTGACCGATCAGTGCCCACATGTCGACCTGCGCGTCGGCGGGCCCAAGGCCGAACACCCCCGGTCCCGTTTCCAGCGGCACGCGGGTTGCGTCGGGGGCGTGGCTTGAACAGGGCGAAAACGCTCGACAGCGGATTGACGGTTTCTACATCGGTTGTGGGCATATGCTGAATCATTCAGGATATCTGTGTATAGTTCGTTCGCCGATCCATGTGACGTTGTTGTACGAACCGAGGTGCAATCGGGCTTTCCCTTTTCGCGGACGGACTTATTCTCTTGGCTCTGTGACAGATATGCCAAGAACGGTGTGGCGGTTGAGCACCGCGATGCGGATCTGGGTTTCTGCGACCTGCCGGTCAAGGTCTCTGGTCATCAGGGGTTGGCCAAGAAGTTTGATGCAGTTCATCCTGGCCTCGACGCGGCTTCGGCGGTGACATCCGCGCCATTGTCGCCAGGTAGCTCGACCCAGATATCGCGCTGCATTCACTGCCTCGTTGCGGGCGAAGGCACCGACGCTTGAAGGTTTCCGGGGTTTGGCATTCTTGCGCGGCGGGATGACGGCATGAGCGCCGCGCGAAGCAATCGCGCCATGGCATCTACGCGTGACATAGGCCCCGCCGGCGGTCACTGATCCGATAGTCTGATCGGCCGGGATCTGATCAATCAATTCCGGCAACATGGGTGCCGCAATGGCATTCCGAATAACACTTTCAATGTCAGGCAGGTCTGGATCGCCGCATCGCTGAACCGTTGTTGCCGACCACGCTTGCCGCTCGGCGGCGATGCCCAGACAATCTCGGGATCAAGCCAAATGGACAGCGATCCGCGCTGTTGCAACGCTGTGCTGGACGAAGGCCCGTTCCGGTCTTGCACTTCATCGGGGCCCAACTGCTCATGCCGAAAAGCTGTCAAACTGGATCCAAACGGTGAACCACTGACGGCGATTTGTGCCGCAAAGCCGAACAGACCAAAAACCAAACGTGAAAGTACGAAACCGGGTACGAAACTGCTGCAGGATTACGACAAAGAAGAGGAGATGGAAGAAATAAAATATTTTAATTTCAATGTGGTGCGGGTGAAGGGACTCGAACCCCCACGCCAAAGGCGCCAGAACCTAAATCTGGTGCGTCTACCAATTTCGCCACACCCGCACATGCCGCTTTTATCATCTCATAACAGCACCTTAGATGCGCTACCAGATTCATCTGGAAGATGCGAGAGGGAAAGCGTTTCCCAGATGGTTTTTCTCTTTCCGGACGAAGGAACCTGACCGAGATACATCGCGATATTGATGTTGGCAGCCATTGAGCGACTGAGATAAATTCTATAAAATGCAGTATAAGTTTATCAAACCGGACTCTGTTGCACAAATCGGGTGATGGCCGAGGTTCCCCTTCCCCGGACGAATTTATCCCACAGCTTGCGTGGCGTGTATTCTCGGCGCGGTGTATCCGTTCAGGACGGCGATGCGAATCTGGAGTTCAGCGACCTGACGGTCGAAGTCCCGCGCTATAAGGCGGTGGCCCAGCAGTTTCACACAATGCATCTTGGTCTCGACGTGGCTTCGGCGGTGATGGTATTCCAAGGCCTCGCGTTCCTGCGGGGCGAGGATCAACGAACTGACCCAGCTAAGAAAGCAGGACTTCATCACAGAGGCCGGGATACTGAACCTCTCGGTGTTTTTCGGCGGCTTCAACTTCTGATCAGGATGGAGCATCATGAGCAAGACCACGAATAGGTTTTCGCCTGAAGTGCGCGAGCGGGCCGTGCGGTTGGTTCTCGACAACGAGGGGCAGCACGGCTCTCGCTGGCAGGCGATCACGTCGATCTCCGCGAAGATCGGATGTTCGGCGAACA
>NZ_JAQBIE010000031.1 GCF_028294535.1 Paracoccus onchidii | reverse complement strand
AAAGGGGTGAGCTTGGCCATCTGCTCGTCAGTCAGCCAGTACAGGTCGCTCATGTCACCGCTCCATTTTCTGAGCCGTGAATCACGCCGTGCGACCGAAATCAATGCATCCTGACCCTAGAGATTTCAGATATTCATCGTCCGACAGTTCAACCTAGGGGGCTTTCTGGCCTGCACGTTGATAGGATCGCATCACACCGGCTTGCAGCACCTAGATCAGATCGTTCAGCGCATCTTGATACGCATCGGTTGCTTGTGCGCGGTTCAGGCGTGCCATTGCGACCCCGACCTTCTTACCCTCAACCTCGGTGATCTGACCGCCGCGTTTCAGGCTTTCAAACGCTTCAAGGAATGTTTGGCCTTGCGCCTGCTGAATGCGGGTGTTCAGGTCCGTGCCAGCCGGCGACATGGGCGGCAACCGGCCTTCCACCATCCCCGTAAGGCCTGCCAGCGCCGGATCGTCACGGATAGCCTCAAGGTCGGCAATCGCCCGCTCAGCCGTTCCGATAGCGGCGGGCAGACCGACCGCAGCCTCGCCACGCGCATCCCCGTGGGCCCTTCCGGCAAGTAAAAATCCGCCCTCAGAAGGTTTTCCACCCTTGGGAAGAGAACCCGTGACCGTGACCGGGATTTCGGCAGCTGAGCGGCAGGGATCGATCCCAACGCGCGGCGCATCATGGCAAGGCGCCGGGATCGAGTTTCTTTCAGTGAGCGCCCGCCTTCGGATGGATCTGGTGCAGGTGTCCCAGCCATACTGGGCGCGCGCGGCCTGTTTCAGGCGACCGCGATCACTGCAAGGCAATCCCCACTTTGAACCAGACCGGGGAAATGCCGGGCCGCGATGATCCCGTCGCGATTGGCCAGAATCTGCGACGGGGCGACCCCGGTGCGATCCGCGGGCCAAATCTGGGCGATGGCCTGCCCCTTGCGCACTGGATCGCCCAGATCGGCCAGCGGATGCATCAGCCCATCCCGCGTCGCGAAGTGAAAGCAATCATCGTCGGGCATGTCCAGCATTTGCGTCTGACCGTCCGTTTCCGGCTGCCCGGCCAATATGCCCGCATGGCGCAGGACGTTGCGCGCGCCGCGTATGGCAATGCGGCTGGATCGCGCGGTTGCGGTTCCGCCTCCGCCAAGTTCAGTGGTGACGAAGACCTTGCCTTGCGTCTCGACCGCAGTGTCGAACATGCCGACATTGTCGATCTCGCGCATCATCATGGTATAGGGTGCCGCAAAAGATCGGACAGCAGCAACGCAGGCCGCCTCCTGCGCGGGATCATCCAGATAGTGTGCCGCCGCATATGGCAGGAAATCCAGGGTCTTGCCACCCGAATGATAGTCCAGAACGATGTCGGACAGCGGCACCAGGACATCGTTAAAATAGCTCGCGATCTTCTGGGTCACGCTGCCCCCGGCGCTGCCGGGGAAACATCGGTTCATGTTGATCTGATCGATGGGGCTGACCCGCGTGCCCGCCCGAAATGCCGGATAATTCATATAGGGCACGATGATGATCCGCCCCGTGACATCGGCAGGGTCGATTTCCCAAGCCAATGCCTGCAAGGCAACCGGCCCTTCATATTCGTCACCATGATTTCCACCCGTCAGCAACGCGGTCGGCCCTTCGCCGCCAATGATGACCGTCAACGGAATCATGACAGATCCCCATGCGCTGTCATTCCGGCTATAGGGCAGTCGCAGAAAACCGTGATGCTTGCCGGGCTGGTCCAGTGCGATGGTCGGAGAGATGGGATTGCCTGTCATTCCTTCACCAACATCCTGCGCGGCAGGTTACAGAAGGTTTCGGGTTCGTCATCGGTGATGATGATCGATTCCGTGGTCTCGTAGCCCCAATCATCCATCCACAACCCGGTCATGAAATGAAAGGTCATACCGGGCTTCAATTCGGTCTGGTCGCCGCGGCGCAACGACATCGTACGTTCGCCCCAGTCCGGGGGATAGCTCAGGCCGATCGGGTATCCGGTGCGGTTATCCTTGACGATGCCATAGCGATCCAGAACCGTGAAGAACGCCGCCGCCACATCTTCGCAGGTGTTGCCAGCACGGGCGGCGCCAAGACCGGCCTCCATCCCTTCGAGAACGGCCTTCTCGGCGTCAAGCATTTCGACCGGGGGCTTGCCCAGAAAGATCGTGCGAGACAGGGGCACGTGATACCGCTGATAACATCCAGCAATCTCGAAAAACGTCCCCTCACCCGCCTTCATCGGCTGGTCGTCCCAGGTCAGATGCGGCGCCGCTGCATCCGGTCCTGACGGCAACAAGGGCACGATCGCCGGATAATCACCGCCATGGCCCGACCACTCGTCAAAGCGCAGGCCGGCATCGTAAATCTCGGCCACCAGATCGCATTTGCGCATGCCGACATCAACCTTGTCAGCGATACGGCGGTGCATCCGCTCAACGATACGGGCGGCCTTGCGCATATATTCCAGCTCTTTTTCGGTTTTCACCGCGCGCTGCCAATTGACCAGACCTGTCGCATCAAGGATCTGGGCGTCGGGCAGTCCGTGCACCAACCGTTCATGTGCCTTGGCCGAATACCAATAGTTGTCCATCTCGACACCGATAAAGCCGCGGTGCCAACCGCGATCGGCCAACTGCGCCCACAGGTAATCCATGGGATGACGTTCGACAGACTGCACGTAGTAATCCGGATAGCCGATAATATAGTCATCGCTCATCCAGACGGTTCGCAGGGCGCCCTGGGCATCCTGACCGCGCCCGAACCAGATCGGCGCCCCCTCGGGACCGACAATCACGCATTGATGCACATAGAACGACCAGCCATCGTAACCTGTCAGCCAGGCTATGTTCGAGGGGTCACTGACGATCAGCAGGTCAAGGCCAAGCTTGGCCATGCTGGAACGGGTCTTGCGAAGGCGCTCTTCATACTCAGCGGTCGAAAAGCGTTCGGGTGTCCTTTGCAGTTCAGGCATTCAGGGCTCTTTCGAAAATGCGTCAAGCGCATAGGTGGCAATGGCGGTGTCTTGCACGCCTGTGCCCGTCAGATCGGCAATCGTGATCTGGTCGGGTGAGGTTCGGCCGGGATGGCGGCCGGAAACGATATGGCCCAGCTCCGGGATTTCGGCATCCGGAGAAAGCAGGTCAAGGGAAAGCGCGGCCCGCAATTCGCCCAGCACGCGCGTCTGGCCGACCCGATCGGCCACATACAGATCAGCGCGGCTCAGACAATGCGGGTCCAGTTCGTTCTTGCCCGCCTGATCGCTGCCCATGGCGGTAACATGCTGGCCGGGCTGCAACCAATCCGCCTGAAGGATCGGCTGACTGGCCGGGGTGGTGGTGACAATTATATCTGCCCCGCTGACCGCTGCGGCGGGATCGGTGCTGGCCTGCGCGGTCAGCCCTTCTTGTTGCAGTTCACTGGCAAATATACGCGCCTTGGCAACATCGCGCGCCCAGATCGTGACCTCGGAAATCGGGCGGACCAGCCGCAGGGCCTGCAATTGCATACGGGCCTGCAACCCCGCCCCCATGATCGTGGCGCGGCGGCAATCGACACGCGACAAATGGTGCGCCGCGACGCCCCCGGCCGCCGCAGTACGAATATCGGTCAGATAACCATTGTCCAGCAAAACTGCCTGCACCCGCCCCGTCTCGGTGGACAGCACGACCATCAGCCCCGAAGTCGATGGCAGACCTTTTGACGGATTGTCGAAGAACCCCGGTGACAGCTTGACGGCAAAGCCTGACAGGCCGGGCACATAGGCCGTTTTGACATCCAGTTCACCATTGATGTCGGGCATGTGCATCGACAGGATCGGCGGCATCACCACCCTGTCGTCAGTCAATGTCTCGAAGGCCGCCTCGATGACCGAGATCACTTCGGCATCCAGCTTGACCCGTTCGCGCAAATCGGTTTCGGTCAGGATCCGGACATCGTTCATGTGTCGCCTCGCATGATGGCTGCGTGTCGATCGGGATCGATATTGCGCCCTGACAGGATCAGGATCAGCGGCCCGTCCGTGGCACGCAGTTTTCTGGCAATAATCGCACCGGCTCCGACCGCCGCCGCACCTTCGACGAATTCACCGCTCTGGCGGGACAAATGCCGGATCCCTTCGGCGATCTCATCTTCGTTCAACAGAACCAGCTCATCCATCAACTCGCGCGTCATCTGGAAAGTCAGGCGGTTCTGAAGCCCGATTCCGCCGCCCAGACTGTCGGCAAGGGTTGGCAGTTCCTCGATTTCAACCGGATGTCCCGCCGCAATGCTGGCGGCCATGGCCGCGCCCCGCTCCATGCTGATGCCGACAATGCGCAGATCGGGCCGACGCGATTTCGCCGCCAATGCAACACCAGCCAGCAACCCCCCGCCCGACAGCGGTATCGCAATGCTGGCCGCATCGGGGATCTCATCCAGGATTTCCAGCCCAAGCGTGCCCTGCCCCGCGATCACATCAGGGTGGTCAAAAGGCGGTATCAGGGCAAAACCCTCGTCCCGTTTGAGGCGTATTGCCTCTTTGAATGCCTCATCCTGACTGGCACCCACGACGCGCGCTTCGGCCCCCAGTTCGGTAATGGCGTCCAGCTTGTTCTGCGGCACAAGGCGCGAAACACAGATCACCGCCGGCAGGTTCAGCTGCTTTGCCGCATGGGCCAGCGCACGCCCGTGATTGCCCGTCGATGCAGTGGTCACCCCGGCCACATCTCCCAGTCTTGCAGCAGCATTTGACGCGCCGCGCAGCTTGAACGAACCGGTCTCCTGCAAATGCTCGCATTTCAGCCAGACTTCGCCCTTTGCCAATGCCGACAGGGCTGGCGCGGGGCGCATGGGTGTCCGGGTGATCATCGATCCGATACGTTCGGCGGCAACCCGGATGTCGTCAGCAGTTACCATGTGCGCACCCCGAACAGATGCCCGGGACCAGTCGCGGGAACCTGCGCGACATCCAGCATGGACCAGAACAGCGCCAGGTTCGAGCTGACCACCGGTTTTCCGAGGCTTTCCTCGATACGCTCGATCACCGACACGGCGGGCAGCGCCGTGCAGGAAATGAACAGCGCCTCGGCGTCGGGGTGGTTCGCCTCAAGCGCGAAATTCACGATTTCATCGGCGGGCAACAACGCCATGTCGCGGTCATCGGCATAGTTCATCGAATGGCGGGCAACGACGCGCAGACCGTGTTCCTCGAAATGATCGCCCACCAGATCTGTCGTTTCGTGCAGATAGGGGGTCATCAGGGCGATCTTGCCGATCCCCATCGCCGCAAACCCCCGCAATGCGGCTGCGATCGGCGTGGCGATCGGGGCGCGATCACCGATTGCCTGCTGCACCCCGTCGCCCAGCACCGCCGAGGCCGAGGTGCAGCCAAACCCGATGCCCTTCAACGCCACCCCCGGCACCAACAGGGCCGACGCCGCACGCAATCGTGGCCCGGTGTTGCGCAGGTTCTCTGCCGTTGTCGGATTGTCGAACGCGATCCGGGTAACATGCAGGCGCGCGTCGTCGGGCAGCAATCTTGCTGCATCGGCCTCGATCGTCATATCTGTCGCAAGGGCGATCAGCCCGAACCGGTGCAGGTTGTCGCGCCACATAATTTCAGCTTCCATGTTTCAGACAACCAGAACCGGGCAATGGGCCAGCCCCGTCACCTTGTGACTGACCGATCCAAGCAGATAATTTTCAGTCGCCCCCAACCCGCGAGATCCAAGCACGATCAGATCGCATTCCTTGTCCTTGGCCATCCCGACAATCGTGCGCGCGGGTTGTCCGGCCTTGATGAAGGCCGTGACCTTGTCGACACCCGCATCACGGGCATGGCTTTTCGCGTAATCGGCCGCGTCGCGCGCGGTCTGGCGCATGGTTGCGTCCAGATTCCCGCCGGGGTCGGAATTGCCACGCACCATCGACAAGGACGCTTCCAGCATCGAATGATGGCGATAGACCGTCAGCAGGATCAGATGTGCATCGCACATTTTGGCCAACTCGGTCGCCTTGAGCAATGCCATCTCGGCCCCGTTGGAACCGTCATAGGGAACAAGAATCCGTTCAAACATTGTTCAGGTCCTCATTTCGCAAAAGCCAGATCCCGCAAGAACAGCGCAATCTGTGGGAAGAAGATCAGCAGAACGGCGACGCTGAGCAGCATGAAGATGAAGGGCGGCGTGCCCTTGACCACCTCGACATAGGGCCGCTTGAAGACAGCGATCGCCGTGAAGATGTCGCAGCCGAATGGCGGTGTAGCGCTGCCGATGGCGACCTGCAGGGTGATGATCGTGCCAACCAGAACCGGGTCCAGGCCAACCTGGCTGACCACCGGCGCAAAGATCGGCACGAAGATCAGGATCACCACGATCGGGTCGACAAACATGCAGCCCACGAAAAACGCGATGGAAATGGTGAACAGCACACCATACTGCCCCATTTCATCAATGCCGATTCCCCCCAGAACCGCCTGCGGAATCTGGGCAAAGCTGATGACATAGGAAAAGGCCGCGCCGGCCCCCACAAGGATAAAAACCACAGCCGTAATCAGACCGGTCGATTTCGCGGTCGAGTAAAGCTGTTTCATCGTCATTTCACGAAACACGATCGTTTCCAGGAACACCGCATAAAGCACACAGGCGGCGGCGGCCTCGGTCGGCGAAAAGATCCCGCCATAGATCCCGCCGATGATGATCACCGGAAAACCCAGCGGCCAAAGCGCGCGACGCACCGCCAGCCAACGTTCCGCCCAGGATGTCTTGTCCTCGACCGGCACGTTGTTGCGCACGGCATAGATATAGGAATAGATCGAAAACATCAGCAGGATCAGCAGGCCCGGGCCGATGCCGGCGATGAACAGTTCGGAAATCGAGGTCCCCGAAACGACGCCATAGATGATCATCCCGATAGAAGGCGGTATCAGGAAGGCGATATCCGAGGCATTGACGATCAGCGCCAGAATGAAGCTGTCATTATAACCCGCCTTCAGCATCCGGGGGCGCAGGGGACCACCCACCGCCACCACCGTCGCCTGGGTCGAACCCGACACCGCGCCAAACAGCGTGCAGGCCGTCGCGGTCGAAACCGCAAGTCCGCCCTTGATATGGCCGACAAAGGCCATGACCAGATCAATCAACCTGTTGGCCGATTGCCCGCGTGTCATGATATCTGCGGCAAAGATGAACATCGGCACCGCGATCAGGCTGGCTGGGCGGATACCACCCAGAATCTGCTGCACCATCGTGTCCAACTGGCCAAAGCCGCCAAACAGTGCCACGAAACCGATCAGCGACCCCGCGATCAGCGGGATCATCATTGGAAAGCCCAGCAACAGCAGGACGATCATCGATCCGAAAATTGCCCATGCCATGATCTAGACCTCTTCTTCGTGGCTGTCGTCATAGCCCTCGAGCGTGCTGGTCGAGAGCCATATATCCTTGTCGAGAATATTCTTGATCGCCGTCAGCGCGTATTGAAGCCCGGTCAGAAAGAACCCCAGCGGCGCCCAGACGATGATCCACCATTGCGGGATCTGCAACGCCGGAAGCAGCCGCCCCCGTGATGCCTGCGTCAGCACATAATCCAGCGAATACCAGCTTAGCAGCAGCATCGCGGCAGCGGTCACCACCGCGATCAACACCATCATCCGCTTGCGCAATCCGAAGGGCATCGCATCGAAAAAGGCCGACATGCGAATATGGCGACCATGGCGCGCAGCGTAGGAAATACCTGCAAAAGTAATCAGGATGATCAGCGCCTGATTCAATTCTTCGGAAAAAAAGATGCTCTGGCCGAACACGAACCGTCCGAGGACATTCGCGCTGGTATTTATGGCCATCAGCAATACCCCGATGGCCAGCAGAACCGCCTCGATCCGCGCGATGGCAACATCGATGACGCCCAGAAAACCGGGCAGCCCCGACACATACTGGGAATCATCGATATCCTCATCCACCGGTGCAATTTCTGCGGCGGCAAGAACATCCGGGTCGGGTTTGGGGGCGTGCTTGTCGTCCAGCGTCATGGCCGCTTTCCCACTTTGAACAAATAAATGGACTCTGCGTCCATGTCGGAAAGCCAGCGGGCTCTGACCTATCGGCAGAGAGTGAAAGACCCGCCGCAATCCATGCTGCGGCGGGCCGGTTTCCTTATTGGGTGGCCGTTTCCAGGTCGGCTTTCATCTGATCCAGGATTTCCTGCGCCTTGGGACCGCCGATCTCGAGGAACTCTTGCTCGACCGAATCTGCCGTTGCCTTGAAGGGCGCGCGCTCTTCCTCGGACAGTTCAGTGATGGTGATCTCGGGTTTTGCTTCCTTGATCTTTTCCAGCGATTTTTCGGTCAGGCCGGTCTGGTATTCGACGATATAGTCGAATGAGGCCGCGATTGCGTCCTGCACGACCTTTTGTTCGTCTTCCGACAACCCGTCAAAAAAGTCCTTGTTGGCCATGACGGCGGTCGTAAAGTTATTGTGCCCGGCGCGGGTGATGTAATCGGTCACCTCATACATCTTCGTCGATTCGATGAAGAAGGCAGGGTTTTCCTGACCCTGGATGATGCCGGTCTGCAACGCGCCATACACCTCGCCCCAGGGCAGCGGCGTCGGGGTGGCGCCAAATGCCTTGTAACCCTCGACCAGCAGTGGGTTGGTCATCACCCGGAACTTGACCTCGTTCAGATCTTCGGGGGATTTCACCTCGGTGGTGGTGGTCATCATGACCTCACCCTCCGGGAACATGGTCAGCAGTTCCAGCCCCTGCTCGGCGTAAAGCGGCGGGAACAATTCCTTGATCGCCTTGGAATTGCGGAAGAAGCTGACAAGCTGTTCCTGATCCTGCGGCAGCAGGTATGGCACGAAGAACACCTGAGCCTCGGGGATCAGGGCGCCGGTAAAGCCGGGCGACTGGTCCACGAATTGCAGGATGCCCGACTGGGCCTGTTCCATGATGTCCGCGGATTCGCCAAGCGTGCCGAACGGGAACAGCTGCACCTCGTGGTCGGAATTGGCTTCGACCTCTTCCTTGAACTTCTGGGCGAACTTGCCCTGAACCTCTTCCATCGCCTCTTCAAAGGCATAGCGCCATGTATCTGCCATCGCACCGCCTGCACCCAGAATCAGGGCTGCAAGGCTGGCAGCGGTAAGCGTCTTATAGGTCATGTTACCTCCTGTGGATGAGCTTTTGGAACGCAACGCGTTCCTGCCCTTTCGGTTTCGGGATTCGGAACGATTTGCCCGATCCGGATTGTCCGAGGGTTCGAACGATCCTCAATTCAAGTCAATTGATATATTAAATCATGACAATTTTGCCGGATACTGTCAAACAAGCCCCCGCCACATTCCCGACCCGGGCCTATTGGTTGGGCAGCAATGCCGAAATAACGCTCAGCGCATTATCCAATTCACCAAGGCTTGCGCCCCCCAGGCACAGCCGCAGCGCAGGGCGGCGGTCAGAAACCGCGAAACCCGCGCCCGGGGCGATTGCGACGCCACGCTCTAACGCCTGATCCAGTATGGCCTGTTCATCGCTGCCATCAGGCAAGGGAATCCAGCGGTGCAATCCGTTCGGCAGGCCGATCGCACGATCGCCCAGGATCTTTTGCGCCAGCCGGTTGCGCGCGGCCAGCTCGTTGCGCTGCGCCGCAAGCAGTTCATCCGCGATCCCATGTTCGATCCAATCTGCCGCGATCTCGGCGACCATCGGGGTGGCCATCCATGACACCGAAAGATGCCGGTTCAGGATCCGTTCCGCCAGCGCATCGGGCATTGCCATGAATCCAAGGCGCAATCCCGGCGAGAGACATTTCGAAACCCCGGTCAGATACAGGCTGCGATCGGGCGCGAAGCTGGAAACCGGGGGTGGACGTCGGGGGGAAAGCGGACCGGTCACATCGCTTTCAATGATGATCAGCCCAAATTCCGACGCAACCGCGGCCAGATCTTCACGCCGTTGGCGATCAATCATCCGCGGCACCGGCCCGCCCCCCGACGGCAAAAGAAACACCCCTCTTAGCTTTCCGTGGGCCGCGCGCGCAGCCTCGGCCAATGCAGAAGGCAGCATACCCCGTGCATCCTCGGCGATACCGCGCAGCCGCAGATGCAGGTGGCGGATCGCGGGACGCAATGCGTGGCAAGTATAGCTTTCCGCGGCGATTTCCTCGCCGGGCTGCGCCACCGACATCAGGGCCACCATCAATGCCGGCGTATTGCCATTGGTGATCAGGATGCGCTGCGCTGGCACGACCAATCCGCATCGTGCCAACCACGCCGCCGCCATACCGCCATATAGCGACATCGTCTGACGCGGGCGAAATGAATACATCGCCTGATGGGGCAACGTCCTGGCAAGGCGCTGCAGCGATTCGCCCCATGCTTCGGCGATGCGTGGCAGACAGACAGGTGTCATCATCGACAGATCAATCGGTGGATGGGTCGAGGGCGAACGAAACCAAGGCACCTCGACCGTCTCGCGCGGCCCGGATTTCACGAAACTGCCGCGTCCGACTTCGCCTGAAATCAGGTCCGCGCGGATCAGTTCCTCATAGGCGCGGCTGACAGTCTGAACCGACAGACCCAATTGCCAGGCCAGATCGCGATGCGGCGGCAGACGCACGCCCGGGCGCAAGCTGCCCGCATCGATGGCCGCCGCAATTCCCTGTGCAAGGCTGCGATAGGCGGGGCGGGTAATGTCGTCGCGGGTCAAGGGCCAATGTGTCATTCCCGCAGAATCGCCAACCCTCAGGCGCTTGTCCAGATTGACATTTTCGGCAGGTGCGGAAACAAGCGACTGATGACCAACCTGCGGCCTGATCTTCGTCTGGACGATCGCGACATTGCCATTCTGGCAACCTTGTCGCGCGAGGGGCGCATCACCAAGACCGAGCTTGCGGCACGGGTGAACCTGTCACCGACGCCCTGCTGGGAACGGATGAAACGTCTGGAAAAAGCCGGGCTGATCCACGGTTATCGCGCGCAGATCAGCCTTGCCGATCTGGGGCCGCATGTGCAGGTTTTCGTGACCGTCGAACTGGAAAGCCATCGTGCCGAAAGCTTTCAGATCTTCGAACGCACCGTCGCGCGGATCGGACAGGTCGTCGGTTGTTGGGCGATCGGCGGGGGGTATGATTACCTGCTGCAGATCGTCGCCACCGATGTGACCACCTTCCAGAGCCTGATGGACGGATTGCTGGAAAGCCGGGCGGGTGTTCGCCGCTATTTCAGCTATATCGTCACCAAACCCGTGAAAGAAATCCCCCCTGCCTTGGCCCTGCTTGGGGATGCCGACATCTGATTCCCGAGAAAATTCCCGACAAGCCCGCCGGCTTTGGTGAAATTTTCTGCCTCGCCACCGTGATTTTGGTCAAACTCTCTGGGCGAATGCCGCGATCCTTGTCTGAACAAGGAGGTTTGCAATGCTTGATGATTTGTCCGTGCGCTTGTCGGATGCGCTTTCGGATGCCGGGCTATTGCCGGGCAATGGTGACTTTGCGGGCGAAGGCCGGCTTGTCGTGCGCAACCCCGCGACCGGCCATCAGATCGGCCAGGTTTCCATCAGCGACGCCACGGGCGCTCATGCCGCCGTCGATGCTGCGCAGGCTGCATTTGGGCCCTGGTCGACGACCCTGCCCCAAGACCGCGCGGCAATCCTGCACCACTGGCACGACCTGATTCTGGCCAACAAGGAAGATCTGGCCCGCATCATGGTCGCCGAACAGGGCAAACCGATCAGCGAGGCGCGCGGCGAAATCGACTATGCCGCAAGCTTTGTCCAGTTCTATGCCGAAGAGGCGCTGCGCCCGAACATCGAAGGCGTGACCAGCCACCTGCCCGACGCGGAAATGGAACTGTGGCGCGAACCGGTCGGCGTGGCCGCGCTGATCACGCCGTGGAACTTTCCCTGCGCGATGATCACCCGCAAGGCCGCGGCCGCCTTGGGGGCGGGCTGCACGGTGGTCATCCACCCCTCGGCCGAAACGCCGCTGTCGGCGCTGGCGCTGTCGGAACTGGCGCGGCGGGCGGGCTTTCCGGAAGGCGTGGTGAACACGGTGATCGGCGATGCCGCCACCATCGTCGGCGAATGGACCGCCGATGCCCGCGTGCGGGCGCTGTCCTTCACCGGCTCGACCGAAGTGGGGCGGCTGCTGTATCGCCAGTCGGCGGATACGGTGAAACGTCTGGTGATGGAACTGGGCGGGCACGCGCCTTTCATCGTCTTCAAGGGCGCCGATCTGGACCGCGCCGTGACCGAGGGGATCAAGGCGAAATTCGCCACCTCGGGTCAGGACTGTCTGGGCGCCAACCGCTTCTACATCCAGCGCGAGGTCTATGACGAATTCTGCGCCAAATTCACCGCCGCCGTCGAGGCCCTGACCCTTGGTCACGGCATGGACGACCCCGATATCGGGCCGCTGATCCATGATCGCCAGATCGACAAGCAGAACGCCCATGTGCAGGATGCGCTGGCCAAGGGCGCGCGGCTGCTGACCGGTGGCGGTGTCGATCAGGACAAGGGGCCGCTGTTCTTCCAGCCGACCGTTCTGGCCGATGTCACCGACGAGGCCGCGATCATGTCCGAGGAAACCTTTGGCCCGGTCGCCGCGCTGAGCGTCTTTGACGACGAGGACGAGGTTTTCGCCCGCGCCAATGCAACCGAATACGGGCTGGTCGCCTATGTCCACAGCCTGGACCCCCGCCGGATCTACCGGGCGACGCGGGCGTTGCAATATGGCATGGTCGCCGTGAACCGCACCAAGGTCACCGGCGCACCGATCCCCTTCGGGGGCATGAAGCAATCGGGGATCGGCCGCGAAGGCGCCCGTCAGGGCCTCGAGGCCTTTACCGAGATCAAATACATCTGCCGCGACTGGGGATGAGCAGCGCCCGGGAAAAGGTCCAGCGGACCTTTTTCAGCGCCGAACGGGCGAGGCCCGGGAAAGAAAGGAACGAACATGCTGACGAATGACGAACTGGCCAAATGGGACCGCGAAAGCTTTTTCCACCCCTCGACCCATCTGGGGCAATTCGCCCGCGGCGAGGCCGCGCAGCGTATCGTGACCGGCGGTGAAGGCGTCTTCATCACCGATCGCGACGGCAACCGCCTGCTGGACGGGTTCGCCGGGCTTTACTGCGTGAATGTCGGCTATGGCCGCAAGGAAATCTCCGAGGCCATCGCCGATCAGGCGCGCGAGCTGGCCTATTACCATTCCTATGCCGGTCACGGGTCTGAAGCGAATATCACCTTGGCCAAGATGGTCATGGACCGCGCGCCCGAAGGCATGGCGCGGGTCTATTTCGGGCTTGGCGGATCGGACGCGAATGAAACCAACATCAAGCTGGTCTGGTATTACAACAACATCCTTGGCCGCCCCGAAAAGAAGAAGATCATCAGCCGCTGGCGCGGGTATCACGGGTCGGGTCTGATGACCGGCAGCCTGACCGGGCTGGAGCTGTTCCACAAGAAATTCGATCTGCCGCTGACGCAGGTGATCCATACCGAGGCACCCTATTACTATCGCCGCGCGGACACGAACATGTCCGAGGCCGATTTCGTCGCCCATTGCGTCCGGAAGCTGGAAGAGCTGATCGCCGCCGAGGGGGCCGACACCATCGCCGCCTTCATCGGCGAGCCGGTGCTGGGCACCGGTGGCATCGTGCCGCCCCCGGCAGGCTATTGGCCCGCGATCCAGAAGGTGCTGGACAAGCATGACATCCTGCTGATCGCGGATGAGGTCGTGACCGGCTTCGGCCGTCTGGGCAGCATGTTCGGCAGCGATCATTACGGCATGAAGCCCGACCTGATCACCAGCGCCAAGGGCCTGACCAGCGCCTATGCGCCGCTGTCGGCCAGCATCGTCGGCCAGCGGATGTGGGATGTGCTGATGCAGGGCACCGACGAATATGGCGTGCTGGGCCATGGCTGGACCTATTCGGCCCATCCGATCGGCGCTGCCGCCGGGATCGCCAACCTGAAGCTGATCGACGATCTGGGTCTGGTGAAGAATGCGGGCGAGACCGGCAACTATTTCTGGCAGACGATGCGCGACGAGGTCGGCGGACATGCCCATGTCGGCGAGGTGCGCGGCGAAGGCATGCTGTGTGCGGTCGAGCTGGTCGCCGACAAGGACAAGCGGCGGTTCTTTGACGCCTCGGAGGGCAAGGGCGCCAAGGTCGTCGCCGCGATGCTGAAGCGCGGGCTGATCGCGCGGGCCATGCCGCAGGGCGACATCATCGGCTTTGCCCCGCCGCTGTGCCTGACCAGGGCCGAGGCGGATCAGATCGTGTCGATCACCAAGGACGCGATTGCCGAGGTGCTGGGCTAGGCCCGACAGGAACGCGAATGGATCAGGGGCGCCCCATATCGGGCGCCCTTTTTTTGCTTCGCTTCGCCTGCAATCAAACGCGAATCATAAAAACCAAAGGGCCGCAACTCTGACGAGTGCGGCCTTTTGTTCCGTCCGAACAGAAGAAAAGATCTTACTTGATCTTGCCTTCTTTGTATTCGACATGTTGACGGACAACCGGATCGTATTTACGAACGGTCATTTTTTCCGTCATGGTCCGGGCATTCTTCTTGGTCACATAGAAATGACCGGTCCCAGCCGAAGAGTTCAGCCGGATCTTGATCGTCGTCGGCTTCGCCATAGTCGTCGCTCCTGCTTCGGGGAAAGACGCCTGCAAACCCCGTAGAATCCGTGTGAAGCCGCCTTTTAGCTTGCAACAGCCCGAAGTCAACCTCGAATCGCTGAAAAAAGCCGCAATTTCACCGCTGAAATGCTGCTATGCACCCAACGCGCAGCTCAAGGCAGCAACCAATGCAACCAATCGCGATGCACCCAACCCAAACTGCGGCCAGACAGGTTTCGGGTCGGGCCGTTATTGGCGCAGGCATCAGGTTGGTCCATCACGGCGGACTCGGTTGTAATCTCCGCCCAATTCTTGCGACCACCATTATACAACTCGCCAATTTTGCGGCGACCGGTACGCGGGCCACTGCGGATCGTCAGGAACCGATCCCCGTCAGGCATCAGCCCCCTGACCTCGCTGATGCCACAGATCGCCGCCTGACCATCTCTGGCTTGCGCCCTGCACTGCGACGTCCTGGCCCTGCGCGACGCCCCCCTGCGTAACTGCCAGCACCGCTGTCGCACGACCCAAGGGTATCGCTGCCTTATGCCTGGCCTCTGCCCATATATCATCGGCATCAAACCTGGTGCGATTTTCGACGACGCAAGAGGTCATGCGGGGGGCCTGTAAGCCGGATTCTGTCCAAGGGGTTGCCCCCTCTGGATGACCATTCCTCTGGTCCGGCCGTTGCCGACCGGCTCTAGCTGCCTACCCGGACCTGCTGGGGCAAGGCGGCCCTGCGGATTGCTCCGCGCGCGGTCCCTATTCGGCATTGCTCCCGATGGGGCTTGCCATGCGAGGTCTGTTGCCAGCCCTCCGGTGGGCTCTTACCCCACCGTTTCACCCTTACCCACGCGAACGCGGGCGGTCTGTTCTCTGTGGCGCTTTCCCTGGGGTTACCCCCGCCGGGCGTTACCCGGCATCGTCGCCTCATGGAGTCCGGACTTTCCTCGCGACCCGAAGGCTGCGCGGTCATCCAGCCCCCCGCATGGGCTGCATATGCCCCCACAAAGTGGGCAGGTCAATGCCTGCCGTGCGTCACCAGCGCGGCCACGGCGGCAGCCCAACGCACGTCATCGCGATGGCGCGGACCACGCGCCCAGGGACGGAAGCGCAATCGAAAGGCCGCCAGGCGTGCATCAGCATCACATTGCGGATAGCCGATCAGATCCAGCGACTCGTCCAGCTCCCCTTCTGCCGGCCTGTCCGGCCACAGGGCCAGACCTTCGCGGGCCAGACGTTGCCAGTCGAATCGCGGCCCCGGATCGGATTTACGCCCCGGGGCCATATCGGAATGCCCGATCACACCTTCGGGGCCAATGGACCAACGCGCCATGATGCCGCGCATCAACACGATCAACGCATCCATCTGCGCGGCTGGAAATGGCCGATCTCCGGGGTTGGCAATCTCGATACCGATACTGCGCGAGTTGACGTCGCCCTGCCCTTTCCAGGACCCCGCCCCCGCATGCCACGCACGATATTTTTCGGCGACCAGCGCCTCGGCCCGGCCCGCCTCGTCAATCAGCCAATGCGCGCTGACCTCGGCCTGCGGATCGCATAGCCGCGCCCGTGCTGACGTCGCATCCCGCATAGCGGTGTAATGCAAAACGACCAGTGAAGGTATCTGCCCCCGCCGGTCGCCGTAATTCGGACTGACGCAGCGATCGTTCAAAGTTGCGCTTGGCGGAATTTTTCCGGATCCCAGCCGCAGACATATCCGTCGCCATCCGGATCCATGCCGCGAGGATCCTTGCGCGGACCGCCCGCGGCAAGAAACGCGATCTGGGCGGCATCTGCGTCATCAAAGGTACCACAGACCTGGATAGCCGTCGCGGTCGACGCACCAGCACGGCCATAGATCGACTGACCGACGGCATGGTCAGCCCCGTAAGCATATTGAACCAAAACCGGAACCGAGCCCGGATAGGGCCCGCCCTGCGTGCCGGCCACCATGGATTCGGGCACGATGCGGGTCGGGGCGTTTCCGGCGGTTGCGGCAGCGGCAGTCGTTGCCACCGCCACCCCCGGCACGACGGGCACCGGAACAGGTGATTGGCCCGCGATATCTTCGGGCGACATCGATTCGGCGGGCAATGCAAGCGGAATGACCTGCGCCGAGGGTTGATTGGTGGTCAGCGCAACTTCCCGCTGTTGCTTGTATTCACCATAGCGGGTCGCTTCGAACATATAGTTCGGATTCCAGCCCTGCTGCTCTCCACAACTGGCCAGCGCCAGCACCGAAATCATCAACCAGCCGCGCATCATACCCTCGTCATCCAATCAATTCGCCTGCAGTTCCGAAAAACCTACCACCAGCGATCAGGCTTGGCCACAAAACCTGCTGCCTGTTCCAGCACCATCGCCTGGTTCAGCAACTCTCCTTCTTCGAAAGGCCGCCCGATCAACTGCAAGCCAAGCGGCAGGCCCTGCTTGTCCTGTCCGACAGGCACCGACACACCCGGCAGACCCGCCAGGTTCAGCGTCACCGTGAACACATCCTGCAGATACATCTGGACGGGATCAGTCTGATCCATCGCCCCAAGCGGGAAAGCCGCCGAAGGCGTTGTCGGCGCAAGGACCGCATCGATTCCGTCGGCATAGGCATTGTCGAAGTCGCGCTTGATCAGCGCCCGCACCTTGCGCGCGCGGTTGTAATAGGCGTCGTAGAAGCCCGCCGACAGCACATAGGTGCCGATCATGATGCGGCGCTGCACCTCGGGGCCAAAGCCTTCGGCGCGGGTCTTTTCGTACATCTCTACGATGCCGTCCCCCTGGCCCAGCTTGGCGCGACGGCCATAGCGCACGCCGTCATAGCGTGCCAGGTTCGACGAGGCCTCGGCCGGGGCGATCACGTAATAGGCAGGCAGCGCGTATTTCGTGTGCGGCAGGCTGATATCGACGATCTCGGCGCCCGCGTCGCGCAGCATGTCGGCACCCTTGTCCCACAACGCGGCAATATCGTCGGGCATGCCGTCGATGCGGTATTCGCGCGGAATGCCGATCTTCTTGCCGCGGATATCACCGGTCAGCAGCGATTCGTAATCCGGCACGGGCAGATCGGCACTGGTCGAATCCTGCGGATCGACAGAGGCCATCGCGCCCAGCATGATCGCGGCGTCGCGCACGGTCTTGGTCATCGGGCCCGCCTGATCCAGCGAGCTGGCATAGGCGATCACGCCCCAGCGGCTGACACGACCATAGGTCGGACGCAGGCCGACGGTGCCGGTGAAGGCGGCAGGCTGACGGATCGAGCCGCCGGTATCGGTGCCGGTCGCCCCAAGGCAAAGATCGGCGGCGACGGCGGCAGCCGATCCACCCGACGACCCGCCCGGCGTCAGCTTTTGACCATCCGCGCCCTGCCAAGGGTTCACGGCCGGGCCATAGCAGCTGGCCTCGTTGGTCGAACCCATGGCGAACTCATCCTGGTTCAGCTTGCCCAGCATGACTGCACCGGCATTCCACAGGTTCTGCGTGACCGTTGATTCATATTCGGGCACGAAACCGTCAAGGATCTTGCTGGCGGCCTGGCTCGGAACGCCCTTGACGCAGAATACGTCCTTGATACCGACAGGAATGCCGGTCATCGCGGTCGCTTCACCGGCCTTGATGCGCGCGTCCGCGGCCTTGGCCATGTCGCGCGCCTTGTCCGCGGTGCCGTGAACAAAGGCGTTCAGCGCCGAAGACGCCTCGATCGCGCCAAGACAGGCTTCGGTCAGTTCGACGGCAGTGGTCTTGCCCGCCGCCAACGCATCACGCGCCTCGGCAATGGTCAATTTGTTCAGATCGCTCATTCCACCACCTTAGGCACGGCAAAAAAGCCTTCGCGCGCATCCGGCGCGTTCGACATAATCTTGTCGGCAAAGCCGCCCGAGGTCACGACATCCTCGCGGCGCTTCAGCCGCATCGGCGTCACGCCCGTCATCGGCTCGACGCCTTCGACATCGACTTCGTTCAGCTGTTCCATGAAATTCAGGATACCGCTCAGTTCGCGCGCCAGCGCAGGCAGCGCCTCGTCCTTGACGGCGATACGCGCCAGATGCGCGACCTTGCGGGCCTCGTCTTCGGTGATCGACATGCGTTGTCCCTTGTTTTGGCCAGCGGTTTACTCGTCTCGCACAGGCGCTGCAAGAACCAGAGTCCCGCCGCCCGCAATCGCGTCCCCTATACAGGCACCTGCACTATTTAGGAACGCGACACCGGATTCGCAGGATTCGGAATCAAAGCCGCCCGAAAACATCTCGGAAACCGCGTCGCCGTCACGAACAACCGGCACGTTGACCCGCAATTCAAGGCCGGTTTCATTTTTTTTCCGAAAGCGCAAAAAATCCTCTTGCGCCCACCAACGGCTTTGCCTAAACACCGCTCCACGCCGCCAGAGACACTGGCAGCGCAACAGAGTGGCCCGTTCGTCTATCGGTTAGGACGCCAGGTTTTCAACCTGGAAAGAGGGGTTCGATTCCCCTACGGGCTGCCACTTTCAAGAGAAAATCACGAAGAACCGCCCAGTGTAACGGCGCTGACATTTTGGTATATTCTTCGACGCCTCGCCCCAGAACATTTACAACCTATCTCCGGGATTCTACTGATATCCTGTGCGGATGCGGCCCTTCGCGCGGCCTTCCTTGTCAGCAAAAGCCACTGAAAGGTCGCGATGATTTATTCGTTTTCTTCCCGACTTGCAGAAACAGGCCTTCAGATTCGCGCAAGGCTGGGTGGATCCGCCGCATTGCGCCAGCGGCTGGGTATCGGCGTATCGCCAGAGCGCGGCGAAATCTGGGTGCATGGCGCATCGGTCGGGGAACTGACATCCGCACGCCCTGTGATCGAGGCGCTGGCCGCCGCATTCACTGTGGTGATTACCGCCAACAGCGAAACCGGCCGCGAGCTGGCCGCCGGGTGGGGGCTGCCCGCCTATCTGGCACCGCTTGACACCCCTGCGGCCACGCGCCGCTTTCTGGACGCTGTGCAACCACACCTGCAAATCACATTGGAGGGTGAGTTCTGGCCCTTGCGTTCCCGCATGCTGGCACAACGCGGCATTCCACAGGCCATGATCGGCGCGCGCATGTCCGAACGTTCGGCAAAATCATGGGCACGCCTGCCCGGATTGATCCGCCCGGTTCTGGAACGGCTGACCCTCGTGTCGGCCCAGGACCCTTACAGCGAATCGCGCCTGCTTGCGCTGGGGCTGCCGCCCAGGGCGCTGTGCCCGCGCCTTGATCTCAAGCTGCTGACCCCGGCCGCGATCTTTCCGCCACAAGCCAGCGAAGATCGCGGCAACGTGATTCTCGCCGCATCGACGCATGAGGGCGAAGAGGACCTGATTCTCGATGCATGGCTGGCCGCAAGGTCGGCTTTTCCTGACCTGCGCCTGATCCTTGCCATCCGGCACCCGCAACGGGGCGATGACGTCGCAGAACTGATCCGTTCGCGCGGACTGGAACTGCACCGCCGTTCCGATGGCGCGACACGCGGAACGATTCTTCTGGCCGACACGATTGGCGAAATGGATCGCTGGTATCGCCGCGCCGGAATCTGCGTGGTCGGCGGATCCCTTGCCGATCACGGCGGTCATACCCCATGGGAACCAGCCGCCTATCGCTGCGCAATCCTGCATGGCGGTCATATCAGCAATTTCATCGATGCCTATGGCGCCCTGCAAGAAGCCGGCGCAGCCCGGCACGTCACGGCCGGGACACTTGCCGCCACCCTTGTCGAACTGAGCCAGAATCCGGGCGTCGCCCGCGACATGGGCGGTCGCGCAAGGCAGGTGCTTGTTGACCGGGCCGGCGACCCCGATGCATTGGTTGCGCGCTTGCGTGACCTTGCGGTCAAGCGCGACTGACACGATATAGAGACATATCCGGTTGGGAATTGGGTAATGATCCGATACGATTTGCGTTGCGAGAACAATCACGAATTTGACGGCTGGTTCCGGTCCTCCGACGGCTTTGAAAAAATGCTGGCGGCCGGCCAGATCAGCTGTGCGCAATGTGGATCGACCAGAATCGCAAAGGCCCTGATGGCCCCCTCGGTCGGCAAGGAACGCAAAAAACAGCCGACCGCCGCAACGCCCGACCTGTCCAAGACCGACACCCCCGCCGAAGCCGCCCTCGAAAAGCTGCGACAACATATCGAGGCAAACTCGGATTATGTCGGCAACAAATTCGTCGACGAAGCCCGCGCAATTCACGAAGGCCGCAGCCCAAGCCGCGCGATCCACGGCGAAGCGGGTGCCGCAGACGCCAGGAAACTGCTGGACGAAGGCGTGCCGGTCGCCCCCCTGCCCTTCATCCCGCGTCAAAAGGCGAACTGACCTCACCCGAACCTATGCGCAACGCGCCGTCAGGTCGCCAGCAGGTCGCCGTTTGGGCAATATCATTGCGCCCTTGCCCTTTCCGCTTGTCGATCATAAAAGCCCCGCGAATGACAACCCTCTGGCTGGAGGCCTGCGATGCCGCTTCTGGTGATGAAATTCGGCGGAACTTCCGTTGCTGATCTTGATCGGATCAAGAACGCCGCCGCCAAGGTGCAGCGCGAGGTCGATCGCGGCTATGACGTCATCGTCATTGTCAGCGCCATGTCCGGCCGAACCAATGAACTGGTCGGCTGGGTCGAGCAGACCTCGCCGCTGTTTGACGCCCGTGAATATGATGCTGTCGTCAGCTCGGGCGAAAACGTCACCGCTGGCCTGATGGCCCTGACGCTTCAGGAAATGGGTGTGCCAGCACGCAGCTGGCAAGGATGGCAGGTGCCCATCAACACCACCGCCGCCCATTCCGCAGCTCGCTTCGTCGATATTCCGCGCGCCAATCTGGACCAGAAGTTCGGCGAAGGCTTCAAGGTCGCCGTCGTTGCCGGCTTCCAGGGCCTGGCGCCTGACGGGCGCATCACCACCCTGGGGCGCGGTGGCTCGGACACGACCGCCGTCGCCTTTGCCGCCGCCTTCGAGGCCGAGCGTTGCGACATCTATACCGATGTCGACGGCGTCTACACCACCGATCCGCGCATCTCGACCAAGGCGCGCAAACTGAAAAAGATCGCCTTTGAGGAAATGCTGGAGCTTGCCAGCCTCGGCGCAAAGGTCTTGCAAACCCGCTCGGTCGAGCTGGCGATGCGCTACAAGGTTCGGCTGCGCGTGCTATCCTCGTTCGAGGATACCGATGAAAATTCTGGCACGCTGGTCTGCGATGAGGATGAAATCATGGAATCGAAAGTCGTCAACGGTGTCGCCTATTCCCGCGAAGAGGCCAAGATCACCCTTGTGACCGTGGAGGACCGTCCGGGAATTTCGGCGGCGATCTTCCAGCCGCTGGCGGATGCCGGTGTGAATGTCGACATGATCGTTCAGAACATTTCCGAAAAGGATTATGATGATCACCCCGGCTCGGTGACCGATATGACCTTCTCGGTTCCGATCAATCAGGTCGAACGCGCCAAGAAGGCCATGGAAGAAGCCAAGGTCAGCGGCGAGATCGCCTATGACGAACTGGTCGTCGACACCGACGTCGCCAAGGTCAGCGTTGTCGGCATCGGCATGCGCAGCCACACCGGTGTGGCCGCGACGATGTTCAAGGCACTTGCTGCCGAAAACATCAACATCAAGGTCATCGCCACCAGCGAGATCAAGATTTCGGTTCTGATCGACCGCAAATATATGGAACTGGCGGTTCAGGCATTGCATGATGCCTTCGGTCTCGAAGCCGCCTGAACCGGACAGGACACAAGTTCCGGCAGACGGCCCGCGGGGCCATCGCGACAGCAAAGGCAGGCACGCGATGCATGACCGCAAAGACAATGACTCACGCAAGCTGCTGCGGCGGCTGAAGGAAATTCTGGCCGCTGCAGGCGACGGGCAGGATCGATTGGACCAGATCACCCATCATATCGCTGATTCGATGGGAACCGAGGTGTGTTCGATCTACCTGTTCCGTGACGCCGAGACATTGGAGCTTTGCGCGACCGAAGGCTTGCGCCCCGAGGCCGTTCACCAGACCCGGCTGCGTCTGGGCGAGGGCCTTGTCGGTCGCGTTGCGCGTTCAGGGCGCCATGTGAATACCGCCGATGCACCCTCGGAGCCCGGTTTTCGCTATATGGCGGAAACCGGAGAAGAGGTGTTTCCAAGCTTTCTTGGGGTTCCGATCCAGCGGGTCGGGGAACGTCTGGGCGTTCTGGTCGTGCAATGCAACGATTCCCGCCAGTTCAGTGAAGACGAAGTTTACGGACTGGAAGTGGTCGCCATGGTGCTGGCCGAAATGACCGAATTGGGGGCGTTTCAAAGCAGCAATTCGGACAGCATGCCCCAGGCCCATCGTTTTCCGTTGATGATTCACGGAAGCACCGCACAAGAAGGTGCCGCCGAAGGTCAGGTCTGGTTGCACGAGCCGCGTGTCGTGGTCACGAATCCCGTCGGCGATGACCCTGAAAAAGAACTGGAGCGGCTGCATCAGGGCGTGAACAAGCTGCGCGAACGGGTAGATTCCATGGTTTCCGCCCCTGATCTGGCTGGCGATTCAGATCATGCGGCGGTTCTGGAAACCTATCGGATGTTTGCGCATTCGCGCAGCTGGCTCAAGCGGATGGAAGAAGATATCCAGCGTGGGCTGTCCGCCGAAGCCGCAGTCGAAAAAGAACAATCCGCCGCGCGTTCGCGGCTGGAAATGGCGGCCGATCCCTATCTGCGCGACCGGCTGCATGATCTGGACGACCTGTCCAATCGCCTGTTGCGCATTCTGACCGGTCAGGGCGTCGATACCGGTGCCGAACTGCCCGCCCGCCCCATTCTGGTGGCGCGAAACATCGGCCCGGCCGAGCTGCTGGAATACGGACGGCGACTGAAGGGCGTGGTGCTTGAGGAAGGCTCGGTCGGCAGCCATGCCGCCATCGTCGCGCGGGCATTGGCGATCCCTCTGGTGATTCATGCCAGCCGCATCACGACCGAGGCCCTGAACGGCGACCCGATCCTTGTCGACGGGGATCAGGGGCTGGTGCATTTGCGCCCGGAAGACAGCGTTGCCACCGCGTTCCGTGACAAGATCGCCATGCAGGCCGAGGCGCAGAACCGTTATGCCAGCCTGCGCAACCTTCCCGCGACCGGTATCTGTGGCACGACGGTGCAGCTCTATATGAACGCCGGTCTGATGGCGGATTTGCCATCTCTGGAAGGATCGGGGGCCGAAGGTGTCGGCCTGTTCCGCACCGAGCTGCAATTCCTGATCCGAAACCATGTCCCCCGTCGCGGAGAACTGGCCGAGCTGTATCGCCACGTCACGGATCGCGCGATGGGCAAACCGGTCATGTTCCGCACGCTCGATATCGGCTCGGACAAGGTTCTTCCCTATATGAAACCCCAGGACGAACCGAATCCCGCAATGGGCTGGCGCGCCATTCGGGTCGGGCTGGACAAACGCGGCGTATTGCGGATGCAATTGCAGGCCCTGATCCGGGCCTCGGCCGGGCGACCGCTGCATGTGATGTTCCCCTTCATCGCGGATATGAGCGAATATGAAGACGCCTATCGCATCCTGATGCAGGAATTATCGCGTGAACAGCGGCTTGGCCATGAAATGCCAAGCGACATCCGCGTCGGCGCAATGCTTGAAACACCTTCGATAGCCTTTGCGCCCAGAAAGTTCTTCGAGATGTGCGATTTCGTCTCGATCGGCGGCAACGACCTGAAACAGTTCTTCTTCGCGGCCGATCGCGAAAATGAACGTGTGCGACGGCGCTATGACACGCTGAACACCGCTTTCCTGTCTTTGCTTGGCCAGATCGTCGAGCGTTGCGAAGAGGCGCGCGTGCCGCTGTCATTTTGTGGCGAGGATGCAGGTCGCCCAATCGAGGCCGTAACACTGGCGGCCTTGGGAATCCGGCGATTGTCGATGCGCCCCGCCTCGATCGGTCCGGTCAAGCACCTGATCCGGCGGGTCTCGATCTCGGAACTGCGCAAGGTCATTGACGAGGCACGCGATTCAGGTCTGACCAATTTGCGACGTCCTGTGACCGAGTGGCTGGCAAGGCAATAGAAAAATAGGCGTATAACCGCCGATCCGCGCAACATTGTGAACATTGGGACAACCATTGACGCCCTGATGCGTTAGCGATGCAGCTTGCTGGGCTGCCGCTGCAAATTTATAAGGAAACAGTTTTTTTGCATCGATCATCAGATATGAAGCGTCGTGAATTCCTCAATGCCGCCACTGCGGCGGCTGCCGGCGGTGCCTTCGTTGCAACGCCGGTCAAAGCGCAGAGCCAAACCGAAGGCGCCCCCGCCGAAACCGATCAGCCGGGTGCGCCGGCGCCCGCACCTTTCGGTTTTGAAGACGTTGCTGAACTGGCAACGGAACGCGCGAAATCGGTTTACAAGCAGCCGGTCGCGGAACAGGTAGGCAGCTTTGCCGATCTGAACTACGATCAGTATCGGGGTATCCGCTTCAAGGGCGAGAACGACCCGCTGACCCGCACCAAGCGCTTTGCGATGGATCTGTTGCCGCCCGGCATGATCTTTTACGAACCGGTCAATATCAGCATCGTTCGCGACGGCGTGCCGGTCAAACTCGGGTTTGACCCGAAGCTGCTGGAATTCGACCCGTCCCAGTTCCCCGATGGCGCCGATCTTGAAACCAGGGGCGACATGGGCTGGTCGGGCTTTCGCCTGCGCACGATCTTGAATCGCCCCGGCGTGATGGACGAATTTCTGGTCTTTCAGGGCGCCAGTTATTTCCGGGCCGTCGCGCGCGGGACGCTGTATGGCCTGTCGGCACGTGGCCTTGCGATCAAGACCGGCAGCCCCGATGGCGAGGAATTTCCCCTGTTCACCGATTTCTGGGTCCATGAACCCGACGAAACATCGGAATGGGTCCGGATTCACGCCCTGCTGGACAGCAAGTCCCTGACCGCGGCGTTCCAATTCGATGTCAATCCCGGGGCCGTCACGATGGTGCGCACGCGCGTTGCAATCTTTCCGCGCGTCGACCTGCAACATACGGGCATTGCCCCATTGACCTCCATGTTCTGGTTCAGCCCGGCCAGCCGCCGCAATGTGGATGATTACCGCCCCGCCGTTCACGACAGCGACGGTTTGCAGATGCATACCGGGGCCGGCCAGGCATTGTGGCGCAGCCTCGCATCGCACAAGGCGTTGCAGATTTCGTCCTTTGTCGACGACAATCCCCGTGGTTTTGGATTGATCCAGCGCAATCGGCATTTCACCGATTATCAGGATGCGGAGGCGATGTATCATCAGCGCCCTTCGGCCTGGATACAGCCCGAAGGCGAATGGGGCGCGGGCGAGGTTCGCCTGATCGAAATTCCGGTCGAGAACGAGTTCAACGACAATATCGTCAGCTACTGGTTACCCAAAGAGGTGATGAAAAAGGACGAGCGGCATGAATTCCGCTATCGCCTCAGCTTCGCGCCGTTGCCGCCCAATGACGTCCCCTTGGCCAAGGTCCGGCAGGTTCGTGCAGGCCGATCGATCAATGTCGAAACCACGCGCAGCTTCATCATCGATTTCGACCTGTCCCTGTTCAGGGACGAATTGCCGCAATCGCAGGTCACGACTTCGGCCGGGCGGATCGTGCATGCCTATCTGAAACCGCTGAGCGACCAGAATGTATTGCGGCTGGCCTTCGAATTCGAACCCGGAGACGCAACACTGGCCGATCTGCAGGCCCTGCTGATCGACAAGGATGGCGTAGCGCTAAGTGAAACATGGCTGTCGCGCTGGTCGGCATGAGTGACGATCAGAACATGACCCGTCATACCGGTGCCGTCCCGCCCGAGGCTCCGATGGCGATGCCCGTGCAGGATTTCGCGGCGGCCTGCACCAGGCATCGTCCCCGCCCGCAAAACTGCTGGCGGGTCTGGCTGGCGCGGCTGATCACATTTGGCGGCACGGCGGCCATCGCCCTGATCGGTCTTTGGCAGATGTTCGCCGCTTTTGGCGACAAACCCACGCCCATGCAGATGGCGTTGCTGGTGCTGTTCGTGCCGACATTCGCATGGATCGGTTTTTCGTTCTGTGCTCTGCTTGCCGGACAGCTGGTGCCTCGCATCACGACACCCGATGGCCCGAACACGGCCCGCGTCGCGGTCGTCATGCCGATCTATCACGAAAATGCGACGCAAAGCATTGGATTGCTGGCGGCGCTGGCCGGGGATCTGGCACGCAAGGGTCTTGCGGACCGTGCCGAGATATTTGTGCTGTCAGACAGCCGCGACCCCGCCATCGCCGTCAACGAAACACTTGCCATTGCTGCGGCGCGCGAGACCTCGCCCCTGCCGATATGGTATCGGCGCAGAACCAGCAACGAAGACCGTAAATCCGGCAATGTCGCCGAATTCGTGCGCCGTTGGGGCGGGCGCTATGATCAGATGGTGGTGCTTGATGCCGACAGCATCATGACCGCCGATGCCATCGCCCATCTGTCGGCCCGCATGAATGGCGACCCGGATCTTGGCTTGATCCAGACCATGCCGGTTCTGGTCGGCGGAGAAACGATCTTTGCGCGCCTGACCCAATTTGCCGGCCGGGTTTACGGCCCGATGATCGCACGCGGGGTTGCAGCCTGGTCCGGGAACACGGGAAACTATTGGGGCCATAACGCCATCATCCGCATCAGCGCATTTGCCGCAGCTTGTGGCCTGCCGCGTCTGCGCGGGCGCCCGCCTTTTGGGGGCACCATCCTCAGCCATGATTTCGTCGAGGCCGCAGCACTGTGCCGGGCCGGCTGGAAGGTGCGGTTGGATGCCGATCTGCGCGGCAGCTATGAAGGATGTCCCCCTACATTGCTGGATATGGCCGCGCGTGAACGGCGTTGGGCGCAGGGCAATTTGCAGCATACCCGATTGCTGGCAATGCGTGGCGCGCGTGCGTTCAGCCGGGTGCATTTCGCAGTCGGCATCCTGGGTTTTCTGATGAGCCCGATCTGGCTGGCACTGATCCTCGTGGGTTTGATCCTTTCGGCGACGGTTCTGTTGTCAACGCCCGAATATTTCCCCAACGCCTATCAGCTGTTCCCCGATTGGCCGGTCTTTGACGCCAAACGCATGCTGTGGCTGTTCACTGCGGCGATGGCGTTGCTGTTGTTGCCCAAACTGATCGCGACATTGCGTGCCTGGACACGCCCCCTTGGCAACGAGGCGGGCGGTCCCGTTCGGATCTTTGCCAGCGCCCTGTTCGAGATTTTCCTGTCAGCCCTGATCGCGCCGGTTCAGATGTTGATCCAGACCCGCCAGATCATCGACATTCTGCGCGGCCGCGACAGCGGCTGGCAGGCCCAAAGCCGCGCTGGCACGATGCCCGGCTGGGGGCTGGTGCTTAGCCGCCACTGGGCGCATGTGCTTTTGGGCGTGGTGACCTTGATCGTTTTGGCGCGGTTTTCGCCGGCGCAGTTGATCTGGCTTTCACCGATCCTGGCCGGATTGATCCTGTCGCCACTGACCTCGCGACTGTCGGCCAGCCCGGTTTTCGGGCGATGGGCGCGCATGCGCGGACTGCTGGTCACGCCAGAGGAACGCATGCCTCCCGCGATCCTGTCCGAAGCGGCGGCCGCGGCACGCGCGCTGCCCCGCGCCTTGACCGGCGCTGACGCGATCCTGTTCCTTGGCCGCGATGCAAAGGCACGGGCGCGCCATATCGCGCTGCTGCAGCCACCGACCCAGTTGCCGGCCGCGCAGCGCCTGCCGCGCATCACGGCGGCAGCCAAGATCGAGAATGCCGAAACACAGACAGAGGCCCTTGGCTTTCTGGATCGCAACGAAACCGACGCTCTGATCTCGGATTCGGCGCTGCTTGAACAATTCAGCCGCCTGCCGGGTTGATCACGGGCGTCGCGAAGGTAAGCCAATTCAATGAATCGTCTGATTGCCCTTGATATGCTGCGCGGCTATGCGCTGGTCTGCATCATGCTGGACCATATGCCGGTCTCGGGCCTGCGCGGCCTGACTTTGGCCAATTTCTCGATCTTTGACGCGGCGGAATTGTTCGTCCTGCTCTCCGGTTTCCTGGTCGGTCTGGTCTGGCTAAGCGTCGAAAGACGCGACGGGCTGCGCAAGGCGCAGTGGCGCTTTGCGCGGCGTGCCTTTGAAGTCTGGCGGGCGCTGGTTCTGGGCGGTATCATCATGGCGCTGCTGTCTGCCGGTTTGCTGGCGCTTGGCATGAAACATACCGCCGTCTGGAACCAATATGCCGTCTGGGTTCTGGAAAATCCGCTAGGCTATCTGGGGGTTCTGGCAACGATGTGGCTGCAACCCAACCTGCTGGATGTTCTGGCAGTCTACGTGGTTCTGATCGCGTCCTCACCCATCCTTGTCCCGGTTCTGAAACGCTTTCCACTGAGTTTTGCGGCGGGATCACTGGTGTTGTGGTGGTTCGCCCCGGTTCTGAACCCGATGATCCCCAACCACAACAAGGGCGGATTGCTGTTCAACCCGTTTGGCTGGCAGTTGCTCTTTTTTACCGGCGTGGCCATGGGATTGTTCCGGCAGGATTTCATGCCTGTACTGCTGCGCCACCGGCGACTGATCACGGTGCTGGCCTCGGGGATGTTCCTGTTTGGCACAACCATCGTCATCGCCGCAAAGATAGGCGAACCGGCCCTGCCCCTGCGCGAGGCGCTGAAACAGGTCTATGGCAGCATCAACAAATGGCATCTGGACGGCACGCGCTATATGGCGATCGTGGCAGCCAGCTGGCTGGTCGCCGTGCCGTTGGCTACGCCGCTTGAACGTCTGGCCCGCACATGGTTCGGCGTCGGGCTGCAACAGATCGGTCGGGGCGGGCTTTGGTCATTCCTGGCATGTGTGCTGTTGTCGGTGCTGAGCGATGCCTTCCAGATGAACCCACCCGATCAGGGTCTGCCGCGGCGACTGGCGGCGGATTTCTGGGCGATATTGGCGCTTTGGTGGCTTTCGGCGATATGGCTGGCCTATGGGGCACCGTGGCAAAAGGCGCGAAAGAACCGATAATCCGGACAAAACCGACGAAAAGCGTCCCGCAAACATGCCATAATATTGCCTGAACGTCAGGATTTCGGTAACAACCGCCTCCATGGCTGAACAGCCATGCACAGCCAGAACCGGATTGTTGCCCGCCCCCGGGCCACGGTTCGCCATGGGAGGACATGATTTTGCTAGATCTGACGGCCATTCGCGACGAATTGCAGGCCCATTATGACCTTGAACCGTCGCTAGAGCTTGCCGAAAGCATGTCCGACATTCACGCACGCATGGACCGTGTGGTGCCTCTGCCCGACTGGGCGGTTGCAGCCCCCTATGTTGCCGCGATCAATCGGCTAAAGCGCGAACGCAATGCGGTCATTCTGGCGCATAACTACATGACGCCCGATATTTATCACGGCATTGCCGATGTGGTCGGCGACAGCCTTGCACTGGCAATCGAGGCGACACGGGTCGAGGCCGATGTCATCGTGCAGTGCGGCGTGCATTTCATGGCAGAGACATCGAAAATTCTCAGTCCGGAAAAGACGGTGCTGATGCCTGACATGGAAGCCGGCTGTTCGCTGGCGGAAAGCATTACCGCAGAAGGTATTGCCCAGATGCGCGCGCAATATCCCGGCGCGCCCGTGGTCAGCTATGTGAACACCACGGCCGAGGTGAAAGCCGCGTCCGACATCTGCTGCACCTCGGCCAACGCGGCCCAGATCGTCAGCGCCATGGATAGTGATACGGTCATCATGACGCCCGACAAATACCTGGCCCAGAATGTTGCCAAGCAGGTGCCCCACAAACGGGTCGTCTGGTGGGATGGCCGCTGTATCGTTCATGAACGCTTTACCCCGCAGGATCTGCGCGATTTCCGCAGCTGGCATCCCGATCTGAAGATCATCGCACATCCGGAATGCCCCCCGGACGTCGTGGCCGAAGCTGATTTCGCGGGCTCGACCGCCGGGATTCTGGATTGGGTGGGGCGTGAACGCCCCGCTCAGGCGATGCTGGTGACCGAATGTTCGATGGCGTCCAATATCTCGGATGCACATCCCGAGGTCGAGTTCCTGGGGCCCTGCAACATGTGCCCCTATATGAAAAAGATCACTCTGGAAAAGATCCTGTGGTCCCTGCACAGC
Organism: Paracoccus onchidii; assembly: GCF_028294535.1. Classification (GTDB taxonomy): domain Bacteria; phylum Pseudomonadota; class Alphaproteobacteria; order Rhodobacterales; family Rhodobacteraceae; genus Paracoccus; species Paracoccus onchidii. The sequence goes on along the minus strand of NZ_JAQBIE010000031.1, from coordinate 7,438 downwards.
ATGTCAGGGGCCGTCGAGGTCGATCCGGAAATCGCTGCCGATGCCCGCAAGGCTGTCGAACGCATGATCGAACTGTCCCGCAAACTGGCCGCCTGAGGCCATACCAAGGTTGGACATGATCAACACCAATCGCGTCGTGATCGTGGGCGCAGGTCTGGCTGCGCTTTATGCGGCGCTCAAGCTGGCACCGCGCCCGGTTCTGATGATCTCGCCCGATCCGCTGGGGCAAGGGGCAAGTTCCGGCTGGGCGCAGGGCGGGGTCGCGGCGGCGATGGATCGCGCCGACAGTGCCGAGGCACATGCCCGTGATACATTGCGCGCCGGTGCAGGCAGCGTCGACCCGGCCATCGCAAGGATGGTGACCGAAGAGGCGCGGACCCATATCCTTGACCTGACCAGACTTGGCACACCCTTTGATCGGCGCGAAAACGGCGATTACGTCCTGTCCCGCGAAGCCGCCCACAGCTTTGCCCGCGTGGTTCGGGTCCGCGGCGATCAGGCAGGTGCGGAAATCATGCGCGCGCTGATTGCGCAGGCAGGCGCCACATCCTCGATCCAGGTTCTGGAGGGGGTGGTTGCCACCGGCCTGATCCGATCGGCCAATCGCGTCCAAGGCGTTCGGATCGCCCGCAGCAACGGATCACAGACGGTGACCATCGATGCGCCGGCGGTCTTGTTGGCGGGCGGTGGTTCGGGCGGGCTGTTTGCCGTCACGACCAATCCGCCGCGTATCCGGGGCGAGGTCATCGGCATGGCCGCAAGAGCCGGCGCGATTGTCGCCGATGCCGAGTTCGTGCAATTTCACCCGACTGCAATTGATTGCGGCGTTGACCCGGCGCCATTGGCAACCGAAGCCCTGCGCGGAGAAGGCGCACACTTGATCAACGCCGCGGGTGAACGCTTTATGATCGATGTTCACCCCGACGCGGAACTGGCCCCCCGCGATGTTGTGGCGCGCGCGATCTATGCGCAATGGCGGCAAGGTCAGCGTCCGATGCTGGATACACGCGCCTGTCTGGGTCAACGGATCATCGAAGAATTTCCCGCCGTCGCCAATGCCTGCCTGAACGCGGGCATCGATCCTGTCCGCGAACCGATCCCGGTCGCCGCCGCAGCGCATTATCACATGGGCGGAATCGCCGTCGCGGCCAATGGACGCGCCAGCCTCGAAGGGCTTTGGGTCTGTGGCGAGGCATCTTCGACAGGGTTGCATGGCGCCAATCGCCTGGCGTCGAACGGATTGCTGGAAGCGCTTGTCTTTGGACGCATCTGCGCGCTGGATATCAGGCACAGCGTCACCGCACCGGAACAAGACGAACCGCCGGTGGTGCTGCCTGATTTGCAACCCGGCCCGACCGCCCAAGACGATCTGGTCCAGGAATTGCGGAAGGTGATGACGGCGGGCGCAGGTGTGGTGCGCAATGGCACCGGTCTGCGCAACGCCCTGCGCGAAATCGCCCGGATCGAATCCCGCCAGTCCGATTGTGAAACCCTGCTGAACATGACCGCCACCGCCACCTTGATCTGCGCCGCCGCGCTGGAACGGCGCGAAAGCCGTGGCGCACATTACCGCGATGATTTCCCGGACCAGATCAACCCCGCAATCCGCAGCCGAATGACACTTGATACCGCGCTTGCGATGCGCGATGCCCTGCTATCGGAGGATGTATGACCACCCTGCCCCCTTTGCCCGACATGATCCTTGAACCGCTGGTGCGCGCGGCGCTGTTGGAAGATCTGGGCACGAATGGCGACATCACGACCCGCACCGTCATTGCGGCCGGCACGCAATATCGCGCCCGGATCGTCGCACGACAGTCAGGCGTGGTTTCGGGAATGCAGCTTGCGCGGCTGGCCTTTGGCCTGGTCGATCCATCGCTGCACGTCCGGATCCTGATTGACGATGGCAACAGCTTTGCTGCGGGGGACGAACTGGCCGTGATCGAGGGCGAAGCCGCCTCGATCCTTTCGGGCGAACGTGTTGCTCTGAACTTCCTCGGCAGGCTTTGTGGCACCGCCACGATGACCGCCGATTTCGTTGCCCGGACCGAGGGTTTCGCCACCCGGATCACCTGCACGCGCAAGACCACCCCGGGCCTGCGCCTCGTCGAAAAGCAGGCGGTGCTGCATGGAGGCGGCTTTAGCCATCGTTTTTCATTGTCGGATGCGATTCTGATCAAGGACAATCACATTGCCGCCGCCGGAGGAATTGCGTCGGTCCTGCAAGCCGTCAGGGAACGCGCGTCACATATGATGCGTGTCGAGATCGAAGTCGATGATCTGGATCAATTGCAGCAAGTGCTGGATCAGGGCGGCGCGGATGTCGTGTTGCTGGACAATATGTCGACACCGATGCTGACACAGGCAGTGACCATGAACGGCGGACGCCTGATCCTGGAAGCCTCGGGGAATATGCGCCTTGATCGCATTGCCGAAGTCGCCGCGACAGGCGTCGACTATATCTCATCGGGGGCGTTGACCCATTCGGTCGGCACGATCGATCTGGGGCTCGACTTCTAGATCGCGCGCGACGGCCTTGTCGACGGGCGCACTATGTCAACTTCAGGCGGGATGACAACTCTTGCCAGAACGCGTCATAGGCGCGACCGCCGGTCTTGCGTGCCGCATAGGTTGCAACCGGTGCGCGATGGGCACCCATCCGTTCAATATCGGTCGTGAACGGAATGAATGCATCCAGAAACCGCTTGCCATAGGTTTCGCGCATCCGCGCCATCGTTTCGCCATGCAGGGTCTTTTGGCGCTGCACCATCGAAAAGAACGGCACCAGCTTCTTGTCGGACAGACCTTCGTCACGGAAAAACTCGGTGATCTGTTCGAATGTCCGTTCGGAAAGCGTCGTGGGGACGACGGGAACAAGGATCGCATCGGCGGCGCGAAAGACATTTTCTGACAGGGTCGACAGGTTGGGCGGGCAATCAAGGATGATCAGATCGTAATCCGCATCCACCGATTTCAACGCCTTTTTCAATCGCGAGCGGCTGTTCTTCATCCGCGACAGGAACACGTCGAAATCACGATAGCTCATATTGGCGGGCAGGATGTCGAGATTCGGATAGTCACTGGCCTTGATCGCATTGGTGAATTTCTTCACATCGGTGAAGAACCGGTCATCCTGAAGCTTCTTCGAAGGCTTGACCCGGTAATAGAACCCCGAAGCCCCTTGCGGATCCAGATCGCACAGCAAGGTATTGACCCCGGCGCTGGCCGCCGCATGGGCCAGATTGACCGCCGCCGCCGATTTGCCAACCCCGCCCTTGTTTGAATAGCAAGCAATGATTTTCATGTCAGGCGGTCACCTTCTGAAACTGATTTCGAAAACTGTCCTGAACAGCGGCACTGTCGAATTCGGCAAAACTGCGGGTCACGCGGGCGCGTTCATCAAGCTGGCGCTGGTGCAGAATCGCGATCAGGGCACCAACGCTTTTGGCCATGTCCAGTTTCTTGCCGCGATCGGACATCTTGGCACGATCCAATACCTCTTGCAGGGCGACCTGTTGAACCGAGTAATCGTTGAACAGCCCCAGATTATCCTGCAACCCCTTCAGGTCATTGATCCTGGCCTTGACCTCTTTTCTGGAAAAGAGCGGTGCGAAAAATTCCATCAAGTAACGCAGTTTCTTGCAGTTGATCCGCAATTCATGCACCAGCTCATCGGGCGTGTTGTCGTCGATCGCACGCCCCATCTTGCAGACCTTGCGATAACGTTTCCATATCAGTTCGCGCGCATATTCATGCACCGGCCGTTCTGCCGCAGGCCCCATATGCAGGCGCGAGGTATCGGAAAACAGCGCCTGCAGGGATGTCATCTGCCGCGCATATGCCTGTCCTTCGAAACGGCGGGTCAGCTTTCGCAGCTCTGATTTGCGACTTTTCTGAAAACGGCCGAACATTTCCTCCAGCCCGCCATGCAGGCTTTCAGGCAGCAGGCGATAGTAGTCGTCGCGCTCCATCAGATAGACATCGATGTCACGCAAGCGGCCGGTCGGGGCCATCAGCTCGGAAAAGCTGCGCTTCAACGCGACGGTCTGACTGTCAGAGTACACACCCCTGAACAAACTCAGAACCGAGCGGATCTTGCGCAGGGCAACGCGGTAATCATGCAGAAACTCGGTATCCAGATCCGCGATGATCCCCTCTTCGTTGCGTTGCGCGACGGCAAGATAGGCCGAGATGACATGCGTGGCGGCAACGACGGCTTTTTCATCTGGTGCAAAGACCGTCTTGGGTTTGGCGATATAGGGCAGATGATCAGGCACAAGCGCATGATAGATGTGCGCCGTCGCCCCCGATCCGCCATCAGCTGCGGCAAGCAGATATGCCTGTAACTGGCCATGCGCCTTTTCATATCCGCGCAATTTTTCGGTCTGGACCAACATGACATTGCCGTCGGTGCCATGCAGTTCCAGCAAGGTGAACCGTGTGCGGGTCTTGCCTTCATCATCGACCAGCGCGCCATTCCTGCGGCTCAGACTGCCCGATGTCAGTTCCAGCAAACAGCGCAGATCGGGCAGGTCAGCAAGCGCGTTTTTTACAGGGCCGTCAGGTAAATCCGCCACGAACCGCTGATTGCCAGGTAACGCCTGAAACAAAGAAGCTGCGCGATCATCCAACAGCAACAGCCCATCGCCCATCCAAAGCAACGCCCGCCCCGACTGGCGCAAATCGCCATCAAAATTGTCCAGCAGCGCAAAACCGGTTTTTACATCCTCTTCCAGCTGTGGCTGCAGCTTGGCGACCTGTTCGGCGAATAATGTCTGTGGAGAATCCGCAAGGATCATGAAATCCACCGTATCGTGCCTTGCCAATTCTGCCCCCTTGCGCGCTTCAAACCCGGGCCACAAAGCCTCATATGAATTTGCAAGTGTTAACATCGCAGAGATGTGAACGACAGGGTGCAATTCGGGGTGACGCCACGGAAACCAAGAATCTGCCGATTTTTCATGTAAACACCTGATCTGCGGGCCGGAGCCTGCATTTTCTCGACACCCGGGGTGGAGCTTCTGCTAGAAACCTCTATATCGCCCGCTCTGCTTCGCGCATACCATCGACTGCAATCAAAACCCGAGTGCCGAATGCCCAAGGAAATTGAACGCAAGTTTCTGCTCGTCAACGACAGTTGGCGAGAGCATGTTTCGCAGGCGGTCAACCTTCGGGACGGGCTGATCGCATTCGAGGGTGGCCGCAAGGTGCGCATCCGCTTTTACAACGAACGCGCCACGCTGACCGTCAAGGGACCGCGCCAAGGCATAACCCGAGACGAATTCGAGTATGAAATTCCTCACAGCGACGGTCTGGCCATGCTGGACGCGCACTGTCCAAGCGGTGTGATGGAAAAAACCCGATACCACGTCCCCTATGGCGGGTTTGAATGGATCGTGGATGAATATCGCGGCATATTGGATGGCATCATTCTGGCCGAGGTCGAACTGCCCTCCGAAGACATCGACTTTCCCAAGCCCCCCTGGGCCGGACAAGAGGTGACCGGCCAGCCGGAATACCGTCAGATCAACATGCTGAGGAAACGCCAGGAGGCCCTGGCTCAAGCCAGCTAGGGTCGTGCTTGCGTCCTGCAAGAACGCGCGGCGCGGCCTCGTTGCACAAATCGGCTTGGGGATTCACCGCGTGAATCCAGCGTGATCGCTGAAACAGCGCGGATCACTTTCGATTTGGTCTGACCCCGAGATGGTCGCAAGCCTCCGCTCGGGCCGCCCTGTATGGCCAGTTCACGGCAGGCGACCTATCGCCAAACCGCCATGCGTTCGCTTGCCAGCAATGCTGTGATGATCCTGGACGAGAGCCACGAAGCGGACGGGATAGAACAGCAAAAGATCGACCCTGAAACCGGAGAGATCATTCCGACACGGGCCGACTTCTGCCGCGATGTACTGAGCCACGCGCTTGGCGTCATGTATTCATCGGCAACATATCCTTTCCCTGTAGCAACCTAGCTCGTCCTTTGGGGTCGAGGATTCCCGATGTTGAATGTTGGCGAGGGCAGTGGTGTAGTCCACCGCCTTCTGTGCCGCGCTGGCGGCGCTGAAAATGAACTTCTTGTCGTCCCGCAGGGCTTTAAGCCATCCTTCGATGTATGCGCCGCTCTGCCCAAAATCTGGGGTCAGTCCGAGGGAAAGGGAGGTCATGCAAGCACCGATTTCGGCAACAAGCTCTACCTGCTTCAACACCGCCATGATCTGTGCGTCGCTGTATCGTCCGTTCTTCATCGTAAATCTCCTCAGATATCTTGCCGAGAAAATTCTACTTTTGAACACCACTAATCTTAGGAAGATTGACAGGGCAGTGTTTCGGGGTCCCCAAGAGACAGGCCCTAGCAGGCTGCTTCTGTGGTTGCCGCCCGTAGTGCAAGAAATTTTTGACCGTTCGAGCATGTGATCGAGTGCGAACTTCTGTCAGGCCTCAGTGTGCGGCATTTCCAGAAGCCGTGGGCCGGGATGATGATCAGCGGATCGGGTCCACATCTGAAGAACGAGCCCTCAGGCTCGCAGCAGCCTGCTGGTTTTCCCAATCCGGATCTGTTCGATCATTTTGCCCATTCAGATCATCGTCTTCTGACACCCCCTCGCACCGTCACTGCCGGTTTGACATGAGCATCATGCCGCGCCTGCCAGCGCCGGATCCCTGTAATCCTCGTCCGTCGTCAGCATCGCCCAGATCTGCCGCGCCATCTTGTTGGCCAGTGCGATCGCGACCAGCATCCAGGGCTTGCGCGCCAACATGCGTGCCAGCCAGCTGCCCTCCGGTATTGTGCGCTGCCAGCCCTGCCGTTCCAGCATCACATGCACGCGCCGATAGCCGAACCGACGGCGCTCTGCCGCCACGGCCTTCATTGCTTGACGCAAGTCGGTATCGTCGGGTCGCACGCTGCGATAGCGCACGCTCGACCGATCGGTTCCAAGGGCAGCACACGCCCGCCGCTGGCTCACCTGATGCGCTTCGCACAGATGTGCCACGGCCTCCCGCCTGGCCGCGGGCGTCACCATTTTTTTGATGCAACGTCTCGCAGCATCGCGTTGTCCAGCATCTGCTCGGCCAACAGCCTCTTCAGCTTTGCGTTCTCATCCTCGAGCGCCTTCAGCCTGCGGGCATCCGACACTTCGAGCCCGCCGAACTTCGCCTTCCACTTGTAGAACGTCGCCGAACTGATCCCGTGCTCGCGGCACACTTCCGCTGTCGCTACACCGCTTTCCTGCTGCTTCAGGATCGCGATGATCTGCTCTTCGCTGAACCTTGATCTCTTCATTCTGTCCGTCTCCTTCGTTGGGACGGACTCTACCTCAAAATGAATAGCCCCTAGATTCGTAGACGCCTTCTTCCCTAATTTTGAGGCAAGGAGGCCGAGATGGGCAAAGGCAATTTCAGCGCCGAGTTCAAGCGTGACGCGGTCGCGCAGATCACCGAG
>NZ_JAQBIE010000030.1 GCF_028294535.1 Paracoccus onchidii | reverse complement strand
GGTAACGTCGGAATATTGCAGATCGGTATCGTCGAATTCGACAATGAAAACCGCGTTGGACGTGTCCGTGACGCCCTGGTTCTCAAGAAACGTTTCGATCGGCAGCGAGGTTACTTCCAGCCCGCCACCGGTATTGTTTCCCGTGGCGATCGCATCCACGGGAAATGTCAGCGTAGCCATTGCTTAAACCCTTCTAGCCCGGAGCCTGCTTCAATTTCGAAATACCTCCGGGATTCGACCAACCAGCAAGCGGCGGGAATGCCGGCGGGCAAGGCCGTCACGCCTGGGGACGGGCGCACGCCTGCTTTCGGGTAAATCTGATTGCGAAACGAGATTCCTTCGAAGCCGTGCAGCATCATGTTCCCCCTGACATGTAACGATTGCGTGGCACGCAAAAAGAATAGTTTACGTGGTTAAACCTCGCCGGCATTCCAGACGAAATTATCGCTTGGGTAAAGGGGTGGCATATGCAGATTCTGCCAAAATAGCCTAATTAGACGAGTTCACGGATCTGACGTCAGAATTGCGCCTCTGGCGCGTCGCAGAAGGCAACTCGCCGAACAGTTTGAAATACATGCCTGACGCCCGGCCGGGTTCGGCAAAGCCCCAGCGCCGGTGAATCCTGGAAATGGCATCCGTGTCGTTGCCACCTGAAAGAAGATCTTCGCGTATGTGATGAAGTCGAAGGCGATGGAGATAACTCAGGGGTGTGTCATCCAATTGTTCGCCAAACGTCCGGTAAAGTGTTCTTGGCGTTGTCTCGGCGGCACGGGCGATATCCTCGATGCTTATCTGGCAATAGATATGAGCGTGGATAAAATCCCGCGCGCGGCGCAAGATGATCGCCTGACGACACAAGCGCCGCGGCCCGGCCAGGCGGCGGGCAGGGCGCGAGAAATACGGTAGAAACGGCGCTAGAAGATTGTCGCGCAAACCAGCCATTTCGCAACTGGTTCCTGCATGTATGGCCCCTAGCTGCCGCGCCAGAACTGCCCCCGCCTTGTCTGGAAAACGCTCGGGGTGTATCCCGGTGCCCCCAAGTGTGATCTTGTTGATGACGAATTCCTGCGCCTCGGCAAGTGCGTGCAGCGTTTCATGACTGATCGACGCCGCCAGATAAAGTGAACCCGGCCCATATACGGCGTCATGTTCGTCTCCTGGCTGAAACAGCCCCATGAAGTTCGGACCGATCGCATGGCCCCAATGCCGTGATCCCGATCCGACACGCAATGCCACCCCGAAGGTCACCAGATCAGGAGACAGCGTGCCCCGCAGTGCCACGCGACCATTTATGAGACCGCTGGAGAATACCACCCCTCGATCCTGCGCAAAAGCCAGCCCGCCGTGCAGCGCACCTTTGGACAATTGCACCGCCTCCAGACCGGCATCGCGAACCGCATCCTTCAATTCCTCAACATGACTAATCCGGGCGATTGTCCACATGTCTCATCACGGTATGGCCACGAAAACCTAAGCTAATCCCGCGATGCCAGTTGCGGCTTTCAGAGCGCAGGATGTCTCCTGCGGATGATAACGGATTGTGGGGGCGATACGACAACGAAATGAGGCCGGGATGCATGGGCTGACCAGATGAGCATCGCAAAGGTGAGATCCGAAATCGGTGGGCAGACGACGTTCTCCCTATCGCCTGATCAGCAGAGTAAGTTACGTGGGGGCCTCCCATCGCGGGCGGACTAGGCGGCGGAAGGCAAGTTAACCGATCAAGCGAGCGGAGCGCGGGCAATCACCTTGATCTCGAAATCAAACCCGGCAAGCCAATTCACACCGAGCGCGGTCCAGTTGGGGTAGGGGGCCTGCTCAAAAACCTGCGCCTTGACCGCCATGATGTCCGCGAACTGGCTTTCCGGATCGGTGTGAAAGGTCGTCACGTCGATGATGTCGTCGGTGCTGCAACCGGCGGCGTCTAGGACGGCCTTCAGGTTGTCGAACGCCAATTCGACCTGTTTTCTGAAATCAGGCTCGGGTGAGCCGTCTTCGCGGCTGCCGACCTGACCGGAGACAAAGACCAGATCGCCGGATTTGATCGCCGCGGAATATCCATGCGTTTCGTAGAGCGCGTGGCGGTTGGCGGGGAAGATAGCTTCGTGAGCGGGCGCCATGTGGACCTCGTATGTCAGACGTGGAATTCTGCACCGCACTTATATACGGTACGTATGTGAATTAATCCACATACACTTCGTATGTCAATTCGCATACGTTTCGTATGCGAGGGAAAGAGGCAATTATGGCAAGTCAGAACCGGGCAGAAAAGATGGAGGAGACCCGCAGGAAGCTTATCGCGGCGGGGCGCAAGGCCTTTGCCGATAAGGGGTTTGCGGCGGCGTCGATGGACGAATTGACCGCGCAGGCCGGCCTAACGCGCGGGGCGCTTTATCACAATTTCGGGGACAAGCGAGGCCTGATGGCGGCGGTGGTTGACCAGATCGACACGGCAATGGCCACGAAGGCGCAGGCAGCGGGGCAAGAAGCCGGCGGAGGCTGGGCCGGCCTGCTGGCCGAGGGGGCGGCCTATATCGAGATGGCGTTGGAGCCCGAGGTTCAGCGGATCGTGCTGTTGGATGGTCCGGCTGTTTTAGGAGATCCCGCCCAATGGCCCAGCCAAAATCGCTGCCTGCAGGCGACGATTGAAACGCTCCTTGCGCTGGAGGCCGAAGGGCTGATCAAGCCGGTCGATATCGAAGCGCTGGCGCGTCTCTTGAACGGTGTCGCGTTGAATGCGGCTGTTTGGGTCGCCGCTAGCGAGGATGCCCCCGCAACATTGCCCAAGGCCCTCGCGGCGTTCGAGTGTCTGGCCTCCGGCGTTCTGAAAACAGCGCCGCCCCCGGCGGGTGAAACCAGCTAGCGGGCGAGCGCAATTTTCGCAATCGAAGGCGCATTTTGTTCGAGTGCGACTTGGCTCTGCGGCCATGCGGTATCATCGATCGACAATCGCGTTCTGAGCCAGGCAAGGCTCAGCCGCCGTGTGGCCTCCAACGCGTCGGGGTCTTCCCTGTCGGTTTCGCGCGCGTCCCAACCCGCGATCCCGCCCAACCCGTGACCGACGCCGCTGATCGTCAACAAGGCCTCGCCGCCCGGCGCGTCATGAAACGCATCTGCGTGCCATTCCGGGCCTCGATGCGTGAAATGTGGTGTATCATCGGCGCCACAGACGACCAGCGTCGGGCTGTGCAGGTGAGTGAAATCCACGTCAAAGAAGGGATAGCGCGTGGCATGTTCAGGCGTCAGGTCCGTACCGCCCCGGCCGGGGGCGGCTAGCAGAACACCGGCACAAATACGCGGATCGGCATAGCTTTTTCCCTCGAAGCGCGCGCCAAGCAGCAAGGCGCAGGTATGACCGCCGAAGGAATGACCGGCCACGGCAATCCGGTCGTGGTCCAGCCGCCCGGTGACCGCCGGGGCCTGCCGCTCCACCTCGGCCAACTGGTCAAGGATCGCGCGTATCTCCGCGACGCGCTCGCGCCAGTAGAGCGGGCCGTCCGGCAGGTCCGGATCCAGCCCGCCCACACGGGAGCTGGCATGGGTCGGTTGAATGACGGCGATCCCCCGTTCCGCCCAGAATTGTGCAAGCGGGGCATAGCCATCCTTGGATGGGATGACATTCGAGGGGCCATAGCCATGGGACAGCACCACGATAGGCAGGGCGTCCCCGACCGCGGGGGCCGTCAGGCGCAGCGCCAGCGGCGGGCGGTCCGGCATCTCCAGCCGGATCGGCGTATAGGCGACGGTCAGCTCCGGCTCGGGCGTGGGCAGGGCGCGGGCGGTCGTGATCAGCCGGTTCATCGAGTGGTGCCTGCAGCGGCGGGGCGGCCCGGCAGGGGCAGGCCCTCTTCGCGGAACCAGCGCTCCGCATCCGCCCCTGCGGGCAGCATCATCGGCGTGATCTCATCGGTCACGGCGCGCCGGACCGCCTGCGCGACATCGCTTATCTCGGTTTTCTCGGTCACGGATTGAAGGCTTTGGACATACGGGGCATGGGATATCTCCTTGTCTTTGATAAGACGGATCTAGACGCCCGATTTCGTTCTATCTATATTCATAGATCCGGTATTCTATATCAAATGTCCAAACCATGCTCGATACCCCGCCCGATCCCCTCTCCAGCGTCGTCACCCTGTTGAAGCCTTCCGTCTCCATTTCCAAGATGGTCGAGGGCGGCGGGCAATGGTTGGTGGAGCGGCGCGACATGGCCAGCCCCTTTTATTGCGCTGTGGTCGAAGGTCAGTGTGACCTGACCGTCAAGGGGCGGGATACGCTTGGGCTGAGGGCCGGGGATTTCGTGCTCATTCCCCACATGCAGGGCTTTACCATGACCAGCGCGGTGCCCCCACCGCCCCATGTGCCGCGTCGGCCCTTGGAAACCGTCCCTGGGCGGTTCCGGCTGGGGAAGCCGGAGGCCCCGGTCGATATGCGTGCCCTCGTCGGGCATTGCCGGTTCGACACCCCGGCAAGCGATTTGCTCGTCTCACTTCTGCCGGATCTGATCCATGTCTCGGGCCAGGACCGCCTGATCGCCTTGGTGCCGACCATCCATGAGGAAACCCGCGCGAACAGGCCCGGGCGCGAGATGGTCCTGGAGCGGTTGCTGGAGGTGCTGCTTATCGAGGCCCTGCGTTCCGGTCCGGCGGGGGCTCTGCCGCCGGGGCTTCTCCGCGGATTGTCGGATCCGAAGCTGGCCGGCGCCTTGCAACAGATCCACGCAGAGATGGGCAGCGCCCTGTCGGTTGAGGCCATGGCGCGGGCGGCGGGCCTGTCCCGTTCCGGCTTTTTCGAGCGGTTCCGCAAGCAGCTTGGCCGTGCGCCGATGGAGTACGCGACTGACTGGCGCATGGCTGTCGCCAAGACGCTGCTGAAGCAAGGCAATCTGACCAATTCCGAGATTGCCCAGAGGGTCGGCTACGGTTCCGCCAGTGCCTTCGGGCTGGCCTTCACCCGGCACGAGGGCCTGTCGCCGGGCGCCTTCACCAAGATGAGCGATGGATAGGCCGACGCCGCCAGGTGCTTAGGCCGCGCCGATGACCGGCGTTTGCACATCGGCCTCTTGAAGTTGCTGCGCCATGATCTGAGTAAAGGGCAGCGTCGGGTTGGTCTCGGCCAGCATCCCGACCTTCATCCAGAACTCGGCCTGTGCGTTGATCGACCGGCACATGACGGCGCTCGATTTGCGCAGCTCCTCATGCAGATCATCTCCAATCTTCACGATCCCCATCGACGCCCTCCTGGCTAATGATATACGTTTTATATATGATTCGTATAAACCAGAAGTGACAATCGATCAATCGCGACCTCTGCTATCCCGCATTGGAACACCGGGAAACCATCATGGACAGCTACCTCAACGTGCCAGTCGCCCCGAATGCGAAGGGCGCCCGCAGAACCGAAGCCATCAAGCTTTACGGGCCGGACGCCTTTGAGGGGATGCACCGGGCAGAAGTGTTGACGGCCAGATGCTTTGACAGGGTCTGCGATCTTGTCCGCGTCGGCATTGCGCTATCAGAAATCGACGCCTACGTGGCCGACTTCGCAGCCAACTATGCCGCCAAACCTGCGACCCTGAGCTGCAAGGGTTATCAATACGCCTGCTGCACATCGGTAAACCATGTGGTCTGCCACGGATCTCCAAACGAGAAGAAGCTGCGCGACGGCGATATCGCCAATGTTGATGTCACGCTGATTCATGACGGGTGGTATGGCGCTTCAAGTCGCATGTACGCGGTGGCAAAGCCGAAACGCGCGGCGGAACGCCTTATCGGGATTGCCCATGAGGCGATGATGCAGGGCATAAGGGCCATAAAGCCCGGCGCGCGATTGGGGGATATTTGCCATGCTATCCAGAGCTATGCGCAGTCGCAACGCTGCTCGGTGGTGCGCGATTTTTGCGGTCATGGCATTGGTTAGGTCTTTCACGACTCTCCCAATATCCTGAACTTCGGCCGACCCGGAACCGGCCCTGAGCTGCGGGAGGGCATGATCTTTACGGTCGAGCCGATGGTCAACCTGGGGCGCGGAGATGTCAAAATGCTCGCAGACGATTGGATCGCGGTGACACGGGACAGATCGCTTTGAGCGCAGTTTGAACATTTGATCGGCGTGACATCCGAGGGTTTCGAGATTTTCACACTGTCACCCAATGGCCTTCATGCGCCCGGTGTCGCAATTCAAGCTACCCTTTTTTAGTGAGCTTCTGTATTCGAGGGGGGGGGGCGGGCTCGGCTGAGATCAGGACAGCGCGCCCTTGTGAGGACCAAGCCGCCACACACGATTTGGGCACTCTCCGGCCTCTGCCCGGATCAAATGGCAATCACCGCTTCAACTTCCGCAACTGCCCCTTGGGGAGTGCCGAGACTTCATCGCCGGCGCTTGCAGGGATAGAGGCTTGAAGCGCGTTGCCGTATTTTTTTTGTTTATGTCGGTAAATTTTGACAGGTCGGTTAGCAGACGGGATCACGTTCTGGATCGCCTGTGGCGGGATGAAGTGTCAGACCATTTTCCAGTAGGGAATGCCAAGGGCGCGTGCGGCTTCGCCTTGTCCCTTGTCCCTTGTCCCTTGTCCCTTGTGCAGACCTTGCAGACCTCCGCTCACGACCTCCGCGAGATAGGCCGAGGAGAAGATTTGAACCGCTCCGGAAATCCCGGAGCGGTTCACAGCTATTCGTAAGCGCCAGTGGAATAGGTGAGTTCGTAGCTGTGGCTGTAAAGCTCGAAAACGATTCCGAACGGGTCTTCGACATAGACCATCCGGTAGGGCTTTGTGCCGGGAAAGTACGCGCGTATCGGCATCCTCTGACGCCCGCCGGCTTCGACGATGCGTCGGGTCAGACCTTCGACATCCGGGTCTTGCACAGCGAAGTGAAAGGTTCCGTGACGCTTATGCTCCAGTTTGTCTTCGGGCGCGTAATTTCCGGGAAACTCGAAGATCTCGATCCCGATACCGTCGGCCGTTGACAGGTGCGCGATCCTGAGTGAACCCCATCCTGGGCCGAACACATCCGTGCACATGGCGCTGATCGCGCTGTCGTCCTCTACGACCTCGGATGGTGTCATCACGACGTAAAAGCCGAGAACGTCGGAGTAGAACTTCACGGCGGCGTCGAGGTCGGGAACGGACAGGCCGATATGGGAAAAGCTGCGGGGTGTCTGGTTCATCTCATATATCCAAGGATGTTGCGTTTTTACCGATATGGATTGCGCATGTCGTTTTGTGAAATTATCAATTGTCATGAAAATACAAATGTGACGTTATCAAAAGATGCTGAATTCCACTTGGCTCGATACCTTCACGACGCTTTGCGAAACCGGGCATTTTACCCAAACTGCAAAACGTCTGAACATGACCCAACCGGGAGTTAGCCAACATCTCAGAAAGCTCGAGCAGCAGGTCGGACAGGGCCTGATAACTCGGCAGGGTAAGGGTTTCACGCTTTCGCCGGCGGGCGAGGCAATCTTCGCGCTTGGTCTATCGCGCCGCACCGAAGAGAAACGCCTGCGCGACGCTATCGAGGCAGACGACAGGGACGCGGGGGCAGTTCACATCGCTTGTTCGGGCAGCTTTGCGATGCATCTCTATCCGTTTCTGCTGCCGTGGATGCGCGTTGCACCAGAACTGAATGTGCACCTCGAGGCAACGCCGCAGGCCGAAATTCTGGCAGGGTTGCTGGAAGGACGCTTCGACCTAGGCGTGCTGGGCGCTGACCCCGACCACCCGAGACTGGAGGCCAAACATCTTGGACGCGAAGAGCTGTGCCTTGTTCTGCCAGCGGATGCGACCGACAAACCTGTATCTTTCGACGATCTCGAGGCTTGCGGCTTTATCGCACATCCCGACGGTTACACTTATGCGGATGACTTGCTGCGACTGAATTTCCCGGAAGACTATCCTGGGGCCGACCAATTGAACCTGCGCGGTTATGTTAACCAGATCGGCCAGATCCCTGCCCCCGTGGCCAAGGGGGTTGGCTACACGCTCTTACCCAGAAGCGGCGTGGAAGCTTTCACCGACAAGGCAGGCCTTGTCGTATATCAGCTTCCCAAGCGCCGCTGGCACGACCTCTGGCTCGTCATGCGTCGCGGTCGCCGCTTGTCAGCGAGGGTTCGCTACGCGCGTGGCAAAATCGAGGAGGCGGCTGGTCAACTCCGTTGAGCGAAAGGTCGTCGGACATGCGGCATGAGAGTCATGTGGGTTGTTCCGCTGATTGGTGCAGCGAGATCAGCCGACAACCCGGCGGACATCGTTCAAACCGTTGAAATGCAAGGTTCTTTAGGGGATCTCTTGCCAACCATTCGCCAGGCCACATAGACAAACGCTTCATGGCTCTTGGTTGTGATCACCGCCGGTGCCGGATCCTGTTGGGGAATGCCAGAAACCAACTCGGTCCGAGGCCTTCGAGGCAAATCGCTTGGCTGTCACCATGAAATTCAAAGCCCCCGCCGGGCGGCAAGCGTGCCGTTGCAGCAGCCGGACGGTTCGCGCCGACATGCCCAATATCGGTGATTTGTCCCGGCCCAAAGTTTTCCGGTTTTCTTTGAATGTGAGTGATTGCGCCGTTCGGATCTGGCGGTGGCTTGCTCGGATCCTGCACACCGTCGACGATCTGCCGGTTGAACGGGCGCTTCAATGGCACCCGTGATTACCGTGACAGGGTGCGCCACCGAAACGTGTCGTTTTCACAGGCCTGATTGTCCGGGAATCGGTGGCCGCGATCTGGATCGCGACCACTGTGGTCGGTGCAGCTTGACGGCTCAGTTTGCGAAGCGCTCGGGACGGAACGGATCGAACAGCGGGTGGCGCAGTCCAAGTGCCATTTCTTCCGCTAGCAATTCACCTGCGAGCAGTCCGAGCGTAGCCCCACTGTGCGAGAATGCCACGAAACAACCCGGCAGCTCTTGCAGCTCGCCGAATACCGGCTCGCCATCTCCAGGGATCGGCTTGGGACCCAGATGCACGGCCTTGACCTTCAAGTCAGGCGCGTAGGACAGAACCTTGCGAGCCTCGTCGATCAACCCTGAAACGGTCGACTCCAGCGCCTGGTAACTGCCGTCCCCGTTCACGACCACTTCTTCCTCGGACCAGCCGGAATCGAGGAAGAAGGCCCCATCAGGTGTCGGACGGATGGCAACGCGCGGGGTGTTGAGGACGGTGCGGAGCGGATGCGCGACCGGGTAGGTCTCGACGAGCAGCGCCACAGGCGTGTCGTCGCCGATGGTAATGCCTTGTTCGGCCACCATGGCTGGAACCGCGGGACCGGTGGCCAGCAATACCTTGTCGGCGGTAAAGCTGCGGCCATCCGCACAGATCGCGCCGGTGCAGCGACCGTCTTTCACAACCAGATCGGCCGGTCCTGCATCGGTGACGAAGGTGCCGCCCGTGTCCGTGACCTCGAAGGCGAGCTGGTCGATCAGCGAAGGCAGGTCTACCCAGCCTTCGTTGCCGTTGAAGATCGCCCCGGCGCTTGTCACGCGGCTGCCATCGACCCCATCGATCCGCGCACTGACTTCCGCGCCCGACAACAGTTCCGAGGGATATCCCAGTTCGCGTTCATGGCGGTGAACATCCGCAATCTCGTTGCTGTCACCCTCGGCGTCCCAGGTGAGGCCGCCGGCGAAACACAGCCAGGGGGCACCGGGGTTGCGGTCAGCCAGAACGCGATAGCGCTCGATCCCGGCCTGGCGGAGGCGGTGGTAAGGCAGCGACCGGCGGCGCGCTGTGTTGAGCCAGGCCAGCGACCGCCCGGAGGCACCGTTGCCGAGCGGGCCGTCATTGATCAGAGTGACCTGCACGCCCATGCGACTGAGCTGTGCAGCGGTCGAGACGCCGAAGATGCCGCCGCCGATGATCAGCGCGGTGGAAATGGAAGGCTTGGGGCACTGCATGTCAGTCTCCTGCTTGTCCCGTTGTCGTTGTAATGGCTTCCCAGCGGTGGCTTTGCGCGGCGCGGGTCAGTGCCTCGAGCACCGCGGCGTTCCCCAGGATGTCCCCGGTGGTGGCGGGCGCGGTCCGGTTCTGTTGAACTTCTCGTACAAAGCTCTCTGCCTGCAGGCGATACTGGTCGGCGGGCGTGCAGGTCAGCAGTTCGCGCCCGCTGCCGAGCAGGTCGGCGCCGCTGTCGATTGTCAGCCGCGCCGCATGATCGGCAGGGCAGTTGAAGGGCGCGTCGAACACCAGGTAGCCCTCGGTTCCAAGCAACGTAAGCTGCTGGACCAGTGCGGATTGGGTCGAGACGGTGAAACTCAGTTGACCGCCACCCGGAAAGTGCGCGGCCCCGGTGGTCAGCCGATCGGTGCCGAAGTCAGGGTCGAGGTCTATGGTGCAGCTGACCGCCTCGGGTTCGGCACCGAAGAAGAAGCGCGCGGTGTCGACCGCGTAGCACCCGACATCATAAAGCCCGCCGCCGCCGATATCTTTCTGATTGCGAACATTCGCCGGGTCGTCGTTGCAGTAGCTGAACAGAGCTTGCACCCCGGTAAGCCGCCCGATCCGGCCTGCGCGCAGCAGTTCGTGGGCGCGAAGCCATTGCGGGTGGTGACGAGTCATGAATGCCTCGGCCACTACGCGCCCTGCGGATTTCGCCGCAGCGGTGACCTTGTGGGCGTCGGCCAGGGTCAAGGCAAGGGGCTTTTCGCACAACACGTGCTTGCCGGCGGCCAACGCCTGCATCGTCAAGGGCACGTGCAGGTGGTTCGGCAGGGGATTGTAGATCACATCGATTTCGGGGTCTGCGAGCAACGCCTCGTAGCTGCCGTAGGCGCGTGGGATGCCGAAATCGCCGGCCATTGCCTCGGCGCGGACAATATCGCGCGATGCGACGGCCGTGAGGCAGCAGCCATTGGCCTCCCGCAGCGCGGGCAGCATCGCCTTGCGCGCGATGCCCGCAGTGCCGAGAATGCCCCATGATAGGTTTTTCATCGAGTTTTCCTTAGGTTTTTCGGGTCACAGGACCTCGGCGAAGAACTTCTTCAACCGGTCGGTCCGGGGGTTGTCAAAAAGCGCGTCGGGCGTGCCGGATTCGACGATCTTGCCCTCGTCCATGAAAACGATCTGGTCAGCGACCTGCCGCGCAAAGCCCATCTCGTGTGTGACCACGACCATGGTCATGCCACGCCGTCCGAGATCGGCCATGAGGTTGAGGACACCCTTCACCAGTTCCGGGTCGAGCGCGCTGGTCACCTCGTCGAATAGAACCACTTCGGGATCCATGGCCAATGCACGGGCAATCGCCACGCGCTGTTGCTGGCCGCCCGACAGGCTGGACGGGCGGTGATCCCCGCGCCCCTGCAGGCCCACCTCGGCGAGGCGCGCATCGGCGATGGCGCGGGCCTCGGCGCGCGCAAGCCCCTTGATCTTGGTGAGCGAGAGCAGGATGTTCTCGCGCGCCGTATGATCCGGGAACAGATTGAAGTGCTGGAACACCATGCCCACTCGGGCACGCAGGGTCTCGGGCTTCATGCTGCGGATGTCGGTGCCGTCGAGCAGTGCATGACCGCTGTTCATTTCGACCAGACGGTTGAGGCTGCGCAGCAGTGTCGACTTGCCCGAACCGGAAGGGCCGATGATGCACGTCACCGAACCTTCGGGGATCTCGAGGTCGATGCCGCGCAACACCTCGAGATGTCCGTAGCTGAGTCGCAATCCCCGGACCGACAGACTGCCGCCGTTGAAGCGGGTCTGCTCGGTACCGTCTGTCGTCGCGCCCAGCTCGTCAACTTCGTCGAGACCACTGGTGGGCTGGGCGGCGCTGGAACGCTTGCCAGTACGCAGCCGGTGATCGATATGGTTGACCAGATGTGTCAGCGGCACGGTGATCACCAGATAGAAGATCCCCGCCAGCAGCAGCGGCGAGAGGTTGCCCGTGACAACCGCAGCATCCTGCCCGACGCGAAAGATTTCGCGCTCCGACGCCAGAAGGCCGAGGAAGTAGATCAGCGAACTGTCCTTCACGTTCGAGATGAACTGGTTGACCATCGCGGGCAGCACACGGCGGATCCCCTGCGGAACGACGATCAGGCGCATGCCTTGACCGTAGCTCATTGAAAGGGCCTTGCAGGCCTCCATCTGCCCGCTCGGCACGCTCTGGATGCCCGCACGAAAAATCTCGCCCATATAGGCGCCCGCAATCAGGCTAAGCGCCAGAATGCCGAGTGGGTAGGGCGAGGGCCCGAAAAGCTCGCGGCCCAGTCCGGCAAAGCCCTGTCCGATCAACAGGATGGTGACGATGGCCGGGAGGCCGCGGAATATGTCGGTGTAGACGCGCGCAGGCATCCGCAGCCAGGCTGCGCGCGAGATGCCCATCACGGCGAGGATGATCCCGATGATGATGCCGATGACTGTCGAGGCGGCTGCTAGGATCAGCGTGTTCTTCAGGCCGGTCGACAGCATGATCGGCAAGATTTCGGCCATGGCGTCCCAGTCAAGGAACGTCCGTTGGAGGTTTTCCAACCACATGAGGGTCTCCAGGGGCGGGGTCTTGGGGCCGCCCGACGTCTAGGGAATTGTGCTGCCGGCAATGCCGGCAACTCGAGGTTCGCGCGAGGTTAGCCGTTGCCCGGCAGATATTGCTCTGGCATCGGCGAACCGGGGAACCACTTCTGATAGAGATCGCGCCAGGTGCCATCCTCCATCGCCGCGTGCAGCGCCTCGTTCAACGCATTGCGCAGCGCGTCATTGCCCGGCTTTACGGCAAATCCGGCAGGGGCATCGAACGAGGGGATGTTGACCTTGATATCGAGATCGTAGCGCTCGCCATAGGTCTTGGCAGCCTCGTAATCAAGGAAATGGGCGTCGATGGTGCCATTGTTCAACGCCGCAACGCCGGTGTTGTTGTCGGGAAACTGGACGATGTCGGTGTCGGTGAAGGTCTTTTTGGCGTACATTTCCTGCAGCGTGCCTTGCACGACGCCAAGCCGCTTGCCCGCAAGGCTGGCGGCGTCATCAGTGACCGCATCCTGACCTGACAGGACCGAAAGGTAACCGGCAAGGTAGCCGTCCGAGAAATCGACAACCTCTTCGCGCTGCTCGGTAATGCCGATTGCAGCGGCGGCGATGTCGAATCGACCGTTGGAGACCGACGGCAGCAGTGCCGCGAACTCCTGTCCGGTAAAGAGGATCTGATCTTCCTCGAAGCCGAGCCGCCCGAGAACGTTGCGCAGGAAGTCCACGTCGAACCCACTGAATTCGCCGGTGGCGGTGGTGAAGGCATAGGGCTTGGCATCGCCGAGAGATCCGACACTTACCGTATTGGCGTCGATCAGGTTATAGGGGTTGTCCTGCGCCTGGACGGCGCTGGCGGCGGCTAGTGCAACCACCATGGCGGTCAGGGGGGCTTTTACCCGGTCGAGAAGGCTGATGGACATTTCATGTCTCCGCTGTTGACGGGCCGATCTTTTCGGCGTGCAAGCACCTTCAAGCCGGCCTCATTTAATGGTGATACCGGTGTCACAAGTAATGATACCGGTATCAGTGGTTACATGGTTCATGTATGTTTCGATTCGCGTCAATAGCGTTGATAAGTATTTCGAGCCCGGAAAATCGAAGTGACAGAAATGAGCGGCAAAAAGAATTCACTCACCGTTGCGGATGTCGCGCGGGAAGCAAAGGTATCGAAGGCCACGGCCGCCAGGGTGCTTGGCGAGTATGGGATTGCCAGCGAGGGTGCGCGCAAGGCCGTATTGGAGGCCGCGGAACGTTTGGGCTATCAGCCGAACGACCTTGCGCGTTCGATGAGCACCGGGCGCAGCGGGCTGGTCGGCGTGATCGTCGGCGATATTGAAAACGCCTTCTTCAGCCAGGCGGTGCGGGGCATCAGCGACACATTGCGCGCCGCCGGACTCAACCTGATCATCAGCAATTCCAGCGAACAGCTGTCCGAGGAAATCGAGATGGTCTCGGTCTTGTTGCGCCAAAGGGTCGCCGGACTGATCGTGGCGCCGACAGATGCGCGTCATGTGGATCACCTGAAAGCGGCTCTGGCTGCGGGTACGCCGGTGGTCACACTCGACCGCCACGCGCCGCAGCTAGGGGCCGATGCGGTCTGCGGCGAGGACCGCCAGAGCGTCGGTCGCGTGCTGAGGCGGTTGCAAGAGGAGGGCCATCGCCATGTCGCCTACGTCACCGCCATGAAGACACGCGACGGCAAGCTCGGCCGGCTCGAGGAAATCGGCATCTCGGCCGTGCGCGAGCGGATCTCTGGCTTTTTGACGCAGATGCGAGAGGCGGGCGTGGAAGATCCCGCCGATCTGGTTTTCGTCGGCGCAACCGGGGACGACGAAACGACCGCTGTCGTAACACGCATCCTCAAGCGATCTCCGACGATCACTGCGATCCTTGCTTCGGACAGCCTCATCTGCGCGCGGGTTTTCCGGGAACTGTCGGACCGGGGTCTGACGTTGCCGCAGGACATGACGCTGGTTTCCTGGTTCGACGCGGATTGGTCGCGGGTGACCACGCCGCGGATCAGCGTGGTGGATCAGCCGACCTATCAGTTCGGGCAAAAGGCCGCCGAGCGGCTGATCGCCCGGCTGAAGGGCGACGCCTCGCCGCCCCGGGTATATGTTATTCCGACGCCACTCCTTGAACGCGGTACGATTGGACCGGCCAAGACCGAATAACCTCTTGCAGCGGCGCGCGCCGGGCATGTCGGGTCATTTTCAAGGTCTGGACTGGAACAGCTTCCGGCGTATCAGATAAGGGGTTTTTCGACTATAACTGCTTTCACGCAACCCTTGATTTGGTTCTGCTTCAATCTGTATGGCGCAACTATTCTGAAGCGATGCATGCGGGACGGTCGCGAGTGCGACGAAACACGGCCGCCCGGCAGAGACGTTTCAGTCCAAAGCGTCGAGCAGAGCGATGTCGGTGGCGATGTTTGGCCTCGGCTTGCCCGGATGCTGGTTCAAGGGATCATGCGGCATTGTGTGGTTATTCTTCCGCAGGGATCGGTTCATCACCCCACAGCTTTTTGCGGGCGATAATACGCTGACGGAACGCGCGTTCGGCATCGGCGGGCAGGTCCTCGCCGGTATAGCTGTGATAGTATGTGGGCACGAAAGACAGGCGGTCTGCCAGCGGTTCCCGCACC
The DNA here is from genome assembly GCF_028294535.1 of Paracoccus onchidii. Taxonomy (GTDB): domain Bacteria; phylum Pseudomonadota; class Alphaproteobacteria; order Rhodobacterales; family Rhodobacteraceae; genus Paracoccus; species Paracoccus onchidii. The sequence goes on along the minus strand of NZ_JAQBIE010000030.1, from coordinate 24,391 downwards.
CGCAAGGCATAGTAACCCATTTGGGTGTAATAGAAATTTCGCGCGCGGATGATCGATTGCTCTGGCGAGAAACCGTGATCCGCGAACATCGCGATCAGCGCGTCCAGGCGTTCGCGATCCGCACTTGCAATGGTTTCTTCAAGGCTTGAATCGTTGCGCGCCCAATCCCGCACGGCAAGGTCCAGCATCGGGTCGAAGCGTTCCGGGTCCAGCCATGTCTCGAACAGCGCAAGAATCCGGTTGCGCAGGCCGCCGGCGGCCGATGCCGCTTCGATGATGCCTGCGGTGTTCTGCTTGTTCCAGACTTCAAGCAGCGCGCTCAGCAATTCGGACCGGTCGGCAAAATGCCAGTAGAAGCTGCCGCGGGTGACGCCGAGTGCATCAGCAAGTCGGGTGATTCGCACGGAATCGACGCCATTCTGGACCAGCATCTGAACTGCAGCCTGCAACCAGTCGCGCCGGGAAAGCCTTGTTTGCGCTTTCTTTTCTCCAAGTTCGCTGCTGACTTTTTCGATGACGCTCCGGTTCGTCATTGACGTCTCCATACATACATGTACTGTTCCATACATGCTTGTACTGTACAGGCATGATGCGCCAGCCGTACAGGAAAACCGGCCGGCGACCAGAGGGAGGAGGCAGAAATGGTGGCCACCAAGGCGGCGCCGCCGCGCGTCATGGCGTTCGACAAGCTGAATTTTCAGCCGCGTTTTGCCTATCCAGAGATGGCCGAGGCCGTAGAACTTGCCGGAGAGGCGGATCTGAGCGCCCTGTCGGGCGGGTTTGCGCGCTTCAAGGACGCCCGTATCCCGTGGACGGTCCAATACGACGAGCTGATCCTTGTTCTCGAGGGTGAGCTGACCGTTGAAACGCCCGCCGGCCCGATGGTTGCCGGAAAGCATGACACGATCTGGCTGCCCAAGGGCACTGAGCTGACCTATATCTCGCGCGATGCGCTGGTATTTTACTCGCTGCATCCGGCGAACTGGGCAAGCGCGGGTGCACAATGAGCCGGATCACGTTGCTTCCCAAGGACGACAAGACCAATGGCTGGAGCGCGGTTCTGCCACCGCGCAGTCCGCGGCCCAAGTTGATCGGGGACGAAACAGCGGATTTCGTCGTCATCGGCGCGGGCTTTGCCGGGCTTGGGGCGGCCAGACGGCTGGGCGAGCTGCGCCCTGACGCGCGGATCGTCGTGCTGGACGGTCAACAACTGGGTGTAGGCGCATCAGGCCGCAATTCCGGCTTTGCCATCGATCTGCCACATAATGTCGGCTCGTCGCTGGAGGAACTGGCCAAGGGCAACGCCTATATGCGGCTGGCCCGCGCGGGCATCGCCGCGCTGCACGACAGCGTCAAGCGGCATGGCATCGACTGCGACTGGCACGCGGCGGGGAAATATCACACCGCGACCTCGGCCCAAGGCGCCAGGGACGTGTTGCGCCCGACTGTCGCTGAACTGGAACAGCTTGGCGAAGCTTATGAATGGCTGGATGCAGAGCAGACGGCGCAGCGGCTGGGAACGCATCATTTCAGCGCGTCGGTCTATACGCCGGGCACGGTGCTTTTGAACCCTGCGGCGCTCAATCGCGGGCTTGGCGAGAACCTGCCCGAGAACGTGACCCTGTACGAAAACAGTCCGATCCTGGACGCAGATTTCGGCGATATGATCACCCTGCGTAGCGCCGAGGGCAGCATTCGCGCGCCGAAGGCCGTTCTTGCGGTAAACGGGTTGGCGATGCGCTTCGGCTTCTGGCAGGGTAAACTGCTGAATTTTGCCGCCCATGCCAGCATCACACGCCAGTTGACCGAAGCCGAGCAGGCCAGCATTGGCAATATCGCGCCCTGGGGTTCGACCCCGGCCAACGCCTTTGCCGGTATCACGATGCGCTATACGAATGATCGCCGCATCCTGATCCGCCAGAACATCCATTTCTGCCCCAGCCTGCGCCAGTCAGACGCGCGCCGCCAGCGTATCCGTGCCGACCATCAGCGGCTGTTCGATGAACGTTTTCCGCGACTGCGCGGCGTGACCATGGAACACACCTGGACGGGCTTTATCTGCCTGTCACGAAACGGCGCGCCGGGTTTCGGCAAGGTCGCCCCGAATGTCTGGAGCGCGGTGTGCCAGAACGCGGTCGGCGTTGCCAAGGGCACGATCAGCGGCCGCCTGGCCGCCACCATGGCCGCGGGCGAGGATGACCCGCTGATCTCGGACATGCTGAGCCTTGGCAGCCCGACATCGCTGCCGCCCCGACCGTTTCTGGACCTCGGCGTGCGCGGTCGATTTGCATATGAACTTTTTGCCAACAGGCACGAAGCCTGACGGCAGGACAAGAGGGAGGGAACATCATGAAGACCATCGGCGCAACCGTTCTGGGCGCATTGCTGGGTTGCACCTTGCTGGCAGCGCCGGCAATGGCCGAGACTTTGCGGATCGCGACGGATTCCGGTGCCAAGGGATCGGCCGCGGGAAATGCGATCGAAGCCTGGGCAGCCGAGATCGAAGCCGCCACCAATGGCGAAATCGAAACCGAAATCTTCTATCAGAACGAACTGGGCGGCCAGCAGGAGGTGTTTGACCTGCTGATGGCGGGCGATTTGGATCTGATGCTGAACTGGCCGATGACGTCCTATGATCAGCGCATCTCGATCATCTATACGCCTTATATGTTCACCGAATGGGACGAGGCGCTGGCCGCCTATAGCCCCGACAGCTGGATGAGTCAGGCTCTGAACGGGATCTATGCCGATAGCGGGCTGAAATTCCTGGGTGCCTGGCCCGAAGGGTTCAACGGTGTCGGCACCAAGGATGGTCATGCCACCTCGGTCGAGGATGCCAGTGCCTTCAAGGTTCGCGTGCCACCGGTAGCGCCCTTCACCGAGACGATCTCGGCCATGGGGTATCAGACAGCGACCGTCGACTGGGGCGAATTGTATTCCGCATTGCAGACCGGCGTCGTCGATGGTGACGCGGCCAATGTCATCTTCTACGAGGTCGAATATTTCGGCGATGTGCTGACCGACTATACCCACAGCCGACAGCAGTTCCTGACCGGTATCCTGACAGCCAATATGGAAAGCTGGGATGGCCTGACCGCCGATCAGCAAGAGGCCGTTGCCGCAGGGGCCGAAAAGGTCATGCTGGCACAGTTCGATGCCGCCAAGGCTGCCGATGACGGCTATGTCCAGACATGGAAGGAACTGGGCCACAGCTATGTCGAACTGTCCGACGACCAGATGGCGGCGCTGCGGTCGACCGTGCGCGAAAAGGTCTGGCCGCAGATGGACAACCTGATCGGAGCAGAGCTGATGGAACTGGTCCGGAACAACACTTCCGCACAGTGACGGCCGCGGCGGTGACGCAGGCAAGAGGGGGCATCTTGATCGGTTTTCTGACCATCTTCGACCGCATCTTCACGCGGGCGCTGCACGCCTTGATCCTTGCGACAAGCCTGATCGTCACGGTCGCGCTTGTGACCCTTGTGGTCTGCCGCTACGTCTTCAACTATCCGGTCGCTGGCATGCATGAGCTGAGCATGCTTGCCGCGCTGTGGCTTTATATGGCCGGGGCCGTGCTGGCCTCGCGCAACAATGGCCATCTGGTCGTGGATTTTCTGGCAGGGTCGCTGCGATCATCGCGCGCAAAGGCGCTTCATCAGCTGGTCGTGGCGGCCCTGACCCTGATCATCGCCTGTTTCTTTGCCCTCTGGGTCTGGAAGATGCTGGCCTGGGGCATGAAGCGACCACAAAGCATCCCGTTGCTGCAAATCCCGCTTTGGGTGGCGCAACTGCCTTTTGCCCTGGCCGCATTGTCGGCCATGGCCTATGCGCTGCGCGACATGGTGCGCGCGGCGCTGTCGCTGACGCGCGCAAGCAAGGAGAGCTAGCATGGAGCCCCTGCTGATCCTTGGTCTGCTGCTTGTCCTGCTTGCCATTGGGCTGCCTGTTGCCTGGTCATTCGCGGGTGCGGTCGCTGCGCTGGTCTGGGTCTATGATGCCAATCTGAATACCCTGATGCTGCAGGGGTTCCGTTCGCTGAACTCGGTGATCCTGCTGGCGCTGCCGCTGTTCATCCTTGCCGGCTATCTGATGCAGTCGGGCGGCATTGCCGCGCGGTTGGTCGGGTTCGTCGAAATGGCAGTCGGGCGGCGAAGGGGCGGAATGGGCAATGCCATGGTCTGTGCGGCAGGTGTCTTTGGCGCGATTTCGGGCACGGCAACGGCCTCGGTCGCGGCCATCGGAACGCTGATGATCGACCCGATGGCGGAAAAGGGCTATCCGCGCGGCTATTCGGCGGCGCTGTTGGGAATTTCCTCGCTTCTGGGAATCCTGATTCCGCCGTCGATCACGATGATCCTGTTTGCAGTTGCAACCCAACAATCCGTGGCGGCCTGTTTCGCGGCCTCGATCGTGCCGGGAATTCTGCTGATGATCGGGTTGATGATCTTCAACCGCAGCCAGATCGGTCGCCGCATCACAGAGCTTGGCACTGACGCCGCGACCACGTCGGCACAGCGCTGGCGTGTGACCGTGCGGGCGTTGCCGGCCTTTTCGCTGCCACTGATCATCATCGGCGGAATCTATGGTGGCGTCTTCACGCCGACCGAGGCAGCGGCCTTCGCGGTTCTTGCCTCGGTATTGATCGGGGCGCTGGTTTATCGCGACATGAGCTTCAGGCGCATGCGCGACAGCACCATCGCCGCCGCCGAGACGACCGGCTCGATCGTCATCATTCTGCTGTTTTCCTTCATCATCGGCCGTATTTTGGTCAGCGAACGGATCCCGCAGGACCTGGCCCAGATCGTTTCCACCCTTGTCACCAACCCGATCTGCATCATGCTGTTGGTCAATGTGTTTCTGGTCTTTGCCGGGGCATTGATTGATGACGTGTCGGTGACCGTGGTCATCGCGCCGCTTCTGCTGCCGCTGATGCAGATGGCCGACGTGAACACGGTGCATTTCGCGGCCATCGTCGCGACCTCGGTCGTGATTGGCGCGAACAGCCCGCCCATGGCACCGGTGCTGTTCATGGCCTGCCGCATCGGGCGCGCATCTGCCCATCAGGCAGTCGGGCCCGCATTGCGGATGATGCTGTTCGTGGCGCTGCCGGTGATGCTGCTGACGACTTTCGTGCCGTCGGTGTCGCTGATGCTGCCGCGCTGGTTGGGGTTGATGTGAGGTATCGAAAAGACGCGTGGATCTATCGCAATGGGGTTTCTGGCGAAAGAGATCAGCGACTGGGATGAAGCGAGCGGTTTGGATGCTCAGTATCCCGTGATGCCCTCCAGCGGTGGAAGCGGGCGCGGTTGGGTTACCAGATGGGGCTTGCGGCGCTCGTAAAAGGCATTGCCGCCGGCCGTCACGACGTAATGCATGTTGTTGTAACCGGCGCGATAGCTTGCGGCGTGGAAAAATTCGGCCTGACCGACCAGCGGGTGGCGCTCTCCGCGCAGGACCGATGTGGCGGCGCCCCTGATCTGGGGGGCGGTGCGCAGGTCCATCTTGCGCGTCATCACGCCGCTGGCGAATTGGTTTTTCTGGGCGACCACGCCACAGACGCTGTCGGGATATTCGGGCGAGCGCACGCGGTTCATCACCACATTGCCGACAGCCACCATTCCGTCGCGGCTGGAGCGGTTGGATTCGAAATACATCGCTCGTTCCATACATTCCAGATCCGAGTGCCCGGAGGGGCGGCCGCAACCGGCAAGGGCGGCCAGAAGGGCCAGTGTCGCGGCGGTTCCGAAGCGCATTCTGTCATCCATTCATCAAGGTCATTCGCCCGACATTGGCATGTCGCGGGCGGGCATGCCAGTGCTTGTGATGACCATGAACGATCCTTGGCAACCGGGCTGTTGCACGAATGCGAAAGCCCCCGTGCGGGGGGCTTTCTTCGTGATCTGGGCTGTTGGCCTCGTCAGGTGGATATTTGTCTTTCGCGACCCTGCCTGACCAGCATCAGGAAACCTGCGGTCAGGGCGAAGATGCCAAGCGCCACCGGGATTGCTGCCACCGAGATCAGCGACAGGATCACCTTGAAGATGTCGCCGTCCAGCCGGTTGATGACCACCGCCAGCCCGGCCATCATCAGGATCCAGAAGGCACGCGAGCGGCGTACGGTCAGCATCTCGCATACGAGGCCAGCGGAATCGGCGCTGGTGACGAAGAACAGCAGGATGTTCAGCGTCAGGATCACCGACAGGACGCCGCTGCTATCCAGCGCGGACATCAGCGCGAAGACATCCTCGGAGCCGGTCGACAGGCCCGCGATACCGAAAACGGTGAACCAAAGGCAGGAAAACAGGCTGGGCACCAGCATCACGCCAAGAACCAGTTGCCGCAGCGTCCGACCCCTGGATATGCGGGCGATGAACACGCCGGTGAAGATGAACCAGCCATACCAGGCCGCCTCGAAGGCATAGAGCCAGTCGGCCAACCATGCCTTGCGTTCGGGATCGCCGGCGCCGATATCGGTGGCCATGGCGGGATACTGGGCGATATATTCGGGGACCAGCCGCAGGAAGGTCATGACGATCTGGCCGGGCTCGGACAACAGGAAGACCCCGCCCATCAGGATCAGTGCCAGAAGGGTGTTGTAATTGCTCAGCCATTTGATCCCGCGCTTGATGCCTGTCGTGCTGGACGCGATGGCGAAGGCCGACAGGACCAGGATCACGACCGCGGCATCCAGTTCGGCGCCGGTATAGCGTGTGATTGCCTGTCGCAGCGGATCGGCGGCATAGGAGAAGGTCAGCGACAGCCCGATCACCGTCGAGACGACAAGACTGACAAGGTTGATCCGGCTGAGGAGTCCGCCGCCCAGAAGCGTCTCGGCGGGTTTGCCGATACCCAGATTATGCATCGCATGGGCAAAGATCACTCCCACGGCAAGATAGCCCGACCAGGCCAGCAGGCCCCAGTGATTGAAGGCATAGAGCAGCGCCTGATCGGTGCTATTGCCGGCCTCGACATGGTAGCGTGGTTCCAGAACCCCCCAGGTCAGCAACCCGATGCCCATGCCCGTCGCGAACAGCATCCCGATCCAGCTGATCGTGGAGAATTCGGGCGGCCCCTCGCCGAAGCGCAGCTTCCCCAGGGGCGTGAACATCACCACCACGAAGATCACCGAAGCGAGGAAGGCGGGCCATGTGAAGATGAAACCCAGATTGCCGATGACAGAGACCTTGATGGCCTCGAGCACCGATTGAAAACTCTGTGGGGCGATGGCCGCCGTGCCGATAAGGGCGATGACCGTCACGACCGTCGCGATGCTTATGCCGAGATTTTGCTTCAAATCACTCTCCTTTGTTGTTGTGTGGGGTCCGTGCGGATGCCGGACCCTTCTGTCATCCATCAATCTGCGTGCTGATTGCCGTGCAAAATTCGCGCCATGCCCGATCCATCGCGGGCAGGGATTCCCGCGCGTGAAGGCAGCCATGCAGCATGTCCGGCGCGACGCGGTAGCCGACATCGGCACCCGCGCGGCGCCATTGCGCGACTGCACTTTCCAGCGGATATGTCAGCGGATCGCGCGACACGGCCAGCACCTCGATGCGGGTTGCGGGGCAGGGCTGGGTGTCGGGCGCGTCGAATGCGATCGCATCCCAGGCCGCCAGCACATCGGCGCGCGACAGAAGCGGCGCATCCGCCCCCAGCGTTTCGGCGCAGGGCCGCCCCACCACCGGATAGACCAGCCCCAGAAGCGGCGCGGTTGCCATGTCCTGCGCGATGTCGATCACCAGCCGCCCTCCGGCGCTGTCGCCGACGATGGCGACCGGGTTCAGCGCCTGGATCGCGGCGCGGCAATCTTCAAGGGCGTCGGCATAGCTTGCTTCGGGCAACAGGCGATAGCCGACGCTTGCAACTTCGCGCCCGATCGCTTCGGCTAGCCCCGCGGCGACACCTTGATGACTGTCCAGCGATCCAATGGTGAAGCCGCCCCCATGCAGGAACACAACCTTGCCCGGACCGCACTTCGCCGGCCGGTGATGTCGCACCGGGACACCCGCGACTAACCTGTCACTCAGAACCATCCCTTTTGGCAGATCGGGCGCAAATCCTTTACAAAGCGCGTCATAGGCGCGCCGCGCATCGGGCGGTGCCAAGCCTTCCATCGCGTCCAGACCGGACTGGAATTCCCGTTCGAACTGCGAGATGGCGATCATGTTGCGGCATGCCTTTTCTGGATAGGATGAAACGAATGCGCCGCCGCTGTTGACGCGGCGGCGCGGGGTTGTCACGCGGGTTCGGTTTGCGGGCTGGCTTTCGACCTTTCGCCAACATGGCGACCGATCCCCTCGGCGGGCAGGCCCGCATGGGCCGCCGCGTATTGCGACAGGTTGGCGGCAACCGCCGGCCCGGGCGGGCATGTCGCGCGGGACTTCAGGTCCACATGCAGCAGCATCACCTCGACCGTGGCTGCCAATTCGCCATCCGCGCGTGTCATGCGGTGGAACAGGTGCATTCGCTTGCCCGCGCCCTCGATAACCTGAGTCGTGATGCGCAGCCGGTCGCCGGCATGAACCTCGGCCAGATACCGGGTATGGGTCTCGACCGTGAAGAAGCTGTGCCCCGCAGCGACATAGGCCGCATCCGCGCCGATCATCTCGATAAAGCGATCTGTGGCATCCGACGCCGCGCGCAGATATTCGGCATCGTTCATGTGGCCGTTATAGTCGGTCCAGCTTGTCGGAACCTGCCGGTCTGCCGTCACCGGAAGATCGGCGGGCAGGGGTGCGGGCAAGGCGGCTTCATGTGCGGTGATCACGCCGCCCGCGCCGGTGCCCGTGCGGCGCAGCGCGCGTAGCATGCCCACGATATTGTCGTCGCGCAGGCGTTCCAGTTCGCGGATCGTCATATGCCCCGATTGGCTGTCGGATTGAGACGCGATCAGATCGACCAGTTCGTCATTGAATTCCGGCACGTCCATCAGCTTGGTCCAGGGCCAGGACAGGGCGGGGCCGAACTGTGACATGAAATGCTTCATGCCGGCTTCGCCACCCGCGATGCGATAGGTCTCGAACAGCCCCATCTGCGCCCACCTGATGCCAAAGCCCATCCGGATGGCTTCGTCGATTTCTTCGGTGGTGGCGATGCCATCCTTGACCAGCCACAGACTTTCGCGCCAGACGGCTTCAAGCAGGCGGTCGGCGATATGGGCGTCGATCTCCTTGCGCAGGGTCAGTGGATAGCAGCCCACCTCGCGCAGCAACGTGGACGCGCGGGCGCAGGTATCGGCCTCGCCCACCAATTCGATCAGCGGCAGCAGATAGACCGGGTTGAAGGGATGCGCGACGATGGCGCGGGCCCCCTCGGCATTCAGTTCCGAGGGTTTGAACCCCGAGGTCGAAGACCCGATCACGGCATTGGCCGGTGCAAGCGCACCAAGCTGACCAAGCACCTTGTGCTTCAGGGCCAGCGTTTCGGGCACGCTTTCCTGCACCCAGTCGGCATCCGCGACCGCGCTGGCCAGATCGTCATGCCAGCTCAGCCGTCCCTCGGGCGGCAATGCCCGATCATAAAGCGCGGGCAGCGCGCGCCGCGCATTGTCCAGAACCTCGCCGATCTTGCGTTCGGCCTGTGGGTCAGGGTCAAAGATCGCGACGTCCCAGCCGTTCAGCAGGAACCGCGCGGCCCAGCCGCCGCCAATCACGCCACCGCCGATGATCGCGGCCTTTCTTGTCATGCTGCTCTCCTGTTGCGTCATTGTCATGCCACCGCATTCGCGACCGGGGCCTGCTTGCGAAGGCCCAGTTTGCGGCGCACCTCTTCGGGGCCGATGATCCTGGCACCCATGTTCCCGATCAGCGACGCGGCGCGTTCGACCAGCTGCGCGTTCGTTGCCAGAACCCCCTTGTCGAGGAACAGGTTGTCTTCAAGGCCGACGCGGACATTCCCGCCGCCCAGAACCGAGGCCGAAACATAAGGCATCTGGTCGCGGCCAAGGCTGAAGGCCGACCAGGTCCAGTCCGAGGGCACATTGTTCACCATGGCCATGAAGGTGTTCAGATCGTTGGGCGCGCCCCAGGGAACTCCCATGCACAGCTGCACCAGCGCGGGCGAGGTAAGCGTGCCTTCCTCGACCAGTTGCCTTGCGAACCATAGATGCCCGGTATCAAAGGCCTCGATCTCGGGTTTGACACCCAGCCGGGTCATCATCGCGCCCATGGCGCGCAGCATGCCGGGCGTGTTCGTCATGACGTAATCGGCCTCGGCAAAGTTCATCGTGCCGCAGTCCAGCGTGCAGATCTCGGGCAGGCATTCCGTGATATGGGCCATGCGTTCGGTCGCGCCGATCATGTCGGTGGCGGCGGCATTGACCGGAAACGGAGCCTCGGAAGATCCGAAGACGATATCGCCGCCCATGCCCGCCGTCAGGTTCAGGACGACATCGGTATCGGACTCGCGGATGCGGTCCGTCACTTCGCGATACAGCGCAAGATCACGCGAGGGCGCGCCGGTTTCGGGATCGCGGACATGGCAATGCACGATGGCGGCACCCGCCTTTGCGGCATCGATCGCGCTTTCGGCGATCTCGCGGGGCGAGCGGGGGACATGCGGGCTGCGGTCCTGCGTGCCGCCCGATCCGGTCACGGCACAGGTGATGAAAACCTCGCGATTCATGCTTAGCGGCAAGGCTATCTCCTTCCTTGAATTTCTGGCCTTTGATTTGCGGCCCGGCCGGGCCATCCCCTCGGACAGGCGGAGCCGGGGGTGTTTTGCGAACATAGGGGTTCACAGCTGGCGCTGATTGTCTAATAATGCCATTTAATTGTCATAATTGGCCCCGTTTCCTGATGCCCCGCTATGCTGTCCTGTTGTTTGACGGCTTTTCGAACTTTGTGCTGTCATCGCTGATCGAGCCGCTTCGCGCGGTGCATGATCACGGCTATCCCGATCTGTCATGGTGCGTGGTCACGCCCGATGACGGGCCAGTGCGCAGTTCCAGCGGCTTGCGGGTGCTGCCCGATATCGCGCTGGCGGATCTGGGTGCGCCCGACGCGCTGCTGGTTGTGGCGGGCTATGGGTTTCGCGACCATGCCGCGGGGCGGACCGGGGCGCTGTTGCGGCGGGTGGCGCGACGGGGCACGCGGCTGATCGGGGCAGATTGCGGGTCGTGGCTGATCGCGCAGGCGGGGCTGTTGCAAGGTCATGCAGCAACCCTGCACTGGAGCGTGCTTGCCGATTTCGCCGAAACATTCCCCGATGTTCTGGTCAGCCATCAGCGCTATGTTCTTGACGGTCCGGTCTGGAGCAGCGGTGGCGCGGCCTCGTCGCTTGACATGATGCTGGCACTGGTGGGTCGGCTGTTCGGACCCGCCGCGGCCTTTGCCGCCACGTCGATGTTCCTGCATGATGCGGCGCGCAAGCAGGCCGGATCACGCATTGGACTGGGGATCGGCAGCCGCGGATCACAGAAGCTGCAACAGGCGATCCGCGTCATGGCCGAGAATGTCGAAACCCCGCTTTCCCAGCCGGAACTGGCCGCGTCGATCGGGACGTCGCGGCGCAGCCTAAGCCGGATGTTCCAATCCGAGATCGGCATGGGGCCGGGACGATATGCCCAGATGCTGCGTCTGGCGCGCGCACGGGAACTGGCATCTTCCACCGATCTGTCGTTGCAAGAGATTGCCCTGCGTTGCGGCTATTCCGACGCGGCGGCGCTGGAAAAGGCATTTCGCCGCACCTATGGCCAGCCGCTGCGGCGTTGGGTCGGACGACGGCCCAAATCCTCGGGCGGTTAGGCGGCCGAGCCGCCCTGCCGTATTCACTTCACGGCACCCACTGAAACGTTCGAGTTTCAAGCGGGCGATATGTTCCATCTGCACCTGCCGCGGTTACTGTTATTGGTGCCGTCCGGGGGTGATCATATGTCGAATTCCTTCCGGATGCTGGCGGAATCCGCACCGATAGAAGGTGCGCCCTGACGGCTTGCCGGTCGATGGCCGTTTATTCGAAGTGGCGAACGTGTCAGGCGCATGGTGCGACCGTCGCACCGCTCGACGCTTTGCAACATGTCCAGTCGTTGAAAGGCTTCATGCTTTAGCAGGTCCTGCCATTCCAGAACCTTGGCGCACCAAATATCGTGGGGCTCTAGCAGCGCGAGCCAATGATCGGTTGTGGCATCAGCCAGATGCGTTGCGATAATTTGCTTGATGGTGTCGCGTTCCGCGAACCAGCTTTCTGGTGCGCTGGCAAAGACGTCAAGAGCAGGCAGCCCAAGTAAATCGGCAAGCCGATCAATCGGCGTCATCGCGATTGCGATATAGCCGTCCAGCGTTTGATAAACCCCATAGGGCGCCGACAGCCCTGCATGGGCAGATCGATGCGTGGCCCGGCGCGGCGGCCGGCCACCGTCGTTCAGGTGTGTGGCCAGCATTTCGAACTGAAAATCTATCATGCTTTCCAGCAGGCTGGTCTCGACATGGCAGCCCGTGCCGCTGATGCCTTTGCGCACCAGCGACGCCAATATGCCCTGAACAAGATTGGCCCCCGCAAACATATCGGCAATCGCCAGACCGAAGGGAACAGGCCCCTGACCGTCATCGCCGTTCAGCCACATCACGCCGGATCGTGCCTGCGCAAGCAGATCCTGACCGGGATATCGCGCCCAGGGGCCGTCTGGCCCATAGCCCGACACCGAGCCATAGACGATATGTGGCGCGAATTTTTGCATGTCATCATACCCAAGCCCAAGGCGTTCGATGACGCCGGGCCGGAAATTCTGGATGACCACGTCAGCCTTGGAAATAAGCTTTTTCAATGCCGCCATGTCGCCGGCATTCTTCAGATCCAGTGCAATACTTTGCTTGCCCCGGTTAATCGCGTGAAAGATCGTGCTGTCGCCGTCAAGCATCGTGTCAGACAGATAGAGGCTGCGCGAAAGATCGCCTTTGCCCGGGCGTTCGACCTTGATGACGCGTGCGCCCAGATCCTGCAATCGTAAGGAAGCATAGGGGCCGGCAAGAAACTGGGACAGGTCGATAACCAACAGACCTGTCAGCGGAAGATGATCGGGCGGCATGATTTGATTTGGCCTTTCGTGCTTTGATCCGGGCTCAGGGCCTGTCCGGAGAACCGGCTTTCCCGACCAGGTAAAGGTGGTCACATGCAAGCACGACCTGATCATGTTGGTTGATGATCTCGATGGCTTCGTGAACGAATCCGACATCGGAACGCTTTGGGTGATCGCGCTTTTCGCTGATGCGGGTTCTGGTGCGGATCGTGTCGCCGATATGGACCGGCCGGATAAAGCGCAACCGGTCATAGCCATAGGACATTGCATGCGGGTTGATGGTCGATGCCGTCATGCCGATACCCACCGAGAACACCAAGGTGCCATGCGCGATCCTTTGTCCGATGTCTTGGGTGGCACACCATTCCTTGTCCATGTGATGGGGAAAGAAATCGCCGGTATGTCCGGCATGGACGATGAAATCGGTTTCGGTGATTGTGCGCCCGAATGTCAGTCTGCCGCTGTCGATCTCGTAATCTTCGTAATATTGCTCAACAATCACTGTATTCCTCGTGTGTTGGGGTCATTCTGGGCAAGATTGCGTGTCAGCCGTGCCTGCTGGTCGTGAGCTTCCATAGCCGGGTTACCCGGGCAGCAATTCGTTGCGAATTTGTGGGTTGTCTGCGCCAAGTGCAGGGGCACCGCGTCCGTTCCTGGGAACAGCGCCATCCAGCCTGATCGGGCATCGCGTTACAATGGCGGTGCTGCCGTCCGGGCCGCTGACCTGCGTGATCGGATCAAGCGCCTGAAAGCCGTCAGAGCCTGTGAACTCGGTCCAGTTCATGACCTTGGCGCACCAGATATCGGCCGCTTCCAGCACGCCCAACACATCATCCAGATTGTGTCCCGCCAGGGCTTCGGTCAGGATCGCCTTGATCTCTTCGCGTTTTGAGAAAGCCTCGTCCTGGCTGAACTGATCAAGTGCCGAGATTTCAAGGAGTTTCGCCAGAGCAGAGATCGGCGTCATGGCGATCGCCAGATAGCCGCCATCGAGCTGATAGATGCCATATGGGGCGGCACCATAAACATTGGCGTTGCTGGTTGCGCTGCGTTCGGGCAGCGATCCATCGCCATTCAAATGCGAGGTGAGATGTTCGATCTGCAGGTCTATTGCCGAACTCATCAGGTCAACCTCGACCAATCCGCCCCTGCCGGTTCGTTCCCGCCTGAACAACTGTGCCAGAATGCCCTGAACCAGATTTCCGGCAGTGGCGATATCGACCAGCGGAAAGCCGACAGGGACGGGATCGTCATCGCCATTGCCCGATAGCCAGGCCATGCCCGAGAGTGACTGAACCAGCAGATCCTGTCCCGGCTTGTCGCGCCACGGCCCTTTGTTGCCGTAACCGGTCACCGAGGCATAGACGAGTGTCGGGTTGATTTCCCGGATCTGATCGAAGCCCAGTCCCAGGCGTTCCATGATGCCGGGGCGAAAATTGTGGATAAGAACGTCAGCCGATCTGATCAGAGCTTTCACATCCTTCAGGTCTTCGGCGTCCTTCAGATTGGCGGCATAACTACGCTTGCCGCGGTTGAAGGTATGAAAAAGCAGGCTGTCACCGGCGAATTTCTGATCGCGTATGGCCAACGCACGACAGGCATCACCGCCTTGCGGGCGCTCGATCTTGATGACATCCGCGCCAAGATCGGCAAGTCTCATGGCTGCAACCGGTCCTGCCAGAAACTGTGCGAAATCAAGCACCCTGACACCGGCAAGCGGGAGATCATCTTGATCAAGCGTGGGGATCGTATGTTCAGTCATCATCGTCCTCTGTCCGAATTTGGCCCGGACGAGGCGCGGATGATCAGTCCCCCAGCCAGCCCAGTGCGCGTGATAGTTGCCTTGCGTTCTCGCGGATGATTTCCAGCGTTTCCGCCGCGGTTGTTTTCATGTTGGATTGGTCGATATGTCCGCAGGTGATCGCACCGACGACGCCCCTGTTGTCGAAAACCGGCGCCGAAAGGTTCCTGACCCCTTTCACGATCTGGCTTTCGCTGTCGTCGTATCCATGAAGGGAAATATCCTGCAGCCGCTTTCGAATGGCGTCGCGCGCGTCTGCGGGTGCGCGTCCGGCGAAACGGTTCTGCGCCTCTGGATCGGAGTGTGCGACCACGACCATTCCGGTGCTTGTCATCAGTGCCGGAAACATCGCGCCCGTCCGGACCGCGTAGCCGGCCGGACGCGGGCTTGCGACCGATGCCAGGATCAGGATGTTCGCGCGATTCAGCACGCCCAGATGGCAGGATTGTTCCGTAATGGCCGCAATGCGTTCCAGCACCGGGACCGCCTTGTTCAGCATGCGTTCGGTGACAGGATTGCGATGTGCCAGTTCGAACAGCCGTGGCGTCAGGCTGTAACGTGACGTATCGGGATCTTGCTGCAAATAGTCGCGTTCGACCAGATACAGGACGACGCGGTATATCTCTCCCATCGAGCGTTCGAGGGCTTCGACCAGCTCGTTCATCGTCAGGCCGTCGCGATGACTGGACAGAACTTCCAATATATCCAGCGCCTTTTCCACCGCCGGAACAGAGGCCTTCTTGCGTGGGCCTTGTGTCGCGTCCTCTGTCTGCGCAGCCATATACCGTCCCTTGCATCATGAATGTCATCCGGACTTTACCTTGTCGCGCTCGACCTTTGCAAAGCAAAGCGACATCAGCTCGTTGTCATAGCGTAGGCCCTGTGAAACGGTGGTGTCGCCGGCGTTGCGCACTGCGGCCTTGACGGCCTGGGTGGCCACGCTGGAATGGGCTGCAATGCTGGTGGCAAGTTCACGTGCGGCATCCGTTTCGGCACCAACGTCGACCAGCATTTCAATCATGCCCCAGCCCTGAGCGGTTTCGGCGTCGAAACGCTGCGCGGTCAGCAGCACCTGCATCGCCCGGCCATAGCCGCATAGCCGAACCAGATGCTGCGCCGCGCCGCCCGCGCCATTCCATCCCAACGCGACCTCGGGCGCGGAAAAGATGGTCGAGCGCGCGGCGACGCGCAGATCACATGCCAAGGCGATTTCCATGCCGCCCCCAAGCGCCCAGCCTTTGGTCGCCGCGATCAGGGGTTTTCGCACAGCCAGGATCGGCGGGATGTAGTCATAACGGTTGCGCCATGCCCAGAAATCCTCATAGCCCTCCAGCGCCTTGATGTCGGAGCCGGCACAAAAAGCGCGATCACCTGCGCCGCGGATGATTCCGACCCTGAGGTTGTCATCGGCATCCAGATCGGCACAAGCCTGCCCGATGTCGCGATACATGCGGGGCGTCAGGGCGTTGTGCTTTTGCGGACGATTCAGGACGATTTCGCCGATCGCGCCGTTTCGTTCCAGATATATGTTCCCGTCACTGCTCATTTTTCGTCATCCTTGTCCGAATTTCAGATCTGGCAACCAAAGCGACAGCTGCGGAACCAGCGTCACCACCAGCAGCATCGCAAATAGCAGCGCATAGAAGGGCAGGGCTGCCTGTATGAAGCGGCGTATCGAGACACCGGTGATCGCGCATGTCGTGAACATCAAGGTGCCCAGTGGGGGGGTCACGCCAGCGATGGTCAGGTTCAGAACCATGACGATGCCGAAATGAACCGGGTCGACGCCAAGGGTGACCACGACCGGCACCAGAATGGGTGTCAGCAGGATCAGTGCGGCCGATCCTTCCAGGAACATACCTACGGCGATCAGCATCAGGTTGATCAGCAAAAGTAGCAGGATCGGGTTTGATGTCAGGGTCAGCATCCAATCGGCCACGGCCGAAGGAATGCGTTCCCACGTCATGTAGAAGCCGAAGCCGTTGGCCATGCAGATGACCAGCAACACCACGGCCGTCGCCTGACTGGTCTGTTCCAGGATCGGGCGCAGGTGGCTCCATTTCAGCTCACGCAGGACAAGACCGATAATGACCGCAAAGGCGACTGCACAGGCACCGGCCTCGGTCGGGGTAAAGATGCCAAGGCGAATGCCGACAACGATGCCTGCAGGAACCAGCAATGCAAGACCTGCGGCCCGCAAGGCGACCCATCGCTGATGCCAGCTTGCGGGCTTGTCCTGACTGGGGCGCATACCGTTGCGGCGCGCAAGGACCGCGACCAGCATCATCATTGCACCGCATAGCACGATACCGGGCACAATTCCGGCCAGAAACAGCTTTCCGATCGAGACATCGCCCATGAACCCATAAAGGATCAGCCCGATACCCGGAGGGATAATGACGCTGATGATCGCCGAACTGGCGGTTACCGCGGCAGAGAACGCCCTGTCATACCCGCGTGCCGACATTTCCGGCACCAGAACGCGCGCCTGCATGGCCGCATCAGCATTGGCCGAACCCGCCACGCCACCCATCAGGGTCGACAGTAACACGTTCACCTGCGCCAGACCGCCACGCCAGTGACCTGTCATCGCTTCGGCCAGATCCATCATCCGGCGCGTGATGCCAGCATAGTTCATGACCACGCCTGTCATGATGAATAGCGGCACGGCCAGCAATGGAAAGGAATGTGTGACGGCCACAATCCGCTGGATGAATATTTCCGTCGGCATCGTGCCCGAAACGACAAAGAAGAACATGCCGGCCATGCCGATTGCCATTGCGACGGGAATGCCGATTGCGATGGCCGCCAGCAGGATGATGATTGGCAGAACGCTCACAGGACATCCCCTTCGGACATTGGGCCGGCTGTCTTGTCTATTCCCGTCAGGCGCAGCAGATCTGTCAGCGCCATGAGGCTGAACGACAAGAGCGGGGCGAGGTATACAAGCGAAAAGGGAATGCGCAGCACTGGTGACGGGCGTGTCGCCCCTTTGATCATCATCTGATAGCTGAGAAACGCGGCGCAGGTCAGGAACGCCAAGGTCAGCAACCGGGCGGTCATTGCGACGATGCGTTGCCCCGACGCCGGCAAGAGACCCAGGAACAGGTCGATATAGATATGGCGGTTCTCACGGAATGCGGTTGCGGCACCGACAAAGACGACCCAGGTGAAAAGTATGCCTGACAATTCGCTGGTCCAGACGGCGGGTTTTGCCGTGACATAGCGGGTCAATACACCCCACAGGACGGCAAGCACGATGCCGATTGTCGCGCAATAGGCGATCCATCGCTCGGCCCATTCGACATAGCCAAAGATTCGAAGCATCAGCGTTCTCCCCCCAACGGAATGATCGGTTCGCGCGGGGCGCGAACCGATGGACCTGTTACTGCTGCAGCAGTTCGACGACGCTTTGGTGCAAGCCGTCGGTCCAGTCGGGGAATTGATCATAGACCGGCAATGTAGCCTGACGGAAAGCCTCGGTATCGACATCGCGATTGAAGGTGACACCTTCATCGGTCAGTTTTTGTTCCCATTCTTCCTGCGACGACAGCATCAGATCGGTCATGAAATCACCGGCTGCCAGGGCCTCTTCCTTTAAAACAACCTGAATGTCCTCGGGCAGGGATGCCAGATAATCGGCATTCATGATCAGACCGGTAAAGGCCTTGAAATGGCCGGTCAGGGAAATCACGCTTTTTACTTCGTGCAGCTTGGCGCCGTAAATGGACGGCAACGGCGCCTCGGCCCCTTCGACCACACCAGCCGACAGACCGGAATAAACCTCGGGCCAGGGCAGCTGGGTCGGGCGGGCACCAAGTGCGTCGAAAGTTTCGATCCACATCTTGTTGGGCAGCACGCGGAAGGTCATGCCGTCCAGATCCGCGGGCGATGAGATCGGTTTGTCTGCAAGCATATGCCGCTGGCCGAAAAACCAGTTCATTGCCAGCAGCTCGATTCCCGTTTCGGCGCGCAGTCGGTCTGTCATATCCGTAAACAGATCCGAGGTGACGACGGCGGTGAAATCACGCGGGTCGTCGATCAGATAAGGGCCGCCCAGAACACCGAAATCCGCGACGAAATCCGCCAGATAGGCCGGGTCAGCCGCTGTCATGATCGGCGCGCCTGCGCGAATTTGTTCATACAGCTCCAGATTGGTGCCAAGCGTTCCATTTGGATAGATCGAAATCTCGACCTGACCGTCGGTTCGTTCAGCCACGTTCCTGGCGAATTCTTCCATTGCCTGATGAACCGGCTCCTTGTCGGACGTCACGTGACCAAGGCGAATCTCGTAGTCGGCGGCCATCGTTGCGTTCGCGGTCAGCACAATGCCGGCTGACAGCACGACACCAGCAGCAGCTTTTGTGAATCCATATCCCATTGTTTTCCCTCCCAGAGTGACCCGTGCATGTTTGCGTCCCGGGCATATGTCTGGAGGCAGATTAACAAAACACTTGCTTATGTCAAAGTAATTTTCATATATGTAAAACTCGAATGATGTGATGGGAGGCATGGATGTCCGCAAAATCGAAGCTAAGGGGCATGACCTGGGACCACCCGCGCGGCTATGAATGCGTGGTTGCCGCATCGGCCGCCTACGAGCGGGAAACCGGCGTCAGCATTCAGTGGGACAAGCGTTCGCTACAGGCATTTGCAGATGCGCCGATTGATCAATTGGCGCGCGACTATGATTTCATTGTGCTGGACCATCCCCATGTCGGCCTGATTGCCGAGCAGGGCGCGTTGCTGCCGCTGGCCCCGCCGCAAGATTCGGATGCTGGAATGGGCGGTTCGCCCGAAAGCTATTTCTGGAACGGCGCGTGTTGGGCCTATGCGATAGACGCGGCTTGCCAGATGGCGGTTTGCCGGCCGGACCTGACTGACCGCCTGCCGCACACATGGGAGGATCTGTCCGGCCCCGAGGGCGCCACGTTCCGGGCGATTACGCCGCTTCTGCCCGTCGATGCCTT
Source organism: Paracoccus onchidii (assembly GCF_028294535.1). Lineage (GTDB taxonomy): Bacteria > Pseudomonadota > Alphaproteobacteria > Rhodobacterales > Rhodobacteraceae > Paracoccus > Paracoccus onchidii. Next base: position 4,605 of record NZ_JAQBIE010000030.1, on the reverse strand, counting down.
TGACATGATGATGACGCTGGTCGCAGGTCGGGGTGAGGAAAACCTGCCTCACGGTGACGACCAATTCACCTCGGATGCAAATAGCATTTATGCGCTGAACATCCTCAAGGCGCTCTATCGTCTCGGACCTTCCGAGGCGGTGTCGATGAATCCCATCAAGGTGCTGGAAGCTTTGTCCTCGACGGACGAGTTTGCCATGTCGCCTTGCCTGTTCGGCTATGTAAATTATGCACGGCCCGGCTTTCGGCCACGTCAGCTGCGCTATTTCGATCTGCCCGTCAGCGCTCAGGGCGGCACGCGGCGCGCCATTCTGGGCGGCGCAGGGATTGGGGTTTCCGCGCAGACGGCAGATCCCGAAGCGGCGCGGTCCTTTGCGGCCTGGCTTGCGTCAGAGCGGGTGCAGTCCGGCGTCTATCTGGAAAATGAAGGCCAACCGGCCAATCGCCACAGCTGGCAGGCCAAACGACACGACCCGGCCTACCGTGGGTTTTTCGAAGGTGGCTGGTCCACGATGGACAACGCGTGGACCCGCCCTCGAGCGCCTTGGTTTCTGGGATTTGTCGACGACGTTTGCGAAATGTTTCCTGCGTTTTTTCTGCAGGACCGGGACGCAGAGGCATTCCTGGCCGAACTGAACAGCGCCTTTAGACATCATTACAAAGGAAAATAGACCATGCCGGTTGCAGTTATCACAGGTGGAAACAAGGGGCTTGGCCTTGCGCAAAGCCGGCGCTTTCTGGATGCCGGCTACAAGGTTGTGGTCATTGCACGCAGTCGGGGCGAGGTCGACAGGCTGAGCGGCGATATTCGCGTCGTGGAACATGATCTCGGTGGTTCTGCCTCTGCTGAATATCTGGACGCGATTCATGACGAAGAGGGCGGTCTGGACGTCTTGGTCAACAATGCCGGGGTGCATCTGAAAAAGCCGATCTGGGACGTGTCTGCCGACGAATTGGAGCATGTTCTGAACATCAATATTCGTGCGATGTTTCTGGCTTGCGGCAGATATATCGCCCTGCAACGCGAGGCGGGCGGTGCGATCGTGAATATTGCCTCGATGGGCGGTATCATGGCGCTGCCATCTGCGGCGGCATATGTCACGGCGAAAACCGGCGTGGTCGGGCTGACCCGATCGGTCGCGGTAGACGCCGCGCAGTTCGGAATAAGGTGCAATGCCGTATCGCCCGGTTTTATCGACACGGATATGACCCGTGCCGTTCTTGCCAAGGATCCCGCGCGGCGTGAACGGATCGAGCGACGCATCCCGACGCATGGTTTTGGCTCACCCGAAGACGTTGCGAACGCGATTTTTTATCTGGCGTCTGAACAGGCCGCTTATGTCAATGGCGTCAATCTGCCCGTCGATGGCGGCTATGCGATTGGCTTCTAAGGAAAATAACGATGAGCTATACCCAAACCCGATTGATCGCCGCGCAAAGAATAGAGCTCGCCGAGCAGACTGCCGATACCCCGATCGTCAACGGTCACGCCCGCTTGCGGCTGGCCGCTGCCAGCCTGTGTGGAACCGACCTTCACTACTATACCCATTTTGCCAATGCCGGTTTCCAGTTGCAGAACCCTGTAACGCTTGGGCATGAGGCATGTGCATGGGTCGTCGATCCAAATGGTTCGGATCTGGTCGCCGGACAACTCGTTGCGCTGAACCCGATCATGAATTGTCAGGAATGCGCGGCCTGTCTGCGTGGCGAAGAAAATCTGTGCTCGGCCAAAAGATTCCCCGGATCGGCGACAACCGTTCCACATCTGGATGGATTTTTCCGAGACGTGATCGACCATCCGGTTCGGTGCTGCCGTCCCGTGGCCGAGGGCGTCGATCCACGTCACCTGACCTTTGCGGAGCCGCTTGCCTGTGCCCTGCATTCTCTGAACAAGGGCGGCGTTGCCGAAGGTCAGTCGGTGCTGGTCACGGGCTGTGGTCCGATGGGGCTGTTGGCGATTGCAGGGGCGGCCGCGCGCGGTACGTGTGTCACGGCACTCGATCTGCGCCCCGGTGCGGTCGAGGTCGCGTTGAAAGCGGGCGCGAAAGCCGGCCTTGTTGCAGGGCAGTTTGACGAAGCGGATCTGGAGCGCAAGTTCGATGTCGTGATCGAGGCCAGTGGCGCCATCCCGGCGTTCAATACCGGCCTGAAGGCGTTGAGGCAAAAAGGGCGCCTGTCGATTCTTAGCAACATCCAGCCGCGGGACGCCCAGGTGATGCTGCATCTTGTGATGCTGAAAGAGATCGAGATCGTCGGTTCGTTCCAGTTCAATGCCGAATTTGAAGAGGCCGTGCAGCTGGTCGAGGCTGGGCGGATCAACTTCGACGCGTTGACGGCTGCGACATACCGCCTGGCTGACGCTGGGGCCGCCTTGGACGAGATGGCCGCAGGCAAAGCCTTTGGGAAAATTGTTCTGCTGGGAGCGAGCAGTCAGATTTGATACGATCAAAATAGAAGATATTGCATGATTGAAAAAATCATCAAAAGGAAATATCAGTTTTGATCATACGAAAAGCGCTTTGCCGGGAGGCTGCAGGGCGCTGATAACGGCAGAGACGGTAATCAGAAGCGAGCCTGTGGGATTGCTGCAGGGAGGAAGATGGATGATCGAGACATTTGACCATATCGTCGTCGGGGGCGGTTCGGCTGGGGCTGTTGCCACCTCGCGGCTTGTGGAGGGCGGTGCGCGTGTATTGTTGCTGGAAGGTGGTCATCATCACCGGCACCCCTTGCTGGATATGCCGCCCGGTGTCTTCAAGCTGCTAAAGAACGGGTCCAGGTTCTTTCGGACCCACCAGACCGTGCCACAAGAGCAGCTTGGAGGGCGCCGCACCGAGATCCCACAGGGGAATGTTCTGGGCGGCGGGTCGACGGTCAATGGCCAGGCTTATGTTCGCGGACGGCCCGATGACTATGATGAATGGCATCGGATTCTGCGTGGAAATAACGATGCGGTCAGCTGGGCATGGAAGGATGTTCTTCCACATTTTCGTCGGCTGGAAGGGAACCGCAAGTTCAACGACGATCTGCATGGCTGCGAGGGAAAGCTTGTCGTATCCGATCCCGGCCATATCGACGATATGGCGCGCTGGTTTGTGCAGGCCCTGCAAGCGCAGGGCGAGCCGTTCAACCCCGACTTCAACGGCAAATCGCAGCGCGGTGCGGGTTACTTCCAGTTCACGCACAGTCAGGGACAGCGATATTCGACGGCGTATTCCTTTCTGGACCCGTTGAAGGACAATCCGAATCTGACGATCAGGCTGGAATCGCAAGTGCAGCGTATCCTGATCGAAGGCGGTCGTGCCGTCGGCGTTGAATACAAGGATGCCGCGGGAAATCTGAAAACAGTGCGCAGCGATGGCGAAGTCCTGATTTCCGCTGGTGCGCTGATCAGCCCGAAGATCCTGATGCTGTCCGGATTGGGCCCTGCGGATCATCTGCGCGAACACGGCATTGATGTGATCGAGGATATGCCCGGCGTCGGACAGAATTTGCAGGACCATCCCGATGTTTCGATCGTTGCCCGCGCGAACGGCCCATACGGTTATTTCAAGCAGGATCGCGGCTGGAACATGTTGCGCAATGGCCTTGAGTTCAAGCTGTTCGGCAGGGGCTTGATTACCACGACCGGCCTCGAAGCGGCGTGTTTCGTGAACCCCTCCGATCCCGAGGCCCCCCCCACCCATGAAGCTTATTGCATCCCGGTCATGTATCTGAACCCCGAGCAGGCCAAGACCATCCCCGAGGATTATGGCGTTTCGATTCAGATGGTTCTGCTCAAGCCTCATTCACGCGGGGCCGTGCGCCTTGCATCGGCGGATCCGGCCGCGATGCCCCTGGTCGATCCGGCTTTTCTGTCGGATCAGCGCGATATGGCCGAGATGATCAAGGGGTTGCGCTATTTCCGCAAAACCATGGATATGCCGCCGCTGGCAGAGCGCATCGCCGAGGTGGTCGCACCGCTGGATTATTCCGACGCGGCGCTGACGGAACATTGCCGCAAGGTGGTAAAGACGAATTTCCACCCGGCCGGAACCGCGAAAATGGGTGCCGATGGTGACCGGATGGCCGTTCTGGATGCCCGGATGCGTGTGCGCGGCATCGCCGGTTTGCGCGTGTGTGACATGTCGGCAGTGCCCGAGATCCCGGCAGGGAATACCAATGCCCCAGCGATGGTCCTGGGTGATCGCTGCGCCGACTTGGTGCTGGGTGCATTGTGAGATGATCTGCATCCCTGACAGCGCCAAACACCATATTTCGTGCCAGGTTCCAACGCGAACCGGCTTTCCCAAACTAAGTGTCAAAGGCTGGTGGTCCCATGTCTGATCTTGGAAGATTGCTTCGCGAAAAGAACATCATATTCGTTACCGTGGCGCTGTGTTTGGTGTTTTTCCTCATCAGCCCGCGATTCCTCAGCATGGACAACATGTCGGCGATCTCGCGTCAGATCGTGCCGATCGGGTTGATCGCCCTGGGTCAGTTCTTCGGGTACTGTAAAGTTAACCTGTCTGTCTGGAAATAGGGGCTGATGGCAGTTTTCACGCGGCACTGAGTTGTGCGATGTCGCGCCACGCATCCATGGCCACAGCGCGGAGTTCTCGAAAAT
>NZ_JAQBIE010000029.1 GCF_028294535.1 Paracoccus onchidii | reverse complement strand
AAAACCACACAAGGTCATCGTCACGGCCGTCGCGCGCAAGCTCGTCATCATCGCCAATGCGCTATGCAAAAGACCGCAGAAATGGGAGCCCAGACAACACTGAAAGATATAGTTGCTAGGTATCCAGATTGGCGACGTTCAGCGCATTGCTTTGGATAAATTCGCGGCGCGGTTCGACGACATCTCCCATGAGCTTCGTGAACAAGTCCTCGGCTTCGGCAACGTCTTCGATCCGTACCTGGAACATGGTGCGGGCAACAGGGTCCAGCGTCGTTTCCCACAATTGGTCGGGGTTCATTTCACCCAAGCCCTTGTAGCGTTGAAGCGACAGGCCCTTTTCGCCCTCGAGGAAGATCGCTGAAAGCAGGCTGAGCGGGCCATAGATCGGCTGGTCGCGATCCTTGCGGACAAGATGGGCCGTCTGACCATAGACCTCCTGCAAGGATTCGGTCATTTCCCCCAGGCGGCGGCTTTCCGCGCTGCGAAGCATCTGGCCATCAAGGGTGCGCGATTCCTCGACGCCGCGTAGCGTGCGGGTGAGGCGAATGCCGGCATCCTGTGTCGGGCGTCCGGCCCAGCCACGTTCGTATTCTTCCGCGATCAGGTCAAGCCGTGCGGCCACCGCATTGGCTGCGCCCTGCGCATCGGCGTCGACGCGGCCTGGCACAAGCGCACCGGCGATGGCTGCCTGTTCGGTGATATGGGGGGGGTAGTGTGTTGGATAGGCGCGCAGGACGCGCCGGGCGGTGCGGGCCTCTTCGACAACGCGTGACAGGTCGTTTCCGGTAATCTCTTCGCCACTTCCCAGCCGCAGAACCGCACCCTCAACCCCTTGTTGAATAAGGTAATCTTCAAGAGCGGCCTCGTTCTTGAGGTAGACTTCGGAACGACCGCGGCCGACCTTGTAGAGCGGGGGTTGGGCAATATACAGATGCCCTGCTTCGATCAGTTCGGGCATCTGGCGGAAAAAGAATGTCAGCAGCAATGTCCGGATATGGGCGCCGTCGACATCGGCATCGGTCATGATGACGATCTTGTGGTAGCGCAGCTTGTCGAGCGTGAATTCATCGCGCCCGATGCCGGTGCCCAACGCGGTGATCAGCGTGCCGATCTGATCGCTGCTCAGCATGCGGTCAAACCGCGCCCGTTCGACGTTCAGAATCTTGCCGCGCAGGGGCAGGACCGCCTGATTCTGGCGCGAGCGTCCCTGTTTTGCCGATCCACCTGCCGAGTCACCCTCGACGATGAACAGCTCTGACAGGGACGGGTCCTTTTCCTGGCAATCAGCCAGCTTTCCTGGCAGCGAGGCGACATCCATCGCCGATTTGCGGCGCGTCAATTCGCGCGCCTTGCGGGCGGCTTCGCGGGCCAGTGCGGCCTCGATGATCTTGCCGACGATATTCTTGGCCTCGGCGGGGTTTTCCTCGAACCACTCGGTCAGCTTTTCGTGGACCATCCCCTCGACGGCCGGGCGGACCTCGGAGGAGACCAGCTTGTCTTTGGTCTGGCTGGAAAATTTCGGGTCGGGAACCTTGACTGAAAGCACGCAGGTCAATCCTTCACGGGCGTCATCACCCGTGAAGTCGACCTTTTCTTTCTTGGCGATACCGCTGGATTGCGCATATTGGTTGATGACGCGCGTCAGGGCGCCGCGAAAGCCGGCCATATGCGTGCCGCCATCGCGTTGCGGGATGTTGTTGGTGAAGGGCAACACCGTTTCATGATAGCTGTCGTTCCACCACATCGCCACTTCGACGCCGATGCCGTTCTTCTCGCCCGTCATGAAGATCGGATCCTGCATCACCGGAGTTTTCGACCGATCAAGGAACTTGACGAATTCGCGCACGCCGCCGTCATAGAACAGTTCCGTCCGCAGCAGCTCGGCATGACGCGAATCTTCCAGAATGATGCGCACGCCGCTGTTCAGGAAGGCCAGTTCACGCAGGCGGTTTTCAAGCGTCTTGTAATTATAATCCAGATTGCTGAACGTGCCATTGGTGTCGCTGGTCTTGGCCGAGGCCAGAAAGCGCACTTCGGTGCCGCTTTCGCCATCGGGCGCATCGCCGACCACGCGCAGATGCTCGGTCGTTTCGCCATGTTCGAAACGCGCGAAATGTTCCTTGCCATTGCGCCAGATCCGCAGTTCCAGCCAATCCGACAGCGCATTCACGACCGATACGCCCACGCCATGCAATCCGCCGGACACCTTGTAACTGTTCTGGTCGAACTTGCCCCCGGCATGCAGCTGGGTCATGATCACCTCGGCCGCGCTGACGCCTTCGCTGGGATGCAGGTCGACGGGAATGCCACGACCGTTGTCACGCACGCTGACACTGTTGTCGTTGTGGATCTTGACCTTGACGTAATCAGCTTCGCCGGCCAGCGCCTCGTCGATGCCGTTGTCGACAACTTCATAGACCATGTGGTGCAGACCGCTGCCGTCATCGGTATCGCCGATATACATGCCGGGCCGTTTGCGGACAGCTTCCAATCCCTTGAGAACCTTGATGGAATCGGCTCCGTATTCGGTGGGCTGGGGGGCGGTGTCGGTCATGCGAGAATAATCCTGTGAATCTTATGGTGATATAAGCGTTTACGCAGGCAAAGTCACGGCAAAGACACAGTTTTTCGGGAGGAGCGGGCGCATTCCTGCGTGAACAATGCCCAATCGCGCCCAAAAGACGATACAGGCGGTGTCAGGGCAGCTCGGAACAGTGTGACTGGCCGTCCGTCTTGCCGATTTCAAGGCGTCGCGCACGCGAGCCAAAGGACTGGAAAAGTTCGGCGCCGGTTCCAGTCAGGAAGGTTTGTGCTTTCAGGTCGACAATCTGGTCATACAGCCTTGCGCGGCGATCGGCATCCAGATGCGCGGCAACCTCGTCCAGCAGCAGGATGACCGGTTGATCGGGCAGGGCGCGGGCATTGGCCAGAATCAGCGACAGCAACAAGGCCTTCTGCTCTCCGGTCGAAGACAGCGCGGCAGGCATTTCCTGCGGTCCCCAATGCGCGCCCAGATCGGCGCGATGCGGGCCGGTCAGGCTGCGACCGGCGGCAAGATCGCGGGGGCGCATCTCGGCCAGTCGTGCCGCGATACTGTCGGCATGCGTGTCGTCGGCATGGCCTTCGCCCGGTAGCAGCGACAGGGTTGCAGCCGGAAAACCGCCCGGGTCGTAGCGTTGCGCCGCCATGATCGCGGCCAGTGCGCCAATCCGGTTGGCGGTCAGGGTGCTGCCAGATTGTGCCATCTGCCCTTCCAGCGCACGATACCAGCCCGGATCATTGATCTGATCGCGCAGCAATCGATTGCGTTCGCGCATCGCCTTTTCATAGGTCAGCGCCAATTCGGCATGATCTGGAAACAGGCTGAGGGTCAGCCGGTCAAGGAAACGGCGGCGCGTATCCGGGGGATCGGTCCAAAGCCGGTCCATGGACGGCACCAGCCAGATAATTCGCAGAAGTCGCGCCAAAGCTGTTTGGGGCACCTGCTTGTCGTCAAGGCTAACCTGGCGGTTCTTGCCGGGGGGGGCAGTCGTATCAATCTGGTGATCATCGATCTGCGCCCGGATGCGCCAGCCTGCGCCCTTGGCCTGTCGGGCCTGATCGGGTGCGGGTGCGCCGCGCAACCCCCGGCCCGGGGCCAGCATGGACACCGCTTCAAGGATATTTGTCTTGCCCGAGCCGTTCGGCCCATGGATCGCGATAGGCTTGTGATCAATCTGCAGCTCCAGCCGTGACCAGGACCGGAACTGCGCCAGAGAAATCTGGTCGAGCGTCACACGCGCATCGGCATGACGACATAGACCGCGCTCAGGTCGCTGCCTTCGCGGATCAGCGCTGCATCCCCCGATCCGCTGAACATGAAGACAGCGTTGTCCCGATCGACCTGACCTGCGATTTCCTGCAGGTATTTGGCGTTAAAGCCAATCTCCAGCGGTTCGTCGGCATAGGCGACGATCAGTTCTTCTTCGGCGGCCCCGGAATCAGGGGCATTCACCGACAGGATCAGCCGGTCTGCATCCAGCGCCAGCTTGACGGCGCGCGAACGTTCGCTGCTGACAGTGGCGACACGATCCACGGCGCGGGCGAAATCGGTTGCGTCCACCTCGAGCTTGCGGGTGTTGTTGGCGGGGATGACGCGGGAATAGTCGGGGAATGTTCCGTCAATAACCTTGGATGTCAGCGTCAGGGTCGGCGTGGCGAAACGGATTTTGGTCTCGCTGACTGAAACGGCAATATCCGCCTCGTCGTCATCCAGCAGCTTGCGCAGCTCGGCGACGGTTTTGCGGGGCACGATGATGCCGGGCATTTCTTCGGCACCGGTGGGCAGAGCGGCGTCGATGCGCGCAAGGCGGTGGCCGTCGGTGGCCACGCAGCGCAGGGTCGGGCCGTCATCTGACTGCGCCACATGCATATAGACGCCGTTCAGGTAATAGCGGGTTTCTTCGGTCGAGATCGCGAATTTCGACTTGTCGAACAGGCGGCGCAACACTGCGGCCGGGGCGCTGAAATTCGCGCTGTATTCCGTCGAGGCCATGACCGGGAAGTCTTCGCGTGGTAGGGTCGCGAGGCTGAAATTCGAGCGCCCGGCCTGAACCGACAACCGGCCGGTGGCGTCATCGGATGTGATCTGAACCAGCGCACCATCGGGCAGTTTGCGGGCGATTTCATTCAGCATGACCGCGCTGACCGTGGTCGCGCCGGGGCGTTCGACCTGGGCTGCGGCGCGATCGACGACCTCGGTATCCAGATCCGTCGCGCGGAAGCTGACCCCATCTGCCGAGGCCTCGATCAGCACGTTGGCCAGGATCGGGATGGTGTTGCGGCGTTCGACAACCGACTGGGCCTGAGAGACCGCTTTGACCAGAACGGCGCGTTCGATCGAGAATTTCATAGCTTTTCCCTGTCCCTATGGCCGTGCAGGCCCCGTTTCGGACCTGATTTGTAACCGCCTGCGTCGGCGGTCACAAGGTTTTCGTTCGGGGTCTTTTCCAAGCTTCGGGCCACGCCACAGCTCGGGCCAAGGTTCAGGCTTCGAGAAGGCGCTTGAGCATGGCGATATCTTCGGCCAGGCCGTGATCCTCGATTGCCAGTTCTTCGATCTTGCGAACACCATGCATGATCGTGGTGTGATCGCGCCCGCCGAAACGACGACCGATTTCGGGCAGCGAACGGCTGGTCAGCTGTTTCGACAGATACATTGCAATCTGGCGCGGGCGGGCAACATTGCGCGCGCGTTTCGGCCCCATCATGTCCGCCAGCTTGATGTTGTAATGTTCGGCGACCTTGCGCTGAATGTCATCGATGCTGATCTTGCGGTCATTGGTGCGCAGGATATCGACCAGGCATTCCTGTGCGACATCCAGGGTGATTTCGCGGCGCAACAGGCTGGCATGGGCAAACAGGCGCTGCAACGCGCCTTCCAGAACGCGCACGTTGTTGGTGATGCGATGCGCAAGGAATTCAAGCACACCGGCACCGATTTCCAGATCCGGGTGCTGCTTGCGGAAGGCCTCGGTCTTGGATTGAAGAATGCCCAGACGCAGTTCGTAAGTGGTCGGGTGCAGGTCAACGATCAATCCGCAGCCCAGGCGCGACTTGATGCGTTCTTCCAGCCCCTTGATTTCTGCAGGGGCGCGATCCGCCGAGATGACGATCTGCTTGCCCTGATCGACCAGCGCATTGAATGTATGGAAGAATTCTTCTTGCGTGCTGTCCTTGCCGGCGATGAACTGCACGTCATCGACCATCAGCATGTTCACGTTGCGGAACATGCCCTTGAAATCCATGATCGTGCTTTCGCGCAGCGCCTGGACGAAGCGATACATGAACTGCTCAGCCGACAGATACAGCACCTGTGCGGCGGGGTGGCGTTGCTGATAATCATGGGCAATCGCGTGCATCAGGTGGGTCTTGCCCAGGCCGACGCCACCGTAAAGAAACAGCGGGTTAAAACCGACAGGGCCGCCCTCGGCGACGCGGCGTGCGGCTGCATGGGCCAGTTCGTTGGGCTTGCCGACAACGAAATTGCCAAAGGTGAAGCGCGGATCCAGGGGGGCGCAAAGATCCGATTTGCCAGAGGCGCGGGGTTCCGCGGCAGCCGGGGAAACTGCGGGGCCATTGGCACGAAATTGCGAGGGTGCGGCTTGCGCGGCGACCGAGCGAGCGCGAGCGGTCGCGCCCTGAGGGGCCACATCAAACCGGATGCGTTCGACCGAAGGTTCGATACGGTTCAGCTCGACGATGATGTCCTTGGCAAAGTGGCGGTTGACCCAATCCGACACAAACCGGGTGGGGCTTGCGAACCGGGCAACGCCTTCTTCGACCGAGGTCAGGCGGAGCGGCTTGATCCAGTGATTGAAGTTATTCGGCCCAACGCTTTTTTCCAGTTCCGCACATGCCTGCCCCCAGATTTCGTCCATTCTTCTCGCCCTATCTTTCCTGTCCCCGCTCCTGCCGGATTGCCGACAGGATGATCGATTCTCGACCCTTGGGGTGGAACAGGCAACAGAACACCCCTGCCGCCCGGACGGACGCGCATGAGTGGGCTTGCAGCCCGAAACCATAATAGACACGGGCTCTTCCGGGCCGGTGGCAGCCGACCTGATGAACCCGAGGGCAGAAGAGAGAAGGCTCTGCTTCGTCGCCTGGCCGTTCCTGATACAGTCCTTCGGACCATATGGGCGGAGCGGCCCGTCCCCCAAAAGCGACGTGAATCGCATGGTGAAATTAGCAACAGCCCGAAGCGCCGCGCAACCGAACTATGCGCTTGACAGGTTGTTTGTGAATTCGAATCTCGGATGCCTTTGACTCTACAGTAAAAAAACTTAACGGCATTGAAAATTAACAATTTATTAAGTCGTTTTGCAGATGCAGCAACCGAAATCGGGCGCAAGCAAACCGCTTGCGCCCGTTGATGTAATTACGGCCTTCAGGGGCCGAAACGCTGGATTTTTCAGCCCGAAGGGCAGCCGTCTCAGGCAGCCGACAGCGCTTTGACGCGCGATGCCAGGCGCGAGATTTTCCGCGCTGCAGTATTCTTGTGCACTACGCCCTTGGTGACGCCACGCATCAGTTCGGGCTGGGCATTTTTCAGGGCTTCACGCGCGGCATCGGCGTTGCCGGATGCGATGGCTTCCTCAACCTTGCGCAGATAGGTGCGGATGCGCGAACGGCGGGCTTTGTTGATGTCGGTGCGACGCAGCGCCTGGCGTGCGCGCTTTTTGGATTGGGGCGTATTGGCCATGATACAGGTCCTATCGGGTCTTTAACGTTTCAGTTGCGCAAAAGACCCATGCCTGCCGTTCCCTGGGGAACGGACATGATTCTTGCCTAAGCGGGCCCACGCGCATGTAAGCGTAGCCCCTTAAGGCAAGAATGATTGAATGAAAACCCCTAATCAGCGGTCGCGGAACTGTGCTTCGCGCTTTTCCAGAAATGCTGCCATGCCTTCTTTCTGGTCATCGGTGGCAAACAGCGAATGGAAGGCGCGGCGTTCAAACAACAGCCCTTCGCGCAATGTCGTTTCATAGGCGCGATTGACCGATTCCTTGACCACCTTGGTCGCGACGGCGGATTTTTCGGCAATCTTGCGCGCCGCGCCCATGGCCTCGGGGATCAGTTTCGGGGTCGGCACCACGCGACTGACCAGGCCTGAACGTTCGGCCTCGGCGGCGTCCATGAAACGACCTGTCAGGTTCATGTCCATCGCCTTGGATTTGCCGACAAAGCGGGTCAGTCGCTGGGTGCCACCGATTCCGGCCACGACACCCAGGTTGATTTCCGGTTGCCCGAATTTGGCATTCTCGGCCGCGATGATGAAATCGCACACCATCGCAAGCTCGCAGCCGCCGCCCAGGGCATAGCCGCTGACGGCGGCGATGATCGGTTTGCGGATGCGCTGGATGGTTTCGATATTGGCGCCGAACAGATCCTCGGAATAGACATCGACAAAGCTCTTTTCGGCCATTTCCTTGATGTCGGCACCTGCAGCAAAGGCTTTTTCGCTGCCGGTCAACACGATGCAGCGAACCTTGTCGTTCCTGTCCGCCTCGGCAAGAGCCGCCGACAATTCGCCCAATAGCGTGGCGTTCAGCGCGTTCAGCGCCTCGGGCCGGTTCAGCTTGACCAGCGCGACCTCGTCGTCGATTTCCACGATGATGGTTTCATAAGCCATTGGCTTGGACCTCGTTGCGAATAAGCGTTGCGCCGATTCCTAACAGCATGGCGAACGGAAAGCCAAGCATTAGCCATACCGCCGGGTTCAGTGCTGACAGCGCGGGCAGAAGAAGCTGGATCGGCCGGATTGAACGATTCGGTTTATCTGCCCTGCACATTCGTCGCGTGGGCATGGCTGACCTTCGCGGTCATAGACCCTGAAACTGTGCTGAAAATAGCCCAGTTCGCCACTGGCTTGCCGATGATCGCGCAACGATGAGCCTCCGGCGTTGATCGCCTCGGACAGCACGTTGCGGATATGGTCAGCCAGTATGGCAAGGCGACGCAACGCGATCCGGCCTGCGGCGCGGCGCGGATCGATTCCGGCGCGATAGAGGGATTCGCTGACATAGATATTGCCAAGCCCGGCCACGATTTTCTGGTCGAGCAACGCCTGCTTGACGGGCAGACGGCGGTTCTTGAACGCATTGGCAAGATATTCCGGCGTGAATATATCGTCGAATGGCTCGGGGCCCAGATGGTCAAGCAACGGGTGCGATGTTCCGTCGCGCAACAGGTCGACCATGCCGAAACGCCGCGCATCGTTGAAGGTGATGACCGTCCCTGCGTCGGTTGTCAGAACGACATGATCGTGCCGAGCCAGGATTGCCGGATCGCGATGGAAGGACGCGATTCTCTGATCTTCGATCACCATTCTGCCCGACATCCCAAGATGCAGCAGCAATGCCCCGCCGCGATCCAGATCGGCCAGGATGTATTTCGATCTGCGGCGCAATCCGGTGACCGTCGCGCCAGTCAGGACCTGTACCAGATCGGGGGGCAGGGGCCAGCGCAGATCCGGTCGGCGCGCCTCGGCGCGGGCGATCCGCTGGCCTTCGAGATAGGGGATCAGGCCCCGCCTGACGGTTTCCACTTCCGGCAGTTCTGGCAATCTGCTTCCTTTCGCTGCATTGTGCGCGCGTCGCACGGGGCTTATCTGGCGGCTGAGGCAAGGAACGGCAAGCGCCATGAGTGACAAGAAGCAGACACATTTCGGTTTCCGCACGGTCGATGAAGACGCCAAGGCCGGCATGGTGCACGAGGTGTTTTCCAGCGTGGCGTCACGCTATGACCTGATGAACGACCTGATGAGCGCGGGGATCCATCGGGCCTGGAAGAACGCGATGATGGACTGGCTGGCACCGCGTCCGGGGCAGCATCTTCTGGATGTGGCGGGCGGCACGGGTGATATCGCGTTTCGTTTTCTGGAACGTGCGCCGGATGCGCGGGTGACCGTATGTGACATGACCGAATCAATGCTGGTCGAAGGGAGCAAGCGCGCCGATGCCGCTGAGCGGGCCGACCGGCTGGCATGGGTGACCGGCGATGCCATGGCCCTGCCTTTTGCCGATAACAGCTTTGATCGCTATACGATCAGTTTCGGTATCCGCAACGTCACCCGCATTCCCGATGCGCTGCGCGAGGCGTTTCGCGTGCTGCGCCCCGGCGGGCGGCTGATGGTGCTTGAGTTCAATCAGATTCCCGTCCCGGCGATGCAATGGGCCTATGATCGCTACAGTTTCAATGTCATTCCGGCGATGGGGCAGGCGGTGACCGGGGATCGTGACAGCTATCAGTATCTGGTCGAATCCATCCGCCGCTTTCCCGAACAGCAGGCATTCGCCGACATGATCTCTGCGGCGGGATTTGACCGGGTGCAGTATCGCAACCTGTCGATGGGAATTGCTGCACTGCATTCGGGGTGGAAGCTGTAGATGCGCGGACCGCACAATATTCTTCGCCTGATCCGAACCGGTGCCACATTCGAGCGCACGGGCGCGATGCGCGTCGCCCTGGACGCGGTCGAGGCGCCGCCGCGCCTGCGGGTTGCGGCGCGCGTATTGGGGTGGCCATTCCGTTGGTTGGGTTACAAGGGGGATCCTGATCTTCCGCCGGTCACCCGTGCCATAACCGCGCTGGGACCGGCATATATCAAGTTCGGGCAGATCCTCTCGACCCGGGCGGATGTCGTGGGCACGGAACTGGCCGATCAGTTGCGGATGCTGCAGGACCGTTTGCCGCCATTCCCGACCGAAACTGCCAAGCGCATCGTTGAAACCGAACTTGGCCAGTCCATCGAAACGCTGTTCTCGGAGTTTTCCGAACCTGTTGCGGCAGCCTCTATTGCGCAGGTTCACCGCGCGCGAGTGGCGGAGACCGGCCAGGAGGTCGCGGTCAAGGTGTTGCGCCCCGGAATTGCGGCTGCGTTTCGGCGCGATATCGATGCCTTTCATTTTGCCGCGGGCTTCATCGAATTCCTGTCGCCGGGCAGCCGTCGTCTGCGTCCGCGCGATGTCGTCAGTCATTTCGAAAGCGTCGTCGCAGGCGAACAGGACATGCGCCTAGAGGCCGCGGCAGCTTCGGAATTCGCGGAGAACACGAAAGAGGATGAGCGCTTTGCCGTGCCGGCGCCGCATTGGCATTTGTCCGGTCGCCGGGTGCTGACCTCGGATTGGGCCGAAGGTCTGCCGATGGGGGACCGCGAGGCGCTGATTGCGGCGGGGCATGATGTCACCCGTATTGCGACGCGGGTGATTCAGCTGTTCCTGCAACACGCGCTGCGCGACGGTTTCTTTCATGCCGACATGCATCACGGCAACCTGAAGGTCGCGGCGAATGGTGACGTTCTGGCCTATGATTTCGGGATCATGGGCGAGATCGACGAATATACACGCCGGGTCTACGCGGAAATTCTGATGGGGTTCATCCGCCGCGATTATCGCCGCGTCGCCCGCGTGCATTTCGAGGCGGGCTATGTGCCGCGCGATCAGGACGAAGCGGCGTTTGCACGGGCGTTGCGCGCCGTTGGTGAACCTATTTTCGGCGCTGATGCCAGCCGCATTTCGATGGCCAACCTGCTGGGATATCTGTTCGAGGTGACCGAACGTTTCGGGATGCGCACCCGAACCGAGCTGATCCTGTTGCAGCGCACAATGGTCGTGGTCGAGGGCGTAGCCCGGTCGGTCGATCCGCAATTGAACATCTGGGATGCCGCCAAACCCGTGGTGTCGGATTACATCAAGTCCAATCTCGGGCCAAAATCCCTGGCCTCGGATATGAGCAAGGTCGTTCAGACGGTTGGCCGGTTCGGCCCGTTGCTACCCCGGATCGTCGAACAGGCGCTGTGGGAACGCGCCCATCCCGAAGACGCCACCCCCAAGTCCGAGGGCCGTCGCGCGGGCTATCTGCCTTATTGGCTGGTGACGGTGCTGTCCCTGGCGGCGGGTGCGGCGATCGGGCTGGCCCTGGGCTAAGAGGTCAGAAGCAGAGGATCTCGGCTTCGGCCTCGGCACGGCGCAGACGGGCGACGAATTCGTTCATTTCGGCCATGCCCTTGAACATCGAGGCACGTTCGCCGCTGACCTGCTGCATACGCAGCACGGTTTCGGCCCGCACATAGTCGTCAAACGGCAGAACTGTCGCGATCTGGTCGATCGCGCAGGCGCATCGGTCAAGCATTTCGCGGTTCTGCCCGTTTGTTGCCATGCAGGTGAACACATACTCTGCCCGTGCGTTGGTCGGATAATCATTGACGGCCTGCGCCATGGTCGCAGCCGGCAAGAGCAGCGCCAACATCAGGGTCGCCATCGAAATCACTGTCTTCATTGCATGACCATGCTGTTGAGGTATCCGGGGGTATCGCCATCGGTCGCGGCCCGCATCTCGCGGATCGGCGCGTCAGGTGAATCCAGAACGAAGGTCAGTTGCAGGGTCTGAAACCCGTTCATCTTTTCCGCATTGGGATCATTTTCGAATGGGCGAAATGTCGCGATGATATTGCCTTCGCCCTGATCCAGATGGCCGCCGCGAAACACGGCATCCTTGATGCGATTGCGAATATAGAACGGGCTGCCGCCGGTCAGGCGCGCCATGTCGCGCGAGGTTTGTTCAAGAAAGAAGGTCAGCACCGGATCGCCGCCGGAAACCGGAAACGGGCCGATCTTCTGACTGCGCTGGTCTGTCCTTCGCTCCAGTTGCAGAGCCGGTTTGTGATCCGATGGATCAATGATCTCATGCAGGGCGACGGTTCCGTCGTGTACGGGCAGAAAGCCGGGGGCCGCCGGACCAGAAACATTGACCGCCCAGACGATCCCCTGATCCTCCAGCGACCAGGGACCACGATCCGCGAACACGATGTCACCGGCTTCCCCTGCATTGAGCGGTGCGGTGGCCAGGGCCGCCAGGCAGCCTGCCAGCAGAAATGCGACTGCGCCTTTCATGTCCCCTCCCTTCTGTTTGGTTCACAGTTGCGAAGGCGCGGGCCATGGGCAAGCCCTTGCGACCGCCACCTCAGCCCTTTGTCGCAGATCATTCCAGAACCCGGCCCAATGCCTCGCCCAGTTCCGAGGGCCGCAACGGTTTCTCCATCAGATGCACCCCCATTGCCGCGCAGGTCCGGGCGATTTCCGGGTCGCGATGGGCGGTGATCATGATCGCAGGAACAGGCAGGTTCAGCCGTGATCTCAGGGCTTCGATGGCCGCGACGCCGGTATCCCCGTTTTCCAGGTGATAATCGGCGATGATGACTTCGGGCGGTTCATCCCCCATCGTGGCCACGGCTTCGGCAGTGCTGCCGCACAGGCGCGCGACCATACCCAGCTGGTCCTGCAATGTCAGCTCATAGCCGCGGCGCATCGCATGGTCATTCTCGACGATCAGCGCGACGCGCCCGCGCAGCGTTCTGGTTGGGGTTTCGGTCTGGGGTGGCGATGGGGTGTCGGCGGTGTCACCGGGGGGCAGCCCGACCTTGAAAACCGTTCCACGCATCGCTTCGGAATCAAGGCTGATCGGATGACCCAGCTTGTTGCAGGCTCGGCGGACGATGGACAGTCCAAGCCCCATTCCGGGCGTGGCGGCATCATGCCCAAGGCGCTGGAATTCTTCGAAGATGCGATTGCGGTCCACCGCTGCAATGCCCGCGCCTGTGTCATAGACGCATAGCCAGATGGTCTTTTTCTGCCTGCGCACCCCGATCACCACGCCACCGCGATTCGTGTATTTGATCGCATTCGAGATCAGGTTCTGCGCGATACGGCGCAGGAATACCGGATCGCTTTCCACGATGGCGTCGGTTGCAACAAATGACAGCTTCAGGCCCTTGGCTTCGGCAAGCGGGGCGTATTCCGTTGCCAGCTTGCGAAACAGCTCGCTCAGGGGGACAGGCTGGCGGTTGAACTCGATTCGCTGGCTGTCGAGGCGCGAGATATCGAGCACCGCATGCATAAGCTGTTCGACGGATTCGAATGCCCCCGACAGGCGTTCGGTCAGTTCCTGTTGCTGTTCGTTCATCGCGGTGTCGGACAGAGCAGCAAGGAACAACCGCGCGGCTGAAAGGGGCTGCAACAGGTCATGGCTTGCGGCGCGCAGGAAGCGGGTTTTCGATCGGTTGGCCTCTTCGGCGGCGGCACGGGCAACCGCAAGTTCGCGGTTGCGTTGCGACAGATCGGCCAGGGCCTGTTCCAGCTGGCGCGTGCGCGTCAGGACCTCTTGTTCAAGTGCGACGGCGGCCTGAAACATTGACCATGCGGACCCCCGCGATTCTTCCAGCCGGTCGATACGGTCTATCAGCACCTCATTGATGCGGCCCAGCTTTTCGATCTTTCGCGCAGGCGGGTCATCGTCACGCAGCATCGGGGTTGCCTGCCTTGGTGTCGCTGTCAGGTGCCATGAAGGCCAGCCCGACAAATGTCTGGTTCACATGCATGCCGCTGTGCTGTTCGCCATAGGTGTTAAAGCCCGCAACGCGGTATCTGTTGAACAGATCGCTCATTGTCGCGCTGAGGCCGGCACGTTCAAGTGCAAGCCGCCGCAGGATGCAGTCAAATCCCAGCACCATCAGCGGTTCGCGTGGCAGGCCGTCCAATGCGTCCGCGAATCCCCGCGTCATGTCATCGGCGCGCCCCAGCGTCAGGACGGTGCCGGTATCAATGGCGGACATCAAAGACAGCCCGCCATCTTCGGTTATCGCGCTGATGGCACGGACATGATGACGCCGGCCCATGCGCAATAACAACGGATGGCGGGCAAATTCGGTTGGGGTCAGCTGATCGGGGGCGATGCCGATGATGCGGGCATATTCTTCGGCCGCGGGTTCGGCGTTCAATTCCAGTATGCGCCGCTTGTCCGGGATCGCTGCGGTCACGACGGCCCGGATTGTCGTCGGGCTGAAATGCGCGAAAGTCACTTCGCGGACCGCAAGCGTGGTTTCGACCATCACGAACAGCGCTGCGTTCGAAACAACCTCGTCACCAAGCAACAGGAACGTCTTGTTGAAATTCAGGCCATCTCCGGCCGATCCGCCCAGTGTCGGAACCGCAGGCAAGGCGGCGTCAATCGTGGCAACCAGCGCATCCTCTTGCCCGGCCATGCCATCGACCAGCAGCAGGCCGAACAATTCCCTGTCGGCCTTGGCGGCAAAGGATTTCTGCATCCCGCGCAAAGCGGTCATCCATTCCGATACCGGCAGGCCGGACAGATTCGAAAGTTGCAGCGCCTGTGCGCGAAACTCGGCTTCGGGAAAGCCGATGGCGACAACGCTTTGGCTGGCATATCCGCAAGGACCGATTTCGCCGGCGGAAGAACAGCCGGCAATCAGGCACCCGTCCGGCAGGCCGGATCGCAATGCCGTAGCCAGTTCCCGCAATCGCGCCTCATCATCGGTGAACAGCAGGACAAGCGATGGTTTGACGGCGCGCAGGCCGGCCAGCAGGATCGCGGATGCGTCGCTTGCGTCTTGGTCGGCCTGCACAGCCACCGGCCCGATGGCACCCTCCTTTGCGATCGGGCCGGTATTCATTATCCGGCCTCGAACAGCCGGATCGAATTTGCAAGCAGCACCGCCTGGGTGCGGCGGCGTGCGTTTATCTTGGACATGATCGCCGTGATATGGGTCTTGACCGTGGCTTCGGCGATGGACAGGTCATAGCTGATTTCCTTGTTCGCCTTGCCCTGACATATCAGCCGCAGGATACGCATCTGCTGGGGGGTCAGCGATGCAAAGCGGCGCATCAGTTCCGCCTTGGCCAGATCATCGGCACCCGCCTCTTCGGGGTGATAGCCATCTGGCGTGACATGTTCGCCGTCCCACATGCGGCGCAGGCTGTCGACCAGCGCCTCGCGGCTGAGCGATTTGCTGATATAGCCTTGTGCGCCTGCGGCCATGGCGGCGGAAATCATCGCGGCTTCCAGGTCCGCAGAGATCATCGTGATCGGCACATCAGGCAATTGCCGGCGAAGTGCGACGATTCCTTCCGATCCCCGCGCATCGGGAAGATTCAGGTCCAGAATAACGGCGTCGGGCGCGCCCTGGTCCTTGATCTGTTCAATCGCGGCCGCAAGGCTGCGGGCCGTTCTGACATGTTTAAGCCCAAAACTGATCTTCAGGGTCAGCGCGAGCGCATCACACATCAGCGGATGGTCATCCACGATCAGGATTTCCTTCACCTGATCTGCATTCGGCCGCGATTGCCCTGTCACGCGCGCCGGAGTGGCTGCGGTGGTCATGGCTACTCCTCCCGTTTACATGATCGGGTCGATCTCTCTGGTCGGCCCGTCTCATGCCAAGATTGTAGAGGCGCGGCGGGGTAAAGCAACCCCGCGCAAGCGTTTGAATTTCCGCCGCAGCGCAGCATCATTTGCCGTTTACCTGCCATTTCGTTCTGCCAATCTAGACCATGCCCAGCCGTGACGAAATCGACGGCATTTGGAAAGGGCGAATATGCAAAAGAAACTTGTGTTTGTTGCAACCGGAATTGCGGTTCTCGTGTCGGGGGCGGTGTCCGCTGCGCCGCAGCGACCCAAGATGGAACCCGCGGTAATGATGCAGCAACTGGATATGAACGGGAACGGACAGATCAGCAAGAAAGAGTTCCTTCAGGGCGCTGCCCGCCATGCCGATCAGGCCAGTCCGCAAAACGGAAAGGCCCGCAAGCGGATGAACCCCGAAGAGATGTTTGCGCGCATGGATCGCAACGATGATGGGGTCCTGACCCGCGCCGAGCTGGATCGGATGGCCAAGGAACGCCAGTCACGCAAGAACTGAACAGTGCCGCCTGTTTCGGCCGTCCGTCGTGCGGGCGGCCGATCGCGCCTAACCTTTGGCCTCGAAGCTGTGTTCCCAGACATGGCCATCCAGATCCTCGGCATGGACGTTGATCGGTTGGCCATTGGGTTCGAATGCAAAGCGGAAAACCGGATCCTCGCTGACGGAAATGCCGGCCTGCATGGAAAACAGCAGTTCATCGCCCTGACGGACCTGCAGCTTGTCGATGAAATTCGCCGGAATGTTCAGCAGCGTGACCTGATCGCGTTGCAGTCCCGAAAACATCGGGTGGCGGATCATCAACGTGCCGATGGTGCGGCCATCGGCCTTGGCGGTTTTCCAGCGCATCTGCCCCATGCTGGATTCGACCGCGGCCATGTCCTTGCCCGCCGGGGCCGAACAGCCGCCCGATGCCTTGACGAAGCGCCCCGCCATGACCTTGGACCCATCCGCCCGGTCGCCAATCGCGCGGATATCGGAATAGGCATCGACGCGGACCCGGATCTCGAAATCCAGGGGCATCAAGGCGGGGCCGAAGGAATATTCCGCCGCGACGGGGGCGGGATTTTCGTCGATCACCACGGTCAGTCCGGTCAGCGGCGCGGCGTCGCTGGGCTGCGTCAGCCGGATCGGAACGATGGCCGCATCATGGGCGCGGGTCGGCGCGTCCAGATCCAGTGTCGCGGGGTCCAAAGGCGGTTCGGCGGACAGACCCACGACGCTTTCGCGCAGGTCGTTCCATGTCTGGGATGGCTGCAACGGGTTTTCCTGCGCCAAGACGGGCGAAGCCAGAAAAAGCCCGGCCAGAAGCCATGCTTTCATCGTCTCATCCTCCCTTTTTCATGCGCCGATAGACGAATTCCGTCCTGTCCGCGTCCTGTTCGGCGCGTGCGACGACCTGCGCATGCAGCGGGGATTTCGAGCAAACCGGATCGGTGGCCCGCGCATCCCCGGCCAATGCCATAGCTTGACACCGGCAGCCGCCAAAATCCACGGTTTTCCGCTCACATGATCGGCATGGTTCGGCCATCCATTCGGTGCCGCGAAAGGCGTTGAACGCGTCCGAGTGGTGCCAGATCTCGCCAAGGCTGCGGTCGCGGACATTGTCGAACCGCATCCAGCCGATGGATTGCGCCGCGTGGCAGGGCAGGACCGATCCGTCCGGCGCGACATTCAGCCCGGTGCTGCCCCAGCCACCCATGCAGGCCTTGGGATAGACGGCGTGATGGTCGGCGGGAACATAGTCGATGACCATGCGCCCGCGCAGCCGCAGGCGGGCGTCATTGACCACCTGACGCGCAAAGCCCGCCTGATCGCGCGTCGGCATCAGCGCGGCGCGGTTCAGGTCGGCCCAGCCGTGGAACTGGACGGTCGCGACCTCGATCCGGCGCGCGCCCAGCCGTTCGGCCAGCGCGATCATGTCGGGCAGGCGTTCCATGTTCTGGCGGTGTACAACGGCGTTGATCGTCAGGGGAAAGCCGATCTGGGTGACCCAATCGGCGAAGCCCATCTTCTTGTCCCATGATCCGGGATGACCGCTGATCCGGTCGGCCATGTCGGGGCGGATGCCCTGCAGTGACAATTGCACATGATCGACGCCTGCGCGGTCCAGTTCCTCAAGCCGGTCGCGGGTGATCCCGATGCCCGAGGTGATCAGGTTCACGTAAAGGCCCGCATCGCGGGCATGGCCGACGATCTGCGCCAGATCGCGCCGCGCCCCCGGTTCCCCGCCCGAGATATGGACCTGCAGCACGCCCAGTTCGGCGGCCTCGCGGAAAACCCGGCCCCAATCCTCGGCCGGCAGTTCCTGCGCCGCGCGGGTCAGTTCGACCGGGTTGCTGCAATAGGGGCAGGCCAGCGGGCAGCGATGGGTGATTTCGGCCAGCATCGCCATCGGCAGGCCCGGCGTGACGGGGTTGCCATCCAGATCATGGGGCGTGGGCTGGTCCTTCATGGCGCGCCCTTCACGAAGACCATGCGTCTTTCGATCAGGCCGGTCAGAAAGTCGCGGATGTCGCCGGCGATCTGTTCGACCGGGGCGTGATAGCGGGCGGCAAGCGCGGCGGCGATGCTGTCCAGACTGCGTTTTCCGTCCAGCTCCGACAGGATCGCATCGCCGATCGCATCCAGTTGCATCGCGCGTTCCGGGGCCTGCAGCACCCGGATGCCGCGCACGCGATCATCCTGCAGCCGCACGCCGCGCGGCAGATAGGGCACGTCTTCGGGCGCGATCAGCGGGGCAGCGGTCATCGGGCCATCCCCTCGCCGGGGCGCCAGGCGCCGGGGGGAATATTGCCCTCGACATAGCCGTGCCACAGCGCGTCCAGCTGGGCCCACAGGACATCGGTCTTGAAGATCAGCGCCGCGGCCGCCGCATCCTGTTTTTCGCGGGTATCGGCATGGGTCAGCACGTAATCCAGACCGAATTTCACATCCTCGGGGGCCTCGGTCAGGCGTTTCCTGAAATAGGCGAGGCTGCTGTCATCGGCGAAATCGTAATGCGCCAGCAGGCCTTCGATCCGTTGGGCATGGATCCGGGGGGCGAACAATTCGGTCAGGCTGGCGGCCACCGCATCCAGCAGCGGCATATCGCGGACAAAGCGTACATAGGCGTCCACGGCAAAGCGGGTGGCGGGCATGATGCCGGCGCCGCTGGCGACGTAATCGGGGTCCAGCCCGACCGCCTGCGCCAGTGCCAGCCAGCGCCGGATGCCGCCGCCTTCGGTCACGCCGCCATCGTGATCCTCGATCCGTTTGCGCCAGGCGCGGCGCAGGGCGGGATCCTCGACCCGCGACATGAAGGCGGCGTCCTTCATCGGGATGCGCGACTGGTACATCCAGCGGTTGATGACCCAGGCGCGGACCTGATCCGGGGTGCAGTCGCCGCCATGCAGACGGGCGTGGAACGGGTGCCGGTCGTGATAGCGTTCGGCCCCGATGGCCCGCAGGCGGGCTTCGAAGTCGTCGCGGCCTTGCGGTCCCTGCGGCAGGTCTTTCATGGCGCGATCTCCATTCCGTCGCGGGCGATCCGCCAGCCGGCTGCGCGCGCCTCGGCGGTTTGCGGGCTGTCGGGATCGGTCAGCGGGTTCGAATTGTTCAGATGCACGAAGATGCGTTGCCCGATGGGCAGGTCCGCAAGGCTGCGGATGCTGTCCCGTGCCGACATATGGCCCATGCGGCGACCGGTTTTCTGGCCCAGCCCCATGCGGATCATCTCGTCATCTTCCCACAGGGTCCCGTCGAAAAACAGCGCATCCGCGCCGCTGATGCGGTCGGCCAGCCAGTCGGGCATATCGGCGCAACCGGGAATATACAGCGCGCGGCGATCCCTGCTGCGCAGTTCGACCCCGACGGTGGTTTCGCCGACCAGCCCGGTCTCGACCACGGCGCCTTCCTGATACAGCGGCACCTTGCCGGGCACCGCAAACAGCGTCGCGGTCAGGCCCGGCAGAAGGTCGATGGTCTGATCCAGCGCCACCGTCCGGCGCGGCACCAGATCGTCGCGCAGCGCGGTCAGCATCGGGTTCTGCGCCAGCGCGTCGTGAATCGCGGCGGTCGCGAACAGATCGAAGGGCTGGCTTTCGCGCAGGGTCAGCAGACCCGCGACATGGTCGATATCGCCATTGGTCACAAGGACCGAACGCAGCGGCATCTGTCGCGGCCCGGACGGATGCAATGCCGGTGTCGCGGCCAGCTGCATCCGGATATCGGGCGAGGCGTTCAGGATCGCCCATTCGACCCCATCGGCGCTGACGGCAAGCGAGCTTTGGGTCAACGACGGAATCCGCCCCCGTCGCGCCGCGTTGCAATTGTCGCAGCCGCAATTCCATTGTGGCAACCCGCCGCCCGCAGCGGCACCCAGAATGACAGTTTTCATATCTCACCAGAGCAGACGGCCCTGTCCGAGGGGATCGGACAGGGCCGTTTATTCCGACTGTTCGTCAGATTGCCTCAGAACAGTACGGGTTCGTCCTCAGCCGGGGCATACATGTTGATTTCCATGCCGCAGGCGATTTCTTTCAGGACAGGCTTGGTCCAGGCCATATGTTTCTCCTCCGAATGCCGTAAAATGGGTCGGCGACTGTATTTCATGTTAAATGAGAGGCAGGATAGGTCAACACTACTAAGGTAGCAGAGCGAAAATCACTCTGCATGTAAGTAGCCACGGGATAATCCGCCCTATGTTTCATCTTGTATTGACCGCCTGCCTTGCCGTTTCTTCCCATGAATGTGCGATGATGATGTTGCCGGAAGGAGAGCGCGCCACGCGATCGGCATGTCAGAAGGATGCGGTGCGAATCGCGGATGCATGGCTGGCCTCGCACCCCGAGCTGACAGGCCGCGATATCCGGTGTCAGCCAACAGAGCAGCTTCCGGCGCTGGATTTGGCCGAGATTGCGCCGGGCGTCCATTTTTTTCAGGGTCGGATCGCGCAAATGGATGAAACGCCGGATGGGCGCATTGCGAATCTGGGCGTGGTGATCGGTCGGGATGGGATTGCGGTGATCGATGCGGGCGTGTCGCGTCAGCAGGCTCAGGAATTTCTGGTCGCTATCCGGCGGATCTCGGACAAGCCGATCAGCCATGTCATCCTGACGCATATGCATCCCGACCATGTTCTGGGGGCCTCGTTCTTTGCCGAGGCGGGCGCGCAGGTTCTGGCGCATTCAGCCTTGCCTCTGGCGCTGGCATCCCGGTCGCAAAGCTATCTCGACAGTGCGGGCCGCCTGTTCGGTCCCGCGCGCATGATCGGGACCGAGGTGGTGTTGCCCGATCAGTCATTGTCCGAACCGATGGCGCTGGATCTGGGAGGGCGGTCGCTGTTGTTGCAGCCGGTGAAAACCGCCCATACCGATAATGACCTGACCGTGTTTGACGAACAAACCGCCACGTTGTTCACCGGCGATTTGCTGTTTCGCGAATTGACGCCGGTTGTGGATGGATCCTTGCTGGGCTGGATCGACTGGGCCGAGATGCCAGTATCGCAAAGTCCCGCCCTGATCGTTCCCGGTCACGGGCCGGTTGCGCGCGACTTTGCGGATGCGATCGCCCCGCAGAAACAGTTTCTGAGCGCATTGCGCGACAGCACGCGGGCAAGCATCGACGCCGGGCTGCCCATGTCGCGTGCAGTGCCCGAAATCGTGCAGAACATGTCGCATCTGCGTGAAGGATGGCAGTCATTTGATGCAACCGTGGCGCGTGACGCGACGGCAGCTTTCAAGGAACTGGAATGGGAGGATTAATCTTTGACATATCGTCAGCCCCTGTCCAACGTTTGATGGAACGGCGGGTTTGATAGCCGATTCCGCCTTTGAATGATGGGAGGAAGACGTTGAAACAAGTTATGTTCATGACAACTGCCATGGCCATTCTGATTTCGGGGCCTGCACTGGCCCAGATGGTGATCGAGCCGGGCAGCGACGACCGCATCAACTGGCAAAGCCTTGAGGATTTCAAAGCCGCGCATGGCGATCTTGAAGGCCAGTCCTTTACCGTGCTGGGTCCGTGGCTTGGCCCGGATCAGGAATTGTTCAGCTCGATCTTTCCCTATTTCGAGGACGCGACCGGTGCGACGGTCAACTATTCCGGGTCGGACAGTTTCGAACAGCAGATCGTCATCGACAGCGAGGCAGGCTCGCCCCCCGATGTCGCGGTGTTCCCGCAACCCGGCCTGGCCGCCGATCTGGCCAAAAAGGGCCATCTGACCGATCTGGGCGACGAGACCGGCCAGTGGATCAGGGACAATTACGCCGCCGGCGAAAGCTGGGCCGCGCTGTCGACCTATGAAGGTGCGGACGGGGCCGAACATACCTATGCCTTTCCCTACAAGGCGGATGTGAAATCGCTGGTCTGGTATGTCCCCGAGAATTTCGAGGACATGGGCTATGAGGTTCCCGAAACCTACGAGGATCTGAAGACGCTGACCGAACAGATCGTGGCGGATGGCGAAACGCCCTGGTGCATCGGGTTGGGCTCGGGTGGCGCGACCGGCTGGCCCGCGACCGACTGGGTCGAGGATATCATGCTGCGCATGAACAGCCCCGAGGATTACGACGCCTGGACCACCAACGGCCTGCCCTTCAACGATCCCAAGGTCGTCGCCGCGATCGAGGAATTCGGCTGGTTCGCCAAGAACGAAGATCATGTCGCGGGCGGGTCCGGGGCCGTGGCCTCGACCGATTTCCGCGACAGCCCGAAAGGTCTGTTCGACAGCCCGCCCGCCTGTTTCATGCATCGTCAGGCCAGCTTCATCCCGTCCTTCTTCCCGGAAGGGGTCGAGATCGGGCTGGATGCCGATTTCTTCTATTTCCCGGCCCCCGCCGAGGGCGATCTGGGGCAACCGGTTCTGGGCGGCGGCACGCTGTTTTCGGCGCTGTCCGACAATCCGGCTGCGCTGGCCTTCATCGATTTCCTGAAAACGCCCGCCGCGCATGAGATCTGGATGGCGCAAAAGGGCTTCCTGACGCCCCATACCGGCGTCAACACCGACGCCTATGGCGATGAGACGCTGCAAAAGATGGGTCAGATCCTGCAGGATGCGACGACCTTCCGCTTTGACGGGTCGGACCTGATGCCGGGGGCCATCGGCGCGGGTGCCTTCTGGACCGGCATGGTTGATTTCACCGGCGGCAAATCCGCGCAAGAGGTCGGCGACCAGATCCAGCAGACCTGGGACACGATCAAGTAGCACCACCCAAGACAGGGCGCGGCGCGGGCAGACCCCGCGACGCGCCATAGCAAAGCGGGGGTAACGGGATGGAACTGTTCTGGCTGGCCATCAGCACCATCGCCATCGGCGTCTTCGGATGCGTGGCGTGGTTCTGGGGATCGAATATGGTCCTTGATACGATCTACCCGCCCAAGGGGCCGAATGCGGGCGACAATATCCGCAAGGCCAACCAGATCCGGCCCTGGCTGTTTCTGGGCCCGGCAATCCTGTTTCTGACCATGTATCTGGTCTATCCGGTCATCGACAGCCTGTGGCGGTCGCTGCACAACTCCACCGGCAGCCGTTTCGTCGGTGTCGACAACTATACATGGCTGCTGGGCGACGGGAAATTCCGCGAATCCATGCGCAACAACATGCTGTGGCTGCTGGTCGTGCCGGCGCTGTCCACGCTGTTCGGGCTGATTGCGGCGCAGCTGACCGACCGGATCAGATGGGGCAATATCGGCAAGTCGCTGATCTTCATGCCGATGGCGATCAGCTTTGTCGGCGCGGGCGTGATCTGGAAGTTCATCTACGAATTCCGCGCCGAGGGCGAAACCCAGATCGGGCTTCTGAACTGGATCGTGACGCGGCTGGGCGGCGATCCGCAGATCTGGCTGACGCTGATCCCGTGGAACAATTTCTTCCTGATGATCGTGCTGGTCTGGATCCAGACCGGCTTTGCGATGGTGATCCTGTCGGCGGCCCTGCGCGGCATCCCCGAGGAAACCATCGAGGCCGCGATTCTGGACGGCGCCAGCCCGCTGCAGGTTTTCATGAAGATCAAGGTGCCGCAGATCATGGGCACGATCGCGGTGGTCTGGACCACCATCACCATCGTCGTGCTGAAGGTCTTTGATATCGTCTTTGTCATGACCAACGGCCAATGGGGCACGCAGGTTCTGGCGAATCTGATGTATGACTGGATGTTCCGTGGCAGCCCCGATTACGGGCGCGGCTCGGCCATTGCCATCGTGCTGATGATCCTGGTGACGCCGATCATGGTCTGGAACATCCGCAACGCCCGCAAGGAGGTCCGCTGATGGACGGGATGGCCGGACAGAAATCCACGCTGGTATGGGTCGTCAATATTTGTGCCTTCCTTCTGGTTCTGCTGTGGACGATTCCCACGCTGGGCCTGTTCGTGTCGTCGTTCCGCGATCGCGACCAGATCGCAAACAGCGGCTGGTGGCAGTCGTTTTCCGCGGCCGAACAGACCGGCTTTGTGCGTACCGGCACCGATGACGATGCGGTGCAGGACGGCGGGTTGTATGTCATCGAGGGGAACGTGACCGAGGGCGATCAGACGCTGGTCGCCTGGGGCACTGGCGCGCGCGACCCGGCCCGGTTTCAGCCCGGCGACACGACCGAGATCGAGGATGGCTGGCAACTGACCGTGGATGCCGATGGCAGCTATCGCCTGACCTCGCCCGAACCGTTCGAGATGCGGCGCGGCGAGCGGATCTTTACCACCACCGAGGTGCCGCCGAAATTCACCACCGGCAATTATCAGCGCGTCCTGACCGCCGAGGGTCTGGGCCGCGCCTTCATGAACACGCTGACGGTGACGATCCCGGCGACGGTGATCCCGATCCTGATCGCGGCCTTCGCGGCCTATGCGCTGGCCTGGATGGAGTTTCCCGGCCGCGCGATCCTGACCGCCGCCGTGGTGGGCCTGCTGGTGGTGCCGTTGCAGGTGTCGCTGATCCCGCTGCTGAGGCTGCATAATGAGATCGGCATCGGCAAGGGCTATCTGGGGATATGGCTGGCCCATACCGGCTTTGGCCTGCCACTGGCGGTCTATCTGCTGCGCAACTACATGGTCGGCTTGCCGCGCGAGGTGATCGAAAGCGCCCGCGTGGATGGCGCGACCGAGTTCCAGATTTTCCGCCGGATCATCCTGCCGCTGTCCTTCCCGGCGCTGGCCAGTTTCGCGATCTTCCAGTTCCTGTGGGTGTGGAACGATCTGCTGGTTGCGACCGTGTTTCTGGGCAACACGCGGGAACAGTTGGTGATGACCGGCGTTCTGCGCGAATTGATGGGCTCGAAAGGCGGGGAATGGGAAATTCTGGCGACCTCGGCCTTCATCTCGATCGCGGTGCCGCTGATCGTGTTCTTTGCAATGCAGAAATATCTGGTCCGCGGGCTGCTGGCCGGATCCGTGAAAGGTGGATGATTTGACGGAAAACAAGACGGAATGGTGGAAGGGCGGGATCATCTATCAGATCTATCCCCGCAGTTTTCAGGACACGACCGGCGATGGCGTCGGCGATCTGGCGGGCATCGCGCAGCGCCTGCCCTATGTCGCCTCGCTGGGGGTGGATGCGGTCTGGATATCGCCTTTCTTCACCTCTCCGATGAAGGATTTCGGCTATGATGTCAGCGATTATCGCGGCATCGACCCGCTGTTCGGCACGATGGAGGATTTCGACTGGCTGATCGAACGGGCCCATGATCTGGGCCTGAAGGTGATGATCGATCTGGTGATGTCGCATACCTCGGACCAGCATCCGTGGTTCAAGGAAAGCCGCGCCAGCCGCGACAACCCGAAATCCGACTGGTATGTCTGGGCCGATCCCAAGCCCGACGGCACGGTGCCGACGAACTGGCTGTCGATCTTTGGCGGCAGCGCGTGGCAATGGGATGCGCGGCGCGAACAATATTACCTGCACAACTTTCTAAGCCAGCAGCCGGATCTGAATTTCCACAATGCCGAGGTGCAGGACGCGCTATTGCAGATGGCCGAATTCTGGCTGGACAAGGGCGTCGACGGCTTCCGTCTGGATACGATCAATTTCTATTTCCACGACGCCCAGCTGCGCGACAACCCGCCGTTGGCCCCGGAGCTGCGCAAGGCCGACACCGCGCCCGCAGTGAACCCCTATAACCATCAAAGCCACAAATATGACAAGTCGCAGCCCGAGAATCTGCCCTTTCTGGAACGCTTTGCCGCCAAGCTTGCGCCGCGCGGCGCGGTCGTGGTGGGCGAGATCGGCGACAGCGAACGTGGGCTGGAACTTCTGGAGGAATATACCGGCGTGCCGGGCCGGGTGCAGATGTCCTATGTGTTCGACTTCCTGTCGGGCGAGGATCTGCCCGCCGCGCGGATCGTGCAGGTCTTTGACCAGTTGCAGGCGACGGCGCCGAACAGCTGGCCCTGCTGGGCGATGTCGAACCATGATGTCGCGCGCCATATCAGCCGCTGGAATCTGACCGATCAGGCGGCTAAGGCCTATGCGACGGTGCTGATGTGCCTGCGCGGTTCCGTCTGCCTGTATCAGGGCGAGGAACTGGGCCTGCCCGAGGCCGAATTGCAGTTCGAGGATCTGCGCGACCCGTATGGCATCGAATTCTGGCCCGAATACAAGGGCCGCGACGGGTGCCGGACGCCGATGGTCTGGGACATGGGTGTCAATGGCGGCTTTTCGACCAGCCAGCCATGGCTGCCGGTGCCCCACGCCCATCTGCAACGCACCGTCGTCGGGCAAGAGGCCGACGCCCAGTCCGTCCTGCATCATTATCGGTGGGCGATCGGGCTGCGCAACAAGCACAGCGCGCTGCGATTGGGCAGCATGTCGGATATGTCGGCCCAGGGGCCGGTCCTGTCCTTCATCCGCGCAGACAGCGAACAGACCCTTCGGATCAGGGCCAACCTGTCGGATGACGAGGCCGCCGGCCTTGCGCCCTGGCAGGTCCAGATCATCGAAGGCTAGGGCAGGTTCAGGGGAGGAAACCGGATGGCCGATCTGAAACTGGAAGGCGTCGCCAAATCATATGGCGAGGTTCAGGTCCTCGGCGATATCGACCTGACTATCGCATCGGGCGAATTCATCGTTTTCGTCGGCCCTTCGGGCTGTGGGAAATCGACATTGCTGCGGATGATCGCGGGGCTGGAACGGATCAGCGGCGGCACGCTGCAGATCGACGGCCAGCGGATGAACGACATCCCGCCCAGCCAGCGCGGCATCGCGATGGTGTTTCAGTCCTATGCCCTTTATCCGCATATGACGGTGCGCGACAACATGGCCTTCGCGCTGAAGATCGCGGGGCAGTCCCGGGACCAGATCCGCGAGGCGACCGACCACGCGGGCAAGATGCTGCAACTGACGCCCTATCTGGATCGCCTGCCCAAGGCGCTGTCGGGTGGCCAGCGACAGCGCGTGGCCATCGGCCGGGCCATCGTCCGCGACCCCAAGGTCTATCTGTTCGACGAACCGCTTTCCAATCTGGACGCGGCGCTGCGCGTCGCCACCCGGATCGAGATCGCGCAGCTGAAGGCATCCATGCCCGACCGGACCATGATCTATGTCACCCATGATCAGACCGAGGCGATGACGCTGGCCGACCGGATCGTGGTTCTGGCCGGGGGCGGCATCGCGCAGGTCGGCGCGCCGCTGGAACTGTATGAACGGCCGGTGAATGAATTCGTCGCCCAGTTCATCGGCAGCCCGGCGATGAACCTGCTGCCCGGCAAGGTCACGGCGGTGGGCGACATGACGACCGTCGCGCTGGATGGCGGCGGCGTGGCGCAGGTCGCGATCCCGACCCGCGAGGGCGATCAGGGCATGGCCGTCAATCTGGGCGTCCGCCCCGAGGACATGCGCGAAACCGACGGCGATGCGATCTTTGAAGGGCAGGTAGATCTGACCGAAGCCCTGGGCGAGGTGACGCTTCTATATTTCGGCACCAATCAGGACAGCGTGCCGGTGATCGCCAAGCTGCCGGGCATCCATACCGGGCTGAATGGCAAGACGGTGCGCCTGACCGCCAATCCCCAGACGCTGCACCTGTTCCATGACGGGCAATCGCTGTTGTATCGTGATGGCGCGGACCTGCCGCCCTATCATCCGCGCAAGACAACGCCCTCTGAGTGGGTCGGATAGCGCGCGATTGCAATTCGGGCCATGGAGACGTCGGGCCGTTGGCCGAGGCGGGTCAAAGTTGTTCCCTATCCGCCCGAGACTCTGATACACTTGGCCCAGGGGGAGGACAGATATGACGAACCGCAGCCACGCCGATCTGGTGGCCGAACAGTCACGTTCGAAATCCGCAACATCGGCCTTGGCGGCGTCCTGGCGTCGCTCGATGGTCAAGCATGGGCTCGATCCTGCCGACCGGCATCAGCCCGAGCGCCTGTCATATGCCGAGTTGCAATACCGGCGCGACGCGCGCGATCGGTTTCTGAATGTTGCGGCGCCACAGCTTGACCAGCTTTACGGGTTGGTGGGCATGTCGGGATGCAATGTCATGCTGACCGATGCCGATGGGATCGTGCTGGATCAACGTGTCAGCGATGGCGATGCCGCGCAGTTCCGTGACTGGGGGCTGTGGCAGGGCGCTGACTGGTCCGAACGCAGCCAGGGTACCAATGGTATCGGCACCTGTCTGGCCGAAGGGCGGCAGGTGACCATTCATCGCGAACAGCATTTTCACACGCGCAATACCGGCATGTCCTGTATCGATGCGCCGATCTGGGGGCCGGATGGGCGATTGCTGGCCGCGCTGGATGTCAGCAGCGCGCGCGCCGACCAGACCGAAAGATATAACCGGTTGATCGCGGCGCAGGTGGCACAGGCCGCCCGCAGCATCGAGGCCACCTTTTTTCGGGCCAGCTTCCCCGGGGCGCGGATCGTGCTGGCCTCGGACGATCCCAGCGATGCGGCCATGCTTCTGGCGGTGGACAAGGATGATCTGGCCGTCGGCGCGACCCGTGCCGCGCGCCGCGCATTGGGCCTGGAGCGAGAGGGCGACCTGCGCCCGCGACCGGCAGCTGATCTGCTGGGCCGTCAAGATGATCTGCACGGATTCGACCGCGCCGAACACGCTGCGGTCGCACGCGCCCTGGCGCGTGCCGGCGGCAATGTTTCCGCCGCTGCGCGGGCTTTGGGAATTGGCCGGGCGACCATGTATCGGCGCATGGCGCGACTGGGCCTGAACGAAAAATAGCCTCGACTGTCTCACCTGTGAGACAGCCGGAGGCCCGGCGTTGCGCGGGTCCATTGAATTGCCGCAACGCAGACGCAACCTGTTTGTCAGCACCCGAAAGCGGGAGATTTCGGGCGACTTCAGAGGAGGACGACAACAATGCCCAACGACCAGACACATGAATTCAAGGGTGTGGGCGTGATGCCCTTTGCCAAGCGTTACGATAATTTTATCGGCGGGCAATGGATGCCCCCGAAATCAGGCAAGTATTTCATCAACACAACCCCGATCACCGGCGGTGAAATCGGCGAAATCGCCCGATCCAACGCGGATGATGTCGAAGCCGCGCTGGACGCGGCCCATGCCGTCAAGGACAAATGGGGGCAGACATCGGTGGCCGAGCGGTCCAACATCCTGATGCGGATCGCCGACCGGATCGAAACCAACCTGGAACTGCTGGCCACCGCCGAGACCTGGGACAATGGCAAGCCGATCCGGGAAACCATGGCCGCCGACCTGCCGCTGGCGGTCGATCACTTCCGCTATTTCGCCGGGGTCCTGCGCGCGCAGGAAGGCGGAATTTCCGAGATCGACCACGACACCATCGCCTATCACTTCCACGAACCGCTTGGCGTGGTGGGGCAGATCATTCCGTGGAACTTCCCGATCCTGATGGCGACCTGGAAGCTGGCCCCGGCACTGGCCGCCGGCAACTGCGTGGTGCTGAAACCCGCCGAACAGACCCCGGCCGGGATCATGGTGCTGATCGACCTGATCGGGGATCTGTTGCCGCCGGGCGTTCTGAACATCGTGAACGGCTTCGGCCTGGAGGCCGGCAAGCCGCTGGCCAGCAATCCGCGCATCGCCAAGATCGCCTTTACTGGGGAAACCACCACCGGTCGTCTGATCATGCAATACGCGTCGGAGAACCTGATCCCGGTGACGCTGGAACTGGGGGGCAAATCGCCCAACATCTTCTTCCAGGATGTCGCCCGCGAGGATGACGATTATTTCGACAAGGCGATCGAGGGCTTCGTGATGTTCGCGCTGAACCAGGGCGAGGTCTGCACCTGCCCGTCGCGCGCGCTGATCCACGAATCGATCTATGACAGGTTCATGGACCGTGCCCTGCAACGGGTGAAGGACATCGTGCAGGGCGACCCGCGCGACAGCGCCACGATGATCGGCGCGCAGGCCAGCAGCGAGCAGAAGGAAAAGATCCTGTCCTATTTCGACATCGGTCGCAAAGAGGGTGCCGAGGTTCTGACCGGCGGCGAGGCGGCCGATCTGGGCGGCGAATTGTCCAGCGGCTATTATATCAAGCCGACCGTCCTGAAGGGCCACAACAAGATGCGGGTCTTCCAGGAGGAAATCTTTGGCCCCGTGGTGTCGGTGACCACCTTCAAGGACAATGACGAAGCCCTGTCGATCGCCAATGACACGTTGTACGGGCTTGGCGCGGGCGTCTGGTCGCGCGATGCGAATACCTGCTATCGCTTTGGCCGTGCGATCAAGTCGGGCCGAGTCTGGACCAACTGCTATCACGCCTATCCGGCCCATGCGGCCTTCGGCGGCTACAAGCAGTCGGGCATCGGGCGCGAAAACCACCGCATGATGCTGGACCACTATCAGCAGACCAAGAACATGCTGGTCAGCTATAGCCCCAAGAAACTGGGCTTCTTCTGATCCACAACAGTTTGGCACGGCCCGCGCGGGCCGTGCCTTCGCACAAGTCAGGGAGATCGACGCCATGAGCACTGTTACCGCCACGGATGGGGCGATTAAGCTGATCGAGGAAATCGTTGCCGATCATGGCCCGGTGCTGTTTCACCAATCGGGCGGGTGCTGTGACGGGTCAAGTCCGATGTGTTACCCCCAAGATGACTTCAAGGTCAGCGACCGCGATGTCAGGATCGGCGAGATCGGGGGCATGCCTTTCTATATATCGGCCAGCCAATACGAGACATGGAAACATACCGATCTGATCATAGATGTGGTCGACGGTCGCGGCGGCATGTTCAGTTTGGACAATGGGCGTGAAAAGCGCTTTCTGACGCGCTCGGAGATCTGTTCGATCTGATCGCGCTCTGCGCATTGTTATGATGCACTGATTGACCTATAAGCGGCGCGTTCCACGAGAGGTCCGATCATGGCATTTAATATCTTTATCGACGGCGAAGTTGGCACCACGGGTCTTCAGATCCGCGAGCGACTGGCGACGCGCGAAGATATCAACCTGATTCAGATCGCTGCGGAACGCCGAAAAGATGCCGATGCCCGGCGCGAGGCATTTTCCCAGGCCGATATCGCGATCCTCTGCCTGCCTGATGCCGCCGCGCGTGAAGCGGTCGAGCTGACGCAGGATCTGGATGTCCGGCTGATCGATGCGTCCTCGGCTCATCGGGTGCATGGCGACTGGGTTTACGGATTCCCAGAGCTGTCATCGGAAATGAGAGACCAGATCGCCGATGCGCAACTGGTCAGCAACCCCGGCTGTTATGCAACCGGCGCCATCGCCTTGATTGCGCCGCTGATCGAAGCGGGGTTGATTGACGAAGAAGAACTGGTCGCGATCAACGCCGTCAGCGGATATACGGGCGGCGGCAAGGCATTGATCGCGGAATACGAAGATGGGTCGGCGCCAGCACATTTTTTCTATGGCTTGACCCAGGCGCATAAGCATATTCCCGAAATCATGGCCCATACGGGGCTGGCCACGCAGCCGGTGTTTTCGCCTTCTGTCGGCAGCTTTGCACAGGGTATGGTGGTTCAGCTGCCGTTGCATCTGGACGAGGAACGCAATCTTCGCAGCTTGTTCGAGGCTTTGGCCGATCATTACGACGGGCAGAAATTCGTTCAGATGATCGCGCCCGATCAGGTCGGGTCGCGTATTGTTCCGACCGCATTGAACGGAACCAACATGTTGCAGATTGGCGTGTGTGGAAGCGAAGAAAACGGCTGTGCGACGGCATTCGCGGTTCTGGACAACCTTGGCAAAGGCGCTTCGGGTGCAGCGGTCCAGAACATGAATATCATGCTGGACGCGGACGAGGCCGAAGGGCTTTGATCGACTGAACGACCGGTGCTGCGGGCGCCGGTCTCAGGCCGGGATGCGTCCTGACGGGGCGGTATCTTCGACGATCACGGGATGAAAATACCGTTTGCTGCGCTGTCCGGTGGTGATTGGTGTGATCAGTTCGATGCAGCGGCGGTAATGTTCGGTCTGCCCATGCTGGCGCAAGGCATCGCGGCTGCTGAAGACCTCGTAGACGGTGAAGCTGTTTTCGTCATCTGGATCTGCCAGCAGGTCAAAGCGCAGGTTGCCCGGTTCCTGCGCGGTTCCCTCGCAATTGATGCGAAAGGCTTCGATGAACGCATCGCGGTGACCGGGGATGACCTGAATACTGACGATCTGAACGAACATGGGAACCTCGGCTGTTCTCGTTGCTTGGTTGCGAGTTTCCCGACCTGACCCGTTCTTGCAACCGGAAACATGACATTTAAAGGAAATTTCAATTGCCAATTGTGGGCAAAGCCTGGACAATTGTCTGATGTAAATCGTCATGGGTGCACCGGATCAGATGCTTGATTTGTTCAGACCGTTCAACGCGCGGTTTCGCAAGATTGCCAGATTGCAGCATCGCGATTTCTTTGATGGTGCCGTGGAAACATGGGAACTGGCCCCTGCAGAGACGCTGCAATATCAATCGTCATTTCATTTGCCGGGGCAGGTCGAACGAATACGTGCATCCGTTTTCGCGCCCCTGCCAGATACGATCGAGGCTCTGACCCGCGCCGGTCTGACCCATGAGGGGCCGACACGTGCATGGCGTCTTGAGAATGTCGACCTGATCGACGGCGTTCTCTATCACAATGGCGGCGAGTATCATCTGCACAAGCGCAAGCACCCCTTGTCATTGGGACGTCGCCCGCAAAGCCGGGCAAGCGGGGTCCTGTATGAAACCTGGGCAACGAATCGTTGGTTCGGCAGTTGGCTTATGGATGCCTGCGTTGCCTATGATCTGGCGGCCGGGATCGGCCAGCCCGTCACGACGATGCCGCGTTCGATGCCGGGGGCGCATCAGGCCGAATACGAGACGCTGATCGGGATGGCGCCGATTCATCTGGATGGCGACATTCATTTCGATGAGTTGGTGATGCTGGACGATCTTGCCAATAACAGCCACAAGGGTGGCCGTGCTCGTGCCCTGCGGAACACCCTTGTCAGGGGGCGCGAACCAGAACCTGTTCCGGGGGTTTTCCTGTTGCGCGGTCAGGCCGGCGATCAGCGCCTGTTGACCAATGAACAGGAACTCGCAGCTTTGCTAGAGCGAGAACGAGGTTTCAAGGTTATTGATCCGCTTTCGGTCAGTGTGGATGAACTGATCGACGCCTGCGCCGCCGCCAAGGCAATTGTTGGCGTCGAGGGCAGCCATCTGGTTCATGGCCTGACTGTTGCGCCGGAAGGTGCCGCGATTGTTCCCATCCAACCGCCAGAGCGTGTGGCAGCCACCCTGAAACAGCAAAGCGACCGTCTGGGCCAGCGTTTTGGTTTGCTGGTGGCCGAAGGCAGCCATGACATCTTTCATCTGCGCAGCGATGAGCTGTTGGCGACGCTGGATCTGTTCGACTAGTTCTTGCCGCGCCGTTCGACAAAGCTGACCAGGCTGGCTGCGTTGCGCGTTCCGGCAAGCCTTGCAACTTCGCGCCCCCCAAGAAACAGCACAAGCGTCGGAATGCCACGAATTTTCCAGCGCGTCGCCGCAGAACTATGCGCCTGTGTATCCAGCTTGACCAGGCGCGCCCGCCCCCTCAGCACCTTGGCGGCCTTTTCGAAATCCGGTGCCATTGCGCGACAGGGGCGACACCATGGTGCCCAGAAATCCACCAAAAGGGGAATCTGGTCAAGTTTGGCGGCCTTGGCAAGAATCGCAACATCAATGGATAGCGGTTTGGCAGGCAGCAGCCCGGCACCGCATATGTCGCATCGGGGATCAGAATTTACCTGATCCCCGGCAATGCGGCCCGGTTGCCCACAGGCAAGGCAGAGTAATTTGCCAGACAGCATCCTGTCCGGGCCTAGTCCGCCGCCTCGGCATAGCTGTCCAGCGGCGGGCAGGTGCAGATCAGGTTGCGGTCGCCATAGGCGTTGTCCACGCGCCCGACGGGCGGCCAGTACTTGTCCACGCGGAACGACCCCGCCGGAAAGCAGCCCTGTTCGCGCGAATAGGGGCGGTCCCAATCCTTGACCAGATCCTCGACCGTGTGGGGGGCATGGCGCAGGGGGCTTTGCTCCACCGCGATGCGTTCCTCGGCCACGTCGGTGATCTCGTCCCGGATCGACAGCATGGCTGCGACAAAGCGGTCGATCTCGGCCTTGGTTTCCGATTCCGTGGGTTCGACCATCAGCGTTCCGGCCACCGGCCAGCTCATCGTCGGCGCGTGGAAGCCGTTGTCGATCAGGCGCTTGGCGATGTCGTCCACGGTCACGCCATGATCCGCGAAGGGGCGGGTGTCGATGATGCATTCATGCGCCACGCGGCCGCGATTGCCCATGAACAGGATCGGATAGGCTCCGGCCAGCCGCGACGCGATATAGTTCGCGTTCAGGATCGCCACGCGGGTCGCCTGCGTCAGCCCCTCGCCGCCCATCATCAGGCAATAGGCCCAGCTGATCAGCAGGATCGAGGCGCTGCCATAGGGGGCCGCGCTGACCGCGCCGTCGCCCGTGCGCGGATCGCCGGGCAGGAAGGGCGCCAGGTGCGATTTCACGCCGATAGGGCCCATGCCCGGACCGCCGCCGCCATGCGGGATCGCAAAGGTCTTGTGCAGGTTCAGGTGGCTGACATCGCCGCCGATCTCGCCGGGTTTCACCAGCCCGACCAGCGCGTTCATGTTGGCCCCGTCGATATAGACCTGCCCGCCATGGCCATGCGTGATGTCGCAGACCTCGCGCACCGTATCCTCGAAAACGCCATGCGTGCTCGGATAGGTAATCATGACGGCGGCCAGCTTGTCGCCCGCCTTCGCCGCCTTGTCCGCGAAATCCTCAAGGTCGATATCGCCGTTCGGGGCCGATTTCACCACCACGACCTTCATCCCGCACATCTGGGCCGATGCGGGGTTTGTGCCATGCGCCGACATCGGGATCAGGCAGATGTCGCGCTGATCGTCGCCATTGGCGCGGTGATAGGCCTGGATCGTCAGCAGCCCCGCATATTCGCCCTGCGCACCGCTGTTGGGCTGCATGGAAAACGCGTCATAGCCGGTGATGCGGCACAGCTTCTGGGTCAGGTCGGTGATCGCCTCGTGGTAACCGGCGGCCTGATCCGTGGGGGCAAAGGGATGCAGCGCGCCGAATTCGGGCCAGGTGATGGGCATCATCTCGGCCGCGGCGTTCAGCTTCATGGTGCAGCTGCCAAGCGGGATCATCGCGCGGTCCAGCGCCAGGTCGCGATCCGACAGGCGGCGCATATAGCGCATCATCTCGGATTCGGCGCGGTTCATGTGAAAGACCGGATGGGTCAGGTAGTCGCTGTCGCGCAGCAGCGCCTCGGGGATGGCGGGGCTGTCGGCGCGGGCGGCCTGATCCTCGATCCCGAAGGCGTCCAGCAGGCGGGCGATGACGCCGGCATCGGTGGTCTCGTCGACGCTGATGCCCACGCGGTCGCGGCCCACGCGGCGCAGGTTGATGCCGCGATGGCGGGCGGCCGCCATGATGCCCTGCTGGCCGACGCCGACCTTGACGGTCACGGTGTCGAAGAAGGCATCGGGCGCAACCTCGGCCCCGGCGGCGCGCAGCGCGTCGGCGATGGCGACCGCGTTCAGATGCACGCGCTGTGCGATGGCGCGCAGGCCCACGGGGCCGTGGAACACCGCGTAAAAGCTGGCCATGACCGCCAGCAGCGCCTGCGCCGTGCAGACATTCGACGTGGCCTTTTCACGGCGGATATGCTGTTCGCGGGTCTGCAGCGACAGGCGATAGGCCTGGTTCCCCGCCGCGTCGACGCTGACGCCCACGATGCGGCCGGGCATGGCGCGCTTCAGCTCGTCCCGGCAGGACATGAAGGCGGCGTGCGGGCCGCCATAGCCCATCGGCACGCCAAACCGCTGCGCGCTGCCCACGGCGATATCGGCGCCCATCGCGCCCGGTTCCTTCAGCAGGCACAGCGCCAGCAGGTCGGTCGCCACGATGGCCAGCGCCTTGGCGGCGTGCAGCGCCTCGATTTCGGGGGTCAGGTCGCGGACATGGCCATAGGTGCCCGGATACTGGAAGATCGCGCCGAATACCTGATCGGCCTGCAGATCGTCGATCGACCCCGTGACGATGCGGATGCCCAGGGGGGCCGCGCGCGTCTCGATCACGGAAATGGTCTGGGGATGCAGGTCATGGGCCACGAAGAAGGCATCGGCCTTGGATTTCGACTGACGCCGCGCCATGGCCATCGCCTCGGCCGCCGCCGTCGCCTCGTCCAGCAGGGACGCGTTGGCGACGGGCAGGCCGGTCAGATCCGCCACCATCGTCTGGAAGTTCAGCAGCGCCTCAAGCCGGCCCTGCGCGATTTCGGGCTGATAGGGGGTATAGGCTGTGTACCAGGCCGGGTTTTCCAGGATGTTGCGCTGGATCGCGGGCGGCGTGACGGTGCCGTAATATCCCTGCCCGATCAGGCTGGTCATGACGCGGTTCTTCTTCGCCACCTGCTCCATCCGGGCCAGCAGCGCGGCTTCGGACAGCGCGGGCCAGTCAAGGCTGTCGGCCTGCCGGATCGCCTTCGGAACGGTCTGCTCGATCAGCGCGTCAAGGCTGTCGGCCCCAACCGCGGCCAGCATCTGCTCCATCTCGGCGGGCGAGGGGCCGATATGGCGGCGATTGGCGAAATCGTCGGGGTTGTAGTCGGTCGGAGTCCACAAAGTCATGCCGCTATCCATAAGGGGGCAAGCCGCCCCTTCTTCTTTGTCCAAATACCCGGACCGGGGCCGGGCCGGCCCCGGAAACCGCCTCAGCCGATCAGCTCGCCATAGGCGGCTTCGTCCATGAAGCTGTCCAGCACATCCAGCGACGCCGGTTTGATCCGAAAGAACCAGGCCGTCATCGGGTCGTCATTCACATTGCCCGGGTTGTCGGCCAGATCGCTGTTCACGGCGGTGATGACGCCGGCCACGGGGGCGGTGATGTCGGAGGCGGCCTTGACCGACTCGATCACGACAACCTCTTCCTCGGCCTCGACCTCGCGGCCCTCTTCGGGCAGTTCGATGAAAACGACATCGCCCAGCTGTTCGCTGGCATGTTTGGTGATGCCCACGACGATCTCATCGCCCTCGGCGCGCAGCCATTCGTGATCGACGGTATATTTCAGCATGGGGAAGCTCCTCAGCGTTTGTAGCTTGGGGTGATGAAGGGCAGGGCGGTGACGGTGACGGGCATCCGCTTGCCGCGCAGTTCGGCAAAGACCGTGGCGCCATCGGCCAAGTCGACCGGAATGCGGGCCATGGCGATCGGACCGCCGACCGAAGGACCGAAGCTGCCGGAACTGACGTCGCCGATCGGCACACCACCTTCGGCTTCGGCAAAGATCTGCACGCCCTCGCGGATCGGGGCGCGGCCCTCGGGGCGCAGCCCGCGACGGGTGTGGCTGACGCCATCTGCCAGCTCGGCCAGCACGGTCGCGGCACCGGGAAAGCCGCCCTTGCGTGCGCCATCGGCGCGGCGGGCCTTTGAAATCGCCCAGCCAAGCCCGGCGGCGGACGGCGTCACATCACCGGTCATGTCATGGCCATAAAGCGGCATTCCTGCTTCCAGCCGCAGGCTGTCGCGGGCGCCCAGGCCGATCGGGGCGACCTCATCATGATCCAGCAATGCCTGCGCGAATGTGGCCAGACAATCATTCGGAACGGAAATCTCGAAACCATCCTCGCCGGTATAACCCGACCGCGACAGCCACAGATCGACACCGTTCCAGTCGAGGCTGCGACTGTCCATGAATCGCATCTCGGCGGCGGCGGGCAGCAGGCGGGCCAGCACCTCGGCGGCCTTGGGGCCTTGCAGCGCGATCAGCCCGCGATCGGTCACCGGCGTGACCTCGACCCCCGACAGGCCTTGCAGAAAGGCGATGTCCTGTTCGGCACAGGCGGCGTTGACGACCAGCAGATAGTGATCGCCGCGATTGGCAAACATCAGATCGTCCAGAATGCCGCCACGGTCATTGGTGAACAGGCCGTAGCGTTGGCGCCCCTCGGGCAGGCCCAGCACGGCGGCCGCGATCACGGTCTCCAGCGCGGCACCCGCGCTGTCCAGATCGCCGTCCAGCGGATGGACCAGCACCTGCCCCATATGGCTGACATCGAACAGGCCGGCCTTGTCGCGGGTATGCAGATGTTCGGCCATGACGCCCATCGGATATTGGACGGGCATTTCCCAACCCGCAAACGGGACCATGCGCGCCCCTTGGGCGACATGCAGGTCATACAGACCGGTCCGGCGCAGTTCCTCGGCCATGTGGCCTCCTCTGTGTGTCGCCGGACAGACCGGCACCGTGATTGCGGATAGCTCCGCGCTCCGATGCCCCCTCTGTCCCTGTCCTTGCGGACGCCTGAGATCGTTATCCCTTCGGCGGGCCTTTCGGCCTCTCTCCAGAGTCTTGATGGAAGACGGTCCTTTTGCCTGAGAGTTCGCCGGGGCGGCTGCTCCTTCGGCACCGGCGTTTCACCAGCTTCTCCCGAATTCCTTGCTCACAGCTATCTGCGTGGCGACGATGGCGCAAGCCTTTTGTCGTAGATGTCGGCCAGAAGGTCGCAATCGGGAGGTGTGCGCGCCACCGGTCTCAGGTTCTGGGAAAGACAAAGACCCGATCGCGGCGCAGCATCAGCCACATCGGTGTGCCTGCGGGGGGTAGAAACACACCCGGCACCGTCGCATTCAGAGCGATGCCGCCCTGATCGGTCGAAAACTCGACAAGTGATTCGCGACCCAGGTAGCGGGCGCGGGTCACACGCGCCAAGGCTGCGGTGCCGTTTTCAGCCGTGGGCGCGGGCCCTTGTCCGGCACGGTCAAAATCGATCTTGAGATGCTGTGGCCGGATGACGATCTCGACCTCGCTTCCGTCTTCCATGCCCGGTGTCAGGAACTGACCGAAAGGTGTCTGGGTCAAGGCGCCGTGAACGCGGCCCGTCAAGACATTGATGTCACTGAAGAATGCGGCAGCCATCCGATCGGCCGGTGCGTTGTAAAGATTGTAGGGCGCACCCTGTTGGACAATTGATCCATTGCGCATCAGCAAGATCTGGTCGGCCATCCGCATGGCCTCGTGGGGTTCGTGCGTGACCAGAAGAACCGCGGTTCCTTCGTCTTTCAACAGGGCCAGCGTATCATCGCGGATACCGTCGCGCAGCCGTTCGTCAAGGCCGCTGAACGGTTCATCCATCAACAACACGCGCGGCCGTGGCGCCAAGGCCCGGGCCAGTGCGATCCGCTGTTGTTCACCGCCCGAAAGCTCGTGGGGGTAGCTGTCGATGTGACGTGACATCTGCACCCGCTCAAGCAGTGCGGCGACACGTGCGCGATTGGCGACAAAGCCACCTTTCAGCCCGAAGGCGACATTTTCTGATACCGGCAAATGCGGAAAAAGCGCGAAGTCCTGAAACATCAGGCCGATCGCGCGCCGCTCGGGCGGGATGCGAAAATGCGTGTCGCAGATCAGATTACCATCAACATGAATGCTGCCGCTATCTTGCATGTCGACCCCGGCCACAATGCGCAGCGTCGTCGACTTGCCGCAACCGGACGGCCCCAACAGGCAGGCCACTTCGCCAGCTGACACGGCGAAGGACACATCATTGACGACCCGTTGCCCGTCGAAAGCACGGATCAGATTCCGAACC
The DNA here is from genome assembly GCF_028294535.1 of Paracoccus onchidii. Classification (GTDB taxonomy): domain Bacteria; phylum Pseudomonadota; class Alphaproteobacteria; order Rhodobacterales; family Rhodobacteraceae; genus Paracoccus; species Paracoccus onchidii. The sequence continues at coordinate 6,933 of NZ_JAQBIE010000029.1, read as the reverse complement.
TGCAATCGCGGCGATTCAGTCACGAGTTGGCCGTTCCTGTTCCAAGATCTGGCCCGCCCTAGCAGGGGCGGGCGCGGGTCGCAAGCAAGTGTCAGATGGTTACATTCAACGCGCCGCCATCCAGCAGGATGTTTTGGCCGATGATGAAACGCGCGTGCTGGCTGCACAGGAATGCACAGGTCGCGCCAAAATCCTCGGGCTGGCCATAGGCATTGGCGGGAACCCCGCTTTTGCGATTTCGGCGAACATCCTCGATATCGAGCCCGCTTTTCTGTGCAATTGCATTGTCGAGGTTGTCGGCGCGGTCTGTCGCGTGAATGCCGGGCAGGATATTGTTGACGCAGACGCCGTGACCCGCAACCTGTCGCGCCATGCCGGCGACAAAGCCGGTCAGACCTGCCCGCGCCGTATTGGAAAGCCCCAGTTCGGGAATGGGAGAGCGAACGGATTGCGACGTGATGTTCACCACGCGCCCCCAGCCCCGATCGATCATTCCGGGCACAAGCGCCTGCATCAGGGCGACGGCAGACAGCATGTTTGCATCGATCGCCTTGATGAAATCTTCGCGATTCCAATCGGTCCAGATTCCCGGCGGTGGTCCGCCGGCATTCGTGACAAGGATGTCGATCTTACCAGCCGCGGACAAGACCTTGGCGCGTCCTTCGTCACTGGTGATATCGGCGGCGACGGGCGTTACGGATACACCGTATTTCTGCGAAATCTCTTGCGCAGTCCGGGTGATGTCCGCTTCAGTGCGGCTGTTTATCACAAGGTCGACACCAGCTTCGGCCAGTGCCTCGGCACAGCCGCGGCCCAGCCCTTTTGATGCCGCGCAGACAAGCCCTCGTTTTCCCGCGATCCCCAGATCCATGTCGTTCTGCTCCTGTTGGTTCGAATGTCTTGCGATATTGCTTGCCGCGACAAGCCGGTCTTTGTCGAATCAGCTTTGTGCCAGGATCGCCTCGCGCAACGCGGACATGTTTTCGCCATAGACCTGCGGGGCATCGACTGAACCGCCCTTGAATACTGCCGAACCCGCAACCAGCACGTCGGCCCCTGCCTTCGCCACCAGGGGGGCGGTGCGCGGGTCCACGCCGCCATCGACCTGGATATGAATCGGACGATCGCCGATCATGCCGCGCAAGCGTGCGATCTTGTCTACCTGACTGTGAATGAATTTCTGGCCGCCGAAACCGGGATTCACGGTCATGACAAGAACCATGTCGCATAGGTCCAGCAGATATTCGACCGCCTCCAGAGGGGTGCCGGGGTTCAGCGCGATTCCGGCCTTCTTGCCGGTCGCGCGAATGGCCTGCAGCGTGCGGTGAGGGTGTGGGCCTGCCTCGACATGGGCGGTAATCATGTCTGCGCCCGCCTCGGCATAGGCTTCGATATAGGGGTCCACGGGGGCGATCATCAGATGCACGTCCATGAAGGTTTTGACATGGGGGCGAAACGCTTTGACGGCCGGGGGGCCGAAGGTCAGGTTCGGTACAAAATGTCCATCCATCACATCAATATGCACCCAATCCGCCCCCTGGGCCTCGATAGCCTGAATTTCGCGGCCGAAATCGGCGAAATCGGCGGAAAGGATCGAAGGCGCGATCTTGGTTTCTCGGTCGAATGTCATGGCGGTTTCCCCTGTGGTCACGTAGCGGCCTAGCCTGCAATGGCCTGCCCCGTTGCACGGGCTGCGTCAAGACCGCACGCGCCCGGGTGCATCAACCGCCGTCACGCAAAGCGGTAATATCGTCGGGCCGGGCGGTTGATCCGCCTTCGAAAATCACCTCGGTTCCAGAATTGCCAAGCTGTGCTTCGACGATCCGGCCATATGCGCCGACCTGATCGTGACGAAGGGTTTGGCCATTTCGAATGCTGAGAATTTCAAAGCTGTATTGCCCTTCGGGCAGTCGTTCGCCAGTGCCGTCCTTGCCATACCATTCGATTTGCCCGGCCCCCGGTCCGATTTCCTCGCGTGTCAATTCGCGTCCGGTTCGGTCCCGGGCAATCAGTTGAACGCTGTCTGCTGCGGGATCCGGCGCGATATCCAATGTCAGCGGCGTATCTCCGAACCAGATCGGTTGTGTGGTGCGGGCTTCTTTGCCGATCCACTCTGCCAACTGGCCAAGCCCGGCCCCTGATTGAGAAACCATTTGTTCGAGCAACTGGTTGGTTCTGGTTTGCTGTTCGACCCCGGAGAACGTGGCAAGCTGAACGGCGAATTCGGTGCCCTCCATCGGGTTCAGGGGATCCTGATTCTTCAACTGTGCCGTCAGCATATGCAGGAATGTGTCAAAATCCGCCGCACCGGCCGCAGAGGTCGCGGTGCCGGTGGATGTCACGGCGGCCGAGGATGATGTGCCAATTGCCTGGATCATGTGATTTACCCCTTTTACAATCGAATATCGATGCGACCATCGATAAATACGCGTCCTGTCGCCGTTGGATTCGCCTGTGATGAAGGCGGGGCGACGGAAACGACGGAATCCCTGCTGCCTCGGTGCTTTTGGCTGTCCGGATGCGAAGGTGGCTCATCGTGGAATTCGAATGTCGCACCGTCAAAGCCTGCCTCAGCGAATTGTTCCTGCAGGGTGGCCGCGTTGCGTCGAATCAAGTTCATGACTTCCGGGCGTTCAACCCAGATGGCGATGTTGGGCGTACGATCATTGCCCATGACAGTCATGCGGATGCGACCCAGTTCTTCGGGAGAAAGCGTGATTTCGACCTGATCTTCAAAGGTCGTGACGATGGCATCCGTGATTTGACGCATTACGGGCCTGGTCTGATGAACCGAGGTTACTTGTGGCAGTGTCGGCAACGCGTGTGTTTGTTCCTTCATGGCAAGGGTTTGAAGATGTTCCGACGGTTGCGGGGATGCACCCGGATCGTGGTCTGATGCAAGCTCGGCGGGCGCCGTAGCTGCCTTTGCAGGATGGGTTTCTGGGGGCAGGGATCTGGTGGCCGGCATCTCGGAATTTGCCGTCTTGCCGGTCAACCGTTTCGCGTCACCCTCAGGCAGCTCGACACCGTCGGAGCCTTCGGAGACATCCGGATCTATACTCGGCAATCGCGAATCGGCGCTCTTGTTTGCGGTCGGTGTCGCTTCGACAGGCAGAGACCGCTTCATTTCAGGAACCGAAGCGGTCACGCCGGTCATGCGCTCGAGAATGAGAATCAAGGGTTCAGGATGAGTATCGGCCTGGTCGAGATCCAAGACGTCCTCATCTGCCAAATGGTCGGCGGTATCGTTCGCCCGATGAGGCGCGAGCTTCGGGTCGGATTTCGCAGGCTCGTGCTGAACGACGTCAGAGGCCCACAGCCGCTCAAACCCGGTATCAACCGGCGCAGTATCTGCGGGCGCAGTATCAGTCGGGTCCACCGGCAGGACGATTGCCGGTGTCCTGTCGCCCCCCTTTGGTGACGCCGAGAGAATATTTACAAGCTGTTCACCATTCATCAGATCGGCCCACTGTTTTTCATGCTTATGGACCAAACTGATTACCAATTATTTACCCGAATGACTTAAATTCGACCAAGTATTGATTTCGTGGAGGGAATGAGATGGATGTCGTTCAGGTTTTTCCTGTTGTTTCAAGTCATGCGCGCTCCTCGGTAGGGAACCGTTTGGAGGAAGCTTTTCTTGAAGAAATGCTGAAGTACTGTGGGCCCGGTCCGTCGGAAGGTGCCTTCTCGGGCGGTGCCGGAGAGGGGCAGTTCTCAAGTTTTCTGAATAGGGAGTATGCGTCGATGATGGCCGAAAAGTTGGATCTTGGTTTGGGCTTGACCCCAGGGGGGCACCATGAGTGATCTATCTCGTGATCTTGCGAAATCGAAGGCTGCAATTTTGTCGGCGGATCATGATGTCGCATTGAAGACAATAGAGAAAATTTCAGCACGGTTGGCTGATGCGACGCCCGATGCTTGCGACCGCGAACAGACGCGCCGCCAGATTTCAGAGTTGCTGGATCTGGCGGAGGCATCATTGCGAGGGGCCAAGAAGGGCGTCGAGGATGTAAGGGTTGCTGTGCAATCCGTGCGAATTTTGCAGACCTATGACGGGTTGGGGAAACGACGGGTATCAACGAACACGCTCGATGCAGCCAAGAGATATTGAATAAAATTTGCATTGAAGCGCGTTTGAGAAGAAAGGGCGAATTCACTATTTGTAAATGGACCACCGGTAAAAAGGTGGGGCGCATCAGAATAAATGCGTTGCGGGTTAGCCGCTGAAAAAGGTCAGAAGGCCCATTGTCTCAATCGCAGGTGCAAAGCACCCCATCCTAGGAGGACAACATGTCCAGCATTCTGACCAACAATGGCGCAATGGTCGCGCTGCAGACGCTCAAGTCGATCAACACCGATCTTAACAAGGCCCAGTCGGAAATCTCGACTGGTAAGTCGATCTCCAATGCCAAAGACAATGCCGCAATCTGGGCGATTTCGAAGGTGATGGAAACCGATCAGGCTGCGTTCAAGACGATGCAAAGCGGGTTGAACGTGGCAGAGGCGACCGTGGCAACTGCGCGTACGGGCGCTGAACAAGTCACTGATCTGCTGAAAGAGATGAAGAATCTCGCTCTGAATGCAGGAACGGACGGCTTTGACTATGACAAGGTTCAGACCGATATCACTGCGAAGATGGCTCAGATCACGTCGATCGTGTCGGGCACGCAGATGAATGGGGTCAACTTGCTCAGCACCAACGGCGTTGACGGTGGTGCGACCTTTACGGTTCTGGCTTCGCTGGATCGCCAGGTTGGCGCGGCAGCAACGACCCCGGGAACCATTGCGGTCGCTTCGGTCGACTTTGAAGCCAATATCGTCGGTGGTACGCTGACGGCGATCACTGACCGTGCATCTGCCCAGACTGCCGTTGGCGACCTCGAGGCGTTGATCGAGGTTGCTGTGAATGGTGCGGCGGCGCTCGGTTCGTCGGGCAAACGTATTGCGGATCAGGCAAATTTTGTCGGGAAACTGGCAGACTCGCTCGATTCAGGCATTGGTTCGCTTGTCGATGCCGATATGGAAGAGGCTTCGGCACGCCTGCAGGCGTTGCAGACGCAGCAACAGCTTGGCATCCAGGCGCTGTCCATTGCCAATCAGGCACCTTCTTCGATCATGGCTCTGTTCCGCTAACGATCCATGGGGGCGCCTGACGGCGCCCCGATTTTCTCTTCACGGATAATCGAGGTCATAAGCAGTGAACGCGGTAACTCCTTTGTCAACAACCGGATATGGCGAAGCTATTATCCGTACCGAGCGTAGCGCAGAATATGATGTGATTTCTCGTGTCACGCGACTGTTGCGCCAGGCCGATCGCGAGGGTCGATCTGCAGAGGCGATTATGGCCGTTCACAAGAATAATGAGCTATGGACGTTGTTCGCGACCGACCTCGCAGATCCTGGGAATCGACTGCCAGATGATGTCAAGTCGGGTTTGTTGTCATTGGCGGCGTTTTCGATCCGCCACGGCCACAAGGTTCTTTCCGGTGAAGCTGGCTCGGACATCCTGATCGATATTAACATGTCCGTTCTGAAAGGGTTGAGAGGAGAGCAAAACGCATGAGTGGTTTGGTTTTAAAACTCGCCCCCCATGAACGAGTTTTGATCAATGGCGCCGTCATAGAAAATGGTGAGCGTCGGTCAAAAATCGCGATTGTCACACCGGATGTGAATGTATTGCGACTGCGCGATGCAATTCACCCAGATATGGCAAATACCCCGGTTGCCCGCGCGTGTTACATCGCGCAACTTATTCTATCTGGTGATGCAGGCCGAAATGAAGGAGGCAGGCAGCTTTCCTTGGCGATAGAGAATTTAAGTCAGGTGTTCTTTGATCAGGACAGCCGCAGAATTCTGAATGAAGCCACCGAGCATGTTTTTCGCGCCGAGTTCTATCAGTCACTGCGACAGTTGCGCGGATTGTTGCCACGTGAAGCCCGATTGCTCACCATCGCCCAACAGGAGAGAGCATGAGTGCGATTTCTGTCGGAGCCTCTGGCATTCAGGGCTGGCGAATTTTGCAAAATCAGGCATCACGCCACATTGAAATGGTTTCTCAGGATCCAGTTGTTCAGCGATCGACGAACACGTTTCGGGAGCGGATCGGGGATATTGAAACCGCAGCTGAGCTGGTCAAAGATTATAAGACATTGCATGTTGCATTGCGCGCATTCGGGCTTGATGATGATATCGGCAGCAAGGCGTTCATACAAAAGGTTCTAGAATCGGATCTCGATGATGATGATTCATTTGTAAACCGACTGAGCGACGCGCGGTACCTTCGACTGGCGAGCGCATTTGACTTTGAAGGCGGAAGCGTCGATGTTTCAAACATTCAAGATAGCGTATCAAAAGAATATATCCAACGCGAGTATGAGTACCGGGTAGGCGAAGGTGACGAAAACTTGCGCTTGGCACTGAATGCGATGCGTGAGTTGCAGGCGATGGTCGGGCGAGAATCTAGCGATCGAACCTTATGGTACGAGGTTCTCGGGAATCCACCGCTGAAAGAGGTTTTCTCTGGTGCATTTGGTTTCGGAAAACACTATGGAAATCTGCCGATAGACAGGCAGCTCGACGAGTTTGTCGATGCATCCGAAAGATTTTTGGGATCCTCCTCCTTCCTGGAGCTAACCTCAGCTGAGGGCATTGATGGTTTGATGAAGAGCTTTCTCGCTCGATCCGAGTTACAGGCTTCAAAGGGGCAAGATAGCTATTCAATAGCATTGGAGCTGCTGCAATAAGATCTGCATCAGACTGAGGTTCCCCTGGATTTGTAGACGCTTTGCGCTCTTGCTTTGAGCCAAGGAGGCGGAGAACCGGCGCCTGAAGCGCGAACTCGCTCGGGTCACCGAGGAGCGCGATATCCTAAAAAGCAACGGCGTACTTCGCGCGAGGGTCCCAATGAAGCACGCCTTCATCCGGGCGCAC
>NZ_JAQBIE010000028.1 GCF_028294535.1 Paracoccus onchidii | reverse complement strand
AACGGGTTTTACAATCCGCGACGACGCCACTCAGCACTGGGCTGGAAAAGCCCGGTCGCTTTCGAACGGAAAGTGGCCTAAACGAGCACTTGGGGCAGCACAAATACGCGACAAGTCCACTAGGAACTGCGTCAGCGAGGGTCAGCAGGGCAGTAAGTTCGCTTTACAAATCAGCTGCTCTACCAACTGAGCTAAACCGGCATCCACGGGTTATCCCGTCTGATTCAGACCGATACCCCTTGTCGTCGGTTTGTGCAAGCCAAGGTTGGCGCGCGCAAGCAGACCAACCGCCAACAATCCGACCAGCATCACCAGCAAAGCGGCTGGAGCCGCATTTCCAAGATCTTCAAGGCTGGCTTTTTCATGAACACGCGTAGCCAGCGTCTCGTAATTGAAAGGGCGCAACAGCAAAGTCGCGGGCAGCTCTTTGCAGCAATCGACGAATACCAGTAGCAGTGCCGAACCGACAGAACCCTGCATCAATGGCAGAAAGATGTCGCGCAGCACCCCCCGCGAATCCCGTCCCAATGAACGCGCGGCCATCGGCAGTGATGGCGATACACGCGTGAACGCCCCATCGATCGCGCCCTGTGCAATGGCGAAGAAACGGACCATATAGGCGAAAATGATCGCGGCCCCGCTGCCGGTCAGCAACAGCCCCGGATCAGTCCCCGTCAAGGCCAGCCAGGAATCGGCGACGCGATGATCCAACGCCGCCAACGGGATCAGTATTCCCACGGCCAGCACCGCGCCGGGTGCGGCGTAGCCGACAGTCGTGACGGGCAACAGCAATCGCGGCAGGGCGCGCCCCGACAAGCGCACCCCGTAAACCATGATCAGGGCAAGTCCGACGGTCGCCGCCGCCGCACCCGCGCCCAGACTGACAGTATGCCAAACCGCAAGGGCGAGTCCGGGGGTGATCCAACCCTGCGGATAGGCAAGCGCATAGTGAAAGATCACGCCGACCGGCAGCAAAAACCCCAAAGCAAAGGGAATGAAGCACGCAATTGCAGCGCCCAGCCCCGACACGGTCGCCAGCCTTTGGCGCATGATCGGCCGAGGCTGTCTTGCGCTTTGGTGATAGCGCGCATTGCGTCGCCCAAAGCGTTCCCACAACGCCAGCACCACCACCACCAGCAAAATGACACAGGCAATCTGCGCCGCACCGCCGGCATTGCGACGCTCAAGCCAGGTCGTGAAGATCCCGGTGTTCAGCGTTTGCACTCCGAAATAGCTGACGACGCCATAATCCGCGACCGCCTCCATCATCGCGATGGCCGATCCGGCCACGATCGCAGGGCGGGCCAAGGGCAACCCGACGCGCCGAAAAAGCGACAACGGCCCTGTCCCCAAGGCCCGGGCAACCTCATATGCGCTGCCGGATTGTTCATGCAGTGCCGCCCGCGTCAACAAATAGACATAGGGATACAGCGCGGCAGCCAGCACCAGAATCGCCATCTCGATCGAACGGACTCGGGGAAACCAGTAATCGCGCGCATTCTGCCAACCGAACCAGCCCCGCAAAGCCGTCTGAACCGGCCCGGAGTAATCCAGAAAATCCGCCAGCGCATAGGCTCCGATATAGGCCGGCACGGCCAGCGGTAGCAGCAGCAACCATTCCAGCCCCCGACGGCCCGGAAATTCATACATCGACACCAGCCAGGCAGATCCCGCCCCCATCGCAGCGGCCAACACCCCCGTTCCCGCGGCAAGAATGACCGTGTTCAGGAAGTATCGCGGCATCACCGTAGATAGCAAATGCGGCCAGATATTCTCGACCGGGTTCATGGCCAGCCAGATAACGGCGCCAATCGGCATCAGCACCAAAGCTGCGATCAATACGGCCGCAACCGACCATGTCCCGCCACCGCTCTGGCGCAGGGCGTGGTCATGCTGGCGCCTTTTCGGGCGGGACATATCCTGACTGCTCATGTTGTGGCGATACTGCAAAGCGATTTGACTGTCCACGAATGGTGGCTAATCTGCGCGCTACATCTTTTGATTGAATTCACGATTGGACGGCTGTGACGATGCAGATGGTTTTTCACCTCGGGGTGCATGGCACCGACGGCGACAGGTTGCTGAAAACGCTGCTGAACAACCGGGAACTGCTGTTTCGCGATCAAACCGAAGTGGTCATTCCCTCGCGCCATCGCAGCATCTTCGAAGAAGCGATCATGGCCCTGAACGGCGGTGCGGCCACCGACGAAATGCAGCAGATCATGCTGGATGCCATGCTGGAAAGCGCAGCGCCTGAACGGATCGTCATGTCATCGCCCAGCCTGTTGGGCGGGCCGGCACGTATGGTCGGCCCGGACGGGCTCTATCCCAATATCGGCAATCGGGCCGCTGCGCTGGCGAATCTGTTCCCGGACGCCCATGCTGAATTCTTTGTGGCAATTCGCAATCCCGCCGTGCTGCTGACCAAGATCCTGCCTCAGATACAAGGCGGCTATACATCACTGATGCAAGGGTGCGACCCTCGGCAATTGCGCTGGCCCGATACCATCCGGCGCTTGGTCGGGGCAGCGCAAGGACGCCGCGTCGTCATATGGTGCCATGAGGATGTGCCGATGCTATGGCCCGAACTGGTCCGGCTGGTCGGTGATATCGGGCCTGAAACGGCACTTTCAGGCACGCTGCTCTACATGCAAGAAATTCTGACTGACGCAGGTATTGCCGAACTGCGCACCACGTTGAGCAGTCGCGATCAGGTGTCCATAGCCCAACGTCGCGAAATCTGCGCGAACCTGCTGAAAAAAGCGGCACGCCCCGATGCTCTGGATGAAAATATCAACCTTCCCGGCTGGACCCAGGATGTCGTCGACAGCGTGACCAGAAATTACCACGAGGATGCGGCCGAGATCGCAGCACTTCCCGGAATAGAGTTCATAACTCCATAATTTATATAAATTTCAAGTAGATAAATTAACTATCCATAACTTGAATTAAGGTTAGTGGCTTTTTGGTTTTGGGCAGCACCCGCCTGCGTCCAAAACATTCTTTCGCTGTGGATCAAGTGCACGCACGGATATTCCGGTAAATTTTAAACCATTTGATAAAAAATCGAAGCTGTGTCAGCCTGATTCTTACCAACAGGTGAGCCAGGAGACACAAGAAATGTCCCAAGCCAGACTGTCACCGGGCGTCGCTCCCGGCCGACTTCCTCCGGATCAGCTGGACCGGAACTTTGCCGATATCGCCCCCGTCATTGACCGGCACGAAGCGATTGTCGCGGCGGATCGTTGTTACTTTTGCCATGATGCACCCTGTGTTACGGCATGCCCCACATCGATCGACATCCCCTTGTTTATTCGCCAGATCGCGACCGACACGCCCGATGCTGCGGCCATGACGATTTTTCACGCCAATATCCTTGGCGGCATGTGCGCGAGGGTCTGCCCCACCGAAAACCTGTGTGAAGGCGCATGCGTCCGAATGGAATCCGAAGGGAACCCCGTCGAAATCGGTGCGCTACAACGCTACGCAACCGATGGTCTGATGGCACAACCCGGGCATCCCTTTCAGCGGGCAGACACCACCGGAAAACGCATCGCCGTTGTCGGCGCGGGACCGGCAGGACTCGCCGCGGCCCATCGCCTGGCGGCAAAGGGCCATGATGTGGTGATCTTCGAGGCTCGTGAAAAACCCGGCGGACTGAATGAATACGGGATCGCAAGCTACAAAACCGTTGACGAATTCGCGCAAGCCGAGATCGAATGGCTAATGGGCATTGGCGGCATAGACATCCGTCACGGCGCCGCCTTGGGCCGCGACATTGATCTGGTGGATCTGAACGCACAATTCGACGCCGTTTTCCTTGGCATTGGTCTGGGCAGTGTCAACGCCTTGGACTGCCCCGGCGAAAATCGGAAACATGTTGTTGATGCCACCTCATTCATCCGCGACCTGCGACAGTCGACGGATCTTGGCGAAGTCCCTGTTGGCCGTGACGTGGTGGTGATCGGCGGGGGCATGACCGCGATCGATGCCGCGGTTCAGGCCAAATTGCTGGGCGCGGAAAATGTTACCCTCGTTTATCGGCGCGGACCAGAGAGAATGGGCGCAAGCCAGCATGAGCAAGACCATGCAACATCTCGCGGTGTAAAAATAATTTGCAACGCAGTACCTTACGATATCCACGGAAATGGTGCGGTAGCCGAGGTGGAGTTCCGCTATTGCGAGGATGGTCCTGACGGTCTGGTGCCGGGGTCCGAAAGCTTCAGGTTGAAGGCAGATCAGATGTTCCGCGCCATCGGCCAACGGTTGGAGATTGAGGCCCAGACCCTCACACTAGCGGGTGGCAAGATCGCAATCACTGGCCATGGTCGCACATCTGTGGATGGGGTCTGGGCTGGTGGCGATTGCGCCGAAGGCGGCGATGACCTGACCGTCACAGCCGTCGCCGAAGGCCGCGATGCCGCCGAAGATATCGATGCATGGTTGACCGGCCGTGCGATGGTCAGCCCCGGCTAAGTAAAATCCGCGCATGACAGATGCGCCCCGCAAAGGATCAGGCAATGGCAGATCTGCGTTCCAATTTCATCGAAATCAAGTCACCGAACCCCTTCTGGCTGGCCTCGGCACCGCCAACAGACAAGGAATACAATGTCCGTCGCGCCTTTCAGGCTGGTTGGGGCGGCGTGGTCTGGAAAACCCTCGGCGCCGAAGGGCCGCCCGTCGTCAATGTCAACGGCCCGCGCTATGGGGTGGTGCACGGACCGGATCGACGGGTGCTGGGGTTGAACAATATCGAACTGATCACGGACCGCCCGCTGGAGGTCAATCTTCGCGAGATCAAACAGGTCAAGCGCGACTACCCTGATCGCGCCTTGATCATCAGCCTGATGGTGCCATGTGACGAAGATTCCTGGCGAAACATTCTGGCAAAGATCGAGGACACCGGCGCCGACGGGGTCGAGCTAAACTTTGGTTGCCCCCACGGCATGAGCGAGCGTGGCATGGGCAGCGCCGTGGGACAGGTGCCTGAATATATTGAAATGGTGACCCGATGGGTCAAGCAATATTCACGCATGCCCTGTATCGTGAAGCTGACCCCCAACATCACCGATGTTCGCAAGCCGGCCCAAGCGGCCAAACGCGGGGGGGCCGATGCAGTCAGCCTGATCAACACCATCAATTCGATCACTTCGGTCGATCTGGACCAGTTCGCCCCGGAACCCACGATTGATGGGCGCGGCGCACATGGTGGCTATTGCGGCCCCGCCGTCAAACCCATTGCATTGAACATGGTAGCAGAGATTGCCCGCAGCCCTGAAACCCACGGCCTGCCGATCAGTGGCATCGGCGGCATCACCACATGGCGCGACGCGGCGGAATTCATGGCCCTGGGCGCCGGGAATGTTCAGGTCTGCACGGCGGCAATGACCTATGGGTTCAAGGTCGTGCAGGAAATGATCTCGGGGTTGCGCGACTATCTGGACCGCCACGAGATGGCCCTGTCCGACCTGATCGGACGCGCGGTCCCCAATGTGACCGATTGGAACCAACTGAACCTGAACTATGTGACAAAGGCGGTCATCGATCAGGATGAATGCATCAAATGCGGGCGCTGCTATGCTGCCTGTGAAGACACGTCCCATCAGGCAATCGCCATGCAGCCCGGTCGCGTTTTCGAGGTGATCGAAGAGGAATGCGTGGCCTGCAACCTGTGCGTCGATGTCTGCCCGATCGAAAACTGCATCACCATGCGAGAGTTGGACATCGGAGAAACGGACAGGCGAACGGGCCAGAAGCGCGGCGCCTATGCGAACTGGACGACCCACCCAAACAACCCGATGGCCAAGGCCGCAGAATAATCCGCTGCACGGGGTCGAAAAACCGACCCCGTGCGTGGGTTCTATAGCTGAGAATCGCGGCCGAGCGGCCGGAACTCGCCCTTGGCTTCGCTGGCAAGGCTGACCACCACGATCGCGATCAGTGCGGCGATAAAGCCCGGGATGATTTCATAGACCCCTGGCCCACCAAGAAAGCTGCCATTCAGGCCAAGCGCCGTCCAGAGCATCACCGTTCCGGCCCCGACAATCAGCCCGGCAACCGCGCCGCGTCCGGTCATCCGCGACCAGGTCAGCGACAGGATGATCAACGGCCCGAATGCCGCGCCGAACCCCGCCCAAGCATGCGCCACCAGCGACAACACGTTCGAATCGGGATCGCGGGCGATAAAGGCCGCAACAACGCCAACCGCAACCACCGCAACGCGCCCAACCAGAACCAGGGTCTGTTCACTGGCTTCGCGGTTCAGGAACAGCCGGTAAAAGTCCTCGGTCAAAGAGGAAGAAGAAACCAGCAACTGGCTGGAAACCGTGCTCATGATCGCGGCAAGCAGTGCTGCAAACAAGAAGCCGGTCACCAGAGGATGAAACAGCAGATCCGCCAGAACGATGAAGATGGTTTCGGCATCGTCGATAACCAGACCATTGCGTTCGGCATAGGCGCGCCCGAACACGCCGACTCCGATGGCGCCAATCAGGGAAACGGCCATCCAGCCCATGCCGATATTGCGCGCGGTCGGAACATCGGACACGCTGCGCACCGCCATGAAACGCACGATGATATGCGGTTGCCCGAAATAGCCCAGCCCCCAGGTCACGGCAGACAAGAAGCCAACCAGCGTAAGCCCGGTCGTCAGGGACAGGAAGTCCGGGTTAACCTGCTGCAGCGTGGCAGTGGCCTGTGCCAGCCCCCCGCCGCCTTCACCGAACAACACCACCAACGGCATGATGATCAGTGCCAGCATCATGATGCAGCCCTGAACGAAATCAGTCAGGCTGACCGCCAGAAAACCACCGACAACCGTATAGGCCAGAACCACCCCCAGCGTCAGCCAGACCCCGGTCAGATAATTGCCGTCAAAGGCGCTTGAAAACAACTTGCCTCCGCCGACAAGCCCCGAGGCGGTATAGACCGCAAAGAACACCACGATCACAATGGCCGAAACCACGCGCAGCAGAAAGGCCTGGCTTGGAAAGCGGTTGGCCAGAAAGCCCGGAATTGTCAGGGCATTGTCATAGCGTTCGGTCTGTTCGCGCAGACGCGGCGCAACGATGATCCAGTTCAGCAATGCGCCGACAAACAACCCGATCCCGATCCACGCCTCGACCAGGCCCGTTGCGTAAAGCGCACCCGGCAACCCCAGAAGCAGCCAGCCGCTCATATCCGATGCACCCGCGGACAATGCGGCAACCGCCGGAGGCAGGTTGCGGCCACCCAGAATATAGCCTTCCGAGTCAGAGGTGGATTTTCGCCATGCATATACCCCGATGGCGATCATCAACAGGAAGTAAAGGATCAAGCTGATCCATACGCCGATTCCCATGATTCGTTCCTCCCGAAAATTGAACTCATTGTGACCGAGCCGTCGCAGATCACCGCAGGCGACGCAACCTCAGCCCCCAAAATACAACTTCAGGAAGTATGCCCCATCGGATCAGAGATCGTAGATCCGGCTGAACTTATCCTCGAGGTAATCCAGCAAAGGTTCCGGCGAAATCAGGGACTCGGTGGCGGATTCAATCAACTGTCTGGGTGGCAACAGACCACCATGACGTTGAACGTTCTCGCGCAGCCACTCAACCCCGGGTGAAGCGTCCCCTTGGGCCAGGGACTCATTCAAATCGGGAACTGCGTTGCGCATGGCATCATTCAGGCAGCCGGCATAGACATTGCCCAACGCATAGGTCGGGAAATAGCCGAACAATCCGACAGACCAATGCACATCCTGCAGCACGCCATTGGCGGGTCTGTCAACCGCCACGTCGAAATCTTTCAGGAAACGTGCATTCCATGCCTCGACCAGATCTTCTGCATCCAAGCGGCCCGAGATAAGATCGCGCTCCAGATCGAAGCGCAACATGATATGCAGATTATATTGCACCTCGTCGGCCTCGGTCCTGATATAGCCCGGGGTAACACGATTCACGGTCGAATAGAACGCGTCGGGATCGGTGATATTCAGCCCGTCAAAGGCGTCAGACATACGGTTGAACAACCACCCGGCAAATGCCCGCCCGCGCCCCATCTGGTTTTCATAGATCCGGCTCTGGCTTTCGTGAACGCCCATCGACACACCACGTCCCAGTGGCGTGAAGGCATAGTCAGGATCGATGCCCAGTTCATAGCTGGAATGCCCGACTTCATGAATGGTCGAGTAAATGCAGTTGAAAGGCTCGGGTTCCACGACGCGCGTCGTGATCCGGCTGTCCTGCCATCGCCCGCTGCTGAATGGATGCACGGCCAGATCGATCCGCCCCCGCGACCAATCATAGCCAAAGGCCGTTGCGCAGGTCCGTGCCAGGCGCAGCTGTGTTTCCTGGGGAAAATGCCCGGTCAACGCCTGTGGCTGGTGGTCAGCCCCCAGTATCTCATCGCGCAAGGCCACCAGCCGGGGACGCATGGCATCAAACAGAACCGCGATTTCGGCGGCCGTGGTATCGGGTTCGTAATCGTCCAGCAGGGCGTCATACAGATCCCCACCATCCGCCAGCGCCGCCGCCTCTTCGCGTTTCAGCATCAGAACCTGATCCAGCGTCGGCAGAAAATCTTCGGGCGTTTCATTCGCGCGGGCCTCGGCCCATATCCCTTGTGCCAGCGATGTCGTCTTGGCCAGTTCACTGGCCAACCGTGCAGGAACGCGGCTGCTGCGGCTGAAATCACGTCCGACAAGGTCAACGATTCGCTGTTCGACCTGGTTCTGGGGGCGTGCGGCCGCCAGCCATTCGCCGATACGGGGATCGGTGCGCCTTTCATGCAGCACCTCTTCCATGGCCGCCATCTCGTCGGCGCGCTGTTCCGTCGCACCACGAGGCATGACGGTTTCCTGATCCCAGCCCAACCGTTCGGCCACCGAGGACAGCGCCTCGGTCTGACGCTGGAAGGCAAGTAGGTCGTCGAAGGCGCTCATCTGATCGTTCCCCTGACCGAAGTTTCACGCGGATACCGGGCGTTGAAGCGTGCGCGGATAATCATCCCGATCAGCATGATCGCTCCGAACTGGTGGATCAATGCCAATGGCAGTGGCGATGCATGAATGACGTTCATGATCCCCAACGCGATCTGCGCCGCAAGCATCACGACCATCGCGCTGAATGCGCCCCGCGTCACAGGATGGGGCGACCGGCGCGACCGCATCCAGACGACAAGGCCGAACACCGCAAGCAGATAGCCGGTCATCCGGTGGATGAACTGAACCAAAGCCGGATTCTCAAAGAAGTTCCGCCAGCCAAGGCCGCCGTCCCAGATCGCCGCGGGCACCCATTCGCCGCCCATCGTCGGCCAGCCGGTATATTGACGCCCGGCATCGATTCCCGCGACCAGCGCACCAATCAAAACCTGTAGAAAAGCAAGGTGAAGCAGACCCGTGGACATCGAGAACAGCTTGGCTTCCCCCGCGCGCCTTGCGCGCAAGAGGTCGGCCTCGGACCGCCCAAGCATCAGCGCATACCAGAAGATCAGGCCAAGAATCAGGAAGGCAATCCCCAGATGCGTGGCCAACCGATAAGACGCGACGCGTGTCATGCCTTCGCCCAATCCGGAACTGACCATCCACCAGCCGATCGCCCCCTGCAGACCGCCAAGCGCACCAAGCCCCAGCAGGCGGGGTGTCCAGCCCGTCGGAATCTTGCGCGCGACCAGGAAACCCAAAAAGCCGACGGCCCAGACCATGCCGACAAGACGCCCCAGCAACCTGTGCGACCATTCCCACCAGTAAATCTGCTTGAACCCGGCCAGATCCATATCGGAATTGACCTGACTGAATTGCGGAATCTGCTGATATGCTTCGAATTCGCTGGTCCATTCCGCCTGTGACATCGGCGGCAGCGCGCCCGTGACCGGCGCCCATTCGGTGATCGACAAACCCGATCCGGTCAGCCGCGTCGCACCGCCCAGGGCGATCATCGCCGCGACCATGACGAACAGCAGCATCAACCAAAGCCGAATCGCCTTGCGCGCACCCTTTGGGGCGGCATCGATCAGGCCGGTTTGTGCAACGGGACGCGTGGCTGACTGGTCCGAGATTTCCTCGAATACAGGTCGCTTGGCCATCTGGAGGCTCCTTTGGGCTTGGGCGGAGGTTAGGTCGGGCTTAGCGGCGGGTCAATTGTCGCAACACCCCATGCAGGATTCGCACATCCCCTCGCGTCAACGACAGGCGCGACCACATGTTACGCAGGTTCAACCGCATATTCGCGGCCTTGGTTTCGGGAAAGAAAAAGCCCGCCTCGGCCAGTTTATCCTCGTAATGGTCGCCAAGCCGTTCGATTTCGACGCGATCGGCGGGCAGTTCGCCGTCGGGGCGGCGTTGCAGCGGTGCGGGTTCTGGCGGCAGATGTTCGCGCCCCCATTCATACCCCATCAACAGCACCGCCTGCGCCAGGTTGAGCGATGGGAAATCCGGATTGACCGGCACGGTCACGATCGCGTTGGCGCGGGCGACATCTTCGTTTTCAAGGCCGGCACGTTCTGGCCCGAATATCAACGCGCAGCGCCCTTCATGGGACCGCGCCTTTTCCATGGCCGAGGCCGGGGTGAAAACGGGCTTGGTCAGATCGCGCCCTCGCGCCGTGGTGGCGAATGCAAAGCCGACGCCTTCCATGGCGCTGGCCAGATCGGGATAGACCTTCGCCTGATCCAGCACCCGGCCAGCCGCACCCGAGGCCATGGCGACCGCCTTGGGGTTCGGCCAACCGTCGCGTGGTGCGACCAATCGCATTTCGGTCAGGCCGAAATTCAGCATGGCCCGGGCTGCGGCGCCAATGTTCTCGCCCATCTGCGGGCGCACGAGGATGATGACAGGCTTGCGTAAATCTTGCATGTGGTGCCAATTAGTCGGTCTGGCAGCGGGCGGCAAGCTGCGCTATCTGCGACATAAAGATGGAGACCGCGAATGACGGACGCCCCGCAACTATATCTGATGACCCCCGCCGGCGCTCAGGCCTCGGCGCTTGGACCTCTCTTGACCGAGGTGATGGATCGCTTCCCCCCCGCCTGCCTGCGCATACGCGGCGGCGCCGAGGAAGACGAACTTGGACGCCTGGCCGACATGGTGCGCGAAATCGCCCATGCCCGCGACATTGCCGTGGTGATTGACGATCACATCAAGCTGGCGCAGCGCCACGGTCTTGATGGTGTCCATCTGACCGATGGTGCGCGCGGTGTGCGCTATGCGCGGGACGAATTGGGTCCGGATGCCATTGTTGGCGCATTCTGTGGCAATTCGCGCCATGACGGCATGACTGCGGGCGAGGCAGGTGCTGATTATGTCAGTTTTGGCCCTGTCGGAGACAGCGTGCTGGGCCGCGGCGGCCCCGCCCCGCTTGAGCTGTTTCAGTGGTGGTCGGAAATGATCGAAGTTCCGGTTGTTGCCGAAGGCGCCATTACGCGCGAACTGGTGGAAAAACTGTCTCCCGCCTGCGACTTTATCGCCATTGGCCCTGAAATCTGGGCGGATGATTCGCCCGCAGGCACGCTTGCCGGGTTGTGGATCTAGGGCCACAAGGCGCTTGGGCAATGGGGCGCACTCGGCGCCCCGACCATGACGCGAGCCAGCTATCCGTCTCGGCAATCATCCGAGGCGAAATGCCGCAGCACCGCCGGATAAAGCCGGTGTTCTTCGACCAAGACCCGCGCAGCCAGTGATTCGGGTGTGTCACCGGGAAGGATCGGCACCCTCGCCTGCCCCAGGATCGGGCCTGCATCCAGTTCAGGAATGACCTCGTGGACAGTTGCGCCGGCCTCGGCGTCACCGGCCTGGATTGCGCGCGCATGCGTATTCAGACCCGGATATTTGGGCAGAAGCGACGGGTGGATATTCAGCATCCGTCCCGAAAACCGGCTGACGAATGCCGGGGTCAGTATTCGCATGAACCCGGCCAGACAGATGATGTCGGGATCGGCGGCCAATAGCGGCTTCAACAATGCGGCCTCGAACCCCGCACGATCACCGCGAAAGGCGCGGTGATCCACCGCAGCCGTCGCCACCCCCAGATCTGCGGCTTTTTTCAAACCGCCAGCTTCAGGATCATTGGATGCAACCAATACGGGGCGTGCCGGGTGATCGCCGGTCATGTCCTCGACCAGCCGAAGCATGTTCGACCCGCCGCCCGAGATCAGAATCGCAACTTTTTTCACGCAAGCTTTCCGCGATAGCGCACACCTTCGCCCGCCGTGACATGGCCAATACGGCTGACCGTCTCGCCGGATTCACCAAGAATCGCCGCGATCGCATCGGCCTTTTCCGCGTCCACCGCCAGGATCAGGCCCATGCCGCTGTTGAAGGTCTTGAGCATCTCTGCCTGATCGATGCCTCCCGCCTCGGCCAACCAGCCAAACACCGGCGGCATCGTCCAGCTTCCAAGGTCGATCTCGGCGCCCAGACCGTCTGGCAGAACACGCGGCAGGTTTTCCGTGATACCGCCCCCGGTGATATGCGCCAGCGCATGTACGCCGCCCGAACGGATCGCCGCCAAAGCCGGTTTGACGTAAAGCCGCGTCGGCACCAACAGCGCCTCGCCAAGCGACATGTCGGCAAAGGGCGCGGCATCACCCCAACCCAGCCCGGCATGCTCGGTGACCTTGCGCACCAGCGAATATCCGTTGGAATGCACACCATCCGAGGCCAGCCCCAGCAGGACATCCCCCTCGGCCACGCCGGCCGGCAAGGCGGTCCCGCGCTGCATTGCACCGACCGAGAACCCGGCAAGATCGAAATCGCCATCACTATACATGCCAGGCATTTCGGCGGTTTCCCCGCCGATCAATGCGCAACCGGCCAGCTGACAGCCACGCGCGATGCCTTCGACGACGCGCGCGCCCTCATCGACAGACAGCTTGCCTGTGGCGAAATAGTCCAGAAAGAACAGCGGCTCGGCACCCTGACACACCAGATCATTGACACACATCGCAACAAGATCCTGACCGATGCCATCCAGATGCCCGGTATCGATCGCGATGCGCAGCTTGGTGCCCACCCCATCAGTCGCAGCAACCAGAACCGGGTCGTCATATCCGGCGGCTTTGGGGTCAAACAAGGCGCCAAACCCGCCCAAAGCGTCCATGACGCCCGTGCGCTTGGTCGCCGCGGCGGCTGGTTTGATACGTTCGACCAATGCATTTCCCGCGTCGATATCGACGCCCGCATCGCGATAGCTGATCCCGTTCTGTGTCATTGGGCCCCCGGCTTACTTTGCGCCCCCGATAGCCGAAGCACGCTGTGGGGGCAACGGTGAACACGCCCCGCCGCCCGCAATCCCGGCCGCGAGCCGCCTAAAAACCGCTGAGCTGGGCCAGCAGGTCATTGGCGAAATCGGCCATCTCATAGGCCGCACCGAAATCGAACTGATTGATCGACACGAAAACAGCCGCACCATGTTCCGGCGCAAAGGCGATATAGGACATCTGCCCTTCCAATGCGCCGGCCTTTTGCAGAATAAACGGATGTTCGCCCGTGGCCTCCATCGCAACCCATCCAAGCCCCATACCATCCATGCGGCCCGATTCATCCATGGCGACGACCGGGTTCTTGCCATCACGACGCAGATACACCGCATGATCAAGAAAGCGTGCCTCTGCCCCCTCTTGATCATCCGACAGATGCCAGACCATCCAGCGCAACAAGTCACGCGCCGTGCTGTGCAACCCGCCGGATCCGGTGATCACGTCGCCCGACGGAACTGCCTGCATGGGGGATCCATCCGGCGCATGCCCCGACATCAGCCGATCCTTGTTTTCTTCGGCCACGGCGAAGCTGGTATCAGCCATGTCCAATGGGCCAGTGATACGCGCGTTCAGCAACTGGGGATAAGGCGCATCGCCTGCGGTCGCCAACGCGGCGGACAACAGGTCAAATCCGAAATTCGAATAGGAAACCGCCGTTCCCGGTTGGTATTGCAGCGGATGTTCCCGCAACCAGTCGGCAAATGCCTCTGGGGTGATGGTCGCATATGGATCATCCGCGGGTCCGGGCTGGCGGGGCACCTCACGTGGAAGACCGCCGGAATGCGTCACCAGATCGACCAGATGGATCGGCTGACGCTGTGATGCGGGTTCGGACAGGATCGGCGGCAAAAGGGGCGCGACCGGATCGGTAAACGCAACTTCGTGCCGCGCCACCGCCTCGGCCAGAATCTGCCCGGTGAACACCTTGGTGATCGAGCCGATCCGCAAAATCGTGTCACCATTGGGCACAATTCCATTGCCGCGCCGGGTTTCACCAAAGCCCTGAACCGCGATTTCTCCATCCAGAACCGCGCCGACGACAAGGCCGGGCACCTGTGTTTCCAGATGAAATATGGTGCCACCAAAATCCACCGCGTCCTGCAGGCCGTCAGGCCAGGATTGCGCCATGCCCTGCCCCGCGCCCAGGGCCACCCCAAATGAAATGATCCGTGCAATGACGCGCTGTCGCATCCCTTCCTCCAACCCAGTTACAATACCTGCATTCAACCCATGGTAGAATGCCTGCAATGTCGGGAAATGCAATGCATCTATCCAGAGACGCAGTCCGTTTCACGGTCCTGAGACAATTCGACGACTTGCCATCTGTGCGTGGAATGTGAATGTTCGGGCCGATCAGGACAGGCAGGAGACGAGCGTGGGCCCCGAGACCGAACATCCGTTCCGATATTCATTGGTGAACGAGTTGCACAACCGGCCCTCGCCCCGGCTCAAGGCACCCGCCAGCTGCGTGTTCGTGGCGTTCAAGGAACCGATAGACGCCCCCAACCGCGATCGCTCTGCGGATATGGCGCATCTGAGCGAGCTGACCACGCGCCACGGGGGGCCGCGCCCCGACCCCGAAGAAAGCCACTATCAGGGACGTCTGGGCCGTTACGACCTGAAATGGGAAAGCCACACCGAATTCGTGACCTATATGGCCACCTCGCCCGGGCTTCCAATCCGTCCATTCGATCCAAGCGCGGCGGCGATCTTTCCGACCGAATGGCAATTGAGCGCCCCCGGAAAACGGGTCGCCGCCGTGATGGTTCAGATCGAGACCATGCCCGATGATCCCAAACTTGCGCTTGAACAGATCGGGCACTGGTTCGCCAAGGATAGCCTGACGGCGGTCTGGGTTCTGGATGAAACGGCGATGATTGCCGGCGATTTCCGCATCGACGCCGATGGGTGGATGCGCTTTGTCATCTTTGTGCGCCCCGAGGTCGGTGAAGGTCGCACCGGGCGTCTGGTTCACCGTCTGGTCGAACTGGAAACCTACCGGGCGATGTCGATGCTTGGCCTTGGGCAAGCCCGGTCATTGGGCCACAAGCTGAACGAAGTAGACACGCGGCTGTCCGCGATCGTGGCCAGCATGATGGACGAGATGCGCAACACCGATGCCGTCCTGCAAGAATTGTTGTCCGTCTCCGCCGAGTTGGAGGCCCAATCGGTCCGCAGCGCCTTTCGGTTCGGGGCCACCCGTGCATATGAGGCAATCGTGATGGACCGCATCGAAGCCCTGCGCGAAACGCGATTTTACGGGCGGCAGATGCTGACCGAATTCATGCGCCGACGCTATCAACCGGCGATACGCACGATCAAATCCAATGAAACGCGCCTGGAAACCATGCTGGAACGGGCGGCGCGGGCGGGCGAGCTGTTGCGCACGAAGGTCGATGTCGAGCGCTCGGCGCAAAACCAGGCCTTGATGGAGCGCATGGACCGCCGCGCCGACCTGCAATTGCGATTGCAGCACACGGTCGAAGGACTGTCGGTCGTCGCCATCAGCTATTACGCCGTCGGGCTGTTGTCATACGGGCTTTATCCTCTGGCCAAGGCCCTGCATATCGACAAGCCCTATCTGGTGGCCGCGCTGACGCCCCTGGCGGTTCTGGCGGTCTGGTGGGGCATGCGGCGCGTGCGCAAAAGCCTGCATCACACCGAATCCGGAAAGGAATTGTGATTTGCCTGCGCAGATCCCGGCCGCGATAAACGCCACATACCTCAACCGGAGTTGACCATGCGCCTTTTTATCGCCCTGACGGCCCTGCTTGGCCTGTCGGCCTGTGGCGTGCCCTTTGTCCCCTTCATCTGATTGCAAGCAAAGGCTTATCATGACCAAGACCCTGAAGATGTTCGGACTCGGGCATTGCTCGACCTGTCAAAAAGCCCAGACAGCACTGGAAGAACATGGCTGGACGGTCGAATTCCACGACGTCCAGAAAGAACCGCTGTCGACCGAGGAACGTCAGCGAATGGCCGGCGAATTCGGTGAAAAGATCATCAACCGTGCCAGCCTGACCTGGCGTGGCATGTCAGACGAAGAAAAGCAGGCAGATCCCGTTCAGATGATGGGCGCAAAACCCAGTGTCATGAAACGCCCGGCGATCATCGCCGCGGACCTGCGCCTGCTGGGCTGGACCGCGAATGTCAAACGCGCGCTCGGGGTCCCGGCCTAGATCAAAAGCAACGGTCGACTAGACCTTGCGGCTGACCAGAGATGCGATCAATGGCTGCACCGGGGTCAGGTCGTATCCGGCCTCGGCCGCGATTTGCATGATTTCGCCTTCCGGGCGCTTGCCGGCCTGGCTGAGTGCCCAAAGAACCGCACTGCGATTGCCCGACCGGCAATAGGCCATCACGGGGCCCAGGCCGGCGGTCGCTTCGGCAAAATCATTGATCAATTGTGGCGTGATCTGGCCGGGAACGAATGGCAGGTAATGATAGGTCATTCCTGCCTCTTCGGCCGCGCGGGCCATGGCTTCGTGATCGATTGCCGCATCGACCTCTTGGTCGGGACGGTTGTTCACCAGCACGCGAAACCCCGCTTCGGCCAGCGAAGCGACATCGGATGGCTGGATTTGGGGGGAAACCGCAAGAGACGGGCTTAGCTGACGCAGATCCATGATGGCCCTTTCACATTCTTTCCATCTCGATTGGCGTGAAGTGGCACATATGTCAAGCAAGGCTCCACCCCCACAAGCAAAGGGCCGCCCGCAAGCGGACGGCCCAGATACACTGCCCAGATACTCGCCAGTTCAGGCGATCAGTCCAGCATCGGCAGAAGCTTGTTCACCGAATCCTTGGCATCGCCATAGAACATGCGCGTGTTCTCTTTGAAGAACAGCGGGTTCTCGATCCCGGAATACCCGGTGCCCTGCCCGCGCTTGCTGACGAAGACCTGCTTCGACTTCCACACTTCCAGAACCGGCATCCCGGCGATCGGGCTGTTCGGATCCTCTTGTGCGGCCGGATTCACGATATCGTTCGAGCCAATGACGATGACAACATCGGTATCGGGGAAATCATCGTTGATTTCGTCCATTTCAAGAACGATGTCGTAAGGCACCTTGGCTTCGGCCAGCAGCACGTTCATGTGACCGGGCAGACGACCAGCGACCGGATGGATCGCAAAGCGAACCTCTTTTCCGGCGGCGCGCAGCTTGCGGGTCAATTCGCTGACCGCGCTTTGCGCCTGTGCGACCGCCATGCCATAGCCAGGCACGATCACGACGCTATCGGCATCGTTCAGCGCCGCGGCAACACCGTCTGCATCGATGGCGACCTGCTCGCCCTCGATCTCGGCAGCCGGGCCGGTTTCACCGCCAAAGCCGCCCAGAATGACGCTAACGAAATGGCGATTCATCGCCTTGCACATGATATAGGACAGGATCGCACCGGACGAGCCGACCAACGCGCCCGTCACGATCAGCAGGTCATTGCCAAGCGTGAAGCCGATGGCCGCAGCCGCCCAACCGGAATAGCTGTTCAGCATCGACACGACGACCGGCATATCGGCGCCCCCGATGCCCATGATCAGGTGGTAACCGATGAAGAAGGCCAGCAGCATGATCAGCAACAGCCAGAACACGCCCGAACCGACCCCTGCGCAGTAAAGCACGCCGAACAGGATCGACAGCAGCAATGCGCCGGCATTCAGCATATGGCCACCGGGCAGCTTCTTGGGTTTGCCGTCGACCTTGCCTGCCAGCTTGCCAAAGGCAACGACAGAGCCGGTAAAGGTAATCGCGCCGATAAAGATTCCGAGGAAAACCTCGATCTTCAGCATGGCGATTTCGGCCGGGGTCTTGTGCGCCAGAACGGCAGCAAATCCCTGAAACTCATGCGCGGCGCCCTCGGCCTTGATGCGCAGCACACGGGCCAGTTCGATCTGGGCGTTGAAGCCGACAAACACCGCTGCAAGACCGACAAGGCTGTGCATGGCCGCCACAAGCTGCGGCATTTCGGTCATCTGGACGCGCTTGGCAACGACCCAGCCGACCGAGCCGCCGATCGCGATCATGATGGCCGACAGCCACCAATTGCCCGCACCCGGACCGAACAGCGTTGCCAGAACGGCCAGCGCCATGCCGACGATGCCATACCAGATGGCGCGTTTCGCACTTTCCTGTCCCGAAAGCCCACCCAGAGACAGGATGAACAGGACCGATGCGACCACATAAGCGGCCGTGGTAAATCCGTATTCCATTTGCCCCTCTCCTTACGACTTCTGGAACATGGCCAGCATCCGGCGCGTCACCAGGAAACCGCCAAAGATGTTGACACCCGCCATCAGCACGGCCAGCGCGCCAAGGATAACGACCCAGGCGGAACCGGACCCGATCTGCATCAAGGCACCCAGAATGATGATCGAGCTGATCGCGTTGGTAATGGCCATCAGCGGCGTGTGCAGCGAATGCGCCACGTTCCAGATCACCCGGAAGCCGACGAAACATGCCAGAACGAAGACGATGAAATGCGACATGAAGCTGGCAGGGGCGACAAGGCCAACCAACAGCAAGACCAATGCGCCGCCGCCAAGCATCATGACCTGAGACTTGGTTTCGGCCTTGAATGCCGCGACTTCCTGGGCGCGACGTTCTTCCGGCGTCAGTTCCTTGGGCTTTTCCTTGGGTTTTTGCGCTGCAATCGCAGCGACCTTCGGCTTGGGCGGCGGGAAAGTGATGTCATGCCCATGGGTCACGGTCGCGCCCCGGATCACATCATCTTCCATATCATGAACGATCACACCATCTTTCTTTGGTGTAAGATCAGTCATGAAGTGTCTGATATTGTTGCCATAAAGCTCAGACGCCTGGGTGCCCATACGGCTGGCGAAATCGGTATAGCCGACGATGACCACGCCATTGTCGGACACGATGCGCTGATCGGCCACGGTCAGTTCGCAATTGCCGCCCTTTTCAGCGGCCAGATCGACAATGACACTGCCGGGCTTCATTGCCTCGACCATGTCCTTGGTCCACAGGACCGGCGCATCGCGGCCCGGGATCAGGGCAGTGGTAATGACCACATCCATATCGGGCGCCAGCTCGCGGAATTTCTTCAGCTGCGCTTCACGGAACTCCGGGCTGGAAGGCGCGGCATAGCCGCCCGTGGCCGCACCGTCAGTTGCCTGTTCCTCGAAATCGAGGAAGACAAATTCGGCACCCATGGATTCGATCTGCTCGGCAACCTCGGGGCGCACGTCAAAGGCATAGACCTGTGCGCCCAGACTGGTGGCCGTGCCGATGGCTGCCAGACCTGCGACACCCGCACCCACGACCAGCACCTTGGCCGGCGGCACCTTGCCCGCCGCGGTGACCTGGCCGGTAAAGAAGCGACCGAAATTATTCGCCGCCTCGATCACCGAACGATACCCGGCGATATTCGCCATCGAGGACAGTGCGTCCATTTTCTGTGCCCGCGAAATGCGTGGCACCATGTCCATCGCAATGGCGGTAATGCCCTGTTCCTTGGCCTTTTCCAGCAATTCGCCGTTCTGGGCCGGATAGAAGAACGAGATCAGCGATTGCCCCTCACGCATCTGCGTGATTTCGTTTTCTTCGGGTTGGCGCACCTTGGCGACGACATCGACGGCCTTGATCAGCTCTGCCGCGTCTGCCGCGATCGTCGCGCCCGCCTTGATATAGTCTTCGTCGGAAAAACCCGAGCGCCGCCCGGCACCGGATTCGATGTAGATTTCGTGTCCAAGCTTCTGAAGATGTCCGGTGGATGAAGGCGTGATCGATACACGCGCCTCACCCTCAAAACTCTCCTTCAAAGCGCCAATCTTCATGGCGTTCAAGCCCCCGTGTCCTGAGTTCGCAACCGGCACTCCATAGCATCGCGCAATAATCTTTCACAAGGGCGCGAGCTTTCTTATTGCCACGCATCGATGATTAATATGCAGGGACAGGAATGAAAAAGGGCCGCGCAAGCCAGTTGCGCGGCCCTTTCATGGTTTCGGGTCGATCAATCAGTTGGTCGTGGCGGGCTCGGTCGTATCGGCAGCCGGGTCTTCGACCGTGATCGCGTCGTTCAACGCATCACCTGCGTCTTCGATCGCCTCGTTCGCCGCGTCGATCGCATCGCTTGCGGCGTTCTGAGCGGCCTCTCCGGCATCGCTGGCAGCCTGACCAATTGCGTCTGCCGCGCTTTCAGCCGAGGCGGCAGCCTCGTCGGCGGCTTCGCTGGCGGCATCCGTTGCGTCGTCAGCCATGGCTTCGGCATCACCCGCAGCATCATCGGCAGCGGCTTCCGCGTCGGCGGCCGCATCTTCCGCAGCAGCTTCGGCATTGTCGGCCGCAGCTTCGGCATCCGTGACGGCATCATCAACGGCAGCCTCTGCATCCGCAGCGGCTGCATCGGCAGCAGCCTCGGTATCTGCGGCAGCGTCTTCGACTGCGGTTTCAGCCTCGGTCGTCGCATCTTCGACAGCTGCAGCCGGCGCTTCTTCGGTGGTTACAGTCGTGGTGTCGCCTTCGACTTCCACAGTATCTTCGGTCATGAAGCGCTGCAGCACGAAATAGGCCAGCGCAAGCGCAAGCAGAACGCCAATGATCAACGGCAGCGGCGACGAACGGCGCTCGACCGGTTCCACATAGGCCTCTTTTGGCGCGGCCGGATCGCTGTCTACGGGATTCGTGCGCTTGGGGTCGTTCGGGTCATAGGTCATTACTGGCCTCCATTAAACTTTCGAAACACCGGGTTACACTTGTATCCCTGTGATCCTGCCGCGCCCCCAAGTCAATCGCATAGACGCAGAGGCCCGGCTTGCGACCCGGCTTACAGGCGATTAACACAAGCGAAAGCGTCGGGTTCCATCCCAGGCGCAGCTTTTTTCTGAACGGAGAGCAAAATGTCTCAGCCGCAACAGCACGCAACCCAGTATCTTTCCGATTATCGCCCCTATCCGTTCACGCTGAATTCGACGGCGCTGTCCTTTCAGCTTGCGCCCGACAACACGCAAGTCACCGCCAGGCTGAGCTTTCAGCCACGCGACCCGGCCAATCCCCGGGATCTGGTTCTTGACGGCGGCAAAGGGCTGACGCTTTTGTCATTGACGATCGACGGGGCCGAGCCTGCGGCCGAAATGGTGCTGCGTCAGAGCGAAACCCTGACGATTCGCGCCGAGGCCCTGCCCCGGACGACATTCGTGCTGGAAACCGAGGTGCAAATAGATCCTTCAGCGAACACCGCATTCGAAGGTCTTTATATCTCGGGTGGCATGTTTTGCACCCAATGCGAAGCCGAAGGCTTTCGCCATATCACCTTCTACCCCGACCGCCCCGATGTGATGGCGCCCTTTGATGTGACGATTCAGTCCGACAAGCCGGTTCTGTTGTCCAACGGCAATCCGGTCGAAAGCCGTCCGGGAATGGCGCGTTGGCAGGACCCCTGGCCCAAACCTGCCTATCTTTTTGCGCTTGTCGCGGGGGATCTGGTCGCAATCAGTGATCGTTTCACCACGATGTCGGGCCGTGACGTCGCGCTGAATGTCTGGGTGCGCCCCGGCGACGAGGATCGCGCGGGATTCGCAATGGAATCGCTGATCAAATCCATGCAATGGGATGAAAAGGTCTATGGTCGCGAATACGATCTGGAGGTTTTCAACATTGTCGCGGTCGATGATTTCAACATGGGTGCAATGGAAAACAAGGGGCTGAACATCTTCAACTCGAAGCTGGTCCTTGCCTCGCCGGAAACGGCAACCGATGGCGATTACGAACGTATCGAAGGCGTTATCGCACATGAGTATTTCCACAACTGGACCGGCAATCGCATAACCTGCCGCGACTGGTTCCAGCTTTGCCTGAAGGAAGGGTTGACGGTCTATCGCGACCAACAGTTCACCGCCGACATGCGCAGCGCACCGGTGAAACGCATCGCTGATGTGCAGACCCTTCGCGCCCGGCAGTTCCGCGAGGATCAGGGGCCGCTGGCCCATGCCGTCCGCCCGGACCACTATCAGGAAATCAACAATTTCTACACCGCGACGGTCTATGAAAAAGGTGCCGAGGTCATCGGCATGCTGCGTCAGCTTGTCGGTGATGACGGTTACCGCAAGGCACTGGATCTGTATTTCGACCGCCACGATGGCGATGCCGCCACGATCGAAGACTGGTTGAAGGTCTTCGAAGATGCGACGGGCCGCGATCTGTCGCAATTCAAGCGTTGGTATACGGATGCAGGCACCCCGCATGTCGACATGCAGGAAAGCTGGGACGCCGCAAATGGTCGGCTGACACTGACCCTGCGCCAGCACACCCCCGCCACGCCGGGCCAGCCGGAAAAACCTGCCCGCGTTATTCCCGTTGCCGTTGGGCTGATCGGGCCGAACGGTCAAGAGGTCGGCAAGACCCGTATTCTGGAACTGGATCAACCGGAACAGGATTTCGTGTTCGACGGGTTGGGCGCACAGCCCGTGGTTTCGGCATTGCGGGTTTTTTCGGCGCCCGTCATGCTGAACCGCCAGATCGATGATGACATGCGCGCATTTCTGTTGGCCCATGACACGGATCCGTTTGCCCGTTGGGAAGCCGGGCGTGAACTGGCCCTGTCGGCACTGACCGATCTGGCCATGGGCAAGGATGCCGGCGCGGGATATGTTGACGCGATCGGCCAGCTTGCCGGTGACCAGAGGGCGGACCCTGCATTTCGTGCCCTGTGCCTGAACATGCCTTCCGAAGAAGAAATAGCGACCCGATTGGCGGCGGCGGGCACGACGCCCGACCCGGACCGCATTCACGGGGCGCGCGAGGATCTGGGCCGCCGCGTCGCGAATGCCCATGCGCATCTTCTGGCCCAGATCTATGACGACATGGCGGTGCCCGGAGCCTATTCACCCGATGCAGAAGCAGCCGCGAAACGCGCGTTGCGGATCGCCGCGTTGGGATTGCTGAACCGGATCGACGGTGGCGATCGGGCCGAGGTTCTGTTCGGCACAGCAGGCAACATGACCGAACGCATGGCCGCCCTGTCCTGCCTGATCAGGCGCGGTCGCGGTCAGGCCGCCCTTGCAGCGATGGCAGACCAATTCGCATCGAACCGGCTTGTCATGGACAAATGGTTCGCCGTGCAGCCCATGGCTGCTGCACCCGAAGACGCCGCCGATGTGGCGACGGAACTGGCGCGTCGATCCGATTTCGACTGGAAGAACCCAAACCGCTTTCGTGCGCTTCTGGGCGGGCTTGCCGCCAATCACGCGGGTTTTCACAGGGCTGATGGCAAGGGGTATGATTTCACCGCAGAATGGTTGATGAAGATGGACAGGGCCAACCCTCAGATCGCCGCGCGGATGTCTACGGCCTTTGAAACCTGGTCGCGTTATGATCCCGAACGGCGAGCCAAGGCCCTGAATGCCCTGCAACGGATCGCGGACATGGACGGGATCAGCCGCAATCTTGGCGAAATGGTGTCGCGAATGATTGCCGCCGGCGGCAATGCCCGCTTGTGAACCTGATCAAGCCACGGCAGGATACCCGGGATGATTGACCGATCTGCCCAAGCCCGCGCCGATATGCGCGCACGTCTGGACCCGCTCATCGCCGAGCGGGCCCCTTGGCTCTATTCGGGAAAACCGCATCACCGGCTTGCGCGGCTGGCAATGATGGGATTGCTGCAATATCCGCGCACGATCCGTCTTGGGGCCGAATTCCGCGATCTGCCCGTTCAGGAAATCATGCGCAGAATGGCGCAATTGATCGTGCGCGACCTTCAGGTTGACGGCATGGACCATATTCCCGCCACCGGACCCGCGCTGATCGTTTCGAACCACCCGACCGGCATTGCCGACGGCATTTTCCTGAATGCGATGATTTCGCCACTTCGCGATGATCTGTTCATCTATGCCAATCAGGACATGATCCGCGTCCTGCCCCAGATGGCAGACCTGATCGCCCCGGTCGAATGGCGGCTGGAAAAGCGCAGTCACGCCAAGACCAAGGCCACGATGGATTACACCCGCAGCGCTCTTGGCGCCGGGCGGATCGGGTTGATCTTTCCTTCGGGGCGGCTGGCAAAACGCAGCGGCCTGACCCTGACCGAGCGCCCCTGGATGGCCAGCGCCGCGATGATCGCACGCAAATTCGACGTGCCGGTCATTCCCTTGCGGATTCGGGCGCGCAACTCGGCCTTGTTTTACCTTCTGGATGCGCTGCATCCCACATTGCGCGACGTCACGCTGTTCAACGAGGTGCTGAACAAGCCGCGTCAATCCTATCGAATTACGATTGGCAAACCGATCCCGGCCAGGTCACTCCCCAGGAACAGCGACGAGGCCATCGCGATCCTGCGCGAAGCCACGCTGTCCCTGCCGCCCCCCGGCCCCGAGGCCGCGCGGCTGATGCAAGGCAGCGGCGGAAACCGGCTGGTGCGCGGATCGAAAAGCGTCGCCCGGGGCCTATAGCACCATGTCATCGCGATGGATGACCGCCGCACGGCCCGGATACCCCAGAATCGCTTCGATACGCCCCGAGTGATTGCCCGCAATGCGTCGGATTTCATCTGCGGTGTAACGGCTTAGCCCACAACCCAGTGACTGCCCCTCGGGACCGGTGATCTTCACCGGCTCGCCGCGGCCGAATGTCTCGGCGACCGTGACAACCCCGGCAGGCAGCAGCGATTTTCCGTGCTGCAATGCCTGCATCGCGCCAGCATCGATGACCAGCGTTCCCTTGGGTTTCATTGCGGCAATCCAACGTTTGCGCGCCGCCTGCGGGTCGCCTTCGGCGAGGAACCAACTGCTGCGGGCGCCATTCATGACCGCCGTCAACGGCCGATCAACCGAGCCTTCTGCGATCGCCATCGCGCAGCCGCCTGATACGGCGGTTCTCGCCGCCATCAGCTTGGTTTTCATCCCGCCCTTGGACAGCCCCGACACCGGATCCCCGCCCATGGCCTCGATCTCGGGGGTCAAATACTCGATGACCGGCAGATGGCGCGCGGTCGGATCCGTCTTGGGGTTCGCCGTATACAACCCATCAACATCCGACAACAACAACAACTGGTCCGCACCGCAGGTCACCGCAATCTGCGCGGCCAGGCGGTCATTGTCCCCAAACCTGATCTCGTCCGTGGCCACCGTATCGTTTTCATTGACGATCGGCACAACGCCCAGGGACATCAGGGTCTGCAAGGTCGCGCGGCTGTTCAGATAGCGCCGGCGATTGCTGCTGTCTTCCAATGTCAGCAGAATCTGTGCGGTTTTCACCCCATGCGGTGCCAGTGCTTCCTCATAGGCGCGCGCAAGCCGGATCTGCCCGACCGCAGCGGCTGCCTGCGCCTGTTCTAGCGGCAGGGGACCATCGGGCAGGTCAAGCACCCTTCGGCCAAGCGCGATCGACCCGGAAGACACCAGCACGACATCGCATTGCCTGCGCCGCCATTCGGCCACATCGCCACACAGGCCCCGCAGCCATTGCGACCGCAATCCATCCGGACCGACCAGCAATGCCGATCCGATCTTGATCACCAGCCGTCGCGCGGCATTCAGGCTTGGGGCTAGGGCTGCCATGGTGCGTCGGGTTCGTCCTTGATGATCTCGCGGGTGGGGGCGACCTCGGTCCACAGGGTGCGCAGCACTTCGGTGACACCTTGTTGCGCAACACCCGACATCAGATGAACCGGTCCGCCGATCTCGGCCCCCAGCTCGGCGCGACGTTCGGCGATCGTGTCGGGGTCCAGCGCATCGATCTTGTTCAGCGCCGTCACACGTGGCCGGTCCATCAGGATCGGCGAATAGGCCTGCAACTCGGTCAGCACCGTCCGGGCGTCTTCGGCCACATTTTCGGATGTGCCATCGACAAGGTGCAACAGCACCGCACAGCGTTCGACATGGCCAAGGAACCGGTCGCCGATGCCGCGCCCCTCGCTGGCGCCTTCGATCAATCCGGGGATATCGGCGACAACGAATTCATGCCCGTCAACGCCCACAACCCCCAAATTCGGGTGCAACGTCGTGAACGGATAATCCGCGATCTTGGGCCGCGCATTGGAAACGGCGGCCAGGAATGTCGATTTGCCTGCATTGGGCAAGCCAAGCAAACCGGCATCCGCGATCAGCTTGAGACGCAGATAGATGGTGCGTTCGACTCCGGGCTGGCCCGGATTGGCATTCCGGGGGGCGCGGTTGGTCGAGGATTTGAAATGCAGGTTGCCCCAGCCCCCATTTCCACCCTTGGCCAACAGCACCCGCTGACCGACCTCGGTGAGGTCGGCAATAACGGTGTCTTCGTCTTCTTCCAGAATCTCGGTTCCGACCGGCACCCGCAACACGATGTCGTCGCCTGATTTGCCGGTCATCTGGCTGCCCATGCCATGCTGGCCCGATTTCGCAAAGAAATGCTGTTGATACCGGAAATCGATCAGCGTGTTCAGCCCTTCGACGGCTTCGGCCCAGACATCACCGCCACGCCCTCCATCGCCGCCATCCGGCCCGCCATATTCAATGAACTTCTCGCGCCGGAACGACACGCAGCCCGCGCCCCCGCCGCCCGAGCGGATGTAAACTTTGGCGAGATCGAGAAATTTCATCGGCTGGCTCCTTTCGGCAACGCGATACGCGCCCAGCCCACCACACGCAAGGGGTGGGACAGATGTGTTTATTGCTTGACCAAATCGCCCTGATCGCGAAAATGTTATCACCTTTAACGATCACCATATTTTTTCAAGAGAGATCCAACATGTCCAGCAAGGCAATCGCCGAATTTATCGGAACCTTCATCCTGGTCTTTTTCGGCGTCGGTTCCGCAGTTCTGATGGGCGATCAGATCGGCTTTCACGGCATTGCCATGGCTTTCGGGTTCTCGATCGTCGCGGCGGCCTATGGGTTCGGTGCCATTTCGGGCGCACAGCTCAATCCGGCAGTTTCCCTTGGCTTTCTGACATCCGGGCGCATGGGGATGTCCGATTTTGTGACCTATTGCATTGCCCAGATCCTCGGCGCGGTCGCAGCCGCCGCCGTGGTGTTGATGATCGCGTCCGGAAAGGCCGATTATTCACTTGCTGAAAACGGATTGGGCCAGAACGGCTATGGTGCAGGATATAATGGCGGATATTCGATGCTGGCGGCTCTGATCTTCGAATTCGTGGCGACGTTCCTGTTCGTCACCGTCATTCTGGGTGCCACCCAATCCGATGCCCCTGTCGGTTTCGGCGGGCTGGCCATCGGCCTGACCCTGGCCGGCATCCATCTGGTGGGCATCGATGTCACGGGCGTCTCCGTGAACCCCGCACGTTCGATCGGCCCGGCCCTTTTTGCCGGCGGACAGGCCTTGGCGGATCTGTGGCTGTTCATCCTGGCGCCACTGGCGGGGGGGCTGCTTGCCGGGTTGTTGCATGGTGCCGGGATCACGCGTTCACCCCATGTCAAACCCCAAGGTTAAGTCCTGAGCCGCTAAATTTGGGGCCGCCCGCAGGGGCGGCCCTTTTTCTATGCCTCTTGCGTTCCTAGATAAACGAAACAGGAGGTCACAGCATGATCCGCTTTGACAACAGCTATGCCCGCTTGCCCAAAGGATTCTTTGCCCGGGTCAGCCCGACCCCCGTTGCGGAACCCAGATTGCTGGCGTTGAATTGCGAACTGGCGACGCGGCTGGGCCTTTCGGTTGCGTGGCTTGGATCGGATGCAGGGGTCCAGATCCTGGCAGGCAACCAGGTTCCCGAAGGTGCCGAGCCATTGGCCCAGGCCTATGCCGGGCATCAGTTCGGCGGGTTTGTTCCACAGCTGGGTGATGGACGGGCGGTCTTGCTGGGCGAGATGATCGCGCCTGACGGCACGCGCTTTGACATCCAGCTCAAGGGCAGCGGCCAGACGCCATTTTCGCGTCGGGGTGACGGGCGCGCATGGATGGGTCCGGTTCTGCGCGAATATATCGTCAGCGAATTCATGGCCGCGATGCAGGTGCCCACGACCCGCGCCCTTGCCGCCGTCGCCACCGGAGAAACCGTATGGCGCGAACATGGCCTGCCCGGTGCCGTGCTGACGCGTGTGGCGGCCAGCCATATCAGGGTCGGGACCTTTCAGTATTTCGCCGTGCGCGGCCAGACCGAGGCAGTGTCGGCCTTGGTCGACCATGTTATGTCCCGCCATTACCCGCATGCAAACGGCCCGCTGTCATTTCTTGAACAGGTCGTGGCGCGACAGGCGGAAACCATTGCGCAATGGATGGCCCTTGGTTTCATTCACGGGGTCATGAACACCGACAACATGGCGGTTTCGGGCGAGACCATCGACTATGGCCCCTGTGCGTTCATGGACAATTATCACCCCGACACGGTGTTTTCCTCGATCGATCAAGCGGGACGGTATGCCTGGGCACAACAACCACAGATCGCCGTCTGGAACCTCGCGCAACTG
Source organism: Paracoccus onchidii (assembly GCF_028294535.1). Classification (GTDB taxonomy): domain Bacteria; phylum Pseudomonadota; class Alphaproteobacteria; order Rhodobacterales; family Rhodobacteraceae; genus Paracoccus; species Paracoccus onchidii. The sequence continues at coordinate 20,358 of NZ_JAQBIE010000028.1, read as the reverse complement.
GCGACCTGTCTTATCCCGCTGATGGGTGATCGCGATGCTGCAATCGAAACCGCGACCCGGGCCGTTCACAGTTTCGCCCCACTTTATCAGGCCGCGTGGCTAAGGCGGTTTGGTGAAAAGCTGGGCCTGCATGACGGCAATGCGGCCCAGCCGCTGATCGAGGAACTGCTGACGACAATGGCCAGCCAGCGCGCAGATTTCACGCGCGTATTCGCGGGCCTTGCAGATGGCAGCGCCCGGGCCGAATTCGTGGATCCGGCCCCGTTTGACGACTGGACCGGGCGCTGGCAGGCGCTTGGCCCCGATATCGATGTGATGCGCCGAGCGAATCCGGCAAGAATTCCGCGAAACCATCGCATCGAAGAGGTGATCGCCGCGGCCGTGGCTGACGATCTGGCTCCGTTCGAAAGGCTGTTCGCGGCGATCACCCATCCCTGCGATCATCGGGATGAATGGAACGATCTGGCCGACAAGCCGACGCCGCAACAGGTTGTTCAGCATACCTATTGCGGAACCTGACCGGATTACACCCGACCACACCCTTGCGGTGCTGACGGTCGAGGTTATGGTGTTTTCTACGGGAACGCAGGGGCGCGCGTGTTAAGACTGGCCAGCTACAACCTTCACAAATGCCGTGGCATGACCGGCCCGCACGCGCCTGAACGCAATCTGGCCGTCATTCGCGCGCTGAAACCCGACATCATTGCCTTGCAAGAGGTAGACTTCCGCTTTGGAGCCCGCCCCGAGGCCCTGCCCCGCAGTCTGATCGAAAAGGAAACCGGCCTGGTTCCTCTGGAGATTTCAGGTCGGACGGGCGTGCGATCGCTTGGATGGCACGGGCAAACATTGCTGCTACGGCCCGATCTGGCCCGGCAGGCCGTGATCCGGCGTCTGCCATTGCCCGGTCTGGAACCCCGTGGCGCCCTGGCCATCCGGCTGCCTGACATCACGGTCATCGGCATGCATCTGGGCCTGGCGCGTTCATCGAGGCGCGCACAGCTGGCACGTATCGCAGCACAGGCCGCGCGGATCTCGGAAGATCATATCGTCATGATGGGTGATTTCAACGAATGGCGCGACGATCGGGGCCTGGAATCCCTGGCTCAATACAGAATCGTGACGCCGGGCCCGTCCTATCCCGCCCCGATGCCCCAACTTGCCTTGGACAAGTTTGTCATTTCGCGCGACCTCCGGTTATTGCGCAGCGGTGTTTTCAACGAAATGCCTGCCCGAATGGCATCGGATCACCTGCCGATCTGGGCCGAAATCACCCTGCCATGAAATTGGCGCTTTTTACTTGCCCCGGCGGCAAGTATGTAGGCGCTAACATTGATTAATGGAGAGAGGCTCATGACCGCCATCATCGACGTTTTCGCCCGAGAAATCCTGGATAGCCGCGGCAATCCGACTGTCGAGGTCGATGTCACGCTGGAAGACGGCACCATGGGGCGTGCCGCGGTGCCTTCGGGCGCATCGACAGGGGCGCATGAGGCCGTTGAAAAGCGCGACGGTGACAAGTCGCGCTATATGGGCAAGGGCGTATTGGAAGCTGTTGCCGCCGTAAACGGCGAGATCGCCGAGAACCTGATCGGCGAGGATGTCACCGAGCAGCGTGCCATCGACGCACTGATGATCGATCTGGACGGCACCCCCAACAAGGGCCGTCTCGGCGCCAACGCCATTCTTGGCGTGTCCATGGCCGTCGCCAAGGCCGCTGCCGAAGCCTGCGCCCAGCCTCTGTATCGCTATGTCGGCGGCACCTCGGCACGTGTGCTGCCGGTGCCGATGATGAACATCATCAATGGCGGCGAACATGCCGATAACCCGATCGACATTCAGGAATTCATGATCATGCCGGTCAGTGCGGGCAATATCCGCGAAGCCGTGCGAATGGGCTCCGAGGTCTTCCACACATTGAAAAAGGAACTGTCGGCGGCTGGCCTGTCCACCGGCATCGGCGATGAGGGCGGCTTTGCGCCGAACCTGTCCAGCACCCGTGACGCGCTGGATTTCATCCTGAAGGCGGTCGAGAAAGCCGGCTACAAGCCAGGCGACGATATCATGCTGGCGCTGGACTGTGCATCGACGGAATATTTCAGGGACGGCAAATACGAGATGAAGGGCGAAGGAAAATCCCTGACCCCTGCCGAGAATGTCGACTATCTTGCCGCGCTTTGCGCCGACTATCCGATTCTGTCGATCGAAGATGGGTGTGCGGAAGACGATTGGGACGGCTGGAAGCTGCTGACCGACAAGCTGGGCGACAAGGTGCAACTGGTCGGGGACGACCTGTTCGTCACCAACCCTGTTCGCCTTGCTGATGGCATTGCCAAGGGCTGTGGCAACAGCCTGCTGGTCAAGGTGAACCAGATCGGCACACTGTCGGAAACGCTGGACGCCGTGCGCATGGCCGACCGCGCCGGTTTCACCAGTGTCATGTCGCACCGTTCGGGCGAAACCGAAGATGCCACCATTGCCGATCTGGCCGTGGCTACCAATTGCGGGCAGATCAAGACCGGCTCGCTGGCGCGTTCGGACCGGCTGGCAAAATACAACCAGCTGATCCGCATCGAGGAAATGCTGGGCGAGACCGCCGAATACGCGGGACGTTCGATCCTGCGCTAAGACAGATGCCCCGTCCGGATGTATCGGGCGGGGCATTTTCAGCCCTAACGATCAAAGTGGTGAGCGACCGCCGGATGACGCAGGGTAAAGCGAATTAATCCCGAAATATTACCTGCTTGGCCCCCTCGACAGGTGCACGTTACTGGCTAAACTGCTGGCTTATGCAGGGCGGGTATTCGTCGGGGCGATCGTCCCACCCGACCCATCTGGAGGAGACTACATGAAACAATCCAAAGCTCTGGACCGGCGTTCTTTCCTGACGCGGGCTTCCGTGGGCGGTGCCGCTGCCGCAGCAGGAACCACCCTGGCCGCACCAGCCATCGCCCAGGAAATGCCCTCGATCAACTGGCGCATGGCATCGTCGTTCCCGACCTCGCTGGATACCATCTATGGCGGTGGCCCCGAGCTTGCCAAACGCCTGGAAGAGGCGACCGACGGCAAGTTCAAGATTCAGGTCTTTGCCGGTGGCGAAATCGTGCCCGGGCTGGATGCAATCAACGCCGCAACCGACGGCACCGTCGAATGTGCGCATTCGGTCGGTTATTACAACTGGGGCAAGGACCCGGCATTTGCCTGCGGCGCCGATCTTCCCTTCACCTTTTCAGGGCGCGCCAAGGCGGCCTTCAACTATCATGGCGGCGGTCTGGAAAACTATAACGAGTTTCTGGAACAGTATAATCTGGTCAGCTTTCCCGGCGGAAACACCGGCACCCAGATGGGTGGCTGGTATCGCAAGGAAATCAACAGCCTTGCGGATCTGCAAGGTCTGAAAATGCGCATCGCGGGGCTTGCGGGCCGCGTGGTTGGCAAGCTGGGCGTGGTGCCACAGCAGATCGCGGGTGGCGACATCTATGCATCGCTGGAAAAGGGCACGATCGACGCAACCGAATGGGTCGGTCCCTATGATGACAACAAGCTGGGCTTCCAGAAAGTCGCGCCCTATTATTACTATCCCGGCTTCTGGGAAGGCGGCCCGACGGTCAGCTTCTTCTTCAACAAGGAACAGTGGGACCAGCTGCCCGACAACTATAAATCGCTGGTTCGCAGCTGCGCCCAGGCCACCGATCAGAACATGCTGGCGAAATACGACAGCAAGAATCCCGCCGCATTGAAAGAACTGGTTGGCGCAGGCGCCCAGCTGCGTCCGTTCAGCGAGGAAATCCTGACCGCAGCCTTCGATGCCGCCAACGAAGTCTATGCAGAGCTGTCGGCCGAAAACGAATGGTTCAAAAAGCAGTATGACGCCATGCTGCAATTCCGTGACGATTGGTATCTCTATGCCCAGACGTCGGAATACACCTTCGACACTTTCATGATGATCCAGCAGCGCAACGGCAAACTGGCCCCGTAAGCGCGTCTGACATCCCGAAAAGAAGAACCGCCGCAGGACACTGCGGCGGTTTTTCTGTTTGGTCCCGCTCAGTTGCCACCAAGGCCGGGGGGTGGCGCACCAAAGCCAATGCCGCCCCCACCGCCATTATCCTGTTCGGCCGTGTTCGGGGTTTGGCCGAAATCGGGCACGCCGCCCAGTCCTCCAAGCCCTCCGGCTGGCGTGTCGTCGCCACCCGATGCGCCGCCGAACGGCGATCCGCCCAAGCCACCAAGCCCGCCAAAACCGCCGGCACCGCTATTGCCACCAAAGCCCCCCGTCGGGATCTGGATCTGGATGTCGGATGTATCCACGACCGGCCCCTTGTAATGCATCACCATGCGCGGAAACGCGATGACCATGGCAATCATCAGGATCTGCAGGATCACGAACGGAATGGTCCCGCGATAGATCTGCCCCGTGGTGATTGCATCCATCTGCCTGCCGGACACCGGATCCTTATACGGCTCTCGTGGGGCCACCGATCGCAGGTAGAACAGCGCGAAACCGACCGGCGGTGTCAGGAAGGACGTCTGCATCGTCACCGCCAGGATGACCCCGAACCAGACCAGATCGATCCCCAGCGCATTCGCTGCCGGAATCAACAGCGGGACGATGACAAAGGCCAGCTCGAAAAAATCCAGAAAGAAAGCCAGGAAAAAGATGATGCAGCAAACGGCGAACAGGAAGCCATATTCCCCGCCGGGCAATGCCGTCAGAAGATCTTTGACCCAGACATGTCCATTGATCGAATAATAGGTCAGCGAAAAGACCGTCGCGCCGATCAGGATGAACATCACGAAAGATGACAGGCGTGCGGTAGCCAGCAACGCCTGATTGATCACGGTATAGCTGAGCCGTTTCTTCATGGCCGCCAATGCCAACGCGCCAACAGCGCCCATCGCGCCGCCCTCGGTCGGCGTCGCAATGCCCAGAAAGATCGTGCCCAACACAAGAAACACCAGTGCCAATGGCGGGATCATCACCAGAATGACCTGCCTCGTCATCGCGGACAGCAGCCCCACACCCAGCGCGCGATCAAGGATCGCAAGCAGGAAAAGCCCGATCACCGCGATCGACGCCCCCCAGATCCCGGCATCATCCCCCGCATAGGGCACAAGCAGACGTGCCGCCACGAAATACAATCCGACAGCACCGGCAAAAGCCAGAAACAACGACCAACCGCCCGATCCAAGTTGCCGTGCCTCGGGCGGCAGGGCCGGCATCGACTTCGGCCTTATCACCGACAGAATGGCCGCATAGGCGATATAGATGCCCGTCAGGGCCAGCGCAGGAACCATCGCGGCACGATACATATCGCCCACCGAACGCCCCAATTGGTCCGCAAGAACGATAAGCACCAAGGATGGCGGCAGGATCTGCGCCAGGGTCCCGGATGCCGCGATCACCCCGCAGGATAGGCGCTTGTCATAGCCGTAGCGCATCATGATCGGCAGGGAGATCAGACCCATCGAAATGACCGAAGCGGCAACAACACCTGTCGTCGCCGCCAACAGGGCGCCAACCAGGATCACGGCAAAGGCCAACCCGCCGCGAACCGGGCCGAAAAGCTGACCGATCGTGTCCAGCAAATCCTCGGCCATGCGGGATCGTTCCAGAACGATCCCCATGAAGGTAAAGAAAGGGATCGCCAGAAGGGTATCGTTTCGCATGACCCCGAAAACCCGATCGCGCAATGCGCCAAGCAAATTCCAGCCAAGGTTGACCTGATCGCTATAGGGGGTCAGGAAAACGCCGATCAGAAAGAACAGCAAACCGTTGGCGGCCAAAGCGAAGGCGATCGGATAGCCGATCAGAAGGAACACGACCATCGAAAGGAACATGATGGGCGCAAGGTTATGTGCGATAATATCGATCACGCGCGATCTCCCCGCCCATCGTTTTCTTCGTCATCCAGCAACATGACACCGGCCTCGCGGACCGCGGCCTCATGCGAGGATACCGGCGCGTGGGCGTCTGGTATCCGGCCCTTCATGACAGCTATTTTCTTGATGAACTCTGAAATCCCTTGCAGGAACAGCAGACAGAAACCGACCAGCAAAATGGCCTTGGCCGGCCAGATCAGCAATCCGCCTGCATTCATCGAAATTTCATGCGTGCGCCATGAGGTCATCATCGACGGATAAACCAGCCAGATCATCAGTAGCGAGAACGGCATCAGAAACAGCATCGTTCCCAGCAGATCGATCCAATGCTGGGTGCGCCGCGACCAGCGGCCATAGATGATGTCGATTCGGATATGCTCGTTTTCCAGCAGCGTATAGGCGGCAGCCAACATGAATGCGCCACCATAAAGATACCATTGCAATTCCAGCCATGCATTGGAGGAAATACTGAACATCTTGCGGATGATGGCATTGATGGCGCTGACAAAAACCGCCAGCAAGATCAGCCAGGACGCATTGCGACCGATGATCGTGTTTACGCGGTCAATGCCGCGCGACAGGGCAAGTAGCCCTTCCATAGTCAACCTCCCTCGGTCTTTCTCCGCCAATGCGGGCTGCCTGTCCCCGGCAGAACATCTGAGTATCCACCTATGCGCGAAGCATGGATAGCGGTCAAGAAAATCAGCCGTTCGCCTGCCCCGCCAGGACCAGCGCAAAGGCGCAAAGCACCGCCGTTTCCACCAGAACCGATGCCGCGCCCAGCACATCCCCCGTCTGCCCCCCCAGCCAGACACGCGCCTGCCGGATCACCACGGCCAGCATCAACAACGCGGCGGTTGCGGCGGCTGCCAGACCGTCACCCGCAATCAGCAACCCAAGAAGCGCCAGCAAGGTCGCCAAAATCACCAGCCGCCATCCCGGCCGCCCTGCCCCCCAGCCCAGACCATCGGAACGCGCCGGCAACAACGCGGCCATGGTCAGGACGATGGCGGCTCGCCCACAGACCGCCGCCGCGACAAGCACAAGCGGATTGCCGATCGCCGCCAACGCCCCAAGGCGCAGGCCCGATGTCAGGATCAGCGCCATGACACCATAACTGCCAATGCGCGAATCACGCATGATGGCCAAACGCGCATCGCGATCCCGCCCACCGGCCGAATCCGCGAAATCGGCAAGCCCATCCTCGTGCAATGATCCGGTCAGCAGGACTGAAAGAGCCAAGGACATCGCCGCAAGCAACAATTCAGGCCCGTCGATCCACAGGGGCAGCCCTGCCAACAACCCAATCAGCGCCCCCACCAGCGGAAAGGCCCAGATGCTGTCACGGATCGCCAGCTCTTCTGTCGGCAGAAACCGCGCCAGCGGTAGCCGCGTCAGGAACACCGCGGCAAGAACAAACTGGTGCAGCCTAGCCAATGCCGGCCTCGGCAAAGGTGGCCATGCCGTTATGGCACGACAATGCGCCACGCAGGATCATCAAGGCCATCGCCGCGCCGCTGCCCTCGCCCAGCCGCATGTCAAGCGACAGGATCGGAGTCATTGCTAGCGCGGCAACCAGCCGCTGATGCCCCGGCTCGGCGCTTTCATGTCCCAACAGGCAATGTGCCAGCGCATCGGGATCGTCGCGCGTCAGCACCGCCGCCGCTGCGCAGCAGATGAAGCCATCCAGAATGACGGGAATACCCAATTCGCGCGCACGCAGGATCGCCCCACAGATTGCGGCCTGTTCCCGTCCGCCAAAGGCCGCAAGCGTATCGGCACCGTTCCCTGGCTGATGCCGGGCCAGACCATCGGCAACCGCCTGCCGTTTGCGCGACATCATGTCACCCTGTGCCCCGGTACCCGGTCCGACCCAATCATCCGGCCCACCGCCATAGACCGAAGCCGCCAAAGCAGCCGCCACCGTCGAGTTTCCAATACCCATTTCACCAAGCAGGATCAGGTCGCTATCCGCGCTGACCGCCTCGGCACCGCGATGCATCGCTTCCTGAACCTCTTGGGCGGTCATCGCGCATTCACGGGTGAAATCGCGCGTCGGTCGATCCAGCTCCAGCGGCACGACATCCAGATCGGCCCAGGCCACCTTGCATATCTGGTTGATCGCGGCACCACCGGTGCGGAAATTCTGCACCATCTGCGCGGTGACGCTTTGAGGAAAGGGGTTCACGGCCTGCGCTACAACCCCATGATTTCCCGCGAAAATCACCGCCTGAACACGATCCAGCCGGGGGCGCGCGCGCCCTTGCCAACCGGCCAGAAACACGACCATATCCTCTAGCCTTCCCAATGAACCCTCCGGTTTGGTCAGGCTGTTCTGTCGTGCGCGCGCTGCTTCTGCGGCGGCGTGATCAAAGGATCTCATCAATATTCTCTCGTGTCGGTTTCAACCTGAGGGGTTGGCCGCTGACCGCCATCCACACCTCTTGCGCGATATCTGCGACCGCCTGATTCATCCAGCCATGCCGATCACGAAATTCACGCGCCATTGCATTATCGGGCACGATTCCCAGCCCCAGTTCGTTGGTAACCAGAACAACAGGACAGGATTGCTGACGCAACGTCGCAACTAGCCGTGGAACATCAGCGGCCCCACCGCAATTGGCCAACCAAAGCGTCAGGCAATCAACCATCCTCACGGCACCGGTATCGGTGTTACGCAAGGCCCCGCACAGGTCTTTGGGTTCCTCGATACAACGCCATCCATCGCCGCGACGCCGTTGATGTTGCGCAATTCTTTCGCGCATCTCGTCGTCACGCGCCTCGGCCGTGGCGATATAGGTCCAGGGCGCGGGGTAGCGCGCCACCAACCGTTCGGCGATGGCTGATTTACCGGATCGCGCGCCTCCGGTTACCAGAATGATCCGTCCAGATTCTGTCATCGTTCATATCTGTTCCATACCACTCGCAAGGATGGAAGCGGCAAATCTGCTTTACCCTCGCCATCACATAGCTAGTCTTTGCGCATTCAGGTGCAATCAAGACACCGCCATACAATCAGGAGGAGGCTTTGATGACGAAGCTGTTTGCGACAACTGCGCTGTTGGCCGCCATGACGTTGCCGGCCTATGCCGTCCAACCCGCAGAGGGTGAGACCCTTGCAGAAAATCAGACCTACAATTTCTGGCTGCTCGATGCGATCAAGTCGCTGGACCCGGCCAAGAATACCGATGTCGAAGGTTCGGACGTTCTGCGTTCGCTGTTCGAGGGCCTGATGAACGAAGACGCTGCCGGTGCGATGATCCCCGGCATCGCATCGAGCTTCGAGGAAAGCGACGACAAGCTGACCTACACCTTTCACCTGCGCGATGCGAAATGGTCCAATGGCGATCCGGTTACCGCCGCCGATTTCGTCTATGCCTGGCAACGCGTGGTAAACCCTGACACCGCGTCGGAATACGCCTGGTTCATCGAGCTGATGAATGTCGTGAATGCCACCGAAATCGTCAAAGGAGAGGCTGCCCCGGAAGACCTTGGCGTCAAGGCCATCGACGACAAGACGCTGGAGGTCACGCTGACGACGCCGACCCCCTATTTCATCAAGACGCTGTCGCATGCCACCACCTATCCCGTACCGCAGAAGGTGATCGAGGAACATGGCGACGCCTGGACCCAGCCCGGCAATCTGGTGGGGAACGGCGCCTTTGTCCTGACCGGGCACAACCTGGGCGTCGACATCACGATGGAAAAGAACCCCCAATACTGGGACGCCGAAAATGTCGTGATGCAGACCGTCAAGGGCATCACCGTCAATGACAACAATGTCGCGCTGACCCGCTATCAGGCAGGTGAGCTGGACCGCGTGGACATTCCCGCCGGCCAGTATCCGCGCCTGTCGCAAGAAGCGCCGGACGAGGCGATCTCGATCCCCTATGCCTGTTCCTATGCCTATGTCTATAACGTCTCGGACAAAGGCCCCGAGGCATTGAAGGATGTGCGCGTACGCGAGGCGCTTTCTCTGGCGCTGAACCGCGAAATTCTGGTCAACAACGTGCTGCAAGGCGGCCAGCGGCCTTCGACAACCTGGACCCATTGGGCCATCGAAGGTTTCGAGCAGCCGGAAACCGAGCTGGCGACCCTGTCACAAGAGGAAAAGACCACACGCGCCAAGGAATTGCTGACCGAGGCCGGCTATGGTCCCGACAACCCGATCTCGTTGACGCTGCAATACAACACCGATGAGAACCACAAGAAGCTGGCCATCGCGGCACAGCAGTTCTGGAAACCGCTTGGCGTCAACATCACGCTGAACAATGTCGAATGGAAGGTGCATACCGACCGGATGCAGAATCAGGATTTCGACATCGCCCGCTATGCTTGGTGCGCGGACTATAACGAAGCTTCGACCTTCCTCGATTGGTTCCGCACCGACGGCTATAATAGCGGCAAATGGTCGAACGCCGAATATGATCAGCTGATGGCCGATTCAAAAACCGCCGAAGATACCGGACCGCTTTACAAGCGCGCCGAAGAAATCCTGGCCGAAGAAGTGCCCGCCGTCTTCGTCTATCACTATTCGACCGTCGACATGATCAGCCCCGAGATCAAGGGCTTGCCGACCGAAAACGTGCTGAACACCTGGTATGCAAAGGACCTCTATCGCCTGGCCGACTGATCGCGACCCGATCAATCACCATGCCGGGAGGGGGATTGCCCCCTTCCGGTTTTGCGTCATAGACGCTTAACTTTCCTTTGCAGGGAGGCTGCACGCGATGTTCGCATATATCATGCGGCGCTTGGCGGTGGCGGTACCCACGCTACTGTTGCTGATCGTCTTTTCCTTCATCCTGATGCATCTGGCACCGGGCGGGCCGTTCACGCAGGAACGCGAATTGCCGCCGCAGGTTCTGGCCAATCTGAACGCCAAATACGGGCTGGACGACCCGCTTTGGAAACAGATCATCAACTATATCTGGGGCATCGTCGCGCATTTCGATTTCGGGCCCAGCTTTGTCTATCCCGACCGCAGCGTGAACGAACTGATCGCCGCAGGCTTTCCGGTGACGCTGACCTATGGCTCGCTGGCCTTCGTGGCGGCGGTGGCAATGGGGGTCGGTCTGGGCGTGGTTGCCGCGATCTGGCACAACAGCTTTCTTGACTATCTGGCGGTCGGCATCTCGATCGGCGCGCAGGTTCTGCCGAATTTCGTGATGGCGCCGATCCTCGTGCTGATCTTCACGCTGTGGTACGGGCTTTTGCCCGGCGGCGGCTGGTCGTTCAACGATCCCAGCTTCTGGATCATGCCGGTGATCGCGCTTGGCACCAGCTACATGGCCTCGATCGCGCGGATCACGCGCTCGGCCATGCTGGAGGTTCTGGGCAGCAACCATATCCGCACCGCCCGCGCCAAGGGGATGCCGGAACATCGCGTCATCCTGCGCCATGCGCTGAAACCCGCGATGCTGCCGGTGATCAGCTATCTGGGTCCGGTTTTCGTGTCGATGATCACCGGATCGGTCGTGATCGACATCTATTTCTCGACCGGGGGGATCGGAAAGGCCTTTGTGGATTCGGCCCTGAACCGGGATTATGCGGTGATGATGGGCGTGACCATTCTGGTCGGTGCGCTGACCATCCTGTTCAACCTTATCGTCGATGTGCTTTACGCGTGGATCGACCCGAAGATCAGGTACTGAGCCATGGTCATTCAGCAAGACAAGATGCAATCCCTTGCCGCCCGCATGGCGCAGGACGAGGTGAAGGGCCGCAGCCCCTGGGCCGATGCGCGCAAGCGGTTCTTCCGCAACAAGGCCGCGATGACCGGCCTGATCATCCTGATCGCGGTGGCGCTGTTCGCGCTGCTGGGCGGGTATTTCGCGCAATGGTCGAACGAGGATCTGGACTTTGCCGTCATGGGACAGGTCGCCACCATGGGCGCCCCCTCGCTGGAAAACGGGCATTATTTCGGCACCGATGATCTGGGCCGCGATCTGTTTGCCCGCACCGTTCAGGGCACCCAGATCAGCCTGATGGTCGGCATCGTCGGCGCGGCCATCGCCGTGATCGTCGGCACGCTTTACGGCGCGACCGCGGGCTATGTCGGCGGGCGCACCGATCAGATCATGATGCGGGCCGTCGATATCCTGATGTCGATCCCCTACATGTTCGTGCTGATCCTGCTTCTGGTGATGTTCGGACGCTCGATCGCGATGCTGTTTCTGGGCATCGGGCTGATTTCCTGGTTGGACATGAGCCGCATCGTGCGTGGTCAGACCCTGTCCCTGAAGAACCGCGAATTCATCGAGGCCGCACGCGCGACCGGCGTTCCGTCATGGAAGATCATCCTGCGCCATATCGTGCCGAACCTTCTGGGCGTGGTGGCGGTCTATGCCACGCTGCTGGTGCCGCTGATGATCCTGACCGAAAGCTTCATCAGCTTTCTTGGACTTGGGGTGCAGGAACCGCTGACCAGTTGGGGTGCGCTGATTTCGGAAGGTGCGGGCACCATGAACTATGGCACATTGTGGCAGCTGGCCTTCCCGCTGTTCTTCTTTGTCATCACGCTGTTCGGCTTTTTCTTCGTGGGCGATGGCCTGCGCGACGCACTTGACCCGAAGGATCGTTGATATGGCCCTGCTGGAAATAGACAATCTGTCCGTCCGCTTTGCCACCAATGACGGCGAGGTGCAGGCCGTCAATCAGGTGAACCTGTCGGTCGATCCGGGCGAAACGCTTGGCATCGTTGGCGAATCCGGGTCGGGCAAATCGCAGCTGTCCTTCGCGCTGATGGGGCTTCTGGCCAAGAACGGTCGCGCCAGCGGCAGCGTGCGCTTTGACGGGCAGGAAATCCTGAATGCCCCGCCCAGGGTCCTGAACAGGATCCGCGCGGAAAAGATCGCGATGATCTTTCAGGACCCGATGACCTCGCTGAACCCTTACATGCGGGTCTCGGACCAGATGGCCGAGGTGCTGACCCTGCATAAGGGCATGTCCAAACGGCAGGCCGTCGCCGAGGCGGTGCAGATGCTGGACGCGGTCAAGATCCCCGATGCAAGGGGGCGCGTGCGGCTGTATCCGCATGAATTTTCGGGCGGCATGCGTCAGCGGGTGATGATCGCGATGGCGCTGCTGTGCCGTCCGCAACTGCTGATCGCGGATGAGCCGACGACCGCGCTGGATGTCACGGTGCAGGCCCAGATCATGACGCTGCTGGCCGATCTGCAACGCGAATTCGGCATGGCCATGATCCTGATCACCCATGATCTGGGTGTCGTGGCCGGGTCCTGCGAACGGGTGGCGGTCATGTATGGCGGCCGTATTCGCGAAACCGGGCCGGTCGGTCCGCTGTTTGCCGAACCCGCGCATCCCTATACGCAGGGTCTGCTGCACGCGATCCCGCGCATCGACCAACAGGGCGAGGAACTGGCCGCGATCCCCGGATCGCCGCCCAACATGACCCATCCGCCCGCAGGCTGCGCCTTTGCGCCGCGCTGCCCCTATCGCCGCGGGGGCTGCGACGATCAGCGCCCGCCGCTGGAAGGCTTCGCGCCAGACCGCGCGCGTGCCTGTTTCGCGCCCCTGGCCGATGTGCTGGCGGGCCGCGAAACCGTGCGCGTCGCGGATCTGGATGCCGCCCTTGGCGATCAACAGGACGACCAGCTCATGCCCGAAGCCGCCGTCGCAGGCGCCGGCATGGCGGCCGCCCCCAGCAAGGTGGACACACATGACTAAGCCCCTGCTTGATGTGCGCGATCTGCGCGTGACCTTTCAGATCCGTCGCGAAGGCGCGATGCCCTGGACCGCGCCCACGCCGCTGCATGCGGTGGGCGGCGTCGATTTCAGCCTGAATCCCGGCGAGACGCTGGGTGTCGTGGGCGAATCCGGCTGCGGGAAATCCACGTTGGCACGGGCGCTGATCGGTCTGGTTCCGGCGACGGGCCGGGCCGAATGGATCGACGGCAAGGATCTGGTCGCGATGACCCCGCGCCAGATGATGCGCTATCGCAGCGATATCCAGATGGTGTTTCAGGACCCTCTGGCCAGCCTGAACCCGCGCATGACCGTGGGCCAGATCATCGCCGAGCCGCTGAAGACCCATCGCCCCGGCCTGTCCTCGGCCGAGGTCAAGACCCGCGTCAAGGCGATGATGGAAAAGGTCGGGCTGCTGCCCAACCAGATCAACCGCTATCCCCATGAATTCAGCGGCGGGCAATGTCAGCGCATCGGCATCGCCCGCGCCCTGATCGTCGAGCCGAAGCTGATCATCTGCGACGAACCCGTCAGCGCGCTGGATGTGTCGATCCAGGCGCAGGTGATCAATCTGCTGATCCGGTTGCAGAAGGAACTGGGGCTGGCCCTTGTCTTCATCGCCCACGACCTGTCGGTGGTCAAACATATCAGCGACCGGGTGATGGTCCTGTATCTGGGCAAGGTCATGGAAATCGGCAGTTCGGACGATCTGTTCGCCGATCCCCAGCACCCCTACACGCAGGCGCTGTTGTCGGCGGTGCCGGTGCCCGATCCGGACCATGACGTTGCGGGCTCGGTCGTGCCGCTGTCGGGCGATCTGCCGTCGCCGATGAACCCGCCATCGGGTTGCGTCTTTCGCACAAGGTGCCCCCGCGCGCAGGCCGCCTGCGCCGAACAGGTGCCCGCGCTGATGGGTCAGGATCACCGGACCGCGTGCCATTTCCCCGGCCCCCTGACCGAGGAAGAGATCGCGCGCGCCCGCAAGACCGAGGCCGCCTGACATGGCCGCGCCCGTCGGCGGAACCAGCTATCGGGCGCGGTGGGCGGCGCTGAAGAACATCCCGCCCTTTCTGCGCATGGTCTGGCAGGCCAGCCCCGCCCTGACCGTCGCCATGATCCTGCTGCGGCTGATCCGCGCCCTGCTGCCGATTTCGATGCTGTGGCTGGGCAAGCTGATCATCGACGAGGTCGTTCGCCTGCTGGCCCTGCCCGACACGCTGCAAACGCTGATCGCGTGGTGGCAATCGGGGCTGGCCGACCATCTGATCCTGCTGATGCTGGCGGAGCTGGGGCTGGCGCTGGCCTCGGACATTTTCGGGCGGCTGGTCAGCTATGCCGACACCCTGTTGCAGGAACGGCTGGTGATTTCGCTGTCGATGCGGCTGATGGACCACGCCGCCGATCTGGACCTTGCCAGTTTCGAGGATGCGGGCTTTCAGGACCGGCTGGACCGCGCCCGCCGTCAGACGATGGGGCGGATCCCCTTGGTCGGGCAGATCATGCAGCAATTGCAGGACGGCGTCACCGTCGCCAGCTTTGCCGCCGGTCTGATCGCCTATAACCCATGGCTGGTCCTGCTGCTGGCGGTCGCGCTGATCCCGACGCTGATCGGGCAGATGCATTTCAACGCGGCACTTTACGACATGAACTGGCGGCGCGCGCCCGAACGGCGGCAACGCGACTATCTGCGCATGATCGGCGCCACGACTGAGACCGCGAAAGAGGTCAAGATCTTTGGCCTGAACCGGTTCCTGCGCGACCGCTATCTGGACCTGGCCGAGCGTTTCTACGCCGAGAACCGCGCCATCAATCGCCGCCAGCTGATCACGCTGGCGCTGCTGACCGGGATCGGCACGATCTGCTATTATGGCGCCTATCTGTGGATCATCGGATCGACCCTGACCGGGCAATTGTCGATCGGCGATCTGACCTTCCTCTCCGGCAGTTTTCTGCGGATGCGCGGACTGATCGAGGGCCTGCTGTCGTCCTTTTCCAGCATGGCAGGACAGGCGATGTATCTGGACGACCTGTACCGCTTTTTCGACGAGGAACCGGCCATCGCCTCGCCCGCGCGGCCCCTGCCCGTCCCGACCCCGATCCGGAAGGGGCTCAGCTTTCACGATGTCGGATTCCGCTATCCAGGTTCCGACCGTTGGGCGGTGCGCGGCCTGTCCTTTCACCTTGGCGCCGGCGAAAGCGTTGCGCTGGTGGGCGAAAACGGCGCGGGCAAGACAACGATCGTGAAACTGCTGGGCCGCCTTTACGACCCGACCGAAGGGCGCATCCTGCTGGATGGGCGCGACCTGCGCGATTACGATCTGGATCAGCTGCGCGCCACCATCGGCATCGTGTTTCAGGATTTCGTCCGCTACGCCATGACCGCCGCCGACAATATCGCCACCGGCCGGATCGAGGCACGCGCGGACCGGTCGCGCATCACCGCCGCCGCCGAACGCGCCATGGCCGATCAGGTGATCGCCAAACTGCCCGAGGGCTATGACCAGATGGTCGGCAAGCGTTTCGCCCGCGGGGTCGAGCTGTCAGGCGGTGAATGGCAGAAACTGGCGATTGCGCGGGCCTATATGCGCGACGCTCAGTTGCTGGTCCTGGACGAACCCACCGCCGCGCTGGATGCACGCGCCGAATACGAAGTGTTCCAGCGGTTCAAAGAGCTTTCCAGCGGACGCAGCGCATTGTTGATTTCACACCGTTTCAGCAGCGTCCGCATGGCCGATCGGATCATCGTGCTTGGAAATGGCCGGGTCGAAGCCAGTGGCACTCATGATCAGCTTGTAGAGCAGAACGGACAGTATCGAGAGCTTTTCGAACTGCAAGCCCAAGGCTATCGCTAGGTCAAGCACGCCTCCTGATGCTGCATATGATAATGGTACCCGAGGCCGGACTCGAACCGGCATGCCTTGCGGCGGCGGATTTTGAATTCTGACGAAACCGATGCAGATCAACGCCATGCACGAATTTCATCCCACAGACATACAATGAACAAGACGTGAATGTGGGAAACAGCGCCGCTGGCACAAACACGACGATTGGTTTTGTCCTGCGCCCGCTGCCTCGCAGAAGCTTGCCACGAAACAGCGTTTCCATAGAGCCTCGGCCCGAACCATCCTTTGCAACAAGCGGCTCTGCCACATTGCGGCGGCATCAAAGTTGACATTCCTTGAGGGTTATCCGAGCTATCCGGGATGTCACCACCTAGTTCTTGAGTAAAATCAATGATCCTTTACAAGACGATCGCACTAAAGTTTGGACACCACCTCGAAAATGAAGTGCCGGTGGGTATGCATGACGCCGATGGGCAGCGGGTCTCATCAAACGAAATTCGCCAGCACTGGAAAGGAGTTCTTAGCGACCTCTCCTCGGCGAGGATCTATTTGCTGGACCACAACGCAGCGAATTATCTCGACTCGTTGAGAATGGATATCCAGGGCATGCCCTGGCAGGATCATCCTGAGTCCGTCATTCAAGACTATGTACGCGATATCGAACTTCCGCGAGAGCTCATTTGGATCGAGTATGACGACCGCCAACTGTGGGAAAACCGTTCCGCTCGAGGAATAACGACCCTCGAAGAGAGGGAGCTGAGCAACCGGCATCAGCGAGGGTTCCTCTTTGATAATCGTTCTTCTGAAAAACTGAGTGTGCGTCTTTTCTCTGCAATTGCGGACAACATCTTCATTGATGCGCCCTTTGTGCTGGAGATATCAAAATCGCAAGATGGTCGACCCGACTTTAGTAACACCAGTTGGAAACCTCAGCGGACCGTGCTTGCGGGGCTTATGAGGGCCGGACTGTTGCCCGATGAAAGTTCATTGAGAGAATTTTTCGAGGAACACAAAGGTCACCTCACGTACGAGATGGTAATCGGGTTCATGCTCTTCGCTGCCTTCGCTGCGCGGGAGGACGACTTGATGTCGAACGAGGTGGCGAGCCTCTCGACATCACAGGCAAAGTCAGCGCGGAAGTTTGGCAAGGCTTGGATGACCGAAGTGCTCAAGTCTCACGTGACCATTCGAATTGGACCGGCCGGTGAGCGACACTTGGTAGAGCAAAAGGCCAGGCTTCGCTTTGAGAAAGCACAGGCCGCGAGCCGAGCTGCGCCCACTGAACATTGGGTAGCCGAGCATGAAAGACTTTACGCGGACGGGAAAGTGGTACGGGTCCGGGCGCATAAGCGAGGACGACCAGCAAGTAGAGATTTACCCGCTCGAGTCGTTGGTCCGAGAATTGAGGGATAATTTTCTTACAATCATTCTCGAGGGGCCACAAAGCTGTTCAGCCCGATTGTGGCGGCCCATGGCCGCCGTTCAGACCCGGCGCGGCAAGGGTCCGTTTCGAGGCTAGCTGACCATCGCTCTCCGCCGGCTATTTGCACTTGAAGCGAGGCGTTCATCGACGCGCCCGGCCCAGGCTCGCCATCCGTGCCGGGTGCGGCAGATGGCCGGTGTCTGTCCTTTCGCGACATTCCTGACCAGCGCAGCACCGAGATCAGGGCCGACACGAAGGGGAACAGGTGGACCTGCGGAACGGAGGGCACTGTGGAGGAGCATCCATGGCTGCGCAACCCTACAAGCAGGCAGGAGATGCCTCACAGTTCCAGCAGTATGATAGTCGGAGCGTGTCTGGCACACCATAAATACGACCCTGCATTGACAGTGCACTTAAGGGCCAGCAATTTGAACCAATCTCGGGCGTTGTTTACCCGTCTAGCTTGCAGAACAAGGACGATAAGTTTGCGAATTACGAACGTTGCCGCGAAAAACTTCCGCACACTTCAGGATTTTTCCATTGACTTTAATCACAACTATTGCGCGATTTCCGGACGCAATAACTGTGGGAAGTCTTCAATACTAAGAATCATTCAGCATTTTTTGGTGAAAGGAAGTGACGACCCGTTCTTCATGTTCGATGAAGGTGAAATCGACTTCGCGAGCGACAAGACAAAATGGGTCTCGAATAACGATGATGGAATCGAAGTCTCCATCTCAATTGAGGTGCTTGAGCACGAAGACTCCGAAGTATTTTTCGTAATTAAATCATACATCGGAGATAAGGCGGCTGGCAGCGCATACACATTAAAATTTACCCATCAATTTATAGATGAAGCTACCACAAACCTTGTTTGTCAGATAAACGACAAAACAGTTGCGGATCGTATTGGTAGCGAAATACTAAAGAAAATACGAAGCACCAACTCCATTATCTTTCATAACTCTGTGATGCCTGGAAGGTCTTTCTACTTTGGCGGACAAAGGGTGCTCGAAGTTGTCGAGGCTCACTTTTCAGCTGAAGATAGAAGCAAAATCTCTAGCGCTCAAACAACGTTACAGAGGAGAATAAAAGCTGCAACGAAGCAGCACAAAAGTGAAATAGATAAGTTGCTTGGGAGATTAAAAGATAAATATCAGGTAGAACTTGCGACGGTCGATAGAGGGAAGCCTTCATCTTATAGCCTAGAAGTGAAGTTGCTTGATAAAAGTGTTGATGTTCCGTTGAAGGACTGGGGCGCTGGAACACAAAATAGGACTCGGCTTCTCATGACGCTCCTGGAAGCAATCAGAAAGAAAAGCCACACGGATGATCAAGAAAGGCTAACGCCTGTTCTCCTCGTAGAGGAGCCTGAGAGCTTTTTGCACCCGTCAGCTCAAAGCGATTTTGGGCAAGTGTTGGCAGGGTTGGCCGATGAGCATGACATTCAGATTATCGCCACTACGCACAGCCCTTACCTTCTGAATATGAAGGAGCCATTGGCAAACACATTGCTCGACAGGAAGACTTTCCGAGGGGCGCTAAAGGAGACTGTACGCGTGTCTACTGATGGTGAAAAGTGGATGCTTCCGTTCTCGAAGATATTGGGTGTTGTTCCGGAAGAATTCCAAGAGTGGTCTCAGATATTCAGTGCCGGAACCGGCCAAGTAGTATTGGTGGAGGGAGACATAGATGTCGAGTACTTTGCATACTTCAAAGATAAACATGCAGACATCTACAAAATTGGAGAAGATGTCGAGATTCTTCCCTATAATGGAAAAGATGCCCTAAAAAACACGCAAATTCTCAAGTTTATGATAGGCAGAATGGAAAGAGCGTTTATCACATTTGATTTGGATGCTAAGGGTGAGGTTCAGAAAAAACTTGAAGCTTTGGAGCTTGTCGAAGGAAGAGACTTCTGCGCGATCGGAGAAGATTCCCCGGGTGGTAGATGTATAGAAGGGCTGCTCCCTAAATCCATAAAATCAAAGGTTTATGCTGATAACGCGGATCTTGTTCAGGCTATGGGGTCTGTCGTTTCTAAAGAAAAGAATGATGCGCGGAACGATTTAAAAGCCAAGCTACTTGAGGCCACGAAAAGCTCTGGATTGCTCAGCAAGGATTTTCCTCATTTCAAAAAATTATTCGACCAGATACATAAGGGACTTTTTAGTGTGGATGCCTGATCCACATCTATTTCGGGAGGTCCACTTCGTGCACATCACGGTCATTCGTCTAGGACGCAGCGAATGACCGCTCCCCGCCCTTGATCGCTTCATCGAAGAAACGGCTTCCCGAATTTGCGTGATTGCCCCGATGATCTCCAAGATATTCATCACTTATCTCTCCCGTAGCTGTTTTCGGGACCGGTCGATGCGAGCGTAGCACTGAATAGCCCCGCGTTTCCTAGACGCCTTCGGGTCTCGGTTTCCGCTGCCGTTCGAACTCTACGGGCGACAGCATCCCGTTTCTCGCATGCTTGCGCTTCGGATTGTAGAACATCTC
>NZ_JAQBIE010000027.1 GCF_028294535.1 Paracoccus onchidii | reverse complement strand
GACCTTCAGGTTATGAGCCGATCAGAGGCGAAAATCGGAAATCTAATAAATTCAGCACGTTACGCGACAACCGTTTGATTTCTCGCGATTTCCATTCCTGCATTCGACTGCATCAAGCGCCTTCGAACGGCACAACACGCGCAAAAACCGCAGCCGAGGGTTGAGGTGGCGTTGAGGTAGGCGTTCTGTTGCTTAATCGGCCAGCTCTTTCTCGACCGATCAGTGCCGAGAAAGAGCGCGTTCTTGATGGCTCAACAGTATTTGCCTGCCATCAATCGGTATCGAGCGTTTCGCCGTCGAAAGGCTGCTTCTCCTTTACGCGGAAGAAGCGTCCGAGAACGATCGGCGCAACGAAGCCCGCAATTGCGAAAAGCCAGATGCCGATGGCGAGCGGGCTGTCGACAAGCGCCCACCAATCGCCGTCCGAGATGGTCAGTTCGCGGCGCAGGTTGGCCTCCATCAGCTTGCCCAGCAACACGCCGAGGATGATCGGCACCAGCGGGATGTCGAGTTTGCGGAACAGCCAGCCGATGACCCCAAACGCGATCATCACCAGAAGGTCAAAGGTCGAGCCGGATATGCCATAGACGCCGACGAAAGAGATCATCGCGACGGCTGGCATCAGGTAGCGGGTCGGCACCTGCAGGACTTTGACGAACAGCTTGATCAGCGGCAGGTTCAGCGCCAGCAGCATGATATTGGCGATGAACAGCGCCGCAATCAGGCCCCAGACCACATCCGGGTTCTGCTGGAACAACAGCGGACCGGGCGTGATGTTCAAGGCCAACAGCAGCGACAGCAGCACCGCTGTCGTGCCCGAACCCGGCACACCCAGCGCCAGCATCGGTACCAGCGCCCCACCGGCGGCGGCGTTATTGCCGGCCTCGGGGGCGGCGACGCCGCGTGGATCGCCCTTGCCGAAGGTCTTGTTCTTGTCCGAAACCTTCTTTTCCAGCGTATAGGCCAGAAACGAACCCAAAGAAGCGCCTGCCCCCGGAAGAACCCCGGCGACAAAGCCCACGACCGTGCTGCGGGCCATGGCCGGGGTCGTCTCGATCAGATCCCTTTTGGTGACGGTGGTGCGGCCCAAGGGCACGCTGTCGGTATCCATCCCCCCGCCCGAGCGGTTTTCGAGGAAGATGAACACCTCGGACAGGGCAAAAAGGCCGACGATCACCACCAGAAAGTCGATGCCGTCATAGAAATGGACATTGTTGAAGGAAAACCGCGTCACCCCGGTCTGTTGATCAACGCCGATCATCGCGATCAGCAGGCCAAAGCCGGTGGCCAGCAGCGATTTCATCTGGTTGCTGGCAGCGACGCCGCCGATGGTGGCAAAGGCGAGCGCGAACAACGCGAAATACTCGGCCGGGCCGAACAGCAGCGCGACATCGACCAGTTGCGGCGCAAGAAAGACCAGACCCCAGGTGGCGAAGAACGCGCCCACGAACGAGGCGATGCCCGAGATCGCCAGTGCTTCCCCGGCCCTGCCCGCTCGGGCCATCGGATAGCCGTCCAGGCAGGTCATCATCGCCGGTTCATCGCCGGGTATGTTCAGCAGGATCGAACTAATCCGCCCCCCATACATCGCCCCGTAATAGACCGAGGTCAGCAGGATAAGCGCAGGCGTCGCGCCAAGGCCAAGGCTGAAGGCCAGCGGGATCAGGATCGCCACACCGTTCGAGGGGCCAAGCCCCGGCAGCGCGCCGATGATCGTCCCGAGCAAACAGCCGATAGCCGCCAGCAGTAGGCTCTGCATGCTCAGCGCGACAAGGAAACCGTCGCCAAGTGAAGATAATGCTTCCATGATAGCCTCCTAGAAGCCAAGCGGCCCGACCGCGAGGGTCAGTCCAAGGGCAAGGTGAAAGACGGCGTAGATCCCCAGCGAAATTCCAATGCCGGCGATCGCCGCCTGAACCGGTGGGGCACCAAGCCGCCAGGCAAGGATGCCACCGGCGAAGAAGGTCGCGATGATGAAACCCAGGACGGGCAGCAATTCCGCATATGCGATGAAGACGACGACACCCAGCCCCACCTCCATGAAGCCGGACAGCTTGGGCCAATTTGGCTCTGCGTCCGGCTTCAGCATGACGCCCAGCCCAGCCAGCGCAAGCACGGCACAGATGATCACCGGAAAGGTCTTCGGTCCCAGCGGGTCCGAGATGAACGGAATTTCGATCAGGGTCGTTCGCCAGATGAAGAAAACAGCGACAAGGATGGCTATCCCGCCGACAATTCTGTCAGTGCGTAACATTCTCTCCTCCCAAAACAGGAATGGTGGCGGCCCGTTCAAGGGCCGCCAGGTGATCACTTGATCAGGCCGATCTCGCGCGAGAGTGTCTGGATCTCTTCGACAGAGCTGGCGACGAATTGCTGGAACGCCTCACCCGACAGATCCAGCGGTGCGATGCCGTTGGTCTCCATAACCTGTTTCCACTCTAGCGAATCGTAAAGCGTCTTGAGGTTTTGCGTCCAATATTGATAGGCATCGTCGGTCATTCCGCCGGGGGCGTAAAAGCCGCGCCAGTTGGCGCCGACAGCGTCGATGCCCTGTTCCTTGGCAGTCGGGAAGCCGGCGAAATCTCCCTCCATCCGCTCGGGTGCCAGAACTGCCAGCACCTTGATGTCGCCGGAATCCACAAAGCCCTTGGCTTCAGACGCATCGCCGGTGAATGCCTGAACGGAACCTGCGAGCAGCTGGGTGATCGCCTCGCCGCCGCCTTCGAAGGCGACATACTTGACCGTCCGGACATCTTCGACCCCAGCCTTCTTGGCCATGGACAGGACCTTCAGATGGTCCCAGCCGCCGACGGCAGAACCGCCCGCGAAGGCGACTGAGCTAGGGTCGGCTTTCACCTGGTCGATCAGTTGCGGCAGCGTTTCGACGGAGGAATCCGCTGCGACCGCGATGATGCCATAATCGGCCCCGACCGAGCCGATCCAGCGGACCTGATCCATGTTACCGCCTGGGAAAGCCCCTTGCGCAAGCCGTGTCGCCGTGGCCGATGATGCGGCGACGATGACATTGTTATCTTCGTTGCGCTTGTTGGTAATCTGGGCAAAGGCCACGCCGCCCGAACCGCCGGTCAGGTTCGTCACCTGCATTGTGCCCGAGATAAGGCCCAGATCCTGCAGGGTCTTGCCAACCTGACGGCAGGTGAAGTCCCATCCGCCGCCGGGATTGGCAGGCGCGATGCACTCGGTCGCGCCGGGATCAAAGGCCATTGCGGCACCGGGGAGCGTCAAGCCGGCGATGATGACGGCCGCTTTTGCGAAGTAGACATATTTCATAGGTAGTTTCTCCTCTCCATGTAAGGTTTTCTTGAGACGGGACGGGGTCCTCCCGGCTGCGTCCGCAACATCACTCGACATTCCGGGTGACCCATTCGGCCAGGAAGCCAGCGATCTCTAGATTGTTTTTCTCGAGCATCATCATGTGACCGTTTCCCTTGATGCCGTGGTCCTCGAGCCGTACGAAGTCGACATCCGCCCCCGCCTGCGCCAGGTAGCGGGCGGTGCAATGGTCATAGACGGCGTGGTAAGACGCCTCTCCGACAGCGATCAGGATCGGGATCCCCGCCAGGTTTGGGATCTTTCGCGCTGGCTCCGGCTGCATCCAGCACACAACGAGATCCGGCGCGTCGGCCTGTGCCTGCTTTTGCGGTTTCAAGTCCTCGGGCGCGCTTACCGGAGGGTCATAGGTAATCGCAATGTCCGTCGGCCCCCAAGGCCTGGCAGCACCGTCACCCAGAACCGCATCCTGAAAAGGCGGGCCAAGCGGCTCAATCGATACGATGCCCTTCACAAGGTCCGGGCGCGCGTCTGCGATCAGCCAGCCGAATGCTCCAGCTTGGGAATGGGTCAGCAAAATGGCAGGGCCAATCCTGTCAAGAAGTGCCGCCCCAGCCTTTTTAACCAGCGCCTGCGTATCGGCATTGCTTTTCAGGAATTCGACTTGCGTCGCATAGAACGCGTCGAAGGTCTCGTCGCCCTTCAGGCCGGTTCCAGGCCACTGATCGTGTTTTTGGGCCTGAGTCCATGTTCCTCCGTCGCGCGAGGCCGTGAACAGCTTCTGGATGATTGGCGCCGGAAAGTTTCTGAGTTCTCCATCGAATTCGGGGTGATAGGCAGAACGGCCGCGAGCTGGCTGATCAACCATGTAGACGACAAACCCAGCCTGCAGAAAGTAATCTGCCCATCCCTCGCGGCCATCGGGCGTCCCCATCCAATTGGTCGCGGTCTGCGCCGCACCGTGAAACAGAACCAATGGATAGGGCTGCGTGACATCATTCGGGACCAGCACCTCGACATACATCGCGCCGTCGACGACCTCTGCGCCTGGCTCGCCGACATACTCGCCGCCGGCGAAGAAATAGCCGCGTGCAGCCAGGTGAGCCTGGTCCTGAACGGCTATGCTACTCGGAACTTCATAGGCCGACGGTTTTGTTTCGGCTGCCGGCGTCTGAGCTGACACCGGCGCAGAGAAAGCAAGGATTGCTGCACTTGCCATGAATACTGTCTGTATCCGCTTCACGTTATGCTCCTTCCGACCCGACAGTCCGTTCACCCGGAGCCGGGCCGTCATAGGTGTAGAGAAACCGGGGCGGCACGGGCCCCTTGTTACGTCCGCCCTGCTGGGTCTGCTCCCAGGCATGGGCAAGGATTCCGACCGAGCGGGACAGGCAGAACAGCCCACGCGCCAGCGGCGGCTCGCAGCCCAGTTCGGCAAAGATGACGGCCGTGGCGCCGTCGATATTCATCGGCACCGGTGTACTGCGCCCGGCGCCGAGATGGTGCTCGACCGCCTCGCCGATATCGGCAAAGCGGCCCGAGACGCCGCCCTTGACTGCGACATTCCGCACCAGCTCCAGCAGGCGCGGCGCCCGCGGGTCCCCATACTTGTGGAATCGATGACCGAAACCGGGGATGAACTTTGTGCGGGTCTGCTGCCAGTCGGCAACTGCGGCTGCCGTTGCATCCTCAAGCGATGCGCCTGCATCCTGACGGGCAGCGATGTCGTAATAAAGCTCCAGCGTCTGCTGGCCAGCGCCGCCGTGCACGTCACCAAGCATATTCACCGCGCTTGCCATGGCATTGTTCAGCGCCAGCCCGCAGGTCACGGCGCTGCGCGCTGCCGCGATCGAAGGCGCCTGCGGGCCGTGATCGACACCGGCAACCAGTGCGGCGTCGAGTAGCTCGGCCTCGGCGCTGTTGGGCAGACGACCCGCAACCATCAGCCAGATCATCGCCGGGAAGCTGACATTGCCGATCAGCTCCTGAATCGGATATCCGCGGAACCCGATCACCCCGGGATGCATGTCGATGATCGACGTGCGCCACCAGTCACGGACGTCCTGTGCGTCGCTGCTCATATCTCTCCCCTTTCTCGCATGGACTGAATGTCGGCGGCCGCGTATCCCAGAGACGCTAGGATCGCGTCGTTATCGGCCCCGAGCGCTGGTGGAGGTGCCGCGACCGAGGGCGCCTCGCCATCCAGTTTGATTCCCGTTCGAAGCACCTGGACGGGCTTGCCGACGCCCGGCACATCAGAAAACTCGGCGACCATTCCGCGCGTGCGGATGACTTCGTGTTCAAGTACTTCCGGCAACTCGAGCACGGCGCCCGCAGGCACACCAAGGCGGTTGAGCTCCTTGGCGATCTGCCTCGCATCGCGCGACGCAAGTGCCGCCTCGATCTCGGCTTTCAGCATCATGCGGTTCTTCTTGCGGTCCTCTCGCGTCGCGAACTCGAGGCGCGACAGAAGATCCTCACGGCCGATATGTCGGGCAAGAATCTCCCATTGCTCATCCTTGTTGGCAGCGATGTTCAGCGGGCCTGTCCCGGTCGCGAATGTGCCCGAGGGCGCAGAAGTGAGGTTCTCGTTGCCGTTCGGCGTCGGCCGCTGGCCCGCAACCAGCCAATTCGAGACCGCCCAACCCATCGTGGCGATCAGCGATTCCAGCATCGACACGTCGATGAAGGTGCCCCGCTTCGGCGCATTCAACGCGGCCGCGATGGCGAAGGCGGCGGTCAGCCCGCCGACCGTGTCGGCAACCGGATAGCCGACACGCAAGGGCGCGCTATCGGCGTCGCCGGTGATCGACATGACCCCCGAAGCCCCCTGCACGATCTGGTCATAGGCCGGCCGATGGGTCCACGGGCCAGTCTGTCCGAAACCCGAGATCGCGCAATAGATCAGTTCGGGCCGCGCGGTCTTCAGAACGTCATAGCCAAGATGCAGCCGGTCCATCACGCCGGGGCGGAAGTTCTCAACCAGCACATCGGCCGTCCGAACCAGTCGCTTCAGCAACTCCTTGCCTGCCTCGGTCTTCAGATTGGCAGTCACCGATTTCTTGCCTGCATTCTGAGCAAGAAAGGACACTCCCATTCCCGCAACATTCAGTGCTGGGTCGGCGCCAAGATTGCGGGCCAGGTCGCCAGTCTTTGGCACTTCGACCTTGATCACCTCGGCACCCAGATGTGCCAGTTGGTGGCAGCAGAACGGACCAGCGAGGACATTGGTCAGGTCAAGAACTCGGACGCCCTCAAGTGGCTTATTCATGACCTGCTCCTTTGTATTTGAGAATGGAAACGGCAAGGATCACGGCGCCACCCAGGAAGGCCGTCCACCAGCCGGGCGCCATGATGAAAGCTGCTGCCAACCCGAGTGCGAGCCGCAACGGAATGCTGAGTTTGCCGAACAGGAAGCCAACATGCGCCGCCGAAAAGCCGAGGATCGCCAGCAGCAGGAACGGCATGATCATCAGCGCGTCGATGACGCCCGTGTCCTGCGTGCCGACCATGATCTCGGGGTGATAGATCCACGCAATCGGCAGGACGAAGCCAACAGCCGCAAGGCGCAGCGCGGTCATCGCAAGCCGGATTGGATTTTCCTTGGCAATAGCGGCGGCGGCGAAGATCGCCAGTGCAACCGGTGGCGTGATCGCCGACAGAACCGCGTAGTAGAAGACGAACATATGCGTCGACAGTTCCGAGATCCCGAGTTCCATGATAGCGGGGCCGGCGACGAAGATGACCATCAGGTAGGAAGCAGCCGTCGGCAGCCCCATGCCCAGCACGATCGAGCAGACTGCCGCCAAGACCAGGGCTGCCAGCAGGTTCTGATCGCCAAGCGCGGTGATCTCCTGGTTCAGCTTGATACCAAGGCCGGTGGAGGTAATGGCGGCGATAACGATGCCGATGGCCGCACAGGACAGCATCACCGACAGACCCTCGCGACCGGAATCGACGATGAAGGTCGGCCAGTCAGACCCTTTCAGCCGCGTATCGGGCAGGATCATGGCAACCGCGACGATGACGCCGCTCGCCACCAGGCCTGAATATGTCGCGGGATATCCCAAAAAAAGCAGCGTCAGCAACGTGCCGAAGCCCACTACCAGCACGGCCGCACGGCTATACATGCGGCGGTCCCATGCCGGGGCCTCGACGTCCAGCGGCGCGATGTTCAGACGACCGGCCTCTAGCGCGACGGCAACCGAGAGCGAAACCAAATAGAGGATCGCGGGCACGATCGCGGCCAGCATGATGGTCACATAGGGAATGCCGGTCACATCGGACATAATGAATGCACCGACGCCCATCACCGGCGGCATGATCTGCCCGACGCAAGATGCGGTCGCTTCGACCCCGCCCGCGAAGCGGCCGCTATAGCCGGCCTTGCGCATCATCGGGATCGTCAGGACACCGGTCGAGGCCACGTTGGCCGGCGCCGAGCCGTTGATGGACCCGAACAAGGCGGATGCAATGATCGCGCATTGCGCAGGACCCGAACGCTGCCTGCGCGTCAGCATCAGGGCAAGATCGTTGAAGAAATCGCCCGCTCCAGTCAGCCGCAGGGCGACGCCCAGGATCACGAAGACCAGCACGATGTCGACCACGGACCCAAGAGCCACGCCGAAGATGCCGCGATAGCCGTAGGAAATCTCCAGCACGCGGTTCATCGACATCGGCCGATGCTCCAGCAGGCCGGGCATCATGTGTCCGAAGAACAGGTAGATCAACGCCGCGATCACCACCCCGGTCAGCAGCCAGCCTTCCGCCCGATGCGCGCCGATGACCACGACCAGCGAGCCGATCGCATAGCAGAGCAGGTCCCAGTTGTTGGGAAGCCCTTCGCGGTTGGCGGCGATGTCGTCATACTGGTTGGTGTAGTAGGTATAAGCGAAGGTCGCGCCCGCAATCAGCAATGCGGTTACGACGAGATCCAGCGGCCGGCGCCGCCCGTACTTGTCGACAAACGCGGGGCGCAGGCAGAAGATGGCAACCAGCCCCAGGTAGAGAACGGTCCCATACTGCACTTCCGAGGGAAAGCGCCCGAAAAGCTGGGTGTATATGATGAATAGCGGGATCAGACCCGCCGCAGCAAGTCCAAGGGCCTGGACCGCCGCGTAAGGTGCACGATCATCTGCCGTGTCCGGCATGAGGCCGCGCACGAAGGCTTCAACCGAGACATTCATATGCTCGTTCCTTCGATAAGGTTGGCTGTTTGGCTAAAAGGATCCCCGGGCGATGCGCCTGGGTTGATTGACGGGCGGCCATAACGGCCGCCCGAATGCAATCACATGCGCCCGATCTCTTTGTAATAGCGGGCGGCACCGGGATGCAGTTCGGCCGAGATGGAGGTCAACGCTTCGTCAAGGTTGACCAGCGACAGGCCAGCAGAAGCATCGTTCACCTTCTGGATATTCTCCCACAGCGCCTTGGTCAGCTGATAGACGATTTCCTCGTCAATCTCGCCGCGCACCATGATCTGATAGGGGAAAGTCCAGAAATAGGCGTCCCCGTCAGCGGCGACCCGCCCTTCATAGGCCTTTTCGATAACGTCAGCCGGAACTCGCTGATAGACGTAATACTCGCCGTTGGTGATTGTGCTCTGGAACTCTTCCAGCGTCGTCGGATCGGGCGAGACGAAGCGCAGTTCCATCTGGCGCGACGCGTTGTCGATCACCGCGGTCGGGATCGATCCCCAGACAAGGGTGGCATCCATGGTGCTCGCCGCCATCTGGTCCAGCGCGGGGCCGTATTCGATCGCCTGTGCCTGGACCGAGTCGGCGATGCCATGAATCTGGAACAGCGTTTCTGTCACCTTGCCCGCATTGCCACCGGGTCGGCCGATACCGACCTTGTGGCCGGCGAGGTCCTTGAAACTCTCGATACCGGCATCCGAGCGCGCCACATACTGGGCCATCCCGACGGGCAGCGCTAGGATCGCCTTCATGGTCTTGTAGCCTTCGCGTAGGTCCTCGGGATCCTCGGAATAGCTACCGGTTCCGTCGACGGCGTCGAGGTAGTGAGGCGCCCCGACACCGACCATGTCGACCTCTCCCAGCGCTGCCTTACGCATCCCCGCGACGGTGCCGTTCTCGACCACCGTCATCGAAAGGCCCGCCTCACGCGCGATGCCCGACCATACGACACCCAGCTGGTAATCGTCTGACGTGGTCGAGACCCCGCTGAAGATGATGTCCTGCGCCTTGGCGACACCTCCGCTCATCGCGATGGCCGTCGACAGGATCATTGCCCGGTAAGTGAACGTCATGGCTTCTCCTCCCAATCGTTCTATCTAACAGAATGTTATTGCATCTAATAGAACGTTATGCTTTATTGATGCTGTTGTGTCAATCTTCTCCGAAAGGGAGGGACGAATGACCGAGGCAAAAGGCGTCGAAGCCGTTGAACGCGCTCTACAAATTCTCGATTGCTTCGATCCGGAATCGCCCGATCTCAGCTTGGCCGAGATCTCGAAACGAACAGGGCAATACAAAAGCACGATTCTCAGGCTGGGTGTCTCACTTGAGCGATTCGGCTACCTGATCCGCGACGAGGGCGGCCGCTTTCGCCTCGGCCCGACTGCTTGGCGTATCGGTTCGAACTATCGGCAGAGCTTCGACTTGGCAGGGGTAATGCGCCCCGAATTGAAGCAGCTTTCGGATGAAACCAACGAGACCGCTTCATATTACATCCGCGAAGGCGACAGCCGGGTTTGTCTGTTCCGCAGCGAGCCATTGCGTGCGATACGCCATTCCATCATCGAGGGCGCCCGGATGCCGATCACGCAGGGCGCCAGCGGCAAGGTGCTTCTCGCCTTTTCGCCCAAGCTAGGGGAAGGCGATCCAGTCATCCGCGCAGCGGGTCACGCCATTTCGCTCGGAGAACGCGACGGCGATGTCGCCGCCATCGCGGTTCCGATCATGTCAGCCAACGGCCAGCTTATTGGCGCACTTGCGGTATCGGGCCTGATCACGCGCTTCGCTCCCGATACCCGCCCCAGCCTGATCGCCGCCCTAGAGGCCAGCCGGCAACGACTGGTCAATCAATTGACCGCCTGAGGAGAGAAATCATGTCCTTCTACCCAGCACCACAGATCATCGACGCAGATGTCTGGACCACCATGCCTTCCGAGTTCCGCATCAAGAACACCTCTCCGGCTTGGGCTGCCGCCAACAAGCCGGGCCGAGAGATCGACAGCTTTCTTGAAGGCCCCAGCTTCGACCGCGACGGCAATCTATGGGTAACGGATATTCCCTATGGACGAGTATTCCGAATTTCTCCCGACCGAAAATGGTCGCTTGTCGCGGAATATGACGGTTGGCCGAATGGCCTGAAGTTTCATGGCGATGGCCGAGCATTCATAGCCGATTACAAAAACGGCATCATGGTGCTTGATCCGGTGACCGGCACTATCGAGCCGGTGGTGACCCATCGCCACTCCGAACATTTTCGCGGCTGCAACGACCTCGTCTTCGACAGTCGAGGAACGCTCTATTTCACCGATCAGGGTCAGAGCGGGATGCAAATGCCAAACGGCCGCGTCTATCGCTATCAGCCCGAACAGGATCGGCTCGACCTGCTCATCGACACAGGCCCGAGTCCGAATGGCATCGTGCTGAACGAGCATGAGGACGCGCTTTATGTGGCAATGACACGAGGCAACAGTGTTTGGCGACTTCCGTTGATGGCGGATGGTTCGGTTTCCAAGGTTGGTGTGTTCGTCCAGCTTTCCGGAGGTCTGTCGGGCCCGGACGGCTTGGCTGTCGATTCACAGGGAGGACTGTGGATAGCGCATGCGGGGAATGGATGCGTTTGGGGCGTTTCAAGAATGGGCGCGCCGACATATCGCGTTGTCAGCCAAACAGGCGTCACGACGACCAATCTCGCATTCGGCGATATGGCTCATCCTAGCCTGTTCATTACCGAATCCGACACTGGCAACATCCTACATGCGAGCCTAATGGTCGAAGGCCGGTCCATGTTTGGACAGGAGTAACGTTCCTCCTAGAACGTGCTTAGGGTAACTTCTGGGGCTTTCCTATGAAGGTCTGCGGGAACGGCCATCAAGATTGGTGTCTATCTGTTCAGTACCGGCACGTCTCCCTCCGACTTCCGCCACCTTCCGCCTCCCTGCCGGTCCGGGCGGCGATGTATGACTTGCCATGCGCGCGAGGCTGAGCCTCATGTGGGATGCAAGAAGGAGGCGCTGGGCATGGTGAAGCGATTGAGACTGAACGAGAAATCGGTGCGGGAGGCGGTGCCGGAACCGGGCCGGGACTATCAGATCTTCGACAGCGAGGTGCGGGGGTTTGCCATCTGCATCTACCGCTCCGGCAACCGCGCCTTCACGCTGGATTACCGTCATGCCGGGCGGCAGCGGCGGATGACGCTGGGGCGCTGGCCGGAATGGTCAACGGCGGCGGCGCGGGAGCGGGCGAAGGAGCTGCGGCGCGATATCGATGCCGGGGGCGATCCGCTGGGCGCAAAGGAGGACGGGCGGGACGCGCCCCGGTTCAGGGACCTGGCCGAGCGCTATGCCGAGGTGCATCTGCCCAATCTGGCCAAGACCAACGCCTCGGATCAGCGATCCATGCTGACGAAGCTGATCGGGCCGGACTGGAACAACCGCCTTGTCACCGAGATCACGCCCTATGATGTGGAAAAGCTCTTGAACCGGATCGCGGAGGGGCGGTGTCGGCCACACAAGGCCAAGCCCAACAACCGCGCGCGGAAGCTGCAGGGGTCGAAGCCCACCCCGGTGCGCGCCAACCGTGTCGGCGAGGTGCTTCGAAAGATGTTCACCTATGCCCAGAGCTGGGGCTGGCGCGAGGACAATCCGGCCTCGGGGTTTCGCCGCCGCATCGAAAACCCGCGCGAGCGATTCCTGTCGCAGGAGGAGATCCGCAAGCTCGCCGCCGCGCTGGACGCGGCCGAGGACCGACGCGCGGCTGATATCATCCGGCTCTGCATGCTGACCGGGGCGCGGGTCGGCGAGGTCCGGCAGGCAAGGTTCGAGCATTTCAACCTCGAACATCTGAGCTGGTCGAAGCCCGCCAGCATGACCAAGCAGCGCAAGATTCACCGTCTGCCGATCTCGGATGAAGCCGCCGCCATCGTCCGTCAGCGCCAGTTGCTGGTGCCGTGCGGCTGCGCATTTCTGTTTCCGGGCGATGTGCCGGGTCAGCCGGTGAAGGAAATCCGGAACTTCTGGAAACGGATCCAGAAACAGGTCGGGATCGAGGATGTCCGGATCCACGACCTGCGTCACACCTTCGCCTCGCTGCTGGTCAGCGGCGGCGCCTCGCTGGAGATGATCGGCAAGCTCTTGGGCCACAGCCAGACCCAGACGACGGCGCGCTATGCCCATCTGATGGATTCGCCGCTGCGCGCCGGGGTCGATGCCGTGGCCAGCGCCTTCCGCCCGAAGCCGGTGCTGGTGCATGATGCCGGGGATCAGGCCCGCAGGAGCGCCTGATCCTCGCCGCGCTGGCCGGTATGCTGCCCTGCCTTCAGGCATTCTCCCGCAGCATCTTCCAGATCGGCCCCAGCCTTCGCCGGATGGTACTTTCATCGGGGATGTCGCCGCCCTCGGAATGCTGCGCGAACCAATCCAGTGCGATGGCGATCAACTCGCCCTGTGTCGCGGGCACGCCCTCCCCATGTACCCGATGGATCAGAAAGGCCAGCAGGCCTTCCCAATTGTGGCGCGACGGCGCGCCGTTATTGATCGTCAGACGCCGCATCAGCCCGTGGGTCGTTTCGAAGCGGTGCATTTCCTCGACAGTGATCATCAGGCGACCAAGGTGAACCTTAACAAAATCGGCTGGGCTCTCGATCAGGATCCAGTCTTCTGTGCCGACAGGGCGAAAGCGCCGCAGGGTTGCGACGTCCGGCGCCCCGTGACCTGGCCAAAACAGCTCCAGAATATCAGCCGCCTCTACCACGACAAAGCCAGCATGGACATGGCCACCCTGAATCATCGGCCGGATCGCCGTCACGATCTCCAGTTTTCCGGTCGCGGCCCATCCAGCGAGGTCGCTCAACGCGCATTCCCAGCGAAGTGCTGCCTCCTGAACTGTGTAAAACGCGCGTTGTGGCAATGCCATTGGTGTCATCTCCCTGTCTTCCTGCGCCGGACAGTCGGTCCTTCCGACCATCGGCGCCCTGCCTCGATCACCTCCCTAAGGGCACAGCTCTAGCGTTCGCGGACTGCGCTGCAAGTCCACGTAAGTCGGCCGCTTCGGGCGTGATTGGGCAGATTTTTTCACCACCGGGACGCGATTTGGCAAGAGCCAATGGCTGGGGATAAGGGGAACATCGTTCTTGACACGTTCTGCACCGCAGCAATTGCAGATGTTTCCCGAACATGCAGCATAATGTCACACCGGCATGCTCGCCGCTTCGCCGGGGCGCCTGCCGGTCGAACGGATGCGAATCGCGCAAAACCCCAGCAAAATATGGGGTGGCGTAAGTCCGGGGGAATTACGCCACCTTCCGCCTCCCTGCCGGGGCTTTCGATGTGATTGTTCTTCTCCCCGTCAGCCGCCCGGTTCGGGCGATGCGAGAAGGAGGCAAGAGCATGACACAACCCATGAGTGCGGAACCGGCAATCCAGCCGCGCCTGCTGCGCGGCTGGATCAGCCGATATGACCTGGCCCAGGAACTGGGCCTCACGGTCGACACGCTGGGGCGCTGGGAGCGGCGGCGGAAGGGCCCGGCCTGCGTCCGTGCCGGCCGCAAGATCTTTTACCGGATGAGCGTTGTGCAGGACTGGCTGCAGTCGCAGGAGATGCCGAGTGTCGCGAAGAAGACCGCCAGCAAACCTCGGGGGCGGAAATGAACGCAATGTCACCGATCCACACCTCCGACGTCGGTTGCAACAGTACGGATGCGGCGCCCTGCCCGTCCGACTGGCCAGCCCAGCGTCTCACTGAGGCACGCGGAATCGTCGCCGACTTCGTGCATCACCCGGACAGCCTGATCGTCCTCGCCTGCCGCGCTATTGCCGCCCACAGCCCCGACCCGCAGGAAAGCCGCGAGGCACTCGCCCTCGCCGGTCTGCTGATCGCCGTGTCGAGCCGGAAGCCGAAAGGCGGTGCCGCATGACCCGCCGCACCCCTGAGGCCGATATCCAGCGCGCCATCGTCCACACGCTGCGCATCGTTCTGCCGCGCGATGCCATCATCCACCATTCCGCCAACGAGGTCGGCGGCGGCGGCAAGGCTGCCCGCCAACGCCAGGCTATTCTGACCGGCATGGGCGTCTGTCCGGGCTTTGCCGATCTGATCGTCCTCACCGGCGGTCAGGTACTGTTTCTGGAAGTCAAAAGTCCCTCCGGCAGGCTCAGCCCCGAGCAGATGGCATTCCGCGACATGGTGAAGGCGCAGGGCTTCGGCTGGGCGCTGGTCCGCTCGGTCGAGGACGCGCTGGGCGCCCTCGCCGATCACGGCATCACCACACGGGCGCAGGCCCTGAACCCGCGCCGGAGGGCCTGCGCATGAGTCACTATGCGACCAACTGGGCCATCCTGCAGCGCGGGTTGAAACCCGCGACCAAGATCGTGCTCTGGCATCTCTGCGATCGGCACAATCCCGATTTCGGCTGCT
This sequence comes from Paracoccus onchidii, assembly GCF_028294535.1. Lineage (GTDB taxonomy): Bacteria > Pseudomonadota > Alphaproteobacteria > Rhodobacterales > Rhodobacteraceae > Paracoccus > Paracoccus onchidii. The sequence continues at coordinate 34,605 of NZ_JAQBIE010000027.1, read as the reverse complement.
TTCCGACACAGGCGCGGTTGGCGGCGGATTGCGAGATCAGCCGATCCGCCCTGAACGACCATCTCCGCAAGCTGGAACTGGCCGGTCTGATCCGGCGCTGCGCCAGCGTCGACCCGGTGACGAAACGCCAGCAACCGACCCGCTACATTCTCGGTTTCGAGGACAGCTTCGATGACCCCCGATCCGACCCGTCTCCGGAATTCGGACATGGCGATTTTCCCGGGTTTTCAGACGATCATCCTGACGGCGAAAGCCGTCCAACGTCGCCCAACGCTGTCAACCCGTGTCCGGAAACTGCACACGGAGCCGTGTCCGGATTTCGGGCAGAGCCGTGTCCGGAAAATGGCGATTTCCGTGTCCGGAATCCGGACACTAACCTTGTAAGAGAACCTTTAAGGGAACCAGTAAAGGAGGAGGAGGAGGGCGCGCGAGCGCGCGATGATCGATTTGAGGAATTTTTTGGAGAGTTGCTCGACGCCCTCGGTTTCGACTCCGATGCCGGCCTTCCCGGCTGGTGGCAGGGCTGGCCACCGAGGGAGCACGTTCGTCGCTGGATCACCGATCTCGGCCTCAGCGAAGACCGGATCGTCGCCGTGGCGCGTGACAGCCGCAGCACGCATCCCGCACCGCCGGACGGACCGAGGGCGCTGGACAGGGCGATGGAACGGGCGGCACGGACCGCAGAGGTCAGGACAACCATTGAGGGCGACAAGCGCCGCAAGCGCGGCGGCAAGCCCGCTGACACACCTCGGGCCAGCATGGACGAAATCGCGGGCTTCTACGCCGGGCTGGTGAACGGGGATGGCTATCTGCCCTCCAACGCCATCTCGAACACGGTCCGCAATGCCATGCTGGAGCGCGGCCTGGTGACGGCCGAACGGCTGCGAGAACGGGGCGTGGCATGAGCATCCATGCACGCTTCCCGAACCGCTCATCCCGCATCCGCCGCACGCTTGGCGTCCAGCAGGTGCTGGAATGGGCCTTCCGGACCGAGAAGGCCCGGCTGGAACTGCCCGAGCCGCCCGACTCCGAACGCGGCGACGGTCCCGGCTTCGGCCTCGAATACGTGCTGATGCAACGCGCCGCGCTGGGCTGCCGCATCGATGGTGGCCGGTACAAGCCCGACAGTTCGACGCACGAGGATGCCGAGGTGATCGCCGCCTGTGTCGCGGGCCTGCCGACGTCGCTCGGTGGTCTGCGCATGGCCATCCGCATCGCCGAGCTGGCGCGCGCCGGCATGACGCCCGACTGGATGCCGGGCGCCGTGCCCCGCTGCGTGCCGGTCGAGATGAAGCGCAACCAGCATGGCGAACGCTCGATCACCATCGCCGTCGGCACGGTACGCGTGCTGTCACGCGGCAAGTGGCGGACGGTGGAACTGCGTGCCTGCCCGGTCACGTTCTCGCCGCACCCCGACCAGATCGACGCCGCGCATCGCCATTACGAGCGGTGGTGGCTGGCGCTCGGCTGGGTGCGGGAAGGACTGCGCGAAGGGGGCATGCTGCGGAGCATCGAGGTCACCGATGCTATGCCGAAACGGCAACCGTGGGCGCCCCGACCAAGACGCGAACAATTTGGCAACGAGCCCTGTTGACAGAGCTGCCCCTCTTGACTCATACATCAAACATCGAAGACGAGCACCCGGAGAATGGACCCCATCAGGCGCTTTTCGCAAAACCCTTCCAGCCCTACCCCCCTGCCATGGTTCCTCCCCGGCGCGATCCGTATTCGGGGGGGCGCAGCGCAGAAGTTTGCCAGCGTCAGGCGATTTCGCCGGGGAATCCACCCGGAATCCACCTGAGCCAACCGAGCGGTGTTTCGACCAATAAAACAAGGCTTTGAGCATTCCGCAGGGGTGGATTCCTGCTGGATTCCGGCGGGATCCAGGAAGCCACCTGCGGGATCCAGTTCGCGGAAGCCACCGCCAGCGGAATCCACCGGAATCCACCCGCCCTGAAGCCGCCCAAAACCACAGGACCTCCTCACTCCATGGACCTCGCCTTTGCGCCGCGCCAGATCGAGTTCTGGCCGATCGAGCGGCTGCGCCCCTATGCCCGGAACGCCAAGATGCACGGGGCCGATCAGGTCGCGCGCATTGCCGCCAGCATGGCCCGCTTCGGCTGGACGGTACCCTGCATGGTCGGTGACGATGGCGAGCTGATCGCGGGCCATGGCCGGGTGCTGGCGGCGACGGAGCTGGGGCTTCATGAGGTGCCGGTGATCCGGCTGGGCCATCTCGACGAGGCGGAGCGCCGGGCCTATCGCATCGCCGACAACAAGCTGACCGAACTCGGCGACTGGGACGAGGCGCTGCTGCGCGACGAGGTGGCGGGCCTGCTGGCCGATGACTTCGATCTGTCGCTGCTGGGCTTCGCCGAGGACGAGCTGGAAGCCCTGCTGCAGGATCCGGATCTCGGCGAAGATGGTGCCGCCGAGGGCGAAGACGAGGTGCCGGAACCGCCAGCCGATCCGGTCTCGGTGCCGGGCGATCTCTGGCAGCTCGGGCCGCACCGGCTGATCTGCGGCGACAGCACATCGGCCGATGTGGTCGCCAAACTGCTGGGCGATGTCCGCCCGCTGCTGATGGTGACCGACCCGCCCTATGGCGTCGAATACGATCCGTCATGGCGCAACCAGTCCGGCGCCTCAGCGACCAAACGCACCGGCAAGGTGCTGAACGACGACCGCGCCGACTGGCGCGAGGCCTGGGCGCTGTTTCCGGGCGATGTCGCCTATGTCTGGCATGGCGCGTTGCACGCCACCACCGTCGCCGACAGCCTGATCGCGGCCGGTTTCGATATCCGCTCGCAGATCATCTGGGCCAAGGACCGCCTGGTCCTCAGCCGGGGCGACTATCACTGGCAGCACGAGCCCTGCTGGTATGCGGTGAAGAAACGCGGCAAAGGCCATTGGGCCGGGGATCGCAAGCAGACCACGCTCTGGCAGATCGCCAACAAGGATCAGGATGCCGAAACGGCGCATGGCACCCAGAAGCCGGTCGAATGCATGCGTCGGCCGATCCTGAACAATTCCAGCCCCGGGCAGGCGATCTATGAGCCCTTCATGGGTTCCGGCACTACGCTGATCGCGGCCGAGACCACTGGCCGGGTTTGCTACGGGATCGAGCTGAACCCCGCCTATGTCGATGTCGCCATCACCCGCTGGCAGAACCTGACCGGCCAGGCTGCGGTGCTGGAGGGTACCGACCAGAGCTTCGCCGACCTGACCGCCAACCGACGCTGAGACAATGAATGACCTGGCTTTACCTGCCCCCGGACGCGATTCCGGGGCCGATGACACCTGCCTCTTCGGCCTCTCCCTCTGCTCCGGCGCGGGCGGGATCGATCTCGGGCTCACCCTCGCCCTGCCCGGATATCGAACTGTGGGCCATGTCGAGCGGGAGACCTACGCTGCGGCCACTCTCGTGGCGCGGATGGCGGACGCGGCCCTGGATCAGGCTGTTATCTGGGACGACATTGCCACCTTCGACGGCAAGCCTTGGCGCGGCGCGGTGGATATCGTCTCTGCGGGCTATCCGTGCCAGCCGTTCAGCGTGGCGGGCAAGCGCCGAGGCACCGAGGATCCCCGCCATCTCTGGCCGCATGTCGCCCGCATCATCGGCGAGGCCGAACCGCCCTTCGTCTTTCTCGAAAATGTCGCTCATCATCTCCGCCTCGGCTTCCCCGAAGTCGCCAGCGGATTGGTCGGCATGGGCTACCGCCTTGCGGCGGGATTGTTTACGGCGGCGGAAGTCGGCGCGCCCCATCGCCGGGAACGCCTGTTCATCCTCGCCATCCGGGAAGGCGACGAGCTGGCCGACCCCGCGCGCCTGCTCCGGCACCCGTTCGAGTGGCGGCAATCGCAGCGAGATCATGCGCCTCTGGCCGACGCCCCGGGCCAGCGCCAACGAGAACCGGCAGACGAAACCGACGCCATCACAGGCGGCGGGCAAGCACGGGATGAACCTCGCCACGAGGGCGGCGATGTGGCCAACGCCGCAGACCGACAGCTTTCGCAGCCGGGGCGGTGTGCGGAAACACGAAAAGGGGCTGGACGGCATGGCCCGGGACTGGCCGACGCCGCTGGCGACGGACGGCAACAAACCGAGCGCGGGCAATCGCAAATCGGCCGATCTAACCCATGCCAGCCGGATGTGGATGACGCCGACGGCGCGCGACCACAAGGATGGGGCGACCAGCCTTGCGAACACACCGGTCAAAGGCCTCCTTGGCCGCCAGGTCCTCACGACGCCGATGGCTGGACCCGATATTTGCGATCAGCGCCGGACCTTGAACCCGCTATTCGTCGAGGCGCTGATGGGCTGGCCTGCAGGGTGGACCGGCTCCGCCTCTGCGGCAATGGCGTGGTCCCACTGGTTGCCGCGCATGCGCTCCGAACTCTGGCGCATCAGTTGCTGGAAGATGGGTGATGCGGCGCCACATCAGGCCGAGTTCAGCCTATAGACCCTGCCCCTCTCGGCGAGTTTCTCGGATGTCACAGTCAGGCCCAGCTTCTTCTTCAGCGATCCGGAAATGGCGCCCCTGATGCTATGGTGCTGCCAGCCCGTCGCCTCAGCGATCTCGGCGATGGTCGCGCCTTCAGACGCCTGCAGCATGGCGATCAGCTGCGCCTGTTTGGTGCCGGGGCGCTGGGCGGCGGCGATGGCCTCGGGCTTGGCATCGCGCAGCGCGGCCATGGTCTTGACCACAACCGGATCGATGCCGATGGCGTCCATCCCGGCATCCGTGGCGATTAATGTCGTACCATGGCCATCGCCGGTCTCGCGCCAGAGCGGCTCATTGCGCCGGCGGTTGGCCTCGACCTCCTCGATGAAGCCGAGTTTGATCATCCGGCTGATGGCCATCTTCGCGGCGGCGCCATGCAGCCCTTCGGGCAACGGCAGCGCGAGATTGCCCGGCCGGGCGCTGGCCCGGGTCAGGATCAGGGCTTGGGTGTCGGTAAGTTTCGTCATGTCTGTCTCCGTGCATCGCCGCCGCAGGCTGCGGTCGGCTTCTACGGAGCCGGGCCCCGTTATCCGGGGCGTGGCGGGCGCCACTTGCCAGCCGGTCAGGCGGCGTGTTCGCCCTCGCCGAAGGCAAAATCGCTGATCTGCTTCAGCAGGTTCGCCTGATATTCGAGGCTGCCAACGTCGGCCCAGTTCAGACGTTCGGGATCTGCGCCGAAATGATCCTCGCTGAACGCCAGCAACCGGGCCAGCATGGCGTCGATTTCGGCTTTCTTCGCGATGAAGGCAGCGAGGGCGGCGTCGTTGGTTCGGGCGGGCTTGCGGGTCATTTCGGTCTCCGGGAGTTGCGTTTCGTTGATGCAGCATCGCTCTGGGGCGTCCTGAAGTGTAGAGAATTCGGAGCAATAACAGTGCTTTCTGATGCACATCACCATCATCTTCGGCGGCACCCATGCGGGGCATGAGCGAACGGGCCTATGCGGCCCATGCCGGGCTGTCGCGCGGGGCGATCCAGAAAGCGCGCAAGAGCGGCCGGCTGGTCCTCTTCGCCGATGGCTCCATCGACGCGGCGGCGTCGGACGCAAGGCGCGCGGCGACCACCGATCCGGATCAGCAGATCCGGTCGAAGGGCGGCACCGCGCGGCAGGCGGCGACATCCGAACGGGCGTCGCGGCCCGATACCAACCTCACCGCCCCGTCGATCTCCGGCCCGGGTGACAGTTCCTCCTACCTGAAGGCCCGGACGGCGCTGACGGTCTATCAGGCGCAGGAACGCCAGATCGCCATCCAGAAGAAGAAGGGCGTGCTGGTCGACCGGGCGCGGGCCGAGACGCTGGTCTTTCGCCTAGCCCGGCAGGAACGCGATGCCTGGGTGACCTGGCCCGCCCGCGTCGCCGCGATCATGGCGGCGGAATTGTCCGCCGAGATGGAAAAGACCACCGGAGAAGCAATGAGCATCGGCACCGGGGTGCTGCAGAGGGTGCTGGAAGCCCATGTCCGAGACCAGCTCACCGCCCTCGCCGACCTCAAGGTTTGTCTTGAATGATGACGATGGGAGCGATGATCACAGCCCCGATCTGAGTTTCGACGGCGCCCATGATATGCTGCGCGCCTGGTCGCGCGGCATCCGGCCCGATCCCGATCTGACGGTGTCGGAATGGGCCGACAGACACCGCTGGCTGTCGTCACGGGCGGCGGCCGAACCCGGGCGCTACCGCACGGCGCGGACGCCGTACTTGCGCGAGATCATGGATGCGCTTTCGCCCGGCCATCCGGCGCAGCGCATCAGCTTCATGAAGGCTGCGCAGGTGGGTGCCACCGAGGCCGGGAATAACTGGATCGGCTTTGTCATTCACCACGCCCCCGGCCCGATGCTGGCGGTGCTGCCTACGGTCGAGATGGCCAAACGCGCCTCGCGCGGACGCCTCGACCCGCTGATTTCGGATTCGCCTGCGCTTCGTGAGAGGGTCAGCCCGGCGCGATCCCGCGATGCCGGGAATTCGATGCTGTCGAAGGAATTCCCGGGCGGCATTCTGGTGCTGACCGGGGCGAACTCGGCCACCGGTCTGCGGTCGATGCCCGCGCGCTATCTGTTTCTGGACGAGATCGACGCCTATCCGCCCTCCGCCGATGAGGAGGGCGATCCGGTGACGCTGGCCGAGGCGCGCAGCACCACTTTTGCGCATCGCCGAAAGGTGTTTCTGGTCTCGACCCCGACGATCCGGGGGCTGAGCCGGATCGAGCAGGAATTCGAGGCCTCGGACCAGCGGCGCTATTTCGTGCCCTGCCCGCATTGCGGCGCGATGCAATGGCTGGAATTCGAACGTCTGCGCTGGGAGAAGGCCAAGCCCGAGACCACCGCCTATGCCTGCAATGCCTGCGAGGCGCTGATCGCCGAGCATCACAAGACCGCCATGCTGGAGGCAGGCGAATGGCGCGCGATGGCGGTTTCAACTGACCCGCACCATGTCGGCTATCACCTCTCGGCGCTTTATTCGCCCATCGGCTGGAAGAGCTGGGAGCAGATCGCCCGGGAATGGCTGGCCGCGCAGGGCAATGACGAGATGCTGCGCGCGGCGCGCAACACGCTGCTGGGTGAGACCTGGGTCGAGCGCGGCGAGGCACCGGAATGGCAGCGGCTGGCGGATCGCCGGGAAGCCTTCGCGGCGCAGATCCCCGAAGGCGGTCTGTTCCTGACCGCCGGGGCCGACATCCAGAAGGACCGGATTGAGGTCGATATCTGGGCCTGGGGGCGCGGGCTGCAGAGCTGGCTGGTCGATCACGTCGTCATTCCGGGCGGGCCGGACAGCCCGGCGGCATGGGCGGAACTGACCAAGCTGCTCGGCCGTACTTGGCAGCACGCCCATGGCGCGGTCATGCCGATTGCAAAACTGGCGATCGATACCGGCTACGAGGCGGCAGCGGTCTATGCCTGGGCGCGGGCGCAGGGGTTCGAGCAGGTCGTGCCGGTCAAGGGTCTCGAGGGCTTCAATCGCGCCACGCCGGTTTCCGGCCCGACCTTCGTCGATGCGACGGTGGGCGGCAAACGCCTGCGCCGGGGCGCCCGGCTGTGGTCGGTGGCGACCGCCACCTTCAAGATCGAGACCTATCGCTTCCTGCGGTTGGAACGGCCCGAGGAGGACCGGCCCGATCCGCCGGGCATGATCCATCTGCCGGACTGGGCCGACAGCGAATGGCTGAAGCAACTGGTCGCCGAACAGCTGGTCACGGTTCGGAACAAGCGCGGCTATGCCCGGCAGGAATGGCAGAAGCTGCGCGAACGCAACGAGGCGCTCGACACCCGCGTCTATGCCCGCGCCGCCGCCTGGATCATGGGTGCCGACCGCTGGGACGAACGCATGTGGCGGCAGCTGGAGGATCAGGCGGGCGTTTCGCCTCCAGTACCGGATGCGGGCGCAGCCCATTTTACGGACGACTCCGTGCCCACCGCAGAGCCGCCTGCCCGGCAGGCCGGTGCGCCACCAACCACGCCACGCCGCAAGCGGCAAACCTATACTCCGCGTTTCATGAGGTGAGAGATGGAGATCGACCGGATGCGGGCGCTGCTTTCGGCCCTGCATGAGGCCCGCTTCAGCGGGCTTCGTTCTGTCAGCTATGACGGCAAGACCCTGACCTATGGCTCTGATGCCGAACTGGCAGCCGCGATCAGCGATCTGGAAGCCCGCATCGCCCGCGCAACTGGTGCGACCCGCCGTCGGCGCTGGGGCACCGTGGCGACGAAAGGGCTCTGATCCATGGCGCTTGACGGCATCCGGGCGCGCCTCGGGGCGATCATCGGCGGGTTCGACGCGGCGCAGTCACACCGCCGGTTGCGCGGGTTCCGGGCATCCCGCGCCCATGTGAACACGCTGATCGCGGGCGCGGGCGAGACCATCACTGCGCGGGCCCGCTGGCTGGCGCGGAACAATGGCTATGCCTCGGGCGCGGTGGAGGCCTTCGCCAGCAATGTGGTCGGCGACGGCATCAAACCATCGTCCTCGATTGCAGACGCAGGCCAGAAGGAAACGCTGCAGAAGCTCTGGCACGCCTGGACGGATGAGGCCGATGCCGAGGGGCTGACGGACTTTTACGGCCTCCAGCGCCGTGCCGCGCGCGAACTGTTCCTGACGGGCGAGGTGTTTCTGCGGCTCCGCCCGCGCCGCCCCGAAGACGGGCTCTCCGTGCCGCTGCAGCTGCAAATGCTGCCCTCGGAGATGCTGCCGATGGATCTGAACCGGGAACTGCCCGGCGGCGGGACCATCCGACAGGGTATCGAATTCGACGGCATCGGGCGGCGCATCGCCTATCACCTGCTGCGCCGCCATCCGGGCGACATGACCGATCCGGGGCTGGTGGGTGAAACAGTCCGCGTGCCTGCCTCGGAGATCATTCACGTCCTTGACCCTGTCGAGGCCGGCCAGCTGCGCGGCGTCTCCCGTTTCGCACCGGCCATCGTCAAACTCTTCACGCTGGATCTCTATGACGATGCCGAGCTGGAGCGGAAGAAGACCGCGGCGATGTTCGCGATGTTCATCACCTCGCCTGCCCCGGAAACCCCGCTGGAACCGGCCGAAGAGGATCTGGAGGTCGAGCCCGGCCAGGTCGTCCGGCTGGACCCGGGCGAGGATGTCTCGACACCCGCCACGCCCGACTCCGGCTCGACCTATGAGCCCTTCCAATACCGAACCTTGCTGCAGATCGCAGCCGCGCTGGGCATTCCCTACCCTTACCTGACCGGCGATGCGGCACGCGGGAACTTCTCCAACACGAGGGTCGCGCTGCTGGACTTCCGCCGCCGGGTCTCGGCGATCCAGCACAGTGTGATCGTCCATCAGCTCTGCCGCCCGGTCTGGCAGCGCTGGCTGGATCTGGCGGTGCTGTCCGGTGCCATCGACCTGCCCGGCTATGACCGCGACCGGCGCGTGTTTCAGGCCGTCAGCTGGCTGCCGACGCGCTGGGACTGGGTCGATCCGATGAAGGACGCCTCGGCCGAGATCCTGCAGATCGAGGCCGGTCTCAAATCCCGCAGCCAGGCCATCTCCGAGCGCGGCTACGACGCGGAACAGGTCGACCGCGAGATCGCGGCCGAACGGAAACGCGAAGCCGCGTTGGGCCTCGATTTCCGCCGCCCTGGCTCGCCCGCGCAGGGACCGAAGGGCGAGGCTGTTGGCGATCGCGCCGACGCCACGAACGGCAAGGACGATGATGAAGACGGCGCCACCGACCCCGATGACGACGAGACCAAACCAAAGGAGGACCGCTGATGCATCACGCCCAGATCGCCCAGCGCGCCTTCGACACGCCGCTGATGATCGCCCCCGCCAAGGCGCTGGCCTTTCTGTCGGGTCTCGGACCCCGGATCACCGGGCAGGAAATTCGCTTTGACGGCATGACGGTCGCAGAACCGGAGCTGATCGCCGCACGGCAAACCACCCATGCCTCGCTGATCGGCGGCGATCTGGTCGGACGTCATGGTGAATACACCGATGCGCCGTTTCCGGTGATCGACGGTGTTGCCGTCATCGCCATCGCGGGCACACTCGTCCATCGCGGCGCCTGGATCGGCCAGAGCTCTGGCCTGACTTCGTATGAAGGCCTCGGCGCCCAGATCGACGCGGCGGTTTCTGACGACGCCATTCGTGGCATCGCGCTCGAAATCGACAGCTTTGGCGGCGAGGTGGCCGGGGCCTTCGATCTCGCCGACCGCATCCGCGCCGCGCGGGATGCAAAGCCGGTTCATGCCTTCTTGGCGGAACATGCGCTTTCGGCCGGTTACGCGCTGGCCTCGCAGGCAGATCGCATCACCCTGCCCCGAACCGGCGCGGCGGGCAGCATCGGGGTGATCACCATGCATACCGACATGTCCGGCATGCTGGCGCAGAAGGGCGTCGCGGTGACGCTGATCCACGCCGGGGCGCAGAAAGCCGATGGTAATCCCTATGCCGCCCTGCCGGAAGGCATTCGCGACCGGCTGCAGGCCGAGTTGGAGGATCTGAGGATCCTCTTCGCCGAAACGGTGGCGGCGGGGCGCGGTGCCAGGATGACCAGAGACGCGGCGCTCGCCACCGAAGCCGCGATCTTCCGGGGCCCGGCAGCCGTCGAGGCCGGTCTGGCCGATACCGTCGCCGATCCCCGTGCCGCCTTCCGCGCCTTTGCCGACAGCCTCGACCGCCCGGTTCTATCGGTCGGACGGACGCCGCCGCGCCAGACCCTTTTACCACCCCATCCCAAGCAGGAGATGATCATGAGCGATCAGACGGATGCCGATGCCCAGACACCGGCCCAGCAAAACCCGAAAGCCGCAGCACCCGGTGCAACCGCCACACCGCCGCAACCCACCACGCCGACGGCGCAGCAACCGGCAGAAGCATCGGCGCCAGCGGTTGAACCGTCCGCGCCCGCAGCCGCAGCGCCGAGCGATGCCACCGCCGATGCCATCCGCGCCGAGGCCGCCGAAGTGGCCTCGATCTGCGCCCAGGCGGCAAAGCTGGGTGTCACCCTGGACGCGGCCGATGCGGTAAGGCGCGGAGTAAGCCCCGATGCCCTGCGCGGCCAGATCCTCGACAGCCTCGCCGCCAAGAGCGACGCCAGCGGCATTCTCGCCAGTGCGCCCGGGCCCACCAACAAGCCGAGCCCGCTCGTGGCCGCTGCCCGCAAATCCGCCGACAGCGCCGCGCGCTGATCGCCTGACACCTTCAGGAGACCAAGATGCCCGTTCTGACCCAACCGCCCTCGATGGGCGATGCACTCAAATATGAGCTGAACCCCAACTATACCCGCGAGACCGTCACCCTCGCCGCGGGCACCGAATACCCGGCAGGCGCCGTTCTGGGCCGCATCACCACCAGCGGCAGATACACCTTCGCCAGCCATGGCGGCAGCGATGGCGCCGAGGTGGCTGTCGGCATTCTGCTCTATCCGGTCGATACGCGTCTCTCCGAGGCGACCGGCATCCTTCTGGCCCGTGGCCCGGCGATCGTGTCACGCGACGCCCTTTTCTACGATGGCAGCGTCGATGATGCGGCCAAGATCGCAGCCAAACATGCGGAACTGACCGCGCTGGGCATCGTCATCCGAGACAGCGCCTGACCGGCGGCTGCGACACCTCTTCCCCTCCTTCCCGACAAGGTTTCCCCATGACCATCATCCGCAATCCCTTCGATGCCGGCGGTTATTCGCTGGCCGAGATGACTCAGGCCATCAACATCCTGCCGAACCTCTATACTCGCCTCGGAGAACTGGGCCTCTTCCGCTTCGAGGGCGTCTCCCAGCGCAGCGTCATCATCGAACAGATCGAGGGCGTGCTGAACCTCCTGCCCTCGGTCCCCTTGGGCGGTCCGGCCACCGTCGGTTCCCGCGAGGGCCGCGCCATGCGCAGCTTTGCGCTGCCCTGGATCCCTCATGACGATGTGATCCTGCCCGCCGATATTCAGGGTGTGCCGGCGGTCGGTGCCGGGGACGAGGCCGATCCGCTGGTCGCGGTGATGACCCGCAAACTGACCCTGATGCGCCGCAAGCATGCCCAGACCCGCGAATATATGGAGATGAACGCGCTGCGCGGCATCGTGAAGGATGGGGCGGGCACCACGCTCTACAATTACTTCACCGAATTCGGCATCGCGCAGATCAGCGTCGATTTCGTGCTGGGCACCGCTGGTACCAACATTCAGGGCAAGGTCCGCGAGGTGCTGCGCGCCGTCGAGGACAATCTGCTGGGCGAAAGCATGTCGGGCGTCCATGCCCTGGTCAGCCGCGAATTCTTCGACAAGCTGATCTCGCACCCGAAGACCGAAGAGGCCTACAAGTTCTATGCCGCGACCGGCGCCCAGCCGCTGCGGCAGGATGTGCGGCGCAACTTCCCCTTCGCGGGCATCCTCTTCGAGGAATATGCGGGCGCGGTCACCCTCTCGACCAAGGCATCGGAACGGCTGGTCCCGGCGAACGAGGGCATCGCCTTCCCGACCGGCACCATGGACACGTTTACCACCTATGGCGGTTCGGCAAACCTGCTGGAGACCGCCAATACCATCGGTCTGCCGCTCTATGCCCGCCAGCATCTCGACCCCAAGGGCCGCTGGATCGACCTGATGACCGAGGCCTCGATCCTGCCGGTGAACAAGCGCCCGCGTCTCGCCATCCGGCTGCACAGCTCGAACTGATGAACGCGTTTGCCGCCGCCATGGATCGCATCTTCGCGCATCCCGACATGTCGGTATCTGCCGTCTGGATTGCGAGTGGCACATCGGAGGAACGCCCGATCCGCCTGATCCGCCGCGCGCCGGACCGGATCACCGAGTTCGGATCGGCGCGGATTCTTTCGGAAACCCTGACCGCCGATATCCGGGTCAGCGATCTCCCCGATCCCCGGCCCAGCGATCTGATCGTCATCGGCGCGGACAGCTTCGCCATCCAGGGCGAGCCGATCCGCGACCGCGACCGGCTGATCTGGACGGTAGAACTGGTGCCTGCATGAAGCTGAAGCTCGACATCGATCCCGATCTCGTCGCCATGATGCGGGCCGAGATCAGGGCAGGCGAAAAGGCCGTGACCTGTGCCATGCGCGAGGCGGGTATGGGCCTCAAGACCGCATGGCGCGGGCAGATCACCGGCGCAGGATTGGGACGGCGGCTGGCGAATTTGATCCGCAACGCCACCTATCCCAAGGCGGGCGAGAGCCTGAACGCCACCGCGCTGGTGTGGTCCAAGGCGCCGGTGATTGTCGGTGCCCATAATGCCGGGCCGCTGATCCGCTCCCGCGACGGGTTCTGGCTGGCCATTCCCACCGAGGCTGCCGGAAAATCCCTGCGCGGCGGGCGCATCACGCCCGGCGAATGGGAAAGGCGCACCGGGCTGCGGCTGCGCTTCGTCTATCGCAGGCGCGGACCAAGCCTGCTGGTGGCCGAAGGGCGGCTGAACACCAAGGGCCATGCGGTGGCGTCACGTTCCAAAACCGGACGCGGGCGCACCACGGTGCCGATCTTCCTGCTGGTGCCGCAGGTCAGGCTGCCCAAAAGGCTGGATCTGGGGCAGGATGCGGAAAGGGCGGCGGATGCGGTGCCTAGGAGGATTGTGGGGAAGTGGGTCGAGGGGCGATGAAAAGAAAATTCAACGACTTGTGTCGCTATCAGCACTTCCAGCTGTTACCCAGTTCCAAAATGCCCCAACAAATTGCTTGCAACCGCAGATATTCTGCACGACCATCAATTCACCACAGTATGTTGATTTGAGGTTTTAGGATGGGTAGCACAGGCTCCGGCAGCTTCTCGGATTACCCGGGCTCTCGCCCCAAAACGGATGGGCAAGGGGCTGGTGGTGGCGGTGCAAGTGGCGAAGATCGTTGCGCCCGCGCATTTTCCAGCAATCTGGAAGAAGTAGAGCAATGCGAGTATTTTAGAACCAACGGTGACGTTCCTGTCACGGGCACAGCCCTATCAATCGAACAGCATGGCAGATTGTTCGCCGTCGATGCATCGGGCCAGAAGGTGGGGGCGCTACCCACTCGACTCAACTATCTTGCGGACTGTATCGCCGCAGGCTTCAGCTATACCGGCCGCGTCAACGCATCAGCGTCTTCACCGGTCGCATCGGTCAGCGCAGACTTCGCCCCCACCGCTCCATGAGCGCTGATCGCGGTCTATTGCTCATCGGCGAAGTCTACGTAGATTTTACGCTACCATCGCCAAATTCTCAAAGTAAGTTGCGGCTTGGCGGAATAGTCCATGCGGCCCGGGGGCTCTGGGCGATAGACGCGAGGTTTGCTGTGGCGGCTGTCTGCCCAGCATATCTGGTCGATCAGGCACGAGCATATCTTGAAAGCTTGGGATGTGCGGAATTTATTTGGCTGGCCGAGGTCAGCGGCGCGCCAAACCTCATGGCAATCGGCGACCCGACCGAACTAGCCGATCAAGCCTATCAAGACATATTGAGAGACGAGAAATCCGTAAGATATCGGGACGATTCTTCCAAGCTCGGAAACTTCGCCTCCTGCCTTATTTTTCCCGGCAGATTTGATCTCACCGACTTGGCAGCCCTTTTAGGCGGCAAAGCACGGATTAGTTTTGACATCGCGTACGATCTAGCGGATTTGCAGGCGCTATCAGCGTTTCGAGGCCGTCTGGCTGCGCTCATTACATCAACCTCGTCTGAGTTGTTTCTAGAGAAGGCGTCGGACGACTTATCGGCGCTTACCCTCGAGCTCAGCGAATTGTCGCCAAGCGCTGTGCTGCTCAAGGAAAATCGTGGCGGCAGCAGGGTGATTGACCTTGCCAGCGGCCAAACAGATGAAGTGCCGGCACTTCTCGGCGGTACAGTGAACTCGGTTGGAGTTGGCGACGTCTATTCCGCAGTGTTCGTATCGTTGCTCGGTGCTGACGTTTTCGACGCTGCTTGGAAAGCTGCACGCGCCGCAACATGCTACGCTCAGACAACCTATCCCGATGACTTCAAAAGGGATGTTCAGCGAAGCCTCGCGGTCAGCGTCGCTCAAATGCGGGAGCTGGGCGGGACAGTCCTACCATGGCATGTGCGGCCAACCTTCCAGATTTACTTTGCCGCACCGGACTTCACATACATTGACCGCACCCATCTTGAAGAAGCGCTGGATGCTCTGGGCTATCACAACTTCAACGTCAGACGTCCCGTGCAAGAGAACGGCGAACTAAAGCCGCAGAGCCAAATGCACGAAATGCGCGCCGCCTATCTTGGGGATCTCCGACTCCTTAGTGAGTGCGAAATAGTATTCGCGCTGCCTCAAGGCCGCGACCCTGGCACGCTGGTGGAGATCGGGCTGGCCCTCGCGGCCGGAAAACCTGTCATTACCTATGATCCGCTTAACGAAAACGCCAACACCATGGTGATCGCAGGTAGCACAGTTTATTCGAACAGTCTCGATGCCTGCCTGAACGGGCTGTTCGAGGCCATGTCCAGCCTGAGATCCAAGAAATGAGACAAGCGCTTGTCATGGTCTCTGGCGGCCTCGATTCAACAACGGTATGCCACATGCTGGTCCGTGAAGGTGTTGATGTGCACCCCGTTTTCTTCGATTACGGTCAGCACTGTGCAGAGACGGAATGGGGAAAAGTTCTCTCCGTTCTACCGCCGACTTCCCTGCCACCCGAACGCTTGGACATATCGGATATTTTCAGGGGTTCGCCGTCACGCATGATTGTGGAGGCCGACCTCTGGAACGAAAGAATCACCGATGACGATCTGTACATTCCATACCGCACAATGCTGTTTTTTTCCGTCGCGGCCGCTCGCGCACAGACTCTGAAGATCATGAATGTCTATTCGGGCTTCATCAACAGCAACCATGCCAAGGAGATCGACTGCAGCGCTGCCTTCATGAACGGTCTCGAAGAGCTTTCGAAGGACGTCGGCGCTGTTCGGTTTCATTCGCCCTTGCGCGAAATGTCGAAGACCGATGTTGTGCGGCTGGCACTTGAGCTCGATGTCCCCATCGGCCGCACCTTCTCATGCCAGGCATGCAGTTCGTTTCCTTGCGGGGCTTGCCCCAACTGCGTAGAGAGGCTGAATGCCTTGGCTGAGGCAGGAATCACCTGAGTGGATACGTGTGCAAATGGCAGAAAAGCAGAACACCATGGATGCGCTTCACGCCGCGCGTTGCATCGCAGACCACGCTGTTCGCTCTGGGGTTTTGGAATCTCGTGCTTCCTGTAGGCCAGTCTACCATCACATGGGCGCGGTGCTAGCTGACTCCGTTCTCCAGGCAGGTTTGAACTATGCTAAAGTAGTGCGCCCACGCATTGCCTCAATCCTGCGCCTATTTCCGCAAGCAGCAACCCTAACGGCTCTGATCGACGTGGTCGACCGCGAGGGCAGCGTCAAGTTTCTGCAGTGGGAACATAGCGAGAAAGTTTCGCGCTTCGATGCCTTGGTCGATTTCGTGGCCGAAGAGAAAATTGACAGCACAGCCGAGCTAAGCCGAGCACTTCAAGACAGTGCTTTCCGCGCGCAAATCAGGAACGTGAGGGGCGTCGGGCCTAAGACTGTCGATTACATGGCTTGCCTTGTTGGCGCCGATTGCATCGCCGTTGACCGTCACATCAGAGGCTTCGCTGAATGCGCAGGTCTTGAAGACACCAGTTACGACTATCTGCGCGACGTTTTCAGCTACGCAGCTGACCTGCTATCGATATCTCGGCGAGAATTCGACGCAGGCATTTGGCTGTATCAATCTGAAAAATCAGCCCGCCAGCTTTCGTTCGAATTCGCGTAGCATGCGGACTTCTTGGTGAGGGTCCGACGCCTCGCGTCCCTAGGAACTCAGATGCCTACCCTCCGCGAAACCATCCTGACCGCACTGCACGCGTGCCTTTCTTCGCTGCCCGCCACTGCCCTGCGCGGCGACGTCCTGCCCGAGCGCGTGCCGGCCGGCGGCCTGCTGATCCTGCGCGATGGCGACCCGGGCGAACCCGAGGTGACGCTCTCTCCGCTCCAATATCACTACCAGCACCGCGCCGAGATCGAGGCAGTCGTTCAGGGTGTCGACCGTGATGCGACCTTCGACACCGTCTGCGCCAGCGTCGGCGCGGTGCTCGCCGCCGACCGGACGCTCGGAGGTCTCTGCGACTGGGTCGAGGCGGAAGCGCCGCGTCCGGTCGATCTTCCCGTCGAGGGCGCGGCGAGCCTGAAGGCGGCGGTGATCCCGGTCATCCTGCACTATACCACCGCCGATCCGCTCGACTGAATCACCCTAAAATCGAGGAGAACACGATGGCACGAGCCCAGGGGGCGCGGGCGCAGATGGCGCTTGCGTTCGAGACCGTCTATGGCACGCCGCCGGTGGGCGGTTTCACGAAGATGCCCTTCGCCAGCACCACGTTGGGAGCCGAGCAGCCGCTGCTGAACTCCGAACTCTTGGGCTATGGCCGCGATCCGCTGGCACCGATCAAGGATGCGGTGACGGCCGATGGCGATGTGGTCGTACCGATCGATGCGGAAGGTTTCGGCTTCTGGCTGAGGGCGGCCTTCGGAGACCCGGTCACTACCGGCACCGGGCCCTGGACGCATGAGTTCCGCTCCGGGGCTTGGACGCTGCCCAGCCTCTCGATCGAGACCGGCATGCCCGAGGTGCCGCGATATGCACTCTATTCCGGCTGCGTGCTGGACCAGCTCAGTTGGCAGATTCAGCGCTCCGGCCTGCTGACCGCGACCGCGCGGCTGGTCGCGCAGGGCGAGACAGTCGGGACCGTCAGCAATGCTGGCACACCTGCCCCCATCGATCTGAAGCGTTTCGGCCATTTCAACGGCGCGATCACCCGCAATGGCGCGGCGCTGGGCAATGTCGTCTCGGCCCAAATCAGCTATGCCAACAATCTCGACCGGATCGAGACCATCCGCGCCGATGGCCGCATCGATGGCGCCGATCCGTCGATTGCCGCGCTGACCGGATCCATCGAGGTCCGGTTCTCGGACAGTACGCTGGTGACACAGGCCATGGATGGCGATCCTTGCGCGCTGGACTTCTCCTATGCCCTGCCTTCCGGAGAGAACTTCGCCTTCACCGTCCATGCCGTCTACCTGCCCCGCCCCCGGATCGAGATTTCCGGGCCGCAGGGCGTACAGGCCACATTCGACTGGCAGGCCGCGCGCGACAGCGTCTTGGGCCGCATGTGCACCGCAATCCTGATCAACGACCGCGAGGAATACTGATGCTGACACTCGACCTGAGCAATGAACCGCGCTGGCACGATCTGGCGCCCGGCGTCCGGGTGCGGCTGCGCCCGCTGACCACGGCGCTGATGGTCGCCACCCGCAGTGGTCCGGAGGTGGAAGCTGTCTCGGGCGATACCAGCGACGAAATCCGCGCCCTGATCTTCGCCAAGGCACTGGCCCGGCGCGCGGTGCTGGCCTGGGAAGGTGTCGGCGACGCCGAGGGGAATATCATCACCCCCAGCCCTCAGGCCATCGACGCGCTTCTGGACATCTGGCCGATCTTCGAGGCGTTCCAACTGGTCTATGTCTCGAAGGGCCTGCTGCTGGAACAGGAAAAAAACGTCTCCGCGCCCTTGCCGAATGGTCCTTCGGTGGGGGCGACAGCTATTGCGCGGCCTGCGAAGGGACGTGCCCGGACTGCCCGGGCCGCGCAAACCAGCCGCTGACATTCGAAGGCTGGCAGGTCTGGGATCTGGTCGGACGGTTGGGCGGTCAGTTGCGCGTGCTGACGGGCGCGGTGATCGGCTGGGATCTGACCGCCGCGCTGGGGCTGGCGACGGCGCTGGGTATCCCGCCTCCGGCCGCCGCCGAACTGCTGCCCATCGTCGAGGCAGTGATGGTCCGGAAGATGAACGAACAGATGGAAAGATGAGATGGCAGAAAAACGCGTCAGCGTCCGCCTTGCGGCGGTGGGCGGGCGACAGGTGCGCGCCGAGCTGGAAGGTGTCGGCGAGGCCGGGTCTCGCGGCTTCGGGCGGCTGTCGCGCGAGATGGAGGCGGCGAATGCCCGCATGGCCGGGTTCACGCGGAAGGTCGGTGTCGCGGCAGCCGCTGCAGTCGCCGCAGCCACGGCTGCTGGCATCGCCATGGTGCGGTCGGGACTGCAAACGGTGGATGCGCAGGCCAAGCTCGCCCAGTCGCTCGGCACCACGGTCGCCTCGATCCAGACGCTGGAGCGTGCAGGGGAACTGGCGGGCGTGTCGATGTCCGGCATCGAACAGGCGACCAAGGATCTGACACGGCGGCTCAGCCAGGCGGCGGCGGGTGGCGGCCCGGCCGCCGATGCGCTGGAACGGCTGGGACTGACTGTGGGGGACTTGCTGGCCCTGCCGCTGGACCAGCGCGTCGGGGCAATCAATGCCGCCATCGAGGCCTTCGTCCCCGTCGCCCAGCGCGCGGCCGTGGCGGGCCAGCTCTTCGGCGAGGAAGGCTCGATTGCGATGGCGCGCATCGACACCGCCACCTTGCGCCAGGCAACCGAGGATGTGCGCGCCTTCGGTGTCGTGGTCTCTGAACAGGATGCCGACCGGATCGAACGGACAAACGACGCCATCTCGCGGTTGGGGCTGATTTGGCGCGGGCTGTCGAATCAACTGGCCGTGGCCGCCGCACCCGCCCTCGAAGCCGTCGCCAATACCATGGTGGCGCTGGCCAGCCGCACCGGACCGCTTGGGATGGCCATCAGCGGCCTCTTCGACCAGATCGGACGTCTGTCCACCTATGCGGCCAGTTTCGCGGCTTTCATGGCCGGACGCTGGGTGGCGGGACTGGCGACCGCGGCACTGTCCGTCCGAGGTCTCGCCACGGCGCTGGTGGTGCTGCGCGGCGCGCTGATCCGAACGGGCATCGGCGCCCTGATCGTCGGGGCCGGGGAACTCGTCTATCAGTTCACGAAGCTGGTCAGGGGCGCGGGCGGTTTCGGCAATGCCATGGCGCTGATGGGCGATGTGGCCAAGGCGGTCTGGGAGGGGATCAAGGCGACGGCCATGTCCTTCGCCGACGATTTCCGGGCCATGCAATCGGAGATCGAGGCGATCTGGACCCGGCTGATGGCATTCCTCGCCGGGAAATGGGCGGACTTTCTGGGGATGATCGCGCCGACCTTCAACAAGGTTGCCGAGGAGATTGGCTCGGACACCCGCATCGATGTCTTTGAAGCGCTCGGCCGGGCGTCCATGCTGGAACATGCGGCCAGCAATTCGGCGCATATGGCGGGGCGCTATCGCGACCGGGCCGGTTCCAGCCGGGCCTCCGCCTTCGATGGCTTCGGCCCGGCCATGGACGCGTTGCGCGCCGCGATGTCGGGCGGCGAGGATATCGGAAGCGCGGCGCTGGACGTGGCGACCGAAGCCGCCGGGCGCTATGAAGATGCGCTGGGCGGGGTCGAAACCGCCGCCACCGGTGCGGGCGCGGGCGCGAAGGACGCCGGGGCCGCAGGCAAAGCGGCGGCGGAAGAGGCAAAGCCCGTGACTGAGGCCACGGCCACCGCCTGGAAGGCCGTGACCGAGGCCCTGTCGGATTATGCGAAGAAGGCCAAAGACATCGGTGCCGATATCGGCCAGGCGCTGGTCAGCGCATTCCAGAGTGCGGAAAACGCGGTCGGCGAATTCGTGAAAACCGGCAAGCTCGATTTCCGCGATCTGGTCACCTCGCTGCTGGCCGATTTGTCGAAGCTGGCGGCGCGGCGGTTCCTGCTAGGGCCCATCGCCAATGCGCTCTCCGGCGCGCTGGGCGGCGCGGGCGGAATCTTTGCAAGCATCATGCATACAGGCGGGATGGTCGGTGCGGCAGGTCCTGGCCGCATGGTTCCGGCGCTGGCCTTTGCCGGGGCGCCGCGCATGCATGCCGGTGGCATGGTCGGACTGCGCCATGACGAGGTACCGGCGATCCTTCAGCGCGGGGAACGGGTACTGTCACGCCGCGAGGCAGCGAGCTACGGCCAATCCGGTTCCCCAGCCGTCAACGTCACGATCAATGCCCGCGATGCCGAGAGCTTCCGGCAGTCCCGCACCCAGATCGCCGCCGACATCGCCCGTGCTGTCTCGCTGGGCCGTCGCGGCCTCTGACAGATCCCCACGAAAGGAAGGTGAAGGATGGCATTTCACGATGTCCGGTTTCCGGACAATATCAGCCGCGGCGCGCGGGGCGGGCCGGAACGGCGCACCCAGATCGTCGAACTGGCCTCGGGCGACGAGGAGCGCAACGCCAGCTGGGCCAACAGTCGGCGGCGCTATGATGTTAGCTACGGCATCCGCCGCGCCGACGATCTGGCGGTGGTGGTGGCCTTTTTCGAGGCACGGAACGGGCGGCTTTATGGCTTCCGCTTCAAGGATTGGGCCGATCATCGGTCATGTCTGCCTTCACGGACCCCGTCGCCGACCGATCAGCAGATCGGGACTGGCGATGGCGTGACGACCAGTTTCCAGCTGGTAAAGCGTTACGCCTCGGGCGGGCAGTCCTGGACGCGGGCGATCACCAAGCCGGTCGCTGGGTCAGTCCAGATCGCCCTGAATGGTGCGCCACAATCCAGCGGCTGGTCGGTCGATCACAAGACCGGCCTCGTCAGCTTCGACACTGCTCCAGCCACCGGCATCGCCATCACCGCTGGGTTCGAATTCGATGTGCCGGTGCGCTTCGACAGCGACGCGCTGGACGTGACGCTGGATATCGAGCGGCTGGGTTCCATCACATCAATCCCCCTGCTGGAGATCCGGCGATGAAGACGATCCCGCCCGCGCTGCAGACCCATTTCGACAGCGGCACCACGACGCTCTCCTGGTGCTGGCGCATCAACCGTGCCGATGGCATGGCTTTCGGCTTCACCGACCACGACCGGGCGCTGACATTCGACGGCACCGAATTCGAGCCGGAAAGCGGTCTGACGGCGAGCGAGATCCGCTCAGGCGCCGATCTCTCGGTGGACGCGCAGGACGCAGCAGGCGCTTTGCGCTCGGACCGGATCACCGAAACCGATATTTTGGACGGACGCTGGGACAATGCCGAGGTCGAGCTCTGGCGTGTGAACTGGCAAATGACAAATCAGCGCGTTCTGATGCGACGCGGCGCCATCGGTCAGATCCGGCGCGGGCGGCATGCCTTCGTGGCCGAGATCCGCTCGATGTCGCATGTCCTCGGCCAGACCGTCGGGCGGGTGTTTCAGGCCAGCTGCGACGCGGCGCTGGGCCATCCCCGCTGCGGTGTCGATCTGGAGGATCCGGCGTTTCGCGGCACCGGCACCGTCATCGACAGCCTGCGCGACCGCGCCTTTACCGCCTCGGGTCTGGGCGGCTTTGCACCCGGCTGGTTCCGCTTCGGCACGCTGGAATGGACCACTGGTCCCAATGCCGGTCGCCGGGCCGAGGTTCTGGCCCATGACCGCAGCGATGGCATTGCCGTTATCACGCTGCTGGAAGCGCCCATTCGGCCCATGGGCACGGGCGATGGCTTCGCCATCCGCGCCGGCTGCGACAAGCGCATCGCGACCTGCGGCACAAAATTCGGGAATGTGGTGAACTTCCGGGGTTTTCCGCACATCCCTGGCCAGGACACCATTTTGCGCTATGCCAGCGAGGATGGCACCCATGACGGAAGCGTGCTGTGACCCGGCTGCAAACCGCCACCGATCCGGACCGCGTCATCGCTACCGCGCGCACATGGCTCGGCACGCCCTATCACGATCAGGCCAGCCTCAAAGGCGTCGGCTGCGACTGCCTCGGGCTGGCGCGCGGCGTCTGGCGCGAACTCGTGGGCGAGGAACCTTTCCCGATCCCGCCCTATAGCCGCGATTGGGGCGAGACCGGCATGCGCGAAGTTCTGGCAGACGGCGCTCGGCGGATGATGATCGAACTGCCGGTCGCGGATGCCGGTCCCGGCGCGCTGGTGCTGTTCCGCATGCGTCCCGGCGCCATCGCCAAACATGTCGGCATCCTGACCGCGCCGGACCGCTTCATCCATGCCTATGAGCGGCTGGGCGTCATTGAAGAACCCCTGACGCCTGCCTGGCAGCGGCGCATCGTCTTCGCCTTTCTCTTCCTCAGCATCTGAAAGCTCCTAATCATGGCCACCCTTGTTCTTGCCTCGGTCGGCGCCACGATTGGCGGCGGCTTCGGCGGCGCGATCCTCGGCTTTTCCGGCGCAGCCATCGGCGGCATGATCGGCTCCACCATCGGCGCGGCCGTGGACAGCTGGATCGTCTCTTCCCTCGCCCCCGCCCAGCGCATCGAAGGCGCGCGGCTCGACAATCTGCGCATCACCGCCTCGACCGAGGGCGCGGTCATCCCGCGCGTCTTCGGCCGCATGCGTTTGGGCGGGAATATCATCTGGGCGACGGATTTCCGCGAGGAGACCCGCACCAGCCGCCAGGGCGGCGGCAAAGGCGGCGGGCCGAAAGTCGAGACGACGGAATATCTCTACTATGCCTCCTTCGCGGTCGCATTGTGTGAAGGTGACATCACCGGCATCGGTCGCATCTGGGCAGATGGCAAGCCGCTCGATACCTCGGGCCTCACCTGGCGCTGGTATCCAGGCTCCGAAACGCAGCAGCCCGACCCCTTCATCGCAGCCACCATGGGCGTGGACCAAACACCTGCCTTTCGCGGCACCGCTTATGTCGTCTTCGAGGATCTGTCGCTGAACGACTATGGCAACCGCCTGCCACAGCTGAGTTTCGAAGTGTTCCGGCCGCTGGCCGATCCTGACACGGCAGAAGGTCTGACCCGCGCCGTCACCCTGATCCCGGCTTCTGGCGAGTTCACTTATGCAACGGAACCAGTACGCAAGGGCGGTTCTGGCGACAGCACAGCCGAGAACCTGAACGCCACCCCGGGCAGCCCCGACATGATCGTGGCGCTGGATCGGCTGCAGGCGACGGCCCCGAAGGTCGAAAGCGTCAGCCTGGTCGTGGCCTGGTTCGGCAACGATCTGCGCTGCGGGCATTGCACCATCCAGCCCGGCGTCGAGGTGTCCGAGAAGGCGAGCAGCCCGAGGACATGGTCAGTGAATGGCGTCGCCCGTGCCGATGCCCATCTCGTCAGCCACGATTCCGAGGATCGTCCCGTCTATGGCGGCACGCCAACGGATTTCGCGGTGGTGCAGGCGATCCGGGAGATGAAGGCGCGCGGGCTGCATGTCACCTTCTATCCGTTCATCCTGATGGACGTGCCCCCGGGCAACGCCCTGCCGGATCCCTATTCGGGTCATGCCGCGGGCACCGGCCAGCCCGCTTTTCCGTGGCGTGGCCGCATCACCTCTTCGCCTGCGGCGGGTCAGGCAGGCAGCGCCGACAAGACGGCGGCTGCGGCTGAACAGGTTGATGCCTTCTTCGGTGCTGCCAGTCCCTCGGATTTTACTGTCAGCGGCGACGAGGTCCGCTGGGCGGGCGATCCGAACGACCACGGGCTCCGGCGCATGGTGCTGCATTACGCCCATCTCTGCGCCGCAGCGGGCGGCGTGGACAGTTTTCTCATCGGATCGGAGATGCGCGGCCTGACCACGATCCGGGCAAGCGGAAACAGCTATCCGGCCGTCGCGGCCTTCCGCACGCTGGCCGCCGATGTGCGCGCCATTCTCGGGCCGGGCACAAAAATCAGCTATGCCGCCGACTGGTCGGAATATTTCGGGCATCAGCCAGCCGATGGCAGCGGCGATGTCTTCTTCCACCTCGATCCGCTCTGGTCCGACCAGAACATCGATTTCATCGGCATCGACAATTACCTGCCGCTTTCGGACTGGCGCGATGGCTTCGACCATCTGGACGCGCAGGCAGGATGGCCCGCGATCCATGATCGGGCCTATCTGCAATCGAATATTGTCGGCGGCGAAGGGTTCGACTGGTTCTATGCCACGGAGGCCGACCGTGCGGCACAGGTCCGAACCCCAATCAGCGATGGTGCGCTGGGCAAGCCCTGGGTGTTCCGCCCGAAGGATCTGCGCGCCTGGTGGTCGAACCGACATTTCGACCGGCCGGGCGGGGTCGAGGCCGAGACGCCGACCGCATGGCTGCCCGCGTCAAAGCCGATCCGCTTCACCGAGCTCGGCTGTCCGGCCATCGACCGGGGCACCAATCAGCCCAATGTCTTCTACGACCCCAAGTCATCCGAAAGCTTCGTGCCATACCATTCGCGCGGCTGGCGGGATGACGCGATCCAGCGCGCTTATCTTGAGGCGACATACATGTTCTGGGGCAAGGCATCGAACAACCCGGTCTCGACGGAATATGCGGGCCGCATGGTCGAGGTCTCGGAATGCGCTGCCTGGACCTGGGATTCCCGGCCCTATCCCTTCTTTCCGGCGCTGGGCGATGTCTGGACCGATGGCGCCAACTGGCGGCTGGGACACTGGCTGACCGGACGGCTGGGCGCGGTGTCACTCGCGGCCCTTGTCCGCCATCTTTGCCTCCGCGCCGGGCTGCCGGAAGCCCGCATCGATGTCTCCGGCCTCTGGGGCGCGGTCGAAGGCTATGCGATCACCGCGCTGGAAAGTCCCCGTGCCTCGATCACCACGCTGGCGCGGCATTTCGGGTTTGATGCGGTCGAGAGCGAAGGCCTGATCCGATTTGTCATGCGCGGCCGGGCACCGGTTGCCGCCGTCGGCCATGACGATCTGGTCGTCGGCAATGCGGACGGCGAAGCCATCGAGCTGACCCGGGCGCAGGAGACGGAGCTGCCGCAGGCATTGAAGTGGCAGGTCGCCCGGGCGGACGAGGATTACGACGCCGCGCTGGTAGAGGCGTCCCGCATCACCGTCGACACCAGCCGTATCGCCTCCGAGAGCTTTCCGATGGCGGTGCCGCCCGAAGAGGCCGAGCGCCGCTGCCGTCGTGCCCTGCAGGAAGCCTGGGCGGGCCGCGAAAGCGCGGTGTTTCGGCTGCCGCCCTCACGGCTGGCGCTCGACCCGGCGGATGTGATCGCACTGGACCACGATGGTCGGGTCCAGCAGTTCCGCCTGACCGCCATCGCCGATGCCGAAGCGCGCGGCATCGAGGCGGTGCGGCAGGACCGCGAGGCCTATGTTCTACCGCCCGGCACCGAGCGACCGGCGACCCTGCCCCGCGCCGTCACATTCGGACCGCCCGCAGTCGTCATTCTCGATCTGCCGCAGTTGCGCGACGAGATCCCTGCGCATCAGCCGCTGATCGCGGCCACGGCAAAACCCTGGCCTGGTGCGCTGGCGGTGTATCGCAGCCCGAGCGAGGATGGGTACGAACTGGTCACGACGGTGCGGCGCCGAGCGAACTTGGGGCGTCTCACATCCGACCTCTGGCCCGGACCCACCTCACGCTTCGATATGGGCAATGTGCTGACCCTCGATCTGGCAAGCGGTCAGCTGGAGAGTGTCAGCGATCTGGCGCTGTTCGGTGGGGCGAATGCAATGGCAATCGAAACGACACCGGGGCGCTGGGAGATCGTCCAGGCGGGCCATGCCGAGCTGATCGCGCCGGGGCGATACCGCCTGACCCGGCTGCTGCGCGGCCAGCGCGGCACTGAACAGGCCATGGGCAATCCCACCCCGGCCGGAGCGCGGGTCGTGCTGTGGAACGAGGTCCTGACCCCGCTCCCGATCCCCGAAGCCGATCTCGGTATTCCGTTCAACTGGCGCATCGGTCCCGCCCGCCACCCGGTCAGCAGCGACACCTTTGCCGCCATGAGTTTCACACCCGAATGCGAAGGGCTGCGCCCGTTCTCGCCGGCCCATGTCGACCAGCCATGGCGGCGCCCGCATGTGCCGGGCGATCTGGTGATCCGATGGACACGGCGCTCCCGCAGCCTTGCTGCCGACAGTTGGCAGGGGATTGAGGTGCCGCTGGGCGAGGAACAGGAGATCTACGAGGTCCAGATTCTCGATGGCAGTGCCGTGAAGCGGACCCTGACCAGCAATGCGCCCTCGGTCACCTACACCGCCGCCCAGCAGGTCGCCGACTGGGGCGCAGAACTGGCGCCGGGCGACAACCTGACCATCCGCATCTTCCAGCTTTCGGCCCGCATCGGGCGCGGCACCGCACGCACCACCACCCTTTATCTCTGACGACCGGGAAACCAAAAAATGTCCGACAGCACAACGAACCTGCTGCTGCCCTATCTGATGGCGGCGCAGGCCCAGAAACACGTCACCCATAACGAGGCCCTGCGCCTGCTCGACGGGCTGGTGCAGCTCTCTGTCAAAAGCCGGGGGTTGACGGCACCGCCCGCCAGCCCGACCGATGGCGACCGTTACATCGTCGCTTCCGGCGCGACCGGGGCTTGGGCGGGCTGGGATCTGAATGTGGCCCTCTGGACCGATGGGACCTGGCTGCGATTGCCACCACGCGAGGGCTGGCGGGCATGGGTCGAGGATGAATCGGTCCTGCTGGTCCGGAACGGCACGGGCTGGGAGCCGCTGATCCCGACTGCCCTCGACGATTTGACCCGGCTCGGCATCGGCATGGCAGCCAGCGCCGGTTCGCCCTTTTCGGCAAAGCTGAACAACGCCCTCTGGACCGCGCTCTACTCGGCCGATGGCGGCAGCGGCGACCTGACCCAGACCCTGAACCGGGAAACGGGTACTAACGATGCCGGGATGATCCTGCAGACCGGCTTTTCCACCCGGGCGCTGATCGGCCTTTTCGGATCGGACCAGCTGCGCATCGCCGTCTCGTCCGACGGGTCGGGCTTCCGCGATGCGCTGGGCGTCGATCCGGCCACAGGGATCGCCAGCCAACCGAACCTGCCGCGCTTCAAGGCTTATACGAATTACGACAACTATGTCGCCACCGACAGCTGGACGACGCTCGGGATCAATGTGGCCGAATACAATGACCAGGGCTGCTTTGACGCCGCGACCAATCGCTTCGTCGCACCTGTGACGGGCACATATCTCTTCGGCGCATCGCTGCTCTTCAAGATCAATGCCAGCAGCAACGCCCGGATGCGCGGGCGGCTGGTGCTGAACGGGTCCACGGAAATCCGGGGATCGTTCGGTGAGATTTCCAGCGCGCATGTCTCGGAAGCGACCGCCCTCTGGCTGCAGACGATGGCTTCGCTGGATGCGGGCGACACCGTCACGCTGCAGGGCAGCTTTCGTGCGGCGGATGGATATTTCGCCACCGACCACACCACATTCTGGGGAGCGAAGATCGGATGACACCCAAACGCCTCGACGACATGCTGCAGATGAGCGAAAGCGAATTCGAAGAGCTGCTGGCCCGGGCCGCGCAGGAAGGTGCACGCCGCGCGCTGGTCGATGCCGGGCTCGATGGCAGAGAAGCCGCCCTCGACATCCGCGATCTGCGCGCGCTGCTGGAGGGCATCCGCCTGATGCGCCGCACCGCCGCCCAGACCATCATTCGCATGCTGACCGCCGGGCTGATCCTGACCCTGCTGGGCGGGATCGCGCTGAAGCTGAAACTCTTCGGCGAGGGCGGCTGATCCACCGCGCGGCGATCAACGCTCACCACATTCCATTCACCCCACGGCCCGCCCTCCCGGCGGGTCTTTTCATATCCGGAGGATATCCATGACCACCCGCTTCTATCGCCACTGGCGCGACGTGCCGAAAGAAACATGGCGCTGGCCGAATTTCTCGCCCGCCGAAATCGCCTGTCGCGGCACTGGATCGATCCTGATCCATGACGAGGCCCTCGACCGGCTGCAGGCTTTGCGCAGCAGTCTTGGCAAGCCGCTGATCGTGAATTCCGCCTATCGCAGCCCCGAGCACAATGCCCGGGTGCGTGGGGCGAAGCGCTCGAAGCACCTGGTAGGCATCGCCTTCGACATCTCCATGGCCAATCACGATCCGGTGGTGTTCGAGAAGGCAGCCCGGGCCGAGGGCTTTCTGGGTTTCGGCACCTATCCCCGCTCGGGCTTCATGCATATCGATCTCGGCCCTGCCCGGCGCTGGGGCGAACCCTTTCCGGCACGCGCCATCCCCTTCGCCGAGGATCAGCCGCCCGCACGGGAACATCTGACCGACAGCCGGACCCTGAAGGGCAGCGGCGCGGCAGGACTTGCGACCGTCGGTGCGGCAGGGATCGAAATCGCGCAGGACACGCTGAGCGATGCGCAGTCGGCCATTCAGCCGCTGATCCCCTATCTCGACGCGCTGCGCTGGGCCTTCATTGCCCTCGCGCTGGCCGGGATCGGGCTCACCGTATGGGCCCGGCTCGACGACTGGAACCGGGGGCGGCGATGATTGGCGCCCTCGCTGCGTTGATCGCGTCGCGCTGGGCGCGGCGGCTGGCCATCGGGATCGCGCTGATCGGCGCGGTCCTCCTCTTCCTTCTTAACCTGCGGCGTACCGGTGAAACCGCCGGTCGCTGCGCCGAACGCCTGAACCAGATGGAGCGCCAGAATGACATCCAACGCCGCATGCTTGAGGCATCCAGCAATCGCCCTCGTGATCGCGACGATCTCGCTGACCGCATGCGCGACGGTCAGTTCTGATCCAGGCGGCGCGGTGTGTCCGCCGGTCGTGGGTTATGATCAGGCGGTGCGGGACCGGGCGGCGGCGGAGCTCGAAGCGCTGCCCCAGGACGCCGTGCTGGTCGGGATGATGGCGGATTATGCCGTCATAAGGGCGCAGGCGCGGGTGTGCGCGGGCTGATCGCCAATGTCAGGACGCATCGGGCGGGGCGTCCACCAGCGCCAATTGTCCATCCGGCAGCGGGCGTTGCAGCTTGCTGGCGATTTCGATCGGTGCCGAAAGCCAGGTCTCCCAATCCCGGGGATCGGTCATGATGACCGGCATGGCTTTCGGATGCACCGATTTCACTTCGGCATTGGGCGCGCAAGTCAGAAATGCATAGAGATCGTCGGTGGTCTCGCCATCCTTCACCTTCCGAACCGAAGTCCAGCCCCGAACCTCGATCCCGGCGAAGAACATCGGCGTCCCTGCTTCGGCCGGGGCAAACCACTGATTGCCGCCCTTGATCGGTTCGGCGAAGGCCGTGACCGGCACCAGGCAGCGATGTGCGGGCCCCAGCCAGCGCCGCCAATGCGGCGAGGTCAGGTTGCGGACATTGGTGACGCCCGGATCCCGTTGGGTCTTCAAAACCGAGGGCGGCGATGGCATCCCCCACCGTGCCTTCACCAATTCCAGCGAAGCGCCGTCATGGCGGATGATCGGAGCCAACTGATCCGGATAGACCTTGCCCGGCGCGACATTGCCCGCGCGGTCGGTCATGCTCAACCCCTTGAAAAGCTGGCGCATCGCCTCCTGCGTGGTGGTCTGATTGTAAAGGTTGCACACGCTGTCGTCGTCCTCGGAGCGGCCAAAGGGAAGATAGGGTGAACTGTAGCCCGGAAGGCAGGTTCCGTCAGCCAATTCCAGGTCCGGAAATGCGGTCAGGCAGGCGCTGGCAGCATCCGGTTCACGGAAATAGAGCGCGATCCGGTCCCGCGTGCCACCGCGCCCGCCACCATGCCAGGCATAGTTTCCACGGCCGATCCGCGTCGCCAGCCACTCATGCAGCGCATCGGACCGACGGCCAAAGCCCATCTCCGGCACGCAGATCAACACCCGGACCGGAAAGGCCGAATCGTCGATCTTGGCTTGAGGTGTGCTGCGGCGTGTCATGGGTCAGAACAAACGCAGAACCGCATCTGAAACTCAAGCTTTGACTTGAGGGCGATTGAACGTTGACGCTCTCCCCCCTTCTTGCCAACTGCAGATAACAAATTCGGATGGTAACAAGACCGCATAGATCGGCCTTAGACCCATGCCAAAATCAGAATGCAGGCAATTGCGTTAGACTCGCATGGGAGCGATCAATCCCATATATTGGGGTGGACGTTCAGACTCAGGGCAAATGGTGGGCATGTGCCTACCGTACAAACTATCACTCTCGCTCCTAGTAGGTTCGTATATCGCGCATTGAACGCGCAGCCGAAGCAACGTCAGCTAGGTCCTCTTAGCTGCAATGAACCTAGTTGGTGAAAACGTGGTGAAGATCGAGAAGCCAGGCAAGGGTACGAAAATTAGGGAAGGAACCCGCAGCACGGTTGAGGCGGCGCTATCGCTGGTGCCAGGCGGCAGCGCACTTGTTTCGTTTGGGCGCTGGGCAATACCATCGAAGCTAGACAAGCAGAATCAGAATTGGCAGGAGCGCATCACCCAAGCGACCAACCAACAAGGCGAAGAGATTGAGGGCCTTACCGCGCAGACTGAACTACTGCGCCTTGAGCAGTCTGACCTTGCAGAGCGCGTTGATGACACCAAGGAGCATGTAGATGCTCTCGTGCGGAAAGTGGAAGTTGGAATTATCGAAACAGATCCACTTGACGGGGAACTAGAGATTTGCCGCGGTTTAGTGCTTTCCGAAAAGTTTCAGACTGCTTTGGACCTTTTAACTGACAGGTTCGATGATCCCAAAAGGTCGAATCAGATTTCTCCGAAGTTGAGGGCGCGGGTACTCGGGCTCAAGGGCTCCTGTCTGAAAAGCTTGGGAAAATATGATGAGGCTGCACAGCACTTTCTGTCCGCGCTGGAAATCGATCCTGACAACCTCAAGATTAAAGCCAACGCGGTAGTGGGCCACCTAATTCAAGAAAATTCAGCAGCGGCGCTCGAACTACTGCAAGAACTCCTTGAAGAGGAACCAAATGCTTCGATGCATTGGGCTAACTTTATCTACGTGAAAAGCAGCGTCGGCGAAGCGATCGAGTCGGATGCAATTCCAGCCACAGTTCGGCAATCAGAAGATGTACTGACAGCATTTGTAGACGCAAAGCGACAAAACAGCGATCCCGGATGGGTTACAAGCGCACAGGAGCTTGCGAGGCTGTATCCTGAGTCAAAGCGCGCGATGCGACTTGGCGCCGAGGCTGATCTCGACATTGCCGTTCGGGCTATCGTTACCGACACCGGCAATCCAGCAGACCGCACCTACGCGATGAAGCGCGCTTCAAAGGCAGCCAGCATGTTGGAAAGCCAATGGAATAGTCATCTTGAAGCAGAATCTGGTCGGTTGGCCCCGGATGTGACGCTGCTACAGAATACACTTGTCGCACTCCGGATCACCGGCAACAAGGAGGCCGCATCAAGGCTCGTCACGAACCACCTGGATCTTCTACTTAGCGATAATCAGGCCAAGCAGGCGGTTGGGGCATTTGCCTTGGATGCCAGAGACAATGATCTTCTGGCACGCGTTCTGGCGACCGACTTTGACGGTTCTGCAATCCTCAGACTGGAGAGCGCGCTACGCGAGGGCGATTGGCGCCGGGCGCAAGAAATATGTGAAACTCATCCTGATGAGATTTCACGTTCAGGCAGAATTGATAGCGCCTTTGCGCGGGATCTCTTGGACGCAATGTTGGAAGGACAGGCCTGTCAGCCAGCAGCGTTCCAGGCGATCTTCCACCGAGAAGGCCCGCCACGCGCAGAAAACGATCTATTCCTTGCACAGATGGCTTCTAAAGCGGGGCTTGATGAACTCTCCGCGGCTGCATTCGACCGAGCCATTTCTTCAGGAGCCGGCGCAGATGCTGAGCTTAGGCGGGCTTTGGCAGGCGAAGCCATGGATCGCGACATGCCTGACCTAGTTGTCGACTTGCTCGAAGAGCATGTCGATCCCGCTCGGGATGATTTGTCGCGCCGGTGGCTAGCGATTTCCTATGCCCGCTCGGATGTAGCCCGCCAATCGGGTGTTGCCTTCTTCGCGGCCCTCCGAACTTCGTCAAATTCTGACGCAGAGCTGAACCGAGCTGGTGGGCACTTCCATCTGAATAGGCGCCAACCCCGAGAGGCAGCGTCCTGGTTTAAACGTTCCTTGCTTTCGGAGCCGCATAACGTCCGGACCCAGCTTGCCTACTGGCAATCACTCAGCCGCGATGGTGCAACACGTAGAGCACGAGACTTTTTGAGTAGTGTTGACTTAGTGCAACTTGAAGGTCCCGTCGATGACCGAATTGCGCTTGCGCAGTTGGTCTGGCGGAATGGTCGTGCTGACGCACTCGAGTATGCGTACAATCTGACTTCAAGAAATCGGAACAACTTTAAGGCCTGCCTGGGATATAGCGGACTGCTTCTTGCAGATGCATTTGACAGCGCAACCCCTCCAGTACCGTCGATTCACGAGGTGTCCACCGATGCGATGGTGACGTTCGCGAGGCCGGGGTACGAGGATTGGACGATTGTAATCACCGACGTCGCATCGGATTTGACCAATCATATAGAAATTACTAACTCTGTAGTGCAGGCCGCTCTTGGGAAGCGCTGCGGCGATCAGTTTGAGACCTCTTCTGGCCCGACCCGCTTCTCCTGGACCATCAAAGAAATCAAATCGAAATATCTCCATCTTTTCCACGATATCACACGAACTCTGCAGGATCAGTTCCCCGACAACGGCAGCTTCTATACCGTGAAGATTGTCGGCGATGATATCACCCCCATTCTGGAAAGCGTGCGTGAACGACGGGAAGCAATAGAGCGCTTGGAGAAAATTTACCTCGAAGGACCGATGCCAATTGGTGCAATGGCACGGGCAGGTGGCGGAAATTCGATTGATTTCGCGATCCATCTAGCGAAATCCGGTAAGAAGATTTTCAGCGCGACAGGCTATGCTGAAGATACGTCTAGAGAGCTAGAAACAGCCCGTCGTGCAACCAACCGAATATTGGTTCTGGATGCCTACACTGCTTGGTTGCTCGAGACGCTAGGTGTTCTCGATGCCATCAAAGATGTGTTTCCGAAGTTGACGATCCCCGCGTCGGCATTAGATGAGTTTGGCGAGATCATCGAAAATTTGGGCAGAAGCCCTGATGGTAGAAGATCGATGGCTGAGCATGAGGATGGCTTCGTGCTCGAAGAGCACTCGGCAGATGAGGTTGCAAGGCAAGCCCAACTGATTCAAAGCATCAGCTGCAAGATCGCTTCCGTTTGCGATGTTGTCGGCATTGAGGTTCCGAGTAAAATCGACAGGGAGCTTGTTCGCTTGGCGAACTTCATGGGCCCTCAGTTTGATTGTCTTGCCGTTGTGGCCCGCGAAGAAGGCGTCCTTCTCTCTGCTGACCTTCGACTACGCCAGATTGCTTCCGCAATAGGGAAGCAAGAGGCCTTTGGAATCGATGCGGTACTTCGCGTTCTTGCAATAGAAGGCTCTCTTTCGACCGAAGCTTATACCGATGTGTTGCTACACTTATGTTTCCACGGCCATTCATATGTTGCTTTGAACAGTTATATTCTGCTTAGCATGCTTAGGGTCGACGACACCCCGAACCTCGAAAGATTCGCCGCCGCGGCAGAATATCTCGGGACGCCGGACGCGGATCTGGTCAGTCATATTAAGACCGCCGCTGAATTTATTCAAAAAGCTTTTGCCTACTATCATGGTGGAACGACTGCGCAGCGCTCCGCTAGTATCGTGTTACGGCGCATGATGCATCTTCAAGGGATCCAGCTTTCGGATATAATCAGCATCTTGATCACGCAGGTCGACGATTTCCGGGCGACTCAGTATTTTGTCGATTGGCTCCGCGGGCACTTTCTTATGGATGTGTATGAGCGTCAGATGGAGGAGAACAAACGCGATTGATCTTCGCCCACTGCAAGGTCGTCGCCACCCGTCTTTGCAAACGTTGATGTGGCGTTGATGTAAAGTTACGCTTGCGATGCCTGACTGTTTTGGTCGGCATCCAAGCGTTTGATATGTGGTAATTTTTTGGTTGCGGGGGTAGGATTTGAACCTACGACCTTCAGGTTATGAGCCGATCAGA
>NZ_JAQBIE010000026.1 GCF_028294535.1 Paracoccus onchidii | reverse complement strand
ATTTTCGAGAACTCCGCGCTGTGGCCATGGATGCGTGGCGCGACATCGCACAACTCAGTGCCGCGTGAAAACTGCCATCAGCCCCTATTTCCAGACAGACAGGTTAACTTTACAGTACCGTCTGGTGTTCAGGTCAGGATCTTGCCCCTGTTTTCGGGCATCAGCGCTGTTACGTCACTGTTGGTATCGCCGTCCATCATGTCGGCCAGGTGGCGTGCGGTTGTCGGGCCAAGGGTAAAACCTTGATGGCCGTGACCGAAATGGAACCACAGCTGGTCATGACGCGGCGCGGCGCCGACGAGGGGCAGCATGTCGGGCAGGAACGGCCTGGTGCCACGCCAGACCTTTCCTGCCTGGGCCATGCCCGGATCCATATAATTGCGCACCCCCCTGGCCGCGCGCGACAGTTGGCGGGTGTCGGGCACGCGGCCTGCGGCCTCCAATGCGACACCGCAGGTCATGCGCAGGCCGGCCCGCATCGACGACAGGACAACCCCGTGTTCGGCATCGAAGATCGGGCGCTGCAGGGCCGGGGCGCGATCATACATGCGATGGGCACCATGTTTCATGACCATGCGCACCTGATATCCAAGCTGCTTCAACAATTGCGGGCTCCACGGGCCGAGGGCGATCACCGCGTGTTCGGCCTGTGTCCGGCCCTGATCGGTGTTCACCTGCCACATGCGTCCCTCGCGCTGCAGGTTCAGCGCATCGCCACCAAGAATCCGACCACCCCGTTCACGAAAACAGCTCGCATAGCGCGTCACCAACCCGCCGGGGTCGCTGCAACTCCAGACCTCGGGCCAATGAACGCCACCGGCCGGCGTGCTGGTGTAAAGGGGTTCCATCCTTCGCACCGTGCCGCCATCCAGCGCGGTAGCCGCGATGCCGTAACGTGCGTCGAGGCGTTCAAGGTCCCGTGCCATCGCCTCGAAGCGGCGCGGGTTCCGAAACACGGACAGATACCCGTTGCGGGCGATCAGATCGCCGGCATCCGCAGCCTTGATCCAGCGATCATGATCGGCGCTTGCGGTGCGGATCAGATGCGCGTGAGATGTGCAAAGGGCCTGATAACGGCGCGGATGAGAGAAGCGATAATATTGCCACAGCGCGGGCCACTGCCCAAGCACCCCGCCAAACGACCAGAGAATATCGTTGGTGCGCCCCAGAAGAATGTCACAAAGCTCGCGCGGGTTGCGCGGCATTGCGTAAGGCTCGGCCGCTTCGGCCTGGATAAGACCGGCATTGCCATGGCTGGTTTCCTGCCCCGGCAATCCGCGATCCACGACCGTCACGGTATGACCCCGCGATTGCAGTTCCAATGCGGTGGAAATGCCCACCATTCCGGCGCCCATAATCATGATCTCGGACATCAGCCGGCCCCCCTTGACGGGGAATGGGTGTCGGGAACATTGCGCATGAACGTGACCTTCCGTTTGGAGCCAATGCCCCGATTCAGCGCGCCGCGCCCTGATAACCACTCAATACGCGCGTCAGGTTGTCACCAAGGCTGTCCGAGAGATATCCGCCTTCCTGCACGAAAATGGTGGGCAGACCGGCGCGCGCGATGGCTTCGCCTATCCGGGAAAACCCGTCTGCGGTGACCTGAAAGCCCTGGAACGGATCGTCTTGCGACGCATCCAGCCCAAGCGCGACGACCAGCACATCCGTGCCAAAGGCACGCACGCGGTCAAGGCAGGCATCAAGCGCGGCAAGAAAGGGCGCATCGCCCGTGCCGCGCGGCAGCGGCAGGTTGAAATTGTATCCCCGGCCACGACCTTCGCCGCGTTCTTCCTGATGCCCCCAGAAAAAGGGATAGAACTCTGCCGGATCGGCATGGATCGACAGTGTCAGAACATCATCACGATCATAGAACAGACCCTGCGTGCCGTTGCCGTGATGCACATCCACGTCCAAAATCGCCGGGCGCAGGCCCTTGTCGCGCAGCAATTGCGCCGCGATTCCCGAATTGTTCAGAAAGCAGAAGCCCCCCGCCATGTCGCCGAATGCATGATGTCCGGGCGGCCGACAAAGCGCATAGGCCGCACGCGCGCCATCGGCCATCAGCCCCGCCGCCGTGATTGCGCTTTGCGCCGACCAATAGGCCGACCCCCATGTGTCGGCATTGATCGGGCAGGATGTGTCGGCCTGATGGTATCCCGCCTGCCCCAGTGCCGAACGCGGATAGCTGTCGCCGCGATTTCCCGGTTTGATATGCGAGATCACCTCGGGGCCTGCACCCTCGATCTGGCTCCAGCGGGCATGGATCGTCTGCAGGAAAATCAGGTATTCCGGGGAATGCAGCGCCGCGATGGGGCCAAGCCCCGCATCCTCGGGTTCGGCGAAACTGCATCCGGCAGCCTCGGCCCCCGCGCGCAGGATCTCGGTTCGCTGGGGTTGTTCGGGGTTCGGTTTCATCACGCCATAGGCCATGAATTGGCCGGGATCATGGGCGCGTTGGCGGGGGTCGTAGATCGCTTTCATCGGGGTCTCACTGAAAATTAGGTGTCAACCAAAGACGAGATCGGGCAGCCACAGCGCCACACCGGGCACGAAAGTGGTGATCAGAAGGGTCGGCAGCCAGGCAAAGAAGATCATGATGAAGGTCGGCTTCAACATCTCGCTGACCGGCGTGTCTGTAACCTTGGCCCCCAGATACAACAGCGGCGCGGTCGGCGGGGTGATATTGGCCATGCCCAGATTGACGCCAAGAACGGCGGCGAAATGCACCGGATCCATGCCGACGCTTTGCACGATGGGCAACAGCAGCGGCGCGGACAGAAGCAGGCCCGAGATGTCATCCATCAACATGCCGATCAGGATCATCACCAGATTGACCATCAACAGGATCACGACCGGATTGTCCGAGATCGAGAGGATAAGTTCCTCGGCCATGCCCGGAATGTCTTCGAACACCAGAAACCGGCTGACGATGACCACCACAAAGACCATCAGCATCACGACGCCGATGGTCGTGCCTGCATAGCGCAGGGTCGGCCAGATATTCTGCGGCGTCAGCCCGCGATAGATGAACAACCCGACCGGAATGGCATAGATCACGGCCACACCTGCGGCCTCGGTCGGCGTCATGATGCCGCCATAGATGCCGCCAAGGATGATGACCGGCATCAACAGCGCCGGAAAGGCGCGGCCAGCGCGACGGACGAATTCCTGCGGATAGCTGGCCGGGCGTTCCAACAACTTCAGATCCGCCTTGCGCATCAGCACGAAATTCACGACGCAAAGCAGCGTGATCAGGATCAGCCCCGGCACGACCGTCGACAGGAAACAGCGCAGAACCGATTGCTGTGCGACCCAGGCGTACAGGATCTGCGACGAGGATGGCGGGATCAGCAGCCCCAGCGGGCAGGCCGCCACGATCAGCGCCGCCGCGGGCCCGCGGGGGTAATTCGCGGCCTTGAGATGGGGCATCATGATTGACCCGATACAGGTCAGGGTCGCCGCCGCCGAACCCGAAATAGAGCCGAAGATGCCGCTGGCAAACACTGCCGCCGCGCTGAGGCCGCCATGGATGCGCCCGACCAGCAGCTCGGCGACAGAAATCAGCGGCGCGGCGATGCGGCCACGCTCCATGATGGCGCCGGCCAGAATGAACAGGGGGATGGCCAGAAGCACAATCGAGTTCATCTTCCAATGCCCGGTGGGCAGGAAGCCGGTCACGTCATGTCCGCCAAAAAGGCCGATAAAGACCAGCACCCCGCCAAAGGACAAGGGCACGCTGACCCCGATCAGAAGAAGCAGGCACAGAATGGCAAGGCTGCCGAGAATGATCATCTGTCAGGGTCCTCAGGCGGTGTCGTTATCGGCCTGCACCGCGAAGCGCTCTGCCGGAAGTTTCAGGAAGACGAACAGCCGCAGGGCGCTGTAGAACCCCATCAGGCCAAAACCCACGAAAATGGCGGCGCGCGGCACGAAAAAGGGAATCTGCAATGCAATGGTGGTCTGATAGCGCGGGTAATCCCCGAGCTCGTCAATCATCATGACGCTGGACCAGTAAAACAGCACCAGCGTTACACCCAGCTCGATGGCGGTAATGACGATCGCCCTTGTGCGACGCTTGGCGGGATCGATGATCACGAAATCAAGCAGGTCGGCATTCACATGCGCGCCTTCCCAGGTTCCCAGCGCGGCGGCGATGAAATACAGCCAGAAGCAGATGATCAGCAGCCATTCTTCATAGGCGAACAGATCGGCGTTGAAGCCATAGCGGAACACCACCACCAGAAAGAAGGTCAGTGCCATGGCGATGCAGCCAAAGCAGATATAGATGGTCTGAAGCCGCAATATGGTGCGGACCAGCTTGGCCAGCCCCGGTGGCAAATCCTGGCTCAGATCTTTCATCGCGCGTCTACCGTCAAAATTGGAAAGGATCGCGCAGGCTCTGGGGTCCAGAGCCTGCCGTGGATCAGTTCTCGCTCACCATCAGGCGGTCGATCACGTCCTGTCCGACGATATCGGCGATACCGGGCCAGACTTCCTCGCGCACGGTTTCCGCGATCGCGCTGCGATCTTCGTCCGACACTTCGACGACCTCGTAACCGGTTTCCTTCAGCTGCTCGAGATAGCTTGCCTCATTGGCCTTGGCTTCCGAAAAATAGCTTTGCGCCGCCTTGTCAAAGGCCGCCTGCACCGCTGCGCGCTGTTCGTCGTTCATGTCCTCCCATGTTTCCAGAGAGGCGTAGTAGGTGGTGTTCTCGACCACGGCGCCATAAGGGATGAAATACTTGCCCACATCCGACGTCGCGAACGCGCTATAGGCCAGCTGCGCGGTGCAGCAGATCGCCCCATCGACAACGCCCGACTGGATCGCGGGGAACACCTCGCCCCAGTTCATGGTCGTGGCGTTGAAGCCCATGGCCTCGACCGTGCTCTTGATTACCTGGCTGGACCAGACGCGGATATTCAGACCCTTGTCGCCGGTGCCGGTCGCGTCTTCGGGCATGGACTGCGCAACCACACCAATGAACCCTTCGGGCGCATTTGCCAGCAGCTTGAGTCCCAGACCTTCCAGACGCTCGGCGAAGACTTCGTTGAACGCGCTGTCCTTGTTAAGATAGATCGCTTCCATCTCGTCAAAGCTCGACACCAGATAGGGCAGCGAGTTGATTTCCAGGACGGGATCGCGATGGGCATAAACCACGGAATGCACCAGATCGACATTGCCGCGCGACGCATCCTCGAACAGCTCTTCGCCCGAACCAAGCTGCCCCGCCTCGAACAGGGTGACCGACAGACCGACATCCGCGTCCTCGATGTCCTTTTCGATCTGCTTGAGGATCTCGTTTCCGAAATGCTCGACCGGAACAACGCCGGCCAGCTTCAGGCGCATATCGGCGGCTTCGGCGGTGGCCAGTGACATCGCAAGGGCCGCTGTGGTGGTCATGAAAGCCTTGAGCATAAAGAATTCTCCGTTCCCAGTTGTCATGGCGGCAGGATCGTCACTTGCGCCCATCTGTCGGCTGGTGCCGTTTCTGTCGATGGGCCGGATCAGGCCGCCGGTTGACGGCAAGGTTGCGAAGATTGGCACAATAGATCAAATAGATAATTTCTGAACATGCCATAGTTTCAATCTATATTGATGCTGGCTATCGCGATTTTGCACGAGGAATGCCCATGCCAGCGACCCGACTTGATCCAGAACGCCTTGCAAGGGAAATGAACTGGAACCTGCTGCGCACCTTTGTCGTGCTGGCGGAAAGCGGATCGATCACCAACGCTGCCGAACAGTTGCGGTTGAAGCAACCCAGCGTATCCGTGGCGTTGAAAAAGCTGGAGGATCGGCTGGGGCAGCGCCTGATCGACCGATCTCCCGGCCGGTTTGCGCTGACCGAGGCGGGACAGCTGCTTTACCGCGAGGCAGTGAATATCAATGGCTCGATCCTGCGGTTGGCGACCTTGATGCGTGAAGTGACGCCAGAGATCAGCGGCCATGTGCGCATTGCCGTGGCCAGCCATGTGGTATGCCCGATATTTGATGAGGTGATCGGCGATTTCTACGCTGCGCATCCACAGGCAAAATTGTCGATTGATGTGATTACCAGCATGGATGCCATTGCCGCCGTGTCTGCCAAACGGGTCAGTTTTGCCTTGGCGCTGGTCCGCGAAAAAGACCCGAACCTGTGCTATATGCCGTTGTGCCGCGAGGTGTTTGGCCTGTTTTGCGGCCCGCGTCATCCATTGTTCGGTCGCCGTAACCTGACGCTGGATGATTTGAAGGGGCACGGGGCCGTGGTGTTCGACAATGACCGTTTGCAGGATGCCCTGCAGGATGTGACCCTGCTGCGGGCGCGCGCCGCGCTTGCTGCGCAAGTCAGGGGCGTTTCCGAGAACCTGGAAGAGGTGCGGCGCATGATCATGGCGGGTTTGGGCATCGGTCCCCTGCCCAAGCATGTTGTGGTCCGGGATCTGCGCGACGGCCTGCTGTGGCAAGTGCCTCCGTTCGAAGATCTGCCCGAGGTGGATGTATACTTGATCTGGAACCCCGAGACCGTTCGCAACCGCGCGGAAGACAAGCTGTTGCATGGTTTGATCGCGCGATTGGAGGCGACGCCTTTTGCCGACCGCATCTATGTATGACGGCTGTCCGTCCGATCAGGGCTTGACCTCAGGCCGACGGCAAATCCGACAGGCAAATGCGCGATCCGCTTTGCGGCTGGGATGGGCCACTGCAAACATTCCGGATTGCGTCAGCATGTCTTGATGCGGTCATTTCGCTTCGCGAGGGCCGGGCCGTTCAAGGCCCGCGCTGCACTGGCTGGCGACGGATAAATGGGCAGGAACGGATCGCTTGCCTTTCTTATGGGCAACGCGCCCGAGATCTGGGCAGGATTCAGTGCTGTCGGCATCGGCAATCCTTTTGGCTCTGGCCGAGTCACCTCGGGCGGCGCTTCAATCAGGGTATTCACATGCAAGCATAGCCATGGTCAAACCAATGAATTTTGATGAAATGTGGGGTGGCGACGATCGGATCCGCCGACCTTACCAGAAATTTCACGACTGGTTCGACACTGAAGAACCCGCCCGGCTGCGCGCCAAGCAACGCGAAGCCGAAGAATTGTTCCGGCTGACCGGGATCACCTTCAACGTATACGGCCGTGCCGAGGCCGAGGAACGACTGATCCCTTTTGACATCGTTCCTCGCATTATCTCGGATCGGGAATGGAACCGTCTGACGAAGGGCATTGAACAACGCGTGCGTGCCATCAATGCGTTTCTGCATGATGTCTATCACCGTCAGGAAATC
Source organism: Paracoccus onchidii (assembly GCF_028294535.1). GTDB lineage: Bacteria > Pseudomonadota > Alphaproteobacteria > Rhodobacterales > Rhodobacteraceae > Paracoccus > Paracoccus onchidii. Next base: position 44,348 of record NZ_JAQBIE010000026.1, on the reverse strand, counting down.
ATCAAGGCCGGGCGCATTCCCAAGGACATGATCAGCCGGAATGCCGCCTTTGAGCCGAAAATGATCGGAGTGACGCCGCCGGGCGGGGTTTATACCCATATTGTCGGTGTCGATCTGGTCCGCACGGGGCCGGACGATTTCTATGTTCTCGAAGACAATGTGCGTACCCCGAGCGGCGTCAGCTATATGCTGGAAAACCGCGAAACCATGCTGCAGATGTTCCCCGAACTGTTCGCCCGAAACAAGGTCAAGGGTGTGCAGGGTTATCCGACCGACTTGCGGCGATCGCTTGCGGATTGCGCCCCGTCGGGCGCGGCGGGTTCGCCGGTGGTGGCGGTGCTGACGCCGGGCATTTACAATTCGGCCTATTACGAACATGCGTTTCTGGCCGACCAGATGGGGGTCGAGCTGGTCGAGGGTCATGATCTGCGGGTCATGGGTGGGCGGGTCGCCATGCGTACGACCCAGGGCTACAAGCCCATCGACGTGCTGTATCGTCGCGTCGATGATGAATTTCTTGACCCGCTGAACTTCAATCCTGACAGCCAGCTTGGCGTTCCCGGAATCATGGATGTTTATCGCGCTGGCGGCATCACCATTGCCAATGCGCCCGGCACCGGCATTGCGGATGACAAGGCGATCTACAGCTATATGCCCGAGATTGTCGAATTCTATACCGGCGAAAGGCCGATATTGCAGAATGTGCAGACATGGCGTTGCTCGGACCCGGATTCCCTAGCCTATGTCCTTGATAATCTGGCGGATCTCGTCGTGAAAGAGGTCCATGGATCGGGCGGCTATGGCATGCTGATCGGACCCACGGCCACAAAACGGGATCTGGCCGCATTTCGCAGGAAACTGCAGGCGCGGCCCGGTCACTATATCGCGCAGCCGACCCTCAGCCTGTCCACGGTTCCGATCTTTTCAAAGCAGGGGCTGACCCCGCGCCATGTGGACCTGCGGCCTTTTGTGCTGGTCAGCCCGAACCGGATCACCGTGACCCCCGGCGGCTTGACACGGGTCGCATTGCAAAAAGGATCGCTTGTGGTGAATTCCAGCCAGGGTGGCGGCACCAAAGACACCTGGGTGTTGGAGGACTGACGCGATGCTTGGAAAAACCGCCAATGGCCTGTTCTGGATGTATCGTTACCTCGAACGTGCCGAAAACACCGCCCGCCTGATCGAAACCGGGCAGCGCATTGCATTGACGCGGCTGGATGCCGGTGATTCCGAATGGCGCCCGGTCCTGCAATCGGCAGGCAGTCTGGACCAGTTCGGGTTGCGCCACGACGAATTGCACAAGGATGCCGCGATCGACTGGTTGCTGCGTGACCGGACCAACCCCTCATCTGTCCTGTCTTCCATCGAAGCCGCGCGCCAGAATGCCCGTCTGGTGCGGACCGCCCTGACCCATGAAGTCTGGGAGGCAACCAATAGTGCCTATATGCAGGCCCGTGACATTCTGGCGCGCAAGGTCGGTGAACGGGACCTGCCCAGTGTTCTTGGCACCCTGCGCCAGCGGACTTCACTGGTGCGTGGCATGACCCATGGCACGATGCTGCGCAACGAGATCTATAATTTCGCGCGCATGGGCACGTTTCTGGAACGGGCAGACAACACGGCGCGAATTCTGGATGTCAAATATTATGTCCTGCTGCCATCGGCCAAGGCTGTCGGCACCTCGCTGGACAATGTGCAATGGGAAACCATCCTTCGGTCGGTGTCCGCGCGCGGGGGATTTCGCATGGAATACGGTGCAGCCGCCGGCCCCCGTGAAATTGCCAGTTTTCTGATACTGGACCGGCGCATGCCGCGCAGCCTTGCCTTTTGCGTTCGCAAGATCAGGGAACAGCTTGCGCATCTGGCGCCGGGGCATCGCAAGCCGGGCAAGGCCCAGGGCAAGGTTGCGCATCTGGAACACGCCTATCTGACCTATGATATCGATGCGGTTTTTGACTATGGCCTGCATGAATTCGTTCAGAAAATGCTGGATCTGTTATCGGATCTGTCCGCGCAGATCGAAGCTGATTTCCGGTTCTATGAGTAGATGATGTATCTGAATATTCACCACGAAACCCGCTATCGCTTTGAAACCGGTGTTCAATACGGGCTGCAACAATTGCGGATGACACCGAAATCATCACATCAGCAACAGGTCGTGGCGTGGCAGACGCGGGTGGTCGGTGGGGTCAATGAACTGCATTTCGAGGATCATCACCACAATACGGTCGAACTGATCAGTTTCGCCTCTGCCACCGAAGAGCTGGTTCTGATAGGCGAAGGTCAGGTGCGCATCACCGACACGAATGGCATTGTCGGTCGGCATCGCGGTCCTGCCCCGTTATGGCTTTATGAACAGATAACCCCGCGCACCAGGGCGGATGCAGGTGTGCGCGACCTGTTGCGCGAGCTGCCCAAGGGCGATGCGCTGGATCGTTTGCACAATCTGTCGCAATTGATCCGCGAGCAGATCGCATTCGAGGTCGGCGTGTCCTGCACCGATTGGGGCGCCGAAGAGGTGATCGCCGCCGGCAAGGGCGTGTGCCAGGATCACACCCATGTCTTTCTGGCCTGCGCACGAAAGATGGGGTTTCCCGCGCGCTATGTCTCGGGGTATCTGATGTTGAACGACCGCAGTTCGCAGGTCGCCATGCATGCCTGGGCCGAGGTGCATCTGGATGGCCTGGGTTGGGTCGGTTTTGACATTTCCAACGGGATTTCTCCGGACACGCGCTATGTCAGGGTTGCGACGGGGCTGGACTATCGCGATGCGGCACCTGTATCCGGTTCGCGGATCGGGGGCATGGGCGAAACCTTGTCGGTCTCGATCGACGTCGTGCAACAATAAGAGCGCCGGATGACCTATTGCGTGGGAATGATGCTGGAAGGGGGGCTGGTCTTCATGTCCGACACCCGCACCAATGGTGGCTTCGACAATATCTCGACCTTTCGCAAGATGTCGATCTGGGAGGCCCCCGGCGAACGGATGATCACGCTGATGGCTGCCGGAAATCTTGCGACCACGCAGGCCGTCAAAAGCGTTCTGGACGAACGCAGCAAATCGCCGGATGACAGGCAATCCTGCGTGTTGCGGGCACCGTCGATGTTTCAGGTTGCCAGGCTGGTCGCCGACACGCTGCGGGATGTCATTGCCCAACACGCCAACGTCGGACAGCGCGCCGACAGCACCTTTAACGCGACGCTGATTCTGGGTGGGCAGATTGGCGATTCCCCCCCGCGGCTGTTCCTGATCTATCCCGAGGGGAATTTTATCGAGGCATCGCCTGACACCCCGTTTTTCCAGATCGGTGAGACGAAATACGGGCGTCCGATCCTTGTGCGGGCCTATGACCCGAACATGAGCTTCGAGGCGGCGATGAAGTTGCTGCTTGTCAGTTTCGATTCAACGCTCAAGGCCAATCTGACGGTTGGCGCGCCGTTTGATTTTCATTGTTACCGGACCGACAGCCTGCGCATCGGTGCCACGGGCCGGATCGAGGCAACCGATCCCTATTTCCAGGCCGTTTCGCAGGGCTGGGGCGATGCATTGCGCGAGGCGTTGGACATGCTGCCCGATTTCAGCCTGCGCGCCGCAACCTGAGCGATCGGTAAAGATCAGGTCCGCCGCGTCCGCAAATCATGCGAAACCGGGGCGTTCATGCATTGGGACAGACGCGCAGGATATCCGCCAATGCGGCTGCGGACCCGGCCATTCCGGTCTTGAACAGATCGCGGCCGCCTTCCAGCGGAACATCGACCTCCAGACCACTGGCTTGGGCAAAGAATTCCTTGTCGGTCTGCCCCATTTGCAAAGATGCGATCAGGCCGTTGTCCTCTCCCGCACGATATTCCGCTTCGATTGGAACGCGTGCCATGCGCCCATCGGCATGTTGAATCCAGATCATCAGATTGCGCTCGGACCCGTCATCGGGAAACAGGGGCGTGCTGCCGCCAAGCAAGGTGAAACTGATACTGGTGCTGCCCTTGAAGCATCCCAATTGCAGTGTACGCCCTGCGGCCTGAGCCCGATAGAATACCCGATCAGCTTGTTGAGTCGTCCTGATCCAATCTTTCGCCGAAGCAATCGTCGGAAGAAAAATAAACGATATCAATAGGCAAATCGCGACACGCATCAAAACACCCTCCCATGTTATGCATGACCCATGATGTGGCAGGATTGACCCTGAATGCGATTCCGGCAACCGTTAATAGGTTGATCTGCGCATATCACTGGTTGCGGGGCTGGGCCACGAGGAATGCGGGAACCATCTCAATACAGCCGTTCGGCATTGTCGCGATAGATCGCCGCCTTTTCGGCCTTGGCGATGCCGGCATCTTGCAGGGCCTGATCCAGCAGGTCGCGCCAATACGCCGGGGATGCCATCGCCGTTGCGACAGGCCAGTTGCTGGCATACAGCAACCGGTTGGCGGCAAACAGGTCCAGCATCACGTTCAGATGGTCACGGGTCATGGTCTGGTCACGGCCGGGGTCGCGGTGACCGGCAAGCGGCAATCCTGACAGTTTGACATGCAGGTTCGGGTAACGCGCAAGCCGTTGCATGGTGGCGCGCCAGGCCGGGAAGCTGTCCGGGTTTTCATCAGGCAGGCCGAAATGCGCCAGCACGACATTCAGATCGGGATAGGCCGCGGCAAGCGCGCCGACGGCGGCGGCATGGATGGGCGGGGCAAGTATTTCGACAATGGCTCCGTGGTCGCGCAACGAGGCGCATGTCGCCCGTGCGGCATCGCTTTGCAGATACTTTGCGGGTTCGGGATCAAGCAGGGGGGTGAAGCGTACCCCGCGAAAGGCCGGATCGCCGGCCTGTCGGGCAAGCTGATCGGCGCAGTCCCGTGCGCGCAGATCGACCCATCCGATGACCGAACGGAACATCGGATGCCGATGGCACAGTTCAAGGCAGTACATCGCATGTTCAACCGTGGCCGGCCCATGCACAAGAACGGCGCTGTCCGCATTGGTTGCGGCCAGTATCGGGGCAAGATCTTCGGGCATGAAAGCCTTGTCGATCAGTGCCGGGAACTGCTGTTCCGCGATGAATGTTTCGCCTCGGGTTCGGTCCCAGATGTGAACATGGGAATCGACGGCCGGGATGGTCATGTCATATGCCTTTCGTCGGGGCCGGGATGCCCAGCTCGTCCAGATTGCGCCACAGGTCCGCAGGGGGGATATGCCTCAGATCCTCTAGGTTAGAGGCCAACCCTGTCGGTTCCGTCAGGCCCAGCACCAGCCGCGTTACGGCCGGATGGGCCGCGCTGTAATGCAGGGCTGCGCGCTTGAGCGACACACCCTGCGCCGCGCACGCGGCTTCGATCTTGCGAACACGGGCGCGGATTTCCACACCGGGTTGCTGGTAATCGAAGCGCGTAGAGGGGTGATCGGCGCCGGTGGCCAGAATGCCCGAATTGAATGGCGCGGCCAGTTCGACATCGATGCCCCGTGACAGGCACATGGGAAACAGATCCTTGGCCGCCGTCTGGTCAAGCAGGGTGAACCGGCCCGCCACCATCAAGACATCCAGATCGGAATGGTGCAGCAATGCCAGATGCGTGGCCGCCACATTGCTGCCGCAGCCGATGGCCCCGACCACGCCTTGCGATTTCAGATCGGCCAATGCGGGCAGAGCGCCTTCCAATGCCTCGTCGATATTGTCGTCGCAGTCGTGGACAAAGGCGATGTCCAGCCGGTTCGTGCCAAGCCGGGACAGGCTGGTTTCGATGGCGCGCAGGGTCGCGTCCCGCGAATAGTCGCGCCAGTCCCCGGGGTTGTCCATCGGGTTGGAAACAGCCGCAGCGTAATCTCGATACCGTCCGACCTTCGATGACAGCATGTAATCCGCGCGGGGCAGCCCCCGCAGCAACCGGCCCAACCGTTCTTCGGACAGCCCGCCGCCATATAAAGGTGCAGTGTCAAATCGGCGAATGCCCATGTCCCAGGCGGCGGCCATCATGCGTTCGGCCTCGGCATCCGAAATCGGGGCCGCATTCGTGGTGCCCAACAGGCCAAAACCCAGCCCTACGGGTTTCACGGGCGGATTCATCGGATACGCTTTTCGGTTTTGGGATCAAAGAAATAGGCATGCGCCATGTCGAAGGACAAAGGGTGCGCCGCACCTTCGGTCAGACTGGTGCGTCCACCGGTCTTGCCGATCAGGGCGTGTTCTCCGACCATGAAATGCACCAGTTTCTCGGTTCCCAACTGTTCGATGAGATTGACCGGCAGGGTGATCGAAGCCCCGGCAGGCAGGTCCGCCGAGGGCCGGATGTCGTCGGGGCGGATACCACAGATCACACTGTCGCCGGCCCGCAGGCTGCTGGGGGTGGCACAGGCGATGTCGTTCTGGCCCAGTTTCAGCCCGGTTGGGGTGACCATGCATTCGACCAGATTCATCGGCGGGCTGCCCATGAAACCCGCGACAAATACGGTGTCGGGATCGTGAAAGATCTGGTCCGGGGTGCCTTGTTGTTCGATGCGCCCGTCCCGCATGATGACGATACGATCGGCAAGGGTCATCGCCTCGACCTGATCATGGGTGACATAGATGATCGTGTTTTCCAGCCGCTGGTGCAGCCGTTTGATTTCCGCCCGCATCTGACCGCGCAGCTTGGCATCCAGATTTGACAGCGGTTCGTCGAACAGAAACACCTCGGGGTCGCGCACGATCGCGCGGCCCATGGCGACGCGCTGGCGTTGCCCGCCCGACAAGGCACCCGGTTTGCGGTCAAGCAATGGCGTCAGTTCCAGGATTTCCGCGACCTCACGGACGCGGCGATCGATCTCGTCCCTCGGCATGCGCGACAATTGCAGCGAGAACGCCATATTGTTGTAAACCGTCTTGGACGGGTAGAGCGCGTAATTCTGAAACACCATCGCGATTCCGCGTTCCTTGGGGCGCAGGCCGTTGACCACACGTTCACCAATGGCGATTTCACCGCCCGAGATGGTCTCTAGTCCGGCCACCATGCGCAGCGTCGTCGACTTGCCACAGCCCGACGGGCCGACAAGGACGCAGAATTCGCCCGGCTGGATGGATATGTCGATCCCGTGCAGGGCCTTGTGGGCGCCATACATTTTCACGAGATTTCGGATTTCGATGCGTGACATGAATACTCCGGGTCTTACAGGCGGCGCGCTTCGTTGCGCAGGTAAAGCAACGTAAAGGCGGCCGAGATGATAAGGATCGAGACGGCAACGGTGGCGGCTTGCGCAAACTGGAAATCAACAAAGCCAAGCCGGAAGGTCAGCGTGGAAAGCACCTCGGTCGCGCGACCGGGGCCGCCGCCCGTCGACAGCCAGACCAATGGGAACAGCTGGAAGGTCCAGATCAGATCCAGCAATGCGACACCGAAAATGACCGGCTTCAGCTGGGGCAATGTGACATGCCAGAATTTGTGCCAGAACCCGGCACCATCGATTTCGGCGGCTTCGTACAGTTCTTTCGGAACGGTTTGCAGGCCGGACAGAAAGCTGACCATGATGAATGGATACCCACGCCAGGTCGAGATCAGCAGCAGCGACCACATGGCCAGATCGGGATTGCCTAGCCAGTCCAGCGGCTCTGATACCAGGCCCAGCCATTGCAGCACATAGTTCACCAGCCCGAATGGGTTCAGCAGCAATTGCCAGTTCAACGCGACGACAACGGCGGTAAAGATCCAGGGCAGGATCAGCATCGACCTGAAAAAGGTTCGGGCGCGCGGGGCAATATCTGCGTTGACCAGCAGAGCCAGCCCGATCCCGACGACCATATGCCCAAGAACCGATCCCACGGTAAACACGATGGTGTTGAGGCCGGCGCTCCAGAAGCCGGAATCCGACAGCAGATTGGCATAGTTGTCGAGGCCCACGAATGTCGGTTCGCGTTCAACGATCACGTTGTCATACAACGAATATTCAACCACCTTGTAGAGCGGCACCGACAACAGCGCCCCGAGGATCACCAACCCTGGCAACAGGAAAAGGTAAGGCGTGCCCCGCGTGGTCATATGGCGAAACATTGAGGTCACTGGTTCGTCCTTCTGCGAAATCGGGCCGGGCAAGAACCGGCGATGCCCGGCCCCTGCATTTTATTGGGCGAGTTCAAGCCAGCGCGCCTGTACGGCGGCGGCGGTTTCTTCCGGTGTCTTGTCGCCGCGCAGCATGGCCTGGATCTCTTCCGTCATGACGGCCCAGCTTCCGGCGGCTTTGGGGGACTGGCGCATTTCCTCTACCGGGGTGTCGCCCTCGAGGATGTCGATCTGCTTGATCAGCGTCGGATCCGCCCCCTCGCGCACGACATCAAGTGCCTTCAGATTTCCGGGCAATGCGTTTGCCGCCTGGGCCGCCTGAGCGTTGACTTCGGGCGACAGAAGGTAGTTCACGAACGTCCAGGCATCGTCCTTGTTGTCGCTGCTGGCAGAGATCCCCAGTTCCCACCCGTGGACGCGATAGGCCTGTTCGCCATTCGAAGGCACCCGCACAAGCGTATAGTCAAGCTCGGCGTTGCGCCCGGTAATCGCGCTGGAATGCACGCCGGGTGAAATCAGAAAGCCTGTGCGACCGGCGATGAATTCCTCTAGGTCGACGCCACCGGTCCGCGATGCGGCACCCGGCGCGATGCCACCCTCATCCTGCATGTCCTTGAGCAGTTGCAGTGTTTCGACGACCTTGGGATTGTCAAAATCAGGAGTGCTGCCGTCCATGATGCGCCCCCCATTTGCATAAAGCAGCGGCAGGAAGGTCAGGATCGGCCCGTTCGATGGCGGCTGCGAGGAAAACGGCATGCCGATGCCAGAGATGCCATCCTCCAGCGCAGAAATGGCCTTGGCCTGTTCGGCAAATTCCTCCCATGTGGTGGGGGGCGCCTCGAACCCGGCCTGCCGGACCAAACCCATGTTGACATGCATCACGAAGGGAAAGGCATTCAGCGGCACCATCCAGGTATGGCCTTCGATCTTGCCCAATGGCGCCTCGACCAGATCGCCCGCGGCAAAGCTGTTGCCTTCGCGGGTCAGGTATTCGTCCAGAGGTTCAAGGATGCCGATGTCCAGAAATTCCTTGGTCCACGGCATATTCAGCCCCAGAACATCGGACCCGACGCCAATGGCGTTGTCGGTGACGATGCTTTCGCGAACCTTGCCAAAAGGCTGGGTGACCAGCTTGACGGTGATATCGGGATGCGCGGCCTCGAAATCCGCGACCAGCTGGTCATAATATCCGCTGGTGTCTTCGGCGGCGAACCATTGCAACCATTCGATCTGCCCCGCCTGAGTGGTGAAGGGCGTCAGCGCCGTTGCGGCTGCGAATGTCCATGCGGACAGACGAAACTTGTTCATTTGTAATCTCCTCCATGTTGTGTCCGGGGCCGCCCGCCCCGGTTGTCGGGCTCCTCAACCCTTGACGCCGCCTGCGGACAGCCCGCCGACAACAAATCGCTGAACCAGCATGAACAGGACCAGAACCGGCAGTGATCCGATGACTGAAAAGGCCATCATCTCATCCCATTTCAGGCCGAATTCTCCCACCATCATCGAGATGCCCACCGGCACCGTGCGCATTTCCATCGACCGGGTCAGCGCCAGCGCGAACAGGAACTCGTTCCAGGCAAGAAGAAAGGTATAGACTGCGGTCGAGATGATCCCCGGCACCGCCACCGGCAGCAAGACCCGGACCAGAACCCCAAGCGGTGAACAGCCGTCGATCGTGGCGGCCTCGTCGAAATCCTTGGGAATGGTATCGAGATAGCCGTTCATCATGACGATGGAATAGGGCAGGGCAAAGGTCAGATATGTCAGGATCAGGCCCCAAAGCGTATCGTAGAGCCCCAGAAAGACGATCACACCGAAATAGGGGATCAGCAGCGTGATGGTCGGCACCATCTGGGTCGTGATCACGAACAACTTGGCCACCCGGTCCCCGAAAAAGCGATACCGCGAGAAGCCAAAGGCCGCCAATGTGCCAATCACCAGCGACAGGAATGTCACGGCCAACCCGACGATATAACTGTTGATCAGGAATGTCCGGAACTTGGGATCGCTCAGGACCTTGGCATATCCGCCCCAGTGAAATTCTTCGGGCAACAACCGGGGCGGCAGAGAAAAGGTTTCAGTCGTCGGTTTCAGCGAGACCGAGATCATCCACAGGATCGGAAAGACCAGGATGATCGTCACGATGGTCAGTGCGGCATAGATCCCGAACCGGCGCCAGCGTTGCTGGCGTTCCTCGTTGATCATGCGTGCCTGAATGCCGGTGCTGGCCATCACAACACCTTCAGCGTCGCATTGTCGATAAAGTCCCAGTCCAGCGCGATGCCAAGGCCGGGGGCCTGGGGCAGATGCGCCTGGCCGTCGCGAATGTCTATCGGGTCTTTCAGGCCGATGGCGAACAGGTGTTCGGGCACCAGGACCTCGAAGAACTCATTGTTGCGGATGGCGGCGGCGCAATGCAGGTTCACCAATTCCAGCGGATGATAGATCGCGGTGTGGATCTCGCAGTTGATCCCATGCGCTTCAGCCAGATGCGCGGTTTTCATCAGGCCGGTGATGCCGCCCGACCAGGACGCATCGCCGCGCACGATATCGACGGCACGCGTCGCCACCAGTTCGGCGACGCCTGCGGGGTGATTTTCCGCCGTTTCGCCGCCCACGATCGGGATGCGCAATTGACGCGTAAGTTCCCGCATGGATCCGTGGCATTCATCGAACATCGGTTCTTCCAGCCAGTAATAATTCAATTCTTCCAGCATCTTGCCGAAATGCAGGTTTTGCTGAAAGTTGAAGTTGTTGACGGGATCCGACATCAGGCGAAAATCCGGGCCGACGGCCGCGCGGCAGGCGCGATGGGCCTCGAATGCCACCTCCAGATCCGCCGGGGGGTGCAGCTTGTAAGCCGCCCAGCCCTTTGCCTGCAGGGCCTTGGCCTCTTCGGCATAGGCTTCTGGCGTCGCAAGCGTCAACGAGGACCCATAGATCGGAACCGCATCGCGCACCGCACCCAGATGTTTATACAACGGCAGGCCGGCCGCCTGGGCCTGAGCCAGATGGCAGGCTATGTCATAGGGCGCATAGGCATAGGCCGGGGTGAAATTCCATGCCCGGTTGAAGCGTCGGTAATCATGCCAGTGCTTTTCGCGGTAATCCGGATCGCGGCCGATGAAAAACGGGCGAAGAAGCTCTGCCGACACGGCCCCCATCGCCAATGCACTGCGTCCGGCAAAACCGAAGGTTTCGACGCTCAGGCCCTCATCGGTTTGGAACCTCATGGCGAGAAACTCGAAATCGATCGGCTTTCCGTCTTTCAGGCTATAGCGCTGGTCTGGTTCGTGGCGGCAGGCGCGGATCTCGATATCGGTGAATTTCATGAATGCTCCTTTAGCCGGCCACATAGGCGGCGTGTTCCGTCGTGTAGAAATCAAGGGTCGAGGCGCCGACCGAACCGGTGCCCAGGCCGGATGCCCTGATCCCGACAAAGGGCATGTTGTCGTCGGGCGCGGTGCCGTGGTTGACGTGAATCATGCCGGTCATCAGTTCGGACATCGCCCGGCGTGCAAATGCCAGTCGGTCGGTGAAAATCGCGCTGGTCAGCCCGTAGGCGGTCGCGTTCGCAAGGCGTATCGCCTCGTTATCGCTGTGAAAGCGGGAAATGGTCAGGACGGGGCCGAAGATCTCGTCCTGAAATGCCGGGTTCTCCGGGTCATCGGTCGCCAGCAACGTGGGGGCAAAGAACTGTCCGTCAGGTGCCTCTTTCGGCGTCAGGCGATGACCGCCTGTCAGCAGCCCGGCACCGTCCAGCTGTGCGGCCCGAACGAGGCGGGTGATCTTGTCCAGTTGCGCCGGGGTGGTGATCGGCCCAAGCGTGGTGCCCTCGGCGCTGCCTGGTCCCGGCTTCAAGGCGGCAAGGCGATTAACCAGCCCCGTGCAGGCGGCGTCATAGATATCGGCATGAACGATCACGCGGCTGACTGCGGTGCAACGCTGACCCGAGCATTGGAACGCCGCGGCGGTCACGGCGTCCAAAGCTGCATCGAGATCGTCCGTCTTGTCGATGATCGCGGCATTCTTGCCGCCCAGTTCAAGCGAGACCGGCACAAGGTTGCCACCTGCAACGGCCCCGATCTTGCGGCCCGTCGGCACCGATCCGGTAAAGGAAATCGCGTCCACATTCGCCGCGACCAGCCGTTCGGCGACTGTAGCGGCCCCGTTGACAAGGCAAAGCACCCCGTCAGGCAGGACTCCTTGGGCGGCCTGAACGATGCGCATTGCGGCGGCGGGTGTGTATTCCGATGGCTTCAGCACAACGGTGTTTCCGGTGGCCAGCGCAGGCACCAGTTTGCGCAGCGGCGTAAGCACCGGAAAGTTCCACGGCGTGATCGCCAGAACGACGCCGCGCGGACGGCGCAGGATGGTATTGCTCCAACCTGGCGCGCGACCGGGCATGGAGGTGCCGCCATGAGCGCGGGCAAAGCCAAGCATCTGACGGGCCTCGCGCAGGGATTTGCCGATCTCTGCCCGCGATTCCGCCAAGGGCTTGCCCTGTTCTGCGGTCATCTCGTGGCTTAGTTGCTCGGCTTGTTCCTCGATCCGTTCCAGCCAGGTTGCCAGAAGATCGCAGCGTTCATTGGCGGTTCGGACTGACCAATCGGCAAAGCCCCCACGGGCATGGTCGAGAACCTGTGAAATCTGCTCGGGCGTTGCCGTGCCATAGCGCCCGACCAGCGTTCCATGGGCTGGGTCATGGGTTTCAAACACATGTTTACAGGGCATGTTCGTGGTGACGGGCAGCACGGCCGGGCGGGTGTCTGAACCGGTCATGGTGCACCTCGTGTCATTTGCAGTTCGGTGATCAATCCCTGCGCCCCGCTGCGCAGCATGCTTTGATCCGATCCGGCAGGGACCACCTGTGCGCCACGCCCGACCAGATCCTGCACCGCCAGACCCGGTGCGGGCAGGGCGCCAAAAACCTTGCCGGCAGTCAGCGTCGCGTCAAAGACCTGATCGAAGGCTTCGCGAAAGGCGGGGTGGTCGTATTGGCGAAACAGCCCCATGGACGCCGACAGATCGTTCGGACCGACAAAAATTCCGTCAAGCCGCCCGATGGCAAGAATATCGTTCAGATTTTCCACTGCGGTCGGTGACTCGATCTGGACAAGTACGGTCAATGCATCATTGGCATGGGCGAAATAGGAATCCGCTTCATATCCCCAATTCGCGGCCTGAATGGCCCCGACGGCCACGCCCCGATGGCCATCGGTCGGGAACAGCGCCGCGTCAAGAATGGCAAGGGCGGTGGCGGGCGTATCGACCTGCGGCACCAGAAGGCAATTGGCGCCAAGGTCGAGACATCGCTTGACGTTTCCGGCATCATGATCAGGCAGGCGCACCATGACCGCTGTGTCAAAGGCAGCCAGCGCCTGAACCTGCGCGGCCAGTCCATCCAGACCGCCGCGCCCATGTTCCAGATCGACCAGAATGTAATCCAGCCCGGCTGCAGCCATCAGGCAGGCCGCCTCGGGCGAACCAAGCGTCGACCAGGCACCCGAGACCGCCTGACCTTCGGCCAGCTTTCGTTTGAACGCGCGTCCTTTTTCAAGACTTCGTGGCAGAATGGTCATGTGATCTTCCTTGTCTTGGAATAGGCGCTGGCCAGGTTATGTGTATGCACATGGGCACCGGCAGGAATGTTGCGGGTGGCGTGGCCAATCGGCCATCCGCCGCGCCAGACGGTGTCGCCCGCCGCAATGTCATGCAGGGCGATCTTGTGAAAAACGGGAATATCGGCACGGGCCAGAAGGGTCCGGTTCGGGGTTGCGACGGTGGCACCCCGGGGCGCCTCTCGCAGCATATAGGCAACCATGTCGTCGGGGTGGATCTGATAGGCGGGGATCGTCATATTGCGGCTCCGAAACGGCTGATGGATTCCGCGCCTTCGCCCATGATTTCGCCGAATGTCCGCTGGCCCGAGGCTGTTGCCGTCACTTGCGCAACCAGATCGATGGTCAATTGCGCAAGCGAGCGACCGGTAAACGCCCCCGATGCATCGAAATCAATCTGGCAGGGCAGTTTCTGGGCCGTTCCGGCATTGGCCGTGACCTTCAGCGTCGGCGCGATCGCGCTGCAATAGCTGTTCCCCAGCCCGGTGGTGAACAGAACCATCTGGGCCCCCGACGCGACGAAACCGGTCAGTGATTCAGGGGAATAGCTGGGGGCGTCCATCAGATGCAGCCCGGTGGTTTCCGGGGGCGCGGCATAGGCGAGAACCGATTGAATCGGTCGGCTGCCCGCCTTGAGAACCGCGCCGCTGGCCTTTTCCTCGATGGTGCTCAGCCCGGCCTTGATATTGGCCGCATTGGGGTTCGTGCCCAGCAGATCCAGCCCCGCGGCATCCGCCAGTGCCAGCCGGTCCGCGACGGCCCGTTTCAACCTTGCGCCGATTTCGGGCGAACCTGCACGGCGGGCCAGCGCGTCTTCGGTGCCCAGCCATTCGATGCTTTCGCCCAGAACTACGGTGCCGCCCGCGTCAACCAGCCAATCCGCGACCTGTCCCAAAAGCGGATTGGCAGCCAGGCCCGATGAAGGGTCCGACAATCCGCATTCCATGGCCAGAAACAGGTCCGAGATAGGGCAGGGTTCTGGCCGCATGGCGGACAGGTCGCGCAAAAGCTGCGCACCCCGGGATATCGCCCGCTGTGAAAGCAAATATGCGTCATGGCCTGTATCGTCCAGACCGAGGGCCGCGAACGGGCGGTCAGCGGCTTGACAGGCAGCAATCATCTGGTCGAGGCGGGTGCGATCGGCGCCGATCAAAAGCACAGCGCCACAATTTGGATGTGTCGCCATTCCGGTCAGCGCCGCAGTGTGAAATGCGGCATCCTCGCCGACCATGCCCATGCCATACATCGTTCCGGCGAAGACAGTGCCGGGCAAGGCGGCGGCAACGCGGCGTGCCGCCGCGTCGGTCAGCCCTGTGCAGTTCAGCACCAACAGGTGATTGCGAATGCCCGAACGCCCGCATGATCGTGGGTAGCCAAAGAATGCCTCAGTATGTGTCATATGTGCCTGTAATCCGGTTCAGGGGACGGCGCGAAATGCTTTGGGCGGGGTAAGATTTGGTGACAGCGCGTTTTCCGAATCCTTTGGAGAAACCACGGATGTCGCCGCGCAAACTGTTGGATTCGTTTCGAATCACGGTCCCCTCCCCATGATGATCAGATGGGGTTTTTATAAGACCCCAGCTGAGAGCTTAGTAAAGATTTGACAGTTCCAGCCTTGTAAGTCAATTATCATTTTCATGATTTCAATCGCAGCCGTCGCATCCCTTGATGGCGATGTCGGAAAAGCAGCCGGGAAGTTGGAGAATGTCTGTGGCCAGTGACATGCAAGACCTCATTGGGGATGATCCGGGCCAGCAGGCGCAAGTCCAGCGATCCGGGGCCTATGAGCGTTTTCTGAAATGCCTGATGCAAGGCGTGTTCCGGCCCGGCAGGCTGGTCACACAACGAGAGATTTGCGATGCGACGGGATCGACCATTACCGCCGTTCGCGAGGCGCTAAAGCGGCTGGAGGGCGAGGGTATCGTCGAGCTGATCGCCAAGAAGGGCGTTATCCTGCACGAAATCACGGCTGATGAGGTGCGGGAAATCTATCAGCTGCGCAAGCTTGTCGAAATTCCGGCGGTCCGGGCCTATGCCTCTGATCATGATCCGGCCGTGATCGACGCCCTGCGGCGCAAAACCCGAGAGGTGATGGAGGCGCCGATGGAAACCCCGCAGCAACGGCAGGCTTTGGTGCGACGTCGCACCAAGTTGGACTGGGATCTGCACCAGACGTTTCTGGGCGCGCTGCGTAGCAGCCTGATCGACGATATCTTTCGCAATCTTGAAGCCAGGCAGATGCTGGTGCGCCTGCAATTGCCGCCGCGGTATCTTAGCCATGGCGAAGCCTTTGCCGAGCATCTGGAAATTCTTGATGCCATCGGCGCGTGTCAGTCCGAACGCGCCGCGCAGCTTCTGGAGCGCCATCTCGATACTGCGCAGCAGCGATTTCTGGATGCCATAGAATATTGACCCGGCCTCAGGCCTGCCTGCGCCTGCTCAACCCGGCCGTCAGCCAGCGCCGCCAGGGCAGCATTGTGGCACATAGCATCAGTATCGCCACCAATAGCAATGCCGCACTTCCGGGTCGTGTGAAGAACACGGTCGCATCGCCCCGAGACAGCAGCATGGCGCGCCGAAAATATTCTTCCATCATCGGGCCCAGAACAAATCCGATCAGCATGGGTGCAGGCTCGAACCGGAACAGTCGCAAGACATAGCCAACCAGACCAAAGGCCAGTGTTGCCCAGATGTCGGTCAGTGAATTCGAAATGGAATAGACGCCGACGCAGATCAGTACGATGACCGCCGGGTAAAGGAAGTAGTGCGGCACCCGCAACAGCCGCACCCATAATCCGATCAACGGAATGTTGAGGATCAGCAGGAAGATGTTGCCAAACACAAAGCTGACGACAAGGCCCCAGAACAGCTCTGGATGTTCCGAGATCATCCTTGGGCCGGGGGTGATGCCGTGGATCATCAAGGCGCCCAGCATCAGAGCCATCGTCGTCGATCCCGGGATTCCAAGGGTCAGCGTTGGAATGAATGCGGTCTGGGCGGCCGCGTTATTGGCTGATTCCGGCACGACGACACCCTCGATTGCGCCTTTTCCAAACTGATCGGCGCGTTTGTTCAGCCGCTTTTCAAGGGCATAGGCAACAAAGCTTGCGACTGTCTGGCCGGTTCCGGGAAGCGTGCCGAAAAAGCTGCCTATGGCCGATCCACGCACCGCAGGCATGAAGCTGCGGCGCCATTCATCCCTGTTGGGAAACATGCGCCCGATCATGCCCGCGCCGGCATAGCTTTGGGTTGTGCCGCGCATCGAAGTAATGACCTCGGAAACGCCGAACAGTCCCATCGCCACCACCACCAGCGAAACGCCGTCCCGCAATTGTGGAATGCCACCTGTGAAGCGGGTCTCGCCCGAATTTACATCCACGCCGATCGTGCCCAGCAAGATGCCCAGACAAACCATCATCAGTCCACGCACCACACCCGAGGTGCTGACAATCGAGGCGGCGACAAGACCAAGAACCATGACCGAGAAATATTCGGCCGGCTGAAACAACAGCGCGAATTCCGCCAGCCTTGGCGACAGAAGCACCATCACAACAACCCCGAAAAGTGCCCCGAACATAGACGCCATCGCCGTTGAAAACAGCGCAACCCCCGCCCGGCCTTGCTGGGCCATTGGATAGCCGTCGATACACGTGACTGACGCAGATGGGGTGCCGGGTATGTTCAGCAGGATAGAGGCAATCGAACCTCCGTATTCGGCTCCGTAATACACCCCTGCCAACATCACCAATGCCGTTTCCGGGGGAAGGTAAAAGGATACGGGCAACAACATCGCGACCGCAGCCAAGGGGCCGACCCCGGGCAGGGCGCCGATAAAGGTGCCAAGGAACACGCCGACAAAACAGTAGATCAGGTTCTGCATCGTCGCGGCCGTGTTCAGGCCAAGTGCAAGATTGTGAAGAAGGTCCAAATCTAGATCCCCTTGATGGCGGTAAAGGGGATGCCAAGGCACAGCACAAAGATCAGCCAGACTCCGACCGCTACGCCCGCCGCGAGGGCAAGGCGCATTGGCCAGCGAAAACCGGGAATCACTGCCGCTGTCGTCAAGACGGCAATGAAGGTGGCCGGCAGCACGCCCAGTAGCGGCGTAAGCAGCGCAAATCCGACCACCCCGCCCGTCACGCCCAGAACGGCAACCGGGTCGGCGTGATCGACCGGCAGGGGGTGGCGCAGGTTTTGCACAAGCCCGATCAGGGCCAGAAGGCACAGCAACCCCCCGACAAGCAGCGGGAAGGCGCCCGGCCCCATGCGGCGAAACGACCCCAGATCCAGCGATGTCACAGCCCCAACGGAAAAAAACAGCCCTGCCGACAGCATGATCAGCGGGCCGGCATGTGAAATCAGATGTCGCATGGTGTCACATCCAGTTGAAATTCCGGGCCATCATATTCGTCAGGAACTTCAATCTCACCGGTCCGGATCCTGCGTGCGGCATCGCTGACGGCCTGTGCGGCTTTGGGCGGAATGTCTGCGGCGACACGCAGTGAAACGACATCCCCGGAGGTCAGTCCGAATTCGGTGATCCCGGTCGGGATATGGCCCTCTATCATATCCGAGATCGCGGTTGTCACACCGATGTCGATGCGCGCCATTGCAGAGCCGACAAAGACTTCGGGGTTCTGTTCCACCCAATCAAGCGCGTTGCCGATCTGTTTGATCCCGGCTGTGCGGCAGGCGTCAATGGCGCCGGCGCGCGCTGCGTTGAGCATGGTGAAGATCACGTCGGCGCCGTTCGCGATCAAGCCGTCGGTCCATTTCCGTGTGACCGAGCTGTCATCCTGCGTCCCGCAAAATCCCGTCAGCACCCTGACCTGAGGTCGTGCATGGGCAACGCCTGCGACAAAGGCTGCGCGCCCCTTCAGGCCCGGACGGACCCGATGGCCCGACAGATGGCCGACCGTGCCCGTCTTGGTCAATTGTGCGGCCAGAACGCCGGCCAGAAACGCCGAATCTTCCTGGCGAACGTCATAGCTGGCCAGATTCGGCCCGGTTATCTGGCCTTGCACGATGGCGAAGCGCTTGTCGGGGTAGCGGGCTGCAATCTCGGGGGTGGCGATGTTGCCCTGCCCCCCGATGAACACCAACCCGTCGATCTCTGGGACGATCTGCGCCAGGCGGGCGCGGATTTCGTCCTGATCATAGCGCACACCCGAGACACAGCTGATATCGGCCGCGTGGTCCTGCATGGCCCGCCGAACCCCTGCCAAAGCCGACGCGTTAAAGCCTGCATCCTGCACTTCGCCCACGAAGAATATCGCGATCTTCATTAATGCACTCATTGCGTTGCCGCCTGAACGAGCGGGGTCCAGCGGGTCAATTGATCCTGAACGTAGCTGCTGAATGCTTCGTTGGACTTGGGTTCCCTGATCAGTCCCCATGTGTCGAACTGTGCCTGCACTTCGGGCAATGCCATCGCGTCGGTC
Source organism: Paracoccus onchidii (assembly GCF_028294535.1). Taxonomy (GTDB): domain Bacteria; phylum Pseudomonadota; class Alphaproteobacteria; order Rhodobacterales; family Rhodobacteraceae; genus Paracoccus; species Paracoccus onchidii. The sequence continues at coordinate 25,264 of NZ_JAQBIE010000026.1, read as the reverse complement.
AAGGCGGCGTCAAGTGTTGCCTTGATTGCGGCGGGGACGCCGGCAGGCGTCGAGACGCCAAGCCAGTTTTCGGCCTCGATCGGATAACCTGCCTCGATGAAGGTCGGCACGTCAGGCAATGACGCAATCCGCTCGGGTGCGGAAACGGCCAAGGGTATTGCCGTGCCCTCGGCGACGGCGGGCAGGTTCTGTGGCACGGCATCGAAGATCGTCGGCACCACGCCGCCCATGAAGTCGAGCCGCATCGGGCCGGAACCCTTGTAGGGGATGTGAAACAGCTCCGCGCCAGATTCGTCCTGGAACTGTTCGGCAATGACATGCCCCCATGAACCGACGCCCGAGCTGCCATATTCAAGGAGGCCGGGTTGGGATCGCGCCATGTTCACCAGGCTGTCCAGATCTGTGATTTCGGCGCTTGGCGCGGCGAACAATCCCAGATGCACGGTGCCGACATAGGTGATGTGATCGAAATCCGCGATCGGATCATAGGGCGTATCGGGAAAACGGACAGGGGCGACATTGAAAGGTGTCAGATTCGACAGCATCAGGGTGTAGCCATCGGGCTGCGCCTGTTGCAGCGCCTGTGCCGCGACGGTTCCGGCGGCGCCGGGCTTGTTCTCGATGACGAATTGCTGACCCAGGCTGACGGAAAGCTTTTCCGCCAGCAGGCGTGCCACCAGATCGGATGAACCTCCGGGTGGAAAGGAAACAAGAATGCGCACCGGGCGTTCGGGCCAGTCGTCCTGGGCGAAGGCGGGAAGGGCGGTGGTTGCGAAGATGGCAGCCATCGTGGCAAGAAAGGTTTTGCGGTTCATGGGGATGCTCTCTCTGTTCATGAAATCATAGTTCCATGAGAGCGGCGAAATCACCAAGATACGAAATTCCAGTTTCTAATTAGCAAAGAAAGAAACTGAAGTTTCGCATCCAGTTTGTGCAAATCGCACCCATATTGCCGGGCAATCACGCAGGATTGAAAGCCTGCGGTCCTTTATGGCGGCAAGAATCGTTCTGTCAGTGCGTCACCGCGTTGGCAGGGAAGTGTTGGTTGCCAATCTCGCCCGCATCGATCAAGTATATTCATATGGAACCACAGTTTCTTTCTGATCGCGATCCCGGCTTTCTGGGGCGAATCCGTGCGGCTCTGCCCGAACTGCATCGGGCCGAGACGAAGCTCGCGGAGTTTCTTTTGGATTTCCCCGGTGATCTTGCCGCGTATGACGCGCAGGAGCTTGCCCGACTCAGCGGTGTGTCGAAGGCAACCGTGTCGCGCTTTGTCCGCCGGATCGGTTTCGATACCTATGAGGCCGCGCGTCGGGCGGCGCGTGATGAACGTCAAACCGGATCGCGCCATTTCATCGCCCATGCCGGGCGTGGCGTCGAGGATGACCCGCTTGCCGATATACTCAATCAGGAAATGGCGAATATCGCCTGGACACTCGATCGCCTGAATGCCGAAGAGATCGCAGAGCTTGCCGATGCGATATTGTCCGCGCGCCGGGTCTGGCTGATCGGGTATCGGATCAGTCGGGTCTTTGCGGACTATCTCTATTGGCAGTTGCTGAAGGTTGTTCCGGCCGTGGCGGTCATTCCGCAGGCAGGGGAAAGCCTGGGTGAATACACCGCTGAAATGACGCCGGACGATCTTGTCGTGATGGTTGCGCTGCGGCGAAGGGCGGCCAATACCGACAGGGTTGTTTCCGAGTTGGTGCGCGCAGGGCCGCCCGTTGCCTTGCTGACGGATGATGGCAGCGCGCCGGATAAACGGCTCAGATGGCATTGGCGATGCCGTATCGAAACCTCCAGCCCGCAATTCAATCACGCGGCAGTGCTGAATCTGTGTCATCGGATCGTGACGATCACGACCCTCAAGGCCGGCAGTGCGGCCCATCACCGTTTGCGCAGAATTGATGAGGCGAATGAGCGGTTGGGCGAGGTCTGAACACTGAACAGACCGCAATGGTTGCGTCAGAGATCGGTTCGAAAATCTAGGTCGAGGCAGCGATCAGTCCGGCGACCCCTGCGATGACCAGCCCAAATCCGATCAGCTGAGGTTTGGAAACCCCTTCGCGCATGATCCGGCCGGATACGAACTGCGCCATGATCACCTCGACCAGACCGAGTGTGCGCACATTCGCGGCCGAGGTCATGCTGAATCCCGTGAACCAGAAGAACGAGGCAAGGGCACCCAGAAATCCTGCCCCCAGGGATGACCGCCACAGGCGCATCATGCCACGCAAGACGCCGGGATCGCGCAACAATAGCCAGAGAACGATCATCACCGTTTGCAACGCCTGCGTGACCACCAAGGCCGTCAACGCCCGCGTCACATTCGATCCATGCGCAAGGTCCAGAACGCCGGCACGGACGCCGATCGCGGTCAGGCCGAATAGTCCACCCGAAATGATTCCCAATGCGGCTGCGCGCCATGCGCCTCCGCGCCACTCAAAACCTGAAATCAGCAGGACGCCGAAGGTCGCTGTTGCGATGGCCACCAACATCGGGCCGGACAAGGCATCCTGCAACAGAACCGCGCCGACGATTGCCACGCTGATCGGCTCGGTCTTGATCAGGGCGGTCGTGACCCCGAAGCTGCGCCTTCGCATTGTGGCCAGCATCAGTGCCGTTGCCAGAATCTGCGCCACGCTTGCAAGCAGGAACCAGCCCGTCGCGGGCAGGCCGGGCATTGGAATGGCATGCCAGAACGACCAAAGCGTCAGGGCTGCAACAGCGAATGGAAGGCCAAAGACAAATCGCACGGCTGTGGCGCCGATGGTGCCGATTTCAGCCGTCAGCCCGCGTTGCGCCGCATTGCGCCCGGTCTGTGCGGCCGCTGCCAGCAAGGTCACGGGGATCCACCACATCAGTCGGTTGCCGCCATCTGGTGGCGCAACCGGTGCAGGTCATTTCTGCCGGCGGGCATGGTCTGTGCACTCAGGGTCATGGGTGCCTTCAAGGCCCGCCGGTCGTGTTTGTCAAGCCGATGCCGCAGCGCAGGTTGGCCTGTCATGTGTTTGGCATGTGCTATGGCCCCGCGATGGGGGCCATAGCCGCGATGGGGAATGGGTCAACCCTGGGGGCGGTGCAGCACGCGAATACGGCTGTCCCATTCGCCCCGGTCCACATAACACCCGTGCAGGTGGCGAAATCCGGTCGACGGATCAAAGGCTTCCCGGCCATGCATGACGCGGCGATTGTCGAACACGACCATTTCTCCGCCCGACAGCCGCAGCGCGATGCCATAGGCGGGATCGCGGGTCATTTGCATGAACTGCCGATAGGCCCGGTAGAATGGTGCAAGCAGCGCAGGGTCCAGATCGAGAATATCTGCCAGATGGGCATTGAAGCAGATCTCGGAAACCTCGCCGCGCGTATCCAGGGTAATCACTGCCTTGCGCGAACGGATGTCGGTCTGGCGGTCGTGAAAGCGGAACGGCACGGTGGTGTCCGACAGCACCCTGAACGCATCGGGGTGCTGTGCGCGCAGATCCCTTGCCACCGCCACGCCGTCACAAAAGGTCGAGCCACCACCCGTGGCCTCATTGGCAAGGCAGTGCAGGAACTGATATCCGGGTAGCAATTCCTGATTGGTCAGATCCGTATGCAGGGGCAGTGCGTCCGACGTATAGGCCAGATTGTTCGGATCCGGCTTGGACATCACCTCGAAGGTCAGGCCGAAATTGGTTTCGCGCAAATGCCCCACGCGGCGGGCGATTTCGACTCCGGCTTCCGTCGTGTCTGCCAATCCCGTCACGATAGAAAGGCCATAGCGTTTGGTGGTTGCAAGCCAATCCGACAACCCTGACTCAGATGACAGGATGGCATCGGCCGAATGGCGCGGCACGCCACCGCCGCCCAGTTCGGCCCGCCAGGGCAAAGGGGTGATGTCCGCCGGATCGGGGCGTGGTTGCCCTGGACGATGGGCCTTGATCCAATCCAGATCAAAATGGCTGGGTGTGTCCTGATCGGGCCATTTCACGACAAGCGTGTTTGATGCCAGCGTCGCCTCGGTCGGCGATATGTCCAGCTGCACCGCCGTCAGATCGAAAACGCGTTCACCGGTTTGCGGGTGAAAACCTGCGGGATCGGTGTCGCGAAGCCAGATAAAGGGAAATGCGCCGACAGTGCCGTCGGGCCATCGAATGTCAAGGCCATCGGCCCTGGTGGCAAGGGTAGGTTGCATGGATGTCTCCGGGATGGAATGTTGATTGGTCGCGTTGGATCAACCACCCAAGGGGGGCGGCCACCATGCATGGGCCTTGGCATGGGGGTGGCCCGGACATCTTCCCAGAACGGTACACATCCTCGGATGAAAACATGGAACGCCGCATGGGCGCAAGCAGATCGCGGGATCCAAGGTTCGGCGGCTAGTCGACGGATACGCCATGCAGAAAGACCGTGGTCGCCGCATGGGCGATGTCGGCGATTTCATCATCGTCCGGTGTCGCCCGCAGTCCGAGCATCAGATCAAATAGCAGATCGCTGCGCAGCAGGCCCAGGAATTGCCGGGCGGCGGCATCTGGGTCGGCGGCCTTGATCTCGCCTGCCTGTGCCGCCTGAGCAATCACCTGCGCCAGCCAGACACGGCCCTGGCGTGGCCCCAGATCGCGAAATAGCCGTCCAAGTTCAGGAAATCTGCCGGCTTCGCTGGCCACCAGTCGATAAATCCCGATGGTGCGCGGCTGCGCGATCAGTCGCAGCAATTTTGTGGCGAACCGTTCCAACCGTTCGGGCAGTGGCAGGTCCTTGGCGTCAAAACCGCCTGATTCATCAAACAGGCGGGTCGCGTGTGCACGCATGATCGCCTCGAACAGGCCGGTCTTGTTGCCAAACAGGGCATAGATCGTCCTCTTGGAGCCGCCGACCCGCTCGATGATGGCATCGATGCTGGTATTGGCAAATCCGTTCTCGATGAAAAGCTCGGCTGCCGCCGTCAGGATCGCGTTGCGGCGTGGATCATCATCCGGTGCGTCGTCGTTCATTGGCGGTCTTTCGCGGTTTGGGCCTTGACTTGGTAATATATGTTACCATATCGCAGCTACAACTCGGTAACAAGCATTACCGGATGATCCATCGATGCGAAGGCAACATGACCGGTTCTGCTACATCCACACCGACGCCCGGCCTGCCGCTGCGTTCGGTTGCTGCGTTGACGGGGGTCTTCATCTCGGCGCTTGCCTCTGGGCTGATCAGTCGCAGTGGCAGCCTTGCTTTGGGCGATATTCGCGCAGAACTGGGCATCGGGATTGATGGCGGCTCGTGGCTGGCGACATTGTATTGCAGCGGCGAATTGATGGTGATGCCCTTTGCGGGGTGGTTCGCGGTCACTTTTTCGGTGCGCCGTTTCCACACACTGGTGCTGTGGACGTCGGCGTTGATTGCGCTGGCTTTGCCCATGGTCGTGAACCCGCAACTCGCGATGGCCATGAAGCTGGTGCAGGGCATGGCGGGTGGGGCGCTGGTGCCCTTGTTGATGATGATGGCCATGAAATTGCTGCCTGCGCCGATCCGGCTCTATGGGCTTGCGCTGTATTCGCTGACCGCAACCTTTGTTCCCAATATCGCCATCTGGAGCGTCGGGATGTGGAGCGACGGCATCGAGGATTTGCGTTGGATAGCCTGGCAGTTTCTGCCTGCCGCACTGATCGCGACAGCGCTGGTGAATTGGGGTATGCCGAAAGAAGAGGTGAAATGGTCCCGCTTTGCCAGTGTGAACTGGCTTGGTCTGATCGCGGGTCTGTTTGCGTTGCTGTGTTTTGGTATTGGCTTGGCGCAGGGCAACCGGCTGGATTGGTTCAATTCGCCACTGCTCAGGTTCTGTCTGATTTCGGGGGCGCTGGGTTTTCTGGTCTTTATTGCCAGCGAATGGTCGCACCCGGCGCCCTTCATACGTTTTCAGTTGCTGGGCCGGCGGAATCTGGCGGTGGGCTTTTCGGCCTTCGTGTTGATGCTGATCGCGATGAATTCCGCCGCAGCGGTTCCGATGGAGTTTCTGGCTGTTACCCAGGGCTACCGCCCGCTTCAAAGCGCGCCCATCGGGTTGATCGTGGCGTTGCCGCAGCTGTTCATTGGAACCGCTGTTGCGTTTCTTCTGTATCAAAAGTGGATAGACGGGCGGGCGCTGTTTTCATTGGGGCTGGCGCTGATCGGGTTGTCCTGTCTGTTGGCGTCGCGGCTTGATGCAAGCTGGACCTGGCACGAATTCGTGTTCATTCAGACCATGCAGGCGTTCGGTCAGCCCCTTGCGATCATTCCAATGCTGTTTCTGACGACCAGCGTTGTGCAACCCGCCGAAGGTCCGTTCATTGCGGGTTTGGTAAACTGCCTGCGTTCGCTTGGCGCGCTGATCGCGGCGGCGATCATCGGACGGTTCGATCTGGTGCGCGATCAGTTTCACCAAACGATGCTGATTGATCACTTTGGTCATGTGCAGAATCATCTGCCCTTGCCGGTCTCAAATATCAGCGCGCTGATTTCCGCGCAGGTTACGGCGCTGACTACCGCTGACAAATACCTGCTGCTGGGTTGGGTGGCGCTGCTGCTTGTGCCGGCCGGATTGCTTTTCATGCATGTTCCGGCGCCCGGATCCGGCAGCAATGTGAAAACGGAGCAATCCTGATGTTGAAAAGATTTTCTATACTGGGCGGGTTGATCCTGGCCGTGATGGCCACAGCCGCCTTTGTGAACCGGCCTGAAGCCATGCGGAGCGTTCAATCCACCAAGGATGCCTATCTTCAGGCAGACTATACCAATGTCGCGCCTCGGATCAGCGCAACCGTCGTCGAGGTTCTGGTCAAGGAAAACCAGTATGTCGACAAGGGGGCTGTCCTTGCGCGGCTGGATGATCGCGATCAGAAGATCGCGGTGCAGACCGCGCAGGCGGCGCTGGATGCGGCACGCGCGAATCTCAGGATGCTGCGCGCCGAAACCGATATGCAGGATCTGGTGATTGAACAGGCCAACGCGACGCTAGAGGCTGATCACGCTGCGCTGACGCTGGCGCAGACCCAAGAGAAACGTCTTCGCAAGCTGGTCGCGCGCAAGTCATCACCGCAAAGCCTGCTGGATGAGGCGTTGTCGAACCTGACTTCGGCCGAGGCTGCGCTGCGCAGCGATACGGCCAAGCATGATGCGGCCCGCCGTCAGATCGAGGTATATGCGGCCCAACAGGATGCCGCCAAGGCGGCTGTGTCTCAGGCCGAGGTTGCGTTGGCGAATGCGCAACTTGAGCTGTCTTATACGATGATCGTGGCCCCGATTTCCGGGACGGTCGGGCAGATGAACCTGCGTGTGGGGGGCTATGCCCCGGCAGGAAACACATTGGCATCGATCGTGCCGCTGCAGAATATCTATGTCGAGGCGCGTTTTCGCGAGACCCAGCTGGCGCGGGTTCGGCCGGGCCAGCCGGTCCGGTTTTCGGTTGATGGCATTCCCGGCCATGAATTCACCGGCACAGTAGATTCGATCGGTCCAGCCAGCGGCGCCAGCTATAGTGCCTTGTCCGCGCAGAATGCGACCGGAAACTTTACCAAGGTCGCGCAACGTCTGCCGGTGCGCATCAGTGTTGATCCCGATCAGGCCAATGCCGATATCATGCGGGTCGGGATGTCGGTGGTTCCGCGGATCGACGTTTCCGGCTGAGCCGGGCCGAATAATCGGGAAAGGGGGCAGTCGCCCCCCTTTTTCGTTCGCGGTTATCGAGGTCGGAAAAAACGGGGTCCTCAGCGATGGCTGACGAATTTGGATTTCTGGAACGGTTCAAGGATGGATTGGCCACCTTCGGTGCCGTATCCGCTTTCCTTCCATCCGCCCAAGGGAATTTCGGGCATATGGGCGGGGATGTCGTTGATGCCTACGACGCCATAGTCAAGCGCCCGGGCCAATCGCCGCTGCCGTCCGGCAATTGCGGTAAAGACATAGCTGGAAAGTCCGAATTCCAGTCCGTTGGCTTGCTGCAACATTTCGGCTTCATCGCTGAAACGCTGAATTACGGCAATAGGACCAAAGGGTTCTTCGCGCATAACGCGCGAGTCCGGGTCCAGATCGGACAGAACCGTCGGGGCATAGAAGGCGCCGGTATTGCCAATCCGGCACCCGCCAATGTGCAGCTTGGCCCCTCGGGCAACCGCGTCATCGACCAACTCTGCAACCGCGTTCAGGCGCCGCTCGCTGAGCAGTGGGCCCATGGCGCTTTCGGGATCGGTTCCCGGACCAACCTGAATTTCACCGGCCTTCTGGGCAAAACGCTCCAAAAACCGGTCATGGATCTTGTCTTCGACAAAAAACGTGTCGGCGACACGCAGATTTGGCCGGCATTTGCGAATTTCGCCTGTGCCAGATCATCGGCCAGCGCCACTGGATCCGTATGGTCGCAAATGATGACCGGGGCATGCCCGCCCCGTTCCATGGTGACGGGTTTCATCGCCCGCCCAGCCTGTTCTGCCAGCAGCTTGCCCACCGGGGTCGAGCCGGTGAAGGTCACTTTCGTGACTTGGAGGGCCGGAATGAGATACGAGGAGATCTCGGCAGGGATGCCAGATACCACCGAAGTCGCCGCCTGTGGCACACAGGCATCCAGCAAGGCCCGCGACATGCCCAGCACCGACGCGGGCGTTTCCTAGGGCGATTTGCAGAGCATGGCGCATCCGGCACCAAGCGCGCCCGCGAATTTCTTCGCGACCTGCGCCATGGGGAAGTCCCTTGGCGCAGGTCGCGACGGTGAATCTCGATGGTGATGCGGTTGTCAGCGCAAGTTCAGGTCGTCGCGTGTCGCATGGGCAACGCGCCCGATGACACCGCCGTTGGCGGGGTCGATGACCTCTTGCCATTGATCGCTGCTTCCTGCGCGTTCCTGGCCGTCGATCAGCAATTTGAAATCCAGCATCACCTTACCCGCCTGCCGTTTCAAGCGCCGTCTACGGTGATGCGGTGTGGGCATCCGGGTCGCGGACGACGGCTGCAATGGCACGATCTGCCATGGGCCCCGAAAGGCCAAGATAGGCTTCCGGACCACAGTGCTGGCGCAGTTTTTCTTCGCTACCCAAGGTCGCGACGATCTGTTCGTTCTGGCTCAGGATATCCGCAAGCGACAATTTCCGTTCCAGTGCCGTGCGACATGCATCAACTACCACCTCATGCGCAAGCGGGCGTCCCATCTTGGGCGCCATGGCCATCATGACAGCCTCTGCCAGGCTCTGTTGCGAAAATTCCGTGTGGGTTTTCTTCTCATGGATCCAGTTTGGTAGCTGGGGTGCATGGGCAGCCCTACACCCCCAAACTGCAAGACCAGCAACTGGCCAGGCTATAATGAAGCGCTCAGGCGCTGGGGCTCGCTGACGAACTGGTTCGATCCCGAAATGATCTGAGAGGCCGCGCCGACAGGCAAGCGTGGCCACCAGCAGAGTTACCGCCATATGGACGTGGCTCTCGGTGAAGGTGTTGTTCGGCATGGCGCTTGGGCAGACGACCGGGTTCGTTGAAACTCCACCTCGATCATACGCCTCAATGGCCACCCAGGATTACACCGATGAAGGCGCAGAAATTACACCACGTCCTCGGACGCTCACTTCGCCCGGGCTACCCGAATATGCAGCCGCATATATGGCCGTTCCGGCCCTTGGCGTCGCATGTCCGTGCGGGGCCGACCCTTGTTTGAATTTCAGGAGGAAACACGAATATCAAACTGGTTATCGCGACAGCCTTTGCCGCGTTTTCGCTGATCTCGGCACCGATGAGCGCGGGCCGTTCAGGCCGAGCTGGTCGACAATTGCATCAAGAATGATGCAGGGGCCTATCCCCAAGACATCGCTCCGGCATGCGCGGCGACGGATGCCTTTGTCGATGCCTTCAATTCCGGTGATGAAGTCGCACTGGCCAACATATTGAGCTAGCCGCATGTCCGGATTTCCGGTGGAAATGTCCATGTGTGGCAAACCCCCGGTGAATATGCGGCGGATCAGGACAAGACCGCATTGCAGGCAATCGGCTGGAAAGAGTCGCGCTGGGGTTTTGGTTCAAGCTATTGCGGGGCAGGGCGGTGCTTGTCCTGCCCTTGCAATGCGAATTGACGCAGGTTGTTCCACAGCGGGTCTGAAATACCGCTTTGATTGTGCGGTGTGCGACAGCGATACAGGCGGATCTCGATCTCTAGATGCCAGCCGGGGTCGTTCGTGGCGGTGATCAGCCGACCGTGCCGCAGATCGTCTGCGATCAACGAGCCGGGCAACCAGCAAACCCCGCGCCCTTCCAGCGCCAGGGCGCGCAAGCCGATGCACATGGCGCTTTCATGCGTGACCCGGCGCGGCATCTTTCGACTTGAAAACAGGCGCTTCAGCGCGGTGCCAAAGAACGATGCATGACCATAGTCGAGATAAGGGATTTCGGCATCGCTATCGCCCGCAAACACCGCCCGCAGCCTGTCGTTTTGCAGCTCGGGCGCCATGACGGGCTGGATCACGTCACGATCCAGCGCAATCCAGTCGAACTGGCGAGGGTCCAGCAGCATCGGCACATATGGATGGGCGTAGGTTAACAGCAGATCGGCCTCGCCATCGACCAGCGCGTCGAGATTGGCCTCGATCCCGCCGCGATCCGGGATCAACCGGGTCCGGGCCTCGGGCATTTGCCGATCCAGCTGTTGCAGCCATCGCGGCAACGTGGTCACCGTCAAAGCCTGAAGGGCCGCGATATTGATGACGGGCCGGGCCTGGGCGCGCGCCGCCTGTGTTGTCGCGCGGGCCTCTTGCATGGTGCGGATGGCGCCCTGAGCGACGGGCAGAAACGCGACGCCCTCGGGCGTCAGCTCTGCGGGCAGGGTTGCGCGGCTGACCAGATCGGCCCCAAGCCATGCCTCAAGTTGCTTGATGCGGCGGCTGAACGCGGATTGGGTCACGTTGCGGATCTCGGCTGCGCGTGAAAAGCTGCCGGTCGAGGCAAGCGCCACGAAATCCTTTAACCACTTTAATTCCATCGCCATTTCTCCGCGGTTTCATGTTTGCTTCCGGACTTATGCAAATCTTGCATAATTGGTCCCGGATCAAGCATTGGCCTTATTCTGATGCTGCGCCTAGCTTGTCGCGAGTTTTTCAGGACAGGGCAATGACGCGGCAAATTTTCTTGAATGGCAGCTATTTTCCCGAACATCAGGCATCTGTGCCGGTGATGGATCGCGGGTTGCTGTTCGGCGATGCGATTTACGAAGTGACGGCGATGCTGGATGGACGCATGATCGACAATGATCTTCATCTTGCCCGACTCCAGCGTTCATTGGGTGAAATCAATATCCCGATGCCCATGCCGATTGAAGATATCATTGAGATGCAGATCGAGCTGGTGCGGCGCAACGCCATGACTGACGGCACGATCTATATGCAGGTGTCGCGGGGTGCGGAAGAGCGGAACTTTCTGCCGTCCGAAGGTCTGAAGCCCGGCTTTGTCGCCTTTACGCAACCCAAGAAGCTGGACCGCAACCCCGCACAGCAAGTCGGGGCAAAAATGGCGCTGCTGCCCGATCCGCGCTGGTCGCGGCGCGATATCAAGACGGTCATGTTGCTGGGCCAGGTGAACGCCAAGCAGAGCGCAAAGCTGGACGGGTTTGACGATGTCTGGATGTTCGAAGATGGCTGCGTGACCGAAGGCGCGTCATCCACTGCCTTTGTCGTCACTGGGGATGGCGAGATCGTGACCCGTCCCAATTCGACCGCAATCCTGCCGGGCTGCACCCGTCAGGCGGTTATCGCAATCGCCAGGGATCACGGAATGCCGGTGCACGAGCGGGCGATTGCGCTGGAAGAAATCCCACATGTCGCCGAAGCGTTTCTGACCAGTGCTTCCAGCCTTGTTCAACCGGTCATCCAGATTGGTGCGTCCGTGATCGGCTCGGGGCAGCCCGGCCCGGTGACACGGCAATTGCAGAAGCTGTATCTGGAGGCTGCGCGCAGCGGCGCACGCATTACCTAGAAGGGAAACGGCATGGCCAGAATCCGACAGTTCGATATCACGCCGGGCATCATGGCGACGGGAAAGCGCAATGCAATCACGGATGTATCCGGGGTGCAGGTCGGTCACGTCACCCTGTCATCCGGCGACGTGAACACCGGGGTCACGGCCATCATTCCGCAGCCGGGAAACCTGTTCGAGAACAAGTTGACGGCCTCGGTGGAGGTGATCAATGGCTTCGGCAAGAGCGCGGGGCTGGTGCAGGTTGCCGAGCTGGGCAGTCTGGAAACGCCGATCCTGCTGACCAATACCTTCGGGGTTGGAACCTGCAGCAACGCGCTGATCCGGCATGCGGTTGCCCAAAACCCAACGATCGGGCGGGCGACCTCGACCGTGAATCCTGTCGTCTGCGAATGCAATGACGGTGTGCTGTCGGACATTCAGGCCATGGCCGTATCCGAGGCCGACGCCTTGCGTGCGATTGAAATTGCGCAATCCGACATGCAGGAAGGATCGGTCGGGGCAGGTGCCGGCATGATTACCTTTGGGTTCAAAGGTGGAATCGGAACGGCGTCGCGTGTGATGACCTTGCAAGGTCGCGAGCATGTGCTGGGCGCACTTGTGTTGTCGAATTTCGGGCGGGCGGGGGATCTGGTCTTGCCAGATGGGCGTCGGCCCGATCCGCGTGTCCCGCATGAGGACGAAAAGGGGTCGATCATCGTGGTGTTGGCCACGGATCTGCCCGTGGACCATCGGCAATTGTCGAGAATCTGCCGACGGGCTGGTGCCGGGATAGCCCGGCTTGGGGCATTCTATGGAAATGGCAGCGGTGACATCGTGCTGGGATTTACCAGCAGAAACCGTATCGCGCATCGGCCGGCCGAGGATGTTTCGGTCGTCGAGCGGATGTCCGACGCCCGTATCGACGATGCCTTCCGCGCCGCTTGCGAGGCGACCGAAGAGGCGATCCTGAATGCCATGAGCACGGCCACCGCAGTTCGGGGGCGCAAGGGCGCGACGCGGCCCCTGCTTGCCGATTGGTTGGGCGCAAGGCCTGAAAAGTAGTCACGCCTGGCAAGATGTGAAATTAATCCGAATGAAATTTACGACTGAAGAAAAAATAATTTCACATAGTGGCCGATTCGGTTGTAATCCTTTTGTGACGGAAACCGAGGTGAAGTGACGGATGTCGGATTTGAGGGCACTGATAGAGGCGCATTGGGCAAAGCTGACGCCCAACCAGCAGCGTATCGGTGAATACGCCCTTTCCAATCCGTTTCTTGTCGCAACGATGGGCATCGAGGATCTTGCCGAGGCCAGCGCGGTCTCTGCCCCCACGATCACGCGCTTTGTGCGCCAGTTGGGGTTGAAGAACTATGCCGAGTTCCGGGCCATTGCGGTTCGGCGCTATCAGGATCTGTTGCGCCCGATCGACAATGTCAGCCGCGCGCAGGAATCATCCAGCACCGAGGTGATCAAGGCGTCCCTGGCCTCGGCGACGGGGAATCTTGACGGATTGGCCGGTCTGTCCCCGGCGTTGTGCGACAATGTGGTGGATCAGATGGCCGCCGCAAATCAGGTGGGGTTCCTGGGGTTCGGCAGCAGCGCGCTTGGCCTGACCTATTTCCATGGCCTGACCGAAGGTTTTCTGCGTAACTCCGTCATTCTGGACGGGCGTGGGGGGCATGAACGTATCGCGCGGCAGATCGGCCGCATGGGGCCGCATGACGTGCTGATCGCGATGGCCCTGCCGCGCTATTCGGTTGCCACGGTCGAGTTTCTGCGGCTGGCGCGTGCGTCTGCCGTGCCCTGCATCGGCATTACCGACAGTGATCAATCCCCGATCTGTCAGTTCTGCGACCAGATCATCCGGTTACCTGCGGCGCATCCGGTGTTGAACAGTTCTGCATTGGCCGCCTTTGCGTTGTTCGAGGCGATCGCCGCATTGTTCACGGCCCGATATCAAAGCGCGTCCGATGCAACGGCGATGACGCGGCTGATCTTTCCCTATCTCTACACGGACGAGGATTCGTCCCAGCCCGATTCCGAGGATAATCAATGACGACAGCACGACAGGACGGTTCGGACCCCACAATCAGCGTCGAAGGACTGAACGTCGAATTTCGGGGCGAGAATGGCGTGTTCCACGCGGTCAAGGATCTGTCGTTCCATATCCGCGCGGGCGAGACTCTGGCCGTTGTCGGGGAATCCGGGTCTGGGAAATCGGTCAGTTCGCTTTCGGTGATGCGCTTGATCGAATTCGGCGGCGGGCGGATTTCGGGCGGTTCGATACGTCTGACCGGGCGCGATGGCAATCTGCGCGACATCACCGCAACGTCGATGGAACAGATGGAAGCGGTGCGCGGCAATGACGTCGCAATGATCTTTCAAGAGCCGATGACCTCGCTGAACCCGGTGTTTACCGTGGGCGAGCAAATCGCCGAAGCGGTGCGGCTGCATCAGGATTGCACCCCCGACATGGCCCGCGCCGAGGCGCTGCGTATGCTGGAAAAGGTTCGCATTCCTGACGCGAAATCCATTCTGGACCGACATCCTCACCAATTGTCGGGCGGGATGCGGCAGCGTGTGATGATTGCCATGGCGCTGTCCTGCAAGCCGCGCTTGTTGATCGCGGATGAGCCGACAACCGCATTGGATGTGACCATTCAGGCCCAGATCCTGCAATTGATCCGGCTGTTGCAGGAAGAAATGGGAATGGCCGTCCTGTTCATTACCCATGACATGGGGGTCGTCGCCGAAGTGGCGGATCGTGTTCTGGTGATGCGCCATGGCGAAAAGGTCGAGGAGGGCGACGTCCGCCAGATCTTTGAAGCACCACAGCATCCCTATACGCGCGCGCTGCTGGCGGCGGTTCCGCGGCTGGGCGCGCTGAACGGGGAAGAATTGCCGCGCCCGTTTCCGCAGCTGCGCGAGGGGGGCGATTATCGTTCGGCAGACGGGTTTGACCAATACCCATCCCAAAATACCGTCGAGGCCGGAGCGCCGGTGTTGGAGGTGCAGAACCTTGTCACGCGTTTTGATATCAGGCGGGGGCTGTTCTCGCGGGTTTCCGGGCGTGTTCATGCGGTCGAGAACGTGAATTTCAACCTGCACAAGGGTGAAACGCTGGCCCTTGTTGGTGAATCGGGCTGCGGAAAATCCACGACCGGCCGCACCTTGATGATGCTGCAAGAGGCAACCTCGGGATCGGTGCTGTATCACGGGAAGGATATTTTCCGCCTGCCGGCGCGTGAACGCAAGGCCGTGCGGCGCAAGATCCAATATGTGTTTCAGGACCCGTTCGCTTCGCTTGATCCGCGCCTGACGGTCGGATTTTCAATTGCCGAGCCGCTGATCACGCATGGGCTTGCGGCGGGGCGGGGGATCGATGAACGTGTCGCCGAGCTGTTGATCGATGTCGGTCTGCGCCCCGAACATGCGCAGCGCTACCCCTATGAATTCTCGGGCGGGCAGCGTCAGCGAATTTGCATCGCGCGGGCATTGGCGGGTGAACCCGATGTGCTGATCACGGATGAGGCCGTGGCCGCACTGGATGTGTCAATCCAGGCGCAGGTAATCAATCTGCTGATGGACCTGCAACGCAAACGCGGCCTGTCCTATGTTTTCATCAGCCATGACATGGCGGTGGTCGAACGTGTCAGTCACCGCGTGGCCGTGATGTATCTGGGGCAAATCGTGGAAATCGGCCCGCGCCGGCAAATCTTCGAGAACCCCCAGCATCCCTATACACGCCGCCTTCTGTCGGCGGTGCCCGTCGCATCCCCTGATGCTCGCGACCATCAGCGTCCGTTGATCGAAGGGGAAATCCCAAGCGCGATGCGCCGCGTCGACGACCCGCCCCTGGTCGCGCCGTTGATCGAGGTCGCGCCCGATCATTTCGTCGCGCGGCACGCCATCGGCACATTCGACGCGGCCTGATCGCCCGAACTTCGGAAAATCCAACACTAAGGAGAGGTAAATGAAACTGAAATCCATCTTGCTGTCATCGGCGCTTGGCGTTGCGATGCTGGCCCCGGCCGCCGTTTCGGCAAAGGATCTGACGGTTGCGATCCAGAACAACCTGACCGGGCTTGACCCCAGCAATGTCAACGACACGCTGTCCCAGACCTCTTTGCGGCTGATCTATCAGGGTCTGTTCGGCTTTGACAAAGACATGAAGCTGATCCCGCTGTTGGCAGAAAGCTATGAAAGCAACGCGGACGCCACCGAATTCACCATCAAGTTGCGCGAAGGCGTCAAGTTCCACGACGGCACCGATTTCAATGCGGCGGCCGTCAAGGTGAACCTCGATCGCCTGCGCAACCCGGACAACAACCTGTCGCGCCGCAGCCTGGTATCAATGATCAGCGAGGTCGAGGTCGTGGATGACCTGACCGTCAAGCTGGTGCTGGATGCGCCGTTTGGTGCCATGATCGCTTCGCTGGCCCATCCCGGCGCGATGATCATTTCGCCTGCCGCGCTGGAAAAATATGGCGATGACATCGCCCGCAATCCGGTTGGCACCGGCGCGTTCGTGTTCAAGAACTGGGCCGCGGATACATTGGAAGTGGCGCGCAACGATGATTATTGGAAGGGCCCGGCCAAGGTTGACAACGTGATCATCCGTTCGGTGCCTGAATCGGGTGCGCGGATGGCCATGCTGCAAACCGGCGAAGCGCAGTTCGTTCCGAACTTCCCGCCCGAATTGATGCAGGTCGTCGAGAAAAACGAGGATCTGAAGGTCGAGACCTCGCCTTCCATCGTCGAATACTATGTCGCGATGAACAACAACAAGGAACCTTTTGGCGATCAGAAGGTCCGTCAGGCGCTGAACCATGCGGTGGACAAGGATGCGTTTTGCCAGATCGTCTTTAGCGGCCTTTGCTCGCCTGCGGATTCGATCATTCCGGGTGGTCTGTCCTTCCATGTGAAGGCCGGAGAATATGAATTCGATCTGGATCGCGCCCGCGAATTGATGGCCGAAGCCGGTTACGAGGACGGGTTCTCGACCGAAATCTGGGCCAATTCCAACACGGAATCGCTGCGTGCGGTACAGTTCATCCAGCAGCAGTTGGCGCAGATCAATGTCGACGTGAATGTTGTTCCGCTTGAGGCCGGTGTTGCCGCGCAGCGCATCTGGTCCATCGAATCCCCCGAAGATGCCGAGGTGCAGATGTATTACGGTGGCTGGTCGTCGTCGACCGGGGATGCCGACTGGGGTATTCGTCCGCTGTTGCTGGGTGAAAATGCACCGCCCTCGATGTTCAACGTGGCCTATTATGCCAATGATGAACTGGATGCAGCGATCACCGGCGCCATTGGCACCGCCGATCCCGAAGAGCGCGCGAAATACTACGAAACCGCGCAAAAGCTGGCATGGGATGGCGCGCCCTGGATCTTTCTCGGGGTTGCCGACCTGATCGCGGCGCAGACGGCGGATGTGACCGGCGTCCATATGCTGCCCGATCGCGGTTTCCTTCTGGAAGACGCGGCTTTCGCCGAATGATCTGTCGCGGGGAACGGGCGCGTCCCGTTCCCGCATTCTGGCACGCGCCCGTCCGGTCGGGAACCGGTCGGGCAACATGTCGGGTGACGCGCCGACCTTGTTGAGACACATATATGCTATCTTTTCTGATCAAACGACTTGCGGGCATGATCCCAGTGGTGCTGATGGTGATGGTCGCCGTCTTTGCCTTTGTGCATCTGTTGCCCGGCGATCCGGCCCGCCTTGTCGCCGGCCCCGAGGCCACCGCACAGGACGTTGCCGCGGTTCGGACCGCACTGGGGCTGGACAAGCCACTGCCACAGCAGTTTCTGACCTATGTCGGCAATACGTTGCAGGGTGATTTCGGGATGTCGCTGAAAACCCGCCGCCCGGTGGTCGAAGAGATCGGGATGCGCCTGATGCCGACCGTCTGGCTTACCCTGTTCGCGATGGTCTGGTCGGTGGCGATCGGTTTGTTGATCGGCGTGGTTTCGGCCGTCAAGCGCGGGCGATGGCCCGATTATGGGGGCATGATCCTGGCCGTGTCGGGGATATCCTTTCCGCCATTCTGGCTTGGGCTGTTGTTGATCAACCTGTTTTCGGTGCGTCTGGGGTGGTTGCCGACGGGGGGGTATGGCACATGGCAGCATTTCCTGATGCCGTCCTTCACGCTTGGTCTTGGTGTGGCTGCCGTCATGGCGCGGTTCACGCGTTCGGCCTTTATCGAGATCGCACGCGAAGATTATGTGCGGACCGCCCGCGCCAAGGGTGTGCCTGAACGGTCGGTCATCTGGCGGCATTCGCTGCGCAACGCCCTGATCCCGATCATCACGATGGTGGGTTTGCAGTTCGGCTTTCTGCTGGGCGGTTCGATTGTCATCGAAAGCGTCTTTGCCTGGCCCGGCGTGGGGCGCCTGTTGGTCGATTCCGTGAGCTACCGTGACTATCCGGTTATTCAGGCGCTGGTTCTGATGTTCTCGCTTCAGTTTATCTTCATCAACCTGCTTGTTGATATCCTTTACGTTTTTGCCAATCCGGAGATCCGCTACAAATGAGCACGCTCAGCACGAATACGGATATGGTCGGCAAGACCCGCAAACCCCTTGCGGAATTCTGGCGCCGTTTCATGCGCCAGAAAGTTGCGCTGGTCGCATTGGGGTTTCTGATCCTGCTGATCGGTGCGGCAGTGTTTGCACCCTGGATCGCGCCCTACGATCCAACCCAGCCTGATTACGTGAACGTCCTGCAGGGTCCCAGCGCGCAGCATTGGGCCGGAACCGACACCTATGGCCGCGATATTTTCAGCCGCATCATCTGGGGTGCGCGGATTTCGTTGGCCGTCGGCTTTCTGTCGGTCACGTTGGGGGCGATCGGTGGCGTCGGATTGGGCATTATCGCCGGCTTTTACGGGCGCTGGATCGACAGCCTTGTCATGCGGGTCTGTGATCTGTTGCTGGCCTTTCCCGGGATCTTGCTGGCGATTGCCGTGATCGCGATCCTCGGGCCGGGGATTACAAACGTGATCTATGCCGTCGCGATCTTTTCTGTGCCGGTATTTGCGCGGCTGGCGCGCGGGACGACGCTGCAACTGAAACAGGCCGTGTATGTGGATGCCGCGCGTGCGGTGGGGGTCGCCGACCGGGTGATCATGTTGCGCCACATCCTGCCTGGCACCTTGCCGAATGTGATTGTCTATTTCTCGATGCGGATCGGCACCTCGATCCTGACGGCTGCCGCATTGTCGTTCATTGGTCTTGGTGCGCAGCCGCCCTCGCCGGAATGGGGCGCGATGCTGGCGGATGGGCGCACCTATATGGGTGTGGCGGATCATCTGACGCTGTTTCCCGGACTGGCGATCTTTTTGACGGTGCTGGGTTTCAACCTGCTGGGCGACGGTCTGCGCGATGCGCTGGACCCGAAGCTGCGCTCGCACTGAGGGGGCGTCATGCGGGTATACATTTCTGCCGATATCGAGGGCGTGGCCGGAGTGGTCTCTCCGGCGCAATGTCAGGCAGGCAACGCCGAATACGAGAAGGCCCGTGTCTTGATGACACAAGAGGTCAATGCCGTCGTCGAGGGGTTGTTGCAGGGCGGCGCGACCGAGATTCTGGTCAATGACTCTCACGGTCCGATGACCAATCTGTTGCCGGACATGCTGCATCCGGCGGCGGATGTCATTCTGGGCAAACCCAAACCCATGAACATGGCGTGCGGGCTGGATGGTGGTTTTGATCTGTTTTGCATGATCGGTCATCATTCGCGCGCGGGGGGCGGGGGCGTTCTGGCCCATACGACAAACGGCTTTGCCTTTCATGAGATACGCGTGAATGGTGTGCCCTGCGGAGAACCGGCCATCTATGGCGCCTATGCCGCCGAACTGGGCATTCCCGTTGGTTTGGTGTCGGGTGACGATCTGACCCGCGACGAAAACAAGCCATTGTTTCCCGACGCCGAGTTCGCAGTGGTCAAACATGCCATTGGTCAACGGGCGGCCCGTCAGCTGTCCGTTGAACGGGCCAGGGCATTGCTGCGCAAAGCGGCTTGCGTCGCTGCGTCCCGTCAGGATCGCAGCCCCCCCAAACGGCCCGAAGGGCCGTTTCAGGTAGAGTTTGTCATGTCCAAGGCCGTGCTCGCGGATCAGTTCGAAGTGTTGCCCCCTGCGACACGCATCGATCCGATGACCATTGCCTTTGACTGTGGCAGCATGGCCGAGGTGATCGGCTGGATGACCGCATTGTCCGCAATGAGTTTTGCGGTTCGTTAACAATCAATTCCGAGGCCAGGTTTGTCCCCAAAGATTTCACCCGTTATCGCATTGCATGGTGGTGCCGGAACCATTCTGCCCAGCAAGATCACCCCGCAGCAGGAGGCCGATTACCATGCCGCCTTGCGGGCATGTCTGACGGCCGGGCTTGATCTGCTTCAACAGGGCGGTTCGGCGTTGGATGCCGTGACCGCGGCCGTGATGGCGCTTGAGGATGATCCATTGTTCAATGCGGGGCGTGGCGCGGTGTTCACATCGGATCGGACGCATGAAATGGATGCGGCGGTGATGCAGGGCACGACCCGCGAATGCGGCGCGATCGCCGGGATCTGTGGTCCGAGGCACCCGGTTCTGGCCGCCCGCGCCGTGATGGAACAATCCGAACATGTTCTTCTGAGCGGCGAAGGTGCGGCGCGTTTCTGCGACACCGCCGGGTTGGAGATGATGCCGGCCGACTGGTTCGGCACAGAGGTGCGGCGCCAGTCGCTCGAGGCCGAGCTGGAGCGCCGCCGCCAGAACCTGCCCGATGATGGCGATCCTGCGCGCAAACATGGCACGGTCGGGGCTGTGGCCTGCGATTCCGGGGGGCATCTTGCCGCAGCGACATCGACCGGTGGCATGACCGCGAAACTGCCCGGACGCGTCGGTGACAGCCCTGTGATCGGGGCCGGAACATGGGCCGATGACCAGACATTGGCAATGTCGGCGACCGGACATGGCGAATATTTCATCCGGTGGGCAACCGGCCACGAAATCGACGCCAGGATGCGCTGGGGCGGCCAGGATCTGGCCCGTGCGGCAGGTGATGTCGTGGCCGAACTTGGTCAGCGTGGCGGATCTGGCGGTCTGGTTGCGGTTGACGCAGACGGGAATATCGTGCTGCCGTTCAACAGTCCGGGAATGTATCGGGCCTGGTGCGGACGTGATGGCCAGATCCATACAGCCATTTTCGGGGACCAGCCCCCGGTCTGAGCCATGGCACCGCGTTGTCAGATCAGCGTCTCGTTATAGATCTCGATCGCATCGGTCAGATGGGGCGCCAGCCGCGAAAATTCGGATAGCGCATCCTGGCGCAGCAATGTGCGACATTGCTGCGCCAGCGAGTCCGGCATCGAACCCAGTTCTTCAAGCCGGTGAATCAGATAGATCTGCCGTGACAGCCCGGCAAAGGGCAGGGGCCAGATATCGATGCTTTCGCGAAAGCGGATCGAGTCAAGCAGGCTCAGTGGTGTTGTCAGGGTCCAGCCTCCGGTCTTGGCAACCGTCGCGATGACCGATCGGCTGGCCTCGAATGAGAAGCGGCGCGGGAACTGGACGCTCAACCGCTTGAGATGCGCCGACACCATGCGCCCCATCGGCATGGCATCGGAATACTGGATGAAAGGCAGCGTCTCCAGCTGGCTTCGCCAGTCGAGATTGTTGGAATAGGCCCCACGGGCGGTGACAAGCACGAATTTCTCGCGCAGCAGTTGCAGGACCTGAAACTTGTGCATGTCAGCGGGAATGATGGCGGTCACCGCAATATCGGCATCACGGGACAACAGCCTTGCCGTGACCTGATCGGACCGCCCCGAAAAGGTTCGGATAAAGCAGCGCGGAAGGCGCGCCTGCATCGACGCGGCAAGCGAGGGCGTCAACGAGGCGTCCAGATCATCGATGATCGCGAAATTCAGCAGGGGCAGGCTGCCGAGGTTCAGTTCCGCCAAAGAGGCTTCGGCGATGGAAACGGTCGTCAGGATGCGATGTGCATGCAGGGCCAGCGCCTGACCCACGGGTGTCAGCGAAATCGGCTTTTGCGTGCGATCAAACAGCTTGCTGCCGATTCCGGTCTCCATGGCGGTAACCTGCTGGGAGACGTTGGATTTGCTGATCCCCAGTTTTTTCGCGGCACCCGCCACCGAACCGGTTTCCTCGACTGCGACAAAAACCCGCAGACTGCGCAGGCTGAGCTTGCCCTGTGTTGCCATCTGGTTTTCGGATGTGGAACCCGTGCGCGACATCTGCGGTACCTTTTTGCTGGAATCGGGTCAGCGGTGCATGCGGGAGAATTTGCCGAATTATTGGGCAGTTTTGACCGGACCACCCGATCGGGGCATGTTAGGCGCATTCCATGATTTTTCAAATTGTTTTCAGCATTGTAATTGGAAGTTCACAGAATAATCCTGTGGCAGGATGTTCACCTTTGGCGCGTGTGTCGTTCTGATTTCCTGAACTACTGATGACCGTGATTGACCCAAGGCCCTCGCCGCCCGTTACCTGCAGTCAAAGCGACGATATTCTGGGCAAGAGGTAGTGATGAAAAGTCAGACGCGTGTGGTGGTGATCGGTGGGGGCATTGCCGGATGTTCAACCCTGTATCACCTGACGCAAGAGGGATGGACCGATGTCGTTCTGGTCGAACGGAACGAACTGACTTCGGGGACAACCTGGCATTCCGCCGCGCAGGTGACGAATTTCGGTGCGACGCAGACCATGGTCGGGCTGAAAAGCCATTCGATCAAGCTGTACAAGGAGCTTGCCGAAGACCCCGAATATCCGATCAACTATCACCACGCCGATGGCGGGATTCGTTTGGCAAATACCGAACGTCAGATGGAAGGTTATCGCCATTTCATCAGCGTCGCCAAGGGAATGGGCGTCGATTTCGAACTGATAGATGCCGAGGAATGCGCCCGCCGCCACCCGCTGATTTCTACGGACAACCTGATTGGTGGGCTGTGGGACCCGCTGGACGGTGATATCGATCCGGCACAGTTGTGTCAGGCATTGGCCCGCCGCGCGCGTCAGGCCGGGGCCGAGGTCTATCGCAACACACCGGTGACGGGCTTGACCCAGCACCGCGATGACAGCTGGACCGTGCATACCGAACATGGCGATATTCGATGCGAGATCGTTGTGAACGCCTGCGGTTATCGGGTGAACGAAGTCGGCGCGATGATGGGGGTTCATCACCCCGTTGCCTCGATGGAGCATCAGTATTTCCTGACCGAACCGATCAAGGCAATCGAAGATGCTGGGCACCGGATGCCGCTGCTGCGCTGCCCGATCAGCGATTACTACTGTCGTCAGGAGAAAAATGGCCTGCTGGTCGGGTTCTATGAACAGGACTGCAAGACCTGGGGCATGGACGGCATCGACCCGAATTTCGTCAACGCCCTGTGCCCCGATGATCTGGACCGGGTGATGGATGTGCTGGAAGGCGCCTTCGCTCGGATGCCGGCGCTGATGGATACGGGGATCCATACTGTCGTGAACGGTCCGATCACCTATACCATTGACGGTGCGCCGCTGGTCGGCCCGATCCCGGGCAAGCGCAACGCCTTTTGCATCATCGGTCTGCGCGCCGGTCTGGGCGAGGGCGGCGGCCATGGCTGGCTGCTGGCCCAGCAGATCGTGCATGGCGAGGCCTGCTATGACACCTGGGTCATCGACCCGCGCCGTTTTACCGGCCATGGCAATGTGGAACTGACTGCGCTTAAGGCGATCGAGGATTACCAGAACGAATTCCGCTTTCACTTTCCACATGAACACCGCCCCGCAGGTCGCCCGATCAAGACCACCCCTCTGACGCCGGTGCTTGCGGCCGAGGGCGCGGATTTCGGTGTCGTGAACGGCTGGGAACGGGTCGCCTATATCAAGCCCACCCCCGATTTCCATGAAACCCACAGCTTTCGGTTCAACGAGACTTTCGATGTCATCGGCGCAGAGGTGAAGGCCGTGCAGACCGGCGTCGGCTTGACCGAGGTGAACGGTTTCAACCGGATCGAGATCACCGGCCCCGGCGCACGCGACTGGCTGGACAGGATGACTTGTGGGCGGGTGACGCGCAAGGTCGGCAAGGTCGGGCTCAGCTATCTGCTGAACCATCATGGCAATGTGAAGGCCGAGGCGACGCTGGCCAATCTCGATCAGGAAACAATCTGGTATGGATCGGCTGCGGCGTCCGAGTTCCATGATATGGATTGGCTGCAAAAGCATTTGCCGGATGACGGTTCGGTTTCACTGAAATCGCTGACCAGTGACTGGACCATTCTCGTGCTGGCGGGGCCGAAATCGCGCGATGTGCTGTCGGCGGCCTCGCGCGGTGATTGGTCAGCGCAGGCTTTCCCCTGGCTGTCGGTGCGGCACGCCTTTGTCGGTATCGCACCTGCGGTGGTGATGTCTGTCAGCTTCTCGGGCGAACTGGCCTATGAAATCCACGTCCCGAATAATCAGCTTTACGCGGCCTATCTGGCGCTGCGCAAGGCGGGTGAGACGCATGGCTTGCGTCTGTTCGGCTCGCATGCGGTGGAATCGATGCGGCTGGAAAAGGGCTATCGTCACTGGAAAGCGGATCTGATCACCGAATTCGATCCGATGGAAAGCGGGCTGGAGCGTTTTGTCAAAGCCGACAAGCCCGGTTTCATCGGCAAGGACGCGTTGACTGCACAGATGGCCAAAGGCCCGCGTCGCAAATTCGTCAGCATGGTTCTGGATTGCTCCCACGCCCCGGCGCATGGCGGCGACAGCATCCTGTCTGATGGCAAATGCATCGGCACCGTGACCTCGGCCGGATGGGGCTATCGCACAGGCAAGAATATCGCGATGGGCTTTGTCGAACCCCAATACGCACAGATCGGAACGCAGTTGTCGGTCGAGGTGATCGGCGAACCGATCGCGGCCAGCGTTGTCGATCCCTGCCTCTACGATCCGCAGAACAGTCTGATGCGCGCCTGACCGGTTGATCCGGCCCCGCGCATTCTCACAACCACGCAAGCTGGCGCCAGCGGCGCCGGTCGGAAATACACCCGAAGGAGGCAAGATGAAGGTAGTTGTGCCGGTCAAGCGCGTTATTGACTACAACGTGAAGGCGCGCGTTAAGGCTGATGGTTCTGGTGTTGATCTGGCCAATGTGAAGATGTCGATGAACCCCTTTGACGAGATTGCGGTCGAAGAGGCGATCCGGCTGAAGGAAAAGGGCGTCGCGACCGAGGTCGTGGCCGTCAGCATCGGGGTCAAGCAGGCGCAGGAAACGCTGCGCACCGCGCTGGCCATGGGCGCCGACCGCGCGATCCTGGTGGTGGCCGCCGATGACGTCCATA
>NZ_JAQBIE010000025.1 GCF_028294535.1 Paracoccus onchidii | reverse complement strand
TCTGATCGGCTCATAACCTGAAGGTCACAGGTTCAAATCCTGTCCCCGCAACCAAAATTACCAAATAAATCAAACGCTTGGATGCAGACTGAAATAGTCAGGCACCAGAAGCGCAGCTTTACATCAACGCCACATCAACGTTTGAAGAGACGGGTGTGCAATGCTGGCCAGCGTGATACTCGTTTGATGGCAAACGGGGAATCGGGGTTGAGCTTGGCTGACGGATTTATTGCATTCGAACTGGACCTGATGGGTGCCGTCCTTGACCAGTTGATTCCCATTCTCGACAAGATGGAGGGCGAGCCACTGACGCGCGCGGCTGCCCAGCTTCTTCCCGACGCGCAAGGCGTATATCTTCTGATCCACCAGGGGCAGGTTCACTACGTCGGCAAGACCGATGCAGAAGCTGGCCTGCGAACACGGCTTACCCGTCACGTCGCCAAGTTCGAACAGCGCGACAACATCGTTCCGGCCGACGTCCAGTTCAAGGCAGCGCAGATCCTTGTTCTGACCGCGATGGACATCGAGTCGAAACTGATCAATCACTATCGCACCGATTGGAATGGCTCCGGCTTCGGGTCAAACGATCCGGGCCGACAACGCGAAACGACGGCGAAACCGCCTCAAGGATTCGATGCGCGGTTTCCGATCAATATTGATCTGCCGCTCGATTTTCTGGTCGCGGGTCCGACGACGGTGCACGACCTGCTGATGCAGCTGAAGCTGGGCTTGCCGTATACGCTGCGCTATGAGCTGGAGCCCGGCGCGAAGGGAAGCCATTCGTTCCGTAGCCGTCCTCACCCCGACATGCCGGGCGTTCCGCTGACGGTTCCTGTCGGCCCGATCACCGCGCGTCAGGCAATGCAATTGGTCCTGGGCGCGCTGCCGCATGGCTGGCAGGCGACTTACTTCGCCAGCCACTTGATCCTCTACAAGGAAAACCGGGCCTATACGCACGGCATGCCGATTTAAGCCCGAAGCAGCTTTTCCTTCACTTCCTCGGCGACGATGCGGCCGAGTTGGCAGGGCACCGCGTTGCCGAGCTGGCGCATGGTTTCCGTCCATGACCCATGAAAGGTCATGTCGTCGGGGAAGGTTTGCAGACGAGCGCTCTCACGGACGGTGAAATAGCGGATCGATCCATCCGGTCGACGGAGCATGTTTTCGCCACCGGGAACGCCGTGCACGCCCGCCTTCAGCGTTTTTGCCGGTTCGTCCAGAGGGCTGCCCGTGTGGCCTGGATAGGAACGGGCGCCTGGCTGGAACCTGTGATCGTGGAATTTCCGGGCCGAACCGGGCGCCAACTCCGGATCGGGGAGATCAGAGATCGCGTCCCGGACGGTTCGCCAGCGAAGACCATTCGGCTTTCGCTCCAACTTCATCGCGCGTGCCTTGGCCGCGCCACCATCCGGTCGGTCCTTCTTCGCCACGCGATGCAGATCCCAATAGGTCTCTTCGCGCCATTGCTCCCAGAGCAAAGCTTCCTTGGAGTGAGTTGGGGCGGGAAAATGCCATTCCACACTCGTGTCAGAACGGAATCCGACGAGGAAGACGCGCTCCCTGCGCTGTGGGACGCCGAAGTTCGCCGCATTCAGGACGCGTAGCATGACCTTGTAGCGCAGGCCATTGTAGCGGCCGCGCGTGTGGTAGTCCTCTAGGCGGGCAAGGTGGACCAGCCATTCCTCGTCCTTCTTCGCCGTCACCTCGGGATAGGTCAATTGCAGCCGGATATACTCGAGGTAGTTCGCGAAACTCGAGCGGGTCAGGCCTTTGACGTTCTCGAAAATGAAGGCCCGTGGCCGAAGTTCACGCACGGCCCGCACCGCCTGCGGGAACATATCCCTGCTGTCCAGAAACGCGCGATGCCGACCGCCCATCGAGAAAGGCTGGCAGGGAGGGCCGCCGGTCACCAGATCGATTTCGCCTTCCACCGCCCCGAAGTCGAATTCGCGGACATCACATTCATGCAGAGGCCAGTCCCGGACAAGGTCCAGGCCGCGCTCCTTGTTCTCGCGAAGCGTGTCACATGCCCAGCGATCCCAATCCATTACCGCTGCGGGCGTGAAGCCGGCCTGGCTTACGCCGATGCCCAGGCCTCCGGCGCCGACAAAGAGCTCAACCGATTTCATCATCTCAGGAACTCCTCGATCCTAGCCTCAACTGCCACGAGATCCCCGGTTTCGCACTCCCAAATGACGAGGGTCTGCCAGCCGAGATCTCGAAGCCGAGCGAGGTTGGCCTCGTCCCGTTTGCGATTGTTTTCCAATTTCGGCGCCCAAAAGTCCAGTTTGGTGTGAGTGGCGTCGGCGGCAGTGCGGTTCCGCTTGATTTGAGGCTATAGCAGCTTGCCTTGTCCCTGTGGCAGTTCTAGAGCTTGCCTTTGATCAGTGTCGGGCTTGTTTCCAAGTACGTCCTTACGACGCAGACCAGCATAGTCGCTGACCAGCCCGATTATCATTTTGGCTTCCACGCTCTGAAGGCTCCTCGGCGCATCAATCTTTTCTGAATAGGCCGCTCCGTCAAGCGAAACCGCCGCTCGCAGCAGATCAGAGCTTGCATGAGGTCGAGCGAAGAACTCGGCGAGACCCTGAATTGGCATGGTGTCCACAGCCTTTTCGAATCCGGAGCGTATTTGGGAGGCTGAGGAACCAGTCGGATCAAGGAATTCAGTGACCAAATTCTCAGCAAAAGCGAGGTATGCTGATTTGGCATCGAAGTCGGTTCTTCCGAAAAGAAGTCCCTGTCGAAAGAAATCCTGACGCGTGGCTGTTTCCGACAAGGAATGTTCCTTTCCCAAGAAGTCAGCCGCAATAGAGATAAGAGAACAGCACAAATATGCTGCCCTAGTAATTGGCCCGCCATTTGGCTCGCGTTCAGTGGCGTGCCGCAATAGTTCGGCCGCTTCATCAAGCCAGATGTTCAACGTTCGAAAGTCAATACCGTTAGATATTTCTGATTTGAGATTCGCTATTTTTTTCTTAAGGTTAACCTTATCTAAGGTTACTTTAGAGAGTTGCGATTCAAATTCCTCATTGGATATTCGATTGTCTGTTCCTGCGTATCTTTTAATTATGGCATCGAATAGAGGTCGAGGTATAACTCTAACTTTCACGCGATCTGAAAATTTTTGCGCAGAGTCTTTCACCCCTTGAGATGCAATTATGGCTTCATCTGCGCCAAGAGCGACTTGAAGCCCCTTCACCCAAATCGCACGTTCAAATGCTTTTCCTCTTCGCTTGTTTTTGATGTCTACAATTGATACGTGGCGGGCATGGGCGCTGAGCCGAGTATAAATCCAGAGATCAATATCCGTAACTTCGTCCGTGCCTTCCCTAACTGGGACACCTCTCACTACAAATGAACCCAGTTCGCGAAAGTACTGAGCCAGACACTCCTCCGCCAGACCGCCTTTATCTACTTCAGTGGTTTCCTTTTTGGGTGTCATTTGCTTTTCCTGAGGATATTTAGAGAGCGAAGTGCAGCTGATTTTGCCTCAGGAACGTCTTTTTTCCGTTCTGTCACACGTGAGCTTTCTGGCCCAATAAAGTTAGAGGCCATTCCAGACGCGACAAATTCGGCGGCTGTCGCCGATGCGTCACCCCGTAAGATAAGGTCCTTCGCCATTTCACCGATTTCGCTCTTAAGGAGTGTCAATCTGTTGCCGCGATCAGTCGTAGTGACCTGAACAACGCCTCTCCGCTCGAGGACCTGATAGTCTTGCTTTATGGCGGCTGCTCTACCCTCGACGTAGCCCCGACCGATTAGAACGTTGATCAGGACAGAAGGATCCTTAATCCTGCCCCGATAATCTGGGCTCTTAATAATGCCATACGTCAGGCTGCTGGCAAGCGCCTTTGCGTCGTCAAGCATGTCGGCTAATCCGCCAGGAATATACTTCACCAGCGCTTCGGGCTTAGTAGCAAACTCAGTTACACCTTTCTCGTTAACAACAGCGCTCACCTCAAAGAAGCCAATCTGATGAAGCTTGCTCCAGAGTTTTTCTCCAAGAAGCTGGCGTATTTCTTCTGCCAGAAGGCATCCACGACCATTTAGCATGGATTCGACCTGAAGGAGCTTTTGTTTCTCCTCATCTGACAAGTTTTCGAGTATCAGCTTTGATTTTGCCGCTGAATCTCTCTTAAATAAAGAGCCGTTGAAGTAGAGCCTATCGTGCCCATTTGCCTCATAGTCGATAAAGCCAATATGTTCGCTTTGAGAAAAAACATCATCAATCTCTGCCCTCGACAGCCTATATTCATCGGAGAGCTCCTCCTCGCAATCTGAGCGCCGCACGGGCGAACCGCTTGCGATTTCAGACAGGGCCAGCACGGCCCGATCAGCGCCTGAGGGTGACTGTGTCTCAAAGATATCCGAGGCATGGTCCAGTAGGCTTGCCTGCGATACACCTAATACCGCAACGCCTGCCGAAGAGACATCAATCAACCCATGATTCTGGAGCTCCGCTAGAAAACCGTTCGCTTCGATTCGCCTGACACCGATACCGCGTGCCAGCTCGTCGACACGTTCTTTCGACACAGTGTTTTCGAGTTCCCTTGAAATCACTGAAAGCAGCCTAGAGGAGCGCCCGGCTGCGACGATACTCTCAAACTCGGTTGTTTTCGCGTTCAAGAGCTTTTGATCATGATGGAGCAACCATGCACCCTGAACACTCTTGGTCAACTTGATGGGCAAGACGTTGAACTTTCAAAAATTTGATCGCGTTAGGTACTAGATTCGATCTGATGACGATGAACAAGGGCTTTGTGCTGGAGCGACTTGGAAGTGCGCTTTCGAAGCGCGTGTCGAAACTGCCGATTAGGACGTCGTTAGAATACTCGAACGACGTGATCTTGCCTGACACAGAATGTTCTGCATTTGTTCTTGATCATGACGCGCCGCAGCACACCTCAAGCCAAGATCGACGATTCGGCCTTCCCGGTCCGCGTTCTGATCTGCGTGCCGGAGATGGGGTTTGGCCGTCGGTCCGATGCGCTGCATGAGTGGCTGGCGACGCGGATCGGCCGCGGCAACTATGCCTGGCATGGTGGCGGGCGCGGTGGTACGCGGGACCGGATCGCACTTTATTTCCGTGAACCGGATGCGGCCAGCGCCTGCCTGACTGCCTTTCCGGATCTGGAACTGGCTGACGGAACATGCCTGCCGGGCTACAGTTCACCCTATCTGCCCTTTGGCCGCCCCGAGGACGACGATACCGTGTGCAACCTTTACAATCAGACCACCACGCAGGAAGCGATGCGCCAGCTTTTCAAGGGGGTGAGCATGACCGACCGCGCGGGCAATGTCGCACCGGGCAAGGTTTATCCCGATCAGCTGGCGCCGATCATCCGCCATGATGGTGGTGCGCTGGAATTGGTGAAGGCGCGGTGGGGGATGCCATCGCCGCCATCGGTCCTGAAGACCCAGCGGGATCCGGGCGTCACCAATGTCCGCAACCTGACCTCGCCACACTGGCGGCGCTGGTTGGGTCCGGCACATCGCTGCCTGGTGCCGGTCACGGCCTTTGCCGAACCGATCAAGGGCGGCAATCAGTGGTTTGCCCCAGCCGAAGCAGAGACGCCGATGTTCTTCGCCGGGATCGAGGTTCGGGGCTGGACTTCGGTCCGTAAGGTGAAGGATGGCGAGACCAGCGACGATCTCTATGCCTTTCTGACCTGCGCGCCCAATGCCGAGGTGAAGTCGGTGCATCCGAAAGCCATGCCCGTTATTCTGACCGATCCAGGGGATTGGGAGACCTGGCTTTCGGCGCCGATCGAAATCGCCAGCAAGCTGCAAAGTCCTCTGCCGGATGGCGCATTGGCGCTGGTGGACGCCCCGCCCGAGGCGTCCTGACATCGGCGATCAGCCCGCACACGCCCGCGCCTGCGCCCGCATCACCGCATAGTCTGCCATCATCCCGACCAGCGCGGCATCCTCGGGCAGCGCCTCCAGCTCCGCCGCCGCCCGGTCCCGCGCGGCCTGCCCGTAAGCGACGACCGGCGGGCAGACCGCGCCGCCCGGATCAGAACTGGCCGTCGCGCAGGCGGTCAGCGAGATCATCGCGATCACTAGGGCGGGTGCTGGCAGCCTCCAGCATGCGGCGTTGAATATCATTCTGTCGCTCCATCTGGTTCAGGCGCTCGGCATGGCGACCGGCGGTTTCGCCAGCGCTGCGCAGGTTGAGGAGGAAAAGCAGGACCGCGCCGATCAGCGCGATCCCGATGGCCAGACGCCGCGCCCAGCGCGACGCCAGCAGCGCGGACATGGCGCCCATCATCGCCGCCCCCGGTTCCAGTCATCCAGCCGGGCCCAGATTGTCAGGCCGATCCCGGCCAGCGCCAGGGCGATGAAGGCCCAGCGCAACGTGTCGAGATAGGGGATCAGCGGCTGTATCGCCGATTGCGCATCGCCTAGCGTGTCCTGGGCGATTTCGATCCCCGCCGCGCCAACGGTCGCCAAACCGGCCGCCCCACTGCCTTTCATGGTCCGGCTGTCCGCCAGATGTTCCCGTACCGGCGGTTGGTCTTCGGCGAAGGGGATGGCGCGCGGCGGAAACGGCTCGCCCCAGCGCCGGGCGGGGCCGAGATCGATATGCATGAAGCCCGAGCGGGGATAAGTACCAAAACCCAGAAACCCTTCCGCCCGCGCGGCTTTCTCGAAGGCCGCCGGATCGTGATTGGCCATGGAGATGTCAAAGGCCGTGCCTTCCAGATGTTTGGAGTGCTTTGCCCCACGCACCCGGGCATTGTGCTCCGGGCTGCGATAGGCGGAATTCACGATCAGCGGCTTGCCGAGACGGCTGCGCAGCGCCTGCAGCCGGTCGAGGGCCGCCTCATGGATCAGAATCGATCCGGTGCCGCGACAGGCAATCTCGGCGGGCGAGAAGTTGGGCCAGCGCCATGTTTCTTTCGGCACGTCGCGCCAATGGCGGTAGAAACGGGTGGTCATGAGGATCCTCCGGATACGAAAAAAGCCCGCCGGGAGGGCGGGCTGTGGGGTGATGGGTCTGTGGGAAGCGGCGATTGCCGCTCGGCGCGTCAGCCGCCTTCGCCGAAGAGTTTCAGCTTCAGCGCAATCCCGGCCAGCAGGGTCAGGATCAACCCGGCGGTCAGCATGCGGATAACGGTCTGGGCGGCGGTGCGGCGCATGAGGCGAATGCCTTCCAGGAGCGCCCGCAGGTCGCGGATGTCGAGCGCGGCTTCCCTGCCATCGAGCCCGGCATCCACAAGGGCACGCCTTGCGCCTTCCTGCGCGGCCCTGGCGAGCAGTTCCTCGAATTCGCTCTCGCTCATCTGCAGCATGTCGTCGAGACGTTTGGGGGTCATCCGATCTTCGCTCCCCAGAAAGTGGTGTGATCCGCCGCGAAATATCCATCTGCGGCCCGAAACGTGCCCTGCAGTGCGACGGTATCGCCTGCGTCCAGCGGCACCATGGTCTGCAGCCAGAGTGCGGTGGCCCCGGAGACATGCGCCCCGGAAATCTCGCCAAACGAGCCGCGGATCTCTGTTGATCCGTTCAGCACCAGCCGTCCGCGCATCCGCGCGCTGGTATTGGCGTTGATCTTGTAGAGAAGGGATGCGCCGAAGAGATACGTGCCTGCGACCGGCGCCACGAAGCGGTTGGTGCCTGCGTCAAAGCAGCCCTGATCATTGTATTCGGCCACATTGATGCCAATGGTGGTCCAGCTGTCGGTGGCGACATAGTTGTCGTAATTTGTGTATGCCTTGAAGCGGGGCAGGTTCGGCTGGCTGGCAATGCCGGTGGCCGGATCGACGCCCAGTGCATCGCGGAAACTGCTGCCGTCGGGCGAGACGGCAATCCGCAGCCGGTCCGTTCCGAACATGCCGATCAGGGCCCGGGTGGAAAACCCGGTCTGCAGGATCAGCCCGGCATCGTCGCTGCCCGTCTCCCGGTTCAGCGTCTGGGTCAGATCGCCGCTGCCGCCATCGGCGGCATAAAGGGCTGTCCAGAGCGCGTTGTTCAGTTTGGCCGAGAAGGGGGCACCAGCGCTGGCCACCATGCCGATGCCGAGCCGGGACAGGTCGTCGAGGGCGGTCGGGATCACCGGTTCCCAGCCCGCGCCGTTCCGGACCAGCAGCGCCGCCTCGTCCTCGATCCATGCCCGCCATCCTTCGCGGGGCGGCAGGCGCAACCAGGCGCCGTCGGTCCGGAGGGCGACGTTCAGATCCCAGCCCGCCCAGCCGCCCGTCGCCCCGGAGGCAACGATATAGCGATCACCGTCAGACGGGTCAGCCGGTGGTGCGGTCAGACCACGGCTTTTGACCGAGAGTTGGACCAGCCCGTCCAGCAAACGCAGGGCGTCGTTATGGGTGACATGTTTCTGCGCCTGCGCCGCCATCAGATATGGCAGCAGCAGGTTCGTCGTGCTGTCGGACATTTTTTGGGCTTCCCGGTCTTCAGAGATAGAGGGTGGTGGTGATGGGTGTGCCGCGCCCCACGCGGGTCGAAAGCTGGCAGATGCGAATGGTCAGACGATCACCCGGTTCCAGTTCTGCGCCCCAATCGGCGGTCTGCTGGGCAGCGGTGTAGGTGATCGCGGGCGCATTGCTGGACAGGGTCCGCTTCACGGCCGCGCCGTCCATGATCCGGACCTCATAGCTTTCGTGTTCTTCGCCCAGGGGCACCTCCATCCCCTGCCAGCTGTCGGCGGCGAGGGTGCGGGACCGCCGCGTCCAGCGGAGGGTGAGATCACCGGGCACATGCGGGCGGCGCCATGGCTGGTCGATATGGACCGGCGAGAACGGTCGCAGCCCCTCGCCCTCGGGCGTGAAGCTCATGGCCGTGAAGGTGTCGCTGCTGACCGGATGGCGCGCGGGACCGATGCGCCAGTTGACGGGAATATCGAGATCGGCTTCCGGGATCGGCAGCGGGGTCAGGGCCTCGTTCAACAGCACCACCCGCACCCCGGCCGGCGTCGGGTTGCCCATGGCATGCTCGGTGCCGCGCTGGCCGCGCAGGAGCCGGGTCAGGCGGTATCGCCCCGGCGCGATCAGTTCTGCATGCGCCGCCTGGACGATCTCCCAGCGCCCCGGTGTCGTTTCCACCGCCAGTGCATTGGCGCCACCGAACAGGGCCAGATCGCTGACGCTGTCCAGCTGCCCGCTTGCGAGATCGAGAATCAGGATATTGCCCAGATCGAAGCGCGAGGTGGGACCGGGCCAGAGATCGGCGGCGAGACGACCGAGATTGGCCCGGCGTCGCACCATGGTCAGCAGTTCGAACCCGTCGCTGCCGGGGCTGCGATACACGGCCAGCGCGCCAGGCCATGGTTTCGCCGTGGCCGCGATCATTGGCTGATGGGCGGGACTATCGTCGCGGAGCTGCGGCAGATCGAGAATGACGACTTCCGGCGGCCCGAATGTCACCGCGCGGGGCAGGGTGGCGGGTCGCTCGGCGCCGGGCGGCAGATCATAGGCTTCCCGGTCCTGCCGTACCGCCTCGATGCCACGCGCTTCCGCATCGGCAATGGCGGTCAGACGGAATTGCTGCTGGCGTCCGTCATGGCCCAGCGCGATGACATCGGTAGGATCCAGCGCCAGCCGTGAGGGCGGCAGACGAAAAACCGCGCTTTCGCGTCCTGCCCAGGCTTCCTGCAATGCCCGGCGGCAGCGGCGCTCGGCCTCTTCGGGTGGCACCGCCATCGGAAAGCTCTCGGAAGCGATGCGGCTGGTGTCCACGGTGATGCGCGATGCCGCGACCAGCGCGGCATCATAATCCTCATCGGCCCGGGCCACCTGCCATTTGAGCGCTTGCGGCAGTTCGGTCTCTTGCGCTCGGGTCAGCTCGATCGCCTCGCCATCCGTGTTACCCGCGACCAGATCGTCATGGGCGATGGTATTGACCGGCGCCCGGCCACGCATGACAAAGCGGATCAGGCCTTCGCTCTCGACCGCGTCAAACCCGAAATGCCGCGCCAGCGTGGTGATCGAGGCACGCGGGCTTTCCAGAGCGGTGATGGCATAGCCCTCGGCGGCGCCCCAAAGGCCCGTGACATCGATGCGGCTTTCCGGCAGCCCGGCGCGGAGGCAGAGATGACGGACGAGCGCGGCAAGGGACACCGCGCCCAGCCGTCCGGTCAGCCAGTGGCCCAGCCGCCAGTTGGCGCCATCGGTCCAGACATCGCCCAGCGCCGGAAAGAAGGGATAGGGCCGGGCATCCCAGGTCCAGGCAGCGCATTCGCCGACATCGACCATGCGGCCGACATATTCCGTTGAGACCGGGTTGTTTGTTGCCGTGCCCCAGAAGAGATAGGTGGCTTCCAGATAGGCGCGCTGGATCGCATCGTCGCGCCAGCCGCGGGAAAAATAGGGCACGAAGCTTTCCGAGGATTTGGGATCGTAGAATACGTTGGGCTGGTTGGTGCCACGGTCGATGGCCGGGCAGCCGAGTTCGGTGAAGCGGATCGGCTTGGACTGCGGCACCCATGCCGTCGGTGTCGCGGATTCCACGCCGCCCGGACGGTCGAAATGCCGGTTCGACCACCATGAGCGAAGGTCTTTGGGTCGAAACACCCAGGGCTTGCCGTGGGCACCGTCGGTGATCGGGCTGCGGGTCTGCGCGGCCCGATCTGCCTCCGTGGCATAGAACCAGTCGAACCCTTCGCCGCCTGCGATGTTGGACTGCAAATAGGCCAGATCATGAATGGCGGGCCAACCAGCTTGCGCGTCCAGATGATCGAAGCCGTCGCGCCAGTCGGAGAGCGGCAGGTAATTGTCGATGCCGACAAAATCGATGCTTTCATCCGCCCAGAGCGGATCGAGGTGAAAGAACACATCGCCGCTGCCATCGCCTGGCTGATGCCCGAAATATTCCGACCAGTCGGCGGCATAGCTGATCTTCGTGCCCGGCCCAAGGATCGTGCGCACATCGGCGGCCAGCGCGCGGAAGGCTGCGATCGCCGGGTAGCTGTTCCCGCTTGCCCGGATCGTGGTCAGCCCGCGCATCTCGGAGCCGATCAGGAAGGCATCGACACCGCCCGCTGCCGCGCAGAGATGGGCGTAATGCAGCACCATACGCCGCAAGCCATGGTCACCCGGATCGCCGGTCCAGCGGACCTCTTCATCCGTGATGGTGAAATCGCCCGCGCTGGCAGCACCGAAGAAGGCATCAACCTGATCAGCCGCAGCCGCCGTCTTGTCGACACTCCCGGACTGCCCAGCCGCAGGCGAACAGGTGATCCGTCCGCGCCAGGGGAGGGCAGGCTGGCCAGCACTGGCCGCATGATCCGAATAGGGGTCCGGCAGCGTGTTCCCCGGCGGCACATCCATCAGGATGAAGGGATAGAAGGTGACGCGCAGCCCGCGCGCCTTCATCTCCCGGATCGCCTGCACCACCGCGAAATCCGCGGGCGTGCCGCCATAGACCGGGCGGTCTTCCTGGTCACGACTGACCAGATGCGCCTCATCGCGGCTCATGCCGCTGACCGACCAGAGGCGTGGGCTGCTCGCCTTCTCGGCCACCTCGACGCCGGGCCGGACGGCGCAATGCCCGCAGCGCAGGTCATTGCCGAACCAGGCCACGACGAGGCTGACGCTCTCGACCTTCGGCGCCATGGCCTGCAACCGGTCCAGCGCCACGATCATGTCCGGGCTGCCCGGTGCGGCATTCAGGTTCTCGGCCGAGGTCTCGCCATTGTCGCCCTTGCGCACGGCTTCGGTCGCATAGGTGAACTCGCCCGAGGCAGGGATCAGCGTCACGGCACGGGTCAGACCCTCGGCCGTGTCGGGATCGGCCAGCGGCCGGAACACCTCAAACGAAAGCTGTGGCAGGCGGTTGCCATAATCACTCAGCGGCAGATCCTCGAAGACGACATAGGCGGTGCCGCGATACGCGGGCGTTGCATCCGCACCCATGGTGGCGGCGATGAACGGGTCCGGTTCCTGCGTCTCGCTGCCGGGATACCAGCGCCAGGTAATGCCCGAGGTGTCGAGCGGTTTGCCATCGGCCCAGATACGGCCGATGCCGGTGATCTCGCCTTCACAAAGCGCAACTGCGAAGGAGGCATAATAGAGATATTCGGTGGTCTCGACCTTCGGCCCGCCGCCCTTGCCGCCGCCCTGACGGCTGGTGCGGGTCTCCTCGCGGAAATCCGTGGCCCAGACGATATTGCCACCCATGCGCATGCGGCCGAAGACCTGCGGAATGACGGCGCCCTCGGTCGAGGCGGTGATGCGCAGATTGTCGAGCCTTGCGCCTTCGATGCGCTGGGCCGGGGCGAGCGAGGAGACGATCCAGCTGTCGACGGCCGCGCCGATGGTGGAGCCGATCATGCCGCCGATGGCGGCACCGGAAAAGCCGAGGATCCCGCCGCCGAAGCCGCCGCCAATCGTGGCGCCGACCGAGGCCAATACCAGTGTTGCCATGGTGAAAAAGTCTCAGATACTGGGGAAGAAGAAGGCGAAACCGATGCGACGGCGCCAGGCGGGTGTCAGCGGCTCTTCGATCACGCCCAGCCGCTCATAGGCGTGGATGAAGCGGTCAGGCGCGGTGAGAATCCCGACATGTTTGGCGATGGCGCCCGTGCGCATACGGAACAGGACGAGGGTGCCTGGTCCGGCTTCGCAAGGCTTAATCTGGATCATCATCCGCCGCGCGCCGTCTGCCAGCACTTCGTGCGCGCCCGTCTCGCCCCAGTCGCGGCTATAGGGCGGGATCGGGAAAGGCTCATCGCCCACGACCTTGCGCCAGACGCCGCGCGCCAACCCGAGGCAGTCGCATCCGGCGCCCTTCAGGCTGGCCTGATCGTGATAGGGTGTTCCAAGCCAGTCACGGGCTGCGGCGATGACGCGGTCCGGATCGGCAGCGGTCTGCAGCCGGGTCACAGCACACCGCCATCATGACCACCTTCCGATGAGGCATAGCGCAGAATGGTGTCCTGGCCGGGGATATGCGGAAAGCCCCGGAAGTTCACCACATTGCCGAATTTTGCGCCGCAGGTGGCGATGCGCTTGTCGCAGCCCGCACGGACGATGAAACCATCGCCCGCGCCAATCGCCCGGATCGGGGCTTCCAGCAGCGTCAGGGCGGCAATGCCATCGCTGCGATCATGGGCCAGCACTTCCGCGCGGCGACCGGCATTGGGTCCGGATGTCCAGTACAGCGTGCCGAAGCGGAACCAGCCGGGAGTAAAACCGCCGAGCCCGGAGGCGGTGAAGGCGCGCTCGCGCAACCTGTCGATCACGGTGCCGGTGCCCCGATAGGCCGGATCCTCCAGATCGACGCCGCAGCGGGCACCGCCCAGCGCGGCGTCGCAGCTGGCCTGAAAACTCCGCCCGACCGTCTGGCCGAGGAGATGCGACATCGAGCGGATCTCGGCCACGAAGGCATGGCGCCCGCGCCTGATCTGGCCGATGGCGCCGCGCCGCATCAGCACCCGCTGCACAGGGCTGGCCCAGTTCACCCGCCAGAGCTCAACTTCAGCATTGTCCCAGCGCCCGTCCAGAATATCGGCCTCGGTGATCCGGTCGGAACGCAGCGCGCCAGCGGCGTCCTGGGCATCGACCGAGAGATCGGCGCCGGAGCGGATCTCGCTGGCAGTCAACCCGCTTTCCGGCTCGAACTCCGTGCTGTCGAACACCAGCACCCGGTCATGGTCGGTGAATCCGAAGGCAGTGCCATCGGCGCGGATGATGCGCCAGCACCAGGCCAAGGTTGTGGTGCCAGAATCGAGATGGGACTGCAGCGCGGGCGGGATTGTCTTCATCGCCGGATCTCCAGCAAAGGAATGGAGGTGATGGATCCGAGGCGTTCGATGTCCAGCGTCACGTCCAGCGCATCGCTATCGAAGCGGACCGGAACGTCGAATTCGAACCCGGCCGTGATTGCAACGCCATCGGAGGGCGCAGTGCCGAAGCTGACGAGGCCGGTCTTGTGATCGACCGACCAGCCGGAGCCTTGCGACACGCCATTCAGCGCGATCTGGACCGTGCCTGCGACCGGCTTGGTGATGGCCCGTGCCCAGCTTTGTCCGCCTGAGGCATAGCGTTTGACCAGTTGAAAACTGGTCGTCACACCGTCGCCGGCCCCGATTTGATGATCCATCGGCGACGGTGTCTGCGAGGGCAGGCAGGACCGATGATCGGCCCAGTCCTTGAACCGAAAGCCGTAAAGCCGCCCGTTCCGGGCCTCGAAGAAGGCCACCACCGCCGCCAGATCGTCGGCGCGGCGGATGCCATAGCTGACATCATAGCGCCTTCGGCTGTTTGCCCAGCTGGCATTGCGTTCTTCGTCGCCGGAGGCCAGTTCGACGATCTGCGTGCGTCGCTCTGGCCCGCCACGCGCGCCGCGGCTGATCGTGTCCGGAAACCGGACCTCGTGAAATGCCATGCTACAGGAATCCTTGTGTCAGAGGCCACGTCGGCCGAGCGAGACGGCGCGGGCGATATCGGCGGCGATCTGCGTACGGGATTGCCGAAAACTCTCGGCGTCGCGGGCGTTGATGTTGACCGTGACGCCTTGGCCGTAATCCTGCGCCTCGCGGCGCGACAGCACCCGTTCGCCACGCTGGAGGATCGCGGGCACCTCGTCATGGCGCAGACCGACCATGCCACCCGAATGCATGCGCGATGCCCCCGCAAAGGCCAGTGCCGGGACCATGCGGCCTGGACCCGTGGCGCCAACCATGCCGCCCGTGTGCATGATGCTGGCGAAAATCCCGCCTGCGCCGCCCAGCGCGCCCGAAAGCGCATTGGCAATCGGACCCAGAAGAAAGCGTCGCGCGGCCAGCTTCGACAGATCGGCCAGCAGCGAGGTGATCAGATCGCGGAAATCGAGCTTGCCGGTCTTCACGAATTCCCCGACCGCATTCTCGGCGCTCTGGAAGGCGCTGACCAGCGCCTGGCCGATATCGGCACCGATATCTTTCGCCTTCTTCGCATAGTCCGACAGTGCCTCGGTCACGGCTTTCCAGCCGGTGGCCGTGGCCTCGGTCGCGGGTCTGGCCTCTTCCGCCGCCGCCTTCCCTGCGGCTCCAGCCTCCTTTGCGGCAACACCCGCGCCGGTTGCGGCCGTTTCGACCTCGCCCAGCGCATCCTCGTAGCGCCCGGCGGCTTCGGTCGCCACGTCCAATGCCTCGGTGTCGACATCATCGCCGCCCGACATCGCGGCGCGCAGGGCATCCATGGCCGGTCCGACGCCATCGAAGGCGGAAGCCCGGCTTGAACTGGCCCGGTCGCGATAACGGCCTGCCATATGGGCCGAATTGCTGGCCGAATGTTCCAGCATCGATGCTCGGCCCAGCGCTTCGAACACATCGATGCGGGTATCCGTGCCGATTTCCTCGGCGACCTTGTTGAAGGTGGGTGCGATCATCCCCAGAAAATCCGCCCATTTCCCGGCGAGGAATGCCATCAGCCTGGTCCAGATCGCCTCGATCTCCGATTGCATGGCCCGGAAATCGTCGGCGAAGGACATGGCCGTTACCTTGATGCCCTCCCAGACCGCCTTCGCCACATCGCCCATCAGGGCCATGGCATTGCCGAAACCGCCCGCGCCCTTGACCAGCTTCGTGAACTGATAGACCAGCTCGCCCGCACCGACGATCAGCGCACCGATGCCGGTGCGGATCAGCGCGCCGCGCAGAACCACCAGCGCCGTGGCGAGACCGCGAACGGAGAGTGCCGCCGACGCGAGCCCCGCGACCCATCGCCCAGCCATGAAACCCGCGAAGCTGGCCGCATAGGTGGACAGACGTCCGATCTGGTCGAAAAGCCCACTGATCGCCATCCCCAGCGGTCCGGTCCGGCTGGCCAGCGCCGCCATGGCATCGGCCACGGCTTCCAGCGCAGGCGCGGCAGCCACCGCCAGCTGGTTCGAGAGCCCGCGCCAGACCAGTCCCAGCCGCGAGATGGCGTCATTCGTCCGCTCGATCCTGTCAGCATCCTGTTCGGAGACCACGACGCCAAAGGCGCGGACATCCTCGGTCGCCTGGCGCAAGGTGGCGGTGTCGATGCGCGACATGGCAATCGAGCCTTCTTCGCCGAAGAGTTGCCCGGCGACGGCCGCGCGCTGGGCAACTGGCACGAATTCGGCGATGGCGGCATTGATCGCGCCGACCCGCTGATCCAAGGGCAGGGCCAGCAACTCACCTGCTGTAAGTCCTAATCGTTCCAGCGCATCCGCCGCCGGACCACCACCCGCCGCCGCCTGACTGAGCCGCCTGGTCAGATCCTTGGTCGCCTGTTCGATGCCGGACATCGACACACCGGCCAGCTCGCCCGCGCGTTCCAGCGTCTGGATAGAAGCAACCGTGGTGCCGAGCGATTGGGCGAGCTTGGCCTGCGCATCCACCGTCTGGAGCCCGGATCGCACCATGGCGATGCCCGCTGCCGTGGCGGCGGCCACCGCTGCGGCTGCCGCGACACCGACCTTGCGCGTAAACCCGGCCATGCGGGCATTCGCGGCCTCCATCTCGCGCGAGAGCCGCCCGAAACTGCGCGATCCCGCCTCGCCGACGCCTTCCAGCTCGGCGCGCACCTGCCGCCCGCCCACCGCCGCGAGGCGGACGCTGACACGTTTTTCTGCCATGAAGGGATTCCTTGATCTTCACCGATACGCGTCTTACATTCTGCGCATCGATCAATGATGGGTATGAGAATGGCCGAGACTGCGACCCTGTCCACGAAATTCCAGATCTCCATCCCCAAGGCGATCCGTGCCGCCCAGCACTGGGAGGCCGGGCTGACCTTTGCCTTCATCCCGAAAGGCACGGGGGTACTGCTGGTGCCGGTGCCGACGCGAGAGGCGCTGCGTGGGCTGGCGAAAGGTGCCAATGCCGAAAGCTATCGCGACCGCAAGGACCGCCACTGAATGATCCTCGTCGATACCTCTGCCTGGATCGAATGGCTGATCGCCTCGCCGACCGGCGACAAG
The DNA here is from genome assembly GCF_028294535.1 of Paracoccus onchidii. GTDB lineage: Bacteria > Pseudomonadota > Alphaproteobacteria > Rhodobacterales > Rhodobacteraceae > Paracoccus > Paracoccus onchidii. Next base: position 36,640 of record NZ_JAQBIE010000025.1, on the reverse strand, counting down.
CTGGCCGATCATCTGCCGGATCAGGCCGACTGGCTGGTGCCGACCATGGTGCAACTGGAGCTTGCCAAATGGCTGACCCGCGAGATCGGCGAGGACAAGGCCGATCAGGTCATCGCCTTCACCCAGATCTGTCAGGTCGTGCCGCTCGATACCGAAACCGCGCTGGCGGCTGCTGAGGCCTGCCGCGCCCATAAACTGGCCACGGCCGACGCCATCATCTTCGCCACCGCGCAGGCGCATGCCGCGCAACTTCTGACCTGTGACGCGCATTTCGGCGGGCTGCCGGGCGTCACGCTGGTTCCCAAGGTCAAAGACTAGGAAACTTTCAGCATAAAGCTACCTAGATATATCAAAGGCCTTCCACCTCTCCCAGATCTACCAGCCTTTTTTCGTCCTCTTTGTTCACCTCCCGCAACGTACGTTGCGCTAGGGAAACGTAAATATTCTTCATTCGTTGATGGGCTTCGTCGCTGAACTCTTTTTCTCTGTCGTGTAAAATATTCATGTACGTCAGCATGTTTTTTAGAAAAAGTATTGGGTTCACCAAGTCTCCAATGTCTTCCCACTGAGTGATAAACCCCTTCTTGTAAAGAAGGGCCTGCAGCTTTTGATCGCAATCACCTTTACAGACAACATGAAGGCTTTCATATCGGCGATGATTGTTGATCGGTGAAGCCAATACGAGGTTTGAGTAATAAGGTGTTCTGACGCTTTTTGCGAGAGCGTCCGTTCCACAGACATCACATAGGATCTCTTCATATTTTCCAAAGAACTTTTGTATCGGGCGCATTCTTGCATAGCTTGTTGGAAAATACCTGAGCGCCAGCTTCGACATGCCGGTGTCAATAAAGTGCCCTTCTATTTTCTTACGGTCAAATATCTCGAAGGCTGCGATGTCTCCGGATTTCTCAAGGCGCTGCAGCCTCTCGACTAGCCCGCTGCTAGGTACCGTCGAATAGAACCCTATAAATCCATCTGCATCGTGCTGTTTGAGGCGATCCGTGATGTTGTTCTCTTGGTCTGGACCCACTGACTTATCGCTGACCGCGAAATTCTTGCAGCTCACCAACCATGTGAACTTTTTGGTGCGAAGTCGTCCGCGCAGCTGTTCGCTGACAACTAGGTCGCGACCGGCATCGGCGCCCCGACCCGGGCCAATGTCAATCACAAAGCCCAACTCAGCGAGAAAGTCACGGGCGAATAGCTCCCAACTGTCGCCGTTAGGTATCTCGGTCCAATCAATCATCTATCACCGCCGCAGTTTGCGCATATTACTTGGGGCGTTTGTAGGGATCAGTCATGCTTTTCGCCAGTGTTCGCATTGACCTGCCTGACAAATATGGCCTCGATGATGGGCAGCAGTTCTGCCGCCGCAGGGGCCGGGACGCCCAGCGCTGCGGCCAATCCCAGCGCGGCGTTCAGATCCCAGCCGATCGCCGCGCCCGGCAGCACCCGCAGCTGCCCGCCAAGACGCCCGACCAGATCCCAGACCTGCCAGCCCTCGAATGTCAGCGGCTGGTTTGCGCGGCCCGGGCAGTCCGGGCAGCTTTGCGCACAGGCCGCGCAGTAGCTGTCGCCCCCACCGAAGGACCACTCGGCGAGGGCGCGGAGACGTTTTTTTCCTGCTCCAGCAGCAGACCCTTGGAGACATAGGCCAGCTGAAAGGCTTCGAAGATCGGCCAGATGTCCAGCAGAGCGTCGATGGCTCTCGGGTTTGGGGCGATGACATTGCCCTCGGTATCGCCAACGCCTTCCCAGGCCAGCACCGCGCGGCGGGCCAGTGCCTTGGCGAAGATCAGCGCCCGTGCCTCATCGCTGGTCGCGTCCGGAACCGCTTCGACATCCGGATCGCTGCGGGTGGCGACCATCAGCGCGGTGGTCAGCGGACGCAGCTGCACCCGGACGCCGGGGGCAAGATCGTGCCAGCGGGGTTCATTGCTCAGGTCGAGTGTCAGCATCAGTATTCCTCGCGGTCATTGATCAGGGTGGCGGTGCACATGCGGCCCAGCGCGCTGTCCCTTGCCGCCTGCCAGTCGAATGTGGCCTGCACGCCCTGCGGTCCGGAAATCTCGATCCGGGGGCGCGGCAGGTAGACGGCATGGACGGTGAAGGTGAAGCTCTCACCCGAGGGCAGGGCATAGGAAAATTCCAGAGCGCAGGCTTCGCCATCCAAGGCTTGCGTCACCAGCGTGCTGTCCGAGAACCGGACCTCGATGGACCCGGTCAGCGCGGCAATCGACGGGTCGGCGCCATCGATGCGGCCATCGGCGCGGATGGTCTCGATCCGGTCGAGATTGTTGGCATAGGCGATCTGGGCCGAGACGACATTGCCCAGCGCCGCGCCATTGCGGGTGATCGATCCGTTGAAATGGCCGAAGCGCTTCAGATCGATGGGGGCGGGCGTGCCTGCGGCGCTGACGGTGGCGACAGTCTCACCCTGCGCGACCAGACGGGCGGTCGCGGTCAGCAGCCCGGACCGCTGCATCTGCCAGCTGAGCTGGTCCAGCACGCAGCCGGAATAGATCGCATAGCGCGGCACCTCGGGCATGCCGGTCTCGATCGAGAGGCTGGGCAGCGTCCAGGCCCCCGAGCGGAATTCATGCGTCCAGGGTCCGGTGCCCGAGGTGACCGGGTCTCCGAAGGCTGCCTTGAGCCAGAAGCCAAACGCCTCGGCATCGATGGGCACGACGACATCGCCATCGGCCGTCACCGCATCCTTGATCGGTGCCAGTGGATCGCGGCCATAGCCCAGCAGTTCGGAGTTCAGGAGCGGCTGTTCTGCCCCGAGCGTAGTGCTGGCGAAGGGCATCTTCGTGAAGCCGCCCACCGGCGGCGTGCCATAGACGGTCTCGAACGCCAGCGCCATCTGCGCCCGCGCCCCCTGGGCTCGTGCCATCGTGTTCTCCTCGATTTTGGGTGGTTCAGCCGAGCGGGTCGGCGGTCGTGTAATGCAGGATGACCGGGATCACTGCCGCCTTCAGGCTCGCCGCGCCCTCGACGGGAAGATCGACCGGACGCGGCGCTTCAGCTTCGACCCAGTCGCAGAGACCGCCCAGCGTCCGGTCGGCGGCGAGCACCGCGCCGACGCTGGCGCAGACGGTGTCGAAGGTCGCATCACGGTCGGCGCCCTGAACGACTGCCTCAATCTCGGCACGGTGCTGATAGTGATAGGCAATCGGCGACAGCGTCACCTCAGGCTCGCCTGGTTCGCCATCGCGCAGGATCAGCAGGCCGTCAGGCGGCACGCGTTCGGGCAGGACGTCGCTGCGCAGGGCGGTGGCGGACAGCTCCAGAAGCCGCGCGTGCAGCGTGGTGAGGATGGTTTCGCGAAGAGTGGGCATGCCGCCGCCTGATATGTTGTGAAGATGACCATTTCGGCTAGCATATATGGAAACTGGTAGTGGACAGAGGTTTCAGTGACCGGCGTGTTTTACACATATGTCTGGGGCAGCACCGGCAAGCGCGGCGGGCCTATCACCTTTACCAGCAAGGCTAACCGGACCCTTGCTATCAAAAATACCAAAGAAGGTGATTTGGTTTTCGGTGTTGTGAGCCGAAACCCGGGCGATCCTGCAGTTCAGATCCCGGAAGAAATAAAAGGACGGGTCATAAGCGCGTGGCAGATTAGTCATAGCACGGCCGCGACTGCAGCTTTCGGGATTGAGGCAGTAAATACATGGGACGTACTGGACGATGGTGGCTATCGCTGGCCATTTGCGCTTCAGCCTATTCGGGCATGGTCCATCGGGAACGCGCCAGAGTTCAAATATTTGGCTGGTTACACCGCCAAGACGCATACTCAGCAGGCTATTACCACTCTGCAAGAGCTCGGAGATGACCTGTCCCAAACGCTGAGGCAACTCCTTCAAGAGAGCGGGACCGAACTCGAGGTTATGACGCCGCGATATCAGACATTGGCAAGCCGTGTGCAGAGATTGCGGCAAAAACACCCGTTTGCCCTAAATGGCTATGCTGTTGAACCAAATGCCGATGCGATCAATAGCATCTATATCGCCACGTTGGGTAAGGCCGGTCGGGTCCTCAAAATCGGGCATGCTCAGAACGCAAAACAGCGTGTGGACGACCTCAACAAGTATCGGCTGTCCTCTGAGCCACAGTGGACACTACATACTGATCAACCTATCGGCTCTGTATTGGATGCGATTGAAGCAGAGCAGTACCTTGGACAGGTGTTTGCTAAACATCGCTCAGAACCAAATAACAACGAAGTGTTTCATGACCTTGATCCCCTCCTCGTGCTGACGAAGCTTGCGACTTTTCGACAATAATCGTGCTGACGCAGATATACTCAGGCATGAGGGCCACTATTTCATTTTCCCCTCCGCCCATCTCCCCACGATCCTCCCCGGCACCCCAGCCGCCGCCCGCTCCGCATCCCTTGCCAGATCCAGCCTTTTCGGCAGCCTGACCTGCGGCACCAGCAGGAAGATCGGCACGGTGGTGCGCCCGCGCCCGGTTTTGGAGCGCGATGCCACCGCTCGCCCCTTGGTGTTCAGCCGCCCCTCTGCAACCAGCAGGCTCGCCCCGCGTCTGCGATAGACAAAGCGCAGCCGCAACCCGGTGCGACGCTCCCATTCGCCCGGGGTGATGCGCCCGCCACGCAGGGATTTTCCTGCGGCTTCCGTGGGGATCGCCAGCCAGAACCCGTCGCGGGAGCGGATCAGCGGCCCGGCATTATGGGCGCCGACGATCACCGGTGCTTTGGACCAGACCAGCGCGGTGGCGTTCAGGCTGTCGCCCGCCTTCGGATAGGTGGCGTTGCGGATCGAATTCGCCAGCCGTCGCCCCAGTCCCGCCCCAGTGATCTGTCCGCGCCATGCGGTCTTCAGGCCCACGCCCGCCTCGCGCATGGCGCCGGTCACGGCCTTTTCGCCTGCCCTGATCTCGGCCTGCATCATGGCGACGAGATCTGGATCGATATCCAGCTTCAGCCTCATGCAGGTATCAGTTCTACCGTCCAGATCAGCCGGTCCCGGTCACGGATCGGCTCGCCCTGGACGGAAAAACTGTCGGCACCGATGACGATCAGATCGCCCGGCCGGGGATCGGGGAGATCGCTGACACGGATATCGGCGGTCAGCGTCTCCGACAGGATCCGCGCCGATCCGAATTCGGTGATCCGGTCCGGCGCGCGGCGGATGAGGCGGATCTGGCGTTCCTCCGATGTGCCTCCCGCGATCCAGACGGCGGAGGTTGCCATGTCGGGATGGCCGAAGATGCGGTCCATGGCGGCGCTGAAGGCGTTCATGGCCGGTCAGTTCGAGCTGTGCAGCCGGATCGCCAGACGCGGCCGCTTGTTGACCGGCAGGATCGAGGCCTCGGTCATCAGGTCGATCCAGCGACCCTTGGGGTCGAGATGCTGGCGGGCATAGAGCGGCAACCCGATGGTATTGGCGGTTTCCAGCAGGTTCGCCGGACCGCCATAGGTCGTAAACGTGTCCATGGTGCCGGTCGGGAAGGCGATGCCTTCGTTTGCCGGAACCAGCCGTTCCGATGCCTTGGTCGACAGGGTCACCGCACCCGCATATTCTTCGAAGAGAATGCCTGCGAAGGGGAAGTTGCGGCGCACATCCTGCCGCAGCGGCTGGGCGCCGGTCGCGGCATAGAATTTATAGGCTTCTTCGGTCTTGGGGTGCGAGATCAGCTTGTCGAAGAATTCGCGGCTGACCAGGGCATGCACGCCCGACATGCTTTCGCCCAGCAGATTGTCCTCGACAGCGCGCAGCACCTCGCGGACCTTGCCCTGAATGTTGGTCCCGGCGGTGCCGAGAACGAAATCGACCGAGATCTGGGCGATCCCGAATTCGGTGAAGTAGTTGTAGAGGGTGGTGCCCGCGCCATCCTTCACGATGCCGCGCAGCGCGTTCATCTCCATATATTCGCGGGTCTGGGCATGCTTGCGACGCATCAGGGTCAGCTTGCGGGTCATGACCGCGACCAGCGGATCGGCCTCGTCCCCTGCACCGATGGCCGGAACCCCCTGAATATCGGCGGGCAGGATCACATCGTCATGCGGGATCCAGGGCAGCGCGAAGCTGCGCATGGCGCGGCCCTCGCGCGATCCGACGGTGGCGGGACCGCCCAGCGTTACCGAGGGCAGTAGGTTCAGCACGCCCTCGATCTGTTCGATGATGACGCTGCGCTGGCTGACCCCCTCGAAGCGGAAGAGGCCTAGTTCGCCGAGGCGGGTATAGAGGTTCGGCAGGATATTGATGGCCTGCGTCATCTCGGCCAGCGAATAGCCGCCGGCATCGAAGGGATTGCGGATGATGGTCATGGGGAAACCTTGTCGGGAAGAAGGATAAGAAAGAAAGCGCCGCAGCTGCAACGGCAGCCGCCGGTCAGGCGCTGTCGCGGATGACGATGCCCAGCCCGGTCAGTTCTGCGTGCTTCAGGGCGATCTTGGCGGCATCATCGACGCTGCCATCGTAGAAGAGGGCGTCCCGCGACAGGATCGCCGGTCCACGCGCCAGAAGAATGCCGGTGGCTTCCGCCAGCCGCGTATCGACCGGATAGAGCAGGATGCCGACGGCGGTTTCCGCGCCATCGCTGCCACCATGGCTGGCGAAGGTGTACTGGCCGCTGACGGAGATACGGCCCAGAACCGCGCCTGCCGGGTATTCGGTGCCTGCGGCGAGGGTGACGGTCTCGCGGGTATAGTTGGGGTTCAGCTCATATTTGAGCGCATCGCCCATGGAGGGCGGCTGGGTCAGGACGGGCATGTGGGTCTCCGGAATCTGTCAGAGCATCAGCGCTGGGCGCTGTCGGCGGATTTGCGGGCGGCAGCGACGAGCGGGCTCGGCTTGTTGGTCGGCGCGGGCGCGCTGGCCAGAATGCCGCTCGCGTCGCTTCTGGCCGCAAGACTGTCGAGGATCTGGCCGCGCAATGCGTCGGGGCTTACACCGCGCCGGACCGCATCGGCGGCGTCCAGGGTGATGCCCAGCTTTGCCGCCTGCGCGCAGATCGAGGCCACTTCGGCAGCTTCGGCGCGGATGGCATCGGCGGTGGCATTGACCGGGGTGGCAGTCGTTGCGGCGCCGGGCGCGGGAGGCTCTGCCGCCGGTTCCTGTGCCGACGGCGCCGTGGTCGCAGCTGCTTTCGGGTCTTGCTGGTCCGGCGTCCGGGCATCTTCATCCGTCTTATCACTCATGATCATCTCCTGTTTGGGGTTTGAAAGGGTCTGGCGTTGTGGTGCCCGTCCGACCGGCGGAACCGGGCGGCCGAGACTGTCGGCAAAGGCGCGGAAGGCGGCGCGGGGATCGGCCACGGCATCGGCCAGACCGGCCCCGACGGCTGCCGGGCCCCGGAAGATCGCGGCCTCGGTGGCGAGCGCCGCGTCCTTGGTCATCCTGGCACCGCGCCCGGCGGCGACCGTCTCGGCGAAGAGGCTCCGCAGATCCTCAAGCTCGGCCTGCAGCCGGTCGCGGATGCCCTCGGGCAGCGCCGCATAGGGATTGCCGTCGGCTTTCCGAGCCCCAGCATGGATCAGCGTCACCGCGACGCCCTTCTGCGCCAGCATCCCGGACATGTCGGTATGCATGGTTATGACACCGATACTGCCCGCCGCCCCGGTGCGGGGCAGGGTGATGCGGGTCGCCTGCGAGGCCAGCGCGTAACCGGCCGAGAGCGCATGTTCGGCGAGAAAGGCGTGAACCGGCTTTGCATCGCGCGCGGCACGGATCCGGTCGGCGAGATCGAAGGCCCCGGCCACCTCGCCGCCAAAGCTGTCGATTTCCAGCGCGATGCCGCGAATGGCCTTGTCAGAAACTGCCGCATCGATCTGGGCGGCAAGCCCCTCATAGGAGGTGAGGCCCGAACTCTGGCCGATCCAGGCGCCGCGATGCACCAGCGTTCCGGCAATGGCGATCACCGCCACACCGTCGATGATGGTGAACGGCGCATTGATATCGTCACCATGGCGCTGGGCGAGGTCGCCGCCGATCAGCGACGCGTGGGCCGTCTGCCGCGCCGCCGTCAGGTCGGGTTCGGCGAGCAACGCGCCGTCAAAGCTGATCTCCCGCCCGGTGATGCGGGGTCCAAGGCCGCTGAGAAAGGCCAGTGCCTTGGCCGGGGCGATCATCAGCGGCGTGTCGAAAGCGCGCTGGGCGATCTGGGCATGATGCATCAGCGGTCCTCCACGGGTTTGGCATCGTTGTCACTGCTGTCCGCGTCCGGATCGTCGTCGCGATCACCGGTCGCATCGCTTGCCTCGGACCCGGCCTCGCCCTTCGGCCCCTGCGCGGGCGAGCCGGGGCGGCGGAAATCGAGGCCCAGCGCCGCCTCGCGTTTGCGTTCCGCCGCGATCTCGCGGTCGACCTGTTCGGCGTCATAGCCGCGTTCGGAAATGGCCTGGCTGCGGGATTTGAGGCCCGCTTCGATCTGCAGGATCTCGGCCGAGGCATCCTTCATCGGATCGACCCAGTCCCAGCGCGTCGGAAGCCAGCTGACGGACTGGTATGCGCAGCGAAGGCGGTCATAGCCGGGCAGATCGATGGCGCCGGACAGCACCGCGAGGTCCATCCAGCGCTGCCAGACCGGGCGGCAGAGCTGATGGATAATCACACTGTGCTGGATAGAAGAGACCCGGCGGCGGAAATCGAGCAGCGCCACGCGGGTGTTCGAGAAATTGCCGCGCGCGGCATCTCCGGTCAGATACGGATAGGGAATACCCAGCGCGGCGGCGATCTGCAGCAAGGTCCGGTACTGGAAGGGCTCATAGGTGGACCCCGAGTCTGGCGTTGCGGGTGTCGAGACATCCTCGCCCGGATCGAGGCGGACGACCTGACCGGGCTCGACCTCCAGATCCTCCTCGGCCGGTTCCAGCGGCGTTTCCAGGGCGGGCGAGGTGATGAACATGGCGAACATTGCCGCGGTCTTCTTCCGCTCCAGTTCCGCATCGTCATAGAGATCGAGGGTGAAGAGTTTGACGATGGCCGGGGCAAAGCGCGACACCCCGCGCAGCTGACCGGCCTCGACCGGGTCCAGCGCATGGATGATCTCCGAGGCGGGAACGCGCACCGTTTCGCCCACCAGCCCCGGATCGGTCATGTCGCCCGGATGTCGGCGCAGCAGGTGATAGGCGACGCGGCGCCCGATGCCGTCGAATTCGATGCCCTGACGGATGGTCCCGCCGCCGGGCAGTTCGCGGTTCAGGTCCATCGGCAGCATTTCCGAGGGCAGCATCTGCAGCTGCAGCGGCACCGAAAGCCCGTCCTCGGGCCGTCGCGGGCGCAACCGCAGAAACACCTCGCCCGCCAGAAACAGCTCGCGGGCGGCGCGGCGCTGCAGGCCATAAAAGTCCGTCAGACCTTCGGCATCGGCCTCGTCCGTCCAGGCGAGCCAGAGTTTCTGCAGTGCCTCCTTCTGCGCCGCATTCGCAATCGACGATGAGGGCTTGATGCCGTCGCCGACGACATTGCTGGCGAAAGCTTCCACGGCCCCGGACGCATAACCATTGTTCCGCGCCAGCCAACGAGCCCGCGCCGTGATGGTCTCGCCTGCGCTTGCGATCAGCGTGTTCACATGGGCGCGGCTGGCCCGGAAACCGCGCAAGCGACGATGGGACTGCGCCGCGTCGAACCCGCCGATAATTGCACCGAGACGCGCGCGGATGCCGTCGAATGCCATGGTTCAGAGCCCTTTCGTGGCGATGGTGCCCCAGCGCCGACGACGGGTTGTCCCGGATGCCCGTCCAATCCGCGCTTCCAGATCGGCGATGGCGGTTGCCAGTTCGGCATCGGAACCATAGGTCAGGGTTTTGCCGTCGTAGCTGACGCTGCGCAGCCCGCTGAAGCGGGCCTCCTGCAGTGCGCCGAGCAGCGCCCGCATCCGGTCGATTTCCATCTCTCACCTCATGAAACGCGGTGTGTAAGTCTGCCGCTTGCGGCGTGGCGTGGTTGGCGGCGCGCCCGCCTGTCGGGCAGGCGGGTCCGCCATCGGTTCAGCCGCATCGGTGTCAGTCGCGTCGGCACGGGTGGCGACCCCGGCCTGATCCTCCAGCTGCCGCCACATCCGCTCGTCCCAGCGATCTGCGCCCATGATCCAGGCGGCAGCGCGGGCATAGACCCGGGTGTCCAGCGCCTCGTTGCGTTCCCGCAGCTTCTGCCATTCCTGGCGGGCATAGCCGCGCTTGTTGCGGACCGTGACCAGTTGTTCGGCCACCAGCTGCTTCAGCCATTCGCTGTCGGCCCAGTCCGGCAGATGGATCATCCCCGGCGGATCTGGCTGATCTTCTTCGGGCCGTTCCAACCGCAGGAAGCGATAGGTTTCGATCTTGAAGGTGGCCGTGGCGACCGACCAGAGCCGGGCGCCGCGCCGCAGGCGCTTGCCGCCCACCGTCGCATCGACGAAGGTTGGCCCCGACACCGGCGTTGCCCGGTTGAAGCCTTCCAGCCCTTTCACCGGCGCGACCTGCTCGAACCCCTGCGCCCGCGCCCAGGCATAGACCGCCGCCGCCTCATAGCCGGTATCGATGGCGAGCTTTGCAATCGGCATGACCGCGCCATTTGCATGCTGCCATGTGCGGCCGAGCAGTTTTGTCAGTTCCGCCCATGCCGCCGGACTGTCCGGCCCGCCCGGGATAGCGATGTGATCGACGAGCCAGCTCTGCAGCCCGCGCCCCCAGGCCCAGATATCGACCTCGATGCGGTCCTTCTGGATATCGGCCCCTGCCGTCAGGAACAGCCCGCCTTCGGGGATCTGGCCACCAAAAACTTCACGGCGATCCGCCAACCGCTGCCATTCCGGCGCTTCGCCGCGTTCGACCCAGGTCTCGCCCAGCAGCGTATTGCGCGCCGCGCGCAGCATCTCGTCATTGCCCTGCGCGGCCAGCCATTCCCGCGCGATCTGCTCCCAGCTCTTCCAGCCGATGGGGGAATAAAGGGCGGAGAGGTGATAGCCGACATGGGCGGGGTCAGCCGAAACCGCCGTCGCGCGCCATTCGCCCGCCTCCAGCATGGCGGTCTTGTGATGCTCGGCGACTAGGGTATCGCAGGCATTGCAGGCATAGGCGGCGGTCTCCGGCCGACCCTTCTCCCAGCGCAGCCGTTCGAATTCCAGCCATTGCATCGCCCCGCAATGCGGGCAGGGGACAAAGAAGCGCCGCTGATCGCTGGCCTCGAATTCCTGCTCGATCCGACTGAGCCCCCGGATCGTGGGCGTCGAGACCAGAAACACCTTTCGACGGTGGGCGAAGGTGGTGCTGCGGGCCTCGGCCAGTGTCACCGGATCGCCCTCTTCGTCGGCGGAGGGCGGATAGGCGTCGATCTCGTCCAGAAACAGATAGCGCGCGGGCATCGACCGCAGCCCGGTCGCGCTGTTCGCCCCTGTCAGCACCAGAATGCCGCCCGGGAATTCCTTGGACAGCATCGAATTCCCGGCATCGCGGGATCGGGCCGGGCTGACCCGTTCCCGGAGCGCAGGCGAATCCGCAATCAGCGGATCGAGCCGCCCGCGGGAGGCGCGCTTGGCCATCTCGACCGTCGGCAGCACCGCCAGCATCGGGCCCGGGGCGTGATGGATGACGAAGCCGATCCAGTTATTGCCCGCTTCGGTCGCGCCGACCTGCGCGGCTTTCATGAAGCTGATCCGCTGCGCCGGATGCCCGGGCGAGAGCGCATCCATGATGTCGCGCAGATAGGGCGTGCGCGCGGTGCGATAGCGTCCGGGTTCGGCGGCGGCGCGAGAGGACAACCAGCGATGCTTGTCGGCCCATTCGGACACCGTCAGATCCGGATCGGGCCGGATCCCGCGCGACCAAGCGCGCAACATGTCCTCGGCGCCGTCGAAACTCAGGTCGGGTGCGTGCCCGTTGATCCCGTCATCGTCGGTCCCATCCTCATCATTCAAGAGAAACCTTGAGATCGGCGAGGGCGGCAAGCTGGTCTCGGACATGGGCTTCCAGCACCCTCTGCAGCACCCCGGTGCCGATGCTCATTGCTTCCCCGGTGGTCTTTTCCATCTCGGCCGAGAGTTCCGCCGCCATGATCGCGGCGACGCGGGCGGGCCATGTCACCCAGGCATCGCGTTCCTGACGCGCGAGGCGAAAGACCAGCGTCTCGGCCCGCGCCCGGTCGACCAGCACGCCCTTCTTCTTCTGGATGGCGATCTGACGCTCCTGCGCCTGATAGACCGTCAGCGCCGTCCGGGCCTTCAGATAGGAGGAACTGTCGCCCGGGCCGGAGATTGAGGGCGCGGCGAGGTTGTCGGCGGGGCGCGAGGCCCGTTCCGGTGGCGGCGTTTGCCGCGCTGTGCCGCCCTTCGCCCGGTTCTGCTGATCCGGATCGGTCGTCGCCGCGCGGCGGGCGTCGGACGCGGCTGCGTCGATGGAGCCATCGGCGAAGAGGACCAGCCGACCGCTTTTCCGCGCCTTCTGGATCGCCCCGCGCGACACCCCCGCATGGGCCGCATAGGCGCGTTCGCTCATGCCCTGCATGGCAGGCACATCCGAAGATGATGGTGATGTGCATCATAAAGCACTGTTATTGCTCCGAATTCTCTACACTTCAGGACGCCCCGGAGCGATGCTGCATCAACGACAGGATGCACCGGAGACCGACATGACCCGCAAGCCCGCCCGAACCAACGACGCCGCCCTCGCTGCCTTCATCGCGAAAAAGGCCGAAATCGACGCGATGTTGGCCCGGTTGCAAGCCTTCAGCGAGGACCATTTCGGGGCGGACCCCGAACGGTTGAACTGGGCCGACGTTGGCAGCCTCGAATATCAGGCCCATCTGCTGAAGCAGATCAGCGATTTTACATTCGGCGCGGGCGAACACGCCGCCTGACCGGCTGGCAACTGGCGCCCGCCACGCCCCGGATAACGGGGCCCGGCTCCGTAGAAGCCGACCGCAGCCTGCGGTGACGATGAACGGAGCCTACAATGACGAAACTCACCGAAACGCAGACCCTGATCCTGACCCGTGCCAGCGCAAGACCGGGCAATCTCGCCCTTCCGCTGCCCGATGGCCTGCACGGTGCCGCCGCGAAGATGGCCATCGGACGGATGGTAAAACTCGGCCTTATCGAGGAGGTCGAGGCCAATCTTCGGCGCAACGAACCGCTCTGGCGCGAAACCGGCGACGGGCACGGCACCACGCTGATCGCCACCGGGGCCGGGCTGGACGCCATCGGCATCGAGCCGGTGGTGGTCAGGACCATGGCGGCACTGCGCGATGCCAAGCCCGAGGCCATCGCTGCCGCCCAGCGCCCCGGTACGAAACAGGCGCAGCTGATCGCGATGCTACAGGCGCCGGAGGGCGTAACCATTGCAGAGATCGCCGAGGCGACGGGATGGCAGGCGCATAGCATCAGGGGTGCGATTTCCGGCTCGCTGAAGAAGAAGTTGGGGCTGGAGGTCACCTCCGAAAAAGTCGATGGGCGCGGGCGGGTCTATCGACTTGCCGGGAATGTTGACCCTGCGATCCGATAGGATCAGCCCGTCAAATGGCGGCAAAGCGGGACGAAGCGAGCGTTCGCTGCGACCGCCCCAACGGCAGGTGTCGGCACAATCGAGACGACAGCACCCCGTAGGTTGGGCGGAAATCTACCGGCCCATTGTTTCTTTATTCCCGCGCTGCAAGGCTATACTGCCCCTGCTTGGTTCCGACATATTGAACCAGACCTTCCCGTGCGGATCGCAGGGTGCGGGTGCGTATCTCGAAAAGTCCGGTCAGCCCTTCGTACTTGCCGGTGCCGCCCAGCCAACGTCCGGTGCCGACATGGGGTGCGTCCAGCGACTGCCGGTCGAAGGTCGCGCTTTCGAATATCTGGTCGCCGTCCGCATCGGTGTAGGTGCAGTTCACCAGTTCTTCAAAGGTCTTGGCCGTTTCGTCCACGGTCCAGCTGCCCAGACATCTGCCGGTCTGGTTATGCAGGAAGGCGGCGTTGTCGGCATTCATTGCGGTGAGGGTCGAATCGACCAGTCCGTAGAAACGGTCGGTGCCGATCTGCAGCGGTTCAACCTCATTCGCGGCATAGCCCACGAAATTCGCCGCGAAGGTGCCCTCGCCCGCAACGGATTGCGCGTTGGCCGGCAAGTACGGCGATATGGTGAGGATAATTGCAAGCCCGAGCGTTGCAACACCGCGCCGGCGGCGCTTAGCAGCCTGCGGGATAGAGCATCGCATAGTCGGTATCCCCTTCGAGCATTCTCTGTATGGCGGTCTGACTTGATGCATCTAGATTTTCCTCTGGCAAATTGGCGAATGATCCGGTGAATCTGGTTTCTTGAATGGACGCGGCCGACGCTGGACTGACCCAGATTGACATCTGCTTCTGATCCGGCTCGGGTGGCTGGCTACTTCCCCATGGGCCGAGAACCTGAAACAAGGCGGCGGCCCCAGCCAGGCCGGCTGAGAAGGCGCCAAGCACCGAACGGCGTGCAATTGGTGCGACCTGCAACGGCACGGACAACGGGACGTGGCAGGCAGGCACCGACGTCCTAAGCGCCCGGTCCACCTGTGACGCCGGCGCGACGCCAAGTTCCTTCGCAAAAAGATCGTGGCAGTCCTTATGTGCGGTCGCGGCCTCTTGCCGGCGTCCAAATGCAATACAAAGGGCGATCAAGGCCGCATGGGCATCATCTTGAAACGGCTCGCATTCGAGCCGTCGACGCGCGGCTGCAATGGCTGCTGGACCTTCGCCGCGCTCGGCGAGGATTGCTGCCGCCTTGGCATGCAAGTCGGCGCATAGCTGATCGTATTCCCGTTGCCGGTCGCGCAGCCATGTCTCGAACTCGGCAAGTTCGACTTCCAGGCCGGCGCAAAACCGACCCCGAACCACCAGCGACAGTTCCGGGATCGCCCCGCGCGCGCCGGTTTGCAGCGCTGTTCGGATCTCGGCGAGGTCGATTGAGACGAGATCCGGGTTCAGCCAGACGGCGTCATCATTGGCGACCAGCGCCCCTGCGGCATCGCCAAGCTGCGATTTTAGCCGGACGAGGCATTGACGCAGGGCGTGCCGAGCGGCGGGTGTGGAGGATGCGTCGGCCCAAAGCAGTTCGACTAGCGTCGTGCGCCACATGCGTAATTCGGGTGCTGTCGCGAGACAGCCGAGCAGTCCCAACCCTTTCGGTCCCGGCGTAGCCAGCACCTGGCCGTCTTGGGCTTGAAGACGTGGTTCGCCCAGAAATGATAAGCGAAGGATCGGCATCGTCCCGGCAACCCCCTTGGGCAATATTCTAGCACAAGAACGGGCAGACCTCGAAAAATCATGAAGAAAAGCCAGAAAATTACCTCGGACGCGGTCGCGTGACGGGTTGCGTGACGCTGTCGTGACGCCCCCCGTCCGAGACTGGTCGAACTGAGGACCTAATTTGCCGAATCAGACAAGGGAGACGGAGTTATGAAGAAAGTCACATTCACAGTTGCCGCCACAATGGCGATGGGGTTGACGGCTGCCCAGGCGGTTGAGACCGGAACCATGCAAGTGGACGGAGCCGAACTGACCTTTATCGAGCAGGGCGAGGGTCCGCCCATCGTCTTCGTCCATGGGGCGATCTCGGATGCGCGCGTTTGGGAAGGCTATGCCGACCGGATATCCGAGGAAGGTCGGTTCGTCGCCTACACCCAGCGCTATTTCGGCACCGCGGACTGGCCGGACGACGGTTCCAGTTTCACGCGCGACACCCATATCGCCGATCTGATCGCCTTCATCGAGGGGCTGGATGCCGGTCCGGTCGATCTCGTTACGTGGTCTTATAGCGGCGAGATTGCCACCTATGCTGCACTACAGCGGCCCGATCTATTCCGCTCAATGGTTCATTTCGAACCAGACGTAGACAGGCTGATCGATGGGCTTCCGGGCGCTGACGCGGCGCGCGCGCAGTTTGGTGCGACGGTTGGCCCGATGATCGCAGCGCTGGAGGCTGGTGACGCCGAGTCCGCCGCGTTGCGCATCATCGAGTCGGTGTTCCGGATGCCAGAGGGCACAGCGGGCGAAGAGCCGGAACCATTCCCCACATACTGGAAGGAAAATGGCCGCACCCTGCCGTTTTATGGCGGCATGGCGCCGGGCGCGCCGCTGACTTGCGATAATCTGGCGCAAATCAGTGTGCCGACGCTGGTGGTCCTTGGGACCGACACGCTGGTACAATGGGCAATGATGTCGGAGCGGGTCGCGGAATGTTCCGGAAACTCGATGCTCGTCCGCATGGACGGTGTTACGCATGACGGCCCCTACAAGCGCCCCGACCGATTCACGAATCTGATAATCTGGTTTCGCTCGCTGAATCACGAACCGAGTGCAGGCAGGGCCGAAGAGCCTGATGCGGGATGAAGAAACTGGCAGTTCAACGTGCCTGGCGCGCAGTCATATTCTGAAGAATCGCCTGCCAGCCAGTGCATCTGTGGGCTGTGCCGGACTGTTTCACATGCCAAGAATTCTTCGGACCCTCAGGCCGTTCATCGTTATATGCCGATCGGTAGCAACATCCCGCATCGCATGACGTCAGCAAGTGCCCACTTTAGCGCCAGCGGCGAATGGGAGGTTCAGCGGGCCGCGCCGCGACATTTTGTTCAGTAGCAAAGGTTTGGTGAGGGCCGAGGTTTGCCATGGCCGATGACAGGATTGCGCTGTTCGCGCCCGTTCAAGCGCCGCGCAGCGTCAGTCAAAGTGGGCTCGAAGCTGCCTTTGAGCTTGTTAGCCGACCGCATCATCCATCTTCCAGCAACTGATACGCCAGAGTTCGGAGCGCATGCGCGGCAACCAGTGGGACCACGCCGTTGCCACAGAGGCGGAGCCGGTCCACCCTGCAGGCCAGCCCATCAGCGCCTCGACGAACAGCGGGTTCAGCGTCCGGCGCTGATCGCAGGTATCGCTGCCAGCCATCGGCGTCGTGAGGACCTGGCGGCCAAGGAGGCCGTTCACTGGCGTATTCGCCAAGGTCGTCGCCCCATCCTTGTGATCCCGCGCCGTGGGCGTCATCCACATGCCCGCCGCATGGGTCAGATCGGCCGTTTTGCGCTTGCCCGCGCTCGGTTTGTTGCCATCCGTCGCCAGCGGCGTCGGCCATTGCGCGGCTGTCGTGGCAAGGTTCATCCCGTGCCTGCCTGCCGCCTGCGATGGCGTCGGTTTCGTCTGCCGGTTCTCGTTGGCACTGGCCCGGGGCGTCGGCCAGAGGCGCAGGAGTTCCGTCCGGTTCCCGCCGCTCGACCGGGTACCGGAGCAGGCGCGCGGGGTCGGCCAGTTTGTCCCCTTCGCGGAGGGCGAGGATGAACAGGCGTTCCCGGCGGTGGGGCGCGCCGACTTCCGCCGCCGTAAACAATCCTGCCGCAAGCCTGTAGCCCATGCCGACCAGTCCGCTGGCGACTTCGGGGAAGCCGAGGCGGAGATGATGGGCGACATTTTCGAGGAAGACGAAGGGCGGTTTGATTTCGCCGATGATGCGGGCGACATGCGGCCAGAGGTGGCGCGGGTCGTCCGCACCCCTTCGTTTGCCCGCCACGCTGAACGGCTGGCACGGATAGCCCGCAGAGACGATATCCACCGCGCCGCGCCAAGGTCTGCCGTCGAATGTGGCAATGTCGTCCCAGACAACAGCCTGATCCAGGGCCTTGTCCGCCATCCGCGCCACGAGAGTGGCCGCAGCGTAGGTCTCCCGCTCGACATGGCCCACAGTTCGATATCCGGGCAGGGCGAGGGTGAGGCCGAGATCGATCCCGCCCGCGCCGGAGCAGAGGGAGAGGCCGAAGAGGCAGGTGTCATCGGCCCCGGAATCGCGTCCGGGGGCAGGTAAAGCCAGGTCATTCATGGTCTCAGCGTCGGGAGGTTGTCAGGTCGTCGAAGGTCTGGTCGGTGCCGTCCAGCACGGCCGCT
Organism: Paracoccus onchidii; assembly: GCF_028294535.1. Classification (GTDB taxonomy): domain Bacteria; phylum Pseudomonadota; class Alphaproteobacteria; order Rhodobacterales; family Rhodobacteraceae; genus Paracoccus; species Paracoccus onchidii. The sequence goes on along the minus strand of NZ_JAQBIE010000025.1, from coordinate 18,805 downwards.
TGGCCGGTCAGGTTCTGCCAGCGGGCGATGGCGACATCGACATAGGCGGGGTTTAGCTCGATGCCGTAGCAGACCCGGCGGGTGGTCTCGGCCGCGATCAGGGTCGTGCCGGAACCCATGAAGGGTTCGTATATGGCCTGCCCGGGGCTGGAATTGTTCAGGATCGGGCGGCGCATGCATTCGACCGGCTTCTGGGTGCCGTGAACCGTTTCCGCATCCTGATCCTTGTTGGCGATCTGCCAGAGCGTGGTCTGCTTCCGGTCCCCGGCCCAATGGCCCTTGCCGCGCTTCTTCACCGCATACCAGCAGGGCTCATGCTGCCAGTGGTAATCGCCGCGGCTCAGCACCAGCCGGTCCTTGGCCCAGATGATCTGCGACCGGATGTCGAAGCCCGCCGCGATCAGGCTGTCGGCGACAGTGGTCGCGTGCAGCGCGCCATGCCAGACATAGGCGACATCGCCCGGAAACAGTGCCCAGGCCTCGCGCCAGTCTGCCCGGTCGTCATTCAACACCTTGCCGGTACGTTTCGTCTTGGCCGCGCCGGTCGCATTCCGCCATGCCGGATCGTATTCGACGCCATAGGGCGGGTCGGTGACCATCAGCAGCGGCCGGACATCGCCCAGCAGCCTTGCGACCACATCGGCGCTGGTGCTGTCGCCGCAGATCAGCCGGTGCGACCCGAGCCGCCACAGATCGCCGGGTACCGAGACCGGATCGGCGGGCGGTTCGGGCACTTCGTCTTCGCCCTCGGCGGCGCCGTCCTCTGCCAGAGCAGGATCCTGCAGCAGGGCTTCCAATTCGTCCTCGGCAAAGCCCAGTAGCGAGAGGTCGAAATCATCGGCCAGCAGCCCGGCCACCTCGTCACGCAGCAGCGCCTCGTCCCAGTCGCCGAGTTCCGTCAGCTTGTTGTCGGCGATCCGGTAGGCCCGCCGCTCGGCCTCGTCGAGATGGCCGAGCCGGATCACCGGCACCTCGTGAAGCCCCAGCTCGGTCGCCGCGAGCACGCGGCCATGACCCGCGATCAACTCACCATCGTCACCGACCATGCAGGGCACGGTCCAGCCGAAGCGGGCCATGCTGGCGGCGATCCGCGCCACCTGATCGGCCCCGTGCATCTTGGCGTTCCGGGCATAGGGGCGCAGCCGCTCGATCGGCCAGAACTCGATCTGGCGCGGCGCAAAGGCGAGGTCCATGGGGCAGGGTGGTCCTGTGGTTTGGGTGGCTTCTCAGCAGGTGGATTACGGTGGCTTCCGCCTCGCTGGATTCCGGCCCTGGCTTCCGCGAAGTGGATTCTGGAATCCACCTCGGAATCCAGCAGGAATCCACCCAGGAGCCACGCTCAAAGCCGTGTATTATTGGTTGAAAATGGCCTCAAGCTGGCCAAGTGGATTCCGGGTGGATTCCCCGGTGAAATCGCATGACGCTGGCAAACTTCCGCGCTGCGCCCCCCCGAATACGGACGCGGCCCAGGAGGAACCATGGCAAGGGGGTAGGGATGGAGGGTCTGACCGGAAGAGCGCCTGTTCTCCGGGCGCTCGTCTTCGATGTTTGGGTTATGAGTCAACAGGGGCACGAATGTCAAACTGTTTTGTTGCCGATCTGTTCGCGGCTCGACGGGCTCGCCCATGGCTCGCGCCTCGGTATTACCTCCGTCACCTCGATGCTCCGCAGCATGCCGCCCGCGATCAGCCCATCACGCACCCAGCCCAGCGCCAGCCACCAATGTTCGTAGTGGCGACGTGCGGCGGCGATCTGGTCCGGATGCGGCGAGAAGGTCACCGGGCAGGCGCGGAGTTCGACCGTCCGCCACTTGCCGCGCGACAGCACACGGGTCGTGCCCACCGGGATGGTGATCGCGCGTTCGCCGTGCTGATTGCGCTTCATCTCGATTGGCACGCAGCGTGGTACAGCGCCGGGCATCCAATCCGGTGTCATGCCGGCCCGGGCCAGTTCGGCGATGCGGATCGCCATGCGCAAGCCACCGAGTGAGGTTGGCAGTCCGGCGACACAAGCCGCGATGACTTCGGCGTCCTGGTGGGTGGAACTGTCTGGCTTGTACCTTCCGCCATCGATGCGGCAGCCCAGCGCGGCGCGTTGCATCAGCATGTATTCGAGGCCGAAGCCGAGACCTTCGCTGCGTTCGGGGTCGGGCGGCCCGGGCAGTTCCAGCCGGGCCTTCTCCATGCGAAAGGCCCATTCCAGCACCTGCTGGACGCCCAGCGCGCGTTTGGTTCGGGTGCCTGTGGTGCTGCGGTTCGGGAAGCGGGAATGGATGCTCATGCCACGCCCCGTTCTCGCAGCCGCTCGGTCGTGACCAGGCCGCGTTCCAGCATGGCATTGCGCACGGTGTTCGAGATGGCATTGGAGGGCAGATAGCCATCCCCGTTCACCAGCCCGGCATAGAAATCCGCGATCTCGTCCATGCTGGCACGTCGCGCGTCGGCAGGCTTGTTGCCGCGCTTGCTCCGCTTGTCGCCGTCAGCGGGCTTCCTCGCCTCGGCGCTCCGTGCCGCCCGTTCCATGGCCCTGTCCAGTGCTCTCGGGCCGTCCGGCGGATTGGGATGCGTGCTGCGGCTGTCGCGGGCCACCGCGACGATCCGGTCCTCGGTCAGGCCGAGATCGGTAATCCAGCGACGGACATGTTCGCGGGGCGGCCAGCCCTGCCACCAGCCCGGAAGACCGGCGTTGGTGTCAAAACCGAGGGCGTCGAGCAGCGCGCCAAAAAACTCTTCAAATCGATCATCGCGCGCTCGCGAGCCCTCCTCCTCCTTTACTGGTTCCCTTAATGGTTCTCTTACAGGGTTATTCTCCGAATTTCGGAGATGGAACCCGGCCAAATTCGGAGATGGCTTCGGGGATTTTTCGGAGATGGCTCCATCTCCGGAATCCGGACATGGATCGTCGCTGTCATCGCCGTCGTCAGGGCCAGAATCGTCCTCGTCGTCCCCGCCGGACGGATCGGGAAATCGATCCTCGAAGCCGAGGATGTAGCGGGTTGCCTGGCGTCGATGCGTCTGCGGATCCTGGCACCGGACGCGGTGGATCAGCCGCGCCTCTTCCAGCGCCCGGAGATGGTCATTCAGGGATGACACCGACATCTCGCAATCGGCGGCCAATCGCACCTGGGTCGGAAAACAGCCGAAGTCAGGATTGTGACGGTCGCAGAGATGCCAGAGCACGATCTTGGTGGCGGGCTTCAGCCCGCGCTGCTGGATGGCCCAGTTGGTCGCGTAGTGGCTCATGCGCAGGCCCTCCGTCGCGGGTTTAGCGCTTGGGCGCGCGTCGTGATGCCGTGATCGGCGAGCGCGCCCAGCGCGTCCTCGACGGAGCGGACCAGCGCCCAGCCGAACCCTTGGGCCTTCACCATGTCGCGGAACGCTCTCTGGGCCGGACTGAGGCGGCCGGACGGGCTTTTGACCTCCAGAAACAACACCTGCCCGCCAGTCAGGACGACCAGATCGGCAAAGCCCGGAAACACGCCCATGCCGGTCAGGATCGCCTGGCGCTGCCGTGCGGCCTTGCCACCCGACCCGACCTCATTGGCGGAATGGTGGATGATGGCATCGCGGGGCAGGACGATCCGCAATGTGTGGACAATGGCGCGTTGGATATCGGCCTCGGGTGTTCGACGGGTCATGCGTCACCACCTTTCGCTTTGCGGTTCGACACGGCGATCAGCAGACCGGCAAGGGCCAAGGCCTCGCGGCGTTCCTGATCTTCGGGGCTGTGCGCGGCGATGGCGCGGCAGGCCAGGATGATCAGGCTGTCCGGGTGATGGACGAAATCGGCGACAATGCCCCGGGCCTCAGAGAGGCGCTGGGCGGGCCAGTCCGGCGGGCAGGCAGTATCGGTCGTAGAGCTATGATCGATAGCGGCATCGGGAATCTGGGACATAGCGTTCATTTCCGCCCCCGCGCCTTGCCGGGTTTCGCGTCGGTGACCCGCGGCATCTCCTGCGACTGCAGCCAGTCCTGCACCACGCTCATCCGGTAAAAGATCTTGCGACCGGCGCGGACACAGGCCGGACCCTTCCGCCGCCGCTCCCAGCGCCCCAGCGTATCGACCGTGAGGCCAAGCTCCTGCGCCAGATCGTAGCGGCTGATCCAGCCGCGCAGCAGGCGCGGTTCAACCGTCGGTTCCGCACTCATGGGTTGTGTCATGCTCTTGCCTCCATCTTGCATCGCCCGGACCGGGCCGCTGACGGGGAGAAGAACAATCACATAAAAAGGCCCGGCAGGGAGGCGGAAGGTGGCGTAACCTCCCGGAGGTTATGCCACCCCATGTTTTGCTGGGTTTGGCGATGCGCATGCACTGCGAGACAGGCTGTCAAGAGGCAAAATCCGGCGACCGGCAGAACCCCTTCTGCCGGTCGCCGGTGTCAGATTCAGCCTTTGTTCGGGCTGGAACATGTCAAGAACAAAGAGTCGGTTGTCCCCAGTGAAATCGTCTGGACAAGTCTCGTTCTGGTGGTGAAGAAGTCGGCCAATCACGCCGGATGCGGTCGAGCGACGCGAGCCTTTGCAAGGCCCGTGATCGGGAAAGCTGTGTCTGCGCGCGAGAGGATTGAGGCAAGGCGCTTTGGGATCGGAAGAAGGGCAGCCCAGCGCCTACGAGCAGGGAGACGAAAGAAGATGGGATTGCCGCAACGCACGTTTTTCACGGTTCAGGAAGTTGCGATCAGATGGGATTGCAGCCTCGACGATCTGGCGGGTTGGGCCATCAACGGAAAGCCCGAGGTCGTCATGGCGATCGAGCCGATCCAGCAGAACGGGACGATTCTGTCAGGGCTGGTCGTGGTGCCCGTGGTCGATATCCTCAGCATGTTCCGGCGCTGGGCCAGCGGGCCGCAACGCCGCGTGATCCGGCGGGTTCGACCAATTGGCCAGAAGGACTGGGTGATGATCGCGGATCCCGAAAATCACATCACCGTCGAACCCTCCGACCTGCTGATCCTCGCGAGTGAGGTTTACGAGTTCGAGATTGCCCACGGTCTCGCCAAGCGTGCGGCAGATCCGGGCGGTGCGCCATCCCGCTATGACTGGGAAGGTCTTTATATCTCGCAGATGGTCCGTCTGCACGAGGATGGCCTGCCTGCAACGCAGGGTGAATGGGTTGCGGAAGTTCAGGACTGGTTCGCAAAGACCTCTCCGGGTCGCGAGATACCTGATGAGAGTACGATCCGAAGGCGACTGACCCCGATCTGGCGGGCGCTGCGGGAAACCCCATAGCGCCCGTTGCGAGAGGCCGACGTTTGGTCAGGCGCTTTTGCGCGCCTGATCATCTTGCGCCCCGGCATCATGCACCAGCACCGGCTTTGGCCGGAAGGCGCTGGCCACGGCATCGACCCCGGCGCGCAGCGGCGAGTCCATCAGATGGGCATAGCGCGCAGTGGTCTGCGTCTGGCTGTGACCCAAGAGCTTTCCGATCATTTCCAGTGACGCACCGCCACTGACCAGTAGCGAGGCGAAGGTGTGGCGCAAGTCGTGAATGCGGACATCGGGAATGTTCACCTGCTTCTGGATCTGATGCCAGAAGCGGCGGATTTCCTTCACAGGCTGGCCGGGCACATCGCCCGGAAACAGGTATGAGCAGCCGCGCGGCACCAGCAGTTGCCTTTGGCGAACAATGGCTGCGGCTTCGTCCGAGATCGGCAGCCGGTGAATCCTGCGCTGCTTGGTCATGCTGGCGGGCTTTGACCAGCTCAGATGTTCAAGGTTGAAATGCTCGAACCGCGCCTGCCGGACCTCGCCGACCCGCGCGCCGGTCAGCATGCAGAGCCGGATGATATCCGCCGCGCGCCGATCCTCGGCCGCGTCCAGCGCGGTAGCAAGCTTCCGGATTTCGTCCTGCGACAGAAACCGCTCGCGCGGGTTCTCGATCCGGCGGCGGAAGCCAGAGGCCGGGTTATCCTCCCGCCAGCCCCAGCCCTGCGCATAGGTGAACATCTTTCGAAGCACCTCACCGACGCGGTTGGCGCGCACCGGCGTCGGCTTTGCGCCCTGCAGCTTCCTTGCCCGGTTGTTCGGCTTTGCCTTATGGGGACGACACCGGCCCTCGGCGATCCGGTTCAGCAGCTTTTCGACATCATAGGGCGTGATTTCCGTGACGAGCCTGTTGTTCCAGTCCGGCCCGACCAGCTTGGTCAGCATGGAGCGCTGATCGGACGCATTGGTCTTCGCAAGATTGGGCAGATGCACCTCGGTATAGCGGTCAACCAGATCCTTGAACCGGGGCGCCTCACGCCCGTCTTTCTTCGCGCCCAGCGGATCGCCCCCGGCATCGATATCGCGGCGCAACTCCTTGGCCCGTTCCCGCGCGGCAGCCGTCGACCATTCCGGCCAGCGCCCCAACGTCATCCGCCGCTGGCGTCCGGCATGGCGGTAATCCAGCGTGAAGGCCCGGTTGCCGGAACGGTAGATGCAGATGGCAAACCCCCGCACCTCGCTGTCAAAAATCTGATAGTCCCGGCCCGGTTCCGGTGCCGCCTCCCGCACCGTTTTCTCGTTTAACCTCAATCGCTTCACCATGCCAAGCGCCTCCTTCTTGCATCCCACATGAGGCTCAGCCTCGCGCGTATGGCAAGTCATACATCAGCGCCAGGACCGGCAGGGAGGCGGAAGGTGGCAGAACCTAGGGGGAGGGCTGCCGGTCAATGGCTCAGAAGGGAAAAACCTACACCCTCTGTTGATTACTCCGTGAATTGCAACGAGAGCCTGTCCTGCTTATTGTCAAGCTAGTTTCATAGGTTCCAACTCAACCACATGATGTGCCGCGCGATATGTTCTCTGCTTGTTGTTCTGCTCGTGTTGGCGGGCGCGACGCAGCATGGGCAAAGTGCTGGCCCAGCCGGACTGCCGACCGATCAAGTTGTCGCTTCGATCAGCCATCCCGGCGACACAGCCGGGCATGAGCACGGTTATTCGGGAGAGCCTTCTCGGCACGATATGACCGATGCCTGTGCGATTGTATGTGTCGGCACACCTACGCCCTGGCTTGCTGCCGCGCAACTTGCGCCTGTTGAGACCGAGCATTCGCTGAAATGGCACTCTATAGCGGTGACACGTGAGGGCCGTCTGGTCGGCCCCGGATACCGCCCTCCGAAATCCATCTGAACACCTGATTTGCCGCACCTGTTCAAGGTGCCGAACATTGTTCGCCCCACGGGGTTTGATGGATTACTCATATGACATGCACGCTGAATCGCCGCGGCTTTCTGACCGCATCCGCTGCCATGGCCGCAGCTTTTGCCGTCCCGCGCACGGGCTTTGCGCAGCCAGCCGCGCTGGCATTGCAGGCAACGACGCGCACGCTTGACATCGATGGCCGCGCCGCCACGGTTTTCGGGCTGATCAACGGCAACGGAACGCCCGGGCTGACACTGGACCCCGGCCAGCGTTTCTTGCTGGATCTGACCAATGATCTGGCCGAGCCGACGATCATTCATTGGCATGGACAGATCCCGCCGAACGCACAGGACGGCGTTCCCGATATGCCGATGCCGCTGCTGCAGCCAAGAGAGACGCGTGCCTATGATTTTGAGGCCGCAGCAGGCACGCACTGGATGCACAGCCATGTGCCCATTCAGGAGATGCAGTTGCTGGCCGCACCCCTGATCGTCCGCCGCCCCGAGGATCTGCGAGCTGATCGGCAAGAGGTCACCATGTTCCTGCATGACTTTTCCTTCCGCCCGCCGGAAGAGGTGCTGGACGAAATCCGCTCGGGAAAGGGGCATGACGAGGCCGCCGAAGCCGAAATGTCGCAACCAGCCGATCCCCATGCCGGTCATGACATGGGGGGCGGCATGGCCATGAATGTGATGTCGGAAATGAGCGGCATGTCCATGCCCGGCATGACCGGGATGCAGATGGATCTGAACGACTTCGATTTCGATGCCTATCTGGTGAATGACCGCACCTTGAGCGACCCGGAAGTTGTGCGGGTAGAAAAGGGTGGCCGGGTCCTGCTGCGGGTCATCAACGGGGCTGCGGCCACGGTATTCTGGCTCGACAGCGGCGAGGTTCCGGGTCGGCTTGTTGCGGTGGATGGCCAGCCGGTGCAGCCCTTGCCAGGAACGCGCTTTGGTCTGGCCATGGGGCAGCGCCTGGATATCGAGCTTGACCTGCCCACCGGAGGCGGCGCATGGCCGATCCTTGCTCTGCGCGAAGGCGCGCAGGAGCGCACCGGCCTTATCCTTGCGACCGCTGGCGCCAAGGTGCCGGTCATGCTTGGAATGGCAGACGAGGCCGCACCTGCATTCGATATCGACCTTGCACAGGAAGCCGCCTTGCGGGCCGTTGCTCCGCTGACGGAACGAGTTGCCGATGCATCACCCATGGTGATGCTGGGCGGGCAGATGCAGCCCTATCGCTGGACCATCAACGACAGCGTGTTCGAGGATCGGATTCCGGTTACGGCCAAAACAGGCCAGCGGGTCGAGATCATGTTCCACAACATGTCGATGATGGGCCATCCCATGCATCTGCATGGCCATCATTTCCAAGTTGTCGCGATCAATGGCAGACGGTTTTCCGGTGCATTGCGCGACACGGTCTATGTGCCGCCCATGTCGATGGTCACGGTGGCGCTGGATGCGGGCGAGGCGGCGGAATGGATGCTGCATTGTCACCACATGCCGCATCTTGCCAGCGGCATGATGACGACGTTCGCGGTCTCGGCGTGACGGGAGTGACATGATGTTTCAGCGACGCATGATCCTGACCCTGGCCCTTACCGCCCCGGCGATGGCCATCGCACCGCGCCTATCTTGGGCTGGTCATTCGCTTCCACCCGAATTCCGCAGGCAGCTTGAACATGACGCGAATGCGCCGATCTTCGGCAATCCTGACGGCGATGCGACTCTGATCGAGTTCTTCGACTATAACTGCCAGTTCTGCCGTGCGATGATGCCAGTGGTGGATGCCGTGTTAGGAGCCGATCCCGGCTTGCGGATGGTGATGCGGGAATGGCCGGTCTTTGGCGAGGGTTCGGTTTTCGCGGCCCGCGCGGCGCTGGCGTCACGCAAGCAGGGCCGCTACGCCGACTTTCATCGCGTCCTGTTGAGTCAGAAACCCCGGGCCGAAAGGGCCAGCGTCCTGCGTGTCGCGCGATCCATGGGTTTAGACACTCAGCAGTTGCAGCGCGATATGGGCGGCCTGGAGATTGCCCAACATATCCAGAAGTCCAATGCGCTGGCCGAGGCGATGGGGCTTGTCGGCACACCCACCTTCATCGCCGGATCGGATTCGCGCTTTGGCGCCATTTCGTCAGCGAAACTGGCCGAACTTGTCGCGGCCGCGCGGCGCAACTGACATATTTCACGAAAGGACAACGTCATGGATCATTCTGATCAACACAACAGCCACGGAAGCCTGAGCGGCGGAAGCTATGGCCGTTTTGCGGCGATGATCGTCACCTCGACGGTCATCATGTTCGGGTTGATGTATCTGAACACCTGGGCGATCGATCACGTCTTTTTCAGCCAGACCCGGATGTGGATGGCGCTCTACATGGGCGGTGCCATGGCGCTGATCATGTTGGCCTTCATGCTGGGGATGTATCGCAGTCCGCGTGCCAATTTGATCGTCGCGGGCGTTTCGATTCTGGCATTTGCGCTTGGCCTGTTTCTGGTCCGCAGTCAGGCAACGGTCGATGATACCGCCTGGATGAAGGCGATGATTCCGCATCATTCCATTGCGATCCTGACATCCACCCGTGCGGATATCTCGGATCCTCGCGTCCGGGCGCTGGCGGACAGCATCATCGAGGCGCAGACTCTGGAAATCGCGGAGATGAAGGCGCTGATCGCCGATCTGGAAGGCGGGCCAGCGGCGACGCCAGAGGTCGATGGGCGCTGAAGATTCGGCACGGCAATCGCAGAAGTCGCTGCGCTTGCCGCTTCCATCTGAAGATACAAGGAAAGGACAAGGAGCAATCACATGCTGACACGCAGACATTTCATCCGCACGACGACGGCGCTGTTTTCGGCGGCCGCCGCCACGCCGGTCATGGCCTCAACCTGGCCCGACACGGCGCAAAAGGCCGCTTGGGATGCCGAGGTCGAGGCCGGTGGTCCCAATCCCTGGGGACTGCACGCGCGTTACCTGCCGCAGCGAGTCACTGCGAACGCAGGGCTGGTGCCGGGCGACATTCATGTCGATGCGGTGGCCCGATACCTTTATCACATCGAAGAGGGCGGCACGGCGATGCGTTACGGCGTGGCCATCGGCAGGGGCGATCTTTACGAGCCGGGCACCTATACGATCAAACGCAAGGCCGAATGGCCGCATTGGACCCCGACGCGCAACATGATCGAGCGCGAACCCGAGGTCTATGCGCAATATGAGGACGGCATGGAACCCGGCCCTCGGAACGCTCTGGGTTCGCGTGCGCTGTATCTCTATCTCGGCGACCGCGATACCTATCTGCGCATTCACGGCACGCCGTTTCCAACCTCGATCGGCAGCCGCGCCAGTTCCGGCTGCGTCCGCATGGTCATGGCCCACATCAACGAACTGTATCCGCGGGTCCAGATCGGCGCGACCGCATATCTCTATTCGCCGGTAGGCAGCGTGTCGGCCGTCAGCTAGTCGCGTGCCTTCCGGTAATGCCTGGCGTCAGGACGCGCGCACGTTGCAGATCTGGTTGCCGTTCGCGGCGCGCAGCGGCACCAGCGTCGTTTCGACCGGCCCGGCGTGATAATACCAGTAGCAATCGTCCGCCGGGTCAAGCCGTGCCGTCGTCAGGTCCTGATTGGGGCCGGCGACGGCGACGACTTCGTCCGGGATCGGATAGGGGGACGCGGCCTCGGCTCCGACGTCGGGCGCCTGAGCCGCGCATCCGGCGAGGACCAGAAGCGTCAAGGATATGGCGGCGGTTCTTTTCTGCATGGGAAACTCCTTGGCTATCTTGGTGACACGCCGGGTTGTCAAGGCGCGCTGTTGCTGGTCATGCGGCTCTGGATTGCGCGCTCCCGTTCGGGCCAGGTCGATTTGATATAGGCCAAAACTGCGGCGATTTCGGCGTCACTCATGACATCGCCGAAACCGGGCATGTCGCTTTCATACCCATCGCCGACCACGGCGGCCGTGCCGTCGCGAATGATCCGTTCCAGCAGCGGGTCGGCGTGATGCCATGTGTGGCCGGTCTCGTCATGCGGGGGCGCCGGATAGCGGCCATTTTCCAGCGGGGTCTGCCAGTCCGGCTGGCCTTCCAGATCGGCGCCGTGGCAACTGGCGCAGTTTTCGGCGTAGAGCCGCTGGCCAAGCGCGATCACGGCCTGATCCTGCGCGGCTGTCTCAGTCGCCGCGCTGCCGCGCCAGAGGATCAGGATCGCAGCGGCCAGCCCGACCGCTGCGATGAGGATGAGTGCGTTGCGCGTCATCTGCTACCCGTCCAGCGGAAAGGCGCGCCCATCGCCGGCAATGCCGCCCCAGGCGATGACCTCGGCGGTGGCCTCGACCCCGCCGCCCATTCCCGGCGATCCGGCGGGCATCCCCGGCACGGCGATCCCGGTGATGTCGGGGCGCTTTTCCAGAAGCTGCCTTATGGCCGCGAAGGGCACATGGCCCTCGACGATATAGCCGCTGATCCGGGTCGTGTGGCAGGACCACAGGTTTTCGGGCACAGCGGCGTCGCGCTTCATGCCGACATAATCGCTGGTTTCGGTCGTCTCGACCTCGAACCCCGCCTCGATGGCCAGATCGGCCCAGGCGCCGCAGCAGCCGCAGCCGGGGTCCTTGGTGATGCTCAGCAGGTTCGGCTTTTCGTCCGAACCGATGGTGGCAAAGGCAAGTGTAGAGGTTGTCGACAGCATCGCTGCGACCGCAAGGATCGCCCCGCGACGCGAGAAATTGGGATTGCTCATTTCTGATGTCCTTCAGGATATTACGCGCCGTAGGGTCATTCGCCCCTCTCGTCGCGCAGTTGATCGGCTTGTGGCCCCTCGGGCCATGTGGCGTCAGAGAGCAGCGGATCGCGGAGGGGGCCGCGGCAAGCGCGGCCTGGCGGTTTTCATATCTTGCAGCGGGGGAAAGTGTCGGATTCGGCGTGACAAGCGGGCCGCGTTGGACGTGATTTCGGCATTGCCGATGTCGGCACAGGCCGCACAGTCGCCATGTGGAGAATCCGGCTGCGTGGTGCAGCATTCATGCGCGACTGGCGACGCGGATGTTTCGGCCGTCGAGGCCATCGACGATGCCTCCGCCGAGGCGGCGCCGGTCAGGGCCAGTGGCATCGTCACCGCCAGCATGACGACAAGCAGTGCCGACAGCAGGAACCGCATCAGTCGCGCACCTTTTCCATCAGTTCGACGACCTCGCGGAACATCACCCGCTGACGGTCCTGATCGCCGGATTGGATCGCGTCTTCCATGCAGCTTCGCGCGTGATCCTCGATCAGCAAGCGTTCGACGCCGCGCAGGGCAGACCGGATGGCGGCGGTCTGGTTCAGGATGTCGACGCAATAGCGCCCATCCTCGACCATGCGCGAGACGCCCTGCACCTGACCGTTCAGGCGGGAAAGCCGCTTCAGGATCGCGTCTCGGTTCTGCTTGTCATGCGCCAAGGAGGGCTCCGATCTTCAACATCCGCGGCTTGTGCTATACCCTCAAGGGGTATAGAGCAAGCCTGATATACCCCCTATAGGTATCTGCCGGGAGAGAGTCATGGACCACAAGCACGATCATTCGCATGGGCATCACGATCACGGGACACACGGTGGCGCACAGGCACAGGCTGATTCCGGCAAGGCCATCGATCCGGTTTGTGGCATGCAGGTGACAATCAAGCCAGAGGCACGTCAGCGCGAATATGAGGGACAGACCTTCTATTTCTGCTCGGATGGCTGCCAGTCGAAATTCGATGGCGATCCGTGGTTCTACGCCTCGGGCGCAGCGGCCAAGATTGAAAAATCCGCCCCGGCCGGCACGCAATGGACCTGCCCGATGCATCCCGAAATCGTCCGCGACGAACCCGGCGCCTGTCCGATCTGCGGCATGGCCTTGGAGCCAATGATTCCCTCGGACGAACCCAGCCACGAACTGACCGACTTCACCCGCAGGCTCTGGGTCAGCGTGGCCGCCGCTGTGCCGCTGCTGATCCTGACGATGGGCGAGATGGTGGGCATTCCGGTCCGCGACTGGATCGGACACCGCACCGCCGTCTGGCTGGAGTTTCTGCTGGCCACACCTATCGTGCTCTGGGCGGCGCGCCCGTTCTTTCAGCGAGGGCTGGATTCCTTCAAAAACCGCTCACCGAACATGTGGACGCTGATCTCACTGGGTGTCGGCGCGGCCTATCTCTATTCGCTGTTCGCGACTTTCCTGCCGGGTATCTTTCCTGAAGAATACCGGATGGGCGGCATGGTCGGCACCTACTACGAGGCTGCCGTCGTCATCGTCGCCCTGGTCTTTGTCGGGCAGGTGCTGGAACTCAGGGCGCGGGAACGCACCGGTGATGCGATCCGGGCACTCATGGATCTGGCACCCAAGACGGCGCGGCGCATCCTGCCCGATGGCACGGAATATGACGCGCCGCTGGAAAACATCACGGCCGGGGACCTCTTGCGCGTGCGGCCCGGCGATAGCGTGCCGGTCGATGGCGAGGTGGTCGAGGGGCGGTCTTCCCTCGACGAAAGCATGATCACCGGCGAGCCGGTGCCGGTCGAGAAGGTGCAGGGCGACCGCGTGACCGGCGGCACGATCAACAAGAACGGCACGCTGGCGATCCGCGCCACCGATGTCGGCGCCGATACGGTGCTGTCGCAGATCGTCCAGATGGTGGCCGGGGCGCGGCGGTCCAAGGCGCCGATTCAGGGGCTGGCCGACCGGGTGTCAGCGATCTTCGTGCCGACGGTGGTGGTGATCGCGGTGCTGGCCTTCATCCTCTGGCTGATCTTCGGCCCCAGCCCGTCCTATGTATTCGCCATTGCCTCGGCGGTTTCGGTGCTGATCATCGCTTGTCCCTGTGCGCTTGGGCTGGCGACGCCGATTTCCATCACCACGGCGGCGGGGCGCGGCGCGCAGGCCGGCGTGCTCGTCAAGAATGCCGAGGCGCTGGAACTGATGGCAGATGTGGACACGCTGATCGTCGACAAGACCGGCACGCTGACCGAAGGCAAGCCGGCCCTGACCGATGTGACCAGCTTCGGCGACGTGCCCGAGGATGAGTTGCTGGCTGCTGCCGCTGCGCTGGAACGCGCCTCCGAACACCCGCTGGCTGAGGCGATTGTCGAAGGCGCGAAATCGCGTGGGTTGAGCCTTGGCAATGGCGAGGAGTTCGAGGCCATCACCGGCAAGGGGGTGATCGGCAAGGTCGATGGCCGGGATGTGGCGCTTGGCAATAATGCGCTGATGACATCGCTCGGCATCGACTGCGACACGGGCGAGAAGACCGCCGATCGCCTGCGCGGCGAGGGCAAGACCGCCATGTTCGTGGCGCTGGATGGCGGGCTGGCCGGTCTGGTCGCCGTGGCCGACCCGATCAAATCCACCGCCAAGGCGGCAATACGTGACCTGCACGATCTGGGCATCAAGGTGATCATGGCAACCGGCGACAATGAGCGCACGGCGCTGGCCGTGGCAAGCCGCTTGGGCATCGACGAGGTCCGCGCCGGGATGTTGCCCGAGGGAAAGAAGGATCTGATCGACGGGCTGCGCGGTAAGGGGAACAAGGTCGCCATGGCGGGGGACGGGGTAAACGACGCACCAGCGCTGGCTGCGGCGGATGTCGGTATCGCCATGGGCACCGGCGCCGATGTGGCGGTCGATAGCGCAGGGCTGACCCTGCTGGGCGGCGACCTGACCGGCATTGTCCGCGCCCGCAAGCTCGCCGTGGCCACCATGCGCAATATCCGCCAGAACCTGTTCTTCGCATTCGCCTACAATGCCGCCGGCATCCCGGTTGCGGCGGGGCTGCTCTATCCGATCTTTGGCCTGCTGCTGTCGCCGATGATCGCTGCAGCGGCCATGTCGCTGTCCTCGGTTTCTGTCATCGCCAATGCGCTGCGGCTGAAACGGGTCGAGCTGTGATCCGTCCGGACATTCGCAAGTGGCATAATTGATCGTGTGATTCAGGTAATTGGTCGAGAAGAGATTATGGTAGCCCGATCCAGCGCGGAACAGATGCCGCGTATGCCTCATACTCTGCCCCCAGGGCTTGCCGAAGGACGTCCTCCTCGGACCGGACCTGCGCCGTGGCCGACCACAGAAACAGCAGCGGCGCGAGAAGTGTCGGCAGCGAAGGGATGGCAAGGGCTGTGCCAAGAAGCAGGATGAACTGCCCGAAAAAGGCCGGGTTGCGGCTGAACCGATAGAGCCCGCCCGAGACAAGCGCACCCGTGGCACCTTCAGCGACACCCACCCGCCATGAAGCGCCCATCGACATCTGCGCAGCAAAGGCAACCATCGCGCCGATGCCGGCCAGAAACACACCGACCCCGCCAAGCGCCTGCGCCTGTCCTTCGATCCAGAAGGGGTCAAGGTTATGCAGCGTGGGAAAGGCACCCCACAGCAGTGGCCCCAGAAGCGCCAAAGCGAAGGCCGCCCGAAAGCCCAGCGCCGCCCACCAGTCGCGCCGTTTCGCCCGCGAGAACAGCCAGACCGGCCGCCCGGCGGCTCGCGCCGCCATGGCATTGCCGAAAAAGAAAAGCATGAGGTAAGCGGCAAGCAGGGCAAGCACCGCCCAACCGAAAGCGGAAATCACGGCGTCATGCCTCGCGTTCAGGATCGAAGCGCAACAGCCGTAGCGCGTTCAGCGTAACCAGAACCGTCGCCCCGGTATCGGCCATGATCGCGATCCACAGCCCGGTGATCCCCAGAACCGAGGTCACAAGAAACACCGCCTTAAGCCCCAGCGCGATGGTGATGTTCTGGCAGATATTTCCCATGGCCGTGCGGGCAAGCCGGATCTGCGCGGGGATGTCCGTGACCCGGTCGCGAAGGATCGCGGCATCTGCGGTTTCCAGCGCCACATCCGTGCCTGATCCCATGGCCACGCCGATGCTTGCCTGTTTCAGGGCCGGCGCGTCGTTGATGCCGTCCCCGATCATCATCACGCCGACTTGCTCGCCCATTTCACGGATCGCGGTTAGCTTGTCTTCAGGCATCATGTCGGCCCGAAACTCCATGCCCAGCCCGCCGGCGATCGCGGCCGCCGTGCGCGGATTGTCCCCGGTCAGGATGACGGAGGTCACGCCCATCTCTGTCAGTTGACGAATCGCTTCGGCTGCGTCCTGTCTTGGCTCATCGCGCATGGCGATCAGGCCGAGCGGGGTCTTTTCGCGGAAGACGGCGACAGCGGTCTTGCCATCTTCCTCAAATGCCGTGGCAAGCTGCAGGTCAGACTGGTCGATCCCGCCATTTTCCAGCGCATACCGCGGCGAGGTGACCCAAGCGGAGGCGTCGCCGACCGTGGCGATCACCCCTTTGCCCAACAGTGCTTTCGCATCGCGTGACGGCAGCGCTTCGATGCCCGCCTCATCGGCCTTGGTCAGGATGGCGACGGCCAGCGGGTGGCTGGAGCCGGTTTCGACCCCCGCCGCCACTGCCAGCAACTCGGCCTCGGTCGTCGCGCCGAAAGCGACAACATCCGTCACCACCGGACGCCCATGAGTCAGGGTGCCGGTCTTGTCGAAGGCGACACGGGATACATTGGCCGCCGCCTCGATCACCGCACCGCCCTTCATCAGCATCCCGCGCCGTGCGCCCGTGGACAGCGCCGAGGCGATTGAGGCCGGAACCGAGATGACCAGCGCGCAGGGGCAGCCGATCAGCAGCAGCGCCAGACCGCGATAGATCCAGGTGTCCCAAGGTTGGCCAAATGCCAGCGGCGGCACCAGAACAACCAGCGCCGCGACAGTAACGATAGCGGGCATGTACCAGCGGCTGAAGCGGTCGATGAAGCGTTCAGTCGGCGCGCGCGCGACCTCAGCCTCTTCCACCAGCCGGATGATGCGGGCGATTGTGTTATCCTCTGCAGCTTTGGTGACGGTCACGCGTAGCGCGGCCTCGGTATTGATCGAGCCGGCGAAGACCGGGTCGCCCGGCCCCTTGGTGACAGGAACACTTTCGCCGGTAACGGGGCTGTCATCTACGCCCGAGGTGCCCTCGGCAATCTCGCCATCTGCGGGGATGCGGTCGCCCGGACGGACAAGCACCATTTGCCCGACAGCAAGGCTTGATGCCGGGACTTCCTGCGTTGTCCCGTTTACCAACAGCAGCGCTGTCTTGGGAACCAGATCGGCAAGCGCGCGGATGCCATCGCGCGCCTTGCCGGCTGCCACACCCTCCAGCACTTCGCCAACCGCGAACAGGAACACTACCAATGCCGCCTCTTCCGCAGCATCGATGAACAAGGCGCCAATGGCCGCGACCGCCATCAGGCTTTCGATTGTAAAGGGCTGACCCAGACGCAGAGCTGCAAAGGCGCGTTTCGCAACCGGCGCCACGCCGATCAGACAGGCCGCGACGAAAGCCCATTTGCCGACCTGCGGCGCCAGCAATTCGATGATCCAAGCGACACCCAGAAGGATCGCGGTAAAGATTACCAGCTTACCCTTGCGGGTCTGATACCATCGCTTGCCGCGGTCGGCAGGGTCGTCATGCACATGGCCAGGGCTGCCATGACCGCTGTCGTCACGCGCCGCTGCGGCGGCATCATTCCGATCATGGTCATGGTCATGGCCATCTGCCGGCGCATCGCTCATGGCGGGCATGACAAAGTCCTTCTTCGCCCCTGCCGCGCGCGGCGCGATTCCATAACCAAGCGATTTCACCACCTTTTCGACCTTGTCGCGATCGGTCTGTGTTTCGTCCAGCGTCAGGCGAAGCCGTTCCGTCATGATGCCAATTTCAACGCCGCTGACGCCCGGCAGGCGTGTCACGGCATCCTTGATCTTGGTCGCACAGGATCCACAATCCATGCCCGAGACTGTCCAGTCGCAGGCTGTTCCGCTGTTGGGATCTGTAGTTGTCATGTCGTTATCCTCGCCCCGGATCGGGAAGTTGCCTTCATCGATTCGAGAACCTAATGTCTCTAGTAACTAGAGCTTCAAGGGGAATCTCATGTTGACGATTGGAAAGTTGGGTGCGTCTGCCGGTGTGAAGGTGCCGACGATCCGTTATTACGAGCAGATCGGTCTTTTGCCCGAGGCTGAACGCAGTGCGGGAAACCAGCGGCTTTACAGTCAAAAGGCGCTGGAACGGCTGGCCTTCATCCGCCACGCGCGCGATCTGGGTTTCACGCTGGAGGCAATCCGTGACCTGCTCAGCCTGTCGGACCAGCCTGACCAGCCCTGCGCGGCGGCCGACGCCATCGTCATCGCGCAACTGGCCGAGGTTGAAAGTCGTCTTGCGCGGCTGGGCGCGCTCAAGGTCGAACTGCAACGTATTCTGACGCAATGCGCGGGAGGCAAAATAGCGAACTGCCGCGTCATCGAAGCATTGGGCGACCATTCGCTTTGCGCGACCGATCATCGTTACCCTGACCTCGGGGCGACAATCTGATCTTAGCCAAATCGATGGAGAGCCGGACAAAATTCTGTCAAGTCAAACTTGCACTTTCGTCGCTGCGTTCGTGCGGGATCACGTTCTGCGTGATCATATAGCGAAATGGATGGTACTGAAAATTGCTCACCTCAACGCCACATCAACCTTTGGCTGCAGTTTTCGTGCAGGTTGTGCTGTCAAAAGCCGCTCAATGCGGTCGAACGCCGGAATGGAAATCGCGAAAAATCAAACGGTTACTTCGTAAGATGCTGAATTCGTTAGGTTTCCGATGTTCCCTTCTGATCGGCTCATAACCTGAAGGTC
>NZ_JAQBIE010000024.1 GCF_028294535.1 Paracoccus onchidii | reverse complement strand
CCCTCTCGCTCCGCCACTTTACCCCAGCATAGCAAGCGATCATTGGGCAAAGCGAATTTTCGTGAACCCAGATGTGAACCTGAATGTGAACCTGATTTCACCACGAAATAGGCTGGGAATGAACAAAATACTGATCGCCGCCGTCGCCACGATTCTTTCCATCGGCACAGCTCAAGCAGACCTTTGGTCTTGGAGCAAAAACAGCAAGCTTGAGGAAAAGGAAGGCGTATCTGCATATCGCGTCCCGACGCTCGGCCTTGATGTTCGCGTCTACGAATGGACGCCCGAAGGAAACCCCGATGTGACTTGCCTCATGGCCTGGGGAACAGAACGCCCTGCCGGCTTGCAGTGCTTTGAAACAAAGCCAAGGGGCGCGGCTGCTTCTGAATAGTCGAATTGGTTTGATCGAGGTTCGGGTTTCAAGGTTGATCCTCGCTCAGAGAGCCACGCCGGGGGATGATCGCCACGACCCGATCCGCCCGGACAATCATCAGCACCGCCCCCACGCCCAGCAGATAGGAGACGATGATGTCATTGATTCAATGCGAGACATGCGCCGGGAATGGCGAAGTGGTCACCGATTGGAATGTCTACCTGCATCCACCAGAGGGTTCCCCGGCTGATGCTGGTGTGAAGGACTGCTCTGAGTGTGATGGCAACGGGTGGTTCGATGATGGCGGCTACGCCCCCACGTCCAGCAGATAGGAGACGCCCATGACCCGCCCCACCGACGCCGAGGTGCGCGACCGCTACGAGCCGCGACACGTTCACGGAGGAATGCCGACTGACTGCTGCGAATTTGGCGTGATTGATCTGGACAGGGGCGGCATTGAACTGTGCCGCTGCTGGACTGCCGACGATGCGAGGCGGATCAGCGCAGCTATGAACGCAGCCGCAGGGCGGAAGAATGCCACGATTGCCAACTGCTTTCGCGCAGCCCTCACAGCACAGGAGACGAAGAATGACACGACCGCTTGAGCCTGCCGACCGCAGCGAAGTTGCCGCATTGAGGGAGCGCGTGGAAAAGTTGGAAGCCGTGAACAAGAACCTTCATCGCATGGTCAAGGATGTGGCGCTTTTAGGGCTGTCCCTGATTGAGCAGGACGAACTTGAGGGGAGTGCAGGATGGGATTCTTTTGCCGCCATACTCCTGTCAATCGTGAAGGGTGAATGACATGCTTGGACGCGCATGGTGGAGATTAAAGCGGTGGTATCTCATGCAATTGGTGAATGAGGCAAAAACGATGTCCCGAGCGCATTACAATATTGCGGCTAGGCATCTCGAAGATCACGATGCAAAAGCCCGCGCCGCCCTCGCCCGTTATCGCGGTGGCATCACTTCGGCCTGATGATCCGCGCCCAATACGGCAACAGACGCCGCGCCCTCACTTCGCACCGGTCCATGCGTCATAGACCGCCAGAACGTCTCGACCGGTTGACCGCATCCGGCCAACGTCATCGCCCACCAAAGCCTCTGCATGGCGGTGCAGGGGCTTTTTCATGGCAACCGCAAGGCCGTCACTGCTGCCCGCCGATCCATTCATGCAGCCACTTTGTATCGTCATCACTATCACCGCGAGACACGTCCGCATCATTCACCCTTTCCCATGCTTCCAAGTCGCGGGACTGTTTATTGGACCTTTCAGCCCCGCGGCCTTGATCGAACACCCACCACCCAACGGCCAGGATCGCCGCCAGCGCACCGGCTGCGAGATAGGCGCGCATCAGAACAGCGCCTTTCCGTCGCGGATCTTCACGAACAGGATTGCGCCCAAGGCCATGACGCCCGCGATCGACGCGCCGGCAGCAACGATGGTCATGGCATTGTCGGGCAGCGCATCACCGATCGTCGCAACTGCACCGGCAAGCGCGGTTGCCGCACCGCTGTATCCCGTGATCTTGGCAAGGCCGTCAGCGCGGGCCGGCTGCGCCGAAGGGGACGCATCGCGCCGGTCGCGCAGCATCGCCCAGGTGCGATCCCCGACCACGCCGTCAACAGTCAGGCCATAGCGTTCCTGAAATGCGCGCACGGCCGCATCGGTGTCGCGCCCGAAAACACCGTCATCCTCGATGCCAAGCGCGCGCTGCAACTCTTTCACCGCCGCCTTGTCCGAGGCGCGGCCAAGCCTCAGAACAACGGGCGATGCCCGGCCGGTAAGGCGGCGATAAGCGGTTTCGATCTTCTCCGCATAGACTGCGGCTTGCCCGCTTCCATTGTAGCGGGATGCGAACCGATGCCAGTCATGCGCCGCCAGGACCGTGATAAGCCCCCATCCATCGACCAGGCGCAGAAACGCGGCAAGGTGTTCATTCTCGTCCGCTGCCATGGCTGTCACCATTTCCATGGCGCTGCGATAGCCTGCGGCCTCGGCATTGAAGCCCATGATCTGCGGGCCCCCGAAACTGGTGGCGTCGAGCGCGGCTTCCGGTTTCCGGTCGTAGGCTTCGCGCAACATCTGGTCGCGCCGCGCCGTCTTGATCTTGAGGCTTTCGCGCCAACTCGTGATCCCGGATCCGGGGAAATGATGCGGCTCATAGCGCCGTTCAAGCGTCCCATCGGATCGGAACCCGCGGCCCGCGCTTTCAACCTGCCAGACCGCCCGGATGATGTCGGGATCAAGGCGATATTTCCGGCCTGCGTCATCAAAGGCGCCTGCACTCATGGGGCGCGCTTGCCCCTCCCAGGGATAGCGTCCCATCACTTGAACCTTTCCAGTCGTTTCATGTTCTTGCGGACCCAGCGCCGCGCCTCGTCGCTTTGCGCAGACATGCCGGATTGAATGTCGGCAATGCTGTATCCCGCAAAGATGCCGTCATATCCGGCCTTCATTGCTGCGGCTTCCCTGTTCCTGTGCCTCACGGCATTGGAGTCGTAGATCAATATTGCTGCCTGCACCTCGACCTCATGACCCATCAATTCCATGCGGCGCTTGGCGCGATCACTCAGAACGGTTTTCAGAAGGGTGAAGGGATTCAGCTTGTGCCGGGATTCCCATACCTCCTGTGCCAGAACTGCGGCAGGCATGGGCGCGTCCGGGTTCAAAACCACGAAACCCGGCCAGTTTCGGCCATTGGCCCCCTTCAACTTGCGGCGAATGATTACCGGCAGCATCACCTTTCGCGCCTCCAAACCTTTTTCAGAGCCTCGACGCCCCGAACAATGCAGACACGCTGGGGATAAAATGGCGCCGTAAAGATCGAATAGGACGCCCGATCTTCCTCGGGGATAAGAAGCCATTGAAGAATGAGAAGATGACGCGCGCCGGCCAGCACCATCAGGCCGATGATGACATTCGGGATCGGGCGCCCGAAGCGATCAACCCACAGCGTCCAAAGGTCTGGGTGTATCAGGGCGAACATGACCGGCAGGCCGTCCCAATAAAGGGCGCGCATTGCGATCGAGAACAGAAGCAATATCACCCCGATAGACAGATGATAGACCGCCGAACCGTCAGGGCGCAGCGCGACCGGCAGCAAGCCCCTGACTACCAGAGCGACAATAAAGGCTGCAACCACAGCCACCAGAAGCGCGATCACCTCAACGATCATTTTGCCCCCGCTTTCTTTCCGTCATTTCCTCAAGGACCGCTTTGAACCGGTCCACCTTTGCGCTCAGTTCACGGTTTGCATTTTCCATTTCGGCAAAATCCATCTGCCGCTGAAACTCGATCTCGGTGCGCTGCTTTCCGAAGGGCCACCAGATTGACATTGCTTCACCTCCGATCATCACGAAGGCTGTTCGTCAGCGCGTCCATCGCCCGAGACATTTCGCGCGATAGCTCCTGGTGGGTCCGGTTGGCTTCTCGAAGATCGGTCAGCCGGTCATTCTGTGATTTCGACCCCCAGCGAAACAGCATCACAACCGCAATGGCCAAGGCGACGATGACAAGTGCGGAAAGCTGCCCGCCCTTGATTGTCTCTATGGCAAATTCAGGATTCATTACTTCGATCCTTACGACGATGAAGGTGGTTCAAGGGGGGTGGTGACAGGCGAATCCACTGAATATGGCGAAACAATCGTCTCACCACCCAGGCCGGACCATTCCATGCCCGTCAGCAACGTCCATGTCGTTGCCTTCAGATGCGAAAGCAGGGCGCTATCCGACCCATTCACGTCCTCGGCCATTTGCAGCCACATCTGGATCATCCACGACAAGGCAATCGTGGTGTCGCCGGTGGACTCCATGTGGAATGCATCGCCGCCATAAGGTGTTGCAGGGTCCAGATAGTCGATTGCTTCACGGACAACCAAATGCGTCGGAACCACCCACACATCTATTGTCAGATGCGATTGCAGCCATTGGCGCAGCGCCTCTGTCTTGGCGCTGGTGTCGGCGTCACCATTGGACCCTTGCGGACCCCAGGGCGTATACAAAACAACGCTGTCCCGGCCCTTATTTTCGGCATCTTTGGCGTAGTAGTAGCAGGCTTGGTATTGCTCTTGTCCCTCGGTGCTATCCGGTTCCCACATACCTGTTGACGGATCGCCATAGAGCGCAATGAACAAAGGCCCGTCATAGGTCGCCGTGACCTCGACCCCTTGATTGTTCCATCTGGCCATTTCAGACGAACCACCGATAAAGGACTGGTTCAGTGTCCCTGTCCGCAATACTCCAAGGTTCCCGCCGTGGGTTCCCTCGACACCGGTTGCCGTGTCCAGGAACGAATGCGCCGAATAACCGGTAGCCGTTGCGTCAGAAATCGCAGCCCGTGCCGCAACGACTTCCGGTTCACCTTCCCATGCAACCCATGCGGGGTTCATTCCATCGATCCACGCATTCAGGTCAACCTGCTCTTGCGATGTCGGGATGTTTTCGCTGGCATATGCCGCCGTGATCGGGATGCGGGACTCGGTTATGTTTGCCGTGAACGATGCGCAGGAAGAAATGTAATCCGGTGCAGACGACACGTATTGAGGTGCGTTCACCTTGCTTGCGTCAGTGCCGGGCAGCGACAGATCGACAACGCGGAAAGTCAGCTGATCGGTGATCCACCATTCAATAAGCTGATCACCTCCGGTCGGCGCGTCGATAAAGGTTCCTTGCTGATAGCTGCCTGCCTCGTTGAACGCCTCAACGCGAATAATCGGGGCTGGTCGCCAATCTGGATTCAGCACCTCAAAGACGATCCGCGATGATCCGGCCCCAGCCACACGCATGATCTCGACCTGCTCGTTTTCAGCAAGATCGCCAATGTCATCCAGATTGATGATGCAGGCACCGAAGTGGACAGGGGATGCGCTGGCGATCGTTGTGACAGACGCATCGCCCGTGACCCATTCGCCTACGCAATTGGCAAGAGCCACAGACGGCCGTGCAGGCGTTGCGGTCAGCAAAGCCGGATCTGCATAGGACGAACCGCCACGGCCGGCCGGTGCATAGTCTGACACGATGTCTGCGGCCATCTGGCGCAGGTATGAAGCAACGGTGCCGGTGATGCCCTCGGCGGCATTGTCAGGCAGCGCCAATGCGTCTTGGCCCTCGACCACATCGAATATCATGGCACGGGCGCAGTAGATCGCCAGCCGCGACGGCATATAGGGATGATGCCCCCTGTTTTCAGCCGAATAGCCATTCTCAAGCGCATGGAAATCCAAGTGCGAGGCGATGCCAGCCGGCAAATTACCTGCCTGATCGTCATCATATGCGCGGGCATAGATCCAGTGCGTCGGAACGATCCAGACATCGGAGGGCAGGCTGTTGGCAGCAAGCTGGGCCGATAGATACTCACGCCGATAGCGCAGCGCTTTATCATACCCATCAAACCGGCCACGCCATTCTGCATCATCGGGCGGGTTGATCACCATCGGGGGCCAGTGACCGCCGATATACGTCTGGACACCATTTTGTGCGGCCAGCTCTACCAGCCGATATTCATAATCCAGATCTCGGGGCAATGTGACCCGGTGACCGTTCGAGCGCCATACATATGGCATAGCCAGCTTGCCGGTGATCTCACGGGCAATCCAATCCTCGCTGTTCATCTGCTCGCCTTCATACAGGATGAAAGCCCCGCCAGAATACAGCGGCAGGTCGTTGCGCGGATCGCAGTATTCTGCCCATTCACCGTGATACCGGTTCCAAAGCCATTGCGATGTATTTTGAGGACCGACTGCACATGCCAATCCCACGCCCGCCAGTGTCTCACCCAAAGCGGCCGAGGTGATCGCCCCGGCGTAATCGCCCCGCGTATCGGCAAGGATTCCGTGGCTCTCGGTGCCGGCTTGCAGACCGTCATCGCCACCCCAGAAATTATATGCCAGACCGACCGGGTATGACCCGCCGGCAATCATCATCGGTGTGTCGGTGCCAACCCCCGAATTGGGAATTGTCACCAATTCTTCCGTGGTCCAGTTCGCCCAACCCGACCAGTCAGAGGTTCCAACCGCGTTGGTCGCACGGATGCGCACCTGGTAGAAGCTATCAGGATCAAGCCCCGATAGGGTTTCCGGCGAAGATGCATCGTTGACGATCTGCGCATTGAACGATGCATCGCGCCATTGCATGTCCACGCGCGTGATGGGCGATCCGCCAGAGGTCAGGTCAGACCATGAGATTTCCGCACTTTCATGCGTGATATTCGAAGCGGTGGGCGCGTCTGGTGCAGGTGGTGCAGTAACGACTGTTTGAATACGGGCGGTTGCGGTTTGCACGACCGGTTGCGCGTTTGCCGAATTGCTGATGCGAACCGTAAGGGTCAAGGTTCCGTCATCGACGCCCGTGCTATCGTATGAAAGCGACGAAACGTCGCCTGTCACGTCTTGCCCATCAAGATCAAGTGACCAATCGACCGTGATAGGGCCGGTGCCGGAATATTGCCCAAGGTCGAGGCTGTAAACCTGCCCAGGGCTTGCCGTTCCAGGGGCGATTGATGGCGCGTCGGTGAAGGCCGCGGGATCAATGATTTCAGAGACAGGACCGACTAGATTGCTGGTGATCCAAGCCGTAGATCCTTCGATATTGCTGGCTTGCTCTTGCAGCCGAATTTCTGCGCCGATCAGGTAAGGGGCCAGATACAGAGACAATTCCTCATGATCTGCAATGCCTGACCATCCGGCGTCATGGCGATATTGCCAGCGGCGGGATATGATTGGAGTCGGGCTTCCCGTGAACACACCTGCCGTCGCGGTGATCGTTTCGCCCTCGGTATAAGATCTCTCGGGGATTTGCGGTGCCTGGACGGCCGCAGGCTCCGAGTAATTCGGCGGCAACACGGCGCTGCCTGCGCCAAGCGTTTCAAGCGCGCGCCCCAGCGTGTTGGAACTATCCCCGAGAAGCCAGCGCATCAGGCTGTGGTCCGAACAAGTTTCACGGACACGCCCGTATCCGACCATGCGGTGATAGCGTTGTCCGCTTTCACCAGATGGGCCTGGCCTTCCTGCAAGGGGATGCCGACCGTGTTTCCGGCCGGTGTCTGATGCGACGTGAACCGCAAAGGCCCACCCGACGCATAGATGATCGTATCTTCCGTAGCTACGGGAACCGAAACCGGCGCCGCGCCAAGCGTAATGTCGTTATAATCTGCCATAGGATGCCGCTTTCCTGCATGTTTGCTGGAAGGCACATCCTATGCCGTCACGGCCAATCTATCAGATCACGCGCCCGTTGCGCTACCCATATATCGCGGGCGGCGTTTCAGACCGGATTCGGTCGTTCAGCTTCGGGTTGAGGCTCACGCCGAACTCGTTTCTTTCCTTCATCCGCGCACGGCTTCGTATCGAGGCGCGCGCCGTTTCCGGTGTGATTGGATATTCGGGATATTCCGAGTTGAACTTTTGCAGATCCTTCATCACCCGATCTGGAATATCCTCGCCGCTCGACATGGCATCGCCAATAGCTTTGTGAATCCGCGCCCGGCGTGACGTGATTTCCTTTTCCTTCGCCTTGAGGCGATTGTTGATGTCATACCGCTCGGCCAGCTTTGCGGGCGTGAACCCGAGTGCAGACCTGAATGCGTCGAGAACCGAGACATTATCAATCAGGGGATCGCCATAATAGGTGTTTGCCCCATGCGTCATCATCCGAACCGGCTTCACAATGTCGCCAATGAATCCCGGTGTCGCGCGCTCAAGACCACGCATCATGTTGTCGCCATTGCCTTCGCCCCAGGCATCGGAAATCATCGACATGCCAGACAGGAACGATCCGGGGATTGCCGCAACCGGACCCGCGATCTGTTCAAGGTAATGGGTCCACACGTCGCGGCCTTCTGTGCCGGCGCGCGGCGGTTGGAACCAAAGGTTCGGCATCCCGATACGGTTGGTCAGGCTGACGCCAAGGACGTTGCCCGGCACCCCGTTCAGCGCCATGCCCATCGTCCAGTTCCAAGCGGCCGTGGCAGGCGTGTCGCCCTCCATCAGCAAAGCATCCTGCAACCATTCTTCCAGGTCGTCACCGTCGCCGCCCGGATAGAACATTCCGAGAAGCCCCATGATCAGGCCATACCCCCAAACGCCCTTGATACCGGCATGTGCCATCATCGACAGGGTGACACCAACAAGCTGGTCGCGCGCCTCTTTTTGCGCGGCCTTGCTTTCGCCGTTGAACGCCTGGTGCGTGTCTCGGAACAGGCGGTAGAGCATGTTCACGGTGAAGTTGCGGAATACCAGCAGCATCTTCGCGGCATCGCCCTGCATCACCCTTGGGCGCGCGGTGTTCTGATAATCGAAGTGGATCTTCTTGACCAAGGAATCCGCTTCCTCGATCGCCTCTTGCTGGTTCTTGCCTTCTGCCTTCAACAGCCTGTAATTCGCAAGGAAAGTGACCTCACGGTTGAACCGCTCCGTGTGGTGGAACAGGTAGCCAATCACCCGCATGGCCTTTTCGCGGGCGGGGTTGTAGGCCACGCCAGACTCCGCGACCGCAGCCAGGTCATGCGCCTGCGTCTTGTCGATCGTGCCGCGGCGATAGGCTTCTGCCATTGCGGCCTTTTCATCCGCCGTCAGACTCGGCGCCTTGTCGATATGCCCCTTTCCCTTGCCGAAGTCCTGCAAGGCTTTCCATAGGGCATCGGCCGATCCGGTCACGCCGGCTTTCTTGAACCGTGCGGCCATCATGGGAACCCCGACAATGGTGGTTTGCGAAAGGTTCACCATTGCCGATGCGGGAGACATGCCGAGATACCAGACAAACGCAAGCGACGTGCCCGCCGTGACAAGCGGGTTGTTGGTCGGCTTCATGGTGAACTCATGACGCTGCCGCATTTCCCTGACCACGAACCCGGCCCGCTCGGGGTTTCGCTGACGCGCGGCCTGTTCCTCGGCATCGTTCAGGTTTTCATCCATTTCGAGGCCATACTTTAGACGCGCCAGCTGGTGCGCGCCATGGAACATGGAGTGTGAGAAAGCCCGGATCGCATCGCGGTTGAAGCCCGCGCGCCCCTTGCGGTGGATCTGGCTCTTGCGGACAGACTGATCGGGCAGGGTTTCAAGCCAATGCTGCCAGATCGTGTCCAGCATTTCATCGGACGCGCCGGCCTCGCCAATAGTTTCGATCACGTCGCTGACGAACTTGGCGTCGACCATGCCGCGCAGATCGGCCCCAGCGCCAAGAACACCATGCTCGACACGTCCTGTGTGGTCGGCCCACTCACGCAAAGCGGCATCCATCTGCGCTTTCTTCTCGAAGCGGCTGAATGAAACCACCTTACCGTCATCATCCCGAACGGTGACAAAGTAGTTTCCGAACCGCGCCAGCGGGAAATACGGACCCTTGAGTCTGTTCTGCTCGAACGCAGCGCGCATCGAGGCCAAACGTGCGGCCTTTCCAGCACCGGCCCTTTTTTGTGCCGCGGCAAGCCGTGCATCGGCCTTTTCAAGTGCCTGATCCCGCGCATCCCCTTCAAGCCCTTCGTCTCGAATACGCTCTATTTCCTGACGGTGGCGCCGTTCCGCACGTTTCAGCGCAATGCGGTTCGCTGTTTCGATGTTGTCGAGAAGCGCCTTGTCGGTTGCATCGGCCAGGGCGCTGTATTCGTCTCGAATGTCCCGATACAGCTTTTGGAAATTGGCCGGCATGGCGTCATATCGCCGTTTCAGCTTTTCATAGGCGTCTTGGCGCGCCTGGATTTCGTCAATCACCTGCTGCGCTTGTG
The DNA here is from genome assembly GCF_028294535.1 of Paracoccus onchidii. Classification (GTDB taxonomy): domain Bacteria; phylum Pseudomonadota; class Alphaproteobacteria; order Rhodobacterales; family Rhodobacteraceae; genus Paracoccus; species Paracoccus onchidii. The sequence goes on along the minus strand of NZ_JAQBIE010000024.1, from coordinate 49,217 downwards.
CCTTCGCATCACCGGTTGCGGTTCCGCTTGCCAAAGCCGCCCGCGCACTGGTTTCGTGCGGGTGCTTCCAGTCATCGGGCTTGCTTGGATCAATGCCGGAAAGGGTGGTGCGGTGCATCAGGTCCATCAGCGCATCATTCGATGCCGGATCTTTCCGGCCTGCGCTATGCCACTTGTCGACGGCAGATGACGCCCGCGCCTGCCAATCGTTGCGCATGGCGTCCATTTCCTGCTTGTTGCGCAGATAGGCTTGCGCAGCGGAAATATTCTTGCCCAATTCCGCAAAGAGCGGATGCCCCGGCACCATCCCGAGGATATTGAACCGGCTGTTCGCGCCCATGGCATCGGTCAACCAGTTCGAGAACATTTCGGGCGACTTTTGCCAGAACTCGCGACTGACAAGGCCCGCCGCCTTGGCGCGGCCGGCCTGCATCGCACCGCGCAGGGCAGTCATGTCGCGCTGTTCCTTCACGCCACTGTCTCGACCGCCGCCAGGCCCATCAGGACCGCGCCCGCCGATCTCGCCATTCGCGATACGCTCCATGATCGTTGCCGCATCCTGGAAGCCCTCGCCGCGCAGCGCAGAGGCCACAGCGCGGAAGAAGGACCGAATGCGACCGAGTGCCCGCGTCATGCCCCCTTGTGGTGCCTTTCGCCGGCCTTGTGCCCAATCTGCATAAAACTCGGCCACCATTTCCTCGGCCTGCGCCGCGGCAGACAGGTCGGGATATGCGGCCGTGACACGATCGCGGATTGCCTTGTCTGCCCGTGCCGCCTTCACCAATGACCGCCATTCGTCGGCAGTGAACAAGCCATAGTCCTTGTTCCACATATTGCCGTCGCGAAGCGCGTGGATGATTTCGTGGTCGAGCGTGTGTTTCCAGTCCTTCCCAGCGCGCAGGATGCGGATGACGCCGCGCCGGTAGGTGCCTTGTGAGCGGCCATTGCCGCCCACCTCAACCCGAACGCGCCCGGAAATGCCGACCTTCACCAGTTCGGCCCGAGCGGCCGTGTTGATCGCGCGGGCATTGGCCGGCGTCAGGGTCGGGTCGCCGTTGATTTCGGCTTCGGAGATCTCTATATTGATGTTGGCGGGGCTCGCGGCCCTCGCACCGACTTCGAATATCGGAGAGCTGGGCCGCGATCCCGCCACATTCATTTCAGATTGATCGCCCATTCTTTGGAACAACGCGCCCTCGCTGTTGTCCCGAGACAGGTCATAGTGGAATGTGCCGTTGTTCATTTCTCGAATGGTAACGATCACATCCTTGAGCCTGCCGCCCAATTCAACACGGGCAGCTATCTTGTGATATGCCTTAACCCCGTCATCCTTTCGGTTTTGCTCCGTTCTTACATGCTGGCCGCGCTCGATGATTGCTGGAATTGCAGGGACAAGACGAAGAAGATCTTCACCCTTTCGACCGCTGATCTTACCGGCACCACGGCGGGTGTATCCGACGCTCCATCCAGTGCCGTTCATGATCGTGGTCGTTGCAACCAGGTTCTCCCTATACCAGTTGAACGCTTTCCGGCCGAGGTCGCGAATATCAGCCCACTCGCCCAACTCGTCCCCGGTCAGTGTCGCGACAACAGGACGGTCATTGTCGAAACGCGATTCCTTCGTTTCGGGAAGTTCCTCGCCCGTGATTTCTCGGGCTTCATCCTTGAATGACGTGGTTTCGAGCGTGGCGCCGATCTGGTCTTGCCAGGCCTTCGCGGCAGATGCCGCCTTCTCGGGTGAACTCGTCCTTGCCGTGAACATGCCTTTCCCGGACCTTCCGGCTGTGAATTCTCCAAGAACGTCACGGACCCCCTTGTTCAGATAGTAAGGTTTGCCGCCGATCTTCTTCACATCGAAAACAAAGGCGCCGTGGCTGTCCATCTTGATCGTGGCAACCTTGTCATCCGTGGATACCATGCGTTGACCATCGCCTTCGCGAAGGAACTTGATCGCATCTTGGGCTTTGTCGAATTTCACGGGGATTTCGGCAAGCGCGGTGTCCAGATCGAAATTCTTTGGCATGAGGATGCCGCTTTCAACGCGCCCATCTTCGCGCGTGAACATGACAACCTGGCCTTTCTGGAACTTCGAGAACCCGGAAAGAAGGTTTCCGGTGATGATCGAGCGTTCTTCCCTGCTATCGCTCAATCCGTTCTCGAATGCCGAGTCCACGTAGGCGGCGCTGGCCTGCGTGAAGTCGAACGGGCTTTCAGGGTCGATCAGTTTTGATAGCGGAAGAAGAACCTCCCGAGCGGCATCTGCAACCGCGATCCTGACGCGAATTGCGCTTGCTGCGGTCGGGTTGTCTTTCAGGGATTTCATATCGAACCCGATGCTTCGGGCCGGCAACTGAACTTCCATACCGTTTTCGGACATGCGCAGGATCAACGAGCGATTGATGCCAATTTGACGGATGTTCTCGATAATGGAGTTCAGGCGGGCGCCGGATTGCTCCATGGATTCCCTGCGGCTTTTCAGGATCTTCTCTGCGGCCTTCTTCTTGGCCTCGGTATTGGCAGCTGACAGCGCCGTTTCCGCCTTCCTGATTCCTTCGGACTGCTTTTCTTGCCATGCCGGGATAAGGTCGCGAATGCGACGAACGGCATTCTCGACATATTGCTTTTCGGTGTCCTCACCCATTTCCTTCGCCAACTCGTCCGAAAGCTGCTCCAAGGTGAACGGCTTTCCGAGCCTTTTGGCTGAAACGGTTTCCATTGTGGCGCCGGCCTCGAACGGGCTCGAAGAATTTGGGTCGCCCTCAGACAGTTTCACGGTGGAAATGGTCTGCGCCTCAAGGTCCAGCGTTTTGGCCTCAAGGGTGTTCAACCCCATTCGGTCAAGTGTCTCGATCAACGCTTTGTATTCGCCCTCGATGCGATCATAGATTTCGGACACTTCGTCGGGGTCCAGGACGGCCAGCCGGCCGGTGAACTTGGACGCGATCCCATCGAACGCATTGCCCTTTGCGGGGCCGATTCCCAGCTTAGCGGACAACTCGCTGTCCTCTTTCAAGATGCCGTTCACGACTTCATCGCCATACTTGTTCATGAAGTCGATGACGTTGTTCAGCGAAACTGCCGAGTCCTTGTTTGCGGTCGTGTTGGCATTGAGTGAAGCCATCTTGCGCATGAGATTTGCGGCAACGCGCTTTTCTATGGCCAGATCGGAAATGGCGATCGTGTATTTTGGCAACTTGATCTGGCCGGTTCTGTGGATGCGGCCAAGCATCTGCATGAAAACGTCAATGTTGGGGTCGGGCTGCAACACGATCATGTGTCGCTGCTTCCCGTCATTCCCCTTGTTGGCGGTCGCATGGAGCGAGAACCCCGTTGAACCCGATTGGTTCAGCAAGACTCCATCCATGGCGCCGCTGTTAAAGGCGTTCATGGTCTTTTTCTTCTCGGCATCGCTGGCTTTCCGAGATTTCAGAATGCCGCCTTCGATCACCGTTCCGCGTCCGGTGATTTCGCCAACCTTCATTCCGGCATCGCGCATCCGGTCCATGATGTAATCAAGGGGCGATCCCGGCATCCCGCCGATGGGGGATTTTGCGATCTGTTTTTCCATGTCTTTGACGGCAGAAAGAGCATCAGGACCGGCAATCCGAAGAATGTCATCATCCTTCATGTGGACGTGGTGCGCCTTTCCGTCTGCATCCTTCAGCGTGACGCGGCGAAGCCTGTTCAGGTATCTCAGGAACAACTCCTTGAACGTGAAATCAGCCTTGTCACCATACCCGATTCCCGACCCGTCGATGAAATCCGAAAGGATGGATTCATTCGTGTTCGATACCGCGATCAGGGGCTTCTCGCCATTTTTCCAAAGATCAATGGCGCGCGTTGCAACGGCGTCGGATTTCAGCGCGAAAAGCATCTGCGCAACAAGGTTGTGCATCACCGACGAGAACCCGACGCTGCCCGCGCCGCTGCTGCCCGTGGAATTGTCCTGAGCCCCCTTCATGCCCGAGGATGCCAGTTCATCCTGGAAACGCTCTCGCGCATCCTCCATGTAATCCAGATCAAGACGGAAGATGCCCTGAACAACCTTGGCGCCTGATTTTGCAATCGTCTTGTCGGTTTCCAACTGGTTGATCGACATCTCCACGCCGGCAAATGACCGTTCCCGGCGCATATACTGGCCTGCCTTCACAAGCATGTTCGCGATGACCTGTTGAAGTGGAACGCCACCGGCCTTCACGGCATTGGGAAGTTTGCTCATGTCATCGACCGACAGCCGCATGTCGGTCTTGTTGTAGAGCGACATGACGGTAGGGTTCTTGGCATATGTTGCCGATGAATACATGACGCCATGCGCGTGGCTCAGGACATCGCGGAAGAAGTCGGCCCGTGTCGGAATGATCTCTCCGGTTTCAGGGTCGACCTTTCGCTGTTCTGTCCCGCCCGCTTCGTGGCTTTCGTCCAGGATCATCACAGCATTGCTGGCAAGCGAACGCATGGCGGTTTGACGATAGGTCGCCTGTCCCGCTGATCCGGCCTCCCATTGCATCTGTGAATAGGTGGTGAAGAAGTAATCATACCCATCAGGCAAGCGGCCGGTTTTTGCGATGCCGGTTATAAGCGATTTCAGCTTTGGCGCGGACTCGGTTTCAAGAACGTCGCCCGGTTCGTTCGAAAGCGGAATGACATTCGCGCCGCGCAGATCCTTCGTGGACAGGATGCGCTTTTCTGATCCCGCCTCGCCAATATCGCGCAGATCGCGAACCATATCCGCGAAAAGACCTGGCTGCTTGGTTACAAAGACGGGGAACCTGCCGTTTTTCTTGGCATAGAGAAGCACGCCCGCGACAACGCGGCCTTTGCCCACTCCCGTCTGGTCGCCAATGATAAAGGCGGCACCATCTTCAATATTCTTGATTGCCAGCGCCAGCGCATCAACCTGCTCGGCGGAAAAGTAGCCGGGCTTGCCGTCGCTTCCGGTGATCCTGGACACGGGATAGCCCAGCTTGTCGGCAACAAACTGGTCAATGTCACCGACTTCATCGCGCAAGGATGAAAGGGCATCGTCAGCTGCGGATTGCATCGCGCGCGGAACCAGCGTGCCGACCGCGAAGCCTGCATTGGAATGCGGCGAATACTGGACCTGAAAACCGGTTTCTTCTTCGGTGTTCTCGCGCTTGACCTTCTTTACAGGCTGTAAAGTTCGTCCACCATTTCCGGCAGCGTCAGGCTTTCTGTTTCCTGAACGTCCATTTGATCCGGTCGCATCTTGGCCGGATTGATCGGGAACGTCACCCCGTCCAGATTCATCAGATTGACCAGTGCCATCGAGTTCTCCACGAGAACCGTTCCCGGCATTCGATCCAGAACCAGACGATCCACCGCGAACGCTGCCGACTCCGCTGCTGTTCGATCCTCCTGGCTTGCCGCCTCGAACATCTGATCCAGACGGCTTTCCAGAAGGTTGAGATACTGGCCCTTGGTCAGCGGTTGTTCCGGCCGATCCGGCAGAACCACCGTCACCGTTCGGCAATGCGGGCGCGGCGTCCATGTCACCTTTGGCATTCTCGACAACCTTTCTAACCTCACCCCAAGTCACCATCATGCGGGGCGCTTTTACATAGGGATATGATAGCGCAGACTTGCCCTTGCCCTCAATAACGATCACGTCAACCGGCCAGCCAGCACCCTGACGCTGATACATTTTCCCGTCGACCGTGAAATGATCCGTCACATTGAATTGGTCATAGAGTTTCGTCATGAACGGGTGATGGTTTCGGCCCATATAGGCCTTTGCCCGATCGGCCGCGCTACCCTGATGACCGCCTATGATAAGCACCGCTCGACCGGTCGGCTTCATGGATTGCAGGGCCTTCCACGAAATGGCGTGGTCAATCTCGGTTGTGAAAACGCCGTCCATCGGGAACCGAATTGATTTTCGCCCGTCCTTCACCTTGCCGAATGGCGGGTTGGCGATAACCCGGTCCACCAATGTTTCAGGATCGTATTGCGTCCCGTCGCCATGGTTCAGAACCGCACCCGGAAGCGCCTCCTGAAGCATTCCGAAACGATCATCATTGAGTTCGTTTGCCGTGACGTTTGCCGGATCTGCACCGATCAGCAACATACCATTGCCAGCCGAAGGCTCATACACGGTTGTCGTGCCGCTGATGCCTGATAGAACGCTGCCGGCATATGCCAGTGGCGCGGGCGTGCTGTATGCCTGTTGCTCGACGCTGGTGCTTGTCCTCGTCGTCAGCAAAGGTTGGGCTTGGTAAAGCGAAACGAGGGCATCGAATATCTTCTCATTCGCCAAGCCGGCCAAGCGACCGTCATCGACAATCTGTCTCGCCGCCCTGACGATTCCGGCTTCAATGCCTTCTTCGATTTCCTTGTCGCTGGGGGTTCTTCCAAGAACCTCCTGCGCCATTGCCCGCGCCGCCCTGATATTGGAAGGCTGATTTCCAAGGCCCCACCGCTCGTAGAAGGCGGATGCGATGCGGCTTCTGTCGGAACCGTCGCCGTCTGGCGTCAGGCCGTCTTGCGCTGCATCGCTGCTTCCGCCTTGTCCGCGAACTCCTGTTTCGCCTTGCTGGTTTTCGGGCCCGGCTCCTGGTTCGCCTGATTGCGCAGCGCCTTGACCAGAATTTCCTGTCCCGCCGTCAAGGTCGAGTTGTTGTCCTTCGCCTTCGCCATTGATGCGGCCCCCTGCGGATTGGATGATTGCCCCAATATCCGCGCTTTCCCCGATCAGATCAACACCGGGGCTGGTTTTCATAGCCTCGGTCACAAAGAAGTTGAGCGCATCCGCAACCTTGTCGCGGCCATAGGGTCGGCTGAACGGCTTTGATTCCGATCCGCGATACATGAGCCCGAGAATTGCGACGGCATCGGGGCTGACGCTATCGCCGCTGAACATATCTGTCTGGTTCAGGAACTCTGTCAGGTGGCGATTTTCACGCCGTGCGCGATCAACCAGCTTCACGGCTTCCATGAGGGCGGGCGTCATGTCCGCATCGGCGGCAATGGTGCCTTTCTTTGCCTCCGCGCGCATCTGTGCCCAACGGGGGGCAACGTCCATCAGTGCGCCGCCAATGGCCTTGATATTGGTGTCCGTGCTTTCCAGAACGGATGCAACGATACCGGCATCACCATAAGCGGAAGCCAGAAGCGCGGCATTGATGCGGCGCACCGCGTCTTGCGTCATGCGCCCGTCCTTGTCGCGCATTTTCCCCGCGTCATTTGGCGACAGGACGCCTTGAGCGAATGCCCGGACAAAGGAGGCATTTCGGGTGCCGTCCACATCTCCGCCTTGATACAGGTCGAGAATTGCGGGCGTCAGGTTTTGAGCATCCGCCATGGCCTGCTCGGAAATGCTCATTTCTGCCTGGTCGCGCTCGTTTGCCTCGCGCGCGATCGCCGCGGCTTCCTGCATTGAGGGTGATCCGGTGACGATGCGGACCAGAACAGGACTCGACATGCCCTTGACCGGATAACCCTTGTCGCGAATGAAATCGGAATATCTGCCGCTTGAAACAGGCCAATCCATTGAGGCGGATTGAAGGGCCAGCGTCCTTCCGTTGCCGCTCAAGACCTCGCCGGTTGGAAGTATGATCGGGGCGCCATTGCTTGCTTGCGGACTTTCACCCAACAGTTCCGGGTTCAGGTCGCGCGCGATCCGGTGAATTTGATCCTGCGATGCCTCTCTTGACCGGTCGCGCGGCTGCAAACGCTGATCGTATTCTGGATTGGAACGACCATCCATGAGTTGCGACGGGATCAGGTCGCCCAATTCGACAATGGCGTATTGAACTGGAATCTCTCGCCCGCGCGCCGTCACGGCAATGGCGGATTTAAGGGCGTTTTTCTTGATGGAACCCTCTTTGGTGTCCATAGCTGGGGGAGGGGATTTTTTTCCCCCGCTATCTTTCACCGCATCGGTGGTTGCCGGTTTCGTCGTCGTGCGACCATCTTCCTCGGCCAGCGCGGCGCGCACCTCGACCATCACGGCAGCGCCGTCATCCATGTCGGACACGTCCTCGCCGTTCAGGTCCATATCGTCGCGGACATGGTTATAGGCCGCGCGCATGGGTGCCTGCGCCTCGCGCAGCGTCAGGCCGGTGGTTTCCGCGAAGTCGCGAAGCATCTGGCCGAACCGCTTGGTGCCGGCCTCGATGTAGAGGGACACCAGTTCGCCGCCCAGGGTGATGTATTCGGGATCAAGGCCACTCGATGCCTGGCCGCGCGCCTTGGCTGCGAGGCGGGCTTTCAATTCGGCAGCGCGGTCCTGCTTCTCCTGCGACAGCGATCCCAGAAGGCCAGGGGCAGAGGCTTTCGGCGGCTCGGCCTGCTGTTGCGATTCCTCTCTCAGCTTGTCGGCATCGGCCTGCATCTTCTTGACCAGATCGCGCAGTTGGCGCATCCGCTCACCTGTCCGCGCATTCTTGACCATACCCTGCGCGGAGTATTCGGCTTCGGCGTCTTGCAGATCGTTCATGGCGTCAATGAGCGTGTAATTGGGATCGCCAATGTTCGGGCGAGTCCTGACGGGCTTGCCGTCTGCCTTCGGTGCCGCCTGTTCGCTTTTCTTTTTGATATTGGCACGGCGCTTGAACGGATAATCCAGCTTGCCAGCAGCGGGGCGGCGCATCTGCCCGCCACCAAGCCATGCTTTCAGACCGTCGACCGTGGTTTCCGTGATCGCTCCGATACGGGCGTCACCTTTCCCATCGGAGAAACCATCACGGTAAATCTTCAATGCTGCGCCGCGCGCGGTGGTCCCGATGATGACCTTGTGTTCATCGAACTTGCCGGTTTCCGCGTCCACCTGGTCAACGATCAGCACATAGTCGGAATCTTCCACACCGCCGTTGTAGAAATCGACCGGATCGCCGTCTGCGCCTTTGGTGCCTTTGAAGTCGCCATAGTCTGCCGGCATGGTGACAGACCATGCTTCGCCGCTCGGGTCCGTGCCGCTGCGAGTGCTGCCCTTGGCGTTCTCGATCGACACTTCAAGCCCGTTCCAGCGGGCGTGTCCCTTGCGATAGTTTCCCGCCTCCTTCTGCCCATCGGTCGGGTCCGTGGCTGCGTCCTGCGCGGCTTGGGAAATGGACGCCGGCTTTTGCGGTTGTGACAGCGTATAGTTCGGTTGCTCTATCGTGCCGGTATTGTTGATCGCACCTGCGCGATAAAGGCGCGAATTTGCCTCGATGACAGCGCGCTTTGCGGCATCAGACATGCCAGACCAGGAACCGGCGCGGCGATACTCGCTGACAGCTTGCGGGCCGGCTTCGTCAAGAATGGCCTGACGCACATCGGCGCTGGCATTGTGCCACGGGGCCCGTGATGGAATTGGCGCCTGTGAAACCTTGATGCCTGACGCCTGCTCGATTTCAGCCTGCACCTGATCGGGCGTGGAAATCTCGCCATTCAGCGCGCCAGCGTCGTCAAAGGCATCGGCGCGCGCCTGGTTGACGAAATATCCCCCGTCCTTCTTGAAGCTGTAGGGGTCGATCTGGTCGGCTTGTTCTTTGGTCACGCCTTTCAGGACATAGCCGGTCTTGGTCTTACCCTTCTTGGTGACGTGCTGGACCGTGCCGGATGCTTTGGCCGAGGCTAATGTATTTCCCAATTTGCCGGGTTGGACGCCCAAAGCCACACTGCCCAGGTCATCAGGTTCACCCGATCCGTTTTCAGTTCGTCCGGGCATCCCGCCTTGATGAACTTCTTGACCTCGTTCGCTTCCTTCCCCGATAGAATCCCCATCAGTCGAAGCTGGTTCGCGGATTCCTTGGACGGCATCCCCCGTTGGACGCAGCGAAGATCCCCCTTCGGGGCTCCCAATATCTTCAGGTGTTGATCCAGTTGGAACATCTGCCTTACCCCCTGTATTTCCTGCTTTCTGCGCGGCCTCGATTTCAGTCACCGCGTTGCGCGCGCCGTCAAATTCTTCAGGGGTCAGTTCGACCACGGCACCGTTGATGCGCACCTGCGCCATGCCCTCGGGCGTTTCGCCCATGAAAACAGCGTCAGTGATATTTCCGCTTGCCGGGTTTCCAAGGCGCACCGCACCGCCAGGCTTCTGGTCAGGGAACAGGGGCGGAAATTCCGGCTCTGGTTGCGGCATGTTCTGGGCCAGACCTTGCGCAATCGCCTCGATAGGGCCAGCCGGGGGCGGCAGCAGTCCTGCGGGCGCGGCAGGGGGCGGCAATGCCCCCATAGCGTCACCAGTTGCCGCCGCGCCTTGATCGGGCGGAAAGGGAACCCCATCGGGCGCGGCGGCTTGCCCATCACCGCTGCCGTCAGCAATGGGCGTTCCAATGTCATCGACCATTTCTGGCCGGTTCAGATTCGAGAAATTCGGATCTTGCTCGATCAAACGCGGTGCCGAAACGAGCGGGCCACCCTGCGGCGCGTCGGGGGCGGGAAGGGCAAGCACTTCACCGGTTTCAGGATCTATCGGCCCATCCTGCTGCGCGTCCGATCCGCCGCCAAGCGCGCCGGAAACGGCACCCATGCCGCCGCCTGCAAGGCCACCTGCGACGAAATTTCCGAAACTGTCTTGAAGAATATCGGTTTCTGCGCCGGTCGCGGCGTTGATGCCGGATTGTGACGCGGCCCCCTCGAAAGCCTCTTGTGTGCCTTCTTCTGCCGCGCCTGCCGCCGATTTCTTCACCGCCTTGGTCAGACGGCCACCTTTGCCAAGCCAACCATCCGCGCCGCGCATGATCCGGTTTGTTGCAGCACCACCAAGGGAACCGAACAGGCCTTGACGGAATCCGGCGTTGTTCTCGGCCCTGCGCGCCACTTCCTCGACGGCATCCTCGGGGCTCATGCCGCCCGCGCCGGTCAATTCCTGATAGGTTGGTAGCTTCTCGATTTCCGGCCGGCCGTTTTCGTCCAGAGTCTTGGCCGCGTCCTCGACAAACTTTCGTCCGTTGTCGACGCCTTCACCGCCTGCCATGAGGCCACCAAACACGGCAGCAACGCGCGGGCCAGGTGCCGCCACCATGGGCAACATCGAGCCTGCGCCCTCGGCGGCAACACCCAAGAGGCCGATCAGTGAAGGATCTTCGCCAAGCGTCCAGCTTGACGGGTCGGCCAGACTGCCGCCAATCTGCGTTCCGTCGCGCTTGTCCTTGTAATCCTGCGTTCGTCCCTCTGCGATGCCTTCACCGAAGCGAGAAACTGCATCGCCAAGGTAGGCGCCGGCTTTGCGCAGCAAAGTGGGGTCGCTTTTCCCAGACTCATCCCCGAACCGTGCCATTTCATCAGCCGCAACGCCTGCCGCACGGATGCCCGATCCGACGCCCCGAACGGCACCCGTCGCCACGTCCCGGCCAAGCCCGCCCGCAACCTCGCCTGCGCTCAGGCGCCCGTCAGACGCGCTGTCAGGCTGGGCGGGCGCGGTATCCTGCGGATACATCTGGTCAGCGATTTCATAGGACCGGTCGAGGATTGCGCTTGCCCGCGCACCGTCACCCGAAAATTGCGTGATCGCGTCCTGGATGGACATGCCCGATTGGACGGCCTTGGACAGAGCGGCCGCATTGCGCTGCGCACCTTCCACGGAACCCTTGCCGCCCGCGACTTCATCCAGCGCAATCAGGACGTTCGCGGGAATCTTGCTGTTGCGCGCGATACCGTCGAATGCGTCTTTGACGTTTTCGGGTTTGGCTGGTTCTGGCGTGGCGCCAAGTTGGGAAAGTGCAGATTGCAGCGGCGACGTGCCAGGAACGCGATTGTCCATGTAGGAACCCCGAAGGTTGAGAATGTCCTACGGGGTCACGTCCTATGCCGCCCGTTCCCGTCTTTATGCCACAACAGGAACCCGCGCCTCAAGCCTCACCCCCCTCTACGGAGAACCGGGGTTTCGCCACCCGCCTGCGGCTGTGCCGCGCCGCCTCCTGCGATAAGAGCCTGCGCCTGCGCCATGGCTTCCTCGGGCGTGAGCGGGGGTGTTTCATCCCGTCCAAAGGAGTTCTTCCGGCGTTCCACGTCCTGTTCCATCAGGAATTGGGCCATTTCCCTGATTTCCTTCGGGGCATTCTTGATAAGTTCGATCGCGGCTTCCTGACGCTTCTGATCGGCTTCAAGAAGCCTGTCCTGAACCGCTTGTTGCCGGGCGATATAGCTTTGCATCGCCTGCTCGGGCGACGTGAGCCAAAGCCCCTTGTTGATTACGTCAGAAATGCTTTCTTCCTGAATCGAAACCTGTCCGGTCTGCTGGTTCTTCATCGCCAGTCTAACGCCGGTCACTTCACCGCTGTCATCGCGGATCAAAGAAGTCTCGTCCTTGAGGATTTCAAACCCGTCATCGTAATAGCCCGCGCTGTTATAGGCATCCATCATCGCCTCGGCGGCTGTCTCGACATCGCCATTCAGCGCCGCGAACACCGCGCCCGACCATTGGCGCAAGCCTTCCTGTGCGGACTCATCCTTGATGAATGCTTGAAGCGATTCCGCTTCGCTGAACTTGCCTTGGCGCATCATTTCCTTGATGACCACGGGCGCACCGTTCTTGATGTAGCTTTGCATGAACGAATCCGCTGCGTCCTTGCGCTGCCTGACCGTCATTGGCTGACCGGGCTTCACGCCAAGCGGTGTTGCCTCTGCCGCCGCCTGCATAGCGGGGCTGTCGCCCACCTGGTCGATCACCTGCGCAGCGCCGGCTGCGGTGTCGGCCTCGACCTTCGTGGCGCCTTTGGGTCGTGCGGGTGCCGGCATCTGATCCCGCGCGCCGCCGCTCCAATCCGCGTTTGCAGGCTCCCCGAAGTTTTTGCCGGTGATCCACTCGCTGATAGGATTGACCACCTTGTTGACCTGACGAACCCCGCGCAGGCCGATATTCGCCGCCGCGTCGACGGTATTGGCCGCGCCTCGGGCAACAGCCTTTCCGGCCTCGACCACATCGGCACCCGCGCCGCCCGATTGTCCATATCGGTGATCGGGGTCGGCCATGATAGCCTGCTGCACCGGTCCTGCTGTCGCCCGCGCGTTCCCGATGCGGTCAATCTCGCCTTGGCGTTGGGCGGTCGCGTCATCAACGATCAGCCGCCCCTCTTTCGCCGCAAGCGCGATCTGCGCCTTTTCCTCGGCATTGCGTGGCGGGCGCATGGAATAGACCCTGCCGTCACCGGCATCCGAGAAAAGAGGATCGACCTGCGGAGGCTGGGCGCCAAGTTGGGGCGATTGGTCGCTAACCTGTGGGGATTGGGCGCTAACCTGGGGGGCATCGGGCGAAACCCCCATAGGAACCGCTTGAACCGGTCCCTTGGTTGAGGCTGACGTGACCTGTTCGGGCTCTGTCGGAGTTACCAGGCCGGATTCAGCCGCGGAAACTGCGCCGTCGAACGCGCCACGCATCGACTGGTCATCATTCCATGCCTGTTCAAAGGCTCGGCTCCGCTGCTCGGACTGGTCCATGAACGCGCCATGCCGATCGCGCGCCCAGCCTTGCTGTTCACCCGCCCATCCATGCCGATCTGCAAGACGGCCCTCGGCTTTTCGCCGGAAGTCTCGCAGTTCCTTGTTCCATTCCTTTTGGTCGGCTCGATCTTCCCAGCGTTGCTTTATGTCCTTGCCGCCGACATACCCGTTGACCAGAGCCGCAATGCCTGCTCCCAATCCGCTCATTTCATCACCCTTTCACTGGCGGTCGTGCGCCCATAGACCGGCCCATATGCGTGTTTTCAAAATTCGTGATGGCTGATGCAAGCTGCGCGTCAGGAACATGCTTGAAACCTTCCCATTCAGCCCGAAGCCCTCTGATCTTTCCGTCCATAGTTCTGGCTGATCTGAGGCGGTTTGCGGCAAGGTGGTTGATCATGGCATCCTGCGTTGCCGCATTAAACGGTGTGGATGGGTCGATCCCCATCTGTTCGGCCGTGCGTCGTAGAGTTGTCCCGACGATCTGTCCGCGGCCCATAGGCGTGGCGATGCGTCCGACCTGTCCTTTGACGTGCTGGGCATAGGCTCCATCAGGTCTTGAGAAGTCGATAGCCTCCCCAACTGTCATGTTGCTGACTTTTGTTCCCGAGAACGGTCCATTCTTTTGCGCATGTCCATAAAGGGTATCATACCCACCTGCGCCTTCATGTTGGTCGAGAAGGTCAAAAAGACCGCCATTGGATGCGCGGAAACTCCCCGGATCTGCGCCGATCGAAGATGCCGGATCAGGAACCGCGCCCATGCCGCCATATTGATGCTGTGGACCGGCGAAGGCTTGCCCGTTCTGGGCCTGCATTTCCATTATGTCCATCATCCGGCCACGGTCGGCGCGGTCGAGTTCCCGTTCCTTGCGCTCCTTGATGCGTTCGCGCGATCCGGCAAAGCCTTCGGCAAATGCCGCGAGTGAATTACCTACCGCCATTACGATGCCCTCTTTTCAAGACGATCGACCTTGTTTGCCACGTCGCGGACTGCGCCAAGGGTCAGGCCGACGAGATCCTGAACAGGGATAGACTTGCCGTCGCCTTTTCCCGTCGCCTGGAGGAAATCCTCGGCATAGGGCCCGACATGCGCGCCACCATCGCCCATGCCTGGCTTGTAGGACCATGTTTCGACCGGCATCTTGCGAACCGCGCCAAGGGCTTCACCGTCTTTCATCGCCTTCTTGTCGGTCTTTGCGTCCTTGGATGACAGCATGGCAAGCGGGTTTCCTGACATCATGCCTGCAACCGTGCCGACTGCGCCCATGATGCCGGATGCATTGCTTTGATCGGCCTGATATGCCTGCATTTCCTGCTGATACTGCGTGTTGAGCAGACTTCCCTGCGTATTGTATCCCGACATGGCACCGCCCGCGCCGGCCTGCATCGCGCCGTTGGATAGGCCGATCGAGGTTGCGGGGTTTACCGCCATGCCGGAGCCAAGGTTGATCGCGTTGGCAACCTTCTGTTCGCCCTGCGCCTGAACGCGATCGCGCGCAAGGTTTCCGGCACCGATCGCGGCAAGGGACTGGTCCATGCCCTGTTTCTGGCTTGCGGACTGGAACCGGCCAGACGCCGGATTGACGCCCATAGCCATGGCCTGTCGAACCCGCGTTCCGTTGGCCGTTCTGCTTTGCAGGCGAACATCGGCAATCGCATCGCGCGCTTCGCTCCTGCGCCTGCGCTCGGTATCCCAAGATTTCGCATCCGCGATATATTGGTCCTGCAATGGCTCGAACACGTTTTTGAAACGTGACCGATCTTCTTCGGCCCATTCATTCGTGACCTCAGACTGATCTTTCATGAACGAAAGAAGCTGCTCACCGACATCTGCCGATTTCAGTGCGGCGATGCCAATATTCTTGTCTGGACTAGGTGCGCTGCCTCCGCCGCCCATATGCCTTACTCCTGCTGATCGGTCATCTGCGACCGATAGTCTTTGTCAGAAGGCCCGGCAGCGGCCAAAACATTGTCCCTCAACAATGACAGCACAATACCATCGCCGCCGCCTGCAACGGAACCCCTGTCACGATACTCGATCTGGAAACCGATTTTCAGAAGGGTGCAAATCGCGTTGACGTTTTCGACGGGGATGCGCGCGAGAAGGCAATCAAGATCGAAGTGCCGGGGATGGAATGAAATGTAGGTAAGTGCCTGGATGATTTCGAGGTTCATATTCTTGCCACCCGACATGCCAAGGTGGAACTCGGCGCGGCCACCTCGGAACGACTCGAACACGGCAACGCAAAGAAGATCGCCAGGCTTTCCTTTATCATCGGCGCGATATGCCGCGATGGAAACCGCATCCTTCATGAAGCCATCGGAACCGGTCAGTTCCTCCGCGGCTTTCAAGTGGTTCTTTTGCATTTCGGTGCTGTAAATGATCTTAGACACTGGTTCCCCTTCCTATTCCGGTGTGTAGATGGGTGGCGGCATATCGACTTCGAATATCCCATCCAGAGTTTCATCCGTGATCGTGATTCCCTTCTCCGAGGAAAGCCACGGGACAAAATACGGCAACCCGTCGCCCGGGTCATCGGGATGCAAGGGGCCGACGAGTCTTGTCAGACCTCTTGAAACTGTTGGCCACGATTTAAGACCGGCCTTGATCGCGTCATGCTGTGCCGGCGTGAATCCGGGAAGGTTCAGAAACTCCTCGACCGTAGCGGGAAGCGAGGTGGTATCGTCAGCCAGTTCTGACATGGGGAATGCCCCAGCCTCGGCAAAACGCAGAAAAGCAAGGTTCGTCGGGATTTCGGCCGCCAAACGTGCTTGATGCAGCGCACCATCATACATGGCCTGACTGCGCGGATCTTCCCATTGGCCCGTGACCTTATTGAAAATCAGATGATCGGCCGGTTTTTCCGGTATTGCCGCGATAACCCCATTCTGAACGTAATACTCTGCGTCATTATATGAACCCAGAATATACCCGCCGCCTGATGGAACATTCATTGCGGCTTCGGCTTCGTCCGCAACTTCCATTGTTTGCAGGATTTCTCCTGTGTCGTCGTATATCGTGACCTGAATCATCGTTTCATTTCCCAACAGAAAAAATCAACTCCGTCCCTGAGACTGAAATCAATATCAACACCTCCCGGCGCTGATGTGTCTCCGTTGTTTCTGACTTGCAGGGCGAGTGTCCCTGAAGATCCGCCAACATTTGTCAGAACGTCTATGTGCGTTCGTTTTTCCTTTGGATCATACAGACCTAAACCTGACCCTCGCCAAGTTACCCGCATTTGAGAGATTGGCCTGTATTCTTGACCATTTATCCTTGCCCACCTTTCTGACATGCCGTTTACCAAGGCGATGATCAAAAGATCAGAATTGGAAGATGCCGGGGTGAAGGTGAAGGAAAGAATTGTATGCCAGTTCCCATTAGCAGGCGTTGTGTAGTCTGATGACCTTCTTGCAATTCTCGGCGCGGTGATCGCGCGCCCGGCAATTTCAAGCGTTCCGACGCTGGCATGTGGCATATACATGTTGCCGGATTGCGTGATGCGCCAGCCGGTTCCGTTCGATGCGTTATAGTTTTCCGATCGCAAGTCGCCGCCGAAAACGGCAAGGCCCGCGCTCCTGAAGGAGTTGGTGTTGACGTGATCCGCCTCTATCTCCCCGGCGCGCACATGCCGCGCGATAATCGCATCCGTAGCGACAAGGGGGGTGGTGATGCTGTCAGGTGTAAGAAGCGTCACGCCGCTTCTTTGCCGAACGCAACTTACAGATGAAAAACCGATGGTGGCTTGATTGGAGTCAAACACTCGCAAGCGGATCATCGCTTTGCGGGCATCTTCCGGGGCAGCAAATACGCCTTCATCTTCGCTAAAGCCGCTTTCGCCTAGACCTACGATCACATCCTGGCTGAGAAGGGTTTCATTATTGTCGAGCCACCCTACCGTGATTTGTGCAGAGGGGTTGCCGCTTCCGATGGACCGGATAAGTCCCTTGAACGCGTAGCTCTCACCTTCTTTGACAGAGAAGGGCAGGCTGTTTTTGGCTTGATAAGATCCGGTGCGGGTGGTGCGGATTTCTCCGGCACTTTCGCCTTTGACCCAATTAAATGATTGGGGCGAAATCATAGTCCAATCGCTGGAATTTTCTACATCCCAGGAACTCGCGCTGACCATTGCCGCATCGGGAACCATGTTTCCCGAAAGGTCCATGATCGTCAGCATATCCATGGACACGCTGCCTTTAAGCAAGATCTGTTGCGCTTCAATCTTGGCGATCGAGTAAGAGCCCGCCGAACCGTCACCCGCGATCAGGTCGAGCAGGGAAACAGCATTGCCGGCCTGAACAGCGAACCCGACGATTGCGCTGGCGTTCCCGTTCAGATCGGCAATCGCGGTCGAATGGCTGTCGACCGTTGCGCTTACCTGACCGATGCTGGCGGTCAGGGATTGCTGCACGTCCGCAATCGCCTGCTGGGTATCTGCGGCCGTCAGGTATTCTTGCAGGATATTGGCCCGAACACCCGCCTCGACCTCGCCTGACCCCAATTCCTCCTGCGATGCCGGCCGGATTGAAACGCGGTGGAAGGTGATCGTCTTGGCGGCGCGGGTCCAGCCGTTCCAATCTGTATTCGCGTTGACAATCAGGATTGTCTTGTCGTGGTCTTGAGAACTTGGATAACCTGGTGGCCGCTTGAAGATCGCGCGCGCAAGCTGTGTTTTGCCGATGTAGGCTGGTCCTGATACAATATCTTTCAAGAGTTTTCTATCAGGGTGGAATCCTCCCTGAGTCGTTGTCCAGTTTACGCCGATTGCCGCGCCATCCAACGAACCAGAACTCAAGGTAAATTCCACCTCAACCGCGTAGGCATCGGCGTTGACTTGTCCCAACCAGGTTGAATCTGCTGAACTATCTATTTGCAAGCCGTCGCTTTGCGTATCCGTAACCTGAAAGCGCCAATCACGTCCGATCGGATAGACGCTGTTTTCAAGCTGCGTAAGATCGCCTTGGCTGGACCATCTTGACCAGTCCGACGAAATTAGGAACGTGTCGTTGATTACCGACATGTCACGCCCGGACACTTCGGCCGTCAGTTCGAGGCTGGTTTGGGCCGCCGCCGCCGCGTCCTCGGAATCTTGCCTCGCAAGCACGGCATCATCGCGCGCGATTTCAGCACTTGATCTGGCATCATCGGCGCCGTCGCGCGCTGCCTCTGCTGCGATGCGGGACTGATCGGCGGCATAGGCGCTGCTGCCTGCGGTCGTGGCCGCGCTGCTGGCGGTCGTGGCGCTGTCCGCTGCTGCCGATGCGCTATTCTCGGCCTGCTGCCTTGCACCCTCTGCCACACCCGCCTCGGTGGCGCTCTGCGCGGCGCTGTCTGCCGCAAGGCTCTGGCTTGTCGCTGCTGCCGATGCGGCGCCCTGCGCATTGCCTGAGGCAACCACGGCATCGCTGCGGGCGATTTCCGCCGCCGCCGCCGATCCTTCGGCCGCTTTCAGCGCGGTCACATCCTCTATGCGGATCATGGCAACGTCGATCGTGGAGTCCGGTGTTGCGCCCGAGGCCGTGTAAACGCCCGCGCGCAGCCAGACCTCGCCGCCCAGCTTCTCTGGAACCTCGACCTCGGCAACGACCGTCTGCCATTCATCCGGGGCGGTCGGCATGACGTTTCTGGAACCCGTCGATCGGCGGAAAGAGTAATCCGACCTCAACCCGCACAGGACGGTGCGCAGCTTGGACGATGTTTGCCCAAGGTGGCGTGTGACCACGGTAATGCGCAAGGTGTTTCCGGGGATGAACTCGGTCACGCCTCTGGAAACAACAAACTGGTTGTCATCGGCAATGTCGTGCAGGCGGATGAAATCCCCAACGATGGCTTCTTGCAGGAACTCTGAATCGTCGGGCTGGACTGCCGGATTTTCCGGCCGCGCGCTGCGGTCGCTGGTCCAGAACCGACCTTCATCCCCGAAATCGCTGGGGAACAGGCGGGTAACATTCGCCTCTGAGGAAATGGCCCATTGCTCGGCTTCGTCGGCATGTTCAAGTGCCTGTGCCGCTGCCTGCTGTGCTGCCGCGAACTCAACCGCCAAATCATCGCGCACCTGCTGCGATACCTGGTCGGAATATGCGTTGGCGTTGTTTGCGGTGCTTTGGGCGTTCGCCGCTGCCGCTGCCGCCGCTGCCGCCTGCTGCATGGCTGCATCGATGTCCGCTTCCAACTGTGAAAGATCGACATTCGCATTGTCATATCCCTCCGCGATTTCGCGGGCGACACGCTCGGCAATCTTTGACACTTCCGCCGAATTTGTGGCTGTGACGATCTTGGACAGGTCTTTGAACCGAACGGCATGATTGTCCTTGCGCCCGCGCAAGCCCAAGACTTCCTCGATGCGAGATTTCAGCTTCGGGTCGATCGCGGCGTTCACTGGTTCAGTTCCTTGATCGTGCGCGCCATGGCGAAGCTAAGGACGGTTGCGGTTCCTGAAAGTTCGACCTGCCATGTCCTTGCCAGACCTGCGGGCAATCTGGCGTCTCTGTTGGTCGTGCTGGTGGAATGGAAAAGCTGTCCGTCTGCATAGATGGATGCGGTCACGGTTTCGCCGTCCGCGCCGTCAGTCTCGATCTTTAGCGCGCCCATCGACTGCTCATAGGGCAGGCGGAACGGCTTGGAGCGCCAGACATAAGACCGCTTTGGACGTGTCGCGTCATCGAAGGCGACAATTTCGCGCTGATTGTCGGCCAGCATATAGGTGAATCCGCTTTCGACATGGGTATAAAATGCCGTGCCGTTGTCGTTCACGCGCATGACGGATGGTTCACTTGCCGCCGGGTCGATGAAACACATGCGCCGCCCGCCGCCCGAGGCGGGGATATAGCTGAACCCATAGAGTGAACCGAACCGCGCCGCGCGCATCGTTGTCGGCCGCATCTCCTGCCATTGTTCACGCGTCCAGATGTTTCTGGTCAGAAGCGCGCCACCTTGGGCGGATAGGCTGACAAGCCCGTCAGTCGACGGGAAAACGGCGGAATATCCCATATCCACAACGCCACGCGCCGACATGCAGGGGAAAGGCTGTTCGACCTTTTCCATGGCCATGCTGTCAGGGTGCAGACCTTGAACGACATAGGGCGTTCCCGTTGTCAGAACCGCAAGGGTGGTGCCAAAGGCCGAAAGACCCACGATCGGGTCATTGGTGGTCAGGACGTAGGACGATGGCCAGGCGTGTGGCTGGTAAGGTTCGCAGAACCACAGTTCCTTTCCCCGAAATCCTGCCATGATGCCATTGGGCATTGCCGTTATGCCGCGCAGGTTGCTTGGCACCGGCCCGAAATCTGCGGTCGGTATCGCCTCTGCTATCGGGTCGGCCTCGATGTCGTGGACAAAGACGGTATCGGTGGCTGGGACTTCCTTCACGAAGAACAGATCGGTTGCGCCTGTTGTCGACGTGACGGCGCGATAGATCCGCTTGTGCGTCACCAGCCTACCGGCCGGTGGCGTTCCGTCCATGTTGTCAACCTGAACGTCAGTGCCTTCGGACCACAGGATGCGGGCAGACAGGGGCGACGGTGCGCTTTCCTCGCCCAGCTGCGTCACCCATGTGTAAGCATAGGCCACATAGTCCGCTATATCCTGATCCACGGTGCCAACGATGGTCAGGACAGGCCTTTGCGTGGGGGCGTTGAGGGCAAGCGGGTATTCAGCGCCATTGTATCGCAGCGTGGGCGCGGCGTTGTCATGAGTTATGTAAAGGCGGTCATCAGCGACGGGACCGGGAACCACATTCACGACATGATCCCAGCCGATCCATTCGGCCCCGTGAAGATAGATGGATTGCCGGTTGGCGGGGAATGTATGGACTGTCAGCGAGTTTTGCCGGAATGGCGAAAGAGAACCGCCCCGCATGGCAGCGTTGCGGTTCGATACCGGAACCTGATCGGCAAGATAGTAGGGTTCGACACGCGGCATTTCCCCCGAGAAGCCTTGCAGTTTTATCCGCATGTCAGAAATCCTTGAATCTGGTCCTGATCGGGGCCCTTTGCTGGCCGCGCATGTTGGCGCGGAAAGACTGGTTCAGCTTGTCCTGGAAGATCATCCAGTATCGCTGCGCCTCTTGCGGGTTGGTCCATGGCTCGTCGGGGATAGACAGGATGCGCGCCAGCGTTCCGGCTGCGAGGGTCGAGCCATGTATCGACACAAAGAAATCGGGGATGACGTTGAACCGATCCTCAAGCGGGTTGGCCGGGTCGCTTCCATACTCGGTTGCGGACAGGGGCTTAAGGAACATGCTGATCCTGATTTCCCCTTCCTCAAACGGGCTGACCGTGATCGCGTGGGGGTTTACCTGCGTGACGTAGTGCGGCCGGCCTTCAATATCGCCCTTGATGGTCGAGAACTGAACGGGGGTCAGCTTGTCGCGACTTTCGCCCCATTCCGCGAACTCGATTTCATGGATGGTCGCGGTGTCAGGGACAACGGGCGTCATTTCCCGATCCGTCACGGTGGTCGTGACGACATGTCGCCATGCGCGGCTGCGTTCGCAGAACTCGATCGCAGCGAACCGCGCCTGCTGTGCCGTGATGAAATCAGGACAGGTCGGCGCGAAAGGCGCGATCAGGGGCAACAGTTCACGGGTGCTTACCATTGTCGGCATGAGCCGTTACCCCGCTGCCGCTGCCGTCATATACTGCATGGCAAGGCTTGCGGCCGTCTGCGATGCACCAAGGGCGGTCAGCGCATTGGTGGCAAGCGTCAGGTGGCTTCCGGCCTGCGCCGCGGCGTCGGGCGCATCCCCGTCTTTCGAGAAGGCGCGGAACAGCACGAAGTCGAGCAGGATACCTTGGTAAATATCCTCGAACTCGCTTGTAGTCGTGTAATCGTCAATGTCCAGACCGCCGCCCGGGGCAAGCGGAATGTCGGTCGGGTTCCGGCCAACAAGTGCCTCAACCTCTCCATTCCCGTCATTTCCGGGGACCACATAGAACTCGCGGGGGCTCATGGGGTCTTGCCAGACATACTGGACAGATGCCGCGAAGGGCAGGGTGGCCGTGTCGTGCCAACCGGGGATCTGTGAATCGAGGATTTCGCGCCGCGCCATGGTCCGAACGGCGCGGTTGCCGTTCCCGACATTGCGAACGACCCGTGACAGGACCGTATATTGCGCGGGGATTGTCTGCTTGGTTCCTGATGCGAGTGTCAGGGTCACCGATCCACTGAGGGCGTTCGGCTTTGCCAGCACGATTGCGCGCTGCGCCTCGTTCAGCCAGTCGCGCAGTTCAGGGGCCGTCCAACGGACTGCACCAACGTCTTGCAGGATCGTATTCGCCCGCTTCATCACCGATGCAGCCGTGAACGCCATGGGGGTGGTTCCTTATTCTTCGGAGTCGGCGCTTGCGAGGATTTGCGCGATCATGGTTTCAGCCAGCATCCGGTGATGCGCCTTGCGGCCAACGGCTTCCTCGAAGCGCGCGCGCAGTTCGTCATCGGACAAGGCCTGCAATTCGGCTTCGCCTTCGCTGACAGGCTCGCCGCTCGGGGCATCTTCGCCCGCGCCCGCGTCGGCCTCGGTGTCAGTCTGGCCCTGCTGATCCTGCTGATCCTGCTTGGCCTTCTGGACTTCCGCATCAGCGGCCTTTGCGAGTGCCTTGGTGATTTCTTCGCCATCCAGCTTGTTCGCGGTGCCGGCCTGGCTGGTCGAAAACAGTTCTTCTGCCGCCTTGGCTGCGTCATCGCCAAAGGGGCGATAGCCTTCCTTGATGCCCAGCAACAGGCGGGCGTGGCCCTTATCATCGACGTTCGCCACATGGGGGCCGTCAACCTCGATGGGCCTGAAATGATACGATGCGGCGCCGAGGGTGATGACAGATCCCTTGGGTTCGCGAATGATCCGTTCGATTTCCATTGGTTCCTCTCCGTTTGACAGACCCCGCGCCTTGGCGGCACGGGGATATGTTTCGCCCGTTCGGGCTTAGTCGTTCACCGCATAGGTGAGGCGCAGATACAGCTTGGTGCCTGCGGCTGCGGCCACGGTGCCGGAAGGAACAACGCCGATGGAGCGGGCTTCCTGCGCCTTGCTGATCGCCACAAGGTCGGCCAGTTCGGCATTCTCCTGGGTGGTGGGCGTCACGGAATCGAACAGTTCTGCGCCACAGGTCCGGGCCGGATCGTTCGAGCCAACCGGGCCGGACATGAGGCCAACATCGAAGGTGACTGCGGCGGTCCCGACCGTCAGCAATTCGGCCTCAAGGATGCGACAGTAGGGCGGCAGATATGCCAGTTCGAGAATATCGGCAGCGCCGACAGCCTCGGTGAAGGTGTGTTCGATGATCGCGACAGCGGGCACCTTGGCAACATAGGGCGAGTGCAGTTGCAGCCGACCATTGCCGCCCGTGAAATTGGATTTCTTGATCGCCATTTCGTTTCTCCTGCGATTGGCGGGTGGAATCCGGCCCCGTTATTGGGACCGGATCACGGTCAGGTCAGCCCTTACGCTGCGATGACGGGGTTCGGGTTCGTGGACGCGGTGTCGACGGCGATGACGCCGAAATCGCGGCCGTTGAACCGGGTTTTCTTGGCGCCCATGATGCAACCTGCATAGATCGCGACACGGTTGCCGGCGTCCTTGGTTTCCTCGGTCCACTGGAAACGGGTCTTGTTCCCGGCTTCGCCATAGGCAACCACACCGGCCTGACGGCCGAGGAACAGCGCGCGCGCCGCATGAACGTCCTGACCGGCACCGTAATCGGTGAAGCGGCGCACGTTTTCATGCTCGTGAAGAACCACGTTGTTGATCATGCCGGCCGAGCCGGTGAAAATCGGGTTCTTGCGGCCTTCGGCGCCAGCTGCGGCCTTCTGCATTTCGGACCAGGAGCGTTCCCCGGCTTCGGTGCGCATGTCGTGCATCTGCCATGGCGACATCAGCGTGACGAAGTGCTTGCCGCCACCTTCGACGGTGATGGGCGACATCTTGACCGTATCGGGGTCGATTGCGTTCATCATCCGGGGGATGACGCTGACGCGCTCGATCAAGTCACGGGTCATCTTGTTGGCGCTGGTCAGCGTGGCTTTGGAGTTTGCGCTACCGCCATAGGCCATATGTGCCGGATCGGGAGCCTGAATCGGATTCCCGGCAAACGGGCCTTTGATCTTGGCGTCCTCGTTCGCGGCCGACATGGCAGCATCGCCCGACAGATAGACCATGAACAGTTCATCGCCCCATTCAGCGACGTATTCGGCGGTGCGGTCCTTCGCGATCATGCGCAGATCGTGCAGGGTGCGCTTGCGCGACATGCGGCCACCCGCGTCGGCGCCTTTGCGGGCCTGGTCGATCAGAACTTCATCGGTGTAGAGGGTCAGGCTTTCCTCGCGACCTTCAACGGGCTCGTCACCATAGGACATGCCCCCGCGCAGGCGCATCGACAGGTCGAAGGACACGCGGTCGCCGGCATCGGATTCCAGTTCGACCTTGCGTTCGATCATGTTGTTTTCACCCTTGCCGATGAAGCGGGTGAAATACATCTGTTTTTCGGTATCGGCTGCGAGGGCGTTTGCCCAACGCTTCACGGCGCGCGGGTCGTTTACGCCAACAATCGTCTGCATAGGTTGTTCCTTTCAATCACAGACCAACGGGTTTGTGACTAGTCGGCACGTCCTATGCGGATCAGTCGTGATCCCCTTTTACCACAGACTGAATTGATTTCTCAACAGCATCCAAGAGGGCTTCCTTGTCATCGCCTGAATTGACCTCGACGGCGATTTCGCGGGGCGCATCAATGCCGATCTTCACGGTTCGGCCACGGGCGCGCATCAGGACAAAGGTGGTATCCCCGACCTTGATCCTGACCGGTCCATTCGCCATTTGAACATTCTTCACCAGCATTGATGCACCTGATCCTTATTCGCCGCGCAAATAGGCTTCCCGTTCGGCTTCCGACATTCGGGAAATTTCCCGCTCTGCCTCAAGCCCGTCAGCCCGATCGACGGCAGCGAAGCGGCCATCGGTGATTTCATTGTCCGTCGCGGTAGTCACGTTCGCCAATGTGCGCGGAGCCTCGGGACGCGGGCCGCGCTTGGGACCGTCACCAATCGTCTCGGTATCGGCTTCCTTCGCCTTGCCACCATCTTTCCCGACATCCTGTTTCGGCGCTGGGTCGGTCAGCTTCTTGCCGGTCTGCTGCTCGACATAGGCATCCGCGATCTTGGCTGCTTCACGGATCTTCTGATCCATGGTCATGCTCTGATAGTTCGCGTTGCCGGTCACAAAGCGCAACGACTGGTCAAACACTTCCATCGCGCTGCCGTCCACGCCGTCGATCTTTTCTTTGCCGGCATATTCGGGATGCTGCTGCATGAAGGCATCGGTTTTCGAGAACCACGCGCTGCGGTATTCTTCTTCCTGGCGTTCGTTGTGGCGCTCGATGTCGCCTACCTCGCGTTGCGCCGTCGCGTATTCTTTGTTCAGATCCTTGATCTTCTCGCGCATTTCGGCGCTGGTCAGTTCGCCGTCATCATATGCATCATTGATTTCGGTCAGCCGGTCATCAAATTCGTCAATGACCTTCTGGTGGTCGCTGGCGTCCCGAATGTCGCGCTCGGGCTCGGGGATTTTCGACATGGCGTCATCTTCCGCGCCTGCCTTGTCCTCGGCTTTCGCGTCGTCCTCGTCCTCGGGCTTGTTTGAGGCATCGGCATCGGCATCGGATTGCCCGTCACCATCGGGCGCTCCCTCGTCGCCTTTACCTTCATTCTCGCCGGTCTGGTCGTTGTCTGCCTGGTCATCATCTTCGGCCGGCTGCGCGCCGGCCATGATGGTTTGTGCCGCGCTCTGGCGTTCTTCGCGCGGCTGGGGGCGCTTGAAGTCGTCGGGAAGATCAACCTCGCCATCATCCGCCATGCGGACAAGTTCGTCATCCTCGAAAATGTCTTTGATTTCGTCAAAGGTGAACCGCGGGGGAAGTGCGGCGGCTTTCAGATCTTCATCGGTCTGGGTATTCATGCGCTTTCTCCTTTCACATGATTTGCTGTTGCTGCGGCGGGGTGCTGCCCATGGCGGGCGACGGCATTTGCATCCCGTCCTGCTGCGGTTGTTCGTTCATCAGGTCGGCATCGGCTTCGGCCTTTGCGCGCTGCATCAACTGGTCGACGGCTTGGCCAACGGCAGGCGCACCCGCGATCTGCATGGCTGCGTCGATCGCGTCTTTCAGGTGCTTGAGCGGTGCGCCGCGTAGATCGAAACTGATCTGCTTTGCCTCGGCTTCGCTCTTTGATGCCTTGGCCTCCTTCTCGCGCAGTTCGGCATCTGCGGCGCGCTTCTGCATGTCGGCCTGCTCGGCCTTCTGTTCCTGCATTGCGATGGTTTCGGGGCTGGGGTTGTTCGGATCTTCGTCGGGATCGGCCTGGCCGGTGATCTGACGGACCCGCTTCACCATTTCATCGCGCTTCGGCACGTCGAGCGATTCAACGACAAGATCGAGAACAGCCATGACAACCTCGGGGGAGGTTGGTGCAAGCTGGCTGAGAAGGTCGACCAGGGTTTCCGCCTGCGCCTGACGTGTCGTCGCCCGCCAATCTTCTTCGGTGATGACGAAATCAGCCTTGAACACGTCGATAGAATTGCGCCCTGACGGGTCGTTGATCGTGATGTATTTCGGGTTTCCCCTGCTGTCCGTGATCCTGAATTGCTGTTCTTCGGTATAAAACTGCTCGATGTTGACCAGCTTCTTTTCGCCATGCTGGATCAGGGACACGCGCAGATTGTCGAAGAAATGGGACGTGGCCAGCGCGCCCTGGTCCTGACGCGCGACAATGGCCTTGCCGCTGCTGGCATTGGTCTTTCGGCCAAGGTTCTCGTCGGTGACGCCACCAACTTGCTGGATCATCTGCGCGTCGATCGACATGAGTTCCATGTGCGCCTGCGCGACTTCGGTGTTGTTCTCGATCCTTGGTTCCTTGCGTCCCGCCTTGCTGACGATGACGGAATCCGGCCGGTTGGCCTCGTCGCGCAGTTCCTCAATATCATCGACCGCGCCTTCCTCGACATAGACGCGATTGGTTGAAAGGTGGTGCAGCGCCTTGGACGCGCGCTTGTTCAGGTCTTTCTGCGGGCCCCGAAGGCCACGGATCAGGCCGTAGGGCATCCCGTCACGCGCGCGGCGATAGCCCCATACCGCTGTGAACGGGAAACGGTTGTGCCGGTATGGCGATTGCTGGACCGACAACAGGCCGCGTTCGGTCATCAGCGCCACGTTCATGACCTGTCGGGGTCGCAGAACCAGCGTTGCCGCGCCGCGTTTCAGGTCGTGCCAATGGCCTTGGCTGTATTCGTCAAACAGTTCGCGCGAGAAGTCGCCGCCCGACATGACCGGCACCATGGTAGGCTTTTTGAACCATACTTCCATGACGCGGATACGGTCGCGCAAGCTGCTGCCGCCTGCGGTGACGATGCTGGCGTGACTTTCGCTGTCATCCTCGATCGAATCCATGGGCTCGTCGCCATAATCGCTTGTCCCTGATGCGATCATCAGGTGTTCGCGCGATTGCTCGATCAGGGCTTGCCGATCCGGCCACATCGCGGCGCCTGTGTCCGCGTCGAGCCATTTTGAGCGGATGATGTATCGGCCCTTTTCGGTATCAAAGCCTTCGGTGCCGCGGCTGTCCCAAAGCATGTTGCGCCAGGACTCCGAGCCAGAGAACACGATAGGGCCGTCTGCCGGATCACCTTGTCCTGTTTCCAGCCAGCCAATGCCAGCCTTGACGGCATCGGTGAACGCCATGGCGATCTTCTGTTCTTCGTAATTCTCGTCGCGCAGGTGGCGCAGAAGTTCGGATTTGCGTTCGGCTGACTCCAGCCCGTCCTTTCGTCTCGGCAGGATCTTGTAGTCCTGCAACGATCTGCGCTGCGTCCCGAGAACCCAATTCACGGTTGTCTGGATCAGGTTCATGACCAGGGGATACTGGCCACGGTTGTTCAGTTCGCTGATTTCCTCGGCTGACCATTGGATATGGTCATAGAAATCTTCATCAGTCGCCATTTCGAGGCGGTTGGAAAGCTGGCGCTCCAATTCAAACCGATAGATCGCAAGCAATCGCCTGTGCAATGCGATTGCCGGTTCGCTATCGAGCGGGTGCGTCATCCTTTGGCTGGTGCGACCCTCGGCCCGATCACGGGCGATCTGCGCGGCCGCGCCGTCTGCCTTGAACATGACCTCTCCGGGGCGCCGGAAAGACTGTCCCTTTGGCATGATAAGCCTGCCGCTGAAATCACTCTCAAACATGGCCCGTCACCTCTGCCTGATGCAGCACCTTGCCGGTGCTGTCGTTGCGGATCGTGACCATGCCGAAAGGGGTTTCCGGTGACGATTTGTGCTTGATCGCCCCTTTCGCGGGTATCGGGGGCATCATCATCATGTCGCGCAGTCGGGAATGAACAGCGCCGAGAACCGCCCACAGGTCGCGATCGTTCGCCGCGCTGCCGGGGAGGGCGCCGCGTTTGATCCAGTCGCGGATGATCGGCCAGCAGTGTTCGGGTTCTCCAATGTCGGGGGCCCATCGCCAAGCCTGATCGAGCGTGATGACGCAAGGGATGACGCGGCCGCGCTTGGTGCGGCGTGTCGCGTCCATCAGGACAAGGCATGGCTGGCTGCGCCGCGTTTCCTCGTCCATGAACCAGGTGCCGATCACATGGATTCCGTTGATTGTCGTTTCAAAGTCGCGCAGTTCCAGATCAAGGACGGGCCTGCGGCTCACGCTGATAGAATTGCTTGTCATGCGGTCATTCCTGTTGAGCGAGTTCTTTTGCGCCCGCCGCTGCGCCTGTTCCCGCCCGTTGCGGGAATGAGTGACGGGGTGAAGCCCTGTGCCCACTGGCGGATTGCATCCGCCGCTTCGGAATGACCGTCCTGCTTTTCCGGTTCGTCAATGAATTGACCAAGGCGGGTGTTGAACTTCTTTCGATAGAGGCTGAGGTGCTGGATTCCTTCCTTGCATCCTTCCTCGTCTATCCACGCCTCCGAGAACCGGTTGCGCAGGATCTCTATGCCAGCCTGAAAATCGTGAACGCGCGGCACGATCTGCCAAGACCAGTCGGGGGCGAGGTCTTGCAGCATGTCGAGCGGTGCGCCGATCTTTGTTTCCAGCTGGCGTGTCTGTGTCGCGTCATGGGGCAGATACATCTGGCCGAACACGAATCCGGTTCGACGCAGTTCATTGACGTAATGGGAATATCCCTTTCCCCAATCCTCGATGTATCGAATGAAGCGCGAGGCAAGCCCATGCTGCTGCATGAGCCAGATGCCGGTGCCATCGCCTGCGCCAATGTCCCAAAACGTGTGAACCGGCAGGCCTGGCATGTATGGCACATTGCCGATGCGTCCCTGCCGGCGCGCAAGGTCAAGCTGGGGCGTCAGGTATGTGCCTTCTGTGCTGCGCGACCATGCTTCCTTGGGAGTGCTTGGCATCTCCTGGAACATCTTTTGCTGATCGCCGGAAAAGTCGTTTTCCATCTTGAGCACATACCAGGCGCGTTGCCTCATGCTGATGGGCTGATCGACCTCGATTTCCAGCTTGTCGAAATACTCATGTTGCTTCGCGCTGATCTTCACCTTGCGCGGGTTCGCGACATAGCCGGGGTCCATGAACCACGGGAAGAAATGGAACTTGAATTGGCCGGGGCCGGCCTTGACGCCTGCCTTAGCCATGTTCTCCGCCCTTTGTGCAATGTCGAAGAACTCGCCTTCCGTCCCTTCTGCTGTGCTTTCGATCGTCGCCACGCCGTTGGCCGGCACGGCTGGAAGGGCACCGGTCACAATCTCGGTGGCCTTTGCCGGATATTTTCGGGCGATTTTGCCCATTTCTGATATGTGCAGACGGTGGATAGTGCCGCCACGCATCGAGGTCGCGACCCTGATTGCGCTGTTGTTGTGAGCAAAGAGCAATTCCTTTGCCGACTCCCTCAGAAGCGGCATTGAATCGCGCAGTTCTGGCGGCATGTTGGTATAGGCGAATTTCACCTTGTCGCGCAGGATTTCGGCTGCAACGTCCAGTTCGTGCGCGATGATGCCGCAACGCTGGTTCGGAACGAACAGGGCATGATCCAGTGCGATGATGCTGGCGGCGGTGGTGAACCCAAGCTGCCTGGCTTTCAGGATCACGTTTCGATCGTGCATCCCCGTCAAGAACCGGATCTGGTTGACGTTTGGCAGGAATGGCATGACAGACGAAGCCGCTGGATCGTCTGGATCGCCTTTGACCATGATCTTGTAGAGAACGCCTGATGTGAGGCGCCACCACGGGTCCGATAGCCGTTCCTCCCACTCCGCGGGGGTTTGCGGGGCAGGGGCCGGCTTTGATCGGACTTTGATGGGCGGCGCGCTCATGCATTACCGTGCCCCTAGAAGGTGGCCCATCAGCCGCGCGATAAGCCCTGCACGGGAATTGCCATGCGCAAGTGCGATGACCTTCTTGGGGTGCCGATCATGAACCGGCACCTTCTTGGCCTCGATGCGCGCCAGCTTCTGCTTTTGCGCCTTCTTGGCCTGCGGCCGTGCATTCTTGCGCGGCATCAAAGAAGAACCCGAAGCTGGCGAAGCTGCATCTTTGCGATTTCAAGATAAACACCCGCATGAACAGGGTGAGGGTTTGAATAGACCTTGAATAGATACGGGCGTTCTCGGAAGATCTCATGGAGGTTCAGAATTGCTTTCAAGCAATCCCCGTCGACCATTTTCACAATCTTGTCGGCCACGCGCTCAATCTCGCCATCGCGACAGTAGGAACCCATGAGCAGTGTATCCAAGATATTGGATTTCAGCCGTTGATGCGGGCTATTCAAATCTATACCGCGCGCTGTTTCGGGCTCCGGTTCCTGCGGCTTTTCATCAACCCCTGACCGGTAGCGATTTTGATTTCCGGCGCCGATCATTGGCCCTTGGCCGGTAGCGATCTTGATTTCCGGCACCGAAAGCGTCACCGAAGAAGTGATTTCATCGACCATCCGATTTCGCGCGACGGCATCGAGGGCTTCGGGCAGCATTTTCCGCGCCTCATGCAGAAACGCGCCGATGTAACCCTGGTGGCGCATATCGTATTCGATGCTGATGCCGGTGCCGTCGAACGTGATTGACGATGACAGTTCTCTTGTATCAACTTCGTCGCTGCCTTCGCGCAAGGACATGCTCACCTTGAAAGCGCCTTTATCTTCATTCTTCATCGTCGTCCTCCTGACGTGTTGAGATTGGTAATGGGGTGCCTTGGACGCTGGCGATCAGCGCGGCGACGGTCCCAGCCGCGGCGGCGCCGGCCTGCTCGTTGTCCTCTTTGAACATGCCGAGATAGCGGGCCATGCTTTCGAGCGGCTTGTTCTTGTCGTGCATCTTGACCTTGAACGACCCTTTGTCGGTCAGGGTGATTTCAGCGATTCCGGCCTTGATGTGGCGGGCAAGTTTCTTGCTGTCCTTGATGGTGACAAAGGGACGCTCGACCTGGACACCGTTGAACAGGATCGGGTTTCCGTCATCATCGGTCGCGGGCTCCATCCCCCAATCCATCACATCAGAGATGTTGGCGGTGGCCATGTGGACCCATTCGCGCAGCACGTCATCAGACTGGATGTTGATGCGCTCGGTCAGCTGCTCCTTGAGGTAGGCAATACGGCCTTGCACGTCTGGACGCTTGTAGATGTTGCAGCCGGTGACCTTTGCCGCCTTTTCCGAGTATCCAGCGCGCACAGCGGACTCGCGCAGTTCGTATGTTTGCAGGTAGGCATGGCAAAATGCTTCGCGCCGGTCATCATCCAGCGGCTTGCTAAAGTCTGTCTGTTTTGGTGTTGTCTTTGCCATGGCGGGTTAATCTCGGTTATGCATTGATGCACATTCAGGATGCATTTTTGCATATACCAGCCCTTATGCGCTAGTCCCTGCGCTCGGCATTAAAAAACCGCCCCGAAGGGCGGGTTTATGTCATGCGTCGTAGGTCTTTCGGCCCTTGTCTGTGAGGGTGTAAACGCGACCGCCTTCGACTTGCCCGCGATCTATCATCCCCATTTGGGCCAGCTTGGTGAGTGTCTGCCGCGCCTTCATTTTGTCCAGTTTTGCGCGGTTGGCATAATCCATTTCTGTCAACTCGACTGGATTGCCTCGCCGGATGAACGGTCCGAGGATTGTTTTCGCGGGTTTTACTTGGTCCATTCCTGCCTCCGGCTTTTTTCGCGTCGAATGCTTGCCTTGATCGTTGATTGATCGCGCCCGAGGGCGCGGCTGATTTCGCTGTAGCTGTGGCCATTGGCATGGGCGCGATAGGCGATCACGTCACGCACACGCACCACCTGCGCCGACCTGTCAGGGCCGGTGACACGTGCCAGGGTCATTCCTGCGACACGTGCGGCTTCTCCGGCTATGCTGCGGATCTCGGACCATGCCGCCCCCTGTTCTGTCAGGGCCCGCATGTCGGTGTCTGTCAGATGGGCGTTCATTCCTGCACCTTCGGAACACGGTTGACGAAAGAGGCCAGCTTGTCGGCCATTTCCGCGCTGATGCGTTCGTGATCCTCGCGGCTCATGCCTTTGTGCTGTTCGACCTTGGACAGTGCCTCGCGGACCTTGTGGGCGTTGCGCTCACCCCATGCGGCGCGCAGCAGGCCGAGAATGTCGCCATAGTTCGGGCGGATGCGTGGAAAATCCCTGCACCATTTCGCCATGGCTGCGCGGATCGCGTCGACGGGCCAATCCTCAAGTTCATCGCACCAGCGCGCCAGGATCATCGACCGTCGCCCTTCGCCCATGTCGGGGCGGAAATAGCCGTCGAGTTCAATATCCACGATCACCGCGATTTTCTTACGATGGTCGGATCGTTCCTGCGGCCGCATTGATGACGCGCACAAAGGCGTCGTCGGCGGCAGATGCGCGGCGGTCACGGGCAGGTTGCTGGTCATGTCGGGTTCCCTCGATCGGTTTCAGGGCGGGTGCGGAAAGCTGGCCGCTCAGGCGGCGCATGGCTTCGGTGAAGTAGGTGAAAGAACTTGGCGGGCCATCGCGCTTTCTGGCCGTGATCCTGGCAACCTCGGCGCAGATCACGTCCGGGGTCAGGTTCGGAAGGTCGAGCCAGCGGCGAAGTTCGGACATGTCCCCGGTGCCGCCGATGAATTTCGACGGCCCGATGACTCCATCAGGACGGACGCCCATCGCAGAGAGAACACGCTCACGAATTTCGAGGTCGGGGGCGTCATCATCATCACTCCCTTCTTTCTCCCTTCTTTCTCCCTTCTTCTGTTTTGTCTCGGTCCTGTCTCGGTCCTGTCTCGAATCTGTCTCGGACGTGTCTCGCCCATTCTGATATTCATTGTATTTACAGATACTTATGACGTTCACACCTGTCTCGGTTTTGATCGCGATAAGTTCGAGTTTTGTAAGCCTTTGAAGAAACCGGTGAACTTTGCTGCGATGCCAGCCGAATATGTCGGCCATGAAGCGCACCGAAGCGGACAATTCGCCCCTCTTGAGGTCCACCACGAAATCACCGACGCGGCGCCTGCGTGACTTCCAAGATGCCTCACAGATCATCCAGATCCATGCCTCGCGCTCCGAGAATGGCTCCTTAGCGAATGCCTCGTCGTGCCAGAGGTCACGGGATATGTTTACCGTGCCCGCCATCAGCGTGAGTCCTCTTGTGTGTTATCCACCACGATGTGCGGGGTGAACGAAACAACATCCCCCCCAGCGCAATCGGTTTTCAGGCAAAGAAGATCACCCTCCTGAAAGGACGCAAAAACGCGGTTTAACATCCTGTTTCCTGCGGCCGCCTGTTTCTGGCTCAGAGATCCGGTTTTCAGGGCGTGCGATAGGAGTGACGCTGCAAAATGCAACTGCGGATCGTCAGGGTTCATTACGACCACAAGCCAGCGCAGCCAGTCCGGCCAGAGCGCGGATTCATGCGGCGGTTCAGGAACCTGGTGACGCTCAAGGGTGAAATGTTCGCTCATACCTTCACCTCCTTGCCGACAATTCGGCGGTGCAAGGCCGTGTAATCGTTCTCGGTCCATCGTCCCGACGCGGTGCCGGGCTTCTTGACCACGCTGACCTTGACGCCCTGGGCGGCGAGAATGGCGTATTTCAGGACGGACTCATCGGTCTGGTGTCCCTTGAAATCCTCGAACACCTGCCGCCCCTTGCCGTCGATATAGGTATAGTCCAGCCGGCACGTCATCGGCCTGCCGGAAGGGGTCAGGATCGGGCCATTCATGCCTTGCAGGGTGATGGATACCTGCCTGCGCAGTTCAGTTATCTGGCCGGTGTTTTCCAGGGCTTTCAGGACCATCCAGCGGCGCGCCTCGCCCTTGCTGTCGAACTTATGCCCGTCAACCTCGATCGGCTGGGCGTTCTGGACGCGCTTCCTGCCTTTCTTGGGCGCTTGCATGTTTTGCAACTGCGCCGCTGTCATGCGGATCGTCATTTCTTCGTGCCTCGCAGTTTCTTTTTTCTCCGGCCCTTTTTGCGGGCCAGTGTCCCGCCTGCCGGCAGGATCGTGATTGCTGTGTTCTTCAGCCGGTTCATGGCGACGTAGAACGTGCCCTTGTCCTCGACCTCGATGCGGTAGACGGGCCCGTTTCTCGACCGGCAGGCGAAGCGGGCGAATTTTTCATCACCTTCGGCCACGGCCTTAACCAGACGATCTGCAAGAGCCTGACCGCAAACATCGGGTCCGATGCGCTGCGCAACGCGCTCCTTGAAATGCGTGGTCGCACTCATTCCCCAACCTTCTCGAATTTGTCTGTCTGGTTTCCCCACACGGACCAGCCCGCGCGCTGCCGGCGCGCGAACATTTCCAGCTTGCGAAGGCCCGGCAAACGGGTGTCGACCTGATCCGGCACCCATTCCGGTTTGCGACTGTGTTCGCGCTGCGCGCCGGGGATGATGCTGGTCGGAAACAGCGCGGGGCGCGGGCAGGGGAATCGGCCTCGCGTGGCAATGATTAGGGGTTCGTGCTGATTGCGCGCCCAATATCCCGTTGCGATCCGCTGCTTGGGCCAGACCAGCTGCGACTTGGTGCGGAAGCCCCATGCCCTGACCACCTCGTCGGCGCGGTGCGCGAAAGGCACCGTCACCCACATCAGAAGCAATGCGGCGGGCGCGGCCACGTCCTTGACCGGCAAAGCGGCAATTTCATCGACCGTCATGCAGTCGTAATGTCGACGTGCGTTCCGCCCTGGGTTGCTGGCGCTGTTGCTGGCAAAGCGCCAAGGTGGATCTGCGTAGATCACCTGCCAGCCGCCGTCTATTTCTGGAAGGTCGATCATTCGCAAAGCCCATACTGTGAAGTGCAGGAAACCCCGTCATCCTCGGCGTCGATCAGCCAGCTATGCTGACGCCCGCCGCGATCCGTTTGCGCCCATGCCGCCACCTGCTTGGCGCGCGGATATTGAGGACCGCCGCGCGCCCCTGTGATGCCGCGCCGCGCCATTCTCGCGCCCTCTGGCGTCACATCAGCCGCGAAGAAGGTGGCAGCACCTCTCTTGCTGGCATCCGCCACGATCGCCTCCCATTCCTCGATGCGCTCGAATGCCTCGGGATACCGGCGACCAATGGCGCGCAGTTCGGCTTTACTTGCGTTGATGCACGGGAAGCACCCGACGCGGCCCATGCCCTCCAGATAGAGCGGGTTGGGATCGACCCCGTGATGCGCGGCGAAAGAAAACACATTCTCAGCCGTCCAGTGGATCAGCGGTCGATAAAACCGCATGACATGCTGACCAGGCGTTCTGACCGTCTGCCACATGGGCGCATTGCGACGGGCGATACTTTCGTCACGTCGAACGCCCAACCACTGGACCGCAGGGGCGGAGCGCAGCGCCGGATCAACAACCTGCTGCTGGATCGCCTCGGATTTCAGAAACTCAGTGCAGAATTGAGCGCGGCGGGATGGGAAACGCCCCTTCCAGATGCACAGATCAAGGAACGGATTGCCGGTCGGTTGCAGCACTGCGAGTGCGCGCTCGATCGTCGCGTCAGGAACCCCCTTTAGCGTCCATTTCTCTGCCACATATCGCCGCTTCTTCGCGATCCGATCTGAAAAATCCGCGCGGAAAACCTCAACATCTGGTCCGCCAGTTTTCGCCGCAAGACTCTGCGCGTAATCCATCGTGATCTGATGTTCGTTGCCGGTATCGGCCATGACCGCCCGGAAAGGCCGGCCAGATTGCAGCGCCAGAAGGTAGCAGGCCGTCGAGTCTTTGCCGCCGCTGATATTGACGATGTGATGGGTCACGAAATCACCTCAATGATGATGTTCTGCCGATCGCTGTCATTGACGCGCAGCCGCTTTGCCTGGACGCCGCGCGCCAGCACCTCGCGCGCCTGATCGAGCGTCAGGCCGGCCGCGTCAGCTATTTCGGGGAGTGTGCGAGACGCGCCACGCGCCGCGCGCACAAATGCGATGGATTGCTCATGCGGGGTCATGCCGCGCCCTCCATCGCATCGACCATCGCGATACGCTCCGCGATCCATTCCGCGCAGTTGACCGCCCAGCTGTTGCCGAGAGCCTTGTATCGCGGGCCGTCAGGGTGACGCGCCAGTTTCATGGCATCATCCCACGTCATACCGTTGGCTTGGTTGTCGTCGGTCCAAATCCAGCGGGCCGTTTGCTCAAGATCCTCGCGTGATGCCCGAGCAGCCCAATTCGGAATCAGCGTGAAATCATCGGGGAAGCCTTGCAGTCGCTCACACTCCCGCGGCGTCAGTCGGCGCACCGCCCAAGGAAGCGCGACGTAACTGCGGCTAGATCCACCGGAAGCAGCGCGAACGCTGACCGTATCGTGCGGCCCTTCCGGCATGGCACCGCCTTCGCGGCCACGCATATCGAAAGCCACGGCGGCGCGCCCACCGCTCTTGCCGCCCCCATGGAGCGCACCGGGAATATCACCGATCGAGAAACCAGTTTCCCCACCCGCCAGGCAGTCGAAAGCCACCGCCTGCGGCACTGTTCGAGATTCCAGCGTGTAGGCTGCACCATCCTCACGATAGCCCTTTCCATCAGGCCCCGCGTTCGGGTTTTCGCAGACTGCGCGTTCTTGGATCGCGATAGCCTGCGTGGCGACGTAGCATTGCTGTTTCGCGCCGGTTTCTGCGGCAAGTGCGCCCACGATCTGCCCGTCACCGCCCATCAGGCGCACTTCGTCGCGCGTGTTCTGGACGAAAGCCACCGGCACGATGGGCGTTCCGCGCCCTGTCCCGTCCTCGGATGCGTCGAAACCCTCACCGCGCAGGCTATGTGCCACCAGATCGGTTGCGTCCTTGTAGTCTCGCGCCTTCACGGTCGAGGCGGTATCATCGGCCTCGTATTCGCCAAACGCGACCATGCGCGCGGCGATCAGTCTCCGATCAGCGGCGTCCTTTCCGCTACAGCCACCAGTGCTTGCCGCAAGAGTCGCGGCAGAGATTTCCCCCGTTTCGCGGCGCGGCGCAGAATGCCCTGACAGGCTTTCGCGGTCAAAAAGAACCGCTGCGGCACGGCGCCAGTCTCCAAGATATGCGACAACCCACACACGACGCCGGCGTTGCGGGACAGCGAATGGGAAGCGCAGTGTTCTGACGTGTTGAGCGTCAAGAACGCGGTAGGCGGTCCCATACCCGAGTTGCCCCAGCATCCCGAGGAAGGTTCCAAAATCTCGTCCGCTGTTAGATGACAGGACGCCGGGGACGTTCTCCCAAACCAGCCAGCGGGGCCGATACTTTGCTGCAATGGCACCAAAGGTGAGCATGAGGTTTCCGCGAGGATCAGCCAGTCCTGCGCGCAATCCGGCAACGCTGAATGACTGGCAGGGGGTTCCTCCGCAAAGAAGGTCAACTGGTTCATCCGGCCATTCCTCGAATTTTGTCATGTCGCCCCAATTCGGGACATGCGGATAATGGTGCGCCAGAACTGCGCTGGGGAACTTCTCGATCTCGGAGAAGGCGACGGGCGACCATCCGAGCGGATGGAAAGCCTGCGTTGCGGCCTCGATGCCGCTGCACACGGAAAGGTATCTCATTCCTTGCTCCCGTGGTGCTTTGCCCAATTGTCGACCAGCGCAACGGCCATGCAGCATCCGCGGCGGTTGCATTCCGCCGCCAACTCGATTGCGGCATCACGTGGCAGCATGGAGGCTGCGGCCTTCACCGACCCGCCACTGACGCGGGAATACTTGAGTATGTTGTGAGATGATGTTGACGGCGCAATCTTCCTGTCCTGGGTCATTTCTGACTCCAATAACTTGACAAGACTGCGTTTTTTGGTTCTCCGCTCTCGCGGATGTCGGCTTTACGAATGTCGAGAAGTTCGACACTCAAAGATGCGACGGGAACCCTTACACGCTGTTCGATTTGCTTGAGCGTCAGGCCACGGTTTCTCAAGAACAAGGCCCGAAGCAACTTTTCGTCCCGCTCACGCGGCGCCTGACGCATATTTTCGCGCCTGTTCAATTGAGACGCATGGGCCCTGCCTGGAAGTCCCATCTTTTTCGCGGCGCTGTTCACCGCGCGATAGGTGACGCCATATTTTTCAGCGAGGGTCTTTGATGCGGTTCCTTTGACCCATTCGGCCCGAAGGTCATCTTTATCGATCATCTGCCCACCCCATGCGCGACGGATTGGCAGATGCTGGCGATTTCATGGTTGTAGACCGGGACGATAGAGCAATCCGGCTTTGATGATCGGACTCGGTTCGACCACCCTTTAGCTTTCAGGACCGCCCGAACGCGTTGGGTTGTTTCACCGATTTCCTTCGCAATCTCCGATGTGGTCCGGTCCCATCCATGGTCTTGGCAATCGCGCCAGATCAGGAAGGCGACGGCCTTGGTTTTCAGGCTCGTCATTGCTTGCGCTCCTGGATCAACCGTGAAAACGCGGCTTCGACCCCCATCCATTTGTCCATGCGAGGCATGAACTTGCCGTGGCCCCATCGTTGCCATGTCGTTCTGTTGATGCCGGATTCTTTCAAGAAGTGTTCTTCTGTGATCCCGGCTTCCGAGATTCTTGATTCAATCTCGGCACGACGCTGCTTGTATTGGTCAATGTTTGAAAAAATCATGCCATGCTCCTGCATACCTGCACAAAAAGATATGCAGATGCGCACTTGTCATGTCAATGCATAACTGCACATTAAGAAGGGCCGCGCTGTGCGGTATGATTTTTTGCAGATGAGAAGTGGTAATTAATGGAAACGAGTGGCTGCAATGACAGATTGGGCGATAGACTATGTTCGCGATGTGCTATTGAAGCACCGCATCAGCGCTACGGAGTTAGCGGCACGGGCCGGTGTATCAAGCACGACGCTGACCCGCCCCTTGAACGCGAAAGGGGATCATCCTTATTCGATTTCCCGGCGAACTCTTGAAAAGATCAGGGAGGTTAGCGGGATTCCGTTCCCAGGCGACACGACAGTGGTGCAAATGGTGGGGGAAGATCAGATACTAATAAGGTCCATTGACGCCCATGCTGGGCGGATTTACGCCGATGGTGACCCGTCAACCACCAAGGAAGCTGCTGTGTCCTTTTCCCCTTCATTACTTAGTCAGATTACCGATTCCCCGGCAGAAATGCTTGTGATCGTCCCTGTTGTGGGCGATTCCATGAAGCCGACTTTGCTGGAAGGTGATCAGGTTCTGGTCGATCAAGGTCAGAAGAATCTTGATTTCGACGGGCTTTTCGCGATCCGGTATAATACGGCTATACATATCAAGCGGATTGGTCGGGGAGGTGTGCCGGGACAGGTGAACGTCCGGTCGGACAATACCGAATACAGCGCGGTAAACTCAGCTGCGAGTGATCTTGATGTGCTTGGTCGCGTCCTCTGGATCGGACGTAAAGTATGACGGGGATCGTGCTGACATTGGCCGGCGCATCTCTCGCCTGGTTCTTGTCCCAGAAGGGCGATGACCTTGAAATGAGCGACGACGCCAAGAAGGTTCTCGGCTGGGTGGCATATGGAGTCGGAGGATTGGGAATCCTTATGCTTATGACCTGACGATAGAGCAAGAACTGCACTTAAAGCCCCGCTTTTGCGGGGTTTTTTTATGCCAATGCATGATTTTTTTCTAATGTGCATTTCTGCATTGACAGGTTGAGATGCATAAATGCATAGTGATCGCATAGATTCGATGCGAAGGAATGCAGATTATGCACACAAGCAGCCGAAAGTATGCTGAACCGCACGTCCCAGACGATCTAAAATTCAAGTCATTGGTATGGTTGTCCATTGCCTGTTTGGGCGTCCCTTTCCTGATTGGTTTTTGGACATTTCTGACAATCCAGATTGCGAACTCCTTTGGCTCACATCTTGAGCGTCCGACCGTTTGTGACGGCTACACCGCGCAGGAATGCGCCGCAGCCGTGGAGGCCGCGCAATGAACGTCGATGAACTGCAAAAGCTGCTGGATGCGGCAACGCCGGGTGAGTGGAAGGCTCGCAAGAAGAACAGCGATGAAGACCCGATCTACGGCTTCGACTGGTATCACTACAGCGACCAGCATGGTGTCGTCGGATACTGGACGGGACACAAGGATAACCACAAAGAAGAACGGTGGTGTTTGTCCGAGGCGGATGCCCGCCTGATCGCCCTTGCCCCCAGCCTAGCACGTCAGGTGATCGAACAGCAGGACGAGATTGAGCGTCTGCGTGGGGAATACGCCAAGCTTGAGGCAATTTATTCGACAGCCTGTCAGATCGCGGCCGCCGAGATAAAGGAGGCCGCGCAATGAGCCTCCAGCAATTGCTTATCGACCTGAACAACGCCGCCTATCGCGCAGCCCGCGCCGCCGTGAAGGCCAATGACGAAAACGCCGAGGCGCTGGCAAAGATCGCCCGCCAGGTCGACGCAATCATTGATGGGGTGCCGCAATGATACGAGACGCCGCAATCTGCGCCGCAATGCTGGCGGCATTTCTGGCAACCGCCTTTTTGGTTTTGGATGCATGGACGGGTTCGCCCGGGGTGGCGCTATGATCCGCCAACCTACCAGCGCCGAGGATCAATATTCATTCTGGCGCCGTTCCGTCTCCGGTGAGCGCGTGGCGCGCATCGAGGACGATCCACAGCCCGGTTTTTACAAGCGTCGGATGGTCAAAGACGGGCCATTCGTTCCGGTCGAAATCTGGATGGATCAAGAAATAGATCCGATCACGGGCGAACTTACGGCACCCGAAACCTATCTGGCGATCTGCAACGCACATCCCTGCGACCCGCTCGAAGTCTGGACCTACTGCCGCCCGATCAGCGCCGAAGAATACGACGCTCTGACCGGGGCCCGTCAGTCGATCCCAGCAATGGCCGACACCCATACCAAAATCGACCTCGGCCAGTTGGCCGCAATCAGACCTTAATCGGAGGACACGACATGGACGATCAAGCAATGGCAGGAATGGGGCACAACGCGCCCCCGCCCTACGACCCGCAGGTTGTCGCGGATCTGGAAACCCGCGTCCGCGAACTCAGCGAAGCCGGCAAGGCATGGTTGGCGCTTGGCGCGATCGAAACCGAAGAAAATGCCGAGAAGCTGAACGACTTTCTGTCGCAAGCCCGGCAGGCGCACAAGCAAATTGAGGACCATCGCAAGAAGGCCAAGCAGCCCCATCTGGAGGCCGGCGCTGCTGTTGACAGCGCGTTCAAGGCCCTCACTGTTCCGCTGACTGAGATAGGCACCACATTGAAGCAGATGCTCGGCGTATTTGTCGAGGCCAAGCGGGTCGAAGCCGAACGGCAGAAAGCGCGCGAGCGCGAAGAAGCCCGCCGCAAAGAAGCCGAGGCAGAGCGACTCCGCAAAGAGGCGGAAGAAGCTGACGACGCAATCGCCCTTGCCCGCGCAGAAGAAGCCCAGAAATCCGCCAAGAAGGCCAGCAAGGCGGCTGCCAAGGATGCAAAGGTCAACGTGTCCAGCGCGTCTGGCGGCGGGCGCACAATGGCTGAGCGCGTCAGCTACACCGCGAAGATCGACGGGGACAGCAACGCACGCCGTGCCTTCGGGTTCTTGCTGGCTGATCCCGACAGCCGCGAGCCATTGATTGCCGAAATGGAGCGTCTGGCCTCTGCCGCCCGTCGCCGCAAGGACGGCCCCACGGAAATCAACGGCGTCAACTTCATTGAAAACCGGAGCATCGCATAATGACCGCGCATTCCACTGCAATTCGCCCGACCTCAGCAGCAACCGGGGCAGGCACGACGCTGGCTCTGATGGACCCCCAGCAGTTTGACCAGATGCAGCGTGTCGGCAAGATGTTGGCTCTTTCGCCGCTGTTTCCCGAGCATCTGCGCAAGGGTTCGGAAGCCCAGAATATCGCCAATGGCGTTCTGGTGATGAACATGGCCGTGCGCCTGCGCGAAGATCCCCTCACAGTCGCCCAGAACATCTACTTTGTTGGCGGCCGCCCCGGCTGGAACACCACCTACATGATCGCCAAGGCGAACCTTCACGGGGTTTTCAAAGATCCGATTGATTGGGATGTGACCGGCACTGCCGACAAGCTTTCCGCCACCGCCTATGCCGTGATGAAAGGCACCGGCAAGCGCGTCCAGATGACCGCCGACATGGAAATGGCAAAAGCCGAAGGCTGGACCCGGAACACCAAATACAAGTCCATCCCGGAAACGATGCTGCGCTATCGCAGCGCCGCCGCGCTGATCCGCATGTATTGCCCCGAGGTGATGATCGGGATTCCGCTCGGTATCGAGGTCGAAACTGACGGGATGCGGGACGTGACCCCGACCCACGCGCGCGATGTTGCACGCGACCTTTCGGGCGATCAGGAGGCGGACGACCAAGAAGGATCCATGATTGAGGACGCCGAAACGGTCGAGGATGACCAGCCGGAACAGTCAAAACATGATGCCCAGCCCGCGAAGGAGGAAAAGCGCCAGCAACGTGCGGCAGATCACACCGACAACACCCCGCAGGAACAACGCCCATCGCGGAACAAGAAGAAGGTCGATGATGCCGGGCAGGGCAGCATGTTCACCCCGTCGCTGTCCGAGCAAATCAAGATGATCGACACCAGCATCCGCGAATTGCTGGCCGAAGGGACGCCGCTCGATGAGGCGTTGGAAATGTTCGATGCGCAGCTTGACGCGATCCGGTCGCAGGACGCCGACGAACACGCGGCCATGATCGAAGATTTCAAAAGTTTCGCCGCCAAGCGCGACGGCTGACCCTTCCCCCGCGCGTGAAATGTCCCCGTGCGGCACCTGGCGGGGGTGAATAAAGCCCCCGCCTTTTTACAGGAGATACCCATGACTGAACAAAGTTACAGCGTTGCAGCCGGCGAACTGCGTCAATTCATCGAGCAGTTCGAGCAGCTGGAAGCTGAGAAGAAAGACATCACCGATCGCCAAAAGGAGATCATGGCCGAAGCCAAGGCGCGTGGCTACGATACCAAGGTCATGCGGCGGATCATCGCCCGGCGCAAGCGCGACCGCGACGACATCGCGGAAGAAGAAGCGATCGAGCAGATGTATCTCGAAGCGCTGGGGATGGCGTGATGAAAACCCTCACGATCCCCGAATATCATGCAGAACTGAAAGCGCAGGGCGTTGAGGATCGCGCTGATTTAGCCATGATCTGCCCTATGTGCGGCACTGTGCAGAGTGCCCGCGATCTGATCGCGGCCGGTGCAGGACTGGATTTCGAATCCGTGGAACGGTTCCTTGGCTTCTCTTGCTTCGGTCGGTGGACCAAAGCTGGGGCGCCTCGCAAAGAACCCGATGGAAAGCCATGCAACTGGACCCTCGGCGGTCTGTTCAGCCTTCACAAGCTGGAAGTCGTGGACGAATCCGGCACCAAGCACCCGCGATTTGAATTGGCCACTCCCGAACAGGCACAAGGCCATGCCAGAGCGTTTGCCGAAAACGTGGGTGCAGCATGAGCCGCAGCGAAATCATCGACCTTCGCGGTCAG
This sequence comes from Paracoccus onchidii, assembly GCF_028294535.1. Lineage (GTDB taxonomy): Bacteria > Pseudomonadota > Alphaproteobacteria > Rhodobacterales > Rhodobacteraceae > Paracoccus > Paracoccus onchidii. Next base: position 4,971 of record NZ_JAQBIE010000024.1, on the reverse strand, counting down.
GTCCACGCCCGCACCGACCGGGCCATTCTGTTCAGCACTGACGGCGACCGTGAAAGCGCCGAATGGCTACCCTTGTCTCAAATCGAGGTTGGGGAACTTCACAGGGGCGTCGGGGAAATAACACTGCCTGAGTGGCTGGCCGTAGATAAGGGGCTGATGTGATGGAAACCCAGAATGAAATGATCCGCGTTCCGGTTCGGTTGCTGAATGAAACAGACACCGGATGGTTGGTCACGCAGGACAAGAATTACAACTCTCAATGGCTGGATAAATCCGAGGTCGAAATCCCCGACAGGGGAGAAATCAAACCGATGCTCACGGCGGTTATGAGCAGAGAATATGCAGACAAGAAGCGGGTGAAATACAATGTCTGAACGAAATCAAGCCAAGAAACGAACGGACCTGTTTGTAGATCCGTCCCTTGTTCGCCCGAATGAAAAGATCGGGGGCGGTTTCTTCGTGTTCAGCCGGCATCCCGATAGCGGCCGCATCAGGCCGTCCCGCTTTCCCTTCGAACACCCCGACTACGCGTCCGCGAAAGCGGCACTGGACCGGATCAAGGAGAACCAGGCAGATCGGGAATACGGGATCTTCCAGGAGGTCAGGGCCGATGCGTAGGTCAAAGCATCGCGGCATTTCGATCCGTCAATACGACATGCTGTCGAGCCCGTTTTATTGGTCGGATGATGAAAACTCGATTGGCGGCATTGCCGCCGACGAGGCCGAAGTCAAGGACCAGATAGACTCCGCGATCTTCTTGCTCGGCGCCTATCACGGATGGACCCTGACGCGCCTTCACAACGGCGAGTTTGAGGCGCGCGGCCGAACGGTGATTTCAGGAACACTTGCCACGGTTCTCGACCGGATCGAGGACATGGCGCAAACGGAGCCACTGATATGATGACGCCAGGCTTTCACCCGTCGCCCGCGCACATCAAGCGTTTGGAGCGGTGCGAGGCAATCGTGGCTGAATGCGTTGCCGAGAACCCCGAGCTTATTCCGGTGTTTGAGCGGATCGAAGAAGAACTGACGAAAGCCCGCGCCAGCGCCGTGAAAGATCCGCTTTCCAAGGCACGGATGCTGGCCGAACAGCGCAGGCAAGCGAGGGCGCAATGATGGAACGGAAGAACGAGGTTATCGTCGATCTGCCACGGGCCAAGGCGGCATTTCAGCAGCGGGACATACTGGCGCTGTTGCAAAAGCCGCTGGACGCCGAGGCGCAAGCACATGTGGAGGGGCGGTGATGGCGGCAAAAATGAGATACCCCGCGTCTGAACTTAGCAAGGCTGAACGTCTGGCTCGGGCGCTGGATCAGGTGCAGAGCGGAACGCGACCGTTCAACATGCAGCTTGCGGCACAGATAAAGCATGAACTTCGCAGGCTGGATGGACTCGGGACCAAGCTGGAAATGGCGGTTGCCGAACGTGACGCTGCCCGCGCCGAAATCGCGGTGATGGAAGCAGCAATGTCGCAGCCGGAATATGAGGCGGCGCAGGCTGGCACATTCGCGCAGGGGATCGAAGCGGCTATGCAGACTTGCTCAGTTGGCCCCGTTCCTGAGCATCAAACAGAATTTTCTGCTGGCGTTCGTCACGCTAAAATTGCCACCCGTGAAGCCATCCGCGCCCTATCCCCCACCCCGCAGGCCGATCCGGTCAGAGAGGCGGCGGATATGTTCGATAACGCCGATTGGTTCTGGCGAACAATGGACCCGGACGACTGCGGAGACAGCCCAGATGAGGCAATGAACCGCGCGATGGTCGGTCAGTACTGTGTCTGCGAAATTGCAAGCAGTTATACCGGTCCAGTTAGACATGGATTCATCGCGCCAGTTCTTGACCCTGAAAGCGATGATGACGAGTTCCTTCACTTCGCCACACGGCAGGAGGCAATTGACGCCGCCAAGGATCGCCGCGCCCTCGCACAGAAGGGGGAATAGCTGTGACATGGAAAGCCGAAGCCGCCGAAATCATCCGTCAGGCTACTGCTTGCCTGCCTGATGACGCCACGCTGTCCGAACGGAAAAAGGTTATTGCCGATGCCTGCCCATCATCGTGGCGCACAATGAGTTGGCCGCAGAAGGCATGGCAATCAGCACGGCGGGATTACCTGGTGCGCTACGGATATGTGCCACGGACGAAAGCGCAGGCTATTCGCGCGGCATCTGTCTCGGAGCCATTGCCGCTTTTTGACGAAAATAAGCCCCAACGAACCTGAGAGGAAAACCCCATGAACGAAGTCAGAGTAAAAATCGAAGATCCAAAGCACCTGTTCCACATGGCCCACGCGAGTGGAATGATGGACGCCCACGAGCAGCTGGAAAACTTGCCAGACGGGCTGCGCCAGACCCCCGGCGTGGCACTGGCCATTGCAACTATCGGCGCGGAGGCAAACTCCCTGCGCGGGCAAATAATCGGCAAAAACCTCGCGGCAATCGCCCGCGCTGGTCACAACGTCGCACATTACAAGTCCGTCACATTCGACCCGAACACTGCCGAATTGGTCTGCGAGTTTTACGAACCAGACCTGTTCGACAGCGAACAGTCCTAAAAAACCCCAAGGAGGCCACTGTGACACCAGACCGCTGCCATTGGCTCAAGGACGAGGACGGCGAAGAAATTCTCATCCCAATGTGCTGCGGCGGCGCCGTCTACGGATCATACGCCTGCACCTGCACTGTGCCAGAGAGCCGGATCGAAGCGGCAGAACGCGGCCGCGCAGAGGCCGAGCGACAGGTTCAGCGGCTCTGCGAAGCGCGAGACCGGCGGCTCGATGAACAGAAGGCGAGCTGGAACATGCAGCGCCGCCTCCGCCGGCGGATTGCCGAACTTGAAACCATGCTGGCCGAACAATCCAGTTAACCGCCGGGAGACACCTATGGAAGTCCGAGAACTCACATTCAAAGGCGAGAGCGATCCGAAGCTATACGCTTGCGGAAAATGCGGGAAAGCATACTCTCCCAAGGTCTACGCCGCGCGCGACGACATATCCCACGCCGCCGCCCGTCGCACCGCAGAGGAATGCTGCAAGCCGCGCTTCTGCGCATGCGGCACTGAACTCGACACAAGCTGGACCGCTTGCGCGCCATGTCGTGAGCGCAAGATGCTGGCCAAGGCCACGGTCATTGACGCGACGGAATACAAGGGCCCAGTCAGCGCGAAGTGCAACGGGGAATGGGGCGAGGGATACTCTACTGACATCGGCGCGATGATCGAATCCTGCCATGACGCCGGCGAGCCGGTCCCCGCATACTGCCATCCCTGCACATGCCGCCCCCTCAAGATCGACCCGGTGAACCTTCTGGAAAACGCGACAGACGACATGCACGAGGCGGCAGCAGATCAGGTCGTTGATGCCGACGAATTGGTGGCCTTCATTACCGCATGGAACAAGAAGCAGACCTGCGTCACCTACTACGAGGATTGGAGCCGGGTGATCATCATAGATCAGCTGGCCTTTGACGACATCATGAACCGCGCCGCCGAGCCGTCCAGATAACCTTGATCGGCCTATATTGCGATTTTCAGAAGCCAGTCCCGCACATGCGCAAGTTCAAGTTCGCCATATCTCTCGCGCTTGAGCCTGTGCCCCATCAGATCGGCCTTTAGCCGCTCGGGAAAGTCGGCCTTCATCATCCTAGACTCGAAGCTGTGTCGAAGGCTGTAGAGACTATGGCCGGGCGTTTCGCGAAGCCCGTTTTCCTTCAAGAACTTGTTGACCGTATCTGAAAGAACAGGGCTATCCGCATATGTCGGAAAGCCCTTCTTGCATTTCTTGATCGCGTCCAGGCTGACTCCGACAAGCGGAATGTCCCGATCGGCATATTCAGATTTCAGCGTCCTGCCTTCCGCAGCGATCCTGATGAACGGTATCGGTGCATCGAGGACGATCCTTTCTTCGGACAGCGCGGCTATTTCTGACGGTCTGGCGCCGGTGTTTATCATCACCATGAGGATGGTTCTGGCTTGCAGGTTCAGCCCGTTCAGTGCGCCGGGATAAAGCAGCTTGTCCTTGATCCACTTGACAGAGAAGGGTGGGCGGGTTGCTTGCTTGCCTTCGGGGAAGGCCAGACCGTCTGTCTTGAACGGCAGTTCCAGATCGTGCGCCCGCGCGCAGGCCCGCCACATGGCCAGAAGATAGCTGAAATCCTTGTTCGCGCTATTCTTCGTGACTTCGCCCGCGGCAATCCTTTCCAGCCACCAGGCGCGAAAATCGAACATGTCGCGCGTGGTGATTTCGTGGATAGGACGATCACCGATGACTGATATGAAGTTCTTGATCGCTTTCAGCCGCGGGGCCCTGTGCCTGCGCATTTGATCGGGGCTTTTCCCGACAAGCCGGCCAGCCTCGACCCTGTAAAATTCGTCCAGCGACTCAGATACATAGATTGTCGGCTTGCTCACCCCACCAAGAAGCGCCTCGGCTTCCTGGTGGTCAATGCGACCTTTTCCATCAACGACAGCCTCGATGCGTTCAATCAGTTCGTTCGTCGGCAAATGGGCAACATCATCTGCCGACATGTAGCGATAGCCAAGACGTTGCGCCAGATTTCGCGCCGCGGCCATTCGCTCGGTGGAAAGTGCAATCTTTCCCTCTAGCTTGGCCTCCCATGCCTCAAGCATTTCCGTCCAAACCTGCGCGGCCTTGTGTTCGGCCATTTCCTTGCTGTCCGTGAACAGGCATATCTGCACGATGCTGCGCCGTTCTACATGCTCATATCGGGACGGGACGCGGCGCCTGATATACCACAGGCCGTTCCGCATGATGATCTTTGGCTTTTTCATGCTAATCTGATGCCCCGAAAACGATGGATTCGGCAACATTTATTGTGGTCCCAAATGTGAACCTGAATGTGAACCTGTGTGGCGGAAATGCCATTGATTTCGGGGGGTGAATGTGGGAAAGTCCAGCATATGTTGGGTGAAATTGGTTTTTAGGTGTTCTGTTATGACGCCCTCTCGCTCCGCCACT
>NZ_JAQBIE010000023.1 GCF_028294535.1 Paracoccus onchidii | reverse complement strand
AGAAAGGGGTGAGCTTGGCCATCTGCTCGTCAGTCAGCCAGTACAGGTCGCTCATGTCACCGCTCCATTTTCTGAGCCGTGAATCACGCCGTGCGACCGAAATCAATGCATCCTGACCCTAAGAAGCTCAAGGTCATTGGGTGTGATTTCATGTCGCTACCGTTTAATGGGCTCAGGGCAGAACCATATGCAGCAACTGAAATTTCGAAAGTCCTTCTCGGCCTTGTAGTTTTGCAGCGGCCCACTCTCATGACGGTTTTGTCGCAAAGTTTCCGGTTCAGTGTCTTCCTCTTATAGGTCAACGTTGTCAGGTGGTTGGCGAGGGGCTTGCGGCGTGATCAATTTGAAAGGCGTACACTTTCCGAAGTCGGTGATCCTACTCGCGGTGTTCTTCTACCTGCGCTATGCTATTTCCTATCATGATCTCGCGGAGATGCTGGCGGAGCGGGGCGTCACCTTCGATCACGCGACCCTGAACCGCTGGGTGATCAAGTTCGCTCCGCAGATCGCGGCTCGGGTTCGGGCGAGGAAGCGTCCGGCGGCGAGATATGCGCAGAAATTGGTGACGCTTGATCTGGCAGCGGTTTGAACGTGGCGGAGCCCGTCGCGGAACTCAACCCCTTCAATGATCTCGGGCAAGCGGTTCTGACTGTCGATCTTTCGCCATTGCTTTAGCGCTGACACCATCAGCTTGAACGCAATTACCAGACCTGTCTTGCGGCTGAGGCAGCCCTTGGTGTGTTTCGTTTCCTGCCGGACGATGGCGAAGGCGCTCGCGATCGGATTTGATGTCCTGCTGTGTTTCCAGTGTTCCGCCGGGTCGTCGTAGAAGGTCAGCAGCGCTTTCCGGTCCTTGATCAGCTTGGCAAGCCCCAAATTCTCGGAACCAAACTCGTCCGGCGCTTGGCGAAGTCGACCGACATTGCGCCTCTTGGTTTCTCCATCGTCAAACGTCGTCTTGACAAAAATGCTCACCTCCATGGCGGGTCCCGCTTTGTTCCAAGATCTTACCCTACCACGTCGACCACCAGGTTTTGTCCACTCCCAAAGATTCCGCGCCAAACCTTGCTGGCCGGGTCGCGTCGTGATCAGGGGCACGGGATTTTCATGCCCGGAATGTGGTTTCCGGATGGCCTGAACGCGCAACTGCAAGGGTTCGGCGAGTGCCGGATATCGCCCTGGATGCCAGCTTGAATCTCGCCATGTCGCGCCAAAGCGGTCTGGTTCGCGCGCAGACCATGGGATGCGAAGAAGGCACGAAACGGGTGTTCGCGATTGACATGCTGGCGCGCTGGACCATTCTGTACAGAGCCATGCCGATTTTCTTGCCGCTGCCCCGAAGCGGGACTGTCAATCGCGCGGCCGCGGTTCTCGGGATGTCCGAAAACGCGCTAACGATCAGTGACTTGAACATGACAGGTGCCACATGATGAACCAGAGGTTTCTTGCGACCACCGTGATCTGCTCTGCAGTATTCCTGAGTGTTCCGGCCAGCGCCCAGCAGGGCGATTGGGAATATACGGGGTCGATCTATATGTTCATGCCCGAAACGACCTCGACCATCGATACCCAGAATGGTCCTGTGGAAAGCAAGCTGAGCTTCAGCGACGCCCTGTCCAATCTGGATTTGTCGTTCATGGGTACCTTCGAGGCCAGCAACGATCGCTGGAGTCTGATCGCGGATTACCTGCTGTTCGACCTGTCATTTGGGAATGCGGCGCCTGACGGAGCCGATTTTACGCGCATCAATACCGATCTCAAGGTCCAGCTTTTCAATGGCTATGCGCTTTATCGCGCCTATCAGGATCCGAAATATCAGCTGGATCTGGGCGGGGGCTTGCGTTGGGTCGATGTCGATGCCGGGGTCGATCTGTTGGACGATGGTGCGCAATATGCAACCGGTGCGACGGATGGTGATTGGGTGGATGCCCTGTTGGCGGCACGGATGCGTGTGCAGTTTTCGGATCAGTGGTTCGGCACCGGGCTGATCGATTATGGCGGGTTCGAGGATGATCGCGAAACATGGCAGATTCTGTTGACCGCGGGCTATCGGTTCAACGAAAACTGGTCGGTTCAGGGCGGCTATCGCCATATCAGCGTCGAGAACCAGATCAACGGGCAGGATTTCTCATTTGATCAGTCCGGCCCGATCCTTGGAGTCAGCTACCGCTTCTGAGGCCTGTTCCCGGGTGGGTGTGCTGCTGGCTGCGCGCTCTGGCGCATCACTGGAAGTTGTCCTACACCTTGCGCAAGTTTTTCCCCAAGGAGCTTCCCATGTTCACCGTTACGCTGATTGCCGCGCCTGCGGCCGCCAATCTTGAAAGCGCGCTGCTGGATGGCCTTGCGAAAACCTGGGGCGGCAATTCCGTGCGTTGGCTGAATCCGGGAATTGCGGGTGAATTCGATGTGCAGAAGGCGCCGGAAGATGTCGAGCAGGTCTGGGCGGATCTTCAGGCCATCGGAATCGATCTGGCGATTCAGAAAACGGTCGGACGGCGCAAATCCATTTTGCTTGCCGATATGGATTCGACCATGATTTCGCAGGAATGCATTGATGAGCTGGCGGATGTCGCCGGCGTGGGCACACGGGTTGCCGACATCACTGCGCGTGCGATGAATGGCGAACTGAATTTCCACGAAGCCCTGATCGAGCGTGTCGGCCTGTTGGCCGGCCTGCAGGAAACGGTCATCGACGAAGTGCTGGAGACGCGCATCACCCTGGCTTCGGGTGGACCCGAGTTGGTCGCGACGATGCGCGCCAATGGCGGTTACGCGGCACTGGTGTCGGGTGGATTTATCTCGTTCACGGGGCCGGTTGCGGCCCGGCTGGGATTCGATGAAAACCGCGCCAACACGCTGTTGTCCGAGGGTGGTGTTCTGACGGGCCATGTTGCACTGCCCGTTCTGGGGCGCGAGGCCAAGGTCGAGGCGCTGCGCGAAATTGCGGCGGCGCGCAACCTGACCGCTGATGACGTGATCGCGGTCGGTGACGGGGCGAATGATCTGGGAATGTTGCAACTGGCGGGGGCTGGCGTCGCCCTGCATGCCAAGCCGGTCGTGGCCGCACAGGCCGGGTTGCGCATCAATCATGGCGATCTGACGGCGTTGCTGTATCTGCAAGGGTATCGCGCGTCAGAATTCGTGACCGGCTGATTCCGGGCCTGACGGCACAGATACTCCCGCCAATCGGCGAGCCAACTTCACAATCAGACGCCCGGGGCGCGAATGTTCGAACTTACGCTGGAAATGGCCCTGCTGTTGATTGCCGCAGGATTCGCGGCCGGTTTCGTCGACGCAATTGCCGGCGGCGGGGGGTTGATCACCTTGCCGGTGTTGATGTTGGCGGGGGTGTCCCCGGCCCAGGCCTTGGCGACGAACAAGGTTCAGGGGGCCTTTGGTGCGGCGACGGCAGCGGCAAGCTATGCCGCACGTGGGCAGGTGGATCTGCGCAGCCAGTGGCGTCTGGCCTTGCTGGCGGGGCTGGGCGGGCTTGCGGGGGCCGCTCTGGTCAGCCATCTGCCGACCGAAGCGTTGCGGATCGTCTTGCCTGTGATCCTGATCGGCATCGCAATCTTTTTCGCCTTCAAGCCGGGGCTTGACGATCTGGACCGTCAGCGACGGATGGGCGCGACACTGTTCGCGACGGTGATTGTGCCGCTGATCGGGTTTTACGACGGTCTGGTTGGTCCCGGCGCCGGATCATTTTACATGATCGCCTTTGTTACCTTGGCGGGATATGGGGTGCTGAAGGCGACGGCGCATACGAAATTGCTGAACCTGTTTTCCAATCTGGGCGGTCTGGCGATGTTTGCCTTGATCGGGCAGCCGCTCTGGCTGATCGGGGTGATGATGGGTGTGGCGCAGATGGCCGGCGCCGCGCTTGGGGCACGGCTGGCGGTGCGGATCGGGTCGCGCCTGATCAAGCCGCTTTTGGTCGCGACCTCGGCGATACTGGCCTTGCGGTTGATCTGGCAATTAATCTGAAGGGGGCCGTCGACGCCCGCTCTGCCAAGGGGCGCCGACAAGTCTTCTCCCCGAGAGGCGGTCATTGGGGGCCCCGCCCTCGGCGGTATTTCACCAGAATTCTGCGTCGAAACTGTGACGATTCGCGGCAGAATCGTGCTTCAGACCGGAAAACCGGGGGCCGTGCGCATTTCGCCGGTTACCATGCCGCGCCAATTCTTCATCTGGCCGGTCAGCAATCGGTTCACGGTCGGATCATCCTTTTCCAGAACCCCAAGATGCATCAAGATCGCCGTGATCGCGGCTTCGCTTGCGCGGGTGGCGCCGTCCAGGATCTTCAATGCAACGCCAAGCCCTTGGTCGGGCAGGATTGCAACGAACACGGCCTCGGCGCCGGTCTTCGCGGCCACACGCCCGCCGGTCGAGCGCATCAGCGCAGTGCAGGCCCGCCCTTCGCCCGCGACCATTTCGGGATGTGCGCGCATTGCATCCACAAGGCGGCTCATCGCCTGGCCGCGACGATCCTGACCGGGATTGGCAAAGGCAGCCATGGCGCGGCCCAGCCCTTCGAGGCTGCAGGACCAGTTCGGCGCGGAACAGCCGTCAATTCCATATCCCCGGCTGGTTTCCTGCGTGACTTCTTCGAAGGTGGATTTGATTGCCTGCTGGACCGGATGGTCGGGATCGATATATTCCGTGCCCCCACCCAGCTTGCGATTCAAGGTCAGGAAACCGGCATGTTTGCCCGAGCAGTTGTTGTGAAACTGGCAAGGTGATTCGTCGCTGCAGGTCAGGCGGCGGTTTTCTTCCTTGTCCTGGGGCATGTGGCTGCCGCACCGAAAATCTGCTTCGCTCATATCCATTGTGCGCACCCATTCATCGACCGCGTCGACGTGAATGCGGGCACCATTATGGCTGGCGCAGGCCAGCGCAAGCTGGCGGTCGGTCAGGCGCGCCTCGTCGGCGGCGCCGCTTTCGATCATCGGCAGCGCCTGTATCATCTTGCAGGAGGAACGCGGGAAAATAATTTCGGACGGAAGGCCCCATGCCTCGACGACGCCATGTTTGTCGCAAACGACCGCGTGGCCACGATGCAGGCTTTCAAGTTGATCGCCGCGCCAAAGTTCGATCAATTGGGCTGAACGCATAGCTGAATTCCCTGACAATTGCGCGATTTCCTGTCTTGCGCTCTTTTTTGCGCAATGATTTTGGCTATCCTGATCGCGGATGGTTGAAAAGACCAGCGCAATCAGGAAAAACGCCCGACGAAGCGGCGAAAAGATTGGCAGGAGGCCAGAGCATGAAAATCACGACCTTGCGCGCCATGGTGGCCATCGCGGTCATGTCGGCAGCAGGACTGAACGGTGCCGTTGCACAGGAGTCCACGAATGTCGTGGCAACTGAAGGCGACTGGACGGTGTTTGCGGCAAGCAACCCCAAGGAATGCTGGGCAGTGTCGCCGCCAAAGTCGACGCTGAACACCAAGGATGGCAAGGAGGTCGAGGTGACGCGCGGTGATATCCGCCTGTATGTCGCTTACCGTTCCGGGCAGAATGGTGAAGTGTCGTTCACCGGCGGATACCCCTTCGCGCCCGATTCGACCGTCGAGGTTGATGTCGGCGGACAGAAATTCAATCTGTTCACCGAAGGCGAAAGCGCCTGGACCGGCAGCCCCGGCGAAGATGGCAAGCTGATCGGCGCCCTGCGCGCGGGTTCGACCGCCGTCGTGACCGGGCGCTCTTCGCGCGGCACGACGACCAAGGACACGTTCAGCCTGTCGGGTATTACCGCGGCAACGAATACTGCCAAGGCGCGCTGCCAGTAAGTTTTCTGGCGGATCGGCGGTCACGCCGGGGCGTGACCGGAATGGCGCGGGTATGACGTCTATATGCGTGGCTGGTTGATTTCCGGCCGCGTTTATCCTATTTGCGGTTCTTTCACGCGCAAACTTGGTGTTTCTATGTCTGCTCCGATCACGCAGGATGTCCTGACCATTCCCCGCAAGCTGCCCGAGGGCGGCCGGATGAATATTGTCGGTTTGACCCGCGATCAGCTGCGCGCGGCCCTGATCGAAGCCGGCACCCCTGAAAAACAGGCGAAAATGCGTGTCGGGCAGGTCTGGCAGTGGATTTATCACTGGGGTGTGCGCGACTTTGCGCTGATGACCAATCTTGCCAAAGACTATCGCGCCTTGCTGGCCGACAAGTTCGAGATTGCCCTGCCCGAAGTTGTCACACGACAGGTCAGCGCCGATGGGACGCGCAAATATCTGCTGCGAATCGCCGGTGGGCACGAGGTAGAGGCCGTTTATATCCCCGAAGAGGGCCGGGGCACGCTTTGCGTTTCCAGCCAGGTCGGGTGCACGCTGACCTGCTCTTTCTGTCATACCGGCACGCAAAAGCTGGTGCGCAACCTGACGCCGGGCGAGATTGTCGGTCAGTTGATGGTGGCGCGCGACGATCTGGGCGAATGGCCCAAGCAAGGCGCGCCCAAGGATGAAACGCGCCTGGTCAGCAATATCGTGCTGATGGGCATGGGTGAGCCACTTTATAACTTCGACGGTGTGCGCGATGCGATGAATGTGGTGATGGACAATGAGGGTCTGTCCCTGTCGCGCCGCCGCATTACCTTGTCGACCAGCGGCGTGGTGCCCGAAATTGCGCGGACGGCCGAAGAAATCGGCTGCCTGCTTGCCGTCAGTTTCCATGCCACCACGGATGAGGTCCGCAACAAGCTGGTACCGATCAACAAGCGCTGGAATATCGCGACCTTGCTGGATGCCTTGCGGGAATATCCACGCCTGTCCAACAGCGAACGCATCACCTTTGAATATGTGATGCTGGATGGCGTCAATGACAGCGACGAGGATGCACGCCGTCTGGTCAAGCTGATTCGCGGCATTCCCGCCAAGATCAACCTGATCCCGTTCAATGAGTGGCCGGGCGCCCCCTATCAACGGTCCAGCTGGGACCGGATCGAGGCATTTGCCGATATTATCTACAAGGCGGGGTATGCCAGCCCGATCCGCACACCGCGGGGTGAAGACATCATGGCTGCATGCGGACAGCTGAAATCCGCGACTGAACGGGGGCGCAAGTCGCGCGCCCAGATCAGCGCCGAAGCCGCAGGCTGATCCTCGCATTATTTCCGCGTTTTGATTGCCCAAATACCGAACTTCCGGTTTAACTGACCCAATAGCGGGATGCCCGGCGGCCAGTGGCGGTTCGTGGGCATCAGGTCGCGGGGGTGATGAATGCGGTTGTGCCGGGCCTGTGCCCTTGTGTTCGTGTTGGCGTCCAAGCCGGTCTGGGCGGATGACAGCCCGGACAGGCAGCGCAACTTCTTTGTGATGGCAGGGCGCATCACCAGCTCGGACATGGCGGACAGCCTGGGGGTTGTGACCAGCGGTTACGAAAAGAACTATGTCATGGGGGGCGGGTTTCAAAACCTGACCTGGCGCAGCAATCTGGTGCAGATCGGATACGAAGTCGGTGCCGTGCTGCGCAAGGGCGATCGCGACACGACCGAGATCTGGGCCGGGATCCTGTCCCGGTTTCGCGGATTACGGGTGTCGCGCCATATGACGATCACGCCTTCGATCATTTTCGGCCTGAGCCATGTTGACGGTATCCAGAACGGTCGCGAGGCCGAACTGGCCGACGAATATCAGGGTGATCCCAGCCTGCTGTTCTATCTGTCACCCGAGCTTGAACTGTCCCACGCGGATCGCGACTGGTCGGTGTTCTGGCGTCTGCATCACCGTTCGGGTGGCGGCAAGACATTGGGGAACATGCGCGGTGCTACCAATGCCAATGCCGTCGGCCTGCGGTTTCGGTTCTGAAATGCCTTAGCAGGCGTCGTAATCCCAGCCGTCGATCAGCGATAGCGCCTCGTCGGCGGTTTCCACGAAATGGACCAGATCAAGATCGCTTGCACTGATCGTGCCGGCATCGGCCAGCGCCTGCCAGTTGATGATTCCCTCCCAGAATTCCCGCCCGAACAGCAGGATCGGAATGGCCTTCATGCGTCCGGTCTGGATCAGGGTCAGGGTTTCGAACAGCTCATCCAGCGTGCCAAAACCGCCCGGAAAGACTGTGATCGCACGGGCGCGCATCAGGAAATGCATCTTGCGGACCGCGAAATAGTGGAAGTTGAAGCAAAGGTCGGGCGTCACATATTCGTTCGGCGCCTGTTCATGGGGCAGCACGATGCCCAGACCGATGGACTGTCCGCCGGCCTCGTCCGCGCCCAGATTGCCCGCTTCCATCACGCCGGGGCCGCCGCCGGTGCAGATGACATTGTCCCTGCCATAGCTTGCCATGCTGCGCTGGGTCATCTTGCGGGCAAAGACGCGCGCTTCCTCATAGTATTTCGACAGGCCGGCAAGCGTCTTGGTGCGGGCCTGATCGGCCTTGTCAGGTGCGGGAATGCGCGCGCCGCCAAACATGACCACAGTCGTTTCGATGCCACGCTCGTCCATGACCAGCTGCGGTTTCAACAATTCGAGCTGAAGGCGCACGGGGCGCAATTCTTCACGCAGCAGAAAATCGCGGTCGGTGAAGGCAAGACGATATGCAGGGGCGCGTGTCTGCGGCGTATCCGGGGTTCGATCGGCGCGCGCCACGTCTTCTTCGCTATGGGGAAACGGATGGGCGCGGTCGCGATCGTCGTTCTGGGTCATCGAAGCCTCGTCTCTGGGGTCGCGCGGATTGCGCGGCGCTGCTCTCAGGCTTATAGCCCTGATGTGACAGTTTCCAGCCGCACGACATATTTCAAGGAGAAGGCCCCGATGACCCAGGCTCTAGAGAACGCCATCGAGACCGCATGGGAAGACCGCGCCGCGATCAGCAGCGCAACCACCGGCGAGGTCCGCGAGGCCGTCGAGGAAACCTTGACGGCGCTGGACAGCGGTTCGTTGCGTGTTGCCGAAAAGCGCGGCGATGACTGGCATGTGAACCAATGGGCCAAGAAGGCCGTTCTGCTGTCGTTCCGGCTGAACGACATGGAAGAAATGTCGGGTGGCCCCCAGGGCAGCAACTGGTGGGACAAGGTGCCCAGCAAATTCGCGGGCTGGGGTGACAATCAGTGGCGTGACGCGGGTTTCCGTGCCGTTCCCGGCGCGATCGTGCGTCGCAGCGCCTTTGTTGGAAAAGGGGCGGTCCTGATGCCGTCTTTCGTCAATCTGGGCGCGCATGTCGGCGAAGGCACGATGGTTGATACCTGGGCGACGGTCGGCAGCTGCGCACAGATCGGCAAGGACGTGCATCTGTCGGGCGGCGTTGGCATTGGCGGCGTGCTTGAACCGCTGCAAGCCGGGCCGACGATCATCGAGGACGGGTGCTTTATCGGTGCGCGCTCCGAGGTTGTGGAAGGTTGTATCATTCGCGAAGGCTCGGTTCTTGGGATGGGCGTCTATATCGGCCAGTCGACCAAGATCGTCGATCGTGAAACCGGCGAGGTCATGTATGGCGAAGTGCCGGCGGGTTCGGTCGTCGTTGCGGGCACCATGCCATCGAAAAACGGCGTGAACCTGTATTGCGCCGTTATCGTGAAGCGGGTCGACGCGAAAACACGGGCGAAGACGTCGGTCAACGAATTGTTGCGCGACTGATCGTCATTCGGGTGCCCGTCCGGTTCAGGGCGGGCCTTGGCCACAAGGCGGGACCGCCATGACAACATTGTATATCGATGCCGATGCCTGTCCGGTCAAAGCCGAGGCCGAACGGGTCGCGACCCGCATGAAGGTGCCGATGGTCCTTGTGTGCAATGGCGGTCTGCGCCCGTCGCGAAATCCGTTGGTCTCGCTTGTCATCGTGGATGAAGGGCCCGATGTTGCCGATCGCTGGATCGCCGAGAATTGCGGTACGGGCGATGTCGTCGTCACCGCGGATCTGCCTTTGGCGGATCGTTGTCTCAAGGCCGGGGCGCAGGTCCTGAAACATGATGGCGAGGTTCTGACCAAAGCCAATATCGGGCCGCGCCTTGCGACACGGGATCTGATGGCGGATATTCGCGCCGCAGATCCCTTTCATCGCAGCGGCGGTGGTGTGGCGTTTTCCAGGGCGGATCGCGCGCAATTCCTGCAAAGCCTTGATCGCGTATTGGTTGCAGCCAGCCGTTCGTGACGAAATGTGATCGGTAGAACCGGTCAAGGGTTTGATGCGTTGGGTTTCTGTCGGGGGGCGACAGTTTCATTCGGAACGGCAGGCAGGGAATGGCGCAACAGCAATCAATCAGTGACATCCTCGATCGCTTTGCGAACGCATCCGATGAGGATCAGACGAGCATTGCGCAGATATTGCGTGCCTTGGGTGATCGGTCATTCGCCGCAAACCTGTTGATTGCCGCAGCCGCAGTCGTGTCGCCGTTGTCGGGCATTCCGCTGTTTTCCAGCTTTTGCGGGATCGCTATTGTCATCATATCGGCGCAAATGCTGATGGATCGTGACCACCTTTGGTTGCCGGATTTCCTGATGTCCAAGAAGGTCGATACTTCGCGGCTGCGTAAGGCCAGCCAGCGGATCAGAAAGCCGGCAAGCTGGATGGATGGTGTCGCGCATGTAAGGCTGGCCTGCCTTGTTCGACACCCCTCTCTGTTTTGTTCGCAGGTCATATGCATGCTGTGTGGGCTTGCGATGCCCTTTCTGGAAGTTCTTCCATTCACCTCTTCGATCATGGGGGCGATCGTCTGCATGTTTGCATTCGGGATGCTGGCCAGAGACGGGCTTTTCACCATCTTTGGTTACCTGGGTGCGGCGGTGTTGCCCGTTTCCGCGTTTCTGATGTTGCATTGACGAAACGCGGAAACATGTTTGACCGTGGCAGGTGGGGAGGGCGGATCGCACGGCCATCGAGGCCGTGCGAT
>NZ_JAQBIE010000022.1 GCF_028294535.1 Paracoccus onchidii | reverse complement strand
AAATTGGCCCAAGCTGTCCGGCTTCATGGAGGTGGGGCTGGGTGTCGTCGTCTTCATCGCATATGCGGAATTGCTGCCCGTCTTGGGTTTGATCTTGTTGGCCGTGCCCTTGGAAAATGCTTCCAGACGGGCCTTTGCGTCATCCTGCGTATTGACGACCCCGGCGACAACGGCCTCGGCATAGGCCGCATCCAATGCGCTCATGTTCTGCATGTGGCTGATTGCCGAGCAGATCGCAAAGTTTGAAAGAGGCGGGTTCTGTGCCGCGTTTCGCGCGATCTCATCGGCCTTTTCTTCGGCGTTCTCGACAAGATACTGGCACAGGCCGACATCTACCGCTTCTTGACCGTGATACAGGCGGCCCGAGAGCATCATGTCGATCATGCGCGCCTTGCCGATCAGGTCCGCGACGCGAATCGTCGCACCGCCACCTGTGAACAGGCCGCGCTGTCCTTCGGGCAGACCAAAATAGGTGTCGGGTGCCGCGACCCGGATATGGGCCGCCGATGCCAGTTCCAGCCCGCCTCCGACGACCGCACCGTGCAAGACGGCTATGATGGGCACACCGCCATATTCCATCTTGTTGAAGGCTTCATGCCAGCGCAGGCAGACATGCATGAAATCACTGGCGGATCGGTTTTCACGATGATGTTCGACCAGATCCAAGCCGGCGCAGAAATGCGCTCCGTTGGCCCGGAGAATCGCGGCTTTGATACCGGCGCGCGGCAGCGTTGCAAATATATCGACCAGCTCGTCGATTGTTGCCAGATCCAGTGCATTGCGCTTTTGCGGGCGGTTCAGCGTCACCGTGGCGATGGCGTCATCGTCAATGTCGAGCAGGATGTTTTCCAGTTTCAGATCGGTAATGTCGCGCATCGGCTTCCTCCTGCATGGGTGTTGATGTCTGCATAGCCCGACAATTCTGACGGGTATAGCTGCAAGGGTTTTTCATCCCTGGATCAGCAGCATTACGGCCGGAACTGTCACGATGCTGGCCACTGTCGAAATCAGGATCGCGGTCGACACGCGTTGCTGCGCGATACCGAAATGCTGGGCCAGGATGTAGACGTTCCCCGCGACAGGCAGGGCGGCGGCGGCGATCATGACGCCGGCGGCGAAGCTGTCGACGCGAAACAGTACCAGCGCTGTCAGCGCCACGGCGGCGGGATGCAGCACAAGTTTCGCAACGCTGAGCCACAAGGACGGCCCCAGCCGTTTGATCCGCAATGTTGCGAGGCTGGCGCCGATGGCGAACAAGGCCCCTGGCGTTGCGGCGGAACCCAGAAGCAAGAGGAACTCATCAAAAGGGCGGGGCATGGGCATTTTCGCCGTCGACCAAACCAGCCCGGCCCCCATCGACAGGATCATCGGATTTGCGGCAATCCCACGCAAGACCGGCACAATGCTGTGCAATCTCAGGCGACCGCTTCTGGCAGCGTGCACGATCAATGTGATCAGGGTCGAAAAGACCAGCATGTCGATCGTCAGCACCATCAGAACCGGTCCGATTGCCGCTTCGCCCAGCAATACGACCAGCATCGGCACGCCGAGAAACCCGGTATTTCCCGTGATGCAGCATTGCGCCTCCATCGCGGCATCAGTCAGGCGCAGGCCACGACGCAGCGCGACCACCAGCCCGATGACCCAGACCAGCACCGAGCCGACAAGATAGGCAAGCACGAAGGGCAGGTCGAACAGCGCCGGCAGATCCAGACGCGCGGCAAAGCGGAACAACATGGCCGAAAGTGCAAAGAAAAAGACGAACTTTGTCAGCCAGGCCGCGGCGTCCTGCGGAAAGAACCGCGTTCTCGCGGCCAGCCAACCCAGTCCGATCAGCCCGAAGAATGGCAGTGTTTTCTGGAATATCTCGAACATCAGTGCCGTGCCCGCCCGCCTGAGCCAATCAAGGGCACAAGCCGGGCTGCCCCTCGCCGAGATGCGGGGTCAAAATCCAAGTAACTCCTCCTGTCGGGGTAAGGCATCAACCCGATCCGATCAGAACTCCGGTTGCGAAGACCAGACCACCCCCAACGACCACTTGCAAGGCTGCGCGCCAGAAAGGCGTTGCCATCCAGCGGTTCTGGATCCAGGCGATTGCCCAAAGTTCGACGAACACAACAATGCAGGCAATGATTGTCGCCGTCCAGAAATGGGGGATCAGATAGGGCAATGCATGCCCCAGACCACCGATGGCCGTCATCACCCCCGAGGCGATGCCCCGCTTCAGCGGTGATCCCCGTCCGGAAACGACCCCGTCATCGGATGCGGCCTCGGTAAAGCCCATGCTTATCCCGGCGCCAAGGCTGGCGGCCAGACCGACCAGAAATGTTGTCGACGTGTCCTGCGTGGCAAAGGCGGTTGCAAAGATGGGGGCCAGGGTCGACACGCTGCCATCCATCAGCCCGGCCAGACCCGGTTGCACCCATGTCAGCACGAATTCGCGATGGGCGACGGCGTCTTCCTTTTCGCGCGTCTCGTCGGTCAGGTTTTCTTCGACCAGATCCGAGGCGCGGGTTTCGTGCCCGCGTTCCGCCGCCGCCAGATCCCCCAGCAATTTCCGCGTCGCCGCATCGCCGCATCTCTGAGCGGCATGGGCATAGAATTCGGCGGCATCATGTTCCATCAGCGCGGCTTCGTTCCGGATCGCCTCAAGCGACAGATTCTGCATCATCCATGCCGGACGTCGGCTGTAATAACCTGCGACATGTTCTCGCCGGATCACTGGGATCGTTTCACCGAAACGGGTGCGATAGGTTTCGATCAGAAGATGGCGATGTTCATCTTCCTCGGCGGCCATCTGTTCAAAGATCTTGGCCGTGCCGCCGTAATCCTGGCGCAAAAATTCAGCCCAGTTGCGATAGATGCGCCCGTCATCCTCTTCCGAGGCGATTGCCAGTGCCAGCACCTCTTGTTCGGTCAGGTCCGAAAAGCGTCTGCGATGTCCTGTAATCCGCATTGGTCCGTTCTCTGTTCAATCCGTTTCGGGCGCGTCGTCCCGCCCGGCGGGGCGGTCGGGGCCCCGTTCAACGATGAATTCATGTAGGCCGTCATCATGGTCATGCGCGGCTATCATGGCATGACCGGCCTGCGCGCAGAAATGCGGCACATCGACCACCGCCATCGGATCGCTTGCCAGCAGCCGCAGCCTGTCACCGGGCCTGCATGCCAGCAGCGCCTTGCGCAGACGCAGCACCGGCAGGGGGCACAGCAGCCCGCGCGCATCGACCAGTGGCGCGCTGGTCAAGCCTGTCCTCGCAGCGATAGGGCGCACCAATCGGCAAGGTCGCTTGCGGCCACGCGCTGCGCCAGTTCGCCGCTGAACTGTGCAAAGGCCGGGCGCTGGGGTTCCGGCACATGCAGGATGACGGGCACTCCTTCGGACATGGCTTGGGCGATGACATCGCGGAAACCGCGGCCCATGGCTTCTTGTCGGCCGAATTTCGGCAATATCAGCAATTGCGCGTCCGCGATGCGCGGCCGGACCCGCATTGCGGCCTGTTCCAATGCGCCCGGGTCCAGCCGGCACCCTGCCGAGCCTGCGCCCAAAGACTGCGAAATGCGGATTGGCGGCGTGTCATCGCCAAGGATGGCAACATCCATGTCACACGCACAGTCGGGGTCCGCCGCGCTGTTGATCTGAACGGCACCGGCCACGCGAATGCCCTGATCCATCAGGTCATGCGCCAGGCGGTGCAGCATGGCATCGGCCGCGCCGGGGGCGGCATTCTGTTCCAGGCCGAACCAGCCCAATGTCATTGGCAACCCTCCTTGATGGCGGACGCAGCCGGTCAGACGCCGCTGTCCAGCGCGAATTTCATCAAACCGTTGATCCCGTCAACATCCAGCTTGCGCTTGAGTGCGGAAGATGTGTTCGCGGCGGTCTTGTAGCTGACGCCCAGCTCGTCGGCGATGGCCTGAAGGCTGAGCCCGCGCCCGATCAGGCCCAGAACCTGGCGTTCACGATCCGAAAGCGCGGCAAGCGGATCGGCGCTGGCACCCGCGCGCAAAGTGGCCAGTGCAACGGCCTGCTTGGATGACAGGTAGAATTCTCCGTTTTCCAGGGTCGTCACGGCGTCGCGAAAATCGGCAGGGGGCGCATGTTTGGACAGGAATCCCTGCGCACCGGCCTGCAGGGCGCGGGCGGCAAATCCGGTCTGGTCATTCATCGAGAACACCAGCACCCCGACCGACGGCAGCGCCTCGCGTAGAGGAGAAATCATATCCAGCCCGCCTGTGCCCGGCATGTTGATATCCAGAACAATCAGGGAAGGGGCCAGCCCTTCGCCGATCTGTGCCAGCGCATCTTCACCGGTCATGGCCTGTGCGACCCGTTCATATCCCAGATCGCGCAGCAATCGGCTGGCACCAAGATGTGTGATGGGATGGTCGTCGATGACCAGCGCGGTTTTCATGTCATGGCCTCATTTGACCTGCCGTCGGGGCAGGGTTGCGTCGATCGTGGTGCCGGTCCCCTCTGATGACAGGTGCAGGCTGCCCCCCAGCAGGGTGATCCGTTCCCGCATGCCTGTCAGGCCGGTCCCGGGCCGGTATTGCCGGGGCAGGCCATGGCCGTCATCGGTCAGGATCATGCGCCAATGGGCCGGGTCGGTCCAGACCCGTATCGTGATCCGGTCAGGATGGGCGTGCCGCAGCGCGTTGGTGCAGCCTTCCTGCAAGATCCTGAACAGGGTGATAGCGGTGGGTTCGTCGGGTTCGGGCAGGTCTGGTGCGATGTTCAGTTCGATCCGCGTTTCCGTGGCCATCCGGTTGAGGTCGCCGACGTAATCGCGCAGGACATCCGCCAGGGGCAGTTGTCCGATGGCGGCCGGGCGCAGATCGTTCAGCAATGCGCGATTCACGCCGGCGATCTGATCGGCGATGGCCATGATCGCGCCGGCGCTTTGCCGGTCGTCATTGGTTCTGCTTCTGTCTTGCAGGGCCTCGGCCTCGACGCGCAGTCCGAAGAGGCAGGGACCCATTTCGTCATGCAGGTCGCGCGCGATCGCCTTGCGTTCGTCATCGGCGCGACTGACCACCTGTCTTTGCAGGCGGGAACGTTCGGCGCGGGCTTGTTCCAGCGATGCCGCCAGATGATCGACCCCTTCTGCAAGAGGTGCAAGATCGGGCTGGGGCAGGGGTCCGACGCGCGCGCCCAGATCCCCCTGCGACATTTCCGACAGGCGCGCCGTGATCGTTGCAACCGGGCGCAGCGCCGCCCGCACCGCAAACAGGATCAGCAATGCCTGCACCGCCGACGCCAATGCCGCCAATCCCAACGTCTTGCCGATGTCGCGCCACGCGCTGGCGATTTCATCGCCGGAATCGGTAGCAATATGGACAAACCCGCGCAGCCGATCGCGCAACATGACCGGCAGCCGGGTCTCGGTCGGGTCGGGCGCCAGAAGCCGCGAAAACCAGGGCGGTGCGGCCTGGTTGCGGGGGCCGGTATGCCCGACCTGCCTGATGGTCCCGTCGCTGGCATCCAGTATGGCGATGCGCGTATGGCGCGGTGGCACCAGGCGCTCGGGCAGCATTGCCATCAGCCGGTCGTCGGGAACAGAGCCCTGCATCGTTCCGATCGTGGCCAGCACCAGCGAACGGGCGGTCTGGGTCGCCAGGCGAGTTTCCGTGGCGATCTCGCGGCGCATCCCGTCCAGATTTGCAATGGCCAGCATGACGAACAGAACCGCCTGCACCGCCAGAATGACGATCAGCACGCGAATTGTCAGCGACAGTTTCTTCATCCTTGGGACATTGGCCGAAGGTGACAGCGTGGGGAAGGGCGGATCTTTGACAAAAGCAGACTTTCCCCGCCGGAGTCGAAGGCGTAAACGGTCTGCATGTGTGATTATGACTCGCTTGCCGCCCGAATCCTTGCCCTGACCGAAGGCGAAACCGACGAGGTCGCGCTGATGGCCACGATGGCATGTGAAATCCATCATTCCGACCCCCGCTTCGACTGGACCGGTTTCTATCGCGTGACCGCCCCGGAGATGTTGAAGATCGGACCGTATCAGGGCGGGCATGGCTGTTTGGCCATTCCGTTTTCGCGTGGGGTTTGCGGGGCCGCCGCGCGCAGCGGACAGCCCCAGATCGTGCGCGATGTCGATGCCTTTGCAGGGCATATCGCCTGTAGCAGCACAACCCGTTCAGAATTGGTCTTGCCGGTGTTCGGGCGTGACAACAGGCTGATCGGGGTTCTGGACATCGACAGCGACCAGCCCGATGCATTTTCGGAACGCGATGCGGAATCCCTGGGGGCGATCCTTGCCCGCGTCTTTGCCGAAGTCGAGGTCCGGGCGGTTTCATGATCTGGGAGACGTTGGCAAATATACCCGTCGCGCAGCTTTCGGCATTTGTGCTTGGCGGGCTGGTGCTGAATTTTGCGCCGGGGCAGGATGTATTCTTTGCCAGCGCTTGTGGGATTCAGGGCGGCCCGAGGGCTGGTGTTCTGGCCGGGTTCGGGGTTGGTCTCGGGGTGCTGATGCATCTGGCCATGGCAACGGCGGGGCTGGGCGCGGTGGTTGCCGCCCATCCGGAAGCCCTGCGGGCCATCAAATATGTGGGTGCGGCCTATCTGTTGTGGCTGGCATGGAAAAGCTGGACGGCCGGTCCCGTCGATCCTTCGGCCAAGGGCAGCGTCAGGCCGTGGAACATCATCCGCCGTGGTTTTCTGTCCAATGCCCTGAACCCCAAGCCGGTTCTGTTCCTGCTGGCCTTCCTGCCGCAGTTCACCAATCCGGCCTGGGGGCCGGTCTGGCAGCAGATCCTGGGACTTGGCCTGATTTTCGCAATGACCGGCACCATCGTCACGATGGGTTACGGGGTCGTGGGCGGATTGGCGGGCCATGTGATCGGCAAACGTCTTGGCCTCGTGAACCGGATCGCGGCGGTCATGTTTGCCGGCCTGGCGATCCGTCTGGTCGCGAAATGAGCTTCGTTTACGCGCCCCCGGACGAAGTCCCCGATATCGTCCATGCCGATCATGAGATTCTGGTGGTCAACAAGCCGTCTGGCCTGTTGTCGGTTCCGGGGCGCGGACCGGACAAGGCGGATTGCATGATCGAGCGTTTGCGCGGCGCCTTCCCGACCGTTCTGTTGGTGCACCGGCTTGATCTGGATACCTCGGGCATCATGATCTTTGCGCTGACGGCGCATGCGCAGCGACATTTGTCGAAGCAATTTGAAGAACGGCGCACCAAGAAGGCCTATATCGCGCGGCTCGACGGGCGCTTGCAGCCCCGGACCGGGCGTGTCGACCTGCCGCTGATCGTGGATTGGCCCAACCGCCCCCGCCAGAAGGTCGATCACGAGACCGGCAAGCCCGCCCAGACCGACTGGCAGGTGATCAAGGCCAGCGATGCCGAAACGCGGGTGCGGCTGTTTCCGGTGACCGGACGCAGCCATCAGTTGCGGGTTCATATGCTGCATGCCGGGCATGTCATCCTGGGTGATCCGCTTTATGCGACCGGTGCCGCAGCTGCGTTCCCGCGGCTGATGCTGCATGCCGAAAGCCTGCGGATCAAGCACCCCGACAGCGGCGTGCAGATGAATTTTCGGGCCGCCGCACCGTTTTGAACCGATGCCCCCGCCATTCATGCAGTGGGGGAATGCGCCGGGCATGCCCCTGCTTGCCGTGCTGATCGCGCTGTCCTAGACAGGTGCGGATGATGGAGGGGCAGGATGACACATCTGTGGGTGCGCGCCGAAAGTCGCGCGAATGAAGACCGGGTTGGCATCACCCCTGACGGGGTGGCGCGTCTGCTGGGCGATGGCTTTCGCGTCACGGTCGAAGACAGCGCGCGTCGTATCATTCCGATCGAGGAATACCGCAAGGCGGGCGCTGAAATTGCACCCGAAGGCGCCTGGCCCGATGCCCCCGATGAAGCGATTGTCTTTGGCCTCAAGGAACTGCCTGAAGACGGCAGCCCGTTGCGTCACCGGCACATCATGTTCGGGCATGCCTTCAAGGGACAACCAGACGGGCAGATCCTGTTGGCGCGTTTCGCGCGGGGCGAAGGCCAGTTGTTCGATCTGGAATATCTGGTCGACGAGCATGGTCGCCGCCTGGCGGCCTTTGGTTACTGGGCGGGATATGCCGGCGCTGCGGTGTCGTTGAAATGCTGGGTCGCCCAGCAGCGCGGCGGGATCTGTCAGGCGGTGCATGCCTATCCCGACAAGGAAGGGATGACCACGGATCTTCGCGCCCAGCTTGACGCCTCGGGTCGTCCACGGCCCCGCGCCATCGTGATTGGTGCAAAGGGGCGCGTCGGGTCCGGCGCGGCGGACCTGATGACCGAGATGGGGGTTCCCGTCACCCGTTGGGACATCGAGGAAACCGCGCATGGCGGCCCCTTCCCCGAGATCCTGACCCATGACATTTTCATCAACGCAATCCTGGCCCAGCCGGGCGCCCCGGTATTCGTGCCTGCCGATGCGGTCGCGCCGGGACGGAGCTTGACGGTGATCGGTGATGTCGCCTGTGATCCGACCAGCGATTTTTCACCGATCAAGGTCTATGACTGCAGCACCTCCTGGTTGGAACCGGCGCTGCGCGTCGCAACGCAACCGCCGCTGGATGTCATGGCAATCGACAACCTGCCGTCGATGCTGCCACGCGAATCCTCGCTGGATTATGCTGCGCAGTTATTGCCTGTGCTGCGCCAGTTGCCGCAAATCGACCAAGGCCCCTGGGCACGGGCGAACGCCATCTTCGAAGAAAAAGTAAAAGAGCTTCAGACATGACCATTCACTGGGTTGGAACGGGACTCAGCGCGATTCCCGGTTTGCGCGAATTGCTGCGTGGCGATCAGGATGTCACGGTCTGGAACCGCACCGAGGGCAAGGCCCGCGACGCGGTTGGCGATTTGTGCGACGACATTCGCGCCTATGCGCCAGAGGTGCTGGCACAGGCGGTCGCGCCCGGCGATATCGTCGTGTCGATGCTGCCTGCGGACCAGCATGTCGCCCTGGCTGAAATGGCGATCGACAAGGGGGCGCATTTCATCAGCTCTAGCTATATCGCACCCCAGATGGCCGCGCTGGATGATCGGGCCAAGGCGGCGGGCGTCGTTGTCATGAACGAGGTCGGGCTGGATCCGGGTATCGATCACCTGATGGCGCATGATCTGGTCGCCGATTTCAAGGCTCAGGCCCAGCCGGGAGATGTCATTCGCTTTACCTCTTATTGCGGAGGGGTGCCCAAGCTTCCCAATCCGTTCCGCTACAAGTTCAGCTGGTCACCCCTTGGGGTGTTGCGGGCCTTGCGGTCGCCGTCGAAATCGCTGCGTGGCGGGCAGGTGCGCGATGTCGCGCGACCCTGGGACGCGATCGAAGCCTATGACGCGCCTTTGCCAAAGCCCGAAAGTTTCGAGGTTTATCCCAATCGCGATTCATTGCCGTTTATCGCGCAATACGGGTTTGATCCCGACTGGAATGTGCAGGATTTCGTGCGTGGCACGCTGCGCTTGCAAGGCTGGCAGCAGGCCTGGACCCCGGTGTTCCAGGAAGTCGAAACCCTGAGCGGTGACACCGGCGAGGCGCGCCTGCGGGAAATGGCCGATCAGTTCTGGCGCGACAATTCCTATGCCGAGGGTGAACCCGATCGGGTCGTTCTGTTCGTCGCGCTCAGCGCCGAACGCGATGGACAGCTGGTCTGGAACAAGGAATGGGTGCTTGACGCCTTTGGGACCGAATCCGGCAGCGCCATGGCGCAACTGGTTTCGATCACCGTCGCGCTGGCGGTCGGGGCCGTTTCGGATGGCAGGATTGAGCCTGGTGTACATGCGGCCCCCGAAGAACCTGCTGTCGTTGGCGAATGGCTGGAACATATCGGCGCAATCGCACAGCATATGGCCAAGCTTGATCACATGAACTGACGCGCTCGTGAACATCCGGGCAGGACGCAGGCCGGTTCACCGCGCTAAGGTGGCCAGGTATTTTCAGGGGATGAACAGTGCCATGAAACCATTTAAGATACTTGCCCTCACCAGTCTGTTTGCGGGTTGCGCGGCGGCCCAGGGCTTCAATGGCCGCCCGCCGAACGCACCCGATCAGGAACCGGCCTTCGAAAACCAGACACGTGCGCCCATGATGGCAACATATCCGGTGGTCAAGGAAACGGTTGTCGGTGGTCTTGAACATCCCTGGGGGATGGCCCAGCTGCCCGATGACCGCTGGCTGGTCACTGAACGGCCCGGGCGCTTGCGGCTGGTTGGTACCGATGGCAGCCTGTCTGCCCCGATCGGCGGCCTGCCCAAGGTCGACGCCCAGGATCAGGGCGGGCTTCTGGATGTGATCGTGGACCCGGATTTTGACCGGACCCGCCGTCTCTGGGTGAGTTTTGCCGAACGCGACCCCGACAACCTGACCCATGTTTCCGTGGCGACAGGCACCTTGTCCGAAGATGGCAGCATGGTCGAAGATGCCAGCATCATCTGGCGGCAAACGCCCTTTCCTTCGACATTGCATTACGGTTCCCGTCTGGTGCTGGACGGCAAGGGCGGGCTGTTCGTGACCACCGGTGAACGGGGCGGCAATGATTTTCGCCACTCGGCGCAGGATCTGAACACTACGCTTGGCAAGGTCGTGCGTATCGATCCGCTGACAGGGGCGCCAATGGGGCGTGCAGGGGGCGAGGGCGCC
This sequence comes from Paracoccus onchidii, assembly GCF_028294535.1. Classification (GTDB taxonomy): domain Bacteria; phylum Pseudomonadota; class Alphaproteobacteria; order Rhodobacterales; family Rhodobacteraceae; genus Paracoccus; species Paracoccus onchidii. The sequence continues at coordinate 53,418 of NZ_JAQBIE010000022.1, read as the reverse complement.
TTGCCCGAGATCTGGTCCTGGGGGCATCGCAACATGCAGGGGGCCGCCCTGTCGCCCGCGGGCGAGCTTTGGACAACCGAACACGGCCCGATGGGCGGGGATGAACTGAACAAGCCAGAAGCCGGGCGGAATTACGGCTGGCCCGATGTCAGCTATGGCACCGAGTATAACGGCGATCAGGTCACCGGCGGATTGACCCAGAAAGCGGGCACCGAACAGCCGGTCTATTATTGGGATCCGGTCATCGCACCCAGCGGGCTGGTGTTCTATCAGGGCGACATGTTCCCGGACTGGAACGGTGATCTGCTTGCGGGCGGGTTGCAGACCAGTTCACTGATCAGACTGAAACTGTCTGGTGACCGGGTCGTTGGCGAAGCACGCTATCTGAAAAATGTCGGCCGGGTGCGCGATGTCGATGTCGCCCATGACGGCGCGATCATGATTTTGACGGATGCAGAAGACGGTGCGTTGATACGCGTGTCTTCCGTGCGCTGATCACACCGGTTTTTGCAGATCGTCCTCGGCATCTTCGGGCGAGATGCCGAGCGCGTCCATCCCGGCTTCCAACAGGTCGGACAGGCGCGGTTCGCCCATCAGGTAATCTTCGGTCGGGGTGGTTCTTTCCTCGCGGGCGGTTCGGATCGCCTCTTCCAGTTCCGAGGCATCGAAACTGTCGCGCCCGATCCACATGACGGCGACAAGGCTGGCCTGTTCGTCTTCGTTCAGCCCTTCGATGAAATCATGCAACTCGGTGCGGGTTCCGTGCTGTCGTCCGCCGCCCTGATGCGCCCAGGCGTTGACGCCGCTGTCATATTCGCGCGCACGGATGATGATATGCGCGATCTTTTCGGGGCTGATCTGAAGCATGGAAACCTCCTGCGGTTTCCTTGTTGTCGCCCCGCGCGGGGAATGCGTCAATCCCTTCGGCCGAACAACCTTTCGATATCGGACAGGCGCAGCTTTACCCATGTCGGGCGACCGTGATTGCATTGCCCCGATTTCGGCGTCCGTTCCATCTCGCGCAGGAGGGCGTTCATTTCTTCCGCGTTCATGCGGCGGCCTGACCGGATCGAACCGTGGCAGGCCATGGATGATAGCACCGCATCGATACGACCGCGCAGCCGGTCCGACGCGCCCTGATCGGCCAGATCATCCAGAATGTCGCGGATCAGTGCCGGGGCGTCCAGCCGGGTCAGCATGGCCGGAGTTTCACGGATCGCGACCGCGCCGCCGCCAAACGCCTCGATCACCAGTCCCAGCCGGGCGAGTTGATCGCTTATTGCCAGAATGCGGGTGGCGTCATTTTCGCTGAGTTCGACGATTTCGGGGATCAGCAAAGCCTGCGAGGGAATTCCGGCGTGTTCGGCCTGTTCCTTCAGGCGCTCATAGACCAGACGTTCATGTGCGGCGTGCTGATCGATGACGACCATGCCGTCCTCGGTTTGCGCAATGATATAGTTTTCATGGATCTGCGCACGGGCTGCCCCCAGCGGGGCGCTGACGTCGTGATCCCCATCCTCGGTTTCCTCGAAACGTGCGGACGGGGATTCGGCAAAGCCCGGATCCTGCGCAGCCATCGGGTCGATGACCGGGGCCTGCAGGTCAAAGGCCGCCTTTCGCGCCATCGCCGAGGGGCGGTAATCCATCTGGTATTGGGGCCGCGGTGTGGTCTGCGCGGCGGGTTCGGACCGAAAGGCCGCCAGCGTCGCATCGCCCACCGTCGAAGAGGCGCGATGACCCGCTGACGCAAGCGCGTGGCGCAAGGTCGTGACCAGCAATCCCCGCGCTGCGGCCGGATCGCGAAAGCGGACCTCGGCCTTGGCAGGATGGACATTCACATCCACCAGTTGCGGGTCACATGACAGATACAGGACTGCCGCGGGATGTCGGCCCTGCGCCAGCACATCCATATACCCTGCCCGCAGGGCACCGGTCAGCAGCTTGTCACGCACCGGTCGCCCGTTCACATACAGATGCTGTGCCACGGCCGCGCCGCGTGAATAGGTTGGCAGTGCCGCAAAGCCGGTCAGTGTGACGCCATCACGTTCGGCATCGATGGAAATCGCATTGTCGATAAAGTCGCGCCCCATGACCTGTCCCAGCCTGGCCTGCATGGCCCCGAACAGATCGCCCTGTTCCGCGTCGGCGCGAAACAGGTTGCGCCCATCGGCGGTCAGGCTGACACCGACAAAAGGTTCGGCCATGGCAAGCCGTCGCAGAACCTCTGCAACGGCCTGGGTTTCCGCCCGATCGCTGCGCATGAATTTCAGCCGGGCCGGGGTGGCATGAAACAGGTCGCGCAGTTCGACCACCGTTCCGCGATTTCCCGCGGCGGGGCGGGCGGGCGTCGATTTGCCTCCGGTCACGGTAATCTCGGCCCCGTCCGCCCCCGCCGCCCGCGAAGTGATGGTCAGTCGCCCGACAGCCCCCAGCGAAGGCAATGCCTCACCCCTGAACCCGAAGCTGTTGATGGCCAGCAAATCGCTGCCATCGATCTTGCTGGTGGCGTGGCGCGACAAGGCCAGAGGCAGGTCATCGGCCGTCATGCCGCATCCGTCGTCGCTGACCCGAATCAACCGCTTGCCGCCGGCTTCTATGGTTACATCGATGCGCTGTGCGCCGGCATCCAGCGCGTTCTCGACCAGTTCCTTGACGGCCGAAGCCGGGCGTTCGACCACCTCGCCCGCAGCAATGCGATTCGCGGTTGTTTCATCAAGCTGCCGTATGATCGGGCGGATATTGGGGGTGTGGCTGGTCATGGACCCATATCTAGCATTTTCGGAACCGGGTCGAAAGTTCTTCGTCCCGAAAAACCTGCATGTGGAAACCGCGCGGGGGTGGTGTTCGTTGGGGGTGCAACCAATGAGACAGAAAAAGGACAATCGCCATGCAGACCATTCAGGCAATGCTGCTTGCCATCACGACAGTTGTGCTTGCCGCCTGCGGTCCCGACACAGCGACGCGGGCAACGACCGGTGCCGCGACGGGCGCGGTCGTCGGTGGACCGGTCGGCGCCGTCGCCGGTGCGGCAATCGGCGGAAGTGGTGCGGTTCAGGTCAAGTAGCCGTCACAAGGACCGCCCCGATGCGAGCGGTCCTTGACTGTGCCTTCAGTCGATCTGGGCGCTTTCCGTCGCCTCGATACCTTCCGGGCGACCGACCAGCACAAAGCGCAACCCGTCCGAGTGCAGCAATCTTTGCGATACCCGCTGGACATCCGCGGCCGTCACGGCCTCGACCTTGTCATTCCGGGTGTTCACATAATCGACCGGAAAGCCCACCAGCTGCATTCCCGACAGGATCGAAGCGATCTTGCCATTGCCATCGAAGCGCAATGGATATTCACCGGTCAGATAGGTTTTTGCATCGGCCAGCTCCTGGTCGGAAACGCCGTCCTTCGCCATGCGATCCCATTCCTGCCGGATCAGGTCGATGGCCTGACCGGTGGTCGCGTTCGACCCCGCCATTCCGCCCTGCCAGGTCTGGCCATAGATGCCGGTGGCAAGGCCGGTTCCGATCCCATAGGTCAGCCCGCGCTTTTCGCGGATCTCCTCCATCAGCCGGGAACTGAATCCCCCGCCGCCAAGGATGTGGTTGGCAACATAGGCGGCAAAGTAATCGGGATCGTCAATCGGCAACCCCGGTCCCGCAAAGCTGACAACGGTTTGCGGACTGTCCCAGTCGATCGTGGTGACGCCGCCGGTCAGCTGCAATTCGGCCTGCGCAGGCAAGGCTGCGGTGCCCTTTTCGGGAAGCCCGCCCAATATCCGGTCCACCAGCTCGCCCAGTTCTTGGGCAGTGATGTCGCCAGCGGCACCGATCACGACCCGGTCGCGCGCCAGAACGCGGTTCTTGGCTGCCACCAGATCCTTGCGCGTCAGCGCGGCAATGCTGTCGGCGGTGCCGTTGACGGAACTGCCGTAAGGATGATCCCCCCAGGCCTGCCGGGCCATTTCCTTGGCCGCAATGGATTGCGGATCATTTGCCTCGGACCGGATGATCGCCTGGATCTGGGCGCGCACGCGTTCCATCGCGCGATCCTCGAAGCGGGGTTGGGCCAAGGCCAAGGCCAGCAGATCGGCGGTTTCATCGCGGTTTTCGGTCAGCGCCTGCATCGAAACGCCAAGCGTGTCGTCGCTGACGTCAAAATTTACTTTCGCGCCCAGATCTTCCAGCGCGCGGGCATATTCGGTTGATCCCAGCTTGCCCGCGCCTTCCTCTAGCGTAGCGGTCATCATGTTGATCGCACCCCGGTGATCCGGGGCGTCGAGGCTTGCGCCGCCCTGAAAATCTAGCTTCAGCGCGGTGAAGGGAATGGAATGATCCTCGACCAGCCAGGCCTTGATCCCGTTGGGGGATGTGACTTCCTGGATGTCGATGGCATGGGCGGGTGCGGCAAGAACCGCCAGAAACAGGGCAAAAGCGGCACGGATCATTTCTGCACCTCGGATTGGATTGCGGCAGGGGTGGCGGTCTGTTCGGCAGGCAGCAGCCAGCCCGAGACGGTGGCCTTGCTGTTCAGCAGTTTTTCGGCCGCATCGCGAATGTCCTCTGCGGTAATTTCGGCAAGGATGTCGGGCCAGTCATTCACGTCCTCGACACTCAGGCCGGTGCTCAGGCCCTGGCCATAGTCATAGGCCCGTCCATGGGCGGAATCGCGGCTGTAGATCTGGGCGGCGCGGATGCGCGTCTTGACGCGGGCCAGATCATCGGCATCCGGGCCATCCGCAAGAAACCCGGTTAGCGCCTGATCCAGTAGCTTTTCGGCCTGATCGGGATCGATGTCATCCGCCGGAACCATCGACAACATGAAGGTGGTGGGGTCGACCGAAAGCCCGTCATAGCGTGCATTGACCCACAGCGCCTTGCCGGGCAAGGCAAGTTCACGCCCCAGAACCGAGGTCTGCATCGACCCGCCCAGCAGTTCGGCCAGAATGGTCAGTGCGGCTGCGGGTTTCTGATCGCCGGGATTGCGTTCGGTCGCCAGATAGCTGCGTGTGAAGGTTGGCTGGGCCACGCGCGGGTCATGCATTTCGATCCTGCGGGGGGAGTTCTGCACGGGTTCCTGTGGGCGCAGCCGCGCGGCGATGTCGCCTTTTGCGGGAATGTCGCCGTAGTATTTCTCGGCCAGTTCGCGGGCCTTTTCCGGTGTGACATCACCCGCAAGGATCAGGACGGCATCATCGGGCGCGTAATGTGCGTCATACCAATCGATCGCATCCTGACGGGTCAGCCCTTCCATTTCCTGCCGCCAGCCGATGATGGGCCGGCCATAGGGGTGGTTATAGAACTGAACCGCATCGCGTTCCTCTGCGAACAGGGCGCGGGGATTGCTGTCGATGCGCTGCGCCCTTTCTTCCAGAACGACCTGCCGTTCGGCCTGCCAATCGTCTTCGCCGATTTGCAGATTGGCCATACGGTCGGCCTCCATCTCCATCACCAGGGGCAGGCGGTCGGCGGCGATGCGTTGGAAATAGGCGGTATAGTCATACGAGGTGAAGGCATTGTCGCTGCCGCCATTCGCGGTGACGGTCTTGGAAAACTCACCCGGTTCCAGCGTATCGGTGCCCTTGAACATCAAATGTTCCAGATAATGCGCGATCCCGGACTTTCCGGGCTGTTCATCGGCGGCGCCGATCCGATACCAGACCATCTGCACCACGACGGGGGCGCGATGATCTTCGATCACGATCGTCTCAAGGCCGTTGGGCAGCGTGAAGTGGGTGACATCCTCGGGCATCTGGGCCTGTGCGGCCGGTGCTGTCAGTGACAGCAGCAACGGCAGGGCGACAGTCAGGGCGGGTTGGCGCATCTGGAAAAACGACCTCCTCTTGGGTGAGAGGAAATCTGACCGCAGGCGTCCGTCGGCGCAAGCCTGTCTCGCGCTATTGTGTGAGGAGGCGCAGGAACTTTTGGAAGTTGTTGATATTATGCGGCTTTGGCGGTGATGGGCAGTTGGGTCGGACCGTGGGCCTGAAGGCCGGTCTTCCAGTGCACCTCGCCCGCAATCGCAATCTCGGTGGTTCGGGCCAGCAGCGCCGAGAACAGGATGTCCATGTTCAGGCGGGCAAGGTTATTGCCCAGACAAACATGCGGACCAGTGCCAAAGGCCAAATGAACATTGGGTTTGCGTGTGATGTCAAAGCAGTCAGGCTGTGCAAAGGCGGCCGGGTCGCGATTCGCGCTTGCATATAGCAAGCCGAATTTTGTGCCCTTGGCCCAATGCCGGCCACAAATCGACATATCTTCACTGGCATAGCGGTGAAAAAACGGCAGCGGTGCGGCAAATCGGAACATTTCCTGCACCGCGGTTGGCATCAGGCCGTGATCATCGCGCAAGCGGGCCATCTGCGCGGGATGGTTCAACAGCGCATGCAGGCCGCTGGCCATGACATCAATGGTCGAGCCATGGCCGGCATGCAGGATCTGCATCACCGTCGCGATCAATTCGTCATGGGTCAGAAGGCCGGCGGTTTCGGTGCCGATCAACGCGCTGGTCAGATCGTCCTGCGGGGTGGCCTTGCGCCGCTGATACAGGTCTTGCAGCAGGTCGTGAAACAGGCGCGTCGCGTTTTCGGCGCGGGCTTTCTTGCTGGCGGTGCGGTCAATGTCGAAATAGCTGACCACATCTTCGGACCAGCGTGTCATCTGTGGTGCCAGTTCCGGATCGGTGCCGATCAGGTGGCCGATCACCTGACCGGGCAGATCCGCGGCCAGATCGCGCACAAAGTCAAACGATCCGCCCGCGATCAGGCGGTCCAGCGCGGTATCGACATACTCGGTGATCCATTCGCGCAGGGCCTCAAGGCGCGTCTTGGTAAAAAACGGAAACACCGCGCGACGCAGCCGATCGTGGTCAGGTCCGTCGATTTCCAGCATCGAAGTTTGCACGAAGCGTTCATGAAACGGCATGTCGTGGAAATTTGCGGAAATCTGCAGGCGGCGGCGTTCTTCGGGAGAGGCAAAGCTCTCGGTGCCGCGCACCATGCGCCGATCCATCGCGATCTGGCGGACCTCTTCGAAACGGGCGGCCAGATAGCCACCGAATTCGGGCCAATATGGCAGGCCGGTCTGTTCGCGAAGGGCGCGATAATCCGGCCAGGGGTCGCGTCCGAATCTGGCAGAATGCGGGTTGAAACCCGGGATCATTCCTCGCTGGGTGCTGGTGAGGTCGACGTTCTGGCACCAGCGCGCTGCCAGCGAAGCTGCTCGGCCTGGGAATCCAGCGTCATGCTGCGATAGGCGCGCAGATAGACCGAGGTGCCGACCAATGCTTCAAGCGGCCGGCGGGCGTTGCGCGACCGCCATTCCAGATCGGCCCGGGCCAGTTCGACGCGGATGGCCGGATCGGTGCCGCGGCGCGCGGCATAGGCGACCAGCGCCTGATCCGATGCGGCGATCCCCTGATTTTCCAACCTTGCGGGATTGCCGCCAAGTGCGGCGACTGCATCCGCCTGCGGCGTGGGGTCGGTGATGTTGCCGCCGCCGGGGGTCGGTGTCGGCAGAACGGCCAGGTCGGGCGGCATCGTCAGGGGCTTGGTCGGCAGAATCGCGAATTCGTCCGGGCTGGACTGGCCGGATTCAATGTTCATCAGATGCGGATCGCCGCTACAGGCCGCAAGCCCGGCGGTCAGCGCGATTCCGATCGTCAGTGCATATGCCCGCATTCCACGCCCCTTTATCATTCGCGCCCGTTCTAGCGTTATTTTTCGATGTCGTCACGGGGGTTATCCCGTGACGGTGCAGATGGCGCGGCATTTGGTTTCGCGGCAGGTTTTCTGCGCGGCTTGCGGGCTGGCTTCTTTGGCTTTTCCGGGCCTTGGGGCACCAGAACAAGCCCGATGGCACCCGCGAAGATCGCGATATCGGCAACATTGAAGCTGTAGGGGTTTTGCCAGAAAGGCAGCGACATATTCAGGAAATCGGCCACCGCCCCGTAATAGATACGGTCGATCACATTGCCCAGTGCGCCGCCGATCAGCAGACCTGCGGCTATTCGTGCCAGAAATCCCGCATTGCTGCGCCAGATCCAGACCCAGACCCATGTGCAGATCAGCGCCGCAATCGCGATCAGCACCCATCGCATCATGCCTTGATCCGAGGACATCAGACCGAAATTGACCCCTTGATTCCATGCCATGCGCAGGTTCAGCCAGGGGGGAAACACATCCAGATTGCGGATCTGGTCCAGCCGCAGGATATGCACGACCAGATATTTCAGGGCCTGATCCAGCGCGATGATGGCAAAGGCGATCCAGCCGGTCAGGCGCATATTCGCGCGCTGCGGCGGTTTCGGCTTGCGCGGCGCGCGGGGGCGCGGCGCCGGTTTGGGCGCCGGTTTTGGGGGGCTGTCGGCCTTGGCAGGCTCGAGGGGCAATTCCTGCTGCATCAGTGCCGGAAATGCCGTTGACCGGTAAAGACCATCGCAAGGCCCAGACGGTTGGCCGCGGCGATCACCTCATCGTCGCGCATCGATCCGCCGGGCTGGATCACCGCCTTTGCGCCCGCCTCGGCCAGTGCCTCGATGCCGTCGGCAAAGGGGAAGAACGCGTCCGATGCCACGGCGGACCCGATGGTCAGCGGCTGGGCAAGGCCAAGCGCTTCGGCCATGTCCTCGGATTTGCGGCGACCGATGCGGGTGCTGTCGACGCGGCTCATCTGGCCGGCGCCGATGCCGACGGTCGCCCCGTCCCTAGCATAGACGATGGCGTTCGATTTCACATGCTTGGCGACCGTCCAGGCGAACAGCAGGTCGTTCAGTTCCTGTTCCGAGGGCTGGCGTTCGGTCACGATCTTCAGCGCGTCGCGGCTGACATGGCCGTTGTCGCGGCCCTGCGCCAGAAACCCGCCCGCGACCTGGCGGAAGGTCATGCCGGCGGCAGTCGGATCGGGCAGCCCGCCGGTGGTCAGCAGGCGCAGGTTCTTCTTGGCGGCGAAGATGCGCTTGGCATCCTCGTCCGCGTCGGGGGCGATGACGACCTCGGTGAAGATCTTCACGATCTCTTCGGCGGTCGCCCCGTCCAGCGGCTGGTTCAGCGCCACGATCCCGCCAAAGGCCGAGGTGGTGTCGCAGTCGAAGGCCCGCTTGTAGGCCTCGATCGCGGTCGCGCCCTGAGCCACGCCGCAAGGGTTGGCATGTTTGATGATCGCGCAGGCCGGGCCATTGGCCGGGTCGAATTCGGCGACCAGCTCAAAGGCGGCGTCGGTGTCGTTGATATTGTTGTAGGACAGTTCCTTGCCCTGCCACTGCCGGGCGCTGGCGACGCCGGGGCGGGTGTCGCCGGTGACATAGAAGGCGGCTTGCTGATGCGGGTTCTCGCCATAGCGCAGCCCCTGTGCCAGCGTGCCGGCAAAGGCGCGGCGGCGGGGCGTTTCCTCGCCGATGGCGCCGGCCATCCAGGTGCTGACCGCAGCGTCATAGGCGGCGGTGCGGGCATAGGCGATCTGGGCCTGACGCTGGCGGAAGCCCATGGTGGTGTGATCGTCATTGGCGTCCAGCTCGGCCAGCAGGGCGTCGTAATCCTGAACATCGACGATGACGCTGACAAAGCCGTGGTTCTTGGCCGCCGCGCGGATCATCGCCGGGCCGCCGATATCGATGTTTTCGATGCAATCGGCGTAATCGGCGCCCTTCGCCACGGTTTCCTCGAACGGGTACAGATTGACGACCAGCAGATCGATCGGGCCGATGCCATGCGCCTGCATCGCGGCCAGATGCTCGTCATTGTCGCGCAGCGCCAGAAGGCCGCCATGCACCGCCGGATGCAGCGTCTTGACGCGGCCATCCATCATTTCGGGAAAGCCGGTGACATCGGCCACGTCCTTGACGGTCAGCCCCGCTTCGCGCATCGCCTTGGCACTGCCGCCGGTGGACAGGATCTCGACCCCGCGTGCCGCGAGTTTCCGGGCGAACTCGATCAGGCCGGTCTTGTCGGAAACCGAGATCAGCGCGCGTTTCAGGGCGACGGGATGGGACATTGCAAAGCCTCGTGTCTGGGTTTGGCGGTGAATTACCGTTCTGCGGCGCGAAGGTCCAGCGTCACGGGATGGTTCAGGCGGGCTTTTGCAGCCTTGCCATGTAAAACCCATCCATTCCCCCCTGTTCGGGCCAATAATCCGGCCGCAGGCGCAGACCGCCTTCGGGGGTGATCCAGCTGCGGTCGATGCCCGGCAGATCCGGTTGAGTCACGATCAGCCCGCGATGGCGGGTCAGGGCTGCGGTGATCTGGGCCTCGCCTTCATCGGGCAGCAGCGAACAGACCGCATAGACCAGCCGACCACCCGGCGGCAGCAACCCCAATGCGTGATCGAGCAATGCGGCTTGAAGGCCGGCCAATTCCCGTATGCCCTTGCCGTCACGCAGGAATGGCAGGTCGGGATGGCGGCGGATCGTGCCGGTCGCCGAACAGGGCGCATCCAGCAAGATCGCATCGGGCTGCGCGTCGGGGGACCATTTCAGCGCATCCGACTGAACCAGATTTGCCGAAAGTTCGCAGCGCGACAGGTTCTCGGCCAGACGTTTCAGGCGCGCCGCGCTGATGTCGATGGCATCGACACGGGCGCCGGCGGCGGCAAGCTGCATGGTCTTGCCGCCCGGTGCGGCGCAGAGATCCGCGATATATTCATCGGGCCGCGGGGCAAGCAGGCGAACCGGCAACGCGGCGGCGGCGTCCTGAACCCACCAATCGCCCGAATCAAAGCCGGGCAGCCCGCTGACCTGAACCTGTCCGTGCAGGCGCAGCGATCCGGTCGGCAGGAGATCTGCGTCGGGAATCGTGGCTCCGGCCGTCTTCATTGTCAGGTCCAGTGGTGCGCCATTCTGATGCGCGGACTCGATGGCGGTTGTAACCTTGTTTCCATAGGCGGCGGCAACGCGTCCGCGCAGCCAGTTGGGCATCTGTTGGGGTGGCAGATCCTGCCAGCCCTGATGCGCGGATACCTTGCGCAGAACGGCATTGACCATTCCGGCGGCGGCGTTGCCGCGCTTGCCCAGACCCCGGCACAGGGTAACGCTGGCATGCACGACACCATGGGCCGCCCCGCCCAGTTCCAGCAATTCGACCGTTGCAAGGCGCAGCAGGTCGGCGATCTGGGGGGCGGGGCGACGATTGACGTAATTGGCAAGCACAAGGTCGGCGCGGGCGTGATGGCGCAGGGTTTCGGTGGCCAGCCGTGCCGCGCGGGCCTGTTCCGATGGCGTCAGCGCCTTGAGGGCGCCCGACTGATCGGACAGCGACAGCCCGTCGCGCACGCCTTGCAGCAATGTCAGCGCGCCCTTTCGCGCCTTGTCTTCACCCGGCTTTGCCAAATCGCTTTCCTTCGCTTACATCTTTCATGAAAGACCAAGCGTGATCCTTACGCTGATTGAGAGGATGTTTCCATGAGTGATCGGTCTGAACTGCCCCCCGCCGCGCAGCGCGCGCTTGCCGAGGCCGAAGAACGCCGCAAGGCCGCCGCCAAGGCCGAATTGCCGACCGAGTATGGTGGTCGCGATGGCCCCGACCCGATGCGTTTCGGCGATTACGAAAAGAACGGCCTGGCGGTGGATTTCTGAGAATGGTTGATTGGTTGCGTGAATCAGCGGTTCGGCAGGGCCGGGCCATTCTGGCGGGGGTTCTGGATCCGATCGACCAGACCGAAGCCTATCTCGAGGCCGCCGGAAAACATCCCGACAGCAAAAGGATCTATGCAAGGCTGACCGCCGCCCGCGCCCGATCCGAGGCCGTGGCCGCCCATGATCGCGCCAAGTCCGAACAGCGTCATTCCGTCCTGGACGGGGTGGCAATCAGCTGGAAGGACAATATCGATTCCGGCGGCACCTTGACCGAGGCCGGATCCAAGTTGCTTGAGGCGCGGATCCCGCGCAAGGACGCAACCGTGCTGTCGCGCGCAACCCGTGAAGGGCTGGTCTGTCTGGGCAAGACCCATATGACCGAACTTGCGTTTTCGGGGCTGGGGCTGAACCCCAGCACGGCAACCCCGCCGAATGCACTCGATTCCGATCTGGCGCCCGGCGGGTCATCCTCGGGCGCCGCGGTTTCGGTCGCGCTGGGGTTGGCGGCCGCTGCAATCGGCAGCGACACGGGCGGATCCGTGCGGGTTCCCGCCGCCTGGAACGGCCTTGTCGGGTTCAAGCCCACTCATGATGCCGTGCCTGAAAAGGGCGTCGTGCCGCTGTGCCGGAAATTCGATGTCGTCGGCCCCATTGCGCGCTGCGTCGAGGATTGCGCCGAACTGTTTGCCGTCATGGCGGGGGATCGCGGTGCGGACCTGCATGGCGCCACAAGCAAGGGGCTGCGCCTGATGGTTCTGGACGGGCTGCCCTTTGAAGATGCCGAAGAAAGCCCCGTCGCCGCATTTCAGGATGCGTTGGACCGTCTGGGCCGGGCAGGTGCGCAGATCACACATGTCTCCAGTGACTGGATGGATCAGGCGATGGCCCTGTCCCCGGATCTGTTCGCGCCCGAAGCCTATGGCATATGGCGTGCCCAGATCGAGGATGCGCCAGAGCTGATGTGGCCCCCGATTCTCGAACGTTTCCGCGGCGGCGGCAAGCTCGGCGCGGCCGATTACGTCGCTGCGTGGGAACAGCTGGTGCGAATCCGGCGGAAATGGATCAAGGAAGTGGCTTCGGGCTATGATGCGATTCTGGTGCCGACGGTGCCGATCCTGCCGCCCGAAACCCGGCGGTTGATGGCGGATTCAGAATACTTCACCCGTGCGAACCTGCTGACCCTGCGCAATACGCGGATCGCGAATGTCCTGAACCTGCCTGCCGTCACGCTTCCGACGGGGTATCCGGGTTGCGGATTGATGCTGATGGGACATGCGGGACGTGACCGGCATTTGCTGCGCGTTGCTGCGGGGGCAGAGGCCAGCCTGAGCGTTATCTGAGCATCGCTTGCAACACTGCCTTGTCTTTGCCCGGCTTTGTCTGGACGCAAGGTCGCGATCACGCTAAAGTTTATGGCAATAAACGGGGCCCAAGACCCCGAAAGCGAGGCAGTTATGGCATTCCCCGAACGGTTCTCGAACCTGCCGGACTACGCGTTTCCGCGATTGCGGGCGCTGTTGTCGGGTATCGAACCGGGCCTGAAGGCAAAAGAAGCTCCGACGGTGCTGACCATCGGCGAACCGCGACATCCCATGCCCGATTTCGTGTCGGACGTGATGGCGCGTCATATTCATGAGTTTGCGAAATATCCATCCAATGAGGGCACGCCCGAATTGCTGGGTGCAATCCGGACATGGCTGACGCGCCGGTATGACATCGATGTCGCGCCGGATCGGATCATGGCGCTGAACGGCACCCGCGAAGGGCTGTTCAACGCGGCGCTGGCGCTGTGCCCGGAAACCAAGAACGGACAGGTGCCGGTGGTTCTTGTGCCCAACCCGTTTTACCAGGTCTATGCCGTCGCTGCGGCTTCCGTGCAGGCAAAGCCGCTTTTTGTTTCGGCAACGCCCGAAACCGGGAACCTGCCCGATTATGAACACCTGCCCGTCGATGTGCTGAACCGCACCGCGATTGCCTATTTGTGTTCGCCGGCCAACCCGCAGGGTGCGATTGCCTCGCCTGAATATTTGCGCCGGCTGATCGGCATGGCTGAAACCTATGATTTCCTGATCTTCGCGGACGAATGTTATTCCGAGATCTATCGCGATGCGCCCCCGGCGGGGGCACTGGCGGTCGCGACCGAAATGGGGCTGGCCGATCGCGTGGTCATGTTCAATTCGCTTTCCAAACGTTCCAACCTGCCGGGGCTGCGGTCCGGTTTTGCGGCCGGCAGCGCCGCGAATATCGCCCAGATGCGCCGCTTGCGCAGCTATGCGGGGGCGCCGCTGTCGTTGCCGGCTCAGCGGGTCAGCGAGGCCGCCTGGCTGGACGAGGAACATGTGTCGGACAGCCGCGCCATGTATCAGCGCAAATACCAGATCGCGGATCGGGTATTGGGCAATCTGCCGGGATATAGGCCCGTCGATGGCGGGTTCTTCCTGTGGCTGCCCGTCGAAGATGGCGAGGAAGCGGCAATCAGGCTTTGGTCACAGGCCGGAATCCAGGTTTTGCCCGGCGCGTATCTGTCACGGGATGTGGATGGCGCGAATCCGGGGCGTGGTTTCATCCGCGTTGCAATGGTGGCCGACGAAACGCAGACCGAGACCGCGCTGATCCGGCTGCGCGAGGTATTGTACGATGACGTTTGAGTGCAAAGAGGGATAACGCGATGGCAAGCTGGCAGGCAAAGCGCCGCGATCCGCTGTTCGATCAGAACACGCAGGCGGCATTGGAACGCCGTGGCAAGGAACTTGCCGGGGCCGGACTGATCATCCTTGGTATCGTGATTGCCATGATGCTGGGCAGCTGGTCGGCCGATGATCCCAGTTTCCTGTCCGCAACCGACATGCCCGCCCAGAACATGCTGGGCAGTTTCGGGGCCTATGTCGCGTCTCCGATGATGATGATCGCGGGATATGGTTCCTGGATGCTGGTCGTCGGGCTGGTGGTATGGGGGCTGCGGCTGCTTCTGCACAAGGGCGAGGAGCGATTGATGCGCGGCATCTTCACGCCGATGGCGATCGCCCTTGCATCTGTCTATTGCAGCACCTTGTCCCCGGCGTCCGACTGGCAACAGAATTACGGTCTGGGGGGCCATTTCGGCGATATGGTCATGGGCGCCATGCTCAGCATTCTGCCCGTCAAGGCACAGATTGGCATTCGCTTTGCCGCGTTGATCGTTGCCGCGGGAACCTTGGCCATTTCAGTTTTCGTGCTGGGGTTCGACAGGGCCGAGACCCGGGCGATCTGGCGGCGTTTCCTGATCGGGTTGGTTTCGGCCTATGACATGGCGCTGCGGCTGGCCGGCAAGGGGGCCGACCTGTCCGCCGGCATGGCGTCGCGCGCGCAGGCGCGGCGCAAGGCGAAACCGGTCGATCCAGAGGTCACGGTTCAGCAACGCGTCGCGTCCCCGCCCATCACGATCCGCGCATCTCAGAAACAGGCGCAGCAATCAGAGTTTCTGGATCTGGAAGACGATCTTCCCGAGCCCGAGCTGATCGAACGCGATTCCGATTACGAAGGCGAAGGCCCCTCGGCCGAGGAAGTCAGCGGACGGATCAGCGACGCGATCCGGTCGCGTTCCGGCAAGCCCTCGGTCCTTGCTGCCGTTGCGGCCCGTCTGGCGCGTGAAGGGCACAAGGACACGCCGCCCGAACCGGGTTCCGAGCCCGTGCAAAGCGCCCCCGAAGTCACCGCAGTCGAGCCCGAACCCTTTGGCGCGGGAACGCAGCGTGTCGTTGTGCCCCCGTCACGGAAGGCGTCGGCCACGTCCCGGCAGGCCCGCGAAGAAGCCGAGCCAAAGCTGGGCCTGGAAGATCAGCAGGTCAGCGTTTACGAGCGCCCCCCGCTTGCGCTGCTGAGTGCGCCTTCGCCAGATGATCACCAGCAGATCTCGGAAGAGGCGCTGATGGAAAACGCGCGCATGCTCGAGGCGGTTCTGGATGATTACGGCGTCAAGGGTCAGATCACCGAGGTGCGTCCCGGTCCGGTCGTCACGCTGTATGAACTGGAACCCGCGCCGGGGCTGAAGGCCAGCCGTGTGATCGGCCTGGCGGATGACATCGCACGGTCGATGTCGGCCCTGTCGGCGCGTGTCAGCACCGTGCCGGGTCGCAGCGTGATCGGGATCGAACTGCCCAACAGTCGCCGCGAAAAGGTGCTGCTGCGCGAAATTTTCGCCAGCCGCGCCTTTGGCGATGGCACGCAGCCACTGCCCCTGGCGCTTGGCAAGGATATCGGCGGCGACCCGATCGTGGCGAACCTGGCCAAGATGCCCCACCTGTTGATCGCGGGGACCACGGGCTCGGGTAAATCGGTCGCGATCAACACCATGATCCTGTCGCTTCTTTACAAGCTGACGCCGGATGAATGCCGCCTGATCATGATTGACCCCAAGATGCTGGAACTGTCGGTCTATGATGGCATTCCGCATCTGCTGTCCCCGGTTGTCACCGACCCCAAGAAGGCCGTCGTGGCCCTGAAATGGGTCGTGGGCGAGATGGAGGACCGTTACCGCAAGATGTCCAAGATGGGCGTGCGCAACATCGAAGGTTACAACGGTCGCGTCCGCGAGGCCCTGTCCAAGAACGAGATGTTCAAGCGCACCGTCCAGACCGGTTTCGACGAGGATACCGGCGAACCCATCTTCGAGACCGAGGAATTCAAGCCCGAAACCTTCCCCTATATCGTCGTCATCGTCGATGAGATGGCCGATCTGATGATGGTCGCGGGTAAGGAAATCGAGGCCTGCATCCAGCGCCTTGCGCAGATGGCGCGGGCCTCGGGGATCCACCTGATCATGGCCACGCAGCGCCCCTCGGTCGATGTCATCACCGGCACGATCAAGGCGAACTTCCCGACCCGGATCAGCTTTCAGGTGACCTCGAAGATCGACAGCCGCACCATCCTTGGCGAGCAGGGCGCCGAACAGCTGCTGGGTCAGGGCGACATGCTGTATATGGGCAATGGCGCGCGCATCACCCGTATCCACGGCCCCTTCGTCAGCGACGAAGAGGTCGAAGAGGTCGTGACGCATCTGAAATCATTCGGTCCGCCATCCTATCAGTCAGGTGTCGTCGAAGGGCCAGATGATGAAAAGGCCGACAACATCGATGCAGTGCTGGGGCTGGGCGGCGGCGACAACAGCGAGGATGCGCTGTATGATCAGGCCGTGATGATCGTGGCAAAAGATCGCAAATGCTCGACATCATACATTCAACGCAAGCTGTCGATCGGCTATAACAAGGCAGCCCGCCTCGTCGAACAGATGGAGGATCAGGGTGTCGTGTCCTCGGCCAACCATGTCGGTAAGCGCGAGGTGTTGGTGCCCGAAGTCTAGGTTTCGTCCGAATGACAGTCTGGAATATTCATTTTCTGAACGCGCGTCATGGTCTGACGCGCGTTTTGCCTGAAATACGCGAGGTCGCGCGTCAGGCCGTCGCCCTGGTCGAGGCAGAATGCGACCTGCCGCGTTTCGATCTGGTCGTAAAGCCCGATGGCGGGCGGCGGAACGTGGATCGTGGTCCGCAGGCCCGCACGCCGGCTGCGGGACAGATCGAACTGACGCTGAACCCGGACGGTTTTGCCGCTGATGCGACACTTCGCGCCTTGCTGCGCGAGATGCATCATGTGATTCGTCACGATCGCGCGGGCTATGGCCGGTCGCTTGGCGATGCCTTGGTCGCCGAAGGTTTGGCGGGGCATTTCGTGTTGCATGTGATGGGCGGACGTGCAGATCCAAGGGATGCGACCGCGCCTGCGCCCGGATTGGCGCGAAAGGCGCTGAACGAATGGTCGCGACTGGATTTCGACAGGGCGCGCTGGTTCGAGGGCAAGGGTGATCTGCGCAAATGGGCCGGCTACGGGCTGGGGCACCGGCTGGTCGCGGATGAGCTGGCGCAGCAGCCTGATGCCGATGTCACCACGCTGACCCCGGTCAAGGCCGAGGTTTTTCGCGCGGCCATGCGCCGGCTGGTCAGCAGCGATGGCCCGGAAGAAACACCCGAAATCACCGATTCGCCGGCCCAGAACGCCGCCAAGGATGCGGCCGGCTGATTACCGCGCCACCGGCTTTGCAAGGGCCAGCGCGACGCCCATGATCACGCCCGCAACGGCACCACCCAGATGTGCCTGCCACGCGATCGAGGGGACCAGAACCGTGATCGCAACATTCAGAGCCAGCAATAACAGCACGTTGCGGCTTAGTTGCCTGAGCGCATCGCCGCGATGGCGGACACGCATGGCGACAAAGCCGATCAACGCGCCAGCCAGGCCGAAGACCGCACCCGAGGCCCCGACCATCGGTCCCGAAACGGGGGCCATCCACGCAAAGCACAATGCCGCCGCGATCTGGCTGACCAGATAGATCACCGCCATGATCCAGGGCGGCACCCAACGCACGAATTCCCGGGCGATGGCGGCCAGCGAAATCATGTTCATGGCCAGATGCGCGATGCCGGAATGCAGCAGGCCATAGCTGATGAACATCGTCGCCTTCTGGCCCTCGAAGAAGGGGGGGCTGCCCCACAACATGCCCGACCAAAATGCCCCAAACCCGGTTATTGCGCGGCTGACCAGCGGGTATCCGGCAATTGTTGCCGCGATCTGAGCACCCTGAACCAGCACGCAAAGAATTATCACTGCAATCGCCCAACGCGGAAATGCAGCTTGCTTTCTGCGGATCACGGCAGCCGGCGCCCCTGTAGGATCAGTCATCAGGATCAGTCATCTGCCTTCAACTGCCGGGCTTCGTCGACCAGCATGATCGGGATGCCGGCACGAATCGGAAAGGCCAGGCCTGCGGCATGTGACACAAGCTCCTGGCGGTCCGCGTCGAAGGCCAGGGTCGTATGTGTGACCGGGCAAACCAGCGCCTCAAGCATATGGCGGTCATAGGCCGGTGTGGCGGGTTTTTCGTTCATTGCAGGCGCTCCTCTTGGTCGTCGCCGCCATGCAGTGCGAACTCGATCAGGCCTTGCAGCAATTCGCGCCGGTCGCTCAGGTGCGGTGATTCCAGCAGGGCCTGTTTGTCGCCGGATGAGAACGGCAGCATCATCGACAATGAATTGATCAGTGTTTCGTCTTCGGCGCGTTCGGCGGCTTCCCAGTCGGTGGAAAGTTCGTGTTGCTCCATGTAACGCTGCAACAGTGCCAAGAGAACGCTGCGGTCAAGGCCGCTGTCCCGTTCCGCGCCCTTCATGTCGTGATGAAAGGACGACCAGTCCGGGCTGCCTTGCACATAGGGCGCAAAACCTTCGTGGATCTCGGTCAACCGAAACCGCGAAATCGCCCTGAGCGAGATCATCATCCGCCCGTCATCGGTTTCCGAAAAGGCGATGACGCGTCCTGCGGTGCCAATCGCGGCAAGGCCATCGCCTTCGGGTTGGATCAGGCCGATCATGCGATGCTCGGTCTTTAGCGTGTCGTCCAACAGCTGCAGATACCGAGGTTCGAAGATATGCAAGGGCAGGCGAGACCGCGGCATCAGAACGGCCCCGTCCAGCGGAAACAGCGCCAGCCGCGCCGGAAGATCGAAATGCGGACGCATTACGCGAAAATCAGCGACGACAGCCGCCGCCGGCCCTTTTGTGCGATCGGATCGGTCGGCTTGAGGCTGTCGAAAATTGTCAGCAACTGGGCCTTTGCGGCACCGTCATTCCATTCGCGATCCTTGCGGAAACTGTCCAGAAGAATGTCGATCGCCTCTTCCAGTTGTCCCTGTGCATGCAGGGCCTGAGCATAATCCAGGCGGATCTGCTGATCGTCGGGATTGGCGTCGAGCCTGGCTTGCAGTTCGGCCAGCGGCCCGGCGGTTTCAGCCTGTTGGGCCAGCTGCAACTGTGCACGGGCGGCATCTATGGGGGCGGATTTGGCAAGTGCGTCGGGCACCTGTTGCAGGGTGGATGCGGCTGCGCCGGCATCGCCTGCCGCGATATGGGCGCGGATCAGGCCGCCCCATGCCTCGGCGTTTTCTGGTTCTTCGCCAATGATCGCGGCAAAGGTTTCGACGGCATCGGCGGCCTCGCCTTCGTCCAGCATGGCCTCGGCGGCAGCGAGGGCCTCGGCCAGACCGCCATCATCGCCACCCATCGCTGCCAGCTTGTCGACGAATTGCTTTAGCTGGCTTTGGGGAACAGCGCCCTGAAAGGCATCGACGGGCCGGCCCTGGAAAAAGGCATAGACGGTCGGAATCGACTGGACCTGCAACTGACCCGCGATCATCTGCGCTTCATCGACATTGACCTTGGCCATCCGCACCCGACCCTTGTGGCGGGCAACCTCGGCCTCCAATTGCGGGCCGAGCGTCTTGCAGGGGCCGCACCAAGGTGCCCAGAAATCGACGATGACAGGAACTTCCATCGATTTCTCGACCACTTCGGCCATGAAATCGGCCTCGGTCACATCCTTGATGAAATCATCGGTTTGCGGCGCGTTCTGCCCGCCGTCGAAAATCATGGTCATATCGGTCCCAATCGGTTCGGATCAGTGTGTTTGCCGCAATATGGGTGGTCCGCCGCCCGAACAAAAGGGGCCGAACGCGTTCCTGGCCCTGCGGCGCGGTTACAAATCGAAGCTGGCAAAAACAGGGGCGTGATCGCTGGGTTTTTCCCAACCGCGAACGTCGCGCAGGACGCGGCTGCCATGCGCGGCATTTGAAATATCGCCTGAGGCCCAGATATGATCCAGCCGGCGCCCCTTGTCGGCCGCGTCCCAATCGCGGGCGCGATAGCTCCACCAGGAATATAGCTGGCCTTCGGGGATGTCGTTGCGTGTGACATCGACCCAGCCGCCGGCATCCTGTGCCGCCAAAAGATGTTCGACCTCGATCGGGGTGTGGCTGACGACCTTCAGCAGTTGCTTGTGCGACCAGACATCGTCCTCGCGCGGGGCGATGTTGAAATCGCCGACCATGATCGACCGTTCAGGTTTGTCGGCGTGGAAAACGTCGCGCATCTCGGACACGAAATCCAGCTTCTGACCGAATTTCTCATTTACCTCGCGGTCGGGAACATCGCCCCCGGCGGGGATATACATGTTGTGGATGGTCACGCCATTTTCCAGTCGCGCGGCCACATGGCGGGCATGGCCCAGCCCCGCGTAATCGCGATCTCCCGCATCGGTCAGTGGCAGGCGTGACAGGATCGCAACGCCATTATAGCCTTTTTGCCCGCGGGCAACCATGTGGGTATAGCCAAGCGCGGCGAACGCCTCCATCGGGATCTTGTCGACCGGAGATTTGCATTCCTGCAGGCACAGGATGTCGGGCGATTCCTCTTGCAGCAGGCGTGCCACAAGGCCTTCGCGCAGTCGGACCGAGTTGATGTTCCAGGTTGCAAGTGTGAACATGAAGAGGCTCCTTTGGGGCGGACCCTATCCGCCGTGCGCACGCCTGTCGAGCCAACCCGCATGCCGAAGCCGCAATATCGGTCCTTGGTCGGGCGGGCGTCAGGCGCTAAGCATTCCCAAACGGCAGCCGAAAAGGGACGGGACGATGCAACTGACCGTGGACGAGGCCATTGCGCAGGCGGGAACCGGCCGCTTTCATGCAAGACTTCTGGGGATATTCGGGCTGGTCTGGGCTGCCGATGCCATGCAGGTGATCGCGGTCGGGTTCGCCGCCCCGTCGATTGCCACAAGCTTTGGCCTCGAACGGGTCACGGCGCTGCAGATCGGAACGGTCTTTTTTCTGGGTATGTTCGCGGGGGCCTTTCTGTTCGGGCGCATTTCCGACCGGATCGGACGGCGCAATGTTCTGATTGCAACCGTCGCGATGGATGCGGTGTTCGGGCTTGCGTCGGTATTCGCGCAGGATTTCACCCTGCTGCTGGTGCTGCGGTTTATGACCGGTGTCGCCGTCGGAGGCACCTTGCCGGTTGATTACGCGATGATGGCCGAATTCCTGCCTCCGCGAAACCGTGGCAAATGGCTGGTTTGGCTGGAAGGTTTCTGGGCGATTGGCACCATCGTCATTGCCCTGACGGCCTGGATTGCCGCCAGCCATGCCGCCGCCGCGCCATGGAGATGGATCTTTGCGATTGCCGCCTTGCCGGCCCTGATTGGTGTGTTCTTGCGAATCTGGGTGCCGGAATCGCCGATGTATTTGATCCGACAGGGTCGCGAGGGCGATGCGCGGGCGGTGGTAAACCGGATTCTGGTCACCAATGGTGCCGCCGCGCTGCCGGTCGAGGCGGTCCTGGTGGCCCCTGCCACCGCCAAGGCGACGGAAAGATCAATCTTCGCGCCGTCGCTGCGGCGAAGATCGATGGCGATTCTGACCGTATGGTTTCTGGTCTCGTTGTCCTATTATGGCGTTTTCGTTTGGGTGCCGGGACAATTGGCCACCGAAGGTTTCGGTTTCGTGCGTGGCTACGGGTTTCTGGTTGTCCTCGCGCTGGCGCAGGTTCCCGGCTATGCGCTGGCGGCGTGGGGGGTCGAGGCGCTTGGCCGGCGGCGCACCTTGGCCGGCTTTCTTGTGCTGAGCGCGGCCGGATGCCTGATGTTCACGCTGGCCTCCA
The DNA here is from genome assembly GCF_028294535.1 of Paracoccus onchidii. Classification (GTDB taxonomy): domain Bacteria; phylum Pseudomonadota; class Alphaproteobacteria; order Rhodobacterales; family Rhodobacteraceae; genus Paracoccus; species Paracoccus onchidii. Next base: position 31,351 of record NZ_JAQBIE010000022.1, on the reverse strand, counting down.
GTGCCGTGCCGGTTGCGCTGTCGCTGATCATCATGAGCTTTGCATTGCTGGGCAGCTGGGGCGCGCTATATGCCTTTACGCCAGAGCTGTATCCGACCGCGTTGCGGGGAACGGGCATGGGAACTGCCAGCGCTATGGCCCGTTTGGGTGGCATTCTGGCACCCAGCCTGCTGGCGATCGCTTTTGCCAAGGGATTCGGCTTTGCGATTGGCAGTTTCGCGGTGCTGCTGCTGCTGGCGGCGGGCGTTCTGTGGCTGGTTGATGCAGAGACGCGTGACGCGCAAATCGCCTGATCGGACCACGCAATGACCGGGGCGCGCCTTGGTGTAACGAGCAAGAGGGAAATATGGGTCAACTGATCGAGGGCGTCTGGAAGGACGAATGGTATGACACCAAGGCGCATGGCGGAGAATTCAAGCGAGATACCGCAAAGTTCCGCAACTGGGTCACGGCAGATGGCGCGGCCGGTCCAACGGGTGAAGCCGGCTTTGCCGCCGAAAGCGGCCGCTATCACCTGTTTGTGTCATATGCCTGTCCATGGGCACATCGGACGCTGATCTTTCGTGCGATCAAGGGCTTGGCGGATCATATCGGGGTGTCGGTCGTGCATCCTGACATGCTTCGGGACGGGTGGGTTTTCGATGGCGATTTCCCCGGCGCAACGGGTGACCAGCTATTTGGAAGCCGTTTCCTGCGCGAGATCTATCTGCGCGCCAATCCAAAGGCTTCCGGGCGTGTGACGGTTCCGGTGCTGTGGGATCGTGAACGCGATACGATCGTGTCCAACGAAAGCGCGGATATCATTCGCATGCTGAATTCGGCCTTTGACCGGATTACTGGAAATGACGATGATTACTATCCGGAATCCCTGCGCGCCCGGATCGGCCAGTTGAACGAACGCATCTATGACAGCGTGAATAACGGAGTTTACAAAGCCGGGTTCGCGACCTCTCAGCAAGCTTATGACAGGGCCGTTGCCCCGCTGTTTGACAGCCTCGAATGGATCGAATCCCTGTTGGCAGATCACCGCTATCTGGCAGGAGAACGCCTGAGCGAGGCCGATTGGCGGCTGTTCACGACGGTCTGCCGCTTTGATTCGGTGTATCACACGCATTTCAAATGCAACCGCAAGCGGATCGTGGATTTTCCCAATCTGTGGGGGTGGGCGCGCGAGCTGTATCAATGGCCGGGTGTCGCGGCAACGGTGCGGCCGGATCACTTTGTGCGGCACTATTATTTCAGCCATGACATGATCAATCCCCACCGGATCTTGCCGATCGGTCCCGTCGAAGACTGGACCCTGCCACATGATCGCGGGTGATCTGAACGGAAATACCCCGGTGTAGGAACACCGGGGCATCAGAGAGAGAGGTGTGACCGCATCCTCCGGCCACTGGGCTTCGCGGGTATAACGCAATGTCAGAATATCGGTTCCCGGCGGGTTCGACCGGTGACGGTTTCGTGACATGAAAAAGCCCGGCCTTGGAGGCCGGGCCTGGAACTGCCTGTATTTACGGGGTCGCGCAGTTGGCGCAGCCCGCGGTCAGGCCACCAACCGGTAGCCGCCCGATTCTGTCACCAGCAAGCGGGCATTGCCGGGATCGGGCTCGATCTTCTGACGCAGACGATAGATATGCGTTTCCAGCGTGTGCGTGGTCACGCCCGCGTTATAGCCCCAGACCTCGTGCAGCAGCACATCGCGCGGCACCACCCCATCCTGAGCACGATACAGGAATTTCAGGATGTTGGTTTCCTTCTCGGTCAACCGGATCTTGCGGTCCTTCTGGTCAACCAGCATCTTCATTGCTGGCTTGAACGTGTATGGGCCGAGCTGAAAGATCGCGTCTTCGGATTGTTCATGGGTGCGCAGCTGGGCACGCAGGCGGGCCAGAAGGACCGGGAACTTGAATGGTTTGGTGACATAATCATTCGCACCGGCGTCCAGACCCAGAATCGTGTCGGCATCAGTGTCATGTCCGGTCAACATGACAATCGGGCATTTGACGTTCAGCTTGCGCAGTTTCTTGCACAGTTCGCGACCATCGGTGTCGGGCAGCCCGACATCCAGAATCACCAGATCATAGATGGCGTTCTTTGTCGCTTCGACTGCTTCGGCGCCGGTGCCGGCTTCGATCACGTCGAACTCGTCGGTCGCGACAAGTTGTTCCGCCAATGCTTCGCGCAGGTCTTCTTCGTCATCGACCAGCAGGATCTTTTTCAGTCCGGGCATACTTGCCTCCTTTGCCTCATTGCGCAAAGGAGTGGGGTGCAACTGCGGCTCCGTCCAGCGACATGTCGAAATTCTCACATGGAGTTGTCGGAAAAAGCCACTATGTTTCAAATTGTTTCAATATTCCGGGGGCTGAAGACCCGATATGAGCCTTGTTCCGACCCTTGCCGAGACCATTTCTCGTGCCCGCGCCGATCTGCGCATGGGGCTGCCGGTTATTCTTGGCGGCCATCTCGTGGCGGCGGTCGAGACACTGTCCGCCGAACGCTTGCAGGATTTCAAGGCTTTGGGGACACCGGTTCTGGCGTTGACGGCACGCAGGGCGGAAACGCTGAAGGCGCGGGTTTACGATGACGGCCTGGGCCGGATCGAACTGCCCGAGGATTCGGATCTGAAATGGCTGCGCGCACTTGCGGATCCCGCTGGTGATCTGATGACACCGATGAAGGGGCCGCTTTTCACGTTGCGCGATGGGGATGCGACACCGCATATGGCGGCGCTTGCGTTGGTGAAGTCGGCACAATTGCTGCCTGCGGCGCTGGTCGTGCCCGCCCATGCACCCGCAGGCCTGACAGTGCTGGCACCGGGGGCCGTTCTGGCACAGCTTGCGGGCGAGGCGGCGATGGACCCCGTGGCGGCGGCGCGTCTGCCGCTTGCCCTGGCTGAACGGTCGCGCCTGCATATCTTCCGGCCGGATGATGGCGGCGCCGAACATTATGCCATCGAGATCGGTGATCCCTCGCGCGATTCGGCGGTTCTGACCCGCCTGCATTCGGCCTGTTATACCGGGGATGTTCTGGGCAGTTTGAAATGCGATTGCGGGCCACAATTGCATGCGGCGCTGCAGGCGATGGGCGAGGAAGGGGCCGGAATACTGCTATATCTCAATCAGGAAGGGCGGGGGATCGGGCTGGCCAACAAGATGCGCGCCTATGATTTGCAGGATCAGGGTTTTGATACCGTCGAAGCGAATCATCGGCTTGGTTTCGAAGATGACGAACGTGACTTCCGGATCGGCGCGGCGTTGCTGGCGCGTCTTGGGTTTGGAAAGGTTCGGTTGATGACCAACAATCCGCGCAAGGTCGATATGTTGCAGGGGCACGGGATCGATGTTCGGGAACGCGTCCCGCTGGTCACGGCCCGAAATCCGTTCAACAGCAAGTATCTGGACATCAAGGCCCGCAAATCGGGGCATTTGCTGTGAAGCGCGAAGATCTTGTGCTCACACCGCAGGGGATCAGGTTTCGCAACCGGATATTTCCCTGCAGTATCGGGCGAAGTGGCGTAACGTCTGCCAAGGCCGAGGGCGACAAGGCCACACCGATCGGGGTCCATCGCGTCACAGGCCTGTGGTATCGGGCCGATCGCCTTGCACGGCCTGCGGGTTGGGCGCGCCCGATCGGTCCGCGCGATCTTTGGTGCGACGAATCGGATCACGCAGCCTATAATCATCACTGTCTTGCGCCACTTGCCGCCAGCCATGAGAAAATGCGCCGGGCCGATCCGCTTTATGATGTCGTGCTGACGACAGATTGGAACTGGCCTGATGCCGTGGCGGGCCGTGGATCCGCAATTTTCCTGCATCAATGGCGCAGGCCGGGCTATGGAACCGAAGGCTGCATCGCCTTTGCGCGGCAGGATCTGTTGTGGATCCTGCGCCATATCGGCCCTGGAACAAAGGTGATCGTGCCGGGGCCGGCGCGCTTGGCCTAGCCGTAGTTTCGGGCGCCGAAAATGGCCGAACCGACGCGGATATGCGTTGCGCCTTCGGCGATCGCGCTTTCGAAATCGGCGCTCATCCCCATTGACAGGCCGGGAAGGTCATTTTCCTGTGCCAGCCGGCGTAACAGCCTGAAATGCGGCGTTGAATCCTCGGATTCGGGGGGGATGCACATCAACCCATGGGGGCGCAGCCCCAACTCCTGACAGGATTTGATAAAGCCGGGCAATTCATCCGCGAGGATCCCCGCCTTTTGTGGTTCATCGCCGGTGTTGACCTGGATGAACAGTTGCGGCGAAACACCCAGTTCGTCGATATGTCGCGCCAGCTTGCGGGCCAGTGAAATCCGGTCGAGGCTGTGAATCGCGTCGAACAGTTCGACGGCGGTTCTGGCCTTGTTGGATTGCAGGGGACCAATCATGTGGACCGAAACATCGGGGTATCGTTGGCGCCATTCGGGCCATTTCCCCTGCGCTTCCTGGACGTAGTTTTCGCCAAAGACCTGATGGCCCTGATCCAGAACGGCCGTGACCCGTTCTGCGGGCTGCACCTTGCTGACGGCAATCAGCGTGACGGACCCTGTTTCGCGACCTGCGGCGATTTCGGCCGCGCGGACGCGGCTATTGATGTCATTCAAGCCCATGGGGCGACAAAACAAAAAGAAAAGAGCGGGCGCAAGGCCCGCTCTTTATAATTCTCATAGGGATCGTTTCGATCAGAAGTCGAAGCGAACACCCATGTCAGCGGTGTACAGCTCGTTGAACCCGCGCTGAACCGAACCCGACAGACGCGCGCCGCCCAGGTCGTAGTTTGCGCCCAGACCGAATGCGGTGCTGGTTTCGTTGATGTCGTCGGCGTCGTTATGAGCGACATAGCCTTCGACGGTGGTCAGACCGAAGGTGTAATCACCATACAGGGTCCAGGTGGTGCCGAAGTTCTCGTCGAACACAGCGGTCTGATCGAGACCGGCCGCATCAACGTAGTCAATCGACTCGCTGAACGAACCGTTGTCGTTGTAGTTCAGGCCGACATGAGCCATGTCGTTGAAGCCGTAACGAACACCAGCGAAGTACTGGTCGTTGCCCTGGATGCCGAAGCCGTCCTGAACAGCAGCAGCCGACAGTTCGATGTTGTTCCAGACATAGTCGACCGAGATGCCGATCTCTTTGTCCAGCAGGCTGTTCGGGGTCACCTGGTCAGGGTTCACAACCGAGCCGCGAACCGTCAGGTCGCCGACGGTGTAGGAAGCGAAGATACCCATGTAGTCGTTCAGACCCAGGTCTTCTTCCTCACCAGCGGTCAGGTAGCGGTTCGGGTAGTTGTCGGTGTTGTATGCGTAGAACAGACCGCGCGGCGTACCGTAGGAGCGGTCGAACACACCGATTTCAGGTGCGTACATCAGGCCGGCCGAGTCGTAAGCGGTGTTCGAGTTGCCGATTTCAACACGCAGACCTTGAGCCGACAGGTAGATGTAGCCCGGTGCAAGCGTGGTCGACGCGTCGCCTTGGTCCCACTGCACACGGACACGGCCACCGAAGTCGATGCCGGAATCGCTCGACGTCGAAGCGTCGACGTTCATGCGCAGGCGCGATTGAACGATTGCGTCGTTGGTGTTGCCGCCACGGACACCGTCTTCTTGGTACAGAACACCGGTACGGCCATAGCCCGAAATGGTGACGTCAGCAGCCGCGATGCCGCCGGACACGACCAGCGCGGTTGTCGCGAAAAGAACCTTTTTCATGGTCTTTGTTCCCTCTTGTCTCTCTGATGCCCAAACCGGTGGCCCGCCCTGGGTATGCAGCTTGTTTCACTCTTTCGGGGCCGTGATGCAACGAAATCAGGTTTTTCACCGTGGCTTTCCTTCATTCTGTGATGCACATGCGCCACACATTGCCGTGGGCGGGAATGTGAACGGGGCGCGTCGGGGCCTGATCGCGCGGGCCTTTGATGCCAAGGCGCTTGTGGCGCAGGGGCGTTCCGCGCTAAAGCTGCCTCGGACGGAAATACCGGGGGACCGCATGACGACCGCACGCGCCGCGCGCCTGATTATTGCAACGACGCTTTGTGCCGGCTTGGCCGCCTGTGGTGGCGGTGGCAATAGCAATGTCGAACAATATGACGCCGACATGAGCCCGGAAACCCGCGGCAGCACGATTTGGGATCTGTTCCAGAACAGCGAAAACCCCAATTACAATGTCGCCGTGAACAAGTATCTGTGGAATGCCAGCCTCGAAGTGCTGAATTTTCTGCCGGTGCAGGCCGTGGATCCATTCACCGGCGTCATCACCACAGGCTACGGCACACCGCCGGGGGGTGGGCGGTCATATCGTGCCACGATCAAGATCAGCGATCCCGCGCTGGATGCGCGCAGCCTGAAGCTGTCGTTGCAAGGGGCGGGCGGTTCCGCAGTCGCGCCGGGCACGGTCCGCGCGGTCGAGGATGCGATTCTGACGCGCGCACGTCAGTTGCGTTTGCAGGACGGCCGTCTTTAAGGGCGATTCAAGGCAGGTCGCGGCACTGGACCAGACCTGCCCGCGCGTATAAACCCTGCGGGCAACGAATGACGCCCGAGGACCGCTATGCCCTATGATCCCTCCAGCAGCGAAGCCCGGTGGCAAAAAGCCTGGGCCGAGGCCGGCAGCTTTACCGCCATCCGCGACGAGCGACCGAAATACTACGTGCTGGAGATGTTCCCCTATCCCTCGGGGCGCATCCATATGGGCCATGTCCGCAACTACACGATGGGCGACGTGGTGGCGCGGTTCAAGCGCGCGCAGGGGTTCAGCGTGCTGCACCCGATGGGCTGGGACGCCTTTGGCATGCCCGCCGAGAACGCCGCGATGGAGCAGGGCGGCCATCCCCGCGACTGGACCTATGCCAATATCGCCACGATGCGCGACCAGCTGAAGCCGCTTGGCCTGTCCATCGACTGGAGCCGCGAATTCGCGACCTGTGACGACGATTACGTGCATCAGCAGCAGGCGATGTTCCTGGACATGCTGGATGCGGGCCTGATCACGCGTAAATCGGCGCAGGTGAACTGGGACCCCGTCGACATGACCGTTCTGGCCAATGAACAGGTCATCGACGGCAAGGGCTGGCGGTCGGGTGCCACGGTCGAGCGCAAGGAGCTGACCCAGTGGTTCTTCAGGATCAGCGACTACAGTGACGAGCTGCTGTCGGCGCTGGACGGGCTGTCGGGCTGGCCGGAAAAGGTGCGCCTGATGCAGGCCAACTGGATCGGCAAGTCGCGCGGGCTGCAGTTCCGCTTTGCCACCGTCGATGCGCCCGAGGGCTTCGAGGCGATCGAGGTCTATACCACGCGTCCCGATACGCTGATGGGCGCAAGCTTTGCCGCGCTGTCGCCGGATCATCCGCTGGTGAAAAAGCTGGCCGAAACCCGCCCCGAGGTCGCCGCCTTCATCGAGGAATGCAAGCGCATCGGCACCACCGAAGAGGCGATCGAGACTGCGCCCAAGCTGGGCTTCGACACCGGCCTGACCGTCACCCATCCGCTGGACCCGAACTGGCAGCTGCCGATCTGGGTCGCGAATTTCGTGCTGATGGATTACGGCACCGGCGCGATCTTCGGCAGCCCGGCGCATGACGAACGCGACCATGAATTCGCCACCAAATACGGCCTGCCGATCCGCGCGACCTTCGGTCAGCCGGGGATGACGCTGGAACAGGCGGACGAGCTGGTCGCCGCCGCGCCTTTCGTGCCGCTGAAATCCGAGACTGTTACCTATGTCCGCGGCTTTGCGGGCGATGCCGACCAGACCGGCGAGGCCGCCGTCGACGCCGCCATCGCCCATGCCGAGGCGCAGGGCTATGGCGAGGGCGTGACCAAGTTCCGCCTGCGCGACTGGGGCATCTCGCGCCAGCGCTACTGGGGTTGCCCGATCCCGGTGGTGCATTGCGACAGCTGCGGCACCGTCCCCGAGGCCAAGGAGAACCTGCCGGTCCTTCTGCCGCAGGATGTGAGTTTCGACGTGCCGGGCAACCCGCTGGATCGCCACCCGACCTGGCGTCAGGCAACCTGCCCGAAATGCGGCGGGGCCGCGCGCCGCGAAACCGACACGATGGACACCTTCGTCGATTCGTCCTGGTATTACGCCCGCTTCACCAGCCCCGGTGCCGACACGCCGACGAACCGCGCCGATGCGGATTACTGGATGAACGTGGACCAGTATATCGGCGGTATCGAGCACGCGATCCTGCACCTGCTGTATTCGCGCTTTTTCGCCCGTGCGATGGTCAAGACCGGCCACCTGCCCGAGGCCGCGAAGGAACCCTTCGACGCGCTGTTCACCCAAGGCATGGTCACGCACGAGATCTACATGACCCGCGATGCCAAGGGGCGTCCGGTCTATCACCTGCCCGAGGATGTGACCGACGGCAGGCTGGCCGACGGCACCGAGGTCGAGATCATCCCCTCGGCCAAGATGTCGAAATCGAAGAAGAACGTCGTCGATCCGGTGAACATCGTTGATAGCTTCGGCGCCGATACCGCGCGCTGGTTCATGCTGTCCGACAGCCCGCCCGAGCGTGACGTCGAATGGACCGCCGCCGGCGCCGAAGCTGCCTACAAGTTTCTGACCCGCGTTTGGCGACTGGCGGAAGAGACCGGGGCAGATATTGATGACCCGGCGCTGATTCGTTCGGCCCATCGCGCGATTGCGGATGTGACCAGATCGATCGAGGGCTTTGCCTTTAACAAGGCGGTCGCCAAGCTTTACGAACTGGCCAATGCGATTGCGAAATCCAAGGCGGATGGCGCACCACGCAAGGCGGCATTGCGGATCATGGCGCAGCTGATGGCGCCTATGGTGCCGCATATGGCCGAAGATCTCTGGTCCATGGCCGACGGGCAGGGCATGGTGGTTGATGCGCCCTGGCCCAAGGCCGATCCGGCATTGCTGGAAGATGATACGGTCACTTTGCCAATTCAGATCAATGGCAAGCGCCGGGCCGAAATCAGTGTCGCCAAAGATATGCCAAAGGATCAGATCGAAGCCTTGGTGATGGCCGATGAAACCGTGATCCGATTTCTGGAAGGTGCATCGCCCAAGAAGCTGATCGTCGTGCCGGGACGGATTGTGAATGTGGTCGCGTAATCGCATAGGGCGCCGGGCGGCCCTTTTGGGCGTGCTGGCTTTGTCGGCCTGCGGGTTGCAGCCTGTCTATGGACCGCAAGGGGCAGGCAAACGTCTGTTCGGCAAGGTTCGGCCGCGCGATCCCGATGATTATCAGGAATTCGTATTCAACACCCAGATCGCGCAGCGGCTTGGGCCTGAATCGGCCGACGCCTTTGACCTCGATTACCGGCTGAGCATCGGTGTCGTGTCGCAGGCCATCACGCAAGAGCAGGTCACCACCCGCTATTCGTTGAACGGCACCGCCGATTATGTGCTGAAGGACAGTCGCGGGCGGGCCCTGTCATCGGGGCGTGTCAGCACCTTCAGCTCTTATTCGACGACGGGGACCACCATCGCGACCCTGACCGCCGAGGCGGATGCCCGGCGTCGATTGGCGCGCATGCTTGCCGATCAGGTTGTGACCAGACTGCTGGCCGATTCACCTGCGTTGCCGGAAACATGAATCTCAAGGGCGGCGAAATCGCCCGCTATGTCGCGCGGCCGGATCCATCGCGCCCCGCGTTGCTGATCTATGGTCAGGACGCCATGCGCGTATCATTGAAGCGGGCCGAGGCCGTCAAGGCGCTGACCGGCGAAAATGCCGAAGAGGAAATGCGTCTGACGCGACTTGCGGGCGGGTCGCTGAAAAAGGATCCGGCGCTGTTGATGGATGCCATCAAGGAAGTCGGGTTTTTTCCGGGACAGCGGGTCGTGCTGGTCGAAAATACCCCGGACAATGCCGCCGACGCGATTGCCCAGGCCCTGGCCGAATGGCGTGCGGGTGATGCGGTCATGGTTGTGACGGCATCCGGGTTGGCCAAGTCCTCGGCGTTGCGGAAGTTGTTTGAACCGCACAAGCAGGCGGTTGCGGCACCGATCTATGATGATCCGCCTGGCGAAGAGGAAATTCGCCGCTGGTTGGAGGCCGCCGGATTGCGCGATATTTCGCGCGAGGCGATGCGCGACCTGACGACCTTGGCGCGCGCCCTTGATCCGGGCGATATGCGCCAGACCATCGAGAAGATCGGATTGTATAAATACGGGGATTCCACCCCACTGACCCCGGCCGAAATCGCGTTGATGGCACCCGCGACCATCGAAGCGGGGCTTGATGAGGTGTTGCATGTCGTGGCCGAGGGGCGGGCCGCCGAGCTGGGCCAGCTGTTGCGTCGGATCGAAGGTCAGGGCGTGACGCCTGTTTCGCTGTGTATCGCAGCATTGCGCCATTTCAGGACGCTGCATCTGGCCTCGGTTGATCCGCAAGGGCCAGGGGCAGGGTTGTCGCGGCAGCGACCGCCGGTTTTCGGCCCCCGGCGCGATCGGATGGCACGGCAGGCTCAAAGCTGGGGAACCGCTGCGCTTGAAGAAGCCGTTTCCGCATTATTGGCGACCGACCAGACCTTGCGTAGTGCCTCGCGGGCGCCGCAAATGCCATTGGTCGAGCGTGCGCTGATTCGCCTTGCCATGATCGGCCGGGGCCGGCGGTGACGCGTTCGGGCTATGCCCTGGTGATTGGTGGCGGCCCAGCAGGGTTGATGGCGGCTGAAACGCTGACGCAGGCGGGGCATCGCGTGATCGTGGCCGAAGCCATGCCGACGCCGGCGCGCAAGTTTCTGATGGCAGGCAAGTCGGGCTTGAACCTGACCAAGGATCAGCCGCTGGAGGATTTCATTCGGTGCTTTCAGATCGGAACCGGTCGCTCTGCCCCGGCTGATCTGCGGGAATATCTCGACCCGGATCTGGGCGGTCTGGGCCCGAAAGAGGTGGTCGCCTGGGCCGAGGGGCTGGGCGTGCCCTTGTTCGTCGGGTCGACCGGGCGTGTTTTCCCGACCGTCATGAAGGCATCGACATTGCTGCGTGCCTGGTTGCGCCGCCTGGGTGAACAGGGGGCGCAGTTGCAAAGTGGCTGGCGCTGGACCGGATTGGATGGCGGTTTCGAATTTGACACCCCGTCGGGGCGTCAGCTGTTGCACCCGGATGTCACCGTGCTTGCGCTTGGCGGTGCCAGCTGGCCGAGACTTGGTTCGGATGGCGGATGGGTGTCGATCCTGGCGGAAAAGGGCGTCTCGCTTGCGCCGTTTCAACCCGCGAATATGGGGTTCCGCGTCACATGGTCCAAGCCGATGGCGCGGCATTTCGGCAAGGCGGTCAAGGGCGTGGCCATTCATTGTCGTGGTCAGGTCGGGCGCGGTGAATGGGTTTTGTCGCGCGATGGTGTGGAAGGCGGTGGCATATACGAGATGTCGGCCAGAATGCGCGATGGATCAAAGGCGTTTCTGGATCTGATGCCGGACCTGACTGAGTCAGAAGTCGTGCGGCGCTTCGCAAAACCCCGAGGCAAGTTGTCGATCGGCAATTGGCTCAGGCGGGTTCTTGGTGATCCGGTCAAGGTTGCCCTGCTTCTGGAATGGGGCAGGCCCTTGCCCGACCCTGCCCAGGCCTCTGCCTGGGCAGACCTCGCCCGGAAATTGCCGATGCGCCATGACGGGCCTGGCCCACTTTGCGATGCGATTTCCTCGGCCGGCGGTATCCGCTTTGAGGCGGTGACACCCGATCTGGAATTATGTGCCTTGCCCGGCGTGTATGTCGCCGGCGAAATGCTGGACTGGGAGGCGCCGACGGGTGGCTATCTGTTGACGGCCTGTTTGGCGATGGGGCGACGGGCGGGCTTGGGCGCTGCGCAGCGGATGCTGGGCGCGCATGACTAAAGGCTGGTTGCCCTGATATAGGCCGGACGACGACGCATTCGGTCGAGATAGTCGGACAGCCGGTGTTCAACTACGGGAAACTTGGCGTCCAGCGCCCAGGTCAGGCAATGGGTCAAGATCACATCGGGCACGGTCATCCGTTCCCCCATGACGAATTCACCTTCACCAATCCGATGTATCAATGTCTTCTGGCTGCGCTCGAATTCCCATCGCAACGTGTTCTTGATGGCGCCAAGCCGCTTTTCTTCGGGCAGAACAAAGCTGTGCCGCGCGGCCAGCCACAGGGCTGCATCGAACTCATCCAGCAAGAATTGCGTCAGGCTGTCCTGTCTTGCGCGGTCCAGGGTGCCCGCTGCATAGGTAAAACCTCCATGCCGATCGGCCAGATAGGTCAGGATCGCGGTCGAATCGGTGATCGGGGTGCCATCGTCGATCAGCACCGGAACCTTGCCCGCCGGATTGAACTCGATCACGCCTTCATTATGCGGATTGGCCTTGATGTGCCTGTAGGGCTGACCAAGTTCCTCCAGCATCCACAGCACACGCATGCTGCGCCCCTTCGAGGTACCAATCACGTTATACATGGCGCCATCCTTTCGAACCGCCGTTCAGGCGTGCTTGTCCCGCCATTCAAGCACAAGCTGCGTCTGAGTCACAATTGCCGCGACCTTGCCGTCCTCGCGCATGATCCGCGTTTGCCAGACCTGAGTGGTCGAACCGCGATGCAAAGGCTCGGCAACCGCGCGCACGGTTTCCCCCATCCGGACGGGGCGCAGAAAGTTGGTCTTGCTTTCGACCGTCGTGGTGGCGCGGTTTTCCGGCAGATTCAGAATGGTCGCAACACCGCCGACATTGTCCGCCAGTCCCATGATCGCTCCGCCATGCAGAACGCCATTCGTGTTGGCGAGAACCGAGGTGACCGGCATTTCGAATTCGACCCGGTCAGGTGTTGCCGTGGTCAGGCGCGCGCCCAGATGTTCGGCAAAATTGGAACGCGCCTTTGCAAGTATCTTGTCCTGAATGTCGTGATCGTCCATTGGCCCTCCTGCCGCTTATCGCCATATCGGCGCGAAACTGCAGGTTTGGCAAGGCCTTGGCCTTCACGCCTTGCCGCAAGACACCAATTGGGCGCGATACATGCGGGCACGTTCGCCAACCTTGCCCGCGACCCGAACCAACCAGCTTTTCGAAAGATAGGACTTGCGCGCATATCCGGCGCGCCCTTCGTGATAGGCCAGATACTGCGAGGTGGCGTCCCATTTCGAGATGCCCAGACGCTTGGTCGAGCCATCCATGTACCAGCCCATGAAATCGGTGGCGTCATTGATGTCGTTGCGCCGGGCGCGGCGATTGCCGGTTTCCTCGAGATATTCCTCCCAGGTTCCATCCAGCGCCTGCGAATACCCATAGGCGCTGCTTTGACGTCCGATCGGAATCACCCCAAGCGCATATTGATGAGGTGTTCGTGCATCACCGATAAACTTGGATTCCTGATGAATCGAAGCCATCTGCACATGGACGGGAATGCCCCAGCGTCGTTCGGCCTTTTTCATGGCGCGCAGATAGGCGGGCCGTTCCGCGACGATGGCGCAAGCATTGTCCAGATTGCGCGGGGCCTTATAGGTGCCACCTCCGCAAGAGGCGACAAGCCCGACGATTGCGAGTTTCAGAAACCTGTTCATCCTGCCCTCTGGTCGTTTTCCCATGATACTAGGGGAAAACGACCAGAGGGGAAATCACATTCCCAAAAGTCAGACAGCCATCACCGCCTTGACCGCGCGTTGCCACGCGGAATACCGCCGATCGCGCATCTCTGCGGTCATTGATGGCTCAAAGCGCCGGTCCAGCCGCCAGGCCTTGGCATATTCCTCGGGCGGGGGGCAGATACCCGCGCGATAGCCGGCAAGCCAGGCTGCGCCCTGCGCCGTGGTTTCGGTGTTGCTTGGCCGGTCGACCGGAGCGCCCAGAATGTCGGCAAGAAATTGCATTGCCGGCTGACTGGCTGTCATGCCGCCGTCGACGCGCAAGACCGCATCTCCGGCATCGCGCCAATCCGCCCGCATGGCTTCCAGAAGGTCTCGGGTCTGAAACCCGACACTTTCCAGCGCCGCACGAGCCAGTTCCGCAGGGCCGGTGTTGCGCGTCAGTCCGAAAATTGCCCCACGGGCCTCAGGATCCCAATGCGGCGCACCCAGGCCGGTAAAGGCCGGCACCATGATGATCTGTTGGCTGTCGTCGGCGTTCTGCGACAAATCCTGAGTTTCACCGGCTTCGCGGATCATTTTCAAACCATCCCGCAGCCATTGCACAACCGCGCCGGCAATGAAGATACTGCCCTCAAGCGCGAAGGTGGTCTTGCCGTCCAGCCTATAGGCAATGGTCGTCAACAACCGGTTCTCCGAGCGGACGGCCTGTTCTCCTGTATTGAGCAGGGCGAAGCAGCCCGTTCCATAAGTCGATTTCAGCATTCCCGCCTGAAAGCATGCCTGCCCCACGGTCGCCGCCTGCTGATCTCCTGCGACGCCCAATATGGGAATGGCGCGGCCGAAAAGGTCCGGCCGTGTTTCTCCGAACTCCGCGGCGCTGTCCTTGACCTGCGGCAATATTGCCAGGGGAATGTTAAACAGTTTGCACATATCCGCGGACCATTCGCCTTTGCGAATATCAAACAGCATGGTTCTGCAGGCATTCGTTGCATCGGTGACATGCGCTTTACCACCCGTGAGCTTCCAGATCAGAAAGCTATCAACCGTACCAAATGCCAATTCTCCACGTTCGGCGCGTGCGCGTGCGCCGTCAACGCGATCGAGCATCCAGGCGATTTTCGTTGCGCTGAAATAAGGATCCAGCAACAAGCCCGTTGTCTCGGAAATCTCTGGCTCGACACCGTCCTCCTTAAGCCGGGCACAGGCATCTGCCGTGCGCCGGTCCTGCCAGACGATGGCGCGGTGGATAGGCTGCCCGGTCTGGCGATCCCAGATCAAAACGGTCTCGCGTTGATTCGTGATGCCGATCGCGTCTATGCGCGGGTTCCCAGCCTTTTCGATTGCACCGCGTGCCGTTGCGGCGCTGGTGGTCCAGATATCATCCACCTCATGCTCAACCCAGCCCGATTGTGGAAAGTGTTGCTGAAATTCTTGTTGGGCCCCTGCGATAACTTGCAGACCGTCACTAAAAACCAGGGCGCGCGATGATGTGGTCCCTTGGTCCATGGCAAGAATTGTCATCGCTGCTCTCCTCTGTTCATTTCTTCTTTGCACAAATACCCATCTTGTTGGCGGAATTGAGCAAGGCACTAGGGGTATTTTGACGAAGAAGAAGACTAGTTCTGGGTATCCGTCTTCTTCGTTGAATTGGCGGTTTCGTTCTAGGGGCTACGCTACCTGTCTCGAACTTTCCATCCAGCTGTCGATCGCGACAATTTCTTCTTGGCTCAGGCAGAGGCCGAGTTTGCTTCTGCGCCACACCACATCTTCAGCGTAGCGGGCAAATTCATGTGTCATGAGCCAGTTGATTTCGGCCTCGGTCAAATCTGCGCCAAAGCTATGCCCAAGGTCACTTTCCTGTTGCGCGCCGTTCAGGACGAGTTCGGCATCGGTTCCATAGGCCCGTACCAATCGAGTCGCCCAACGATCTGTCAGGAAAACAAATTTTTTCTTGAGATCTTCAATGAGCCGTTCGACGCCATCCACGGGAAAGTCTCCTCCGGGTAACGGGGCTCCGGCAGTCCAGGCGGGGCCGGTTTGCGCGAAGTGCGGCAGAAGTTTTTCAATGGCATGCTCGGCGAGGCGGCGATAGGTGGTAATCTTGCCACCAAACACGTTCAGGCAGGGCGCCCCCTGCTCATCCAGCGAAAGAACGTAATCCCGCGTTGCTGCGGTCGCGGATTTCGCTCCGTCGTCGTATAGCGGGCGTACGCCGGAGTAGGTCCAGACGATTTGGTCGGCTGTGACGGGTTTGGCGAAGTATTGCGATGCGAAGTTGCAGAGATATTCCTGCTCTTCTGGTGTGCATGTTGCCTCGAGCGGGCTGCCATCGTGGTCGCGATCGGTTGTGCCTATCAAGGTGAAGTCATCTTGATAGGGGATGGCAAAGATGATCCGGCCATCGGCACCCTGAAAGAAATATGCCTTGTCGTGATCATATAGCTTGGGAACCACGATATGGCTTCCGCGGACGAGGCGAACGGTCTCGGTGCTGTCCAGATGCGCGACCTCGCGGATGACGCGCCCAACCCATGGGCCACCCGCATTGACCAGGGCACGTGCGCGGTACACGCGGCCGTCTTCAAGCGCGACACGCCATAGCCCGTCCTGGCGGATGGCTTCGGTGACTTTGGCGCCGACCATGATGTCGGCCCCTTTCATTGCCGCGTCCCGCGCGTTCAGGGATACGAGGCGGGCATCATCTATCCAGCAATCGCTGTATTCAAAGGCTTTTTGCAGCCGTCCGTTCAAGGGGGCGCCTTCGGGGGTGGTTTTCAGGTTGATCGAGCTGGTGCCCGGCAGAATCTTGCGGCCACCGAGGTGATCATAGAGGAACAGTCCAGCCCGGATCAGGAAATTCGGTCGATGCCCTTTGTTCCAGGGCATGACCGTTGCAAGTGCCCGGCTGACCGGTGTGTCTGATTCGAAGGTCATTTTCGGATCAAGAGGCAGAACGAAGCGCATCGGCCAGCTGATATGGGGCATGGCGCGCAACAGGGTTTCCCGTTCTTTCAATGCCTCGCGGACCAATCGCAGTTCGAGATATTCCAGATAGCGAAGGCCGCCATGGAACAATTTGGTCGATTTCGAGCTGGTGGCTTGTGCAAGATCCCCCATTTCGGCGAGGCGTACCGTCAGGCCACGACCGGTTGCGTCGCGTGCGATGCCGCAACCGTTGATGCCTCCGCCGATGATGAAGAGGTCGGTGATGTCGGACATGGGTTCCTCCTGCTTGCGAAGATCGGATCATGTTGTTGCGCGATATGTCAACAATTATGTTCGTTTTAACGCGTTTTTATTCGAATTGACAAAAAACGCACATGACGCTTTCGTGAGGAAAGGGCAAGCCGGGAATCGGGAAATGGTGCTGAATATTCGTCAACGTGAAATTCTGGATCTGGCACGTGTGTCGGGCCGGGTCGGTGTCGAGGAGCTGGCCGAAAAATTTGATGTCACCCTGCAGACGATCCGCCGTGATCTGGGCGAGCTTTCCGATCAGGGAATGCTGGACCGTGTGCATGGCGGTGCGGTCTTGCGCAGTGGTGTCAGCAATATCGGCTATGAAGAACGCCGTCGGATGAACGACGCAGCCAAGGCCAGCATCGCCCGCACCTGCGCAAGCCAGATCCCCGACAACAGTTCGATCATTCTCAACCTAGGCACCACGACCGAAGCCGTCGCGCGCGAGTTGATGAGTCATCGCAATTTGACGGTGATCACCAACAATATGAATGTTGCCAATATTCTGGTGGGCAATGAAAGCTGCGACATCATGGTGGCCGGAGGCGCGCTGCGTCGGTCCGATGGAGGGCTGGTTGGCGATCTTACGACGGATTTCATGGCCCAGTTCAAGCCGGATTTCGCGATCATCGGAACCTCGGCGCTGGATTCGGATGGGGATTTGCTGGATTTCGACATGGAAGAGGTTCGCGTCAGTCGCGCGATAGCGGGTCTGGCGCGCAAGACCTTTCTGGTGACCGATATCAGCAAATTGCAGCGTTCTGCGCCGGTTCGGATTATATCAATGGCCAGGCTGGATGCGGTATTTGTTGACCAGCCCTTGCCAGACGATCTGATGGCCAAATGCGAGGGCTGGGATACGCAGGTTTTTGTTGCCCGATAGGGGGCGTGTTTCCGAAGTTATTTCAATAGTTTGCTGATCGCCTCGATGTCTTGTGCGCCATGGTCGCGCAGGATGTCTTCGAGCTGTCTGAAATGGTGCAGGACCTTGTGTCCGGTCGGGGTCAAAACTGCGCCGCCACCGCCCGGCCCGCCCCGGCTGCTGTCGACCACAGGGGTGGAAAAGCCTGCGTTCATCTCTTCGACCAAAGCCCATGCGCGGCGATAGCTCATGCCCATTTCGCGACCTGCGGCAGATATTGAACCGGTGCGGGAAATCGCTTCAAGCAGTTCGGCCTTGCCCGGGCCAAGCACGAGCGTTGGCGCATATTGCAGGCGCAGCTTGATACGCGGAGGGTTCATGTCAGCGCGAAGGCAGCTTGCCAGCCAAGGCCCGGACAAGCAGGTCCGCGCGTTGACGGTGCATCATTTGATGGGTGCAGTTCACCGCCTTGTCGCGCGCGGCATCGGCCAGCTTGTGCAGCCGTGCTGGGGTCAGGTTTCGATCCGACAGACAGCGAGCCAGGCCATCCGGATTGCCGCGTTCGAACATGAGGGCGTTGATGCCGTCGGTGGCAACCTCGCAGTTTCCGGCGGTATCGGCCGCGATCACCGGCACGCCCTGAGAAAACGCATCGAGGATGACCCGAGGCTGTTCATCGCCGATGGTGGGCACCAATATCGCGTGATATTTGCGCAGCAGCGGCAGAAACTCGGTCGCATAGCTGACTTCGGGCAGCATTGTCACCCGAACATGGCTTGCCGATGTGGCGAAGTCCCGGATTTCATCCGACATGGTGCCGCTGCCGACGATGTCGATTTGAATCGAACGGCCGGTTTCCTCTAGCTGGCGCAGGGCCTGCAAGACCGTTCCGATGCCTTTTTCGACGGTCAGACGTGATGCCAGCAAGATGCGCAGATCCGTAGGCTTGTCGTGCCACAGTGATGCCAGTTGATCCGCGGAAATCACGTCTTCCTGCCGGATCCACGACGCCGGTGTGACGGCCGACATGGCCCCTTTGCCGACGGGCAGGGATGTTGCGTAGGACTTGTGGGTATAGATGCCGAGCGTGGCGCGCGCAGCCGACCAGCGCGCAAAACGTTCGGTTGCCGCGGCCTCGACCCGCCATCTTGTTCCGGCCCTGGTGCCTTTGGGAATGCGCCAAAAGGCACTTTCGATGGCGATGATCAGCGGCAGGCCCCGGCGAATGGTCATCGGGTTCAGCAGGACCCCCGGGGGAATGGGCCAGCCGGCTACGCCACTATGGACGACATCGGCATCGCGCAGCTCTTGTTGCATGATACGGCGCATGTGCGGCAAGGCGGCCGGAAGCTGGCGTCGTCCTGTCAGAACCGGTCCGGTGGCGACGAAGCGCAGCTTCTGGCCCGGATTTGGCTCGACCGGCATCAGGTCGCCTTCGGGCGGGGCGGATGTTTCAGCGGCAAGGATCGTCAGGTCCGGGATGTATTCCAGATGCATCATCAGGTCGCGATGCCAAAGGTCGCCGACCAGAACCCGGCCCGCTGGATCGCGGTGAAAGGGGACAAGGGAACTCAGGATATAGCGCCGGTTGGCAAGCATGTCTCGGCAAGTCGTAAACTCATCACTCATTGGTAAAACCGGTTCCTCACAAAGCCTGACGGCAGGTTAGGGGCTTTGGTGCGAAGTCGCAATTTTGATATGGCAACGTTGCGGCACATAAGTTGCGGGCACTTGCGGCAGTTGCGCTGCGCCATATGATCGATCCGAGGAAAGCGGAGGAGGCCGGGCCCATGTCCGACAACGATATCGTCATATTGTCCGGTGCACGCACCGCCATTGGAACCTTTGGCGGAAGCCTTGCCGCGATCCCGCCGATCGAATTGGCAACTGCCGTGACGGGTGCGGCCATCACACGTGCGGATATTGCGCCGGACCTGATCGGGCAGGTCGTTTTCGGCCATGTGATCAATACAGAACCGCGCGATGCCTATCTTAGTCGCGTCGCGATGCTGGATTCCGGCGTGCCCGAGACCACTCCGGCCATGAACGTGAACCGTTTATGCGGTTCGGGGGCGCAGGCAATCGTGTCTGCGGCGCAGGCATTGATGCTTGGCGATGCGGATTTTGCCGTCGCGGGCGGGGCGGAAAGCATGTCGCGCGCGCCCTATGCCGTCACATCGGCGCGTTTCGGTGCGAAGATGGGCGATCAGAAGATGCTGGACATGATGCTGGGGGCGCTGACCTGCCCGATGGGAACCGGCCACATGGGGGTGACGGCCGAAAATGTTGCCGCCGAACATGATGTTTCGCGGCAGGCACAGGATGAATTCGCGCTGGAATCGCAACGCCGTGCGGCTCAGGCGATTGAGGCGGGATTTTTCCGGGACCAGATCGTGCCAATCGAAATTCGCGGGCGAAAGGGTGCGACGATGTTCGACACCGACGAACATCCCAAAGGCACCAGCCTTGAAAAGCTGAATGCCCTGAAGCCCGTTTTCCGCAAGGAAGGATCGGTCACGGCCGGCAATGCCAGTGGCATCAACGATGGCGCGGCGGCTCTGGTTCTGGCCCGCGCCGATGCCGCCAGACGCGAGGGGTTGCAACCGCGGGCGCGGATTCTGGGTTATGCCGTCGCAGGTGTGCGCCCGGAGGTGATGGGAATCGGGCCGGTCCCGGCGGTTCAGGCCTTGCTGAAAAAAATCGGGTTGGCGGCGCAGGATTTCGACATCATTGAATCAAACGAAGCATTTGCTGCTCAGGCATTGGCGGTGAATCGCGGGCTGGGGCTGGATTCGGACCGGGTGAACCCGAACGGCGGCGCCATTGCACTTGGCCATCCTGTCGGGGCAACCGGCGCAATCCTGACCATCAAGGCCCTGTATGAACTAGAGCGCCGCGCGGCGCGGCGCGCCATTGTCACGATGTGTATCGGTGGCGGGCAGGGCATTGCCCTGGCGATCGAACGGGCCTGATCGAGCGTTTTGCATGGGGAATCGCTGGCGCGGGGCCGTTCAGATCTCTGGTCTGATGGCCTTGGGCCAGGGAAGAATTCCTGCTTTTCCTCGTTTGGCAAGCTGAGACCCCTGTATTTTCAGATAGATTTAATCTGCTGGGAATTGACCGCGCGGCCCGAATGTATCTTTTAGAGAGAGTTCGGTCGCATGTTTTCCCGACCGAAGGATGCGTTGTTTTAACTGGTTTGGTCGCGGAGCGGCCAGTGTTCACGAGGGTTGCAGATGCCGGATTATGTTCCGACCTGGGGGGTTGTTGCGCCGACCTCGGTTGCTTCAAACATATTGCTTGCAGGAACTTCGCTGCAGCAGTCAGATTATACCGATTCCATTTTTATCGTGAATGATCCCGCCAATGGTCCGGGGGGATTGCTGCATGACAACGATCTGATAGGCACCAATCCCGAGATCGACACGACTGTTTCCGAGCCGAACGAGGGTTTTGCCGATTCGGATGGCGGACCGATCATCGCAATCGAGGAGTTGGGCGTATTCAACGACAGCGTCGTGACGTTGGCTGGCGGCGCGACCTTGGTCGTACCGATGTATGCGTTTCGCCTGACGGATGGCCGCACCATCCTGCGGGTGCATGACTTTGAATTGGCCGGTTTCAACAATGCCGGATTCGCGCTTGAGGATATTCAGGACATCACCCTTGGCAGCGCGACGAATTATGAAGCGCTGACCAGCGTCGAATCATTTCGTTTCGACCTGCCATTCGCGATGATCTGTTTCGCCGATGGATCGATGATCGACACCAAAGACGGCCCGATTGCCGTCGAAGACCTGACCCCCGGCAGGCTTGTGCGCACCCTGGATCATGGATGCCAGCCGCTGCGCCTTGCCTTGGCGCGGACGGTCACCGTGGAAATGCAGCGTCGAAATGACCGGTTGCGCCCGGTGCATATTTCGGCGGGCGCATTGGGGAACGGATTTCCTGCATGTGATCTGCGGGTTTCGCGACAGCACAGGATGTTGGTATCCTCGCCCATCTGCCAGCGAATGTTCGGCAAGTCTGAGGTTCTGATTCCCGCGATTCGCCTGACGGATCTGCCCGGTATCTATGTCGATGAAAGCTGCGCACAGGTCAGTTATTTCCATCTGGTTTTTGACGATCACGAGGTGATCTTTGCCAATGGCACCCCGTCAGAAAGCTTTTTCATAGGCGAGCAGGCATTGAAAACCCTGTCCCGCGAGGCGCGTCAGGAATTGTTGACGCTGTTTCCCGATGCGGTCGAACGGGCGAAATGCGCGGTTCCCGCACGGCATGTTCCGTCCGGCAGCCGGTCGCGGGGGTTGATTGCCCGTCACGCCAAATCCGGCAAGCCGCTATTGCAGAAGATCGGCTGAGATAACCGTAAAAATGGAAACGGGCCGCCTAGATATGACGACCCGCGAGTTCCACGGAGATGGTCCGGTTAGGGATGGATGACTCCGTCCGGTCCCAATCAGGGTTTACGACCTAAGGGGCTGCCCCTAGGCCACGGCCCCCCTGACTGTTCCGACACCTCTCTCCACTATCACTCTCGACACTGGACCACCTCCTTTCAAAAAGTTGCCGTAATACTGAAAGGGTGCCACAGATCCAGATTCTGTCAATCAGATTTCTTGGTTTCGGCGCAACAAATTGCGTACAATGATATGAAAGGGCACAAGGGCAAGTAGTGCCAATGTCAGTTTGACCAACCAATCAGCAGTTGCCAAGGAAACCCACAGCATGGTGACAGGGCCGAAGCCAAGCAGGGGAACCGCTTCGTTCGCCCAGCCCGTGTTGATGTCGGCGGGCAGTGCCGCCGAGAAGGCAATGCCAAAGAACAGCGCGGTATCAACCGCCGAACCGACCAGCGTCGATGCCAGCGGCGCGACCCACCAGCGTGCTTTTCTGAGCATGTCGAAGATGGCGACATCCAGAAGCTGGGCGGTCAGAAAGCCGGTGCCCGACGCGATCGCGATCCGCAGCGTCGTCTTGTCAAAACCGGCGGCAATCAGCGAGCAGACGACCCCGACGACGAAACCGGCCAGCACGATCCGACGCGCAGGCGCGGCACCATAGACGCGGTTCATCACATCTGTGACCAGAAAGGCAAAGGGATAGGTAAAGGCACCCCAGGTCAGCCAGTCGCCGATGACGAACTGAACCAGGATATTCGATGCCACCACGATGGCGGCCATGGCAAGAATGCCGGGAAGAATACGGGTCATAGGCTGGATTTCCGTTTTACAAGGTGGCGGAACAACTCGGCCCCGGGACTGCTTGCACAGCCGGAACAGCGCGCGGATACGCCTGCCGGATGCCCCGTGTCAACAGCTGCCGTTGCGTTGCCCGTCAGTCGCGCAGCCGATATTCGACCAGCTCGGTGCGCTGGACGATCAGGAAATTGTCGTCCGAGATCATGGTCAGGCGAATCCCTTGCCCATCATGCCAGACGGCCAGACCTTCCAGATTGTCATATTGAAGCGGCGTGGTTTCCAGCAGGATTTCTTCGTCCACCGGCCCCTGATCCGTCAGGCGCATCCGGCGCACGCGCGATGAAAATCCAAGCAATCCGTGAAAATCGCGTTCCAGCAGGTAAAGGAATCCGTCAGGGCCGAAATCCGCCCCCACCGGCAGCCAGCGGGGATCGCGCCTGATCTGGCTGAATCTGGACCATGCGCCATCGGTATATTTCAGCAGGGGGAAGGGCCGATCTTCATGGCCTGATTTTTCGGGCAGCGTAAACAGCGCGCCAGTCGGGTCGATTGCCAATGCCTCCAGCCCCGAATTGACCCGCATGCCGGGCAGATCCGGCGGCGAGGGGTGCAATGTGGCCGCGGCATCCGGATTTTCAAAGCTGGCCAACCGGTCCAGCCCTTCGAAGGTGACCCAGATGGTGCCGTCGTCACCAAGGGCCAGACCCTCGCTGTCACCCAGATAGCCCGGTTTCAGCGGGTTTCCCTTGCTGTCCTTCAGCCTCGCGCGGCCGGCCACGCTGACATCGCGAATCAGGCCCTGGGGGTCGCGCTGCAGGCTGCCCCAATACAGCCATGCCCGGTCGCTCAGGGCATGGAAGCCGGTGCCGTCCTTGCTGATTTCTATGCCTGAAAAGCCGCCAAAGCTGCTTTCGCTGCTTTGCCAGACATGGGTGCCCACATATTCCAGTGTTGCGGCCGATGCAGGGGCACCGGCCGCAACGCAGAACAGGCACAGATACGCGATCAGGGCGCGGCGGCGACAGTGCGGCATTGTTGGGGAAGCTCGCTCAGGCGGTAGCTGCGCGGATGACGGTAATTCGGGTTCGGGGGGGACGGCTTGACCCGGCTGGGATCGATGCGGTTCTTGATCCATTCGGCCGCCTCGGCGCAGCCATCGCCCGGCGGGGGCGGATCCTGACGTTGGCATATCGAGCCCTTCGGGCAGCTCATGCGGATATGAAAATGGTAGTTATGGTTGTTCAACGGGCGGATCTTGCGCAACCAGTTGCGGTTTCCGGTTTCCATCTGGCACATCGCGACCTTGACCACCGGGTCGACGAAGATGCGTTCGACCCTGCGGTCCCGTGCTGCGGCGCGAAGGATGGCCATGTGGCCGCCGTTCCAGTGTTTCGTCAGGCCCGTGCCGCGCTTGTCCACCACCGAGACGGATGACAGGCTTTCGCGTTGCGCCCGCGACAGGCCGAGGCTGCTGGGCGGCAGCATCCAGATATCAGCATCCAGCCCCATCTGGTGACTGGCATGGCCGGTCAACATCGGTCCGCCGCGGGGTTGGCTGATATCGCCGATATACAGCCCCTTCCATCCGGCCTTTTGCGCCGCCTGTGACAAGCCGATCAGAAGGTTGTTCAAATCGGGATGGCCCCAGTTGCGATTGCGTGACAGGCGCATGGCCTGCCAGCTGGGGCCGCTTTCGGGCAGTTGCTGCAATCCTTGGGCGCAGCCCTTGGAATAATATCCGATCGACACCGCCGGCCCTTGTGACGGCGTGCTGAAATGCCCGAACACATCCTTGGCCAACGGTTCGGCCAGTGCTGGCATTGCAAGCCCCGCGATCACGGCGGCGGCTGTCAGGAATTTGCGGATCACTGCGTGGCCTCCCCTTCTGGTTCAACCCAGCGTAGCAGAACCAGCGCCAGAAGGAACATGCCGATTAACGGCGAAATGCCGATCCTCTGATTGCCCGTCATGTCCGTGACCACCGCGATCAGAAACGGGGCCAGAAACGCCGTCGCCTTGCCTGAAAGTGCATATAGGCCAAACCCCTCGGTGGCCCGTTCCGGGGTTGTGTGGCGCACCATCATTGTTCGGCTTGCGGCCTGCATCGCACCGCCCGCCCCACCGATCAGGGCGCCGCAAAGGAAGAATATCACGTCCGGCATGAACAGGGTTCCGATGATGGGGTGATCGGGCATGGGGATGGCGTAAAGCGAGGTTCGATCCATGCCGACAACGGTCAGGCATACGGCGGTCAGAATCAGGATGCTGACGATGATGACGGGCTTGGGGCCCCATCTCCGGTCGGCACGTCCGCCAAGCCAGCTGATGATCGCAGCTGATATGGCGCTGATGACCCCGAAGATGCCGGCCAGAAATACCGGCCAGCCCAGGACCGTTCCGGCATAGACACCACCAAAGCCATAAAGTGCGTTCAGCGCGTCGCGCGACATCATTGACGACAGCAACCAGCTGCCAAGGCTGCGCCGGTGGCGCAGGCTGCGCACCAGTTGCCACAGGTCCGACATCGCGGCACCGATGCGGATCGGGCGCCCCTTGGCGGCCGGTTCCCGGACCCACAGGAAAAAGGGGATCATGAAAACCACATACCAGATCGCGACGAATGGCCCGACAAACCGTGTGCCTTCGCGCATGGCGGGGTCCAAGCCGAACATGGGGGGCAGTCCGATCAGGGTCTTGCCGGTCGGGGTTTCCTGAAACAGTGCAAGCATGACGGCAAGCGACAGCACCCCGCCGGCATAACCGAACGCGTAGCCGGTGCCGGACAGGCGTCCGATTTCATCGCGGGGCGCAAGGCCGGGCAAGATTGCGTTGGTGAAAATGGTCGCGAATTCAACGCCGATCAGACCGATCCCGAACAGGATGACCGATTGCACCAGGGCAGGTTGCTGGGGCATCAGGAACCACAGGCCGATGGCCCCTGTCACGTAGAACAGTGAAAAGAACCAGATCCATGGCATCCTGCGGCCCGATGTGTCCGCGACCGCGCCCAGAATCGGCGCCAGCACGGCGATGATGATGCCGCTGGCCGACAGGCCATAGCCCCAGATCGTCTGCGCGCTGGCACCGGCAAGGGCTTCGGACAGGCCGGTTTCCTGAAAGTGGCGTTTTGCCACCTCGGAGAAATAGACCGAAAAGACGAAGGTCAGCAGCAATGTGTGAAAGGGTTGGCTGGCCCAGTCAAAGAACCACCAGCCCCAGATCCGCTTTCTGTTCATGCCGCTTTCCCTGTATCGCATTGTCAGGGGCAGATAAGGCCGAAGCGGGTCAGGCTGGCAAGTCCGCTTTCACGTCATCGGGAATTTCGGGGGGCCAGGTTCGTGTGGCATCGGCATCTATCCATGCCTGCACCCAGTCCGGCAGGGGGCCGGGCGTTTGCGCCAGGTTCATCGCTTTCGCGACCTCGGACGGGGGAACGATGCCTGATGACGACGTGACGGCCGATCGCAGAAGCATGTGGTTGCAGCATTCGCCCCGCCGCCACATGGATTGCTCCATGTAAATGAAGCGATGGTCCCAGCCAATGATCCGCGAGATCATCGTGAAACGGTCGAACATGCGCACGCGGCGCCGGTAGCGGGTCGAGTTTCCGGCCACCGTGATGCCCCATTTCATTTTGCGCATGACGGCCAGCAACCCGGTGCGTTGCGCCATCGGAATGCGGCCAAGATCGAAAAGCGTCAGGGTTCGGCCGTTGTTCAGCTCGATCCAGGGGTCCAGATCCCAGGGCCAGCAAATATGTGTCGAGACATGGGTCCCCGACGGAGACAAGGGCGGCGCATTGCGGAACTTGATCATTTCCTTGATGAAACGGATCAATGGATACATTGGCGGCCCCTTGCTTGAATGCCGCTTGCGTGACCCCTGCCCACAAAAAGGTCAACCTTGACGGCACGGCAACCTGCTTGCGCCCGCGCCGCCTCGCGGCCATACAGGGCGCGATCGCTAGAATGAGGGTATTATGGGAACGCTCTACGAGGCCTTGCAACTGATCCTGCAAGTGGTGTGGTTTGTCATGATCGCCCACATCATCATGTCGTGGCTGATCAATTTCCAGGTCCTGAACCTGCGTCAGCCGCTGGTCGGACAGATCTGGGACGGTTTGACCCGACTGCTTGAACCGATTTACACCCCGGTGCGCAATCTGCTGCCCAATACGGGGGGGCTCGATCTGGCGCCGCTGGTGGTGTTCATCATCATTATCATCCTGCAACGCGCCTTGGCCAATAACGCCGGCTTCTTTTACGGGATGTGATGCCCACCGACCTGCTGCGACAGGTCTGGGGATTTGACGGATTCCGCCCCGGGCAACGTGAGATCGTCGAAACCGTGGCACGCGGGCAGGATGTGCTTGCGATCATGCCGACGGGCGGCGGCAAGTCACTTTGCTATCAGCTGCCCGCGGTGATGCGCGATGGGGTGACGGTGGTCATTTCGCCCCTGATTGCATTGATGCGCGATCAGGTGCGCGCCCTGGGCGAAGCCGGGGTTTCTGCCGGTGCGTTGACCAGCGGGAACACCCCTGAGGAAACCGATGCCGTGTTCGAGGCATTGGGGCAGGGGGCGCTGAAGCTGCTTTACATGGCCCCCGAACGGCTGGCTTCGGGGGGGACGGTGCAATTGCTGCGCCGCGCCGGGGTAACGGCCATCGCCGTGGACGAAGCGCATTGCGTCAGCCAGTGGGGGCATGATTTCCGCCCCGATTATTTGCGGATCGGTGAATTGAAGCGTGATCTGGGGGTGCCGTTGTCGGCATTTACCGCCACCGCCGATGCCGAGACCCGGGCTGAAATCGTATCGCGCCTGTTTGACGGGCAGGA
Organism: Paracoccus onchidii; assembly: GCF_028294535.1. GTDB lineage: Bacteria > Pseudomonadota > Alphaproteobacteria > Rhodobacterales > Rhodobacteraceae > Paracoccus > Paracoccus onchidii. Next base: position 3,708 of record NZ_JAQBIE010000022.1, on the reverse strand, counting down.
ACCCCAGATATTCCTGCGTGGCTTTGACCGGCCCAATATCCGGCTGGCGTTTCAGCCCAAGGACAGCCCGCGCAAGCAATTGATGAACTTTGTCGCTGCCCGTCGCGGCCAGTCGGGCATCGTCTATTGCGCCAGCCGCGCCCGAACCGAGACGCTGGCACAGGCGCTGAATCAGGCGGGGCATAGTGCGGTGGCCTATCACGGCGGTATGGAGGCGGATGCGCGGCGTGCCGTCGAGGGGCGTTTCCAGCGCGAGGACGGACTGATCGTGGTTGCCACGGTGGCGTTCGGCATGGGAATCGACAAGCCCGATATTCGCTGGGTTCTGCATGCCGACCTGCCCAAGTCGATCGAAGCCTATTACCAGGAAATCGGCCGCGCCGGCCGGGATGGCGATCCGGCGGATACACTGACGCTCTATGGACCCGACGATATTCGTTTGCGCCGCATGCAGGTTGACGAGGGATTGGCCGAAACCGCCCGAAAAGGTGCGGATCATGCCCGGCTGAACGCGCTGTTGGGGCTGGCCGAGGCGACGGGATGTCGCCGCCGCCGTCTCTTGACTTATTTCGGCGAGGATCTGCCCGCGGATTGTGGCAATTGCGACATTTGCCTGCATCCGCCCAAGCTGTTTGACGGCACCGAAGCCGTGCGCAAGGCCTTGTCCGCGATGTTGCGCACGGGCGAATGGTTCGGCAGCGGCCATCTGATCGACATTCTGACGGGAAACAGCACCGAGAAGATCCGCGATCGCGGGCATGACCGGTTGCCGACTTTCGCGGTCGGGCAGGAATTCAGCCGTGCGCAATGGCAGGCCATCTTTCGGCAAATGATGGGGCTGGACCTGTGTCGCCCCGATCCCGACCGACATGGTGCGCTGCATCTGACCGATGTCGCGCATCCGATTCTGCGGGGCGAAAGCTCGGTAACGCTGCGCCATGACACAACCTTGCGCGCGCGCGGCGGCAATGTCGTCAAGACGCAGGTGTCGGAAGAGGACGAACCCCTGCTTTCGGCATTGAAGGCCAAGCGCCGCGCCCTGGCAGAGGCCGCAGCCGTTCCGGCCTATGTGATCTTTCCCGACCGCACATTGATCGAAATGGTCCAGCGCCGCCCGGAAACGCTGGATGACATGGCGCGGGTCAACGGCGTGGGCGCGAAAAAGCTGGAAAGCTACGGGCAGGCATTCCTGGCGGTTCTGGCGGGCGATCAGCCCGATATGCACCCCCATCGCCGCGCCCTTGCGGGCCGGCCCGCCGGCGCCCTGTTCGATCGCCTGCTGGAAGTTCAGAACCGGCTGATGCGCGGCGATGATGGCACGGCCAAGCCGCTAAGCTGCACGACGTCGCAGATCCGGCGGATTGCCGAAACGCGTCCGACGGATGAAAGCGGCTTGGCGCGCTATCTGGACGAAGCCCGGGTCCAACGCTTTGGCCGGGCCTTCCTGAGCGAAATCTCCGAGGTCTGACTGGCCCTATTCCAGCGTCAGGGCGTCGGCGATAATACCATCAAGCAACTGTGCGGCAGGTTGCATCGAATTATCATAGCGGCGTCTGCCCACCGTGATCTGGCCTGGCGCGTCCGGGGTTTCGAACAGGAAAATCGAATAGGGGCAGTGTTGCAGGTTCATGATATCGGCCTCCATCACCTGACGTGACACGCTTGCCGAACAGAAGGTGAAGACTTCGGCATGGCTGTACAGGTCCTTTTCTCCGCCGACATCATCTTTGGTGCGCGCCAGCATGTCCCCGACATGGCTTTGCCCTTCGATCACGAGGCCGGCGTTCAGAATCGCGTTCTCGACCGCAAAGGCGATGTCGTCGAATTCGCCCGCGACCTGATGCGTGACCGGGGCGCTCACGGCAAGGTTATCGGCATGTGCTGTAACGCTCAGTGCGGCAAGCGCGAATGGTAATAGAGATGTGATGTGCAATTCGGTCACCTGCATCGTGTCTGTATAGTGATGGCTTGGCGACAATCGTCCAAGCAAGCTGAATCTGGAGGCGGCATGAAGCTCAATTGGTCTGATGTGACACCGAAATCCTCATGGTTGAACCGGCGGAGCTTTCTTGCTGCCGGTGCGGCGCTGGCGGCGTCGCCGGCGCTGGGGTTGACCGGCAAACCTTCTTCGTTTTCGACGGATGCCGAACCAAACAGTCTGAAGGATATCACCAATTACAACAATTTCTACGAGTTCGGCACGGGTAAGGAAGATCCGGCCCGCTATGCCTCGGCGCTGACGACCGATCCGTGGTCGGTTGAAATCGATGGGATGGTCGACCGGCCCGGCAGCTATGGGCTGGAGGATATCGCCCCCGAGAACGATCTGGAGGAAAGGATATACCGGCTGCGCTGCGTCGAGGCGTGGTCCATGATCATTCCGTGGATCGGGGTTCCGCTGTCGTCGATTCTGGGCAAGGTCGGTGTGCAGCCCTCGGCCAAATATGTATCCTTTGAAACGCTGTTCCGTCCCGAAGAGATGCGGGGGCAGAAACGTCCGATTCTCGACTGGCCCTATCGCGAGGCGTTGCGCCTGGACGAGGCCATGAATCCGCTGACCATTCTGGCGACCGGCCTGTATTCCGAGCCGCTGCCCAATCAGAACGGTGCGCCCTTGCGTCTGGTCGTGCCGTGGAAATACGGCTTCAAGTCGATCAAGTCGATTGTCCGCATCACATTGACCGATAAACAACCCTTCGCGACCTGGAATGCGCTGCAACCCAGCGAATACGGGTTCTATGCCAATGTGAATCCCGAGGTGGATCACCCCCGCTGGTCGCAGGCAACGGAACGCAAGATCGGCGCGGGATTGTTCGGTGGCCGGCAGGAGACGCAGATGTTCAATGGCTATGGTGAACAGGTGGCCTCGCTTTATGCGGGGATGGATCTGACAAAGAACTACTGATGCAACGCAAGCTGAACGATCTGTTCCGACGTCTGCCGGTCTGGGCTGTCTGGGCGGCGGGCCTGATCCCGCTGGCCCTGCTGGTCTGGGATACTTTCATGGGCGGGCTGGGCATCGACCCGATCCGCGATATCGAACACCGGCTGGGCCGGACGGCGCTGTATTTCCTGATCGCCAGCCTTTGCGTCACGCCGCTGCTGCGCGTGGCGGGGATCAGCCTGATGAAGTTTCGCCGGGCGCTGGGGCTGCTGGCCTTTACCTATGCGGGGCTGCATGTCCTGTCCTGGCTGACGATGGATATGGGCTTTCTCTGGGCGCAGATGGGCCGCGACATCATCAAGCGCCCCTATCTGCTGCTTGGGATGATCGGATTCGTTATCCTGCTGGCGCTGGCCGTCACCTCGAACAATGCCTCGATCCGGCGGATGGGCGGGCAGGCGTGGCGCAAGCTGCACAAGCTTGTCTATCTGGCAGCGCCGCTGGTGGCGCTGCACTGGATCCTTGCGTTGAAGGTCTTTCCGGTAACCCCGGGCTTCTGGTTGGTCGTGATTCTGGCGCTTTTGGGCCTTCGCGTGGCGATTCCGCGTCCATTGAAGCGTTCGCGCCCGGTTCGTGCGTAAATAAACACTATAAAATCAGTTACTTGTCAGTTTTATGACGGAAAGTCCGATTTTTTTGTCCGAATCCTCTTGCGGCTTTTGTTGTCTATCCGTAAACACCGCTTCACCGAGACGGCGGGGACGCAAGAACGGGACGGAGCGGACGGTTTGACTTGAAGCTTTGTGAGACATTTCGGGAATTGA
>NZ_JAQBIE010000021.1 GCF_028294535.1 Paracoccus onchidii | reverse complement strand
GCTGGAAGGGCGTCCTGCTGCCCTACCGCATCTTCGATCCGGCCCAGCAGCGCGTCACCCATGCCGCGATCAGCGAGAACAAGCGCCACGGCGACGTGCGGGCATTCATCAAGGCGCAGGCCGTGCAGTGTTTCCTCGCGGAAGTGGTAAAGCCGCTCGCAGCGGTCCACCATACCGAAACGATTTTTGCCCTGAAAACACACAAAGAGACGGCGGCGATGCGTATCGCGCCCGCAGCCGATGGAGAATGAGATGATTGAAGTTTTGTTGAAAGGCGTTGGTGTTGGCGTGGCCGTTGCTGCGCCTGTGGGCCCGATTGGACTGTTATGCATCAAGCGTACACTCGCTGATGGAAAAGCCTCTGGCATGGCCTCAGGCCTTGGGGCGTCGGTCGATATGCCGACCTACCGATCCAACGGGGCACGCAACATCTATGTCGCGAATATGATGCTTTGGGGTCCGGGGTTCTTCACCAGCTCGGCTTTCATGATGGCACTGGTAGCGGAGCAGGTCCTGAAGACCATGTTCGCAACTGAAATCCCAATAGCATCACCTCAGTTGGAGACCACCTGACATGTCCGTTTAACAGCGGACAAAACTGAAAGGAAATGAGCCATGTATACGATGCTTCTATGGCTGCTTAGGACAGCCTGCGCTCTCAGTGGAGTGGACAGCGAACATCTCGAAAGAGCGAGTGCGTCGCGGAGAGCAATGACCCTCGAAGGTTACTGCCGTTAGTCTTCAGTGACCGCGGTTAATTCATCAAGGCGGACATTCCCCGCCATGTTGTCAACGGCAGGTTTTCCCGCACACCGGACCTTCGCGCATCATCATGACCGCCGCCGGCACCGTCCCTACGGCCCTTTATGGAGAGAGTGGGCCGGGGCCGGCTCATCACTTCTTCGCGTCGGTAGCGACATTTCTAAATAGCTGGCAACGCGGCATTTTAACTTGGTGACAACATTTCCTTGTACGGAGGATTATGAATGGGACGCTGCTACCCTCACCTGAATTTGGAAGAACGCCGCAAGATCGGCAAGTGGCGTGAAGCCAGAATGCCTATTCCGGAGATTGCCGACCGGTTGGATCGCGCGCCATCGACAATCTATCGCGAGTTGACATGAAAGCCGTTGAAATGGACCCCCGGCACCCGGCACCCGGCACATGGCACATGGCGCGGACGCCGAACTCTTCGCGATGCGCCCGGATGAAGGCGTGCTTCATTAGGACCCTCGCGCGAAGTACGCCGTTGCTTTTTTAGGATGTCGCGCTCCTCGGCGACCCGAGCGAGTTCGCGCTTCAGGCGCCGGTTCTCCGCCTCGTGGTCCACGACCGCCTTCTGCGCCGGTTCTCCGAACAGCTTCAGCCGCTTGTACAGAGAGTGCGTGCTGACGCCCAACCGCCGGGACACCTCCCACACCGGATATCCCCGGACCGTGATCTGATGCACCGCATCGCGCTTGAAATCGTCGCTGTAGCTGTTTGTCCCCATGGTCGGTCTCATCGCCTCAAAGTTGCGGGGCAAAGCGTCTACAAATCTAAGCGGCGCCTCACAAGGCAAGTGGAACGCGCGCAAGCTTGGTGTACCAAACGCCGCATCTGGCGCAAGATACATGTGGGGATCGACGAGGTGGCGCTGGAAATGCGGGCGGTGGAGGTCACGGCGCGCAAGGTGGACGACGCACCCATGTTGCCGGAATTGATTGATCAAATCCCGGTCGATCAGACCATCGGATCAATGCCGCGGACGGGGCCTATGTCACGCGCAGATGCCATGACGCGATTACTGCGCGCGGCGCTCATGCCGTCATCCCGCCGCGCAAGAATGCCAAACTCTTGAAACTCTCAAGCGTCGATGCCATCGCTCGCAACGAGGCAGTGAATGCAGCGCTATATCTGGGTCGAGCTATCTGGCGACGATGAATTGCATCAAACTTCATGAAAACCATTCGAGAGCGCCTGAACGAATCCCCGAGGAAGTGTCTTGGATGGCGAACCTCAACCGAGGTCTGCCGGGAAGAGATGAAGAAGCTGAGATAGGGGAAACTGTCGCACGGGGCCTGAGACAGCAGTGAAAACAGGAGAGCCAGCCTGTTCAGATCACGTTCAGTACCGAACGTGCGGCGCGCAAGCCAGGTGCTTCTCCACCTTTGCCCAACCGGTCCATGGTCAGGTCCATCGCGTCAAGTTGCGACTTGCGTGTCGCAGGGTCCTCCAACACGTCCTGCAGGGATCTGGCGATCGGACCAGGCTGACATTCCCGGCCCAGAAATTCAGGAATGTTGCGGGTCTCGCTGACCAGGTTGACCAATGTCACGGTGTCGGTTCGCAGCAACATCCCGATGATCATGCGGCTGATTGGCGCCATATCATATCCGATGACCATTGGGATGCGATTGGCCGCCAGTTCAAGGCTGACGGTGCCCGACGCGGCAAGGGCCAGATCCGCCGCCGCGAAAGCCGCCAGTTTTTCATTGCTATCCTCAACCACGATCGGTGCCGTCGGCCAGCGCCGCGCCATGTCGCGCACCATATGCGCCACCCCCGGAACGGTCGGCAGGACAACACGCAATTCAGGCACGCGATCGCGCAATTGCATCAGCGCCTCGTCAAAGCGGGCGGCAAGACGCCCGACCTCGGATTTACGTGAACCGGGAAGGCACAGAACCAGCGGTGCGTCAGGGGCAATGCCGCGTTGGTCACGAAACAGCGCCGCGTCATCTGGTCCGGCAACCTGCGCGGTAGCGACGGGGTGACCGACAAAGTCGCAGCTCATGCCGGCGGCCTGCATCAACGGCGGCTCGAAAGGCAGCAAGGCCAGAACATGGTCGATCACCTTTGCCATCTTCAATGCCCGCCCCGGACGCCACGCCCAGACCGACGGCGCCACATAGTGCACCGTCCGCAAGCCGGGTGTCAGTTCGCGCGCCGCGCTGGCGACACGCAAACAGAAATCGGGACTGTCGATGGTGATTAGTGCGGCGGGTTTTTCGTCGCCGACCGCCTGCGCGGTTTGTGCAATGCGACGTTTCAGATGCCGGTATTTCGGCAGCACTTCCCACAGCCCCATCAGGCTTAGTTCTTCCATCGGGAAAAGCGAGCTCAACCCCTGCGCCTGCATCGCAGCGCCGCCGATTCCGACAAACTCGACCTCGGGACACAATTCGCGCAATCCCGCCATCAGAGCGGCACCCAGATGGTCACCCGAAGGTTCGCCAGCGATCACGAAAAACTTCATCTCTCGCCTCCGATAGCCAGATCCCGATCATGCCGTGAACATGACACGACCGCTAGCAGATCAATCGCGCGCCCACAGGAACAGCCCCGCTTCCGTGGCGGCGGACACGGTCCGATCACGATCAAGAACAATGACGCCACCCGCCTGCCAGGCGATCCCCGCCAGACCCGCCGCTGCAGCCTGGGCTACGGTATCGGGTCCGATCGTGGGTAAATCTATGCGTCGGTCCTGTGTCGGTTTCGGCGCCTTGAAAAACACCCCTTTTGCACCATCGGGATTGGGGCGCAACTCGCGGTGCCGGCCCGCAAATTCCAACATCGCCGCCGTTCCGGGCAAGGTTTCAAGCGCAAGGCAAAGCCCTTGCGCAACCACCACGCCCTGACCAATATCGAACTGGCCGGTCCCTGCCAGAATGGCGGCGCCCTGGGCTGCGTCGCGCCGATCCGCCTCACTGGGATCTCCGGTCAGGACCCCCGATTGCGGCACCAGATCGGGAAGGATCTCATCGACGCCGCAGACCTTCAGATCATATTCCTCGAAAATATCCAGAACCTCGCGCAGGGCGGCATCATCTCCTGACTGCATGGCCGTCAGGATACGCGGCACGAGCTGTGCCGTGCGGGGATCGAAGGCCTCGGGTTCCAGGCGCGGCCTGCGAATTGCGCCCACAAAAATGACCTTGTCGACATCCGCGTTGATCAGTTGATCCAGAAACGGCACCAGACGTTCGATTCTGAATGGCTGCGCGGGAACTGCGGGTTCAAACCCCTCCAACGCGTAAACCAATGGGGAATCCAGCGCGGCAACCAGGGTTTCGACCAAGGCACCCTGCCCCGCGATAATGGCAGTTCTGCTCATGCCGGCCTCGGAGAGAGAAAGGACCGATCCGAGGGGCCAAGCACGAAATCAAGGACTTCGCGTTCCATGTCTGTGACCTCGCCTTCTACACGGATCCGGGCGGTTTCACGCATCGCCCCCTGCCCAAGATCCCCCAGCAAGGCCCGCAGAGCCGCGATATCCGCACGGCTTGCGCCGCGTCGCTTCAACCCGACAAGATTCAGTCCGTCCAGATGTCCGCGCGGCCCCTGCACCAAACCGTATGGAATGACATCGGCCGTGACCATCGTCACCGCGCCAATCATTGCCCCGCGCCCGATGCGCACCCATTGATGCACGCCCGAATGCCCGCCAACGATCACATCGTCTTCCAGCACGCAATGGCCGGCCACGGATACGTTGTTGACCAAGATGACCTTGTTTCCGATCCGGCAATCATGGGCCACATGCGAACCGGCCATGAACAGCCCGTCATCGCCGACAACGGTAACCCTGCCCCCACCTTCGGTGCCGGGATTCATCGTCACATATTCGCGAATGCGATTGCGGGCGCCGATCTCCAACCGGACCTGCTCACCCCGATATTTCAGGTCCTGGGGAACTTCACCGATCGAGGCAAAGGGAAATATCTCGGTTTCGGCACCGATCGAGGTATCGCCGGTGACCACGACATGCGATTTAAGCACGACGCCATCACCAAGCCGGACATCCGGCCCAACCACGCAGAACGGGCCGATCCTGACCCCGGCGCCCAGTTCCGCCTCTGGCGCGACAACGGCCGAAGGATGGATCCCGGACTGATCAGCCATTGGGATTGAGATCCATCATGGCGGTGAAATCAGCCGATGCGGCAAGCTGCCCATCAACCTTTGCCTCGCCATGGAATTTCCAGATCTTGCCGCCGCCGCGCATCACGGTGCAGTGCAATTCCAGCACATCGCCCGGCACGACCATGCGGCGAAACTTGCAATTGTCGATCCCCATGAAATAGGTCAGCATCGCCTTGTCGACCAGATCCATGCTGATCCCGACAACCACGGCCGATGTCTGGGCCATGGCCTCGATGATGGTCACGCCGGGCATGATCGGGCGACTTGGGAAATGGCCTTCGAAATGCGGTTCGTTGCAGGTCACGTTCTTGATGCCCACCGCACCTTTGTTCGGAACGATGTCACGGACCTTGTCGATGAACAGAAACGGATAACGATGCGGGATAAGGCGTTTGATCAGGGCCAGATCAGCCTCGGTATGGGGGGCGGGTTGACGTGTTGCGTCGGCCATAAGCGTTCCTTCGGTCGATTTCATTTCGGTTAACAACGCGGCGGCGACTTGGCAAGCTTAACGGCGCCAATGGGATGCTAGGCTCGACGACCGAAATCGCGGTTTCGTCCTTCGACCAGCCAGCCAAGAAGCGCGAATCCGCCAATCAGGCACAACCATATCCAATCAGGCAACAGCGGCCGCCGGCTGAGACCCGTCACGGTCTCTGCCTGTCTTGGGGTAATGCCGATCCAGTCCTTGCTGACCCCCCGCCCATAGGCGCGCGATCCTTGGCTGACATGGCGCAGATCGGGAATGCCATCGGACAAATGTACGATCCTGCCCCCAGTTGCCTCGACAAGCGAAGCCAGCTGATCGCCGCGTGCAACCATGCGTTCAAATTCCCGCGGTGCCGCAGGCCCAAGTGCGAGAACACGTTCCAGCTGACCATCTTGCAACCGGTACAGCCCCGCGGATGGCGCACGCCAGTTCGCCGTGAAACGTCCGGTTCCCTGGCTTTGCAGGTCAAGCTGTTCGACAGTGCCATCGGGATACGTAATTTCCAACGGACCGGCGCTGTCGCGCATGGTGCGCCGCGTAAAGCGCACATCCAGACCGCCAGACACATCGGCCAGCAGCGCCTCTTCTTCCAGCTCCGGCTCTTTCATGGACCAATGCGCGATGCGCCGCAGCAGCTCAAGCTGGGGGCCGCCGCCTTCGAAACCGCGCCCCCACAACCACACCTGATCCGAGGTCAACATCGCCACCCGCCCGTCGCCGACCCGGTTCAGCAACAATAACGGCTTTTCCTCGGCACCGGTCATGACGGTCGCCACATCGGGTTCGGGCGTCACCTCGGTCATGCGCAGCCAACGCCCCCAGGACCCGGAATCACCATCCGGAGCACCCGACAGGCCCGAGGTCACAGGATGGCGTTCGCCATCGGCGGTCAGCTGCGGCAGGAATGGTTCGTCAATGACGCGCCCGGTCGGATAGGCGGGCAGAATCCCGCCCATCGGCGACAGGTTCAGGCTTTCGACGCTTGCCATTTCAGGACCGGCCGCAACCAGAATTGCGCCGCCATTCTCGACATACCGGACAATATTGCGGAAATAATCCGGTGGCAGGATCCCTCGCACACGATAGCGGTCAAAGATGATCAGATCGAAATCATCGATCCGCTCCAGAAACAGCTCTCGGGTCGGAAAGGCGATCAGCGAAAGCTCATCGACGGGAACGCCATCCGATTTGTCGGGTGGGCGCAGGATCGTGAAGTGAATCAGATCAACGGCGGCATCAGATTTCAAAAGGTTGCGCCAGGTGCGTTCCCCGGCGTGGGGTTCGCCTGAAACCAACAACACCCGCAGCCTGTCACGAACGCCATTGATGCTGATCGCGGCGCTGTTGTTCTGGTCGCTCAGCTCCGGTGGACCATCGCCATCCGCGATCGGATCAAGCGCGATCCGGACCACATTCTGGCCCGCATGATCTATCTGCACGGGCAGATCCAGTGAGGTGTCAACCGGAACCGCGAATGTCTGATCTTCGCCGCCATCGATGCTGATATGCAGATTGACCGCACCTTGACGCGCCCCGGCAGGCACCTGACCTTCATCCGCGATGCGAAGCCTGATCCGCGCTTCCTGATCTATCAGGGCAAATGCCGGCGCTTCTTCGATCACCAGCCGCCGATCCCAGTCTTGGGGCCGGCCGGTCAACAGGACGTGAAAGGGCGCGGGGATTTCATCCGGCAGGATTTGTGAATCATGCAGCAAACCATCCGTGACGGCCACAACCCCGGCGATACGATCACCCGGTTCTGCCGCGATCGCCTGTGACAGCCCGCCCCCGAGCAAGGTTCCATCAGGATCATCGGCAATGGACACCCGGCGTAATTCAGCATTGGGCAGCGAAGCGATTTGCGCGGCGATGCTGTCTGCGGCATCGTCGGTCTGAGCGGGACGGTCGGCAACCCCCTGGCTGGCAGTGCGATCCTCCAGCATGATCACGATGTCACTCAGCCCGGATCTTTGGCCACGCTCGATCGCCGGCCCGGCAAGGGCCGCAGCCAGTGCAAGGCCCGCAAGGCCGCGCCAGACCCATCCCCGCAAACCGCGCCACAACGCGAATCCCGCCACCAACAGCGCAAGCCCGGCCAATATTGCCGGGATCATCAGGGGCAGCGAAGGATCAAACCGCAACTGGATCATGGACCGCCCCCCTCTTCGATGCGCAGCCGATCCAGCAATTCAGGGACATGCACCTGATCGGATTTATAGTTTCCGGTCAACACATACATGATCAGGTTGATCCCGAACCGAAAGGCCATCTCGCGCTGTCTTTCGCCTTCCCATCCGCGCCCGACCGGAAACCGCGCATAGCCGCCATCATCGATGGCCCAGGCCTCGGCCCAGCCATTGGCGCCGATCACCACCGGCGTCACGCCGTCATTCAGCTGCCGAAAACCGACGGGATCGGCGCTGTCTTCGCGGGCTGGCGGGGCTTCGACCCATACGGGGTTTCCGTCCCAACGTCCGGGAAAGTCGCCAAGCAAATAGAAGGTCCGCGTCAGAACATGATCTTCGGGAACCGGCGCAAGAGGTGGAATTTCCAAAGGCGCTGCAAGACGTCTGAGGGCCTGGGACATATCCGGACCGCCCACCCCCGCAACATCCCCATCATTCGTATCGAACAGGATCATCCCGCCGGATCGCAGGAAATGATTGAGCCGCAGATACGCGCCCGGCGACGGGGCGGGCTGGTCGTCAGTCACCGGCCAATACAGGAAAGTCAGCAAGGCAAGATCATCATTGTCCAGATCGATGCCGATCGGCTCTCCCGGTTCGACCGACGTCCGCTGACGCAACGCAAAGGACAGCCCCGCCAGCCCTTCTTGCGAGGTTTGATCGGTAGCGGGATCCCCCGTCAGAACATAGGCCAGCGCCACCTCGTCCGCGGCCCGAACCAGTTCGGGATCCGGCATCACGCCATCCTGTGCACGGGTCTCGGTCGCGGGCTGCATCAAGGCCAGCAAAATCGCCAGGACCGCAATTCGCCCGCCCCGCACCACCAACGCAGACCCAAGCGCATCGAATGCCAGCAGGATCGCCGCAAGACCCAGTAAATATCCACGCAAGAACATTCCCGGATCCGCGTCATCCTGTTCGATCTGCGCGTTGCCCCAGCGTGCCGTTGTGACCGGCCCGCCTGCATTCAGCGCGCGGCGCCGTTCGGATGCGCCATAGATCCCGGCGGGCCGGTCAGGACCGGGACCGGCGTCCAGTTCTTCGCCGGCGACCGGGGCCAGTCCATCGATCGAAGTCGTGCGACCAAATCCATCCAGCGTGCTGATCGGCGTCCAGAAGGTTTCCGCGCCCTGATCAATGGCGGTCAGATCGTTGCTGACGCGGGCCATAGCGACAAGCCGTTCCAGCATTTTCACAAAGGCCCCTGACAAGGGAAGGTTCGACCAATCAGGATTTGCGGTCACATGAAACAGGACAACCTGACCCTGCCCAAGGCGCTGACGGGTGACCAAGGGGGTGTTATCGGACAGGGATGCAATGGTGCGCTGCGAAAGCTCGGGTGAGGGCTGCGCCATAAGCTGTGCGCGAATAGCCACATCGGCGGGCGCTTCAAGACCGGCAAATATTCCATCGGCAGCAAATGGAAGCAATCCGCGCGGATCACCCCAGCTTAGCGCACCGCCAATGTCACGCCCGCCCTGACGCAGATCGACCGGTAGCAAAGGTTCTGCAGTCAGATCCTCATAGGCGGCCATTCGCGGGCCAGCGAAACGGATCAGGATACCCCCTTCTTCGACCCATTCCGACAGTTGGGGCGCGTCAGCCATATCCACCTGATCCGCCACGATCACAACGTCAGGTGCCGCGTCAAGCACATCGCCCAGCCCGCCCTCGGAAATGTCCGCGCCGGGGGCAAGGGCGCGGCGCAGATAGAACAGGGGCGACAGAAGCTGCTGACCTTCACCCTGGTTGTCGGCATCACCGACCAATCCCACCTTGCGCCGACGCACACGGTCATCGGCCAGAAGAACCGCCCCGGCATGACGCTGACCGTCGATCTCGAAGCGGCTCACCCGATTGCGCAGTTCCGGGGGCATTGCTATCGGAATCGCACGCTGGTTCCCATCCTCGACAACATTGGGACCATCGCCTCGAAAGCGTGCCAATTCGCGTTCGATCCCCTGCGGATCAGGGCCAATGGCGACAATCTCGGGCACATTGTCCTGCGGCGCATTCCTCAACAGCAAGGTGGGTTCATCCGCCTCGCTGAGCGCAAGCGTCACGGGCCGGACGGAGGGTGCGAAAACACGCAATTCCCCGCGTTCGATCAAGGTGGATTGCCATTGATCGTGACCGGGGTGATCCAATCCGTCGGAAATCCACAGGGTTGTCAGCCGACCATCCGGAAGGTTCGCCAAGACCTCTTCCGGGTCAGCCGGGTAAGTCGTGGGCCATGCCACCGGCTGCGCCCCACGCACCTGCCCCAACAAAGCCTGCCCGGTATCAAACGACAACGCAGCGCGATCATTGCGCCCGTCAGCGATCAACAGAGCGGCCGGTTTGCCCTTGGAATTGGCGGCTTTCAGGGCGGATTCGGCACGTTCCTGCCGGATCGACCAGTCAGGGGCCGCGGCCCAGCCCGCATCAAGTATGACAAGAAGCGCATCATCCAGATCGGCCTGTGCCACCGGCTTCCATACCGGTCCCGCCAACCCCAGAACAAGTGCCGCGATGGCCATCATCCGCAACAGCAGCAACCACCAGGGCGTTCGTTGCGCAACCGGGTCACGATCGGTCAACCCCTGCAACAAGGCGACGCCGGGAAACAGGACACGTCGCGGGGCCGGCGGCATGGCCCGCAATATCAGCCACAGCACCGGCAGGGCAATCAATGCCGTCAGCACCCATGGCGCAGCAAACCCGATGGGACCAAGAACCAGCATCAACGCCCCAATATCTGATACAGCCATCCAAGCAGATGCGCCGGGGCCTGATCTGTGCCGTGATGGTTGAAATACCATCCAGCCAGCTCGGCATGGCTGCGCAGCCAGTCGCGGCGCCGTGCAAGGCGCATCAGGTATTCATCGCGCAACCCCGCGGCGTCGCGGCTGTCGTGGCGCTGTTGCCCGGCAAGGGACCGAAAGGCAACAGCCCCTTGAAACGGAAAACTCTCCTCATCCGGGTCCAGCACCTGAACCAGCACGCCGGATACGCCCAGCCCCGCTGCACGGGTCAACAGCGGTTCCACCCAATCGCAATCGGAAAGGAAATCCGAAATGATGATCAGGCGTTGATTTGGTCGCAGATCGTCAGGGGCTGGCGCATCGCTGTCTTCATCCGCAATCGGTGCCGAAGCCAGGGATCGGGCCAGGAAACCGGCCTGAAAGCGCCCTTGCCGGGCCGGATGCCCCAGCAGGCCGACCTTTTCACCGCCACGCAGCAGCACCATCGCCATCGCCAACGCCAGAACCTGTGCCCGTTGCGCTTTCGTTGGCCGCGATTGCGATCCGCCATAGGCCATGCCCTTTCCGGTCGACACCCAAAGCTTGACGGTCTGGGCCGACTGCGCCTCGCGGTCGCGCACGAACTGCGTGTCCGACCTTGCCGAGCGACGCCAATCGATCGCCCGCGCCGTGTCGCCGGTTCCCGCAGGGCGGTATTGCCAGAAGTCTTCGCCCGTCCCGGCCCGCCGCAACCCATGCGTGCCGGGGGCCACCATGGCGGCCAGCCGTTCCGCCGACAGGATCAGCCCCGGCAACGCGGCGCTGGCTTCCTCGGCACGGGCGCGAAGATCGGCGGATGTCGCGGTCACATCGCCCTCATGCGGCTTTCTGGCCGTTCAGCCGTTGCCCGACCACCTGCGAGATCACGGCATCGACCGTATCACCGCGGGCGCGCGCCGCGAAGGATAGCGCCATACGATGGCGCAGAACCGGCGGGGCCATGACCTCGACATCTTCAAGCGTCGGGGCAAAGCGACCATTCAGCACTGCGCGCGCGCGCGTCACCAGCATCAATGCCTGTGCTGCACGCGGCCCCGGCCCCCAGATCAGCGACTCCGATACGAAACCCGCAGCCTCGTCCGATCCGGGGCGGCAGGCACGAACCAGATCCAGAATAGCGTCCAGCACGGTTTCACCCACAGGCATCTGGCGGATCAATCTCTGGGCTGCGATCAGGCTTTCACTGTCAAATGCCTGATGCGCGTCCCCCTGTTCAAGACCCGTCGTCGCCAACAGGATGTCGCGTTCGGTTTCACGGGTCGGATAATCGACATCGACCTGCAGCAGGAAACGGTCAAGCTGTGCCTCGGGCAAGGGATAGGTTCCCTCTTGCTCGATCGGGTTCTGGGTTGCCAAAACATGAAAAGGACGCCCAAGCGGGCGATGCTGTCCGCTGACCGTCACTTCACGTTCTTGCATGGCCTGCAACAATGCCGATTGCGTCCGCGGAGAGGCGCGGTTGATTTCATCCGCCATGAGAAGCTGCGTGAATACGGGGCCTTCGATGAACCGGAAGCTGCGCGTTCCGTCGGGCAGAACATCCAGCACCTCTGACCCAAGAATGTCAGCAGGCATCAGGTCCGGGGTGAACTGGATACGCTGGCTGTCCAGCCCCAGTGCCCGCGCCAGGGTCTCGACCAGCATGGTCTTGCCCAGACCGGGTTGCCCGACCAACAGCACATGTCCCCCGGCAAGAACCGCTGCCAACACCTGTTCAACGACCTCGTGCTGCCCCACGAAACGCTGTTCGACACTGGTGCGCGCCGCAACCAGTCGCGCGGCCAGTTCCTGCACCTGCGTCACCAGAATTTCATCCGCGCTCATGACAATGCCCCTCTGCTGCTTTAGACTGGAGCATAGGCAAATCAGCAAGGGGCGACCACATAGAATGCCGGATCACAGTGACAAAAGCGTGAGTGCAGAAGGAATTGCCAAGGAAGCCAGCAAAGCTGCAGCACAAGGTGGTTTGCCGCCGGTCCATCTGTGGAATCCGCCTTTCTGCGGCGATCTGGACATGGAAATCCGCGCGGACGGAACCTGGTTCTATGAAGGCACACCGATCGGACGCCCTGCAATGGTGCGACTGTTTTCAACGGTACTGAAACGCGAGGGCGATGATTTCTTTCTTGTGACCCCGGTCGAGAAGGTCGGAATCCGCGTTCAGGATGCGCCATTCATCGCCACGGATGCGGATATCGATCCGCACGGGATTACCTTCACGACGAATGTCGGCGACCATGTCACCGCGGATGCCGACCATCCGATCATTCTGCGCGGTGACGCAACCGAACCGCGCCCCTATGTGCATGTCCGGGCCGGGCTTGAGGCACTTATTGATCGCAAGACCTTTTACCGTCTGGCGGCCGCTGCCGAGACCGGTCAGGATGGACGTGCGGGCGTCCGCTCTCATGACCAGTTCTTTGCCTTGGAATTCTAGGGGGCACGATGCCACGATTTGCCGCGAACCTGTCGATGATGTTTACCGAATTGCCGATCACCGAACGGTTCGCGGCGGCGGCCGATGCCGGGTTCGAGGCTGTGGAAATCCTGTTTCCCTATGACATAGCTGCGAATCTGCTGTCGCGCGCGGCAATCAGGTCGGGACTGGAAGTCGCGTTGCTGAACACCCCGCCACCGAACTGGGCTGGCGGACCTCGCGGTTTTGCCGCGGTGCCGGGGCTGGAAGAACGGTTCCAAAAGGACTTCGAGCGTGCGCTGCGATTCGCACAGGCCCTGCGGGCCCGCCATATCAATGTCATGGCGGGCAATGCATATGGCCCCGAGGCGCACGAGGTTTTTCGGCGCAACCTGCAATGGGCAACCCAGCGCGCGCCGCATGCCAGCCTGACGATCGAACCGGTCAGCCCCGAGCAAAACCCCGAAAACTTTCTGACCTGTTTCGATCAG
This sequence comes from Paracoccus onchidii, assembly GCF_028294535.1. GTDB lineage: Bacteria > Pseudomonadota > Alphaproteobacteria > Rhodobacterales > Rhodobacteraceae > Paracoccus > Paracoccus onchidii. Next base: position 63,852 of record NZ_JAQBIE010000021.1, on the reverse strand, counting down.
GCGGCCGAGATCATCGCATCCGTCGATGCGCCCAATCTCGGGCTGCAACTGGACGTCTTTCACGCCCAGGCCATCACCGCCGACATCGCAACGACATTCACGAAGCATCAGGCGCTGATCCGCCATATTCAGGTGTCCGGCTATCCGGATCGTCACGAACCCACGGGCAACCAGCCTGAATTGCAGGAATTTCTTATCATGCTCGATCAGCTTGGGTATCGTGGATTCGTCGGGGCCGAATACGAGCCTCGCGGGCTGACGACGGCGGGGTTGGGCTGGCTGCAGCGGGCAAAAGCCACGGCGGGGAACCCGACGGCCCCATAGCGGTTGAGTCCGCAACCAGCCAAGGCAACTGGCATCACATGAGGAGAACCCAACCATGAACTCGATCATATATATCGTCGGCCTGGTGGTCGTTGTGCTTTTCATCCTGTCTTTTCTGGGCCTGCGCTAAACCTGCGCGTTCGGAAACATCGCTGATTGGTGATGTGACACGAAGTTACCGCTGGCAATTCGCCGCTTGTTTCGATAGGGCAGCGGCGAATTGTACGGAAGGCTTCCATGGATATCCGCAACATCGCCATCATCGCCCACGTTGACCACGGGAAAACCACCCTGGTCGATCAGCTGTTGAAGCAATCGGGCGCTTTCCGCGAGAATCAGGCCGTCGCCGAGCGCGCGATGGACAATAACGACATCGAACGTGAACGCGGCATCACCATTCTGGCCAAGGCCACTTCGGTCGAATGGAAAGGCACGCGCATCAACATCGTGGACACCCCCGGCCACGCCGATTTCGGCGGTGAGGTCGAGCGCATCCTGTCGATGGTCGATGGTGTCTGCCTGTTGGTCGATGCCGCCGAAGGGCCGATGCCGCAGACCAAATTCGTGACCTCAAAAGCGCTGGCGCTTGGCCTGCGCCCCATCGTGGTGCTGAACAAGGTCGACAAGCCCGCCGCCGAACCCGATCACGCACTGAACGACGTGTTCGATCTGTTCGCCAATCTCGGCGCCAGCGACGAACAGCTCGATTTCCCGCATCTCTATGCGTCGGGGATCGGCGGCTGGTGCGATGACGCGCTGGACGGGCCGCGTCAGGACATGTCGGCGCTGTTCGACAAGATCATTTCGCATGTCGAACCGCCAAAGCAGATCGAAAAGGTCGAGGAACCGTTCCGGATGCTGGCCACCACGCTGGGGGCCGACAACTTTCTTGGCCGTCTTCTGACTGGCCGGGTTGAGTCCGGCCGGGCGAAAGCAGGTGATACGCTCAAGGCGCTTTCGCGTGAGGGCGATCGTATCGAACAATTCCGGATCAGCAAGGTTCTGGCGTTTCGCGGCCTGACACAAACCCCGATCGACGAGGCTGTCGCAGGCGATATCGTGACACTGGCCGGGATGTCGAAAGCCACGGTCGCGGACACCCTGTGCGCGCCCGAAATCGAAACTGCCCTGCCCGCCCAACCGATCGACCCACCGACGATCAGCGTGACTTTTGGCATCAATGACAGCCCCTTGGCCGGACAGGATGGCAAAAAGGTTCAGTCCCGTGTCATCCGCGAACGCCTGATGCGCGAAGCCGAAGTCAATGTCGCCATTCGCGTCGAAGACACCCCCGGCGGCGAGGCTTTCGTGGTTTCGGGACGCGGCGAATTGCAGATGGGTGTTCTGATCGAGAACATGCGCCGCGAGGGTTACGAGCTGTCCATCAGCCGCCCCCGCGTGATCTTCCGCGAGGAAGATGGCGTGCGCATGGAGCCTGTCGAAGAGGTCATCATCGATGTTGATGACGATTATACCGGCGCCGTGATCGAGAAACTGACCGGTGACCGCAAGGGCGACATGGTGGACATGCGCCCCGCCGGTGTCGGCAAGACCAGGATCGTCGCGCATGTGCCGTCACGCGGTTTGATCGGCTATCACGGCGAATTCATGACCGACACCCGTGGCAATGGCGTCCTGAACCGTATTTTCCACGGCTGGGCCCCCTACAAGGGCGCGATTCAGGGACGCCGCCAAGGCGTGCTGATCAGCATGGAAGACGGCGTTTCGGTGGCCTATGCGCTGTGGAACCTGGAAGACCGTGGCAAGATGTTCATCGGCGCCCAGGAACAGCTGTATCAAGGCATGATCATTGGCGAGCATTCGCGCGACAATGACCTTGAGGTCAACCCGCTGAAAGGCAAGAAGCTGACGAATGTGCGCGCCTCGGGTTCCGATGAGGCTGTCCGCCTGACACCGCCGGTGCGCATGTCCCTGGAAGAAGCCATCGCCTATATCAATGACGATGAGCTGGTCGAGGTCACGCCGAAAAACATCCGGTTGAGAAAACGCCATCTCGACCCGCATGAACGCAAGCGTCAGGCCCGCGCAGAAGCCTGATTTTTCTGGCCTTCCCAGACCGCCGCGCAAGAATTTTCTTCGCGGCGGTTGTCCTTTTGTATTAGTTCGCGCTTAACTCTGACTATGTTACGCTAGGTCAAGCAAACCCGTCAGAGAGGCCGCACATGCGTCTCGGTCACGACTTTGCCGCTATCAACCGCATCCCGGCGCACGGCGCCGCAGGGTGCCGGTTGTGTATGACCTATCGTTTCGCAAGCAACGGGTTTCGCTACAATGCGCGCAAAATTATCCTTGCAAATCAGCCGGTTTGCATAGATCTATCAGACAATAAGCAGATATTAGCGATCTCATCCAATCATCCGAATGGAACCTGAGATGGCGATAACCGTTGATCGAGAACCAGCCAATGCCATCGGCGAGCTAAAGGGCGACATGATGGGCAGCCAACAAAACAAGATCGCAGGACTTGGCTTGCACGGTCGAACGATCGTGACCATGCTCGACATGCTGGAGGCATCGCAGACCGCCGTCCCCGATATCGACTCGCTGGCGACACAGCTGGAAGTCAGCGAAGACGATCTGCGACGGATTTTCCCGGATCGGCACGCGGTCATCATCGCCGCAGCCGAACAGGCGATGGTGCGCCTGATGGATGCCTGCGTGAAGGCCGTCGTCCGCGTCGATCCGCAGGATTCGGTGGCGCAGTTCATGGCGCTGGGTGAAGCCTATATCGAATGGGCCGACGCGCATCCCTCGCAGTTCCGCTTGCTGTCCGATGATCGCCTGCTCAATCCCTTGCAGATCCCCAGCCTTCGCCGCTATGCCACATCCTTGGATGAGTTGATGGCGAGAATGCTTGAACGCGCGCGTGATGCCGGGCATCTGGCCGCTGACGAGAATATTCCGCTGATGGTTCTGTCCAGCCGATCCTTCGCCTATGGGCTGGCGCGCATGGTTGTCGATCAACGCATGTGCGAATGGTATCCCGACACGCCGCAGATCGAGGCAGCCAAGATCGCCCTGCATGATTTCGTCAGACGAATCGCGCGCGGCTCGAACCGGCGCACGGGCTGATCCTCTCGACCGGTCACTGTGATCCGGCGTAGAATGATCCGTGATCATGGCCCCGGGCCCTGGTCGGATCGGGGGCAGCGCACCGCCTCTGATCGGGGCTGCGGTGGTTCTGGGGTTCTGCCGCAGCCTTGACGTCGCATTCCAGCCACTGCTCTAATCAGGCAAATCGGCCTTTCGCTTGATGGGACCATCCATTATCACTGCCCTAAATTCAGCTAAAGAAAGATCGCCCCGTGACCGATTACATCATCAGGGACATCGGCCTTGCACAATATGGCCGCAAGGAATTCGATATCGCAGAGACCGAAATGCCGGGGCTGATGGCGCTGCGGGAGGAATATGGCGCGGACAAGCCCCTGGCGGGCGCACGTATTGCTGGCAGCCTGCACATGACCGTTCAGACCGCAATCCTGATAGAAACGCTGACCGCACTTGGCGCGGATGTCCGTTGGGCTTCCTGCAATATCTATTCCACCCAGGATCATGCCGCCGCCGCGATTGCCGCAAGCGGCGTGCCCGTCTTTGCCGTCAAGGGTGAGACGCTTGAGGAATACTGGTCTTATACCGACCGGATCTTCCAGTTCCAGGATGGCCCGGCAAACATGATCCTGGATGATGGTGGCGATGCGACGATGTATGTCTTGCTGGGCGCGCGCGTCGAAGCCGGAGAGACTGACCTGATCGCGGTTCCCACCAGCGAAGAAGAAGAGGCCCTGTTTGCGCAGATCCGCAAACGCCTGAAAGAAAGCCCCGGCTGGTTCACGCGTCAGCGCGACGCGATCAAAGGTGTCAGCGAAGAAACGACCACCGGCGTTCATCGCCTGTATGACCTGCACAAGAACGGGCAGCTGCCCTTCCCTGCAATCAATGTGAACGACAGCGTCACCAAATCGAAATTCGACAACAAATATGGCTGCAAGGAATCGCTGGTCGACGGAATTCGCCGCGCCACCGACGTGATGATGGCGGGCAAGGTTGCCGTTGTCTGCGGCTATGGCGATGTCGGCAAAGGCTCGGCCGCCAGCCTCAGGGGCGCGGGTGCGCGGGTCAAGGTTACCGAGGTCGATCCGATCTGCGCCCTTCAGGCGGCAATGGATGGTTTCGAGGTCGTGACGCTGGAAGACGTTGCGGCGACCGCCGATATCTTTGTGACGACGACCGGCAACAAGGACGTGATCCGCCTTGAGCACATGCGCGACATGAAAGACATGGCCATTGTCGGCAATATCGGCCATTTCGACAACGAAATTCAGGTGGCTGCGTTGCGCAACCACAAATGGACCAATGTCAAGGAACAGGTGGACATGATCGAGATGCCGTCTGGCAATCGCATCATTCTGCTTAGCCAGGGCCGGTTGTTGAACCTGGGGAATGCCACTGGCCACCCTTCTTTCGTGATGTCCGCCAGCTTTACCAATCAGGTATTGGCCCAGATCGAGCTTTGGACCAAGGGCGGGGATTACCAGCCCGGCGTTTATATCCTGCCCAAGGCATTGGATGAAAAAGTTGCCCGGCTGCATCTGGACAAGATCGGCGTCAAACTTTCGACGCTGTCCAAAGAACAGGCCGATTATATCGGCGTTACGCCAGAAGGCCCCTTCAAATCAGACCATTATCGGTACTAATCAATGTCTGACTATTCGCTATTCACCTCCGAGTCCGTCTCGGAGGGACATCCCGACAAGATCGCCGATCAAATCAGCGATGCCATTCTCGATGCCATTCTCGCCAAGGATGCGCGGGCCCGCGTGGCCTGTGAAACCATGGTCAAGACCGGCGTTGCCATCATCTCGGGTGAAATCACCACCAGCGCCTGGGTCGATCTGGAATCGATCGTGCGCGACGTCATCAATGACATCGGCTATACCAGCAGCGATGTCGGCTTTGACGGGGCGACCTGTTCGGTCATCAACATCATCGGCAAGCAATCCCCCGAAATCAATCAGGGCGTTGACCGCGCCAGCCTTGAAGAACAGGGCGCGGGCGATCAGGGTTTGATGTTCGGTTATGCCTCGGACGAAACCGATGTGCTGATGCCGGCACCTATCACCTATGCGCACCGTCTTGTCGAACGGCAATCGCAGGTGCGCCGCGACGGCACCCTGAACTGGCTGCGCCCCGACGCCAAGTCACAGGTGACGCTGCGCTACGGTGATGACGGACGCCCCACGGCGATTGACGCCGTGGTGCTTTCGACGCAGCACAATCCCGATATTTCGCTGGCCGATCTGCGCGAGGCGGTGATCGAAGAGATCATCAAACCGGTCCTGCCCGCACAATGGCTGTCGCGGGACACCAAGTATTTCATCAACCCGACCGGAAAGTTCGTCATTGGCGGCCCCGTCGGAGATTGCGGGCTGACCGGGCGCAAGATCATTGTCGACAGTTATGGCGGCATGGCCCGTCATGGCGGGGGCGCGTTTTCGGGCAAGGACCCGTCCAAGGTTGATCGGTCCGCGGCCTATGCCGGACGCTGGGTGGCCAAGAATATCGTCGCTGCCGGTCTGGCCAGCCGTTGCGAGATTCAGGTCAGCTACGCCATCGGCGAAGCCCAACCGACATCAATCAGCCTGAACACGTTTGGTACCGAAACCGTCGCCCATGACCGGATCGTCGCCGCGGTTCGCGACGTCTTCGACCTGCGTCCCTTTGCGATCATTCGCGATCTGAACCTGTTGCACCCTATTTATCGCCCCACTTCGGCCTATGGCCATTTTGGACGTGATCCCTACGAACTGGCCGGCGCCACGGCGTTCAGCTGGGAACGCACGGATCGGGCCGATGCGCTGCGTTCCGCCATCAGCTAGGAAAACGGGGCCAGAGCGCCCCGTTTTTTTATGCGAGCTCCGATAACCTCAATAGGCCATCATCCCCCAATGCCGCGTGCCCGAAAGGGGTTTGCCCTCATTGGCCAGCAAGAATCCGGAAATGACCCGAATCGCGCCCCAAACCGCCAGAAATGCCCAGATCAGGAATCCGATCCCGATCACCGAGGTGATCAGCGCCAGCATGCCAATACCCAGGCTGATCCAGAACGTCCTGATCTGAAAGGTCAAATGACTGTCCAGAACGGCATCCCTGCCGCGCGAAAGATAGGCATAGACCACCCCCGCAAGCGCAGTCACAACCAGGATATAGCCAATGGCGAAGAGGCCATAGATGATCTTGGCCTGGGTCATGTCGGGCTGCCCCGAACTTTTGGGAAGCGTCATGTTCGTTCCCGTTTCCAGTTGAGTTGTCAGTGCTAACCGTAAAGCGCCCGTGCGCGATCTTCAAAGGCTTTTACGATACGCGACATGGCCTCGTGGAAGACCACCCCGATCAAACGCTGCAGGATCGCGTTGCGAAACTCGAAATCGACATAGAATTCGACATGGCAGCCGCCTTCCGCGCGATCGGTGAACACCCATCCGCTGCGCATGTATTTGAACGGGCCGTCCAGATATTCGGTATCGATCTTCAGGGCACCCGAGGCGGGATCGGCGGGCCACAGTACCACCCGGCTGCCAAATCGTTCGCGAAACACCTTGAAGCTGATGACGAGATCGGCGGCGATTTCTTCGGCCCCGTCATCGCGGGTCTTGCGCGACCGGATTCTGGCCGCGCTGTTCCACGGCAGGAATTCGGGATATTTCTCGACATCGGCGACAAGGCCGAACATCTGGGTGGCGGTATAGGGAAGATCGCGGCTGTCCTGATGATGCGGCAAGGTAATCTCTTGTGTTCGTGGCGCACAGCTGATGTGTTCGCCCCCGGCATTAACAGGGAGTCCGGACCATGAACAACCTGATCTGGCTGCTTCGGGCATCAAAATGGGCTCGGAACCCACCCGGAAAATCCCGTGTCAGGCTGGTTCTGGCGGTGATTGGCGTGGCAATCGTGATCGTCGCGCTGGAAAAGCTGGGCCTGTGGCCGGACTGGGCGCGGCTGTCCGAAGGGCGCGCCCCGCGCCTGCCGCGCTAGGCACAGGCCCTCAAAGTCCCGCAGCGCCGAATGTGTCGCATTGCGCCATCTGACCAGAATTATAGCCGCGCATCAGCCAATGCTGCCGTTGCTGGGCAGATCCGTGGGTAAAGCTGTCGGGCATCGGCGTTCTGCCCGCCCCGGACTGGATAACATCGTCACCCACGGCATGCGCGGCGTCCATGGCTTCCTGCAGGTCCCCGGCTTCCAGCAGGTCGAAACGTTCATGGGCCTGTCGCGCCCAGATCCCGGCATAACAATCGGCCTGCAACTCGATCAGGACCGAAAGCGCATTGGAATCCGCCTGGCTCGACCGGCTGCGAAGCGCATTCACCTGACCAAGCGTCCCCACCAAGTTCTGGACGTGATGCCCGACCTCATGCGCGATAACATAGGCAAAGGCCGCATCACCGCCAGCCTGCATCTTCTGCTGCATCAGATCGAAGAAATCCGTGTCCAGATACACCTTGTGATCATTGGGACAATAAAACGGCCCCATGGCAGCCGAGGCCCCGCCACATGCAGATTGCACCTGCCCACGGAACAGGACCAGCGTTGGATCGCGATAGGCGACGTTCGCCTGTTCAAGCAGGACACTGGCCCAAACCTCTTCTGTATCGGCCAGAATCACCGATACAAATTCACCATAAACCTGATCGCGCTCGGAAAGCGGTTGCCCCGTCGCAGCAGGGCGTTGATCCAGTTCGCTGACAATCGGGGAAATATCGACCCCGAAGAAATATCCGAATGCCAACACAACCAGCATCCCGACGATCCCGACACCCCCTGCCCCGCGGGCGCCCATGCTGCGCCTGTCATCTATGTTGCGGCTGCCCCGTCTGCCTCGCCATTGCATCTATTCGCCCCTTGTTACCCATTTCGGAACGCCCCATCCCAGAGCGCCAGATCCTGCCAAACCCGCTGCGCGGCATCACTACGCCATGTTGAACATGATCACAGGGACGCGAAAGCGGCGCAAGACGCTTGACCCCGTTTCGATGCCGGTCCATCCACATCCACAAAAATGGAAGGGACCGTGATGCTGCGAAAGCTTTATGACTGGACCATGGGGCTGGCGGCACATCGTCACGCCATGCCCGCCTTGTTCGGCGTGAGTTTCATCGAAAGCTCGGTCTTTCCGATTCCGCCGGATGTGCTGATGATCCCGATGGTCCTTGCACGGCGCGCACGGGCACTGGCCATCGCGTTTGTCGCAACCTTCGGGTCGGTTCTGGGCGCGCTTCTGGGCTATTGGATCGGCGCGGTTCTGATGGACAGCGTTGGCCAGTGGGTTCTCAGCGCCTATGGCAAGCAGGAAGCCTATGAAACGCTGACCACCCGGTTCAACGAATATGGCGGCTGGGCGGTGCTTTTCGCGGCACTGACGCCGTTTCCCTTCAAGGTTATCACGATCTTTTCAGGCGCCGTTGGCTTGTCATTGCCGCTGTTTATCCTGACATCCGTCCTTGGGCGCGCGGCACGGTTCTTCGTCGTTGCCGGTCTGTTGTGGCGCTTCGGCCCGCCCATTCGTGATTTCATCGAGAACCGGCTTGGCCTTGTCTTTACGATCTTCATGATCTGTCTGGTCGGCGGGTTCGTTGCCCTGAGGTATCTATGACCCCGCTAAAACTGAGTTTGCTGGCTGGTGCCGGTTCGGCGGCATTGCTGCTGGCCGCGCTTGGATTTCAAGCCGCCGGTTATGCGCCATGCGAATTGTGCATCCTGCAGCGATGGCCGCATCTGGCCGCCGCCATCATCGCCGCGCTGATCTGGCTGACCGGTCAGGTTCGCCTTCTGGCCGTTCTGGGCATGGCGGCCGCGGCGATTGCCATGGGGCTGGCAATCTATCACAGCGGCGTCGAAATGGCATGGTGGGCCGGACCCGCCCATTGTTCTGGCGGGGTCGGAAATATTGCGCAGATGTCACCACAGGACCTGTTGACCAAGCTGCAGGCAGCCCCCGTGACCCGCTGTGACGAGGTGTCATGGCGTTTTCTGGGCCTTTCCATGGCCAGCTGGAACGCGATTTGTTCCGCTGTTTTGCTTGTGATCTGGTCGATCGCCGCAATGCGCGGCCAAAATGGCGGCAAAACGGCAAATTGAAGGGGGGCAAGATTGCCCCCAGAAACCGTGTCGGCTATACCGAACCTCAACAAGATGTTGAGGAATTTCCGTGGCCGACACCCCCGAAGACGACTTGCCCGAAACGCCACAGTCCGAACAGGACGACACCGCCGAAAAACGATCTGTCATGCCCCATGACGGACCGGTGATCGATATCTCATCCGAGATGCGGACATCCTATCTGGATTACGCCATGTCGGTCATCGTCAGCCGTGCGATCCCGGACCTGCGCGATGGGTTGAAACCTGTTCACCGCCGCATCCTTTACGCAATGCAGGAAAGCGGAAACACCGCCGACAAGCCCTATCGCAAATCCGCCCGTCCGGTCGGCGATGTCATGGGTAAGTATCACCCCCATGGCGATGCCGCGATTTATGACGCGCTGGTGCGGATGGCACAGGATTTCTCGATGTCGCTTCCCCTGCTGGACGGGCAAGGGAACTTCGGATCGATGGATGGCGACCCGCCTGCCGCGATGCGCTATACCGAAGTGCGCATGGACAAACCTGCGGATTTCCTGCTGAAGGATATCGACAAGGACACGGTTGATTTCCAGGACAACTATGATGGCAAGGATCGTGAACCCACGGTCCTGCCCGCGCGCTTCCCGAACATGCTGGTCAATGGCGCCGGCGGCATCGCGGTTGGCATGGCCACCAATATTCCGCCACACAACCTTGGTGAGGTCGTTGATGCAACGCTGGCGCTGATCGAGAACCCCGATCTGCCGACCGAACGTGTCATGGAAATCATTCCCGGCCCCGATTTTCCGACCGGCGGGCTGATTCTGGGGCGGTCGGGGGCGCGCAAGGCTTACCTCGAAGGGCGCGGCAGCGTCATCATTCGCTCCAAGACCCATATCGAGGAGCCGCGCAAGGACCGCTTTGCCATCGTCGTCGACGAAATCCCCTATCAGGTCAACAAATCCAGCCTGATCGAACGGATTGCCGAACTGGCCAAGGAAAAGAAGGTCGAGGGTATTTCCAGCGTCCAGGATGAATCCGATCGTCAGGGTGTGCGCGTCGTCGTCGAACTGAAACGCGATGCCACACCCGAGGTGGTGTTGAATCAGCTATTCCGCTTTACCCAGCTGCAAACCAGCTTTGGCTGCAACATGCTAGCGCTGAACGGTGGCCGGCCGGAACAGTTGAAGCTGCGCGATTTTCTGACACATTTCATAAGTTTCCGCGAAGAAGTTGTTGCCAGACGCACCGCCTATGAACTGCGCAAGGCGCGGGAGCGCAGCCATATCCTGTGCGGTCTGGCCGTTGCCGTCAGCAATGTCGATGAGGTCGTCGCCACCATCCGCAGCAGCGCCGATGCCGCCGAAGCACGCGAGCGCCTGATGAAGCGCCGCTGGCCGGCCCATGAAATCGAAGAATATCTGCGCCTGATCGACGACCCGCTGCATCCGATGAATGATGACGGCACCTACTACCTGTCGGAAACGCAGGCCCGCGCCATTCTTGAACTGCGACTTCAGCGCCTGACCCACATCGGCGTCAAGGAAGTCACGGACGAATTGCAGCAACTGGCCGCCGCAATCCGGGATTACCTGGCGATCCTTGCATCGCGCGAACGTATTCTGGAGATCATCTCGAACGAGCTGCAAGAGGTTCGCGACCAGTTTGCCGTGCCTCGCCGCACCGAGATTACCGAATGGTCCGGTGACATGCTGGACGAAGATCTTATCGAACGCGAGGATATGGTCGTCACCATCACCTCGGGCGGATATATCAAACGAACGGCGCTGGCCGAATTCCGCGCGCAGCGGCGTGGCGGCAAGGGGCTTTCGGGCATGGCCACCAAAGAGGATGATGTCGTCACGACATTGTTCGTGGCCAACACCCATACCGAATTGCTGTTCTTCACGACCGACGGCATGGTCTATCGGTTGAAAACCTGGCGCTTGCCACTGGGTGGGCGCACAGCCAAGGGCAAGGCCATCGTCAATATTCTGCCAATTGATTCAGGGGTTTCTATCGCGGCTTTGATGCCTGTCGATGCGCCGGAAACCGAATGGGAAAGCTATCAGATCGTCTTTGCTACCTCGCAGGGCGATGTGCGCCGCAACGCGTTGTCGGATTTCACCAATGTCAAATCCAACGGCAAGATCGCGATGAAGTTGCCCGAAGGCGTCAGCCTGATCGGGGTTCGTATGGCCACGATTGATGATGATGTGATGCTGTTCACTGAACATGGTCGCGCCATCAGGTTCCCGACCACCGCCGTGCGGGTTTTCAAGGGCCGCGATTCAACCGGCGTCCGTGGCATCCGTCTGGCCGAAGGCGACGGGGTTGTCAGCATGTCGGTCATTCGTCATTTCGAGGCGGATCCGGCCGAACGGGTCGCCTATCTCAAGATGCGCCGCGCGGTTGCGGGGGCACTGGACGATGGTGCCGAAGCCGATGATGACGAAGATAACGTCGCGGAAGGCTCGATCACCCAAGAACGCTATGCCGAAATGTCTGCGGCCGAGGATTTGATCCTGACCATCACGGCCAATGGCTCTGGCAAGACCAGCTCCAGCCACGGTTATCCTGTCCGCGGTCGCGGTGGCCAGGGCGTCATGGCGATGGACAAGGCAATGCGCGGTGGACCTCTGGTTGCCAGCTTCCCGATCGAACCGGACGACCAGATCATGCTGGCGACATCGACGGGGCAATCGATCCGGGTTCCGGTCGAAGGCATCAGCTTCCGCTCGCGCAGCGCAGGCGGGGTCCGGGTGTTCAACACCGCAGCCGGGGAAAAGGTTGTATCGGTTGCCCGCATCGCAGAACAAGGCGACACCGAAAGTGATGAAGACGGCGCCGAAGACATCTAGGATCAAATTCGCCGGGCAGTGCAAACACCCTGCCCGGCATGGACAATCAGGAACGAGGTAAGGATTGGATCAGCGTTCGGGCGAGGCAGTTCTTCGAGAGAGGCTTCAGACAGGTTTTCTGGGCATCATCGCCTTCAGCCTGTTGTTGTTCATGCTGGTTCAGGCCCGCTTTCTTCTGATCTCCCTAGCCATCGCGATTATCCTGTTTTCCCTGACCTCCGACGCGATCTTCGCGATCTCGTCGCGGCTCAAGGTTCCGAACTGGCTGGCGACAACCCTGGCGCTTATTGGCATTGCCCTGGGGCTGTTGTGGGTTTCGACCACGATTGTCACCCAGGTGAACGAGGTCGTGGTGACGGCCATCGCCTATGCCGAACAGGCGCAGGCGGCCCTGCCCGGGTTGACAGAATGGCTTGGCCCCGACGCGCAGGAACGCGTTCTGACCGCCTTGTCGAACTTCAACATCACCGGGTGGATCAGATCTCTGGCCGGTCAGGCGTCCGGGGTGCTGTCAGGCAGCGTTCTGGTCATTCTGTTCGTCGGCTTCATGTTTGCCGAACAGGTCTGGTTTCCCATCAAGGTCGAGCGTCTGACAAATGATCCCACCAAGGCTTTGCATGTGCGTCAGATCATTTCCTCGATCATGCACCGTGTGAACCGCTATCTGGTCGTCAAGACCGCCGTCAGTGGCGTCACGGCAATTGCCGTCTGGATGATCTTTCACCTTGCCGATCTGGAACTGGCGGGACCAGTTGCCCTGTTGACCTTTGTTCTGAACTTTGTGCCTTCGGTCGGATCGATCATCGCTACCGCGATTGCCGCCGTTCTCGTCTTTGTGCTGAGCGGTGACACCACGCTGACCCTGTTGGTCGGCACGGCATGCAGCCTTGTGCAATTCATCATCGGAAATGTCCTCGATCCGATGCTGCTGGGGCAAACGCTGCGTCTTTCCAGCTTTGGCATCATTCTCAGCCTGGCGTTCTGGGGCGCTGTGTGGGGCGTGCCGGGCATGTTTCTGGCCGTGCCCATCATGGTTGCGCTGATGATCGTTTGCGCACATATTCCATGGCTGCGTCCCGTCGCGGTGCTGTTGTCGCGCGAGGGGCTGCCCGATGATGGCAGCAGCGACAATGCAAAAGCACCGCCGCCATCCCTGGCCGCCTGAAAACCGGGCTTGCGTCAGCTACCGGTCTCCATCACCACCGCCCCCTGCATCACCGGAATCCGCATCGCCGGCCCCATCTGCATCGGGATCGTCAAAGGCAATTCGTGGATCATTCACGGATTTCGGATATTGCTTTGGGCTGGCCTGTTTCTGCCGTTCCGCCGGCTTTGGATCGCTCCCGCCGTGCAACGCCTCTGGATTGCGTATCCAGACACCTTGCTGCGGGAAGGGCATCTCGATGCCTTCTTCGGCAAAGCGTTCGGCGATCAGATGGCAGACTTCCGAGGTGACACCCAGTCCGGCCATCACGTCACTGAGAATGGCGCGCACCTCAAAGTTCAGATAGCTGTCACCGAACCCACGGAACAGGACCGAGGGCGGCGGATCGATCGTGACCACGGGCTGATCTTCGATGATCTCACGCAGAATCTGTTCAACCCGGCGCGTATCACTGCCATAGGCGACCCGCACCGGAATGATGATCCGTCCGGTCTGGTTGTGACGGGTCCAGTTGGTGACCGGCTGACTGATCAGGTCGCTGTTTGGAACGATCACCTCGGTCTGATCAAAGGTCTCGACCTGCGTCGAGCGCACCGAGATGCTCTTGACGATCCCTTGTTGCCCTCCGGCGCTGATCCAGTCCCCGACGCTGACCGGGCGTTCAATCAGTAGGATGATACCTGACACAAAGTTCGACACGATATTTTGCAGGCCAAAACCGATACCGACCGACAGCGCACCAGCCACGATTGCGATCGAACTGAGATCGATCCCGGCAGACACGATCGCGATCACCGAAGCCAGAAAGATCCCGACATATCCGACCCCCGAAATAACGGCCGTCTGACCGCCGGAATTCAGCTTGGTCTTTGGCAGGATGGAATTGCGCAAGGCCCCCTGCAATCCGCGCGTAACCGAATAGCCGATCGCAAAGACGATGAGAAATGTCAGCACAACGCCGGGCGACAGGTTGACACCGCCGACACTCATTCCATTCGTGAACGTGATCCAGATTTCAGCCAGCTCGGCACGCCGCGCGCCCCAGATCACCAGGAACAGCGGGATCGACGCCAGGATCAGCAACAACCCAACCGCCAACGGAACCAATCCGTCGCGCGCCCCGTCCTCGCCACGCTTCAACATGGCATAGACATCGGCCACAAAATCCTGAAGCAGCACAAGAACACAGATCAGCACCAGCGTCAGTGTCGACGGCCAGAACAGGGTATTGGCGAAATTGATGAAGCCCATGGCACCAAAGAGCACCGCGAACACGACCACCAGCCTGGCAAACATCCCGGTATATTTCAGGACCGTATGCCGGTAGATATTCCCGTGAAAACTGTCATGTGTATCCAGCTTGCGCAGCGTCGATCCCAACCGGAACAACGCCAGCCCCGCCAGAACCAAGATCGTGAAATGCCCCACCGAAGACGCCGCGGCGGACATATCCGCCGGAACGCGATTGACCGTGTCGCCGATCCGTTCGTAGATTCCGCCCAATGGAAGCAACGCGGATGACACGACGTGGTGGATCGCGAACATGACGCCCAACGCGGACAGCATGCGACGTGCGCGATTGCGCTGCGCCTTATCCATGCGAAGCGAATCATACATGATCGCCTGTTTCGGGAACAGTTGCCGGGCAAGCCAGCCAAATGAAAAGAAGATGATAAAGGCACGCGGCAATGCATCCAGAACCGGGGTGATCCATGGGCCTGTCAGTCCGGTGGCTCGCACTGCATTGATCGCCAGGTAAATCCCGATCATCGGCAGCACGATCTGTCCCAGCGAAACGACAAAAACCACGACCGCACGCGAATATTCGGATGCATGGATAGACAGTCGCGACGGCAGCGACCCGATCCAGAGACGCCCATAGGTCAACAGGATCACGGCCGAGATCAGATAGGCCAGAACCTGAGGCAGTTTCTGCGACAGATTGGTCCAAGTGCTGTTCTTGCCGATCTCGATGGCTTCGGCGCCGATCCCTTCGATCAGCGCAATCCCGTCTTTCCAGGCGACGGCCCAACTCGACGGTGCCAATGGCGATGGCGACAGTTGCGCAAGCGCCACCGCCTGCCGTGTATCTGCCAGTTTGTCGATCTCATGGATCAACGCGTCGGCACGGCTGAAAGCCTCGACGGCCGACAATTGGGGCGCCTGCAACCTGGCCAATTGCTCCTGCAACTGGGAACGGCGGCGCGCGACCTCTTCGCTTTCGGTTTCGCCTTCGGCGGGCGCAGGCCCAAGTGCGTTCAGCTGTTCGTTGACCGTCGAGATCCGCGCCTCATTGACCGTCTCACCGTCGCTGAACTGCTTGCGCCAATCCACAAGCTCGGCGCGCATGTCGCGCAACTCGGCATTTGTGGAATCAGGATCATCCAGCAATTGCTCGGCCTGGCGCGCCTCGGTTTCCCAAGACGCGTAGTCCAGCCCTTTGTCTTCCTGTGCTGAGATCGGCGTGGCCAGCAGGATCAATCCTGTCAGCAGGATCGCAAGAAGGGCATGTGGCATTCAGATTCAGTCCTCGAAAACTTCCGGAAGTTCCGGCGCCCCGCGCGACATCCATTGCGGCACCGGCAGCCCCTTGGCTTTCAGGAATTCCGGATTGAAAAGCTTGGTTTGATACCGGTTGCCATAGTCACAGAGCACCGTCACGATCGTGTGACCCGGGCCCATTTCGCGGGCCATGCGCATCGCACCAGCAACATTGATACCTGACGATCCGCCAAGGCACAGCCCTTCGAATTCGAGCAGGTCAAAAATGATCGGCAAGGCTTCGGCATCAGGAATACGCCAGCTGAAATCCGGCGTGAATCCTTCAAGATTGGCCGTGATCCGCCCTTGTCCGATACCCTCGGTGATCGAACTGCCCGGGCTGTCAAATTCGCCGGTCGTATAGAAGGAATGCAACGCCGCCCCCTCAGGGTCGGCCAGCCCGATCTTGACACCTTTCGGTTGCAACGCCATCGCGACCCCGGCAAGGGTCCCCCCGGAACCAACGGCGCAGGTAAAGCCATCGACCTTGCCGTCGGTCTGCTGCCAGATCTCGGGGCCGGTCGTTTCGACATGCGCTTGTCGGTTGGCCGTGTTGTCGAATTGATTGGCCCATATCGCGCCGTTCGGTTCGGTCTGGGCCAGCGCTTCGGCCAACCGCCCGGAATAACGGACATAATTGTTGGGATTGCGATAAGGGGCCGCGGGAACTTCGACCAGGGTTGCACCTGCAAGGCGCAGCATGTCCTTTTTTTCCTGGCTTTGTGTCTCGGGAATGACGATCACCGATTTGAACCCCAACGAGGCGCCAACCAAGGCAAGACCAATACCGGTATTCCCCGCCGTACCCTCGACGATGGTGCCGCCAGGTTTCAATGCACCGCGTTCCACGGCATCCTTGATGATATAAAGCGCGGCGCGATCCTTCACGGACTGCCCCGGGTTAAGAAATTCGGCCTTGCCCAGAATTTCGCAACCCGTCTCATCGCTGGCGCGGTTCAGGCGAATCAGGGGCGTATTGCCGATCGCGTTGGACAAGTCAGAGCAGATGCGCATGGCGATCGACCTTCATACAGTTCATTCGTTTCCGCATTCCTACACGGCAGGGTCACGCAGGGGCAACCCCGCCCCGCACGACATCAGCTGCTGCCTGAGATCGGGTTTGCGATGTTGCAACCACAATGCCAACCCCGCCAGCGGACCATTGGTGATTTCATTGGCCAGAACCATGTCGATCAGCCGATCACATTCAAGGATATGGCCGCGAATGTCCTCGACCTCGCCATCAAGGCCGTGAATGCCGGCGCTGTCATCAGGCAGATCCGCGATACCGACATACATGTAAAGAAATTCCGCGGCGGCGCCGGGGCTTGGATAATGATGAAACGCGGCGAACATCCGGCCCAGTTCCAGCCCCGCCTCTTCCTGCGCCTCGCGGCGGGCCGCCTGTTCCGGACTTTCGCCGGCGTCAATGCGACCGGCGACGGCCTCAAGCAGCCAGGGCTGGCGATCATGGCGGATCGCCGGGGCAAAGCGGAACTGTTCGATCAACAACACACGGTCGCGGATCGGGTCCCAGGGCAACACGACCACAGCGTCACCCATCACAAAGGCTTCACGCGTCATTTCAGGTGTAAACCCACCCTCGTGGGTGCGATGCGACAGGGTTTGTTTCTCGACCGCAAAAAATCCCGCATAGACTTGGGCGCGCGCGCGGACCTGAATATCTTGCGCGTCTCGCCCGGCCACGACATTCCCGCCTGAGATTGGCCCATTGACAGCGCGCAACCGGCTGTCTGCCCAGACGGCAATCATCGGCAAACGCCCCGCAATATCGCGCGCCGACAGGTGATTTCCCGCCTCCAGTATTTCTTGTGCCACAGCGACCGCCAGATCGATCTGGGGAGCGTTGCCACCAACTCGGTCTTCCTGACACCCCTTGACGCCCAGTATCGACACGCCCTGCCAGTTTACCGGCACCAACCCCATGACTGAGGCATATCTTTGCAGCGCGTCATTCCCGTGAACCCGGACATATGGCAGCACGGCTTCATCGGCGTGCAATTCCGGCCATCCATTCAAGTTGAGCCCGGCCTGCGGGGCTGCACCCAGCCTGCCATGCAACCTGCGGTCCTGGCCCAAAGCCACCAGGCCGAACACCGACAACATCGCCGGTTCGGCCAGCAACCCGACCAGATAGATTTCGTCATTCACAGGTCGCGACCTTGCAAATGCCCGGCGGCCGCAAATCCCAGATTCCATGATGTCTGCTGAAACAGGGCATCAAAGCCCGCAAACAACACCGAGGAAAGCGCCCTGCCCTCGGGCGAACCCGCAAAGTCGATATATTCTTCCAGCTCACGGTCACTCAGCGGTGAATAGGCCAACAAAAGATATGCCTCCATCCAGCCCAAAGTCTGGGCGCGGATTTCAGGCTCTTGTGCCCATGCATCTGACAGGATCTGTTGTTCCGTCATCGCCATGTCAAAGCCGTCACCTTCGGCGAACCCACGTGAAAACGCCATCAAAGCGTTCATGCCGCCAGCCACGTTCGGCCCAACAAGATCCGCATCGTCGATCAAGCGTGCGATCTGTCCCACACGCGGATGTCCGTGACTGGCCGCATCCAGAAACGCGTCGCGCGCGGCAGATTCAGCGCCCGGGTCCAGCATGGCCAGCCTTGCGGCTGTTTCCAACCCGATGATGCGCTGCCCCAACTCGGTTTCATAGAATGCAAGAGCCCGCTCTATATCGTCATCGTCGCGCGGGCGTGTATCCAGGGCTTGCGTCGCCCCCACAAAGAAATGCTGTTTCAGTCGTTGCGGCGCATGTATCCGGGACACAATCTCAAGCCAGCGCGCGCTGTCTGTACGCCCGCTCATGTCCTGCTGCATCAGTTCGGCTTCGACCAACGCCTCATCATGCAGAATAGGCATCAGCGCCGTCATGTCCAGATCCTGCCAGATCCGTTCCAACTGCGCCGGGGACTGGACCTCGACACGCGTCAATGGGACCGCCGCGGATCGTCCGGGACCGGTCAAAACCCCGGCCAGTGCAACCGCAAGCACAGCCATGAACCTGAACATAACAAGGCCTTTCGTATTTTCGCACTTTTTTCCTTGAAACCCTCTTGCACTTCAACCCCTTCCCCTCTAAATCCCCGCCTCACCACACCAAAGCGCGGAGAGGTGCCGGAGTGGTCGAACGGGGCGGTCTCGAAAACCGTTGAGCCTTCACGGGTTCCCAGGGTTCGAATCCCTGTCTCTCCGCCATTTATCTTTGATTTCATTGAGAAATTCGGCAAATCGCCAAATCTACTGATATTCTGCTGACGATTTTCAGGCGCTGTTTTGCGCTTTCTCTGCGGTTGAATGCCTCCAAGTAAACTACCTTTTAGAAATGCGATGGGACGCTTGGTCGCAACGCGAGATTGTTGTATATTCTCGTTATGTTCTTCCGACGCCTCCGGTGTTGCTGCCGCATCATTAATTAGGCGCGGAACATGGGGCAAAGTAAATCGGGATGGGCGTCCTTTCAGATGGGACGCCCTACGTGAATCAGCGCGGCCTTGCCGCACGCTGCGGCGTGCAAAACGCTCATATTGGTTACATCCGCGCACATTGGAACGAAGACCCGGCCAAGCCACGTATCCAGAACATCAAGGCTATGCTTGGAAAAGTCGCCAACGTTCTCGTCGCGGCGCATTTCTAGGTGAAGCATAAAGGGACGGCTCACTACTGTTATCCCGCCGAAGTTTGCCTTGCTGTCTTGGAATACTACGCATTCGACGCTGGAACGAACTGTCAGCCAGAAGCGCGGGAAATGATCTACGCACAGGTCGGCTACGATCCCACCGGGGCAAAGCGGTTCGACAAATGGCATGAGCGGATCGCGCTCAACTATCAGTCTGCGCCCAAGGGCTACTTCCACGTTTTCAACGAAGCCCATACGATCATCTATGAAATGATTGAAGCGGGGGCGGCCATTGACGAAAAGACCATCGTAGACATCTATATTGGCCAGCACTGATTAGAATACTGGGATGCGTCTGGTTTCAACAACGTTTGTCGAAGGCAAGGCGAAGAAAGGTGATTTCCCGCCGTCGGTCGCACAGCTTGCAATCGCAGCGGTCGAGACGCCCCAAATCGCTGCAACCGAAAAGAAACCCCGACTGCGACGGTGAACGCAAACCAGGGTCAGTTGCCCTTGGCACTTAGGGAACTTTCGTCATGGGTGTTCGCACAAGGCCGCGACGCTGGACCGGTCGGCGAGAGCGAGAGCAAGCAAGTGTATCGGACGCTATTCCCAGAGAAACGTGGCAGGTGGTCGGAATTTGAGCCTGCCCGCTGAGCGGAGTTTCTGCGTATCACCTCCCCTCCGCCATTTTTCCTGTCGAAGAAGTGTTACTCCAAGCCGCCTCGTATGAGATTATTTCATTGTTTTCACAAGATATGCGGGGTGAGGCAGAGCGCCGGTCTCGGAACCAGAGGGGCCGAAGGCGGCCCTCGGGGTCAACATTCTACAGGCCTTAGAACTCCTCCGGGGTTGGTGGGGTGTTTATAAAGAAACAACAGGTTCATTTGCTTGCAGCAAGCCGAACCCTTTGGTTCAGGAACGCCTGGAAAATAGGTCTGAACCCGACCCCCGCGACTGAAAGAGCAGGACAGCCTTGGTTGTCCGCAGCAGCATCGCACAACTGACCTGCTTTCTGTGTGCTGCTGGCGATTGTTGCAGACCGAAGGCAGCAGGGTGACGATAACCAAGGCCATTTCGCGCATTCCGCCTATCCGGACCTCCGTGCAAATCGTGGTGCCGTGGGCAACATGAATGACTGATGGTGCGATATGTTACAGTGGCAGGACGCAAGCACCGTCGGACTGCCGCCCTTCGACCATAATCGATTGTGCTGGTCCGAACATGTCTTTCGCTCAGCGATTCCCTATCCGGAAGGTGCCTCTGACTGTCGACAACAGACCTATACCGCAAAACTCGGCAAAAGCGGATGCCGGATCGAGAAAATAGAACGATCTGTGCCTAATCAATTTCAACAAGCGATGTGCTGGCAGAACTGATCCGCCGTCCCCATCTTACATGTCATGTTGAAGCTGCTACCCCTTTTGTTGCTGATCGCCTATCTGGCCGCCATGTGGTTCTTTTCGGCATGGCGGCTGAGGCGCGACCTTGACGAAAACTCGACGCGATTGGACCATCCGCGCCTTAACGATGTGTTGATGCAACTGGGTCAGGCAATGGATCTGCCGCCGGTCAAGGCGCATATCTACGAAGTCGAACCCGTCAACGGTCTGGCGGCACCGGATGGACGTATCTTTCTAACCCGCGGCTTCATCCGCAAGCTGGATGCCTGCGAGGTGACACCCGAAGAACTGGGCAGCGTCATCGCACATGAATTGGGGCATGTGGCCCATGGGCATTCGCGCCGCCGCATGATCGATTTCGCGGGCCAGAATGCGATCAGGTTGGCGCTGTCGGCAATTCTGGGGCGGCTCATCCCCGGACTGGGCGCATGGATCGCCAACCTGATCGCCAGCGCGGTCTCTGCGCGACTGTCACGACAGGATGAATTCGAAGCCGACCGTTTTGCTTCGGCACTGATGATCAAGGCGGGCTATGGCACTGCCCCCCAGAAGTCGCTGTTCGAGAAACTGGATCGTCTTAGCCAGCAGCGCAGCAATGCCACGCCGGCCTGGTTGTTGTCTCACCCGCCGACGCCGCGGCGCATCGCGGCGATAGAAGCCAATGAAAGGCGTTGGGCCTCGGATTAACGCCTTGTTCTCAGCGGCATTTGTCCTATCCTGCGACCCGGCAAAAGGGCCCGGTAATGTCGCATTCGTTTCGTCGCAAGATTCTTTACATTCCAGGGTTCGATCCGATCCCACCCCGCCGCTATCGCGAATTGTTCCGGCGCGAATCCGCAAAGCAAGGCCGCATATCTGATTATCGCATAAATATGAGTCCCAAGGGGGCGGCGGGCAGGAAGTTCGGTTGGGACTGCACCGGCAGTTTCGGGAGCGAAATCGCGCAAAGCCGCTTCGACGTGCTGGTCTGGGACGATCTGGTGCAACACTCGATGCGTCGCGGCATTTTGGGAACCTATGTTCAACTGGTCACGACTTCCTGGACCTATATTGCCTCGGGCGCATTGTGGCGTCTTATGAAGCTGCGCCGTGGCCCGGTGCTGGCTGCACTATATCCGATAGCGGTGCTGCTGGTGCAATTGCTGCTCGGCCTGATCGCGGGGCTGGTGGCGGGTTGGTATCCGGGCATCTGGATGGGATGGTGGCTGGGTCTTGCGATCGGCATGGCGGTCTTGTGGCTGACCCTTGCGGGCTTTCGTCGCCTCGACAACCGGATCTTTGCTTATTACCTGATGCATGACTATGCCTTTACCGCCCAGAACCGTGGTGCGTATCCCCCCATGCTGGAAAAACGACTGGCAGAGTTTTCCCGACATCTTGAACAATGTCTGAACGAAGATCTGGATGAGGTTCTTGTGGTTGGCCACAGCTCGGGGGCCTATCTTGCCGTATCGCTTTTGGCCGATACACTGCGCCGCCGCCCTGTGCCGCCGGACGGCCCAAAACTGGCCTTGCTGACCCTTGGCCACGTGGTTCCCATGGCGTCTTTCCTGCCCAATTCGCACCGCCTGCGTGGCGATCTGAGCTGGCTGTCGCAATCGCCGCAGCTGTTCTGGCTGGATGTTACGGCGCCGGGGGATGCCTGCTGTTTCGGCCTGTGCGATCCGGTCGCCGTCACCGGTGTCGATGCCCCGAACCAGAAATGGCCGCTGGTCATATCGGCCGCGTTTACACAGACCCTCTCACCGGAAACCCTGCGCAAGTTGCGCTATCGTTGGTTCAGGCTGCATTTTCAGTATCTGTGCGCCTTCGACCGACCCAATGACTATGATTACTTCGCGATCACGGCGGGGCCGCAAACCCTTGCACAGCGTTTTCAGAGTCGCGATCATTCTCCGGGTCGCATCACGATTCCGGCAGGACGGGGACTGGCGTCGTGATCCCACCCAAACCCCCAAGCGCCGAGGGGCGCAGCTCGGTCATCCGGCTGGCGCGGGCGTTTCGACGGGATCTGCTTTCGGCCCTGCCGGCACGACTTTATCGCGCCTGGATGGCGGAATATCGTAGCCCGCTGATTCACAGCTTCGTCTGCAACGATCCAGCTCTGGTTCGTCTGATCCTGCGCGAAAGACCTGACGACTTTCCCAAATCGAACCGGCTCAAGGAAGGTCTGGCACCGCTGTTGGGCAATTCGGTTTTCGTTACGAACGGTGCCGAATGGGCGCATCAACGGCGGATCATCGATCCCGCATTCGAAGGAGGACGCCTGCGCGAAAGCTTCGCTGCGCTCTGGGCCGCGACGGACGCAACCCTCGCACGGCTCGGACCCGGCGAAACGGATATCGAACCGATCACAAGCTACGCCGCCGCGGATGCGATTTTCAGAACCCTGTTTTCTTTACCGATCGAACACGAAATCGCGGATCGCGTGTTTCGCGCCTTTCGTGCCCATCAGGATGCCCAGCCCATCGTCAACCCGGCCGCATTGCTACCCCTGCCCGATTGGGTGCCACGGTTTCATTCGCGCAGAACCCGCGCAACCGCAGCCGAAATTCGCGGGTTGATCGAGGCGCTGGTCGCCAAACGGCTGGATGCCATCCGCGAGGGCACGGCGCCCGACGATCTGGCCACCAAGATCATGACAACCC
Source organism: Paracoccus onchidii (assembly GCF_028294535.1). Lineage (GTDB taxonomy): Bacteria > Pseudomonadota > Alphaproteobacteria > Rhodobacterales > Rhodobacteraceae > Paracoccus > Paracoccus onchidii. The sequence continues at coordinate 40,116 of NZ_JAQBIE010000021.1, read as the reverse complement.
CCGACCCGGAAACCGGCCAGTGTTTTTCCGGACCTGAAATGGTCGATCAGGTCGCGATCTTTTTTCTTGCCGGTCACGAAACCAGCGCCTCGGCGATGGCCTGGGCGCTGTGGCTTCTGGCGGCCCACCCTGATTGGCAGGATCGCGTTGCCGCGGAAGGTGCCGCACTGACGCGTGATTTTTCCGCGCTCGGCCAGTTGCGCGCCACCCGTGCCGTGTTTCGCGAGACGCTGCGGCTGTATCCGCCTGTGCCGATGATGGTTCGCCAACCCCGGCAGCCCGAGGTTTTTCGTGACCGAGACATACCCAAGGGCGCACAGCTGGTCTTGTCGCCCTGGCATCTGCACCGGCATGAACGCCTGTGGGACCGTCCGGATACATTCGACCCGGCCCGTTGGGACAGCGATGCCGGAAAGGCAAGCGCCAGCAAAGCCTATATTCCCTTTTCCGCCGGACAACGTGTCTGCCCCGGTGCAGGTTTCGCAATGCTGGAAGCCGTGCTGATGCTGTCACGGATCACCGCAGCCTATCACCTGACACCGACCGCCCAGACCCCTGTCCCCGTCGCGCGGCTGACGGTGCGCGGACGTGACGGGATCAGGCTGCGCCTGACCCGCCGTCAGAGCTAGGCTCAGCGAAACAGCACCAAGGATCCCGGCGACCACGCAAGACGGGTCCGCGTCCCGACCGCCTGGACATCGCGACCAAACACGTTGCGCATGGAAATTCGAACCGGTTCGGGCACGTTTTCAAGCCGCAGATCGTAATAGGTCATGTCGCCGTAATAGACCACTTCATCGATCACGGCCTCGGTTTCGCGCGCCTGGGTGTGGGGTTGCGAAGGTCCGATCAGGGTCATGGTTTCAGGCCGAAAGCCGATGGTCGGTTCGGGATCATCCGGATTGGCGCGGCTGATCTGCGAATGCGGCAGATCGACCTGCCCAAGCCCGCCAACCTGAACTGTGACATGACTGTCGGTTTCCCCAATGATCTGCGCGGGCAGGAAGTTCATGACCCCGATGAAATCCGCCACCCTTCGATCCCTTGGTCGGGCATAAAGGGCTTCGGGTTCGTCAAGCTGGGCGATGCCCCCTTCGAACATCACTGCGATACGATCGCTCATGACCAGTGCCTCTTCCTGATCATGAGTGACCAGAACAAAGGTGATTCCGACCTGGCGTTGCAGCTTGATCAGTTCGACCTGCATCTGTTCGCGCATCTTGCGGTCCAGCGCCGAAAGTGGCTCATCCAGCAAAAGCACCTTGGGCTTGAGGATCAGCGCGCGCGCCAACGCGACGCGCTGGCGCTGCCCGCCCGAAAGCGCATGGGCCGCTCGGTTGCCATACCCCTTCAGGCCAACCATGCCCAAGGCCTCCTCGACCAGAGCCGCCTTCTCCGCCTTGCCGCGCGGATCGCGCCGCAAGCCAAAGGCAACGTTCTGGGCCACGCTCAGATGCGGAAAAATCGCATAGGACTGAAAGACCATGTTCGTGGGCCGCTGGTTGGCGGGAACATCCTCCATATGCTTGCCGTCGATCAGCACGGCACCCGACGAGATATCCTCGAACCCGGCAATGGTGCGCAACAGCGTCGTCTTGCCGCAACCAGATGGCCCCAACAGCGAAAAGAACTCGCCTTCGCGGATGGTCAGATCAATCCCGCGAAGCGCGTGATAATCGCCATAATATTTGTGGATGTCCTGGCATTCGATCATTGCCTTGGGCCCGTCGCTCACAGAAAGCCTCCGTTGTCCTTGCCGCCGATGCGCGCAATTCCACGCCGGCGGAAATATTCACCGACCGCCAACAGGACAATCGACAACGCCACCAGCACCGTGCCAAGCGCCATGATCATCGGGATCTGCTTGGGGAAACGAAGCTGGCTGAAAATATAGGTGGGAAGTGTCGGCTCGTTCCCGGCCAGAAAGAACGCGATGATGAATTCGTCCAGACTGATCGTAAAGGAAATCAACAGCGAACTTATGATCCCCGGCATGACAAGGGGCAAGGTCACCAGGCGAAACGCGCTCCATTTGGTTTCACCCAGATCATAGGCCGCTTCCTCAAGCGATTTGTCCAGACTGGAAAATGCCGTCGACAGGATGGCGATCCCGTAGGGCATGCAGATCAGCGTATGCCCGACAATCACCGTCAGCACCGACAGGCTCAGCCCGCTGCCCAGCAACACCACCAACAAGGACATCGCCACGATAATCTCGGGCAGCACCATCGGCAGCATGATAAAGCCCATGATCCCACCCTTGCCGGGAAATTCGAACCGGGTCGAGGCGCGCGCTGCAAATATCGCCAGGCAGGTCGCCAGCAGCGAAGACGACACCGCAATGATCAGCGAATTCGTCAATGCCCGCCGCAAGGTCGCATTGGCCCACATCTGCACGAACCAGTCGGTGGTGAACCCTTGCAGCGGAAAGGCGATGATCGTGCCCGAATTGAACGCAAAGACCGGCAGCAACGCGATGGGCGCATACAGAAACAGCAGATACAGGATCGCGTAAATGCGCAGACCGCTGCCTTCGACGGAACGCTGACTCATTGGCGCACCTTCAGGAAACGACGGTTCAGGAACAGGAAGATCAGGCTGACCACGGCCACGATCGACATCGCGGTCACCGCAAGCGCCGATCCCAGCGGACGGTTGTCCAGCGCCAGCATCTGCACCTGGATCAGGTTCGCAATCATCGGGATCTTGCCGCCGCCGATCAGTTCGGGCGTGACGTAATCCCCGATGGTGGGAATGAACACGATCAGGGTCGCGGCAATGACGCCGGGCATCGCAAGGGGCAAGGTCACCCGCCAAAAGGTCATGACCCGGCTTTCCCCAAGATCCCGCCCTGCCTCAAGCAATGAGCGGTCGATCTTTTCCAGCGCCACGAATATCGGCAGGATCGCAAAGGGCGCATAGGCATGCGCCAGCGTCAGCACGATGGAATTCACATTGTAAAGAATGAATGTCAGCGGCTCGTCGATGATGCCCAGACCCGTCAATGTCGAGTTGATCACCCCGTTATATCCAAGAATGACCTTCCATAGGAAAACCCGGATCAGATAGCTGGTCCAGAATGGAATGGTGATCAGAAACAACCACATCGACTTGCGTTCGGGTCGGACCATGAAACTGACATAATAGGCCACGGGAAAGGCCAGAACCACGGTGACAAGCGTGACCAGCCCTGCAACCAGCAACGAGCGCAGCATGATCTTGCGCACGATCGGATCGCTGAACACCTGCGCATAGTTTTCAAGGGTGAACTCCTTGACCACCTCCAGGTAGCCATCGGTCAGAAAACTATAGGCCAGGATGGTCAGAAGCGGCGCCGCCAGAATCAGCAGCGCATAGACAAATGGTGGCGCAATAAGGGAATAGCCCTGTCTGGCCTCGGCGTCGAAGATGCGCTTCGTCATTCTACTGTCCCGAATGTCACCCGCAATCGGCGGAGCTTGGGACCAGTATTTCCACAGAGCCGTGTCGATGAAAAGAGGGTTTGCACCCTCAGCGCCACCACCTCTTGGTCAGGGCCAGCCGGGCCAGCGACGCCCGCCGCTGAAACGGAGAAATCGCAGGTGTTTCCACAAAACAGTCGATATTCCCGCGCCTGACCTCATCCAGAAAACGGGGAACGCGCGGTCCGGGATACAATGCCGCCGCCGCAGCGACCGGCACGGCCCGGTGCCCGCGCGCTGCACGGCGCAGCGCTTCCTGTCCGATCTCGGCCAGCTTGTCCACTGCCCCGGCATCAGGCGCTTCCAGCCCCAAGCCCAGTGGTTGCAACTTTGGCAACGCCCGCAACCAAGCAGCTATACCGCTTCCCAGTGCATGATCGGCGATGACCCGATGCGCCGCGCCAGCCGCACCCAGTCTCCGGGCCGCGAACCACATCAGCGCCCCGGTCGTGGCATCGATATAGCTGACCACCGCTTCGGGGTTGAGAAACGGTTCTCGCTGACAATCCCGGCGCCGCGCTTGGGCCAAAGCCGCCAATTCGCCCGCATCCGCGCCCCATTCGGACCACAAGGGGGACAAAACGTCGTGCAATGGCGGCTCGATCCCCCTGCGCATTTCGGTCAGTCGATCCACCCACCATTGCAGACGCATTTCGGCCAGCATCGGCTCATTGGATTGAAACGGTGCGCGCGCGACCTCAAGGTTCAGCGCATATAAAGAAACCAGCGCGGGACGTTGCGGCGCGTCGGCAACCAGCACCGCGCCAAAGCGGTCCGGGTCTTGCTGTCGCAACAGTTCCGTGCAGGCCTCGAGGGTCATGCCGAATAGGCCCGTGCCAGTTCCGCAAGCCGTTCTTCGTCAAACCCCGCGGCCAGCGACCATTCTGCGCCTTGCGCCGTATCCTTGACTTCGACCCCTGCCGCCGCGAATCCGTCACGGATCGCATCGGCACGCGCAAAATCGCGGGACTTGCGCGCATCGGCCCTTGCGGTCAGCAGCGCCTCGATCATGGCAGCCGCATCATCACCCGCCTCGGCCCAGCTTCCCATCTCGGGCAACATCAACCCCATCATCTGCGCGGATGCCAGGAACACCGGAAGATCCTCCCTGTTCGCCAGATCGTGCAGGGCGGCAATGGCACCCGCCGTGTTCAGATCGTCACGCAGCGCATCGATCACCGCGGGTGCCGGGCTTGTGGCGGGTTCGATGCCCGCCACAAGCCCCCGCCACCGCCGAAGCACCGCCTCGGCATCCGCCGCCTTCGCCTCGGTCCAGTCCATCGGCTTGCGATAATGCGTTGACAACATCACGAAACGGATCACTTCACCCGGCACACCCTTGTCCAGAAGATCGCGCACCGTAAAGAAATTGCCCAGGGATTTGGACATCTTCTTGCCCTCGACCTGCAACATTTCGTTGTGCAGCCAGAACCGCGCAAACTCTCCGTCGGGATGGGCGCAGCAACTTTGCGCGACCTCGTTTTCATGATGCGGGAATTGCAAATCCATGCCTCCGCCATGAATGTCAAAGCTGGGCCCCAGCAAAGCCGCTGCCATGGCCGAGCATTCGATATGCCAGCCCGGGCGCCCGTTGCCCCAGGGGCTGTCCCATCCCGGCTGCCCTTCGCCCGAAGGCTTCCACAACACGAAATCCATCGGATCGCGCTTGAACGGCGCAACCTCGACCCGCGCGCCTGCGATCATGTCATCGACGGTACGGCCTGACAGGCGACCATATTCACCGTAGGATCGGACATCAAACAATACATGTCCTTCCGCGACATAGGCGTGACGGCGCGTGATCAGGTTTTCGATCATCGCGATCATCTGCGTGATATAATCGGTCGCACGCGGTTCATGATCGGGGCGATCAGCCCCCAAAGCGTCCATATCGGCATGGTACCAGCCGATCGTTTCCTCGGTGATGTCGCGAATGTCGCGCCCCGATTGTGCGGCACGCGCGTTGATCTTGTCATCGACATCGGTGAAATTGCGCACATAGGTCACATGGCTTTCGCCATAAACATGGCGCAACAGCCGCACCAGAACGTCGAACACCAGGACCGGGCGCGCATTGCCCAGATGGGCACGGTCATAGACCGTGGGGCCACACAGATACAGCCTGACATTGCGCGCATCCAGCGGCTGAAAGCTTTCCTTCTTGCGGGTGCGGGTATTTGTCAGCCGGATGTCGACCATGATGCGCCTCTGTTATAAAGTCACAGCGACTTACCGCATCGGCCCAAAGCTTTCCACCCATTCAATCTGACGCGGCAGACTTAGCCGGTGCAGGTCATAGCCGGAAAGAATGGTGCGCCGCGCGGCTTGGCGCAGGCGCGGCGCATCAGCATCCCCTGCCAACCCCCGTATCAGGGCCTCTGACAGCGCCGCCACATCGAAAAACGGCACCAGGCGACCATTCTCGCCGTCGCGGATCAGTTCCCGAACCGGTGCGGTGTTCGAGGCGACGACATAGCCGCCCGCGGACATGGCCTCGGTCAGGGACCATGACAACACGAACGGATAGGTCAGGTAACAATGAACCCGCGTCAGCTGGATCAGCGACAGATAATGTGCATAGGGCAACCGCCCCACAAAATGAACACGACTATGGTCCAGACGATCACCGATTTCGTCCAGCAGGATATCCTTCCAGCTGCGACCATCCCGCGGACGCGAGCCATAGCTGACATCCTCGCCACCGACCAGCACGACATGCGCATCCGGCCGTGCGGCCAGAACCTCGGGCAAGGCACGCATGAAGATGTGAAACCCGCGATAGGGTTCCAGCGACCGCGACACGAAACTTAGCACCTCATCGCCGCTGGTCAGCCGCTTTCCGCCCGGAAGCTCTATCCAGGCTTCGCGGTTCGGGCATACCCGCGCCGTGTCGATTCCGTCATGGATGACACTGATCTTGCCCTGCAATTCAGGTGGAAAACTATCGGCCTGATAGCGGGTCGGAGAAATGGCACCGTCGGCCTGCACGATCCCCTGCAACAAATGCGCCGAACGCGAAACGGTCAGGAAACGCCCCTCATCGCTGTCGGGATGCATTTCCGGGTCGAAACCGACATCATGCCCCTGCGTGCGATACATCAGCTCTGCATAGACCAGCAATCGCGCAGATGGCCAGATTTCCTGTAAAAACAGCGTCTCGCCCCAGCCCGTATGCCCGATAATCACATCAGGCACATAACCGTGGCGGTCGCGCAGCGCGCGCGCGCCACGGGCCGCCAGCAACCCACGCTCGGCAAAATCGGAATAGCTACGTCCAAGGACACCATTCGTCTCGACTGGCTCGGGGGCCTTGTAGCGCACCGTCTTGACCGGGCTTGGTCGCTGGTTCTTTTCGTCCGTCATCGCCAGAACCTCGTGCCCGCGCATGGCCAGTGCAGGCGCGAGATGCGGGAACTGGCCGGGAAAGTTCTGATGAACAAAAAGGATTTTCATGACCGATCGAGAAACGCAGCTTTCAACAGATCCCGAGTATACCCGCTGGAGGGCGCATTGAATATCTCGGCGGCCGCGCCCTGCTCGACCACCTCACCCGCACGCATCACCATGATCTGGTGCGACATGGCCCGCACGACGCGCAAATCGTGGCTGATGAACAGAAACGCCAGGCCATATTTGCGTTGCAGACCGCGCAGCAATTGTACGATCTGGACCTGAACCGTCATGTCCAATGCGGATGTCGGCTCGTCCAGAACCACCACCTTCGGGCGCAATATCATGGCACGGGCAATTGCGATTCGCTGTCTCTGGCCACCGCTGAACTCGTGTGGGTAGCGATGCATCATTTCTGGCTTCAGCCCGACCTCGGTCATGATGTCGCTGACCATCTGGCGGCGGTCGGCCTCTTTCTGAACGCCATGCACCCCCAGACCTTCGGCAATGATCTGCTCGACGGTCATACGCGGCGACAGGCTGCCATAGGGATCCTGAAACACGATCTGCATGTCGCGGCGCAAACGACGCAATTGCTTGCCGCCCCAACCCGCGATGTCCTGCCCCATGAACAGAATTGGCCCATCGCTTTCGATCAACCGCATGATCGCCAACGCAAGCGTGGTCTTGCCGCTGCCAGATTCCCCGACAATGCCCAGTGTTTCCCCCGCACGAACCCCAAGCGTGGCGCCATTCACGGCCTTGATATGCCCCACGGTCCGCCGCATCAGACCGCGCTGGATCGGAAACCACACCTTGAGATCGCGGGTCTCCACCAGCAACTCGGCATCATCGGGCACCGGCTCGGCCTCGCCGGTCGGTTCCGCCTCCAGCAGCATCCGGGTATATTCGTGCCGGGGCGCGGCAAAGATCTGCTCGGTCGGGCCCTGTTCCACGATAATGCCATCCTTCATCACGCAAACACGGTCGGCGATCCGCCGAACAATGCCAAGATCGTGACTGATGAACAGCATCGAAAGCCCTTCGGCCTCTTTCAGTTCGCGCAGCAGATCGAGGATCTGGGCCTGAATGGTGACATCCAGCGCGGTCGTGGGTTCATCGGCGATCAGCAGATCCGGGCCATTGGCCAATGCCATCGCGATCATCACCCGTTGACGTTGCCCCCCCGAAAGCTGATGCGGATAATCGGCCAGCCTGCTTTCGGGGTCGCGGATTCCGACCCGGTTCAACAATTCGATAATCCGCTGCCGTGCGGCACCCCCCGTCAGCCCCTGGTGCAGGGCCAGGCTTTCACTGAGCTGTTTTTCAAGCGTATGCAGCGGGTTCAGCGATGTCATCGGCTCTTGGAAAATGAAGCTGATGTCATTGCCGCGAATGTCACGCAGCAGCGCATCCGACGCCCCGACCATCTGTTGCCCATCATATCGGATCGAACCATCGACAACTGCGGAATCGCCCAACAACCTTACCGACGATAGCGCGGTGACCGATTTTCCCGACCCCGATTCCCCCACCAGCGCAACGGTTTCACCGCGTCCGATTCGGAAACTGACGCCCTTGACCGCGGGAATGATCTGCCCTTCCTGTCGAAAACCGATCGTCAGATCGCGAACATCCAGCACCGTATTCGCGTGCTGAGAATCCCCGTGCAACACGGCCTGTTCCTGATCCAAACTCATTTGAAGGTCTTTCGCGGGTCAAATGCATCGCGCACGCCTTCGAAGACGAAGACCAGCAATGACAGCATGATGGCAAAGGTAAAGAAGGCCGTGAATGCCAGCCAGGGCGCCTGAAGGTTCTGCTTGGCCTGCAAGGCCAGCTCACCCAGAGAAGGTGCGGAAGCAGGCAGCCCATACCCCAGATAGTCCAGCGCAGCCAGGCCGCTGATGGTGCCTGTGACGACAAAGGGCATCATGGTCAGCGTGGCGACCATCGCATTGGGCAGGATGTGGCGGAACATGATCTTGCGGTCACTGACCCCCAAGGCCCGCGCCGCGCGGACATATTCGAGGTTCCGCGCCCGCAGGAATTCCGCGCGAACCACACCCACCAACGCAGGCCAGCCGAACAGGATCGTCACAAAGACCAGCAGCCAGAAGCTGCGCCCCAGAATGGCGAACAGAATGATGATGACATACAGACCCGGCGTCGAGGCCCAGATTTCCAGAACCCGTTGAAAGACCAGATCGGTCCGCCCGCCGAAATAGCCCTGCACAGCGCCCGCCGCGATCCCGATCGAGGATGCCACCACCGTCACGATCAGCGTGAACAGGATCGACAACCGGAACCCATAGATCACCCGTGCCAACACATCACGGGCCGTATCGTCGGTGCCCAGCCAGTGATCGCCATCCGGTGCGCTGGGGGCCGTGCCCACATTGTTGATGGTCTTGTAGTGATAGGGGATCGGTGGCCAGATCATCCAGCCCTGTTCATCTTCGGGAATATCACTATTGCCGGCCTTTACAGACCGGATCAGTTCTTCCGGATCATCCCAGCATTCCTGACGTCCACCGGTCACGATCAGGCATTGCACGGCCTCGTCGCGATAGATCGCCTCGGTCCCGAAATCCCCCCCGAAGGCGGTTTCGGGATAGAATTTGTAGGCAGGGAAGAACAACTCGCCGCGATAGCTGACGACGATGGGTTTGTCATTGGCCACCACCTCGGCCAGCATGGCGACCACGAACAGGATCGCAAAGATGATCAGCGACCAGAAGGCCCGCCCGTTGCGCCGGAAATTGCGCCAACGCCGCTTGTTCAGTTCCGAGATCGCCATCAGCCCGCCCTCGATTCAAAGTCGATGCGCGGATCGACAAAGACATACATCAGATCCGACAGGATGCCGACGATCAGGCTCATCAGGCCAAAGACGTAAAGCGTGCCGAAGATCACCGGATAGTCACGTTGCACCGCCGCCTCGAATCCCAGACGCCCCAGCCCGTCCAGCGAGAAGATCGTCTCGATCAGGATCGACGCACCGAAGAACACGCCCAGAAACATCGCCGGAAAGCCCGCGATCACGATCAGCATCGCGTTGCGGAAGACATGGCCATACAGCACCCGCCGCTCGGTCAGGCCCTTGGCGCGCGCCGTCATGACATATTGCTTGTTGATCTCGTCCAGAAAGCTGTTCTTGGTCAGCAGGGTCAATGTCGCAAAGCTAGAAATCGTCGAGGCGATCACCGGCAGGGTCACGTGCCAGGCGTAATCCTTGATCTGGCCCCAGGTGGACAGGCTGTCGAAATTGTCGCTGACCAGACCGCGCAACGGAAAGATCTTCCAATAGCTGCCGCCCGCGAACAGCACCATCAGCAGCACTGCAAACAGGAAGGCCGGGATCGCGTATCCCATGATGATCACGCCCGAAGTCCATGTATCGAAACGCGAACCGTCGCGCACCGCCTTTCGGATCCCCAGCGGGATCGAGATCAGATAAGCCAGAAGGGTCGACCACAGCCCCAGCGTGATCGAGACCGGCATCTTCTCGATCACCAGATCGACGACGCTGACCGACCTGAACCAACTGCTGCCGAAATCAAAGCGCAGATAGTTCGCAAGCATGGTCAGGAAACGCTCGACCGGGGGCTTGTCAAAGCCGAACTCTTTTTCAAGTTGAGCAATGAATTCGGGCGGCAATCCCCTTGCACCCTGATATTGTTCGCTGCCCGATCCGCCGCCGGCCTCGGCGCCGCCGCCGGCAATATTTCGGAATGCGTCGCCCTCGCCCTGAATCTGGGCAGCGATCTGTTCGATCGGGCCGCCCGGCACGAATTGCGTCAGCGTGAAATTGACCAGCATGATACCGATCAACGTGGGGATGATCAGCAGCAAACGCCGCAAGATATAGGCGCCCATCAGCCTGTCCTTCTGCCCGCCCCTGGGGACGTTGCGGACCTTGGCGGTCCTGTTCGATTGATCCGCCTTGTCGGCAATCCGACAGCGGAAATCAAGACATTTGCCTTAACGCAGCGCACCCGCATCACGCAGTGCCTTGCCCTTTTCCGCGTCATACCACCAGAAATCCATCTCGCCCAAGGCATATGGAGGCATTGTTTCCGGCCGACCGTATTGATCGTAATAGGCGACCAGATGATTTGCGTTGAACCACTGGGGAATCCAGAAATGCAAGCTGCGCAAGGCCCGATCAAGCGCGTGAACGCGGGTCGTCAATTCTTCGGGGGTTGCGGCCGCCTCGACCTTTGAAATCAACGCATCGATCGCAGGATTTGCCAGGCCCATCGGATTGAACACATCACCGACATTGGCCGAACCGAAATATTGCTGCAATCCCGATCCGGGGATTTCATCCTGACCCAGATGGTCAGAGATCAGATCGAAATCATGGCTGCGCTTGCGGTTTTCATATTCCGCATTGTCCACGCGAACGTTTCGGGCGTCTACACCCAATGCTTGAAGATTTTGAACCAAAGGGTTGATAACCCGATCAAAAGTCTGGCTATCATTCAGAATTTCAAGGGCAAGCTGACGGCCTTCGGAATTGCGCCTCTTGCCGTCATCTGCCACGGTCCAACCCGCCGCATCCAACAGCTGCGAAGCCTTGCGCTGGTTCGCGCGATCGAGCTGCCGTTTGCCACTCATGGGCGCCGTGGCCACCTCATCGGTCAAGATCCCTTCCGGCAGATCTGCGGCCAAGGGTTCCAGCAACGCGACCTCACCCTCATCCGGCGTTCCCGTCGCCTCAAGATGGCTGTTGTCCCAGAAGCTGTCGACGCGATCATACAACCCATAGAACAGGGCGTCATTTGACCATTCAAAGTTGAACATCAGGCCGATCGCCTGGCGCACGCGGATATCCTGCCAATCCGGCCGCCGCATGTTCAGAACCCAGGCCTGTCCCGACGCGATTTGCCCATCCGGCAAGGTTTCCTTGATGACCCACCCCTTTTCAAGCGCGGGAAAGTCGTAACGCGTCGCCCAGATAATGCTGCTAACCTCACGCCTGAACGCATATTCGCCCGCCTTGAACGCCTCGAATGCGGCATCGTAATCTGAAAAATATTCGAACCGTATGCGATCAAAATTGTGCCGTCCGCGATTGATCGGCAGATCTTTCCCCCAATAGTCCGGGTTGCGCCGATAGACGACCTTGCGATTGATATCGGCGCTGTCGAACATATACGGTCCCGACCCGATCAGGGCCTTGTCCATCGGCGCCTCGAGATCGCGGTTGTTGTCCGCGAAATCCTTGCGACTGAAAACCGGCAATGATCCGACTGACTGAATGACATCACGACGCGGATAGTCAGGCGTGAAAATGAACTTGATCGCATGATCATCGATCACTTCGGCCTTCGCGACCTGTTGCCCGATCACGACCCGGAATGAAGACAGCCCCTTGTCGCGCAGGGTTTCATAGCTGAACAGCACATCATGCGCGGTCAAGGGCGTGCCATCGCTGAACCTGGCCTCGGGCCGTAGATGGAAAATCACCCAATCGCGATCTTCCGGATATTCCAGCGATTCGCATAGCAGGCAATAGGCCGCCCCGACCTCGTCTGCGGTGCCCGTCAGAATCGACTCGAGCATGGAGGAAGACAGAACCGCAGCCCGCCCGCGAAAGGTAAACGGATTGTAATTGTCGAAACCCGTCGAATTGGGGATCGCCTCGGACATCTCGCCGCCCTTGGGTGCCTGAGGATTGACATAGGGAAGATGGTCGAAATCCGCCGGCAGCTTCAGATCGTCAAAGACACCGATCCCATGTGCGGTGATCGTCTTCTCTTGCGCCAGGGCCGGTGCCCCGGAAAATGCGGCAAGAACAGCGATCAGGGCGAAACGGCGCATCGGCAACCTCCGGTCAGATTCAGGTTCGCTCACGCTAGGCCAGCCGGACGGGGGCGATCAAGCCGCGTTTTCGTGAACGGGACGCACGGAAAAAGGGCGCGACCACCGGCCACGCCCCTTTCTCGTTTGCATGATCGCCGTCAGTTTACTGTTGCGATTCAAGATATGCGATCAGATCTGCGCGATCTTCGGGTTTTTTCAGGCCCGCAAAGGACATCTTGGTGCCCTTCACGACGCCCTTGGGATTTTCCAGAAACTCTTGCAGGGCTTCGGGCGTCCATTGCGGGGCCTCGGCCGCGTGCTCGACCATGGCGTCGGAATAGGCGAATCCGGCGATCCCTGCGACGTCGCGTCCGACAACGCCATTCAGATGCGGCCCGACACCGTCGCTGCCGTCAAGTTTGTGGCAGGCCTTGCACTTGCCGAAACCCTTTTCACCGGCGGCAGCGTCAGCCTCGGCCATCAGCGCAGCGAAGTCGATCTGCACTTCTTCTTCTTCGGCGCCGCCACTGCTTTCCTCGACCGGAATCGAATATGCCTGAGCATGCTCTTCGTCTTCGCCACCATGATGGCTTGACCCGACGGTATACAGGCCGCTGGCCGCCCAATTGGCCAGCAAAAGAAACAGCAGCGCGCCAATCAGCGCACCTGCGGCCTTGGTCACGGTCATCGTGTTGAACATCGCGTGCGGTCCCCGCTCTGGTAAGCTCGTCAATTCGCGCCGTATCTATCCGCTTTCGCTTTCGGTGATCAAGGTATAGTTACCGATCTGCATCTAAATTTCGAAGGTCGAGGGCGCACCATGTCAGAAAATCGGATCGCATTTCAGGGTGAGCCGGGCGCTTACAGCCATCAGGCCTGCCGCAATGCCCGTCCCGACATGGAGCCCCTGCCCTGCCGAACCTTCGAAGACGTGATCGATGCGGTGCGCAGTGGCAAGGCCGATATGGCGATGCTGCCGGTCGAAAACTCCACCTATGGCCGCGTTGCCGATATCCATCACCTGTTACCCGAATCCGGGCTGCATATCGTGGACGAAGCATTTGTGCGCGTTCACATCAGCCTTCTGGCCGTGCGCGGCGCATCACTGGCGGACATCACCGATGCCATGAGCCACACGGTCCTGTTGGGGCAATGTCGCGGTTTTCTGCGCGAACACGGCATTCGCGCGATCACGGGCGCGGATACGGCCGGATCAGCCAAGGAAGTGGCCGCCCGCGGCAAGACGTCACTGGCTGCGTTGGCAGCACCGTTGGCCGGCGAGATATACGGCCTCGATCGGCTGGCCGATGAGATCGAGGATCGCCAGAACAACACCACGCGTTTCCTGCTGATGGCTCGGCAGCCCGATCTCAGCCGCCGCGCCGAACGGATGCTGACAAGTTTTGTCTTTCGGGTGCGCAACATCCCGGCCGCGCTTTACAAGGCGATGGGCGGCTTTGCGACCAATGGCGTGAACATGACCAAGCTTGAAAGCTATATGGTCGACGGCGTATTCACCGCGACCCAGTTCTATGCCGATATCGAAGGCCATCCCGAAGACTCCAACGTAAAGCTGGCCCTGGACGAACTTGGATATTTCACGTCGAAGCTGAATATCCTTGGCGTCTATCCCGCCGATCCATTGCGTGCCCGGCAAAAGGAAAACGGCGGGGTCTGACAGACTTAGCTGGCGGCCTGCATATCGTCGAGAAATTCGGCGATGCGGCGTTCGAACTTGCGGTCAAGCTGAGGTTTTCCCAACTTGGCCGTCTGCAACATCAGGCGTGCCTTCATGTTGCGTGGGCGAATATCGGTTTCGAAAATCAGACGCGACCGCGATCGGCTAAGCGCGATCACGGTCGCGTCGATGCTGATATCCAGCGACTCAGAGCTTCCGGCCAGTGACAGCTTTTCAGGTCTGTCATGGCGCGTCACCTCAAGGCGGATGTCGCGATTGCGCCCCCGCCAGTTGAAGCCGATATGCCACCCCATCCCTGTTCCCGGCTCTTGGGCCGGATCAATCCGGGAAACATTGGCGCCACGACGCATCAACATCCGTTCAAACCGGGGAAAATCCCCAATCATGTCGAATAATTCCTGTGCCGTGCTATCGACATCAAAGCGCGCTGAAAACTTCATTGGAAAAAACCCGTTACCGACGCTCACCCTAACATGACGATGAGCCGCATGTGCATGCTCATAATCCAAAGACCAAGAACTGTTCAACCAAGTCGCAAGCATCACGGGAAACACTCTTTACACATCCACCTTATGGCAGAAACTTGCCGATCTGAGATCCTGTCCTTTTGGTCAATAAATCTGGGCAACACATCTGCATGTAATCACCAAGGTTGTGCAACCTATAGTTGCTTACTGACGGGGATATGCCTAAAGTTTTCAAGGAACGCGCGCAATTGATGAATGTTTTCAACCTGGCACTGCCGGAGGATAAAACGCATGCCCGACGGTCGTGGCGACATGAGAATCACTTTGGCGCCAAACTTCTTTCCCATCAGCCGTCTCGATCTGCGCATACTTGCGACGACTGATCTGCACATGAACGTGCTGGCATATGACTATTATGCCGATGCTCCGGGCCATCATCCGGGTTTCGCAAAGCTCGCCACCACGATCGCACGGCATCGTCAGGAAACACGCAACACATTGCTGTTTGACAATGGCGACACCCTGCAGGGAACACCAATGGGCGATGTGCTGGCGAATATGCGCCCCGACATCGCCCATCCGGCAATCGAAGCCATGAACCTGATGGGCTATGACGCAGCGGCCCTTGGCAATCATGATTTCAATTACGGGCTGCGCTTCTTGCGGCAGGTCACCGGAAAGGCCGAATTTCCCTTTCTGGCCGCAAACATGCATTTTCGTGACGGTCCGGGTTTCAAGCCCTATGTGCTGCTGCATCGCGAGATGATCGATACATTCGGGATCAGACGCAGCCTCTGCATCGGCGTCATCGGTTTTTTGCCCCCACAAACAGCGATCTGGGACAAGCGCCTGGCCCAACAGGCAAGCTGCAGCGATATTGTTCGGACTGCATATCAGACCGTGCCGCGCATGAAGGCGGACGGGGCCGATATCATTATTGCGCTGGCCCATAGCGGCATCGGTCGGGACAGCGAAAATGCGACCGCTCTGCTGGCCCACGTGCCCGGAATCGACGCCTTGATCGCCGGTCATGCTCACCAGATCTTTCCCGGACCCGACATCCCTGCAACGCCTGACGTTGCCCCGCACAACGGAACAATTGCAGGAAAGCCGGCGGTCATGGCCGGTTATGGCGGGTCGCATCTGGGCATCATCGACCTGCAGCTTGGGTTGGACGAAACCGGGACGTGGCGGGTCCGCCGGTTTCATTCCCTGGCGGAACCCATAGATACGGCCACGCCCTCGGATCAACGCGTCACCGCAATGGCCAACCGCGCCCATCGCGCCACCCGCCGCCATCTGGGCGACCGCGTCGGGCACTGCACGTCCGATATATTCAGTCATGGAGCGTTGATCGGCGCGGACCCCGGTTCGCAGTTGATCAACATGGCACAGCGCTGGTTCATCCGGCAGAAACTGGGCCAGAGTCGCCTACGCGATCTTCCTGTCCTTTCGGCCGCCGCCCCCTATCGGGCCGGGGGGCGTGGCGGCCCCGGTTTCTATACCGACATCGCCGCCGGCCCCCTGCGGGTGCGCAACCTCTCGGACCTCTATTGTTTTCCCAATCACATCTGTGCGCTGCACATCACCGGCGAACAACTTGCCGATTGGCTGGAACGCACGGCGTCGATGTTCAACCATATCCCCGCCGAATCCCAGGACGCAGAGCTGATCGACCCGGCCTTTCCGGCCTATAATTTCGATCTGGTTTCCGGCGTGACCTGGCAGGTCAATTTATCCGCCCCGCCCCGTTACCACCCGGACGGACGCTTGGCGCATCCCCACGCCAGGCGCATAACGAATCTGTGCCATCGCGGGCATGCCATTAGCAAAGCTGATGATTTCATCCTGGCGACGAATTCCTTTCGTCTCTCAGGCTGCGGCTTGTTCGAAACACTCGCGGCGGAATGCGAGGTGATCTGCGAAGGCCGCGCGTTGATGACCGATGTCCTGCGCAACTATGTGCGGCGCAGGCGTCATCTTAGCCTGATGCAAAAGGCCAACTGGCGCTTTGCGGAAATGCCGGGTGCAACGGCGCTGTTTCACACCGGGCCGGGTGTTCTGAAACATATCGACACGCTGACCGCACATCATGGTCGCCCCATCGAGACCCTGGGCACCACCCCCGACGGATTTCAATCGTTACGGCTTCATCTGTAATTGCGCGAAGGGGTTGCATCGCGGCGCGCGCCGTCCTATCTGTCCCCGCGAGAGGTTGGCGCGGGCAGGCGCCTCGCCAACCCGGTCAGGTCCGGAAGGAAGCAGCCGCAACGAGCCCCGCTTGGGTCGCTGTCCAGCCTCTCACCCTTTTCCACAAAATTTGGTATGGCGCATCGCGTTGACACCTATGAAAAAGGGGCAGCGGACCAATGCCCCTGCCCCGTCTGGCCTCGTCAGCCACGTCAACCTAGGTGGTTGAATACAGCCCTTCGTATATCGGCAGCAGCGTGTCGGTTTCGAAAAGCGAGCTGACCGACGTGCCATTCCAGATATTCAGAATCGCCTGCGTGAACATCGGTGCGCTTGGCACGATGCGAATATTCGGAGCGGCCTTGACCGCCTCGGTCGGATGAATTGAATCGGTGATCACCAAAGATTTCATCACCGATTTCGACACCCGCTCGACCGCCGGGCCAGACAGAACGCCATGGGTGATATAGGCATGAACCTCGGTCGCGCCGCTATCGGTCAAGACCTGCGCGGCCTTGCACAGCGTGCCGGCGGTATCGCACATATCGTCAACGATAATGCAGGCTTTGCCCGAAACATCACCGATCACGGTCATCTCGGCGACCTCACCAGCCTTTTCACGGCGCTTGTCCACGATCGACAGCGGTGCGCCGATCCGGGCAGCCAGTTCACGCGCACGGGCAACACCGCCCACATCGGGAGAAACGACCATCAGATCATCCATGCGCCCCTTGAAGTGATGCTGAATATCAAGCGCGAAAACCGGTGCCGCATAGAGGTTGTCGACGGGAATATCGAAAAAGCCCTGAATCTGCGCCGCGTGCAGATCCAGGGTCAGAATGCGGTCGATGCCAGCCTCGGTCAGAAGATTCGCGACCAGCTTGGCGCTGATCGGGGTGCGCGCCTTGGCCCGACGGTCCTGGCGCGCGTAACCAAAATAGGGAATCACCGCCGTGATGCGCGCGGCCGACGACCGTTTCAGCGCATCGGCCATGATCAAAAGTTCCATAAGGTTGTCATTCGCCGGGTTCGAAGTCGGCTGAATGATATACATGTCTTCTCCGCGCACATTCTCGTACACTTCGACAAAGATTTCCTGATCGTTGAAACGCTCGACCCGCGCATCGCACAGGCTGACATTCATCCCCCGGTGCATCGACATGCGTCGGGCGATAGACGCGGCAAGCGCCTTGTTCGCATTTCCTGAAATCAGCTTGGGTTCGGTCATGACGGGCATGTGGCAGGCCTTTGGCAGGATTCGTCGGATTGCACAGCCATTAGCACCCGGGTAGCCTGCGGGCAAATGAACAAGGACTGTCGTTATGGCTAACATCGACTATTATCTGGGGACAATCAGCCCATATTGCTATTTGGCGGCGAACCGGCTCGAAGAACTCGCCGCCAGGCATGGCGCGAAGGTCAACTACAAACCCGTGGACCTGTTGCAGCTGTTCTCACGCACCGGTGGCACGCCACCTGCCGACCGGCACCCGAGCCGGCTGGAGTATCGCGCACAGGAATTGACCCGGTGGGCGGAAGTCCTGCAAATGCCCTTCCATCTGAAACCCGCGTTCTGGCCCGTGAATGCAGCGCCGTCATCCTATGCGGTCATCGCCGCGCAGAAAGCCGATCCCACGAATACCGGCGCTCTGGTTCAAGGTTTTCTGAAAGCGGTTTGGGCAGAGCAGCGCGATATCAGCGATGATCAGGTGATTCGCGAGATCCTGTCAGCCAACGGCTATGATCCGCAACTGGCGGATACGGGGCTATTGGTCGGCGCCGAAACCTATGAACGCAATCTGGAACAGGCCGTCGAGGATGGCGCGTTCGGAGCCCCTTTCTATGTCGTTCGTGAAAGCGGACAGCGTTTCTGGGGACAAGACCGGCTTGACCTGCTGGACAGGCATCTGGGCAACCTATGACCGGCATTCACACACGACACTGGGCCGGCGACCCCGATCGACCGGCACTTGCGCTGCATTGCATGCTGGCAAGTGGCAGCTATTGGGGGGCAATCGCCAAGCGCCTCGACGGGCGCGTGGATATGCAAGGTTTCGACCTGCCAGGCCACGGGAACAGCGACGATTGGCAACCGGGTGCCGACGACCCCGATTATCATACGGCAGCAACGCGCATCGCGGCCAGCTTCATTGAGCGACCGCTGGACCTGATCGGCCACAGCATGGGCGCAACCATAGCATTGCGTATTGCCGTTGCCGCACCCGAAGCGGTCCGAAGCCTGACCCTTATCGAACCGGTCCTGTTCGCGGCCGCCTCGGATGCTCAACAGGCCGTCCGGGACGCTGAAATGGATCGGTTGATTGCATCCGGAAACACCGAGCAGGCGACCCGCTCATTTCTGGCGACTTGGGGCGCGCAGGGTTATGATCAATTGCCTGCCCGGATGCAGGACCAAATGCAGGAACGTATCCATCTTGTTCATGCCGCTGGACAGACCCTGTCCCATGACAATGCCAATATCCTGCGCCCCGACGGCCTCGAGGGAATTGACGCCCCTGTCCTGTTCATTTCGGGTGAAAACTCTCCGCCGGTGATTCACGCAATCGCGGATTCCCTGGCTGCACGCCTGCCCGATGTCGGCAGGGCCTCGGTGCCGAACGCGGGACATATGCTGCCCATCACCCATGCTGACGAAGTAGCGGGGCTGATCAACCTGAACCTGGATCGCGCCTGACCTTCAGGCCTGATCCGCATCGTCAAAGATCGAAATCGTCTTCGTGGCGCATCGCCCCGATGGCCAGCCATTCGGCACGCACCCGCGCGACCCGGGTATCACCCCAGGTGCGAAAAACGATTTCGAACCCGGTTGCCTCTATATTCTCGGCAGAAATATCGGCGCGCTGGTTCTGCGCGCCGTCGATGTCCCACATCCCCAATGAGACATGAACCACCGGACGCGAAATGAACGGCCTTGAGAAAACCACTTTGCTACGCTCTATCCGGGGGCCGCTGCCGCTCCACATGATGCCACCATCCTCAAAGGCACTGAACATCATCACGCTGCCCTGTGTCACGGCGACCGCGCTATGGCTGAATTGCTGCATCGGGTTCCTCCTGCCCGGAAGGATATAATAGCTTGGCCCATACGCAAAAGCCCCGGCACGCGTGCCGGGGCAATGAGTTCATGAAAATCAGACCTAAAGATCGCGATCAGTCGGGAACGCTGGCCTGATTGGGGTCCAGCCCGACATGGGTGCCAAGGGCTTCCATGTCGGCCAGCAGCTTGACAGCTGCTGTCACGATCTCTTCTCCGACGCTCTCGTGCTTTTGCTCGACCGCTTTTTTCTTGCGGTGCGCATCAGCCATCATGTCGTTGAAGACCTCTTGCGTCATTTCCTCGCGCGGGTGCCCGCGCTCGGCCAACAGGCTGACAGACCCGTGATTGATCTCTGCAAAGCCGCCGGTCACCGCATATTCGGTCGCATTGCCGTCACTGGCAAGAACCGTCACGATGCCCGGGCGCAGGGTCACGATCGTCGGCGCATGGCCCGGCATGGCGGTCAGATCGCCGTCAGTGCCCGGCAGGCGCACCTCGCGCACCTGAACGGAGACAAGGCTCCGTTCGGGCGACACGAGGTCGAACTGCATGGTATCGGCCATTTTGCCCCCTTACGCGGCTTCTGCCGCGAGACGCTCGGCTTTGGCTTTCACATCGTCGATGTCACCGACCATGTAGAAGGCCGATTCCGGCAGGTGGTCATATTCACCGGCCACGACTGCCTTGAACGAAGCGATGGTTTTTTCCAGCGGAACCTGAACACCATCCGAACCGGTGAAGACCTTCGCAACGTCGAAAGGTTGCGACAGGAAGCGCTGGATCTTGCGCGCGCGGGCCACGGTCAGTTTGTCTTCTTCCGACAGTTCGTCCATGCCCAGAATGGCGATGATGTCCTGCAGCGACTTGTATTTCTGCAGGATGCCCTGCACGTCGCGCGCCACCTGATAATGCTCTTCACCGACAACGCCGGGATCAAGGATCCGGCTGTTCGAGTCCAGCGGGTCAACGGCCGGATAGATGCCCAGTTCCGAAATCGCACGCGACAGAACGGTCGTGGCGTCAAGGTGGGCAAAGGTCGTTGCCGGTGCCGGGTCGGTCAAGTCATCGGCCGGAACGTAAACGGCCTGGATCGAGGTGATCGAGCCGTTCTTGGTCGAGGTGATGCGTTCCTGCATCGCACCCATGTCGGTGGCCAGCGTCGGCTGGTAACCCACGGCCGAAGGAATACGGCCCAGAAGTGCCGACACCTCGGAACCCGCCTGCGTAAAGCGGAAGATGTTGTCCACGAAGAACAGAACGTCGGTCCCGGTCGTGTCACGGAACTGCTCGGCCAGGGTCAGACCGGTCAGGGCGACACGCATACGCGCACCCGGAGGTTCGTTCATCTGACCGTACACCAGCGCAACCTGCGATTCCGGCAGATTGTCGGGTTTGATAACGCCGGATTCGACCATCTCGTGATAGAGGTCGTTTCCTTCACGGGTCCGTTCACCGACACCCGCGAACACCGAATAACCCGAGTGCACTTTTGCGATGTTGTTGATCAGTTCCATGATCAGAACGGTCTTGCCGACGCCAGCACCGCCGAACAGCCCGATCTTGCCGCCCTTGGAATAAGGCGCCAGCAGGTCGATAACCTTGATGCCGGTCACCAGGATTTCCGAGCTGGTCGCCTGCGCCGCGAAATCGGGGGCGGGCTGGTGGATAGCGCGGGTTTCGCTGCTTTCGATCGCAGCGCCTTCGTCGACGGGTTCCCCGACGACGTTGATGATGCGGCCCAGGGTCGCGTCACCGACGGGAACGTTGATCGGTCCGCCGGTATCGGTCACGCCCTCGCCACGAACCAGACCTTCGGTCGAGTCCATTGCAATGGCGCGAACGGTGTTTTCGCCAAGATGCTGAGCAACTTCCATCACCAGCTTCTTGCCGTTGTTGTCGGTTACCAGCGCGTTCAGAATCGCCGGCAGGCTGTTTTCGAACTGCACGTCTACGACGGCGCCGATCACCTGCGTGATTTTACCAGTGGCCTCTGCCATGTTGTCACCTCTGCGTTACGGTCAGAGCGCCTCGGCGCCCGAAATGATTTCGATGAGTTCCTTGGTGATCGCTGCTTGACGTGTCCGGTTGTATTCGGTCGTCAGCCTGTCGATCATGTCGCCAGCGTTGCGCGTGGCGTTGTCCATTGCACTCATCCGCGCGCCCTGTTCGGACGCCGCATTTTCCAGAAGCGCCGCGAAGATCTGCGTCGCAACCGAGCGCGGCAGCAAATCGGCCAACAGGGCCTCTTCGCCGGGCTCGTAATCATACAGCGCGGACACATCGACCGCGTCAGCCTGCGGGGCCTCGGCAGGAATGACCTGACGTGCCGTCGGGATCTGGCTGATCACCGATTCGAAACGGTTGTAGAAGATCGTAGCGATATCAAATTCGCCCGCTTCGAACCGGTCCAGAACCTCGTCCGCGATTGCGCGCGCGTTCTCATAGCCAACCCGCTTCACCTCGGACAGATCGACGTGATTGACGAACGCATCGCCGTAATCGCGCTTCAACTGTTCGCGGCCCTTCTTGCCGACGGTCAGGATCGTGACATCCTTGCCCTGCCCCCGCAGCTTTTCGGCGTGCTGGCGTGCCAGCTTGACGATCGAGCTGTTGAAGCCACCGGCAAGACCGCGTTCGGCGGTCATGACGACAAGCAAGTGTTTCTGATCCGCACCGGTTCCGGCCAGAAGACGCGGTGCGCTTTCCGATCCGGCCGCATTCGCGGTCAGACCGGCCATCACCGCGGCCATACGGTCCGCATAGGGACGCGCGGCCTCTGCGGCCTCCTGCGCACGGCGCAGTTTGGCCGCAGCGACCATTTGCATCGCCTTGGTGATCTTCCGCGTGTTCTTGACGCTTCCGATCCGGTTTTTAAGATCCTTGAGACTGGGCATCTATTCCCCCTCTCAGGCGCGTGCGTTGTTGTATTCGTCCAACGCGGCCTTGATTGCGTCTTCCAGATCACCGGCGACCTTGCGGTCATTCTTGGTCATATCGTCCAGAAGATCCGATTTCTGGTTGCGCAGGAACTGCAGCAAGCCATCTTCCCACGCGACGACCTCGCGAACCGGAACGTTGTCGATATAGCCTTTGGTACCGGCATAGATCACGATCACGATTTCAGCGTTGGTCAGCGGGCGATACTGCGGCTGTTTCATCAGCTCGGTCAGGCGCGCACCACGGTTCAAAAGACGCTGGGTCGCGGCATCAAGATCCGAACCGAATTGGGCAAAGGCCGCCATTTCGCGATACTGCGCCAGTTCCAGCTTGACCGGACCTGCGACCGATTTCATCGCCTTGGTCTGTGCCGACGAACCCACGCGGCTGACCGACAGACCGGTATTCACGGCCGGGCGGATGCCCTGGAAGAACAGTTCGGTCTCAAGGAAGATCTGGCCGTCGGTGATCGAGATCACGTTGGTCGGAATAAAGGCCGAGACGTCGCCGCCCTGAGTTTCGATGATCGGCAGAGCCGTCAGCGAGCCAGCGCCATATTCCTCGTTCAGCTTTGCCGAACGTTCCAGCAGACGCGAGTGCAGGTAGAAAACGTCACCCGGGTAAGCTTCGCGGCCGGGCGGACGGCGCAGCAGCAGCGACATCTGGCGATAGGCAACGGCCTGCTTGGACAGGTCGTCATAGATCATCAGCGCGTCCATGCCGTTGTCACGGAAATATTCGCCCATGGCAGTTGCCGAATAGGGTGCCAGGAACTGCATCGGCGCGGGGTCCGATGCGGTTGCGGCGACGACGATCGAGTATTCCATCGCGCCGGTTTCTTCCAGCTTCTTCACCAGCTGTGCAACGGTCGAACGCTTTTGTCCAACGGCGACATAGACGCAATACAGCGACTTCATGCCGTCTTCTTCGCGACCGTTATAGTTCTTTTGGTTCAGGATGGTGTCGAGCGCGATCGCGGTCTTGCCGGTCTGACGGTCACCAATGATCAGCTCGCGCTGGCCACGACCGACGGGGATCATGGCGTCGATGGCTTTCATGCCGGTCGCCATCGGTTCATGAACCGATTTCCGCGGCATGATGCCCGGTGCCTTTACGTCTGCGACGGCGCGGGTTTCGGTTTCGATCGGGCCTTTGCCGTCGATCGGGTTGCCCAGGGCGTCGACGACGCGGCCGAGCAGAGCCTTGCCAACCGGAACGTCCACGATCGAGCGGGTGCGCTTGACCGTATCGCCTTCCTTGATCGAACGGTCATCGCCGAAGATCACGACACCGACATTGTCGGTTTCGAGGTTCAGCACCATGCCCCGGACGCCGCCCGGAAATTCAACCATTTCACCGGCCTGAACCTTGTCCAGACCATAGACGCGGGCAATACCGTCCCCTACGGAAAGAACCTGGCCAACTTCGGCCACCTCGGCCTCCTGACCGAAATTCTTGATCTGATCCTTGAGGATCGCCGAAATTTCGGCTGCCTGGATTCCCATTATCCGACCTCTTTCATAGCATTCTGGAGGGAGGCGAGCTTCGAGCGGACCGAACTGTCGATCATCTGCGAGCCCATCTTGACAATCATCCCGCCGATAAGTGCCTCATCGACGCGGGTATTCAGTTTGACCGTCTTGCCGGTCTTTTCGGCAAGCGTGTCGCGCAGGCGGCCCTGCTGTTCCTTGCTCAATTCGATGGCGCTGGTGACATCGGCAACAACTTCCCCGCGATGCTCGGCGATCAGGCCCTGCAGGCCCTTGACCAGCTGAGGCAGCACGAACAGGCGGCGGTTCTGCGCCATAAGCTTCAGCGTATTCGCCAGGGTCGACGAAAGCTGCATTTTACCCACGATGGCGGCAATCGCATCACCTTGTTGCTGGCGCGTATACAAAGGTGAAGAGATAAGGTTACGCAGATCTGCACTGTCATTCAGCGCAACATCGAGGTCATCAAGCTGTTGGGCCAGCGTATCCAGCCCTCCTTCGTCATTCACGATGTCAAAGACAGCCTGTGCATAACGCCCGGCGATGCTCTGGGACATGGAAATGGAGTTGGCCACGGTCATCCTTTACGGTTAGCGCAATCCCCGCTGGCGGGCCGGGCTTATGTCCGGTCAGTCGCGGGGAGCGGGTCGCGGTCGCACGGCTTTTGGAGGGCCGTCCTGAATTCTGCGGCGTCTCTAGCAGGTGATTTCAGCTCGGGCAACAGTCAAGCACACGGAAATGAGAGCGATTGTCGAACTGTGACATCGTTTTTTCATGTGAATGTCGCGCATTAGGTCCACCCTTCGCAGCCGGGGGTGCGGCAGGCTGTCGCAGGTACGTATGAAAACGGATCGCCACCACTGCCATGGAGACGATCCGTCGGGGGCAGATTCGGGCCTGAAATGCCCCGTTCAGATACCCTGTGTCATTTCCCGCGAAAATGTCTCGCGCGCCAGGGCCCGCAGACCACCAGTTGTCCGGGCGTGACGCGCGACTGGGGCCGAGGCTCGTGCGTTAACTGCATCGTTCCACTGACCCGAGGCGACAGCCCTGCGCGGTTCGGGCCTGGGCGATGCCTCGGCCAGCCATTGCGGCGCCTCGACAAGCGCAGGCACGGAAACCAGCGCCCCCATTCGCGACACATCGCAAGGCCAGTCGGCGGTCAGCGCCTGCGCCGCGGTTTCTTCATGACCGGCGACATCCGCGCTGGCCCGGTAGGCGCGCAACAGATGCGCGGCACCCCGACGCGACAGGGCATAACCCGATGCCAGCCCAGTGCTGGCCGCCAATGGACGCAGTCTGACCCCGTCAGCCGCATTGCAGCCACCCCACCGCCAGACACGCCCATTGCCGTGACAAAGCTGGGTCAGATCAGCGTGAAGATATCCGCCACAAGACATGAAATTCACAAAATCCGGGGACAGGCGCGCCCCGTCCTCGATGATGATCGCTCCGGGCAGATCATCGCCCCGGATCGCCCGCCAGGCCCGTCTATGCAAACGGGCCCGGCCCCCGACCGGAGAAGCCCCCCGCACCGTCTCCAATACACGAAACGGAATTCGATGGGATCGCAGGGTCTCGGTTAGTTGACCTTCGCGACGCTGAACCCCGGCATCGCAAAGAATGAAGATCGGCCAGCTTTCCGATACCGGCGAAACGCAAACTGCACACATGACACTACACCGTTTAAAAACTTACCACTCGGTCAGTATAGGCGATTTTCCGCCTATCTCATACATCACCTTATGGACAGGTTTGGGAACTGTGTCGAATAGGTCGCAGTAGCACGTTCAGCGCCGCAACCAACGTTGTGCGGGCGGCATATCGCGCCGAGTCGGTGTGCCGATCGGGCGGCCCAGCCCCACCCCGTCAAGGATCTCCAAGGGGTTGGGAACATGCACTTTCAACGTTGGTCCGACGGGCGCGCGCGCCTGCTTGGACAGTTCGACAAGGGCGACCCCCGCAATCAGCACACGACTGATCCTGGCCCCCGTCCTTTCCCACATCTGTGCGCTGCGCAGCCAGAATCGCCGATCGGACGGCGGGATATACACCGCCGAGCCCTGCCACTCGGTGACGAAACCGGCGGCTCGGGTCTGTGCCTCGATCTGTCCGGCGGTATAGCTGCGGCCATATCCGAAAGGTGTCCGATCCGATGCCGCCCATAGCCCGGCGCGATTGGGCACCATGATCATCATCCGCCCTCCCGGGCCCAGCACCCGCCAGGCCTCGGCCAGCAAGGCCGCCGGGTGATCGCTGGTCTCTAGCCCGTGCAGCATCACCAGCCGGTCAACGCTGCCCGTCTCGATCGGCCAGGCCGTTTCGTCACAAAGCACGCTGTGATTGGCCATACCCGCAGGCCAAGCCATGACCCCCTGCGGCCCCGGCATAAGCGCCGTCACGCGGCGCGATTCGGCCAGATAGGGCCGCAGCATCGGTACCGCGAACCCGAAACCCGCCACCGTCATCCCCGTGCCGGAGGACGGCTGCCATCTGGCAGAAAGCCTGTCACGCAATATACGTTGGACCACCCGCCCCAAAGAGCGCTGGTAATAGAACCGCCGAAGATCGTCGATGTCGTGATGCATTGCACCCCGCGCCTGCCTTTGTCAGTTTCGACATCATCACAGAGAAAGGGATTTGCCAATGCCACTGGAACTGGTCACATTGCGCTGCCTGCAGGACAATTACGCATATTTGCTGCATGGTGAACACGGAACCGCGTTGGTGGATGCCCCCGAGGCCCTGCCTGTCCTGACCGAACTGGACGCACGCGGCTGGACGCTGGACGCGATCCTGCTGACACATCATCACGCCGACCATATCCAGGCCGTACCCGAACTGGTCGCCGAAACCGGCGCCAAGGTGATCGGGGCCGCTTGCGACAGCCATCGTCTGCCACCGCTGGATCGTCAGCTCAACCCCGGTGAAAGTTTCGAAGTTCTGGGTGAAACAGTCGACGTTCTTGACGTGTCCGGGCATACAATCGGCCATATCGCCTTTCACTTTCCCCAGTCTTCGCTGGCCTTCACGGCAGACAGCCTGATGGCGATGGGGTGCGGCAGGTTGTTCGAAGGTGATCCCGGAATGATGTGGCAAAGCCTTACCCGGCTGAATGCTCTGCCCGGCGAGACCTTGATCTGTTCCGGGCATGACTATTGCCGGGGCAACGGCGCTTTCGCATTGTCGGTCGACCCCGAGAACATGGCGCTGAAAGACAGGTTGGAGGCCGTGGCCGCATCGCAGGCGCCATGCGCCCCGGCCTCGCTCGAACAGGAACGGGCAACCAATCCGTTCTTGCGCGTCAATGAGTTACGCCCGCTTCTGAACATGCAGGGCGCAAGCGATCCCGAGGTCTTTGCACGCCTGCGCAAGATGAAGGACGAGTTCTGACCTCGACGCGACATGGCTGGCACGCACCCCGGTTCATGCGCACCAACCGGGGTGTATCAGGGTTGAAATCTGCCTCACACGACATCACATCTGCATCTGAATCGGGAAAAATCGGCGTCAAGGGCCAAAAAGCACTTGATGCTGGATGAATTCCACCAAATCTTAACTGTATCGTGACAGTCTGGGCAGGTGGGCCGCTAAATCTGCCCATACCGCCAGCCGACTGACAGGAGACGACCGTGCCAAGTTTCTCGAACACCCTGGAACAGGCCATTCACCAGGCGCTTGCGCTGGCGAACGAACAACGACACGAACTTGCAACGCTGGAACATCTGTTGCTGGCCCTGACCGAGGAACCTGACGCGGTTCAGGTCATGCGTGCCTGCAATGTTGATCTGGAAGAATTGCGCAAACTGCTTGTCGATTTCATCGAGGACGACCTTTCGACATTGGTCACTGATGTCGAAGGTTCCGAGGCGGTGCCGACAGCGGCCTTTCAGCGCGTCATCCAGCGCGCGGCCATCCATGTTCAAAGTTCGGGCCGCCAAGAGGTAACCGGCGCGAATGTGCTGGTCGCAATCTTCGCCGAACGCGAATCGAATGCCGCCTTCTTCCTGCAAGAGCTGGATATGACGCGATATGACGCGGTGAATTTCATTGCCCACGGCGTCGCCAAGAACCCGTCATTCAACGAAAACCGCAAGGTTTTGGGCTCCGACGATCCGGCGGATGAATCCGCTCAGGCCGAACCGGTGCAGGAAGCCAAGGAGGAAACCGCGCTTGGCAAATATTGTGTCGACCTGAACGCCAAGTCGAAAAAGGGCGATGTCGACCCCCTGATCGGGCGCGAAAGCGAAGTCGAACGGGCGGTTCAGGTCCTGTGCCGGCGGCGCAAGAACAATCCGCTGCTGGTCGGCGATCCGGGCGTCGGCAAAACTGCAATCGCCGAAGGGCTGGCCAAGAAAATTGTCGAGGGGCAAACCCCCGACGTCCTGTCCGACGCAACCATCTTTTCTCTTGATATGGGCGCATTGCTGGCCGGAACGCGCTATCGCGGGGATTTCGAAGAGCGCCTCAAGGCCGTGGTCAAGGAACTGGAACAGCACCCCGACGCTATCCTGTTCATTGATGAAATCCATACCGTGATCGGCGCGGGGGCCACCTCGGGCGGGGCGATGGATGCATCAAATCTGCTGAAACCCGCTCTTGCCGGGGGCAAGCTGCGCTGCATGGGATCGACGACCTACAAGGAATACCGCCAACATTTCGAAAAGGACCGCGCCCTGTCGCGCCGGTTCCAGAAAATTGACGTGAACGAACCGTCGGTGCCGGATGCGGTCAAGATCCTGATGGGTTTGAAGCCGCATTTCGAAAAACATCACGAACTGCGCTATACCAATGATGCCATCAAATCCGCCGTCGAACTGGCCAGCCGCTATATCAATGACCGCAAGCTGCCGGACAGCGCCATTGACGTGATCGACGAAGCGGGCGCGGCACAACATCTTGTTGCGGAAAGCAAACGGCGCAAGACGATCAGCCCCAGGGAAATCGAGTCGGTGGTTGCAAAAATCGCCCGTATTCCACCAAAGAATGTCAGCAAGAGCGATGCTGAAGTGTTGCGCGACCTAGAAAAGACGTTGCAACGCGTCGTCTTTGGGCAGGATACCGCGATTACCGCGCTGGCCTCGGCGATCAAGCTGTCCCGCGCCGGTCTGCGCGAGCCCGAGAAGCCGATCGGCAATTATCTGTTTGCTGGTCCAACCGGTGTGGGCAAGACAGAAGTCGCCAAGCAACTTGCCGCGACACTTGGTGTGGAACTGCTGCGCTTTGACATGTCGGAATACATGGAAAAGCACGCAGTCAGCCGCCTGATCGGTGCGCCGCCGGGATATGTCGGCTTTGACCAGGGCGGTCTCTTGACCGATGGCGTGGATCAGCATCCTCACTGCGTGCTGCTGTTGGATGAGATCGAAAAGGCGCATCCCGATGTTTTCAACATCCTGCTTCAGGTCATGGATCACGGTCGCCTGACCGACCACAACGGACGGCAAGTCGATTTCCGAAATGTCATCCTGATCATGACCTCGAATGCCGGCGCTTCGGATATGCAAAAAGCGGCAATCGGCTTCGGGCGTGACAAGCGCGAGGGAGAAGATACCGCAGCGATCGAACGGACGTTCACACCGGAATTTCGCAACCGGCTAGATGCGATCATCAGCTTTGCGCCACTGTCGCGCGATATTGTCATCCACGTGGTCGAGAAATTCGTCCTGCAACTTGAAGCGCAGCTCATGGACCGAAATGTCCATATCGAGCTTACACCCGAAGCGGCCGACTGGCTGGCGGAAAAAGGCTATGATGACCGAATGGGTGCGCGTCCGCTTGGCCGCGTGATTCAGGAAAACATCAAGAAACCGCTGGCCGAGGAGCTTCTGTTCGGGCGCTTGACGAAAGGCGGTGTCGTGCGCGTGATGATCAAGGATGACAAGCCCGTCTTCGATATCTCGGGCCCGGACGCCCCCCGGATCGGCAAATCGAACACCCCATTGCTGACCGCTGACTGACTGTACGGAACCCGCCCAAAAAATCAGGGCGGGTTCCAGTTTCTTCAGCTGTGCAATTTTGCGGCGATCAGACCGCGCAATGCATTCCCGACATAAAAACCCGCCTGCAGATCCTCGGGCCGCAGAACCGCTTCGCGGACCAGTCCACGCCGCAAAAGTGATTGTCGCAGCACGCCGGGCAACAGCCCGCATCTTACGGGTGGGGTCAGAAATTCATCGCCGCGACACACGAACAGGTTGGTGATGCTGCCTTCACAGATTTCGCCATGTTCGTTAAGCAACAGAACCTCGTGAATGTTGCCGTCCATGTCCCGCCGCGCCGCATCATAAACCGGTCGTTGACTGGATTTGATGCGCAGCCAGGGATCTGCACTGTTCAACCGATGGGAAGAGATCGCGACATGCCACACGGGCGGATTGTCCGGCAATGGCTGCACCGAAATCTCGATTCGGCCCGTGATGTCCACGGTCAGACGCACGCGCGACAGGCATGTCCACGGATTTGCGGCGATCGCCGCATGCAAATCTGCCATATCCAGCGGAAAGTCGACCGAGGAACAGCCATGTTGCAATCGGGCCAGATGCAGATCAAGTAAGCGGATCGAACCATCCGGCTCTCCTCGCATCGTCTCTATGATTGTCAGGGATTCGGGGACAGGTTCAGGAATTGCGATTTGCACAATGCTTCACTCCATTCGGAACCGGCAGCGCTGTCATGGGTTATCCCGCCACCGACATTCAGGCGCAATACCCCATCGCCAGAAAGCACAGGTGTCCTGATCGCGACGCTGAACCGCATGGGTCCGGCCGGATCCACCCAACCGATTGCCCCACAATACACCCCGCGCGGCTGTTGTTCCAACTCGGCGATGATCTGCATCGACCTGATTTTTGGTGCCCCCGTGATAGAGCCGCAAGGAAACAACGCCCGCAAAATATCAATCAAGGTTGCGCTATGCGTCAATTGCCCCTCGACCGTCGATGTCATCTGATGGACAGTCGCGTATTTTTCGATGCGAAACAGCGATGGCACCCGCACGCTGCCGGGTTCGCAGACGCGGCTGATATCATTGCGCAGCAGATCCACGATCATCAGATTCTCGGCCCGGTCCTTTTCCGAGGACGCAAGCGCCTGGGCGGCAGCAAGGTCAGACGCGGGTGTGGTTCCGCGTGCTGCCGTACCTTTCATCGGGCGCGTGCGAATACGGCGTTGATCGTCCACCGAAAAGAACAGTTCCGGACTGCGTGACAGCACGATCGGCCCGCCCAGATCGATATATGCGCCCTCGCCCACCGGCTGCCGCGCGCCCAGGGCCGCATAAATCGCCAGCGGCGCACCGTGGACCTTGGCCGTCATCGGGAAGGTCAGGTTGATCTGATAGGTATCACCGGCCTCGATATAGCGATGCACCTGTGCAATCGCACTGTCATATCGGGCGCGCGACCAGGTCGGAGTCGCCGGACCAATCCGAACCTTTTGTGGCGACGGCAAGACGGATGCCGCCCGCGGGCCATCAAACACCCCCATCAGAATCAACGGCATGTCATTGGCCGGTGGCATCAGATGGGCAAGCTTGGGCGAAAGCGTGTATCCCAGTTCGTAAGACAGATATCCCGCCAGCCAGGCCCCTCTTGCCTGCGCGGCTTCCATGGCGGCAAGGGCCGGCAGGACGCCCGCCGGGGTATCGGCGCGGATGATCGCCTGAGGGGCGACGAACTCACTGCCCTCGGGCAATGGTCCCCGATCGAACCGGATAAGCCCGCTCACGTTTTTGCCTTCGCCTTGCCCTTGCCCTTGGCCTTGACCGCCAGATCGCGTGCAATAGCAAACGCCCCCTTGATCCGATCTGCATCCGTTGCCCAATCGCGGCGCACAACGATCTTGTTGTCGGTCACCTTCGCCTGTCCGCGCTGATCGGTCAGAAACTCGACCAGGCCCGCAGGATTGGGGAACTTATCGCCGTGGAACTGAATTGTCGCCCCCTTCGGCCCAGCATCCAACCGCGCAATACAGGCACGCTTGGCCATCGCCTTGATCCTGATCACCAGCAACAAGGTATTGACCTCTTTTGGCAATGCGCCAAAGCGGTCGATCAATTCGGCGGCGAAGCCTTCCAGCTCGACCTTGGTGGTCAACTCGGCCAGCCGCCGATACAGGCCAAGCCGGACATCCAGATCCGGAACAAAGCTTTCCGGGATCGTCACCGGAACGCCCAGATTCAGCTGAGGTGCCCATTCATCTTCGGGCGTGCCTTCGATTTCACCCGATTTCAGCTTGGCAATCGTTTCCTCAAGCATGGCCTGATACAGTTCGAAACCGACCTCCTTAATATGGCCCGACTGTTCCTCGCCCAACAGGTTCCCTGCCCCGCGCAGATCAAGATCCTGCGAAGCCAGATTGAACCCTGCGCCCAGACCGTCAATCGATCCCAGGAATTTCAGCCGCCGAATGGCCTGCGGCGTCAACGGGCTGCGCGGCTTTGTCGTCAGGTAGCAATAAGCACGCGTTTTCGAACGCCCGACCCGACCGCGAATCTGATACAGTTGCGACAGACCGAACATATCGGCGCGCCAGACGACCATTGTGTTCGCAGTCGGAATATCCAGCCCCGATTCGACAATCGTCGTGGCCAGCAACACATCATGGCTGCCATCGTAGAACGCGTTCATCCGCTGATCCAGATCACCGGCGGCCAGCTGGCCATGGGCAACGATAAAGCTGACCTCGGGCACGTTCTCGGCCAGCCAGTCCTGAACCTCTGGCAGATCCGACAGACGGGGAACCACGAAGAAGCTTTGCCCACCGCGAAACTTCTCGCGCAGCAGGGCCTCGCGGATGGTGACCGAATCGTATTCACTGGAATAGGTGCGAATTGCCAATCGATCGACCGGAGGTGTGCCGATGACCGAAAGATCGCGCACGCCGGTCAACGACAGTTGCAATGTTCGCGGGATCGGGGTCGCCGTCAGGGTCAGAACGTGAATATCGCTGCGCAACTCCTTGAGCCGTTCCTTGTGGGCAACCCCGAAATGCTGCTCTTCGTCGATGACCAGCAGGCCCAGATCCTTGAAACGCACCTGCTTGGCCAGCACGGCATGCGTGCCCACAACGACATCTACCGAACCGTCAGCCAGGCCCGCACGGGTTTGCGCAGCTTCCTTAGCCGGAACGAATCGCGACAACGCACGGACATTGATGGCGGTGCCGCGAAAACGGTCAGCGAATGACTTGAAATGCTGCCGGGCCAACAAGGTCGTTGGCGCGACCACCGCCACCTGCTTGCCCTGTGACGCCGCGACAAAAGCCGCGCGCATCGCGACCTCGGTCTTGCCAAAGCCCACATCCCCCACGACCAGCCTGTCCATCGGCCGCCCAACAGAAAGATCTTCCAGGACGTCCTCGATCGCAGCGGCCTGATCTTCGGTTTCACTATATGGGAAGCGCGCGGAAAACGCTTGCCAGTCATGTTCTTCGGGTTCAAGCACCGGCGCGGGGCGCAACAGGCGTTCGGCGGCGACCCGCATCAGCTTGTCGGCAATCAGGCGGATGCGTTCCTTCAGCCGGGCCTTGCGAGCCTGCCACGCACCGCCGCCAAGCTTGTCCAACAGCCCCGCTTCATGTCCATATCGGCTGAGCAGTTCGATATTTTCGACCGGCAGGAACAGCCTGTCCCCTCCGGCATATTCCAGCGCAACGCAATCATGGGGCACACCAGCCGCCGTGATCGTCTCCAACCCGTTATAGCGACCGATCCCATGTTCGACATGAACGACCAGATCGCCAGGTGTCAGGCTGGTCGTGTCTTGAAGGAAGTTCTCGGCGCGGCGGCGTTTTCTGGCGCCACGGATCAAGCGATCGCCCAGAACATCCTGTTCGGAAATCACCGCGATCCTGCCAAGCGCCCGTCCCGAAGCGACAAAACCTTCTTCAAGCGGCCAGACCGACAACCCGATACTGCCGGGTGCGTCGGGAAGGTCGCGAATATCGGAAATCTTCCGAAGCCCCCCAAGCCCCTCATCGGCCAGCAATCCGCTCAGCCTGTCTCTGGCACCTTCGGAAAAGCTGGCGATGACGACCCGCCCGTCCTTTGAAACTGCCTTAATATGATCAGATAATTCTTTGAACAGGTTGATTGATTCCGCCTGTCGTTCAGGGGCGAAATTTCGTCCCGGTCGCCCACCGGCGTCCAGAACCGCCGGCCCCGGCGGCTGGGCCAGAACCGACAGCCTGAGGCGGCGATGATTGGCCAGCCACGCCTGCCATTCATCTTCCGGCGGGAACATCTGATCCGGCGGAACCGGCTTGTACACTGTATCATTGCGCCCTTTGGCGGCCATGGCAGCACGGCGCGCGCCATATTGCTCTTCGATCATCTCACGGCGCGCGGTGATGACCTGATTGACGTGGTCATCCAGAACGACGGACGCGTCGGGCAGGTAGTCGAACAGGCTTTCCATCTGCTCATGAAACCAGGGCAACCAATGCTCCATCCCGGCCATTTTCTGGCCGGCACTGACGCCTTCGTACAGCGGGTCATTGGTGCCACCGCCATATTCCGCCCGATAATTCTGGCGAAACCGTGTGATGGCCGGTTCGTCCAGAATCACCTCGGACATTGGGGCGATTTCGACACGCGACAGTTTTTCCGTGGTGCGCTGCGTCACCGGATCAAATCGGCGCGCCCCGTCCAGAACATCGCCGAACAGATCCAACCGCACCGGTCCCGCTTCGCCGGGGGGATAGATGTCGATGATCCCGCCCCGCACGGCATAATCGCCGGGTTCGGTCACCGTGGGCGACTGTACAAAACCCATCCGCACCAGAAAGGATCGCAGGCCGGATTCATCAATGCGATCACCGACCCTTGCCGCGAAACTTGCCCCCGTAACCAGATTTCGGGCCGGCACCCGCTGCATTGCGCCGTTCAACGTGGTCAACAGGACAAATGGTCCCTTGATGACACCCTGCGCCAAACCCGCAAGCGTGGCCATCCGCGCGGCCTGAACCTCGGGGGCGGGTGAAACACGGTCATAGGGCGTGGTATCCCATGACGGAAAGTCGAGCACCGCCAGAGATGGCGCAAGGAAACCCAGTGCCGCGCGCATCGCCGCCATGCGACGATCATCGCGGGCGATATGTATGACCGGCTGGCCGCGGGCGGCCTCATTCGCGATCAGGGCCGCATCATAGCCTTCGGGGGCACCGGAGAGGATCAATTGGTCTGCCATGACGGTTGAGGTAAAGCCAACCGCGCCGGTGTCAAGCGTTACAGCCCGTTGGGATGGGTCAAAGCCCACAAAGTACCCCATGCCGCCGTCAGTGCGACCGAAAGCACCGACATCATCGAAACCAGCCTGCGATGGCGGGTCATGCGCTGTGCGGCATCCGCGGCGACCCCGGACAATGGCCGGTCGCCGGATTGCCCGGATTCCAGCAAGGGAGCAAGGCTGCGCGCCAGACGCACCCGCAACCAGAACAGAATCAGGAATGGCAACAGCAGCAACGTCAATGCCTGGGCCAATTCAAGACCATAGCCAAAACCAAGGATCGCGATGCTTGTCATCAGGAAAGAGGTCACGGCCAGGAAAAACGTTCCCTCTTGCGCGCCCAGCAGCCAGCGCGGCAAAGTCAGCGACAGCCAGTCCAGCAGAGTGATCACGGCCGGATGTTCCGGTTCGCCGGCGGATTGGGCCCGCCGCGCCTGCTGCAATACTTCGCTCGGCACGCCCAGCACATTGCGCCCGGTCGCCGACCACATGCCAAGCAGCGCAAGCCAGAACCAGATCGTCCCGAACGAACGACTGTCCAGCAGTCGGATCCAACCGTCAAATTCAGGCACGAGGCAGTTCCTTGTTCTTGATCGCGCACGACCTTAGAACGACAGCACGCCAAGGGAAAGCACCAGCCGCATTCCCATATCTGCCGCGAAAGGATGCCCACATGGCCAGCCCGATCATCGCCCCCTTCCCCGCCACACGCCTGCGCCGGTTGCGGCGCACCGAAAACCTGCGCGCGATGGTCAGCGAAGTGAACCTGACAGCCGCCAATCTGATCTGGCCGGTTTTCGTCACCGAAGTCGCCGGCGCCGAAGGCGAGATCGCGTCGATGCCGGGTGTTGAACGTGTGACGCTGGACGGCGTGCAACGGGCGGCCGAACGGGCCGCGCGGCTGGGTATTCCCGCGATCTGCGTCTTTCCGCATTCGGATCAGGGCCTCAGGACTGAGGCTTGCGAACGTGCATGGGACCCCGAGAATATCGGCAACCGCGCCATCCGCGCGATCAAGCAGGCCGTGCCTGACCTCGCCGTCATGACCGATATCGCACTGGACCCCTATAACGCCAACGGACATGACGGCATCGTCAAGGACGGCCAGATCCTGAACGACGAAACTGTCGAGGCATTGGTGAAAATGGCGCTGGTTCAGGCTGAATCCGGCGCTGACATCCTGGGGCCGTCGGACATGATGGACGGGCGCATCATGGCGCTACGCATGGCGCTGGAAGCCGACGGACACAAGGATGTCGCCATTCTTTCCTATGCGGCCAAGTTCGCCAGCGCCTTCTATGGCCCGTTTCGCGATGCGGTCGGGGCCTCGGGGCGACTGGTCGGCGACAAGAAAACTTATCAGATCAATCCCGCCAATCGCGGCGAGGCGCTGCGCTGTGTCGCGCGCGATCTGGCCGAGGGGGCGGACATGGTCATGGTCAAGCCCGGCCAACCCTATCTGGATATCTGCCGGGCCGTCAAAGACGAATTCGGTGCGCCGACCTTCGCCTATCAGGTCAGCGGAGAATACGCGATGCTGGAAGGTGCGATCCGCAATGGCTGGCTGTCGCGGGACGCGATGTTTGAAAGCCTGTTGTCGTTCCGGCGGGCGGGTTGTGACGGCATCCTCAGCTATTTCGCGCCTGCGGTCGCCGAAATGCTGGCATGATATGGCAAGCTGGCGTATCTTGCGCGCCAAAGGGTCCGCAGAACCCATTCCTGAGTATGAGGCAACAAAATGAGCAAATACAACATGATGAACCGGCGCACGCTGCTGGCTTCGGGTGGCGCGGCACTGGCCCTTGCGGGCTGCAGCAATGGTGTGGGCAATAACGCAGCATCGCGCCTTGACGCCCGCGTCGACCAGACACATCAGTTCCTTTTGCAGAATTACCCAAACTCTGAATCCTTGATCCAGAACTCCAAGGGCGTGTTGTACATGCCGCTGATGACCGAAGCGGCACTTGGCGTGGGTGGCGCATATGGTCAGGGCGCGTTGCGCATCAATGGCGCGACCGTCGATTATTACTCGGCCACGCAGGCGACCTTCGGCTTTCAGGCCGGCGCGCAGCAATATTCCCATGTGCTGGTGTTCCAGACCGATCAGGCGCTTGCGTCCTTCCGCGCAGCATCGGGCTGGGTTGCGGGGGCGGATGCCTATTACGCCATTCCGCGTGGCGGCCTGAATGTCGGCGCGGATTCGATCACCGCTCAGTATCCGGTGGTCGCAATGATCTTCGGCCAGTCCGGTCTGATGGCCGGCGCTTCGATCGAGGGCACCAAATATGCCCGAGTCATCCCGTCGAACCTGGCACCGTAAAGCCCACCACCCGACAGCATCACCGCAGATACAGTCAGGCCGATGTCAAATGCCGCAAACCATGCGTGACATCGGCCCGGACAGCCAGACGCAAGGCGGGTTCGTCCCCCGCCCTCAGGGCCGCCAGAATCATCCGGTGATGACGTGGCGGCTCATTGCGTTTCACGCGACCATACAAGGCGCGCATCGTTGGCCCCAGTTGCAGCCAGATGGTTTCCAACATCGCCAACATCGCCGGTGCCTGCGCACGCAGATACAGCATGCGATGAAATTCCAGATTGCAGCGGATATAGCCAACGGCATCATGACGTTCGACCGCATCCGCAATCCGTGCGTTCATCTGCGCCAAACGCTCGATCAGCGCGAAATGCGCCCGAGGCAAAGCGCGGGCCGCCAGTTCCGGTTCAATCAGCGCCCTGAGCGCGGCAAGCTCTTCGATCCGTTCATCCGACAATTCGGGCGTCGACACGCGTCCCGAACCGGACAGGGTCAGCGCGCCTTCCGCCACCAGCCGCCGCACAGCCTCGCGCGCGGGGGTCATGGACATGTGATATTCCTGCGCCAGCCCCCGCAAGGTCAGCGCAACCCCCGGCGACAGCTCGCCCAGCATGATACGGCTTCGCAGGTTGCGATACAGGCGCTCATGCGCGGCGGGGTCCGTGGATCTGGTGGTGGTCATGGCCCTTACGTGATCACAAATCCGGCGCCCGTCAATCTCGGAATTTCCAGATCATCAGATCATTGCCATGATTGCGCAACCAGCTGCGACTGGCCTGGAAATCCGGCATCAGCGCCGCGACCTGCGCCCAGAACCGGGCCGAGTGATCCATATGCGCCAGATGTGCGACCTCATGGGCAGCAACATAATCCAGCACCTCTGGCGGCGCCATGGCCAGCCGCCAGGAAAACATCAACCGGCCATCCGACGAACAGCTTCCCCAGCGCGATCTTGTATCGCGCAGGGCGATCACCCGATAGCCGCGCCCCAGTGCCGCCGAATGGCGATCACAGGCCCCCTGCAATTGCTGATGTGCGTAGTGGCGCAGAAAGGCCCTTACGACTGGCCCAACCGATTTGCGCGCGGGGCATAGCAGCCTGTCCTCCTGAAGCCGTGGACAGGGCAATTCGGCGGGCGTCACGACACGCGGCCTGCCCGCCACCGGCACCGCGACGCCAGGCGCGACCCGGCGTTCCAGCGGGCGCCGCGCGATCGCATATTGCAGCCAATCGCGCTTTTCCTCGGCAAAGCGACGGCCATCCGTCAGCGAGGCCGAGTCCGGCAAGGTCAAAACCGCCTCTCCTCCGGCTCGCGGCACCCGCAAGGTCATGCGCCGGGCACGCGAGGAACGCCGCAAGCGCACTTCGATTCCATTGCCCAGAACGATGCTGTCGGACATGCCGCCCTGCCCCATCAAATTACAAAACCCTTTGACAGCCCGCCAACGCTGTGGCAGGGGGTCGCCAATTTCCTAAACACGGCGGAAGGAGAATACCATGCCCAAAGAGGAATGGGGCACGAAACGTCTGTGCCCGCATTGTTCAACCCGTTTCTACGATCTGAACAACAATCCGATGGCCTGCCCGGCATGCGGCAACCAGTTCACGCTGGAAAGCCTGAATGATGGGCGCGGCAAGACTCTGGTCGCCGAAAAGAATTCATCCAAGAATTCCGGCAATCTCGATGGAGATGACGACATCGACAACGACAGCGGCGATCTCGATGATGATCTGCTGGACGATGATGATGATGACGGCGACGTTTCCCTGGACGAGATTGCCGATGTCTCGAACGAGGATGAGGACTAGGGTCAGCCCGCTGTTCGCCCCATCCCGGGATTTGCTACAAAGTTGCGCGGCCTCAGGGTCGCGTTTCTTATACATATCGGCCTTGTGATCCACATCGCCACAGTGCCGCTCCGCCCGAGACCACGTGCGTCGCAGATCCTGCGCAGTGAACCGCGCCGGGTTTTTCCGGAGGCTGATTTTGACTAGTTACGCGGCCATGTTCTCAGTTTCCAGAGCCGCGTAGAAGTTGGCCTCTGCCTCGGCTGGCGGGATGTTCCCG
>NZ_JAQBIE010000020.1 GCF_028294535.1 Paracoccus onchidii | reverse complement strand
AGAACTGGGTGGCTTTCTTTAATATATCCCTCTCCTCCTTGAGGATACGGTTCTCGCGACGAAGTCGTTCGTTCTCGCGCGCAAGCTCGCGATCCTCGGGCGATACCACATCCGTGTCGAGGTGCGCGTTCGCCCACTTGTTCAGCGTCGAAAGACCAACGCCCAAATCATCCGCAACTTGTCGCCGTGTCAGCCCGCTTGTCAGCGCAATTCGCAAGGCATACTTACGGAATTCATCTGTTCGTCCCTCGCCCATAGTTCGTCTCCTTTGCTGCAAATCATGCTATCAAAGGAGCGGCACCAAACCGCTACACGTCCAATATGGCCCCTAGTGCAGATATCCTCATGTCATATCACAATACAGGCCACACCATTACTGGACGATCAGATCCGCATGCAGCGCCCCGGCGGCGTGAATGGATTTCAAAATATCGATCATATCGCGCGGGCGAACACCTAGGGCATTCAAGCCTTCCACAAGTTGACTGAGCGAAGCATTGTCGACAACTTCGGCGAAACCAATGCCTGGCTCTTCACGCACCTCGGCAAAGGTTCGTGGGACAGTCACCGTTTCGCCGTCCGAGAATGGATTGGGCTGCGATACCAACGGAGCCTCGCTAACCGTCAGGGTCAGGTTTCCTTGAGAAACCGCGACTCGTGAAATACGCACACGCTCCCCCATGACGATCGTTCCTGCCTTGTGGTCAATGACCACCTTCGCACGATCTTCAGGCTCCACCATCAGGTTTTCGATCCGACCTACGACTCTTGCAGGATTCACTTCGCCCAGATTCTGGAATTCGACAATCACCGTTCCACTATCTTGTGTGATCGCCAGTCGCTTGCTGAAGTCGCGATTGATTGCGTCCTCAATACGTGTGGCTGTCGTGAAGTCAGCATTACGCAACGCGATTCGAATATTCTGAACTTCGGCGAAATCGAATTCTACTTCGCGCTCGACGCGGGCGCCAACCGGTATTGTTCCCCCTGTTGGCACACCCTCAACCACTCGCGAAGCTTCGCCCGTCACCGAGACACCGCCAGCTATAATCGACCCCTGAGCAACCGCATAAATATTACCATCTGCAGCTTTCAAGGGTGTCATGACCAATGTTCCGCCCAGCAGGCTTTCCGCATCACCTATCGTCGACACGCTGACATCAATTCGACTGCCCGATCTGGCAAAT
This sequence comes from Paracoccus onchidii, assembly GCF_028294535.1. Classification (GTDB taxonomy): domain Bacteria; phylum Pseudomonadota; class Alphaproteobacteria; order Rhodobacterales; family Rhodobacteraceae; genus Paracoccus; species Paracoccus onchidii. The sequence continues at coordinate 76,378 of NZ_JAQBIE010000020.1, read as the reverse complement.
GGCGGAAGGGTGGCGGTGACAATGACGGCGGCAACGTTCTTCGAACGCATGGCGTCATCGGTCACATTGGTTCCCAACCGTTCCAGCAAACCAGCCAGCATTTCTTCGGTGAACGGCGCATTGCGCAAGCCATCCCCGGTGCCATCCAATCCGACCACCAGTCCATAGCCCACAAGATCATTTCCCCGAACACCATCAAAATCAGCAATATCTTTGATACGAACGGGCACTGCAGCCGCAGCCGAGCACCAGATCAAAGTCAGGAAGATCAGAAAATTCCTCATCTTAGAAACTCCGAAAGTTTCAGCTGCGACAAGCGGGCCGTTACAGTGTATAGAGTTTGCAACTGGGATTCGATCTGGGTCAGCGCGCCCGCTGTTTCATACGGATCCGCCAGACGAATATCATTTCGAGCGGTTTGCATGACCGTCATGATCGCTGCATTCTCGGTTTTGGCCCGCTCGGAAAACTGTTGATTTTGCCCGATTCTTGCCATTTCGGCTAGCAGCTCGGAATCGTTGCCCAGCAAGATCTGCCCGCCTATTTGCATCAGTTCACGTTGCTGCTGATAGTCACCCGAAAGCACCCCCTGGTCCACAAGGGCTGCGGTAGCCAGGCCTTTCAAGACCTCGCGAACAGAATGAGACGATGCATCTGTCGTCATGCGAAGCGATTGCGCGTCGGTAATCGGGACCACCTGCGCCAAATTCACCGTCCCTTGGTACGCGACATCCAGATACCCGCCCCCGCCCGAAGGCGCCTCGAACCAATCGTTGACTGCCGTCGCGATATCAGCCGCCGATGTCATTCCCACCGTCAGAGCCGAAAGATGACCGAGAATCTCGTCCCCCGGGATCAACGCTGGTTGATCGAGATTCTGACCGGAAAACAGAAACACCCCGGCCGAGCTACCATTCAACCTCGAAACCACAGCGGAAAACGTCTCGGAAACCTCTCGCGCGCGCATTTCCAATAGTCCGACCGATTCACTAAACGGGGGCGAAATCAACGAAATGCCAAGCTGCGAGGTTTCGGACTGCACCTGGCCCAGAACATCCTGCATTCCGGTCAGGCGAAGACTGGCTTCTTCGGCATTATTTTTAAAGCGGTTCGCCGCAGAAAACTGGTTTTCAATTGCACGAAGCACTTGCGTATTTCCCTGCAATCGCTGCCCAATATCGGAAACTTCGCCGCTGGCCAACTCGTCTGTCAACGTCCCCAGAGAAAGCTTGAGACGGTTGGACGCTGTTTGCAGTGCGAATGCCCTTGCCTGATCGCCAATCGAATAAATAGCCATCTTCAAATCCTCAGAATTTGATCCATCATTTCTTCGATTGCCTGAACAACCCGTGCATTGGCCGCGTAGGCCTGTTCATATTGCAACAAGCGCTGCATCTCGGCGTCACTATCCACGCCTTCGGACATCAATGCCCCCGACACCACTTCCCAGCGACTCGTCGTCATGCTCAGCTCTGTTTCCGCAGTGACACGTCGTGTCGTGACACGCGCCTCGAGGTCAGCAAAACGATCCTGCAATCGCCCACTTCCCCAAAAAGGGCTTTGCGCGTCCGGGAGGAGGGAAACCGACAGCGAATCAACGATACTGGAAAGCAAGGAACTATCACCTACCGGTCCTGCATTCGTGGCACCTAGACCACTGCGCATGCGCCAAACCTCGCCGTTTTCCGGGGCAACCAGCGCATTCACCTCTATTCGAGAAGAAAATCCGACCAGTGACACCGCATCTGCGCGCTGACCCGCATCTGTGAAAAGACCCGGGTCACCTGGGGCAAGCGTTGCATCGGTCGTCGGGGCTGAAACTCGCTGATGAAGATCAAATGCCAACGCATCGAGCTCTGCTTGGATTTGAGGGGCGTGTTCGTCACGAATTGCGAAATTGGCAGAAAGCGCACCGCCAGAGAACAAAGCCATACGATCTTGCGTCAGTTCATGTCCGTTGATGATCAATCGTCCAACGGGCGGTGTGCCGACATTCATATCGGCCGTGACCTGCCCGATCGCATGGTATTTGATTTCAACCGGTTTACTGCCATCCAGCAATTGTGCGCCCCCGGCCGTAAACAGCGCAACCGAACCATTTTCGCGCGGAATTTCCTGAACCGGTACGATCTTCGAAAGGGAATCGATGACGCCCTGTCGGTGGTCAAGCAGACCGGATGCATCCGCGCCTTCTGCCTGTGCCCTGGCGATCTTGCGATTGAGAAGCGCCACCGTTTCAAGCGAAGAGTTCAGTTCAACGACGTTTCGGGCGATCTCTGCATCGGCCGTGCTTCTGGCGACCTGAACCTGATCGGATGCATCGTTCAGTCGACCAGCAAGCCGGGTCGCGGAATCAACCACCTCTACCAGCCGCAACTCGTCGTCCGGACGGGATATAGCCGCCTGTAACGCAGAGTGAAAACCCGTCAGGGCCGCGCCCAAGGCTGAATCTTCGCCCGGCATGCCGATCACGGCGCCGATATCCGAGAAAAAATCACTCAGAATCGCCATCTCGGATTTGGACGAACCTGCGAGGCGGGCTTCCGAGACAAGACTGGTGTTGACCATCCGTGTGACGCCCTCAATGCGCACCCCCCCCATGCCCCCACCCAAAGGTTGGGACGTCACGGACAGCTCTCGCCGCGCATATCCCGGCGTCATGACATTGGCGAGATTGGAGGCCACCGTTTCCGTGCCCTTCGCTGTCGCGGTCAACCCCGACAACGCGTTGTTCAATGCCCCTGCAATACTCATCTCCGATCCCTGCCTTGGCTACCTATCGCTTGATATTCGTCGTTTCCTGCAGCATTTCATCGACCGTCTGAATGATCTTGGCATTCGATGAATAGGCACGCTGTGTCTGAATGAGATGGGTCAGTTCCTCGGCGACATCAGTGGTTGATGCCTCCCGTGCATAGCCCTGCACCGCCCCGGTTGGCCCATCCCCGGCATTCCAGAGAAAGAAATTCCCCGAGGTCGGCGAAATCTGAAAAGCCTGCGCATTGACGGAAATCAAACCGTTGGGGTTCGGCACGTCTGCAAGAGGTATCTGATACAGCGTTTTGACGAAACCGGTGTCATAAGTCGCCTTCAGAAATCCATCCTGATCGACCTCGACAGTGGTCAGATTCCCGACAGGAGAGCCGTTCTTGGAGATATTCGTGGGTGAGAAGCTATCCGATAGCTGGCGCAGTCCGGTTACCCCCCCTGGCGTACCGATATCAATTTCCATTGCTCCCCCCGCCACATTCAGTTCGAGAAGGCCGGTTGTGTCATCATATGTTCCTCCTGAAAGAACCGTGACATTGGCGATGCTGCCGCCATTGGTTTGTGAGTCGTCGAAATCAATACGGTAGGATCCCACCAGATTCGCCATTGGGTCAGACGCAGAATCGCGGATCTCGACTGTCCAGGAATTCGACATTCCCATGGGGTCCGACGTGTCGGGGATAAACGTGATGTCGAGCGATTCCGACGTTCCGAGATTGCCGAAATATTCCACCTTCAGCGCCAATGGATCGCCAGAAGCGGTTGGGCGGGTTTCGGCCGCGGGCAAATTGACACCAAGACCGATTCGCGTCGTCGGATCACCAGCGGTCTGGTTGGCCGAAATACGCACAGGCTCCAACGTGCCCATCGTATCCCTTGGCATGATCGGGACCGTACCATACGATTGCGCGGGCCAGCCAAGAAGGACCAGCCCCGAATCCGTGCGCAGCACACCTTCAGCATCCGTGCGGAACGAGCCGGTACGTGTCATCATCATCGGAAGCTGACCAAAGCCATTGTCCAGATCGACAGCTGATGTGACCGGCAGCATGCCCCGACCGCTGATCGCAATATCCAGCGGATGCGAGGTTGGCACCATCGCACCATCCTCGTCAATCTCGCGATAGGTCGAGGCGCGCACCCCGCCAGCGGAATAGAGACCGGTCGCCCGGTTCTGGTTCAGCACGAAGGCGTCGAACTCGGTCTCCATGCGCTTGTAGCCATAGGTGCCGGAATTCGCGATATTGTCGGAAATCGTTGCAAGGCGGGTCGAGTTGGCGGCAAGCCCGACAACACCGGCATTCAGGGCTGAAGACATGGACATGAGAGCAACCTTTTCAAAGCAAGTCAGGGACAATATCGGCGCGACAGCTTAAGATTCGCCTAAGCGCCGCCAATTCGTGATGTCATCGAAGCAGAATCACCTCGATGCGGTTGTTTGCCGGTGACATCGGGTTGGCCAGACGGTTCCTGCGATCGGCATAGCCGGTCACACGCTGGATCCGACGAGCCTCAAGGCCGGCGCGCTCGATCAGGTTTCGAACGGCATGCGCCCGCGCATCTGACAAGGCCCAGACCGGTGAAGAAACCAGCGTCTCGGGATAGGCGCGCACATGCCCCGAAATCGCAAGATCATTGCGCACATGCGACAGCACACGCGCAACGATTCCGGTCAGCTCCTTTAGTGCGGGCTGCGGCTGGGCGGTATCTTCGACAAACAATGGCTCATCGACCAGATCCCCCAATTCGATCACCAACCCCTCATCCGTCATGCGGGTCACGACATGGCGCAACAGGTTGGTCAACTGCATCGATTCTGCGCCGGTCCCGGTCAGCCGGTTCTGCACTTCACGAGCAAGCTGTTCGAACTCGGCGGCTTTCTGGCTGTCAGGCAGGGATTGCTCGACCGCATGGCGAACACCTTCCTGGGTGCCATCGCCGCTGGCGCCGGGCATATGCACGATGGTCGGGTTGAAATAGTCCGCCAGCCCCGCGCGCTGCTTTTCCGTGGTGGCGTTCAGCAGCCACATCAACAGAAAAAATGCCATCATCGCGGTGACGAAATCCGCATAGGCGACCTTCCACGCGCCACCGTGATGTCCATGGTCCTCGGCGGGGGCCGATTTCTTGATAATGATACTGGGCCCGTTCGAGCCCTGTTGCGCGGCCATGACACCACCTGAACTGGGAAACACTCCGGGAATGTCGGTCCAATTCAGGTGGCAAACAAGTTAACGCATCAAATGCTGCCTATTCAGTCATAGCTGCGGCGATCTTCAATGACCTTGCCGTCATTTGGCAAACTGCCCGGAGCAACGACCTGAATCCGCGCCTTCAATTTCAATGTATCCATGACCGAAGCGGCATAATTGCCAGCCTCGCCGCCCGGCGCCTCGAGCTGAACGGTCATGACATCCATTTCTCCGTCCCGTTCCGCCACAACGCGGGCCCGGCCGATTTCCGGATGGCGGGCCACAAGCGCGGCCACCTGTTCGGGGCGCACGAACATCCCCTTGATCTTGGTTGTCTGATCGGCGCGGCCCATCCAGCCCCTGATCCGCATATTCGTTCGCCCACAAGGTGACGGGCCGGGCAGAACCGCCGAAAGATCACCGGTGGCAAACCGCACCAGGGGATAGTCGGGGTTCAACGTGGTCACGACGACCTCGCCCACCTCGCCATCAGGAACAGGATCTCCGGTGCCGGGGCGGACGATCTCGACGATAACGCCCTCATCGACGATCATGCCTTCCAGCGCTTCGCTTTCATAAGCGATATTGCCAAGATCGGCCGTGGCATAGCACTGACGGGTAACGATGCCCCGATCGCCGTATTCCTGGCGCAACGACGGAAACAACGCCCCGCCCCCGACGACAGCCCGTATGATGCCCAGGCTTTCGCCCATCGCATCGGCGCGATCAAGGATCACCTTCAGGAAATCCGGCGTCCCCGCATAACAGGTGGTGCCGATATCGACCGCCGCCCGCACCTGCAATTCGGTTTGCCCGGTCCCCGCCGGCAAGACAGCCGCATCAACCGCACGCGCACCGGATTCAAACATCATTCCCGCCGGAGTCAGATGATATCCAAAACAATTCTGGACAATATCGCCCCGTCCGACACCTGATGCGTGCAGAAACCGCCCAAGACGCCACCAATCCCCTTCGCGCCGACCCGGTTCGTAAATCGGACCCGGGCTTTGAAATATGTGATCGAACTCGGCGGCTGGCCGGGTCGCATAGCCCCCGAAAGGCGGGGTCTTGGCCTGCGCCTCGGTCAGTTCAGCCTTGCGGATCACCGGCAGGCGCGCAAGGGCCGATCTGTCGGTGACGCTGGCGGGGTCGACCTCACGCAGCAGGCGCGCAAGGGCGGGCGCGGTCTTGGCACGGGCAAGCGCAAGCGGCAGATCCTGGCCAAGCGCCTCTTGGCGCGCGTCGTCGCTGCGCGTTTCAAGTTCGTCGAAATAACCGGTCATCTTCGCTCCTCAGGCCAGCCAACGCTTGCGGCGGCGATAGCTGCGCACGTCGCGAAATGACTTTCGCCCCTCGTCCGACATGCCCAGATAGAATTCCTTGACGTCTGGATTTTCGCGCAGCGACGCGGCGGGCCCGTCCATGACCACCCGGCCATTTTCCAGAATATACCCGTAATGGGCATAGCGCAGCGCGACATTGGTGTTCTGCTCGGCCAAAAGGAATGTGACGCCTTCGCCTTCATTCACCGCCTTCACGATCTCGAAGATCTGTTCGACAAGCTGAGGGGCCAACCCCATCGATGGCTCATCCAGTAGGATGGTCTCGGGTCGTGACATCAACGCCCGTCCCATGGCCACCATCTGCTGTTCACCGCCCGACGTATAGCCAGCCTGAGATCTGCGGCGTTCGCGCAGACGGGGAAAATAGTCATAGACCATTTCAAGATCGCGCTTGATGGCGGCATTGCCGTCGCTGCGCGTATAAGCCCCGGTCAGCAGGTTTTCCTCGACGGTGAGATGCTCAAAGCAATGGCGGCCTTCCATCACCTGAATGACACCTTTCTTGACCAGCGCAGCAGGGTTGGATTCCGCAACCCGTTCGCCGCGGTAAAGAATGTTGCCCTTGGTCACCTCGCCGCGCTCGCTGGCCAGAAGGTTGGAAATCGCCTTCAACGTCGTCGTCTTGCCAGCCCCGTTGCCACCAAGAAGGGCGGTTATCCCCCCTTTCGGCACCGAAAGACTGACCCCTTTCAGCACCAGGATGACGTGATTGTAGATCACCTCGATATTGTTGACTTCCAACAGATTTTCTTGATCTGAACTGTCCAGCATGGTGCATCTCCGGCAGGGAATGTCCCGGCGACGACACGCGCCGCCGGGCAATGATCAGCAATCGCGCGGCGTGATGCCCGATTCCTTGGCATAGGCGGCGCTGTCTTCCTCGATCAGAGGGGCCAGGATTTCCTGATCAGGTTCGGTAAATTCCGAGATCAGGTTCCACTGCTTGGCGGCCGCATCCCATTGCTGCAACCGCGCCATGCCGCTTCCGCCATGGTTTTCACAGCTCATCCTGATTTCCGGCCCGAAATCTGGAAGCCCGATCTCTGTCAGCCGTTCCGGAGTGATTTCAAGCTGCTCAAAGCCATCGCGCAGCTGTTCGGGCGAAATGTCGGAAACGCCGGCCAGTTCTTGCGCCTTGCGGATCGCCTCGGAAATCACGACCGCCGCATACATGCCACGCGAATACAAGGCGGAACCGACATGCTCGCCGCCCTGCGATGCCTTGTCGGTGTCCAGAAGATAGGTCTTGATATCCTCGTAGATCGGATAATCCATACCCACGCCGTTAAAGGTCAACGCTTTGTAACCATTGGCCTTATCGCCCACCGGCAGAACATCCACTTCGGAACCCGACCACCAGATTCCAATGAAATTCTCCATCGGGAAACGAATATTGGCGGCTTCCTGAATCGCGGCCTGGTTCATCACGCCCCAGCCATACATGATCACATAGTCGGGCTTGTCACGCCGGATTTGCAACCATTGCGATTTCTGTTCCTGGCCCGGAGCATCGACGGGCACCTCGCTCAGTTCGAACCCGTGTTTTTCCGCCAGCCCCTGCAAGGTCCGGATAGGTTCCTTGCCATAGGCCGAATTGTGGAAAACCAGCGCGATCTTCTTGCCAGACAGGTCCCCGCCGTTTTCATCCAGCAGGTATTTGATCGCGACCGAAGCGCCGTCCCAGTAATTCGCCGGGGCGTTGAACACCCATTCGAACACCTTGCCATTCTTTGCCGAAGTCCGCCCGTAGCCCGGCGTATACAGAACTTTCTTGTCGACCGAGACCTTCGGGATCAGCTGATAGGTGATCCCTGTGGACAGCGGATTATAGACCAGTGCCCCGGTATCCTTGGTTTCCTCATAGCACTCGATACCCTTTTCGGTGTTATAGGCGGTTTCGCATTCCGGCACCTGCACGATTTCTCCGCCAATGCCGCCGTCGCGTTCATTCAACAGCGCAAAGTAATCGTTGAAACCATCGGCATATTGCGTGCCATTGGCCCCATAGGCGCCCGTGCGATAGCTGAGATTGGGCACAACCAGGTCGGCCATGGCGGGTGCGCCTGCCATCAATCCGGCGGCGGTCAAAGCAATCAGTTTGGTTCTCATTCGGGTCTCCTCCCCTAGATCAGTTTTGCCGGTTCTCCGGTCTTTTCAGGTTCAGTGCGGGAACGGCCACAGGCGCAGCTTTTCCTTGGTCAGCGCCCAAAGCCGTGCCAGGCCATGCGGCTCGACGATCAGGAAGAACACGATCAGCGTCCCCACGATCATCAATTCGATATGCGCGGCCAGATCCGTGGGCCACCCCATCGTGCCGACCAACAGGTTCTTCAGCATGACCGGCAAAAGCACCATGAAGGCCGCCCCCGCAAAGCTGCCGAAGATGCTGCCAAGACCACCGATGATGATCATGAACAGCACCAGAAAGCTTTTGTTGATACCGAAAGCCTCGCCGACCTCGGCCGCGCCAAGATAGACCGAAAACAACAACGCCCCCGCGATTCCGACGAAGAAGCTGCTGATGGCAAAGGCCGACAGCTTGGCGGTCAACGGATTGACCCCGATGATCTCGGCGGCGATGTCCATGTCGCGGATCGCCATCCATTTGCGCCCCAGCGTGCCGCGGGTCAGGTTCCGGGCCACCCATGCCAGCACAAAGGCGAAACACAGGCAGATCATGTATTTCGCCGATGCGCTGGTGGCCGGCCCTGTTACTGCCCATCCCAATACGGTGCGTTCCGGCGCGTTGATCTGGCCCGAAGCCGAATAATTGTAAAACCACGGCACCTTGTTGAACAGCCAGACCAGAAAGAACTGGGCCGCAAGCGTGGCAACCGCCAGATAGAACCCCTTGATCCGCAGGCTGGGCAAGCCAAACAGCATTCCGACAAAGGCGGTTATTCCGCCTGCCAACAAGATATGGATAACGATGCTGACATCGGGGAATGCGGTCATCAGCTTATAGACCGCATAGGCGCCGACCGCCATGAAGCCGCCCGTGCCCAGGCTGACCTGCCCGCCATAACCCGTCAGGATATTCAGCCCCAGCGCCGCGATAGCATAGATCAGGAACGGCACCAGAACCGCACTGGCCCAATAATCATTGATGACAAAGGGAATGATCCCGAATGCCACGACAAGGATGGCATAGTAGCCCCAGCGATCCAGCCGGATGGGAAATGTCTGACCATCCTCGCGGTAGCTGGTCTTGAAATCGCCCGCCTCACGATACAGCATTTATCGCTCCTGCTTGTTGGATCCTGCGGTTGGGGAGAGCCGCCATGCCCCTTTGCCGGGGCAACTGGCCGGCAGGCTTTCGATACGAGGGGTTTGGATGTTTCATGGTCAGACCCTCTCGATGATCCGTTCGCCGAACAGACCCTGCGGCCGGAACACCAAAAAGATCAGAGCCAGGACATAGGCAAACCAGTTCTCGGTCGCGCCGCCGATCATCGGACCGATCAGGAACTCGAACAGCTTTTCGCCCACGCCGATGATCAGACCGCCCACGATCGCACCGGGGATCGAGGTAAACCCGCCCAGCATCAACACCGGCAACGCCTTGAGCGCGATCAGCGAAAGGCTGAACTGAACGCCCGATTTCGTTCCCCACATGATGCCGGCGACCAGCGCGACAAAACCCGCAATCGACCAGACCATCACCCAGATGAACCGAAGCGAGATACCCACCGACAGCGCAGCCTGATGATCGTCGGCCACCGCGCGCATCGCACGCCCCTGCTTGGTGAATTGCGAAAAGGCGACCAGCGCAGCAACCAGCAATGCGGCAATGGCGGTGGCCCAGATATCCAGCCGGTCGATAAAGAACCCATAGCCGAACCATTGATCGGTCACGGTTTCGATACTGTCCGAAATGCCTTGGGGCAGCCCGACGTCAAGCCGCTTGATATCTGCCCCCCACATGACATCGCCCAGCCCTTCCAGAAAATAGGCCAGCCCGATTGTCGCCATGAACAGAATGATCGGTTCCTGTCCGACAAGATGCTGCAGCACCAGCTTTTCGATCAGAAACGCCAGCAGGATCATCACCAGCGCAGTCAGCAATACGGCAAGAAACGCCGGCACCGTCCAGCCAAAGCTTTCTATATGCGTCCCCAGCACCGCATTGATCAGATGCGCGAAAGGCACCTGCCCCTGCTGGATGCCGACCAATGTCAGCGCGGCGAACAACGCCAGAACCCCCTGCGCATAGTTGAACACGCCGGACGCCTTGAAAATCAGCACGAACCCCAGGGCGACAAGCGCATACATTACGCCGGTCATCAGCCCGTTCAGAAACACTTCGGCGGCGTAGATCAGCTGATCCATCAGACAGCCCTCCTTCTGCGATCAGTCATGGGCAACACCCAGATAGGCGTCGATGACCTCTTTGTTGTTGCGCACCTCGTCGGGGGTGCCGTCGCCGATCTTGCGACCGTAATCCATCACGACCACGCGGTCCGACAGGTCCATGACCACGCCCATATCGTGTTCGATCAATGCAATGGTGGTGCCGAATTCGTCATTCACATCCAGGATAAAGCGGCTCATGTCCTCTTTTTCCTCGACATTCATTCCTGCCATCGGCTCGTCCAGCAGCAGCAATTGCGGTTCCGCCGCCAGGGCGCGGGCCAGTTCCACCCGCTTCTTCAACCCATAGGGAAGCCGCCCGACAGGGGTCTTGCGGATGTTCTGGATTTCCAGAAAGTCGATGATCTTCTCGACCTGTTCGCGATTGTGATTTTCCTCGCGTTCGGCGCTGCCCCACCAGATCGCCTGACTGAGAATGCCCGACGACATCTTGTTCAGACGCCCCGTCATGATGTTGTCCAGCACGGTCATGCCGTCAAACAGCGCGATGTTCTGAAAGGTGCGCGCCACGCCCAGTCGCGCCACCTCATAGGGTTTCATGGGGCCGCGACGATATCCCTTGAACCAGACCTCGCCTTCCTGCGGGTGGTAGAATCCCGAAATCACGTTGAGCATGCTGGATTTTCCAGCTCCGTTCGGGCCGATGATCGCACGGATTTCGCCTTCACGGATGTCGAAGCTGATCTTCTTGATCGCCTCGACCCCGCCAAACCGCAGCGTGATGTCACGCAGATCCATCAGCACCGGGCCGATCTGCCTGCCATCCGCGGTGACATATCCGTCCTGTTCCTGAACCTGTGTCATTGCGCTGCCACCTTTTGTCCCTGCGCCGCGCCAAACACCTCGGCATTCTCGATCTTCAATGTCGCGGAAATCTTGCCCTTTCGGCCGTCCTCATAGGTGACCTCGGTTTCTGTATGAACGCTGTCCGATCCATCATAGAGCGCATCAACCAGATCCGAGAACTTGTCGCTGACCACCGCACGTCGAACCTTTCGCGTCCGCGTCATTTCACCATCGTCGGGATCCAGTTCCTTGTGCAGCACAAGAAAGCGATGCACCTGACATCCCGACAGCATTTCATCGTCGGCGACGGATCTGTTCACCGCCTCGACATGTTCCTTGATAGTCGCATAGACCTGCGGATGGCCCGCCAGTTCCTGATACGAGGCATAGGCGATGTTGTTGCGCTCGGCCCAGTTGCCGACTGCACCCAGATCGATATTGATCATCGCGGTGCAATAGTCGCGCCCGTTCCCGATCAGCACGGCTTCAAGGATGTTGGGATAGAATTTCAGCTTGTTCTCGACGAACTTGGGCGCGAACATGCTGCCATCAGCCATTTTCCCGACATCTTTCGCACGATCGATGATCCGCAAATGACCGGTGGTTTCTTCGAAGAACCCGGCATCGCCGGTTGCAACCCAACCCTCTGGATCCTTGGTCGATGCGGTGCTTTCGGCGTTCTTGTAATAGGCGACGAAAGTGCCGGGGCTGCGATAGAACACCTCGCCATTCTCGCCGATCCTGACCTCGACCCCGGGCGAAGGCACGCCGACCGTATCCGAGCGAACCTGCCCGTCCGGTTGCTGGGTGATGAAAACGCTGGCTTCGGTCTGGCCATATAGTTGTTTGAGATTGATCCCCATCGAGCGGTAGAAATCGAAAATCTCGGGGCCGATCGCCTCTCCGGCGGTATAGCCGACCCGAACCCGCGACAATCCCAGCGTGTTCTTTAACGGTCCATACACGAACAGCTTTCCCAATGCATAGGACAGCCGGTCAACCGGACCGACCGGCTTGCCATCAAGAAGCGCAGGACCGACGCGTTGTGCGACCGCCATGAAATGCCTGAACAGCCATTTCTTGAAACGTCCTGCGTCCTCCATGCGGATCATGACCGTGGTCAGCTGCCCTTCAAAGACACGCGGCGGCGCGAAGAAATAGGTTGGCCCGATCTCGCGCATGTCGGTCATCATCGTATGCGCACCCTCGGGGCAATTGACGGTAAAGCCGGCCCACATCGCCTGCCCAAGCGAGAAAATGAAATCTCCGACCCATGCCATCGGCAGATAGGCGACGATTTCCTCGCTTTGGCGCAGGTGGTCGAACTCGGCTGAATTTCGCGCCGTTTCGATGATGTTGCGATTTGACAGCACAACGCCCTTGGGCTTGCCCGTGGTGCCACTGGTATACAACATCACACAGGTGCTGTCGTAATCCAGTGCAGCGGCACGGGCATCCAGTTCCGGCCCAAGCCTTTGCGCCGCGGCGCGACCTTCAGCCTGCACATCGTCAAGGGCATTCATGCGCGAATGGTCGTATTTCCGCATCCCGCGACGATCGGTATAGATGATCTGGTCGACAGCCTTGACGGTTTCCTCGACCTCCAGAACCTTGTCGACCTGTTCCTGATCTCCGCACAGGACAAAGCGTGCGCCGCAATGTTCCAGAACATAGGCCATCTCTTCGGCCACGGCGTCCTGATACAGCGGCACGGGAATCGCGCCGCACATCTGCGCGGCGATCATACCCCAGTAGTGGGCGGGACGGTTGCGCCCGATGATCGCAACATAATCGCCCTGTTTCAGACCCAATGCCATGAACCCCAGCGCCATCGCCCGGATTTCTTCGGCGGCCTCGGCCCAGGTCCAGCTTTGCCAGATTCCGAATTCCTTCTCGCGATAGGCAGGCCGGTTGCCATAACGCGCCACATTGCGCGCCAGCAGCGCGGGAACAGAAAGCAATTCGCCTGTCGGCGTTTGCGGGTCCGTCATCTTACCTCCCCTGTCGCGCGGCGTTTGGTGCCGCGTCGTCCGAAACCTCCTCCGTTTCGGATTGACCTGACCATGTTGGGTAATCATTGCCGCAGTTTTTCAGAATTCCAACGAATTGTTTCAGCGCTTTTGCCCCGATCATGGCGGTGCTATCGCTAGGTCCAAGGAGGAACCGATTGCTGATGATCCGATTTGCGGCAATGTCGGGCCGGCTGCCCGCGAGGCTGCGCCACATCGCGGCGCAGCCATGACCAGTGAACGCATTCGCGCCGACCTGACGCGATCGGGGTTGAACCTGATCGGACAGGCATTGTCGATTTTCGATGCCGATCTGCGGCTGGCCGTTGCCAATCGCAAATATCAGGCCATGTTCGACCTGCCCGAAGACCTGACCCGTCCGGGCACCAGTTTCGAGGACACGATCCGCTTTCTGGTCCTGCGCGGCGAATACGGCCCCCAGCCCGACACCGAGGCCGCCGTCGCGCTGCGCGTCGAGCAGGCCCGCGCCTTCCAGCCCCATTATTTCGAACGTGAACGCGCAAACGGCCGCTGGATCGCCGTCGAGGGGGCACCTCTCAGCCAGGGGGGCTGGGTCACCGTCTATACCGACATGACCGACATCAAGCGCCAGGAAGCATTGCTGCGCGCGCGCTCGGCCGAACTGTCGGGCCAGGTTCTGGAAAACGCCGAGCGGCTGGCAGCCACGAACCGGCAGCTGGAGGCAACGAACACCGCCCTGCAAGAAGCGCAGCGGATCCTGACCCGCACCGAGGCACATACAAGGCAGGTCACCGAAATGGTGCCGGCCCATATCGCCCATGTCGATACCGATTTTCGATACAGCTTTTCCAACCGCAGACAACCGCTGATCTTTCCGGGCGCAGCTTCGGATGTGGTCGGTATGACCGTCGAGGACGCGCTGGGAAGCCCGACATTCGCTCTTTTGAAACCTTATCTGGATCAAGCACTTGCCGGAGAGGCGCAGGTATTCGAGATCACGCACCCGACATCGGGCCGCAGAATCAGAATTGCCTTGACGCCCGACAAGACGCGCGGTGGCGTCTATATCCTGTCAACCGATGTCAGCGCCGAGGTGCAGGCCCGCGAAGCCCTCGCCCATGCCAGCAAGCGCAGCCTTGCCGCGCAGCTTACCTCGGGCATGGCGCATGACTTCGGTAACCTTCTGACCATTATTCTGGGGCTTCAGACCCGTCTGGCGGCGCAGGATCTTGGCCCCGACGCGCTTGAGGATGTGCAGGCGACCCTTGCGGCGGCGCGGCGCGGGGCAAGCCTGCTGGAACGTATCGCGAAGATCAGCGGCCCGCGCGAAGTGTCGCTGCAACCCACCGATCCGGCCGGCTTGATCCAGGACGTCGCGACACTGGCACGCCCATCGCTGAACGAAGGCACGATTCTGGATCTGGACATCAACCTGCCCCAACAGGAATTATTGCTGGATTCCGGTGCGTTACAGGATTCGTTGCTGAACCTGATCCTGAATTCGAACACCGCGATCGGTGGGGTTGGCCGGATCCGGATCATGGCCCGCGCGAATGCCGAATGGCTGGAAATCAATATCTCCGATACCGGTCCCGGTTTCTCGGACGAGGCATTGAAACGCGGATCGGAACCTTTCTTCACCACCAAGAAGGGGCAGGGATCGGGGCTTGGGTTGTCCATGGTCTATGACCAGACCAAGTTGATGGGCGGCACGATGCGGCTCGAGAATTGCCCGACCGGCGCGCGCGTCATATTGCGGCTGCCCCGCCGCAGCGTCATCCGGCAAATGGTGTTGCTGGTCGAGGATGACGACACGATCCGCGCCCAGGTCCGCGGGCAATTGACCGGGCTGGGCCATGCCGTGATCGAAGCCGCCAGCCTGACCGAAGCCCGCGCCATGACAGATTTGCCCGGGCTCAGCCTGATCCTGTCGGATATCCAACTGGGCGACGGGCTGGGGCTGGACCTGCCTTCTGCCCTGCCAGTCGTTCTGATGACGTCCTTGCCGCCCGGTGATCCGCTGCGCAATCGCGCCACCGGTCAGGTTCTGACCAAGCCATTCACCCCCGCCCGCCTTGCCTCTGCGCTGGCACAAGCCGTTCAGGAAAGCACATGACCGAAGCGCCGTTGATCGCGATACTTGATGACGAACCCGAGATCCGGCGCCTGCTGTCTGCGGCGCTGGAGGACGCTGGCTTTCGCACCCAGACCTATGGGCGCGCCACCGAATTCGAGGCCGCCTTGCGCCGTATCATGCCCGATGCCTGCCTGATCGATCTGGGCCTGCCCGATCGCGATGGTCTGGCGCTGGTGCATCGGCTGGCGACCGAATCCGGCGCCGCGATCATTATCATATCCGGCCGGGCGCAGGTGCAGGATCGCGTCACCGGGCTGGAATTGGGCGCGGATGATTACATCATCAAGCCTTTTGAACCGGCCGAGGTTGTCGCCCGCATCCGTGCCCGCCTGCGCCGCCCCGCCCAGCAACAGGGCCGCAATGCACAATCCTTGCGGTTCGCGGGATGGAGCGCCGATTTCGATCGCTATACGCTGACCTCACCCGATGGCATCGAGGTGCCGCTCAGCCATGCCGAGGCCGAGGTTCTGCGCATGTTCACCGACAATCCACGCCGGCTGATCACCCGCGCCCAAATGCTTGAAACGCTGGGGGGAACGGCCGGCGACAGTTTCGACCGGGCGATGGATGTGCGGATTTCGCGGCTGCGAACCAAATTGGGCGAAGACCCGAAAAACCCGCACCTGATCAAGACGATCTATGGCGCGGGCTACATTTTTCTGGCCGAGATCGAGCAGACGCCCTGAACCCTGCGGCCCGCATCCTGATCGATGCGGGCCGCAAGTGCATCAGGCGTCCCGGTCCCAACCGCTGACCGATTTCGAATCCATGAACTCTTCCAGTCCCATGATCCCGCCTTCACGCGCACGGCCCGACATCTTCACGCCACCAAAGGCCGCACCCGCACCGCGCGATTCGCCATTCATCTCGACCATGCCGGCCTGCAACTGACGGGCCACGCGGTTGCGCCGCGCGCCATCGCCCGATTGAACATAATTGGTCAATCCATAGGGCGTGTCATTGGCGATCGCGATTGCGTCCTCTTCGCTATCGAAAGGAATCATCGCCAGCACGGGGCCAAAGATTTCCTGCTGCGCCACAGCCATGTCATTGCTGACATCGGCAAAGACGGTCGGACGCACAAAATAGCCGCGATTGACGCCTTCGGGCAGCCCGGTTCCTCCTGCGACAAGGCGCGCGCCCTCATCGATACCCGCCTGGATGAGATCCTGAATCTTGTCCCACTGCGCCTTGCTGACGACCGGGCCGATATGCCGTCCGGGCTGATGGGCCGTCGCGACCTCGGTAGCCTTTGCGACCTGTGCGGCGGTTTCGACGGCGGCGTCATAGACACTGCGTTCGACCAACATGCGCGTGGGCGCATTGCAGGATTGGCCGGTATTGTTGAAGCAATGCTGCACGCCACGGCGGACGGCCTTTTCATCGGCATCGGCAAAAACGATATTCGCCCCCTTGCCGCCCAGTTCAAGCACGACCTTTTTCAGGCTGTCGGCTGCGGCCTTGGTGATCGCGATGCCCGCGCGGGTCGAACCGGTAAAGCTGATCATCGCGACATCCTGATGCGTCGAAAGCTGCGTCCCGACCCCAAGCCCATCGCCATTGACAAGATTGAAAACACCTTTGGGCAAGCCCGCCTCGTCGATGATCTCGGCGAACAGCATCGAGCTGAGCGGGGCGATCTCGGACGGTTTCAAGACGCAGGTATCGCCCGCAAGAAGCGCTGGAATGACCTTCAGCGTCACCTGATTCATTGGCCAGTTCCAAGGCGTGATCAACCCGACCACGCCCACCGGTTCCCAGGTGACCATGGTCGATGGTGCGTGATCGCCAAGCGGCCGGACAAACTGAAACTCACGGAACGCGTCAATGAAGTTCTGGATATGATAGCTGCCCGCCGCCGCCTGCGATGAAAGCGCCATGTCCTGCGGCGCGCCCATTTCCAGGCTGATCGCCTGTGCCATATCGTTGATACGCCGCTGATAGATGTCCAGAATGCGCTCTACATGGGCGAGTCGTTCGCTCGGGGGGGTGCTGGACCACGCCGGCAAGGCGCGTTTGGCCGCAGCAACGGCAGCATCGGTATCGGCCTGATCGCCCAGGCTGATGAGGGCCACCGCCTCTTCGGTCGACGGGTCGATCACCTCGAGATCGCGGGCCTGCGCCGGATCCGCCCAGGCCCCGTCAATATAGAATTTGCGCTTGTCCAAAAGCGTGCTCATCGCGTTCTCCTGTGGATCTTTGGCATGAAGGTGGCATCTGCCCCGCGTCACCGCAAGTGCGACACATCATTGATTTCAGGCATCGCGCGCGATGTCGCATCTACGGCTATGGCAATTCGCCGACACAGGCATATGTTAGCAACAACGCAACCAAACGAAAGGACCCGCCATGTCCCTGCGTATCAATGACATCGCCCCCGATTTCACCGCCAGTTCGACCGAAGGCGAAATCAGCTTTCACGACTGGCTGGGCGACAGCTATGCCATCGTTTTCAGCCATCCCCGCGACTTTACGCCCGTCTGCACCACCGAATTCGGCGCGGTTGCCCAACTGGCCCCCGAATTCGAGAAACGCAACACCAAGGTAATCGGCGTTTCGGTGGATTCGGTCGAAGATCACCAGAAATGGAAAAACGACATCCAGCAGGTCGCCGGCACACCGGCC
The DNA here is from genome assembly GCF_028294535.1 of Paracoccus onchidii. Lineage (GTDB taxonomy): Bacteria > Pseudomonadota > Alphaproteobacteria > Rhodobacterales > Rhodobacteraceae > Paracoccus > Paracoccus onchidii. The sequence goes on along the minus strand of NZ_JAQBIE010000020.1, from coordinate 58,164 downwards.
AATTTCGCGATCATCGACGACACGTCGCTAACGGTCGCCAAGGCCTATGACATGCTGCCCGCTGAATTCTACCTCCCCCAGGAAGGTCGCACCCCCGCCGATTCGGCAACCGTCCGCACGGTATTCATCATCGGGCCGGACAAGAAAGTTCGGCTGACCATGACCTATCCAATGTCGGTCGGGCGCAACTTTGCCGAAATCCTGCGGGCACTGGACGCGGTTCAGAAAACCGACGGCGCGCCTTTGGCCACCCCCGCCAACTGGGTGCCCGGTCAGGACGTGATCGTCGCATTGGCGCTGGATGATGCCGCCGCCGAGGAACGTTACGGCGCGCTGGACATTCGCCTGCCCTATCTGCGCTTTGCCAAAGACCCGTCCTGATCGCGCTCGATGGCTCGGTCAGACCGTCCGTTTACGCGCAAGCTGGTGCGCCTCGGCTTTCAGTTGCTGGGGCGTGACCGGGCTCATCGGCAGGACATCTGGCCCGGCCTTGCGATCAACCGCGACAGCGGTCGCGTGCAATGGCGCGGTCACGAGCTGCTGACCCTGCGCAAAGCCACCGATTTCGTGACGTCGGAAATGCCACTGATCGCGGTCATCGGGTCGGGCCCCTCGATCAAGGATCAGAACATCGAGAAAATCGGCGATGGCCGCGCCATCCTGTGCAATGGTGCGGCAAGCCTTGCAGACAGGATAATCCCCCTGGCCGTCGCGGTCGAGGACGAGCGCTTCGTCTTTCGCCATTGTGCCATGCTGATCGGCTTGCCGGATTCTGTGCCGCTTCTGCTTTCGCCGGCGGCGCTTCGGGCCTGGGCGGCGCAGGACGACGCGTCACTGAAGGGTCGCCAGATCGCGCTGATCGACAATCTGGCCAAGCCCCTGAACGGACCGCGCCGCTCAATGGCAGCCGCCGATCTGCGTGATACGGTCATTCGCGGACCGCGCGCGGCATTGTCTCTGCGCCCTGATGACGGCGTGGTCATTGCTGGCACGGTTGCGTTTTCTGCGCTGCAATTCGCGCTTGCGGCCCAACCGGACAGGATCCTGCTTGCCGGAATAGATCTGTCCAACGATCAGCAACCGCGCTTTTATGAAGGCGATGATCGCGCGCCGTCGGGGCTTGGCGCAGGGCTGGACCGCATTCTTGCGGGCTTTGATCTGGCCAGACAGGTTGCCAGCAAGCGCGGCTGCACGCTAGCCTGCGCTTCACCTGTTTCGGCGCTGTTGTCGCTGGGAATTCCTCTGGACCGATCTTTGATGTGACCCAACACCTCCCGCTTTGCCCTGCTTATCTGGTCACCAATGATGCGTTTTGCGACAATGCCATGCAGTCATTGCTGCTGGACGGTCGCCCCCCCCAGCCGATCCGGCTTCGATCGCGGCTGGGTCCGATCGCTGCCGGTTCATGGCAGGACGCAGGTGAAATATGCAAACAGCACGGCTTTCGCGCAGGCTGGGCGCAGGTGAAACAGCTTTCTCTGGCCGCCCGCCACACCGGTTTCATCAAGGATCTGCATAATCGGCATGTCGACATCCTGTTCCTGTGGCGCGGCCTGCTTGGTCGTGCCGGATTGGCGTCATTGGCCAGCCGGGCGGCCAAGGTTCCCTGTGTCTATTTCGAGCGCGGTCCTTTGCCGGGATGGCTTCAGATCGACCTGAATGGCGTCAACGCGCGCAGCTCGATCCCGCGCGATCCGGCATTCTTCGCGCGGTGGCGTCAACAAGCGGGCAATATCCGCGACTGGCGCAATTTGAGCACCAGCCTCGTGGCCCGCACGCCGCGCCGCGATCTGGTCGCACAACATGCGCGCACCGATTGGACCGATGAAGGGCCGTTCCTGTTTTGCCCGTTCCAGCTGAACGCCCCGCGCGACATGCTGCCCGACGGAGGCTGGGTTTCCGACCCTGCCGAACTGGTCCGGGTTCTGGCGCGGGCCAGCGGCAATTTGCCCGATGGCTGGCATCTGCGCATCAAGCCCCATCCCAATGCCCCCGGCGACCTTGCCCGCCTGCTGGCACCACATCTTGGCCCCAAGCTGAAAATGGATCGCGACACCAACTCGCTGGATCAATTGGCCGCATCGCAAGGGGTCGTTACGGTCAATTCTGCAATGGGGCTTGAGGCGTTCTTCTACGACAAGCCGGTCATTGTGCTGGGGGACAGCTATTACAGCGATTTCGGCCGCAGTCAGATCGCAAACTCGGACCAACAGCTTGCTGAATTGCTGTCCAGGCCGGACCGCCTGTCCTTCGACCAACAAGCACGCGACGACCTGATGTCATTCCTGTTCAACGATTTCTTCGTCCCCGAACCAGAGCTGAAAGACGGAAGGTTTACGGTCGCCACGCTGCTGGCGCGACATGACCGGCATTTGGCGTTGCTTGACCAGAACCAGCCGCTTGCGTGACCGGTGCCAGATCGTGACAAGCCCGTCGAACATGACCGCAATTGCAAACAGCCCCGGAATTTCCGGGGCTGTTCGGTATTCAGGCGAAATCTGAAATCAACGCCACGCGATCACGCGTCGTTGGTTTCTTCTTTCTTCTCGGTGATCTCTTCGCCGGTCTCCTGATCGACCATCTTCATGCCAAGGCGCACCTTGCCACGATCGTCAAAGCCCAGCAGCTTGACCTTTACTTCCTGACCTTCCTGCAGCACCTCGGAAGGGTGCCCCAGACGGCGGTTGGCGATCTGGGACACGTGGACCAGACCGTCGCGCTTGCCGAAGAAGTTTACGAAGGCGCCGAAATCGACCAGTTTCACGACCTTGCCGGTGTAGATCTGACCTTCTTCGGGCTCTGCCACGATCGAATAGATCATGTCATAGGCCTTCTGGATCGACTCGCCGTTGGCGGAAGCGATCTTGATCACCCCATCATCGTTGATGTCGACCTTGGCACCCGAGGTCTCGACGATCTCGCGGATGACCTTGCCGCCCGAACCGATCACTTCGCGGATCTTGTCGGTCGGAATCTGCATCGTCTCGATGCGTGGCGCATGGGCGCTGAACTCGCGACGTCCTTCGGTCAGGGCTTTGCCCATCTCGGCAAGGATATGCATGCGGCCGTCTTTGGCCTGGCTCAGTGCCTGCTGCATGATCTCGGGCGTGATGCCTGCGACCTTGATGTCCATCTGAAGGCTGGTGATGCCGTTTTCGGTGCCCGCAACCTTGAAGTCCATGTCGCCCAGGTGGTCTTCGTCACCCAGAATGTCGGTCAGAACCGCATAGCGGCCATCGTCTTCCAGGATCAGCCCCATGGCGACGCCGGCAACCGGTGCCTTCAGCGGAACGCCAGCATCCATCATCGACAGCGAACCACCGCAGACCGATGCCATCGAGGACGAACCATTCGATTCGGTGATCTCGGACACGACGCGGATGGTATAGGGGAAATCGGTCGCAGCCGGCAGAACAGCCTGCAGCGCGCGCCATGCCAGTTTGCCATGGCCGATTTCGCGACGACCGGGCGAACCCACGCGGCCAACCTCGCCGACCGAATAGGGCGGGAAGTTGTAGTGCAGCAGGAAGTTCGAACGGAAGTTGCCGTGCAGCGCGTCGATGATCTGTTCGTCATCGCCGGTGCCCAGCGTGGTCACAACCAGACCCTGCGTTTCGCCACGGGTGAACAGCGCCGAACCATGGGTGCGCGGCAGGAAGCCGACTTCGCTGCTGATCGGACGCACGGTTTTCGTGTCGCGGCCGTCGATGCGCGCACCACCATTGATGATGTCACCGCGCAGGATGCCCGATTCCAGCTTTTTCAGTGCCGAGCCAAGATTGGCGTCAGCCAGTTCTTCTTCGCTGAGACCTTCTTTGACCTTCGCCTTCGCGGCAGCAACGGCGTCCTGACGGTCCGACTTGTCGCGGATCGCATAGGCGGCGCGCATGTCGGCCTCGCCCAGTTCTTTCACGCGGGCATAGAGCGCGCCATATTCCGGCGACTGAAAGTCGAAAGGTTCTTTCGCGGCGGCCTCGGCCAGATCAATGATCAGGTCGATCACCGGCTGCATCTGGTCATGGCCGAACTTGACCGCGCCCAGCATCTCGTCCTCGGACAGCTCATAGGCTTCCGATTCAACCATCATCACGGCGTCTTTTGTGCCGGCGACGACGAGGTCCAGACGCTGTTCGGGGTTGTTGCGCAGCTGATCCATATCCTGAACTTCAGGGTTCAGCACATATTCGCCATTGGCGAAACCGACACGCGCAGCGGCGATCGGTCCCATGAACGGCACGCCGGAAATCGTCAATGCGGCCGAAGCTGCAATCATGGCGACCATATCGGGGTCGTTGACCAGATCATGGCTCAGCACGGTGCACATCACCAGCACTTCGTGCTTGAAGCCGGGGGCGAACAACGGACGGATCGGCCGGTCGATCAGACGGGCCGTCAGCGTTTCTTTTTCGGTCGGGCGCGCTTCGCGCTTGAAGAAACCGCCCGGCACCTTGCCGGCGGCATAGTATTTTTCCTGATAGTGAACCGTCAGCGGGAAAAAGTCCTGACCCGGCTTGGGTTCCTTGGCGAAGGTCACGTTGGCCATGACGCTGGTTTCACCCAGCGTGGCAATCACGGTGCCATCGGCCTGACGGGCAACTTTACCCGTTTCCAGCGTCAGGGTTTCCTGACCCCACTGGATTGATTTCTTCACTTCATCAAACATCTGATTTCCTCTCGGGCATCACACCGACCCTTTCGGTGGTGCCCATGTCAAATGGCGGCCCCATTGCCGCCGCCCCGATCCTTTGCGTAGCCCCGGGGCCGGGCGTCACGTCTCAGATTGTGGGCGAATACAGGAAAACATGACAGTTGGGAAGTGCCGCATGCCATCCCGTCATGTGCCGCCCCGCCCCTTCACCAGACATCAACGAAAAACGCCCGCGGCGAGGGCCACGGGCGTTCGGATCAGCAGATCTGCAAAGCTTAGCGACGCAGGCCCAGCTTGGCGATCAGGGCCGCGTAGCGCGACTGATCTTTTTTCTTCAGGTAGTCCAGCAGCTTGCGGCGCTGTGCGACCATCATCAACAGACCACGGCGCGAGTGGTTGTCTTTCTTGTGCGACTTGAAATGCTCGGTCAGCGTTGCAATACGCGAGGACAGGATCGCAACCTGAACTTCGGCGGATCCGGTATCACCTTCTTTGGTGCCGAATTCCTTGATCAGCCGGTTCTTTTCTTCAACAGTGATCGACATCGTGATCTCCTTTCGGAAAAAGGGTGAAGGCCAAGCCCGGGATGTCGTCCAGAACCGGCCCAAAATATGAAACCGCCCAAGGTTTCCAAGGGCGGATGCGGGCGTTTAGCCGAGTTGGGATCGAATTGGAAGCCCCTTTCGCCCTCTGCCGATCGTCACGACGATCTAGCCCTGATGGGGAACGATCACGATGTCGGCGGCGCTCAGCCCTTCGGCCTGCAACAAGCGCCCCACTGGCTGCCCATTCAAATGGATCAGGGTCGTGCCATCATGGTCCGCCTGCAACGCCACCTGAACATCCGCCGACATGCCATCAGGCAGATGCAGCTGAATCACATCTTCGGCGGTGTTGTAGTCAGCTATGATGGGCAGGTCCGCATCGACAGGGCGCAACACGAAAGTATCGGCGCCGGCCAGACCCTCGGCAAAATCGCCTGCTCCGGGCATCAGGGTGTCATTGCCGTCTCCGCCCCGCATCCAAACGGTTTCATTGTCATCCGCGCCGATCAGCACATCATCACCGGCGCCGCCGTCCAGATCATCCGCACCGCCGCCAGAGACCAGCAGATCGTCACCCTCATGTCCGGACAACCAGTCATTGCCCGCGCCACCATACAGCGAATCGTTCCCCTGACCGCCCAGCAGCGTGTCATCGCCGCGACCACCATCCAGATAATCGTTACCGCCCTGTCCCGCCAACGAGTCATTGCCATCTTCACCAAAGATGTGATCGTCGCCCCCGGGGCCATAGGTGCCATCGCCCTGCACCCAGTCATCGCCGGTGCCAGCATAAATCGTGTCATTCCCCTGACCGCCACGCAAATCGTCATACCCGCCGTGGCCGTGAATCAGGTCATCGCCATCGCCGCCCATCATCACGTCGCTGTGATCCCCCCCATCGACGCGATCGTCCGAATCATCCGTGGCCATATCCGTTCCGGGTGAGGGCGGTGACGCGGGCTCTGTCGGGTCATTGTCCGCGGGATCAGGCGCAGCCGTCTGGTCAGCGGGCGCAGCGTCATCTTCGAGTTCATCGGGGTCGGGCATATAGGGCGGTAACAAACCCTCGTCGTCCTGCGCAGCCCCGTTGGGATCATCCAGATCATCATCATGGCCACCACCACTATCGGTGTCTGACGTCACATCGACGGTCAGGCCGGCCATCAGCAACCCCATAATACTGGCAAGCACAAACATGACATTAACCCTTAACGCGATTCAGGCATTCGCCCGAACCCAATATACACCCGGACATCGCCAACTGCGAAACCGTTTCTTAAGAAAGAGTTAATCCCACGGTACCAGCGCGGTTGCATAGCTGATATAGAGCGGATGACGCGGTTGCCCCGCGCGGGTGAGACCCAGATGACACAACTTGGACGAGTGTTCGCGCAACAGGCCCAGAACCTCCTGATCGCGCGCATGATGTACCCCGTGAACACCCCAGGCGCACAGCACCCGATCAGCCCACCCCACCGCCTCGGTCAGGATCCGGTCATTCATCGCCCCCACGGGATGCGCGGCGCGTTTCAGGTCGCGCGGGTCGGTTGCGCGAAAAGCAAACAGATTGACGATCTGCATCGCCCCGAAGCCCAACTGACGGGCGCGGCGTTCACATCTTTCGATGGTCGGGTCGTTGCGACGCTCGTCTGCCGTCGAAGGGTTCAACATCACATAAGCGATTCGCTGTCCCGGGCCCCACTCACGGGTCAACGCATAACGATAGGCCAGACAATCCGAGAAAACCGCCCAAGACCTGCATTCGCCATCCTGATGACTGCGGGTAATCATTTCCTGAAAATCCCATGAAAAAACCCGCCAGAGGCGGGTTGTTTCGTTTTCGCTGTGATCACGCGGCCGGATCAGCCCTGACGAGCCTTGAAACGGCGGTTGGTCTTGTTGATCACATAGATGCGGCCCTTGCGGCGCACGACTTGGCAGTCGCGGTGCCGGCTCTTGAGCGAGCGGAGCGAGTTGCGAACCTTCATCGGTCTTCTCCATCGTCGCGGCGCGTCGCAGCCGCTTGGAAAACGAAATGCCCCCGACGCCAAAGCCGGGGGCGGCGAAATAAATGGTGGGCGGTACTGGGATCGAACCAGTGGCCACTACGATGTCAACGTAGTGCTCTACCGCTGAGCTAACCGCCCTTACCTTTGGTGCCTCACACCGCCTTCCGTCAGAAAACTGTTGTGAAACCCCGTTGGTTCGCGTTCCTATATAGACCTGTTTCGGGGGATTCAAGACCTATCCGCACAACATTTTTTAAGGGTATAACAGATTATCCACGAGGACGCCGGGGGGCGGATTTGAACGCGCCTGACATGCCAATATCACTAAGCCGCCCCGATCGCTGGCGCAGCGGGGTGATTTTTGCATCCCCGCATTCAGGTTGTGACTATCCCGATTGGTTTCAACAAGAAACCAATCTTCCCATGCATTTGCTGCGTTCATCGGAAGATGCCTTTGTCGACAAACTGATCGAGACGGCACCGGATGCGGGCGCCGTCGCCCTCAGCACCACGGTGCCGCGCTGCATCGTGGATCTCAATCGCGGTTGCGACGAAATCGATCCGCTTGTCGTGCAAGGCGTGCCCCGCCACCCACTGAATCAACGAACCCTGGCGGGGCTGGGGGTGATTCCCCGCGTGGTGTCTCAGGGGCGGACGATCCATCAGCGCCCGATGTCCCGAATCGAGGCTGAGCGCCGAATCAACGCTTATTGGCGCCCTTATCACCAGATACTGACCGCCCTGATCAGCGAGGCCCGCGCCCGATTTGGGCAGGCGATCCTGATCGACATGCATTCCATGCCGCATGACGCATTGAACCACCTGCAGGGGCGTCGCCCGGACATGGTGCTGGGCAATCGCCACGGATTGTCCGCCTCGGCCCGGGTTTCGAACGCGGTTTGCGATGCTGTTCAGGCGCAAGGCTGGACGGTTCGGCGCAACTCACCGTTTTCCGGTGCCTATATCTGCACGGCCTACGGACGGCCCGGGCACAATATCCACGTGCTGCAATTGGAAATCGACCGCTCTCTCTATATGGACGAAGTGAACATTACGCCGCGCGCGGATTTCGACGATTTTTCGTCACGCATGGCAAGGGTGGTCGAAACCCTCGCCGGGCTGGGTGCCGAAGATGCGGGGGAATGCACCGAGGTCGCGGCCGAATAGCGACAACAGCGATCAAGGACATGGCATGCAGGACCCGATTGAAATTCTGACCCAGTTGCTGGGACAAAACCTGGCCCTGCTGATTTTGGCCCTGGTCATCTTCCTGACCATCGGTCGCGCCGTGCGCATCGTGCCACAATCCGAAAAATTCGTTGTCGAACGTTTTGGCCGTCTGCGTTCGGTGTTGGGGCCGGGAATCAATTTCATCGTGCCGTTTCTGGATCGCGTCGCCCACAAGATCTCTATTCTGGAACGCCAGCTTCCCACCCACAGCCAGGATGCGATCACAGCCGACAACGTGCTGGTCGAGGTTGAGACAAGCGTCTTCTATCGCATCATCGAGCCGGAAAAGACCGTCTACAGGATTCGTGATATCGACGCAGCCATCGCCACCACCGTTGCCGGGATCGTTCGCTCGGAAATCGGCACGATGGAGCTGGATCAGGTGCAGTCCAATCGCGCCCATCTGATCGGCCGGATTCGCGATTCGCTGGCCAATGTGGTGGATGACTGGGGCATCGAGGTGACCCGCACCGAAATTCTTGACGTCAATCTGGACGAAGCGACCCGCGCCGCCATGCTGCAACAGCTGAATGCCGAAAGAGCAAGGCGCGCTCAGGTCACCGAGGCAGAAGGGGCGCGGCGGGCGGTTGAACTGGCCGCTGATGGCGAACTTTATGCCGCCGAACAACTGGCCAAGGCCAAACGTGTGCTGGCGGATGCCGACGCCTATGCCACATCGACCATCGCCGCCGCCATCGCCGCGAACGGCATGGAGGCCGCCCAATATCAGGTGGCGGTCAAGCAAATCGAGGCGCTGACACAGGTCGGCCAAGGCGAAGGGAAGCAAACGGTCCTGATGCCCGTGGCCGCGCTCGATGCGTTTTCCGATGCGTTCAAGATGTTGAAAGGGCGACCCTGATGGGATGGCTGAATGGCTGGCTGTGGATCATCGCCGCGCTGGTGCTGGCCGGTCTGGAACTGTTGGTGCCGGGCTGGGCGTTCCTGGGAATCGCGCTGGCGGTCGCAGCCATGGGTCTGTTGCTGCTGTCAGGAATATGGACAGCCGGCCTGCCGATCACATTGGTGGTGACGGCGATGATTTCGGGGCTTGTCTGGCTGGCCCTGCGCCGCGTGGCGGGGGTGCGCAAGGGACAGGTCCGAATCTGGGATCGCGACATCAACGACTGATGCCCGTGACCGCGCAATCATCGGATTTCGTGGGGGCTAAGCTGTGCCTGACCTGTGACGGCCATATCCTGACCTATCTTCGCGACGACATCCCGGACATCCCCTTTCCGGGGCATTGGGATCTGCCCGGCGGCGGGCGCGAGGGAACGGAACCGCCGATGGATTGTGCCAGACGCGAGTTGCAGGAAGAATTCGGCCTGCACCTGGCCCCCGCGCGGCTGCGCGGAAGACCATTTCCTTCGGGGCAGGAACCGACCCGCCAGTCATGGTTGTTCAGCGGCAACCTGACGCGGGCCGAAATCGCAATGATCCGGTTCGGCGAGGAAGGTCAGTTCTGGACCATGATGGCCGTCAGGACCTTCGTCACCCATCCACGCAGCATCCCACATTTCACGGATTGGATCCGCGCGACGCTTGGCTGACCGGGCGCTTCGCGGTTCAGGCTTGCTGCAACTCTCCGTTAATGGCGCGCGCAGCGGCTTGCGGGTCGTCGGCCTGCCAGATCGGGCGACCCACGACAATATGATCCGCACCGGCGCGGATGGCGCTGACCGGAGTCTCGACCCGTTTCTGATCGCCCAGCTCGGCACCGGCTGGACGCACACCCGGCGTCACGATCAGGCCCGATCCGGGCAGCGCGCGAACTGCCGCAGCCTCGCGCGGAGAACAGATGATCCCATCGGCACCGGCCTCGAAGGCGCGCGCCGCGCGTTCGACGGTGATCTCGTGCAGATCGCCCTCGCGCATCATGCAGGCATCCAGATCGGCTCGCTCAAGCGAGGTCAGGATCGTCACGCCAAGGATTTTCAGGTTGCTTCCGGCCGCGCCCTGCTTGGCGGCGCGCACGACATGGGGGTCGCCATGCACGGTCAGGAAATCGATGTCATATTGCGCCAGACCTTTCACCGCGGCCTCAACCGTGGCGCCAATGTCGAAAAGCTTCATGTCCAGGAAGATGCGCTTGCCGTGTTCCTGCTTAAGCTCGTTTGCCAGGGCCAGCCCGCCGCCGGTCAGCATGCCCAGCCCGATCTTGTAGAAACCGACCTCATCGCCCAGCTTGCGCGCCAGCTCCAGCCCGGCAAGTGCGTTCGGCACATCCATTGCCACTATCAGTCTGTCATCCATGCCAGCCTCCGAAACGATGATCCGGCGGTATATTGCACGCCAGAGGCCGCAAAAAAAGGGCGCAAATGCCGCCATTTGCACTCAGCATGGCGGTCGCGACAAATCGACCTTATCGACCTGCTCAGCCTTGAAACCACCCTGCGCTGCCCCATTTCCTATACAAAGACCCGAACGGGAACGTGCCGCATCAGGGCGTTCGCAAGACGGGGGCTATTGAAAAGGAGAACTGCCGATGAACATGGAAAAGTTCACGGAACGGTCGCGTGGCTTCCTGCAGGCCGCCCAGACCATTGCGATCCGCGAAGAACAGCAGCGGGTCGTTCCCGAACATCTTCTGAAAGCGATGATGGACGATGATCAGGGGCTGGCCGCCAATCTGATCAACCGCGCTGGCGGCGATGCCGGGCGCGTGAAACAGGCCGTCGATCAGGCCGTGGCGAAACTGCCCAAGGTGTCGGGCGGCAGCGGTCAGGTCTATGTCGATCCGTCGATGGTGCGCGTGCTGGACGAGGCCGAAAAGATCGCCAAGAAGGCCGGCGACAGTTTCGTCCCCGCCGAACGTGTGCTGATGGCGCTGGCGATGGTGAACACCAACGCCAAGGATGCGCTGGATGCGGGGGCCGTCAGCGCCCAGAACCTGAACAGCGCGATCAACGACCTGCGCAAGGGCCGCACCGCCGATTCGGCCAGTGCCGAGGACAGCTATGAGGCCCTGTCTAAATATGCCCGCGACCTGACCGAGGCCGCCGAACAGGGCAAGATCGACCCGATCATCGGCCGCGACGAGGAAATTCGCCGCGCCATGCAGGTGCTGTCGCGCCGCACCAAGAACAACCCGGTGCTGATCGGGGAACCCGGCGTCGGCAAGACCGCCATCGCCGAAGGGCTGGCCCTGCGCATCATCGACGGCGATGTGCCCGAATCCCTGCGCGACAAGAAGCTGATGGCGCTGGACATGGGTGCGCTGATCGCCGGATCGAAATATCGCGGCGAGTTCGAGGAACGGCTGAAGGCGATCCTGAAGGAAATCGAGACCGCCGCCGGCGAAATCATCCTGTTCATCGACGAATTGCACACCCTTGTCGGGGCCGGCAAGACCGATGGCGCGATGGATGCCGCCAATCTGATCAAGCCCGCGCTTGCACGGGGTGAATTGCATTGCGTCGGTGCGACCACGCTGGATGAATACCGCAAATATATCGAAAAGGACGCGGCCCTGGCCCGTCGTTTCCAGCCGGTCATGATCGAGGAACCCACCGTCGAGGACACGATCAGCATCCTGCGCGGCATCAAGGAAAAATACGAACTGCATCACGGCGTCCGCATCAGCGATGCGGCGCTGGTGGCGGCTGCGCAGCTGTCGAACCGCTATATCACCGACCGTTTCCTGCCCGACAAGGCGATCGATCTGGTCGATGAGGCCGCCTCGCGCTTGCGGATGGAGGTCGACAGCAAGCCCGAAGAGCTGGACGCCCTGGACCGCCAGATCCTGCAAATGCAGATCGAGGCCGAGGCCCTGAAAAAAGAGGACGACGCCGCCAGCAAGGACCGTCTGGAACGGCTGGAAAAGGATCTGTCCGAACTGCAGGAACGCAGCGCGGAAATGACCGCCCGCTGGCAGGCCGAACGCGACAAGCTTGAAGGATCCCGCCACCTCAAGGAACAGCTGGACCGTGCGCGGGCCGAACTGGATCAGGCCAAGCGCGAAGGCAATCTGGGCCGTGCGGGCGAGCTGTCCTATGGTATCATCCCGGGGCTGGAAAAGCAGCTGGCACAGGCCGATGACGCCGAGGCCGACGGGCTGATGGTCGAAGAGGCCGTGCGCCCCGAACAGATCGCCGAGGTGGTCGAACGCTGGACCGGCATCCCCACCAGCAAGATGCTGGAGGGCGAGCGCGAAAAGCTACTGAAAATGGAAGAGGAAATCGGCAAGCGCGTCATCGGCCAGTCCGAAGCCGTGATCGCCGTCAGCAACGCCGTGCGCCGTGCGCGTGCGGGCCTGAACGATGAAAACCGTCCGCTTGGCAGCTTCCTGTTCCTTGGCCCCACCGGCGTCGGCAAGACCGAACTGACCAAGGCCCTGGCCGAATACATGTTCGACGACGATCAGGCGATGGTCCGCATCGACATGTCCGAGTTCATGGAAAAACACTCGGTCGCCCGCCTGATCGGCGCGCCTCCGGGCTATGTCGGCTATGACGAGGGCGGCGTCCTGACCGAGGCCGTGCGCCGCCGCCCCTATCAGGTGATCCTGTTCGACGAGGTGGAAAAGGCGCATCCCGACGTGTTCAACGTGCTGTTGCAGGTGCTGGATGACGGGCAGCTGACCGATGGTCAGGGCCGGACGGTGGATTTCAAGCAGACGCTGATCATCCTGACCTCGAATCTGGGGTCGCAGGCGCTGTCGACCCTGCCGGAACAGGCCGACTCGACCGAGGCACGCCAGCAGGTGATGGAGGCGGTGCGGGCCCATTTCCGTCCCGAATTCCTGAACCGTCTGGACGAGATCATCATCTTCCGTCGCCTGACGCGCGAAAACATGGACGGCATCGTCAACATTCAGCTGTCGCGGCTGGAATACCGTCTTGCGGCGCGCAAGATCGCGCTCGAACTGGACGCCGATGCCCGCAAATGGCTGGCCGATCAGGGCTATGACCCGGTTTTCGGCGCCCGTCCGCTAAAGCGGGTGATCCAGCGCGCGCTGCAGGACCCGCTGGCCGAACTTCTGCTGTCGGGCGAGGTGCTGGACGGGCAGACGGTCCATGTCTCGGCATCAGATGACGGGCTGGTCGTGGGGGACCGGATCGGCAAGGCCGGACACCGGCTTGGCGCGGTCGGCGAAGGCCCCAAGCCCGACATGCCGCTGCACTGATCCCCGAAGCCCCGGCCCCGAAAGGCCGGGGCTTTTCATTTGCAAAGCCTCGCGCCCATTTGTCGCCGCGTCACCCATTGCCGGACATGAAACCGCACGCCATCCTTTGCCCAACCAGAGGAGAGAGACGTTCATGCTACCACCCATTCTTCAGAACCTGCGCATTCCTGTCGTCGGATCTCCGATGTTCATCGTCTCGGGGCCCGAGCTGGTGATCGCCCAGTGCAAGGCCGGAATCGTCGGCAGCTTTCCCGCGCTCAACGCACGCGAAGGCGAGGGAGAGGCGCCGCTTCTGGAGGCATGGCTGACGCGCATCACCGAAGAACTGGATCGGCACAACCAGGCCAATCCCGATCAGCCGGCCGCGCCCTTTGCCGTCAACCAGATTGTCCATCGCAGCAATGCACGGCTGCAACGAGACATCGAAATCTGCCACAAGCACAAGGTGCCGATCTGGATCACATCGCTTGGCGCGCGCCCCGAGGTCAATCAGGCCGCCCATGACTGTGGCGGCATCGCGCTGCATGACATCATCAACAACAAATTCGCCCGCAAGGCCATCGAGAAGGGCGCAGACGGGCTGATCGCGGTGGCCGCCGGCGCTGGTGGCCATGCGGGACCGCAATCGCCCTTTGCGCTGGTCCAGGAAATCCGCGACTGGTTCGATGGCCCGCTTCTGCTGTCGGGTTCGATCGCCACGGGTCGCGCGGTTCTGGCCGCGCAGGCAATGGGGGCCGATCTGGCCTATATCGGCAGCCCCTTCATCGCGACCGAAGAAGCCAATGCCGATGGCAGCTACAAGCAGATGATCTGCGACAGCGGGGCAATGGATATTGTCACATCCTCGCTGTTCACCGGCGTGTCGGGCAACTATCTGGCGCCATCGATTCGCAATGCCGGGCTGGACCCCGAAAATCTGGACAAGGCCGATGTCTCGTCGATGAACTTCTCGAGCAGCAGCAGCAAGCCAAAGGCCTGGAGCCAGATCTTTGGCGCGGGACAGGGTATCGGCGCCATTCGCGACGTGCTTCCGGCCGCGCAACTGGTCGACCGCCTTGACCGTGAATACCACCAGGCCCGCACCACCTTGCTGGGCTGACCTTTTCACGACGCGACCTGCACCCCATATAGGTGGGCGACAGAAACCGACCTGTAGGGGGTGGCATGAACTATCGCAAATCAAAGGCCGCCGTTGACGCGCTGACCCCGGAACAATACCGCGTCACGCAGCAAAATGGCACCGAGCGCGCGTTCACCGGCGAATATGATCACCATTTCGAGCCCGGTATCTATGTAGATATCGTGTCGGGTGAACCGCTGTTCGCATCTTCGGCGAAATATAATTCGGGATGTGGCTGGCCGGCCTTCACCAGACCCATCGACGAGACGGTAACCGAACATCACGACGCCACGCATGGCATGATCCGCACCGAAGTGCGTTCGAAATTTGGCGACAGCCATCTTGGCCATGTCTTTCCCGATGGACCGGCCGATTCAGGCGGGCTGCGCTATTGCATCAACTCGGCCTCGTTGCGTTTCGTCCCAAGGCACGAGATGGAGGCCCAAGGATACAGCGCCTATCTGGATCACATCGAGGAACGTGAAAATGACTGAACGCGCAGTACTTGCCGGGGGGTGTTTCTGGGGCATGCAGGATCTGATCCGCAGACTTCCCGGAGTGATCGCGACCCGCGTGGGATATAGCGGCGGCGATATCGCCAATGCCACCTATCGCAATCACGGCACCCATGCCGAAGCGATCGAGATCCGTTTCGATCCGGAACTGATCAGCTATCGCAAGCTGCTGGAATTCTTTTTCCAGATCCACGACCCGACCACGACCGACCGGCAAGGCAATGATATCGGCAAGAGCTATCGCTCGGCCATCTATTACGAGAACGACGAACAGCTGCAGCTTGCCAAGGAAACCATCCGCGATGTCGAGGCGTCGGGCCTGTGGCCGGGCAAGGTCGTGACCGAGATCGTCCCTGTCGGGGATTTCTGGGAAGCCGAACCCGAACATCAGGACTATCTGGAGCGTTTTCCCAATGGATATACCTGCCATTTTCCAAGACCCGATTGGGTGCTTCCCAAGCAGAGCGTGAAAAACTGACCACGGTCAGATCTCGCCGCCCCTGTTTCGGCCGGCCCTGTTTCGGCCACCCCTGTTTCGACTGGCGCACCCGAAGAAAGGCTCCGCAAGATGAACTTGCGGAGCCTTTTGCGTCCCGCGATGGCGCCGCCGCCAGACCAGCCTTTGCGCTGCAGGACCAGCATCAAGGCGGCGCCGCAGACCAGCGGCACCAAAAGCAGGCAGGGCCGCTGATGGTGCCATCAGCTGTGAGGCTTCTTCACGTTGAATACGGCACAATAGAGCGCTGGCACGAAGACAAGGGTGATCAGCGTTCCCGCGATGATCCCCCCCATCATCGCGAAGGCCATCGGCCCCCAGAAAACCTGCCGCGAGATCGGTATGAGCGCCAGAGAGGCGGCGGCGGCCGTCAACAGGATCGGGCGTGCGCGACTGTCAGAAGCCTCGAAAACCGCGTCCCATTTGCTGCGGCCCTTTTCCAGCAGGACCTGAATTTCATGCACGAGAATGATCGAATTCCGGATCAGGATCCCGATCAGCGCCAGAATCCCGAGGATGGCGACAAACCCCATCGGAACACCGAACGGGACCAGCACCGCGACCACACCTATCAGCCCGAGCGGCGCGGCGGCAAACACGATCAGAGACAGGCGAAAGCTTTGCATCTGCGCCATCACCAACAGCGCCATGATCAGCAACATGACCGGCACCACGGCAGCGATCGGCGCCTGACTGTCAGCCGAACTTTCAACCGTGCCACCCACGTCGATCGTGACCGAAGACGGCAGGGTATTGCCGTATTCGGCAACCCGCTCCTTGAGCGCGGCAACCAGGGTCGCGG
Organism: Paracoccus onchidii; assembly: GCF_028294535.1. Classification (GTDB taxonomy): domain Bacteria; phylum Pseudomonadota; class Alphaproteobacteria; order Rhodobacterales; family Rhodobacteraceae; genus Paracoccus; species Paracoccus onchidii. The sequence goes on along the minus strand of NZ_JAQBIE010000020.1, from coordinate 41,674 downwards.
GCTGGTCATTGCCGGCAATCGCCGCCTTGACCGTGACGGTCGGCAGTCCGTCACGTTGCAGGATCAGGGGTTGTTCGGTGCCGTAATGCAGCCCGACCAGCGCCGTCAGGGGAATGCTTGGTCCCTGCCCCGTCGGCAGTTGCAGATTCCGGATCGAATCCAGTGATTCCCTGTCCGTATCTGCCCCGCGCGCGATCACATTGATCAGATATATATCGTCGCGCAGCTGGGTAACCACCTTGCCGGAAAACAGCACTGACAATGAATCGGCGATATCTTCGCCCGACACACCCAATTGCCGGGCCTGATCCTGATCGACCTCAAGGCGGACGACGCGCGCCGGCTCATTCCAGTCCAGAGAAATATCGCTGAGCCGGGGTTCCGTGGCCAGCACGGCGGCCAATCCGTTTGCAGCATCACGTGCTTCGTCTGTATCGGCGGCGCTGACGCGATATTGCACGGGCTTTCCGACCGGCGGGCCGATTTCCAGGTTTTTCACATAGAGGTCGACGCCCGAAAACTCTGTATCGGCAAGCGCGTTGATTCTGGCCTTGACCCGATCGCGCGCCTCGAGGTCCGGGGTCTGGATGACGATTTGCCCCATATGCGGCCCGGGTGTCGGCACGTCCATCGACAATACGAAACGGGGCGCACCGCGACCCACATAGGAGGACCAGAACAGGACATCCTCGTCCTCGGCCAGGACTGCCTCAAGGCGATCCATATCTGCCGTGGTCTTGGCGATCGACGCATTCTGCCGTTCGGTCACATCCACGATGACTTCGGTTCGGTCCGAGGTCGGGAAAAATTGCTGCTCGACAAATCGCATGCCGAACACGGCAAGGGCAAAGATCAGCAGCGTTACTGCGATGGTGAGCCATTTCAACCGCATGGCGCCCAGCAGCAGGCCATGGAAACGCCGCCGTAGCCAGCCCGCCTTTTGATCGTGATGCGCCATCTTGCTGGACAAGAAAGTTACCCCCAGCAATGGCGCGAACAACACCGCGACAATCCACGAAATGACCAGCGAAACCGCAATCACGACGAACAGCGAAAAGGTAAACTCGCCCGCCGCCGAGCTGTTCAATCCGATGGGAATGAACCCTGCAACCGTCACCAATGTGCCCGTCAACATCGGAAAGGCAATCGACGTCCAGGCATAGCTGGCCGAATTTTCCAGCGTATCGCCGACCTCAAGACGCGAGATCATCGTCTCGATCGCGATCATGGCATCATCGACCAACAGCCCCAGAGCAATGATCAGCGCCCCAAGCGAGATACGCTGCAAGGTGATGCCATACAGGTCCAGAATGACGAAGGTGATCGCCAGAACCAGCGGAATCGTCAGCGTCACGACAAACCCCGCACGCATGCCAAGACTGACAAAGCTGACGATCAGCACAATGATCACCGCCTCGGCCAGTGCCTTGACGAAATGGCCGACAGCGTGATCGACGACATGGGGCTGATCGGCGATTTTGGCCATTTCGATGCCGATGGGCAGATCGGCGGCCACATCGCTCATCAATGCATCCAGTTCGGCCCCGAACTCCAGGATATTCTCGCCCTCGCGCATGCCGATCTGCAAACCGATGGCTGGCCGACCATCATAGCGAAACAACGAATCCGGCGGATCCTTGTATCCTCGCCGCACCGAAGCGACATCGGTCAGGTTGAAGAACCGTTCGCCGACACGCAGATTGACCGCCTCAAGCGCCGAGGTATCGCTGAACTGTCCGCCGACCCGGATCAGGACCCGTTCTGGCCCCGACTGGATAACCCCCGATGGCGAGATCGCGTTCTGGGTTGCCAAAGTCGCCATGACCTGCTGTTGGGAAAGCCCCAGCGCCGCAAGCCGCGCGGAAGAAAATTCGAGATGAATTTCCTCTTCCTGCTCTCCCAACAGGACGGTTTTGCCCGCCGCATCCAGCGCCGCGACGCGCTTGCGGATGCTGTCCACCCGGTCACGCAATTCACGTGGGGAATACCCGTCCGCCGTGAAGGCATAGATATTTCCGAACACGTCGCCGAAATCATCGTCGAACTGGAACCCGGCGAATTCCTGCGGAAAATCGGGCCGGATATCCGACATCATCTGGCGGACGCGTTTCCAGATCTCGGGGACCTCGGCACTGCGTGTGGTGGGCAAAAGTTCGACATAGACAACCGATTGCCCCGCCGAGGTGACCGAACGCGTAAAGTCCAGCTCGTCCAGTTCTTCCAGCTTCTTTTCGATACGGGTGGTAACCTGCTTGAGGGTTTCATCCACCGTCGCGCCGGGCAATGCGGCACCGATCACCATGACCTTGATGGTGAAATTCGGATCTTCTTCCCGCCCCAGATTACCGTAGCTGATCGCCCCCGCGATCATCGACAGGATCAACAGGAACCAGACAAAACTGCGATGTTTCAAGGCCCAGTCGGACAGGTTGAATCGCTTCACGGCTTGACCCTCCGGCCGACGGGCTGACCCTCTTGCAGGGAATTGACACCCCTGATGACAATTTCATCCCCGGCCAATACCCCAGAGGCAATCACGACCCGACCCTGCAACTGCAATCCGGTCGTGACCTCGACGGCCTCGACATGAGCCTCATCGCCGTCGCGCAACACACACCAGACAAAGCTTCCGTCCTCGCCATGAACCACTGCCTCCGACGCGACCGTCAGCACCGGCGCCGAAGCGGTCCCCAACCGGGCGCGAACCAGCGCCCCAAGCCGAAAGCTGACCTCAGGCGGCAAGGACAGATACAGGCGCCGCGTCCGCGTGGCCGTGTCTGCCATCGGATCGATCCGGTCCAGAACCGCGGGAACCTGATTGGCCGGATCCGTGCGCTGCCACACGGTAAAGGCGGCATCACGTGACAACCCGGCAAGGGCGGTTTCGGGCAGGTCAATGACCACTTCTCGTTGATCTTCGGCCGAAAGCTGCATGACCGGTGCCCCGGCCCCGACGACGGCGCCGGTCGCTTCGTAGACAGCACTGATCACGCCGGAAAACGGTGCAGTCATCGTGGCAAAGCCTTCTGCGTCCTGCGCCTGAAGCAGTTCGGAATTCGCCTGCGCCACGGCCGCCGCCGCCGCCGCCGCCGCGCGTTGGGCCTGTTCCAGCTGTGCATCCGATGCAACATTGCGTTTTCTCAGGGCTTCGGTGCGCTCCAGCGTGCTTCTCGCGGTGCTCAGCTGAACCTCGGCGGAATCCAGCGCCGCCTGCGCTGCACGGGTGTTTGCCTGCAAATCCTCGATCGCCAGCTCGGCCAGAACATCGCCCTTGGCCACCCGCGCGCCCAGATCGACATTTCGCGCAATCATGCGCCCCAGGGTCTGAAATGCCATTTCCACCTGTGTTCTCGACGCGATCACCCCGGGCACCCAACGCGACGCCTCGCCGCGATCTTCGAGGATTTCGGTGACGACCGGGCGCGGATTTCCGGCTTCGACCGTTTCGCCGGATGCCGATAGCCAGGATGGAAGCCCCAGAGCCGCAGCCGACCCCGCGATCGCAACCGCGGCCACAACGGCAACAAGAAATCTGTGCAACGTCAACGCCCCCCTTCGACATTCGCGACCCGGCGTCCCGGATACATCCGCTGGGACCCGGCCGCGACAACGGTTTGTCCCGCCTGCACACCATCCGAGACATAGACCGTTCCATCCGAGAAATGCTGAATGGTGACGGGCGTCAGATGCACCCGCATGTCGTCATCGACCAGCCAGACCGCCGGTTCTTCGCCGCTGCGCATCAAGGCCGTCCACGGAATTGCAACGCCTTCCTGGCTGGTGAAATACAACCGCCCGCGCACGGCGGCACCAAGCAGCGCGGTCGTATGCGACAGGCCCTCGATCCGGGCCTTGACCGTCACGGTTCCCGTTTGCGGATCCACCAGCGGCGCGATCTCGGTGACATGGCTGGTCATCTGGGCGCGGTTGATATCGATGGTTTTCAGGCTGACCTCCTGCCCCATCGCATCGCGCAATTCAGGTTGGTCCGGGGCAAGAAAAACCGCTTCCAATCCATCGAGCGTTGCCAGGGACAGGGCGGGCTGGGCGGCAGCAATGACCTGACCTGGCGCGATATCACGCGCGGTGACAACGGCCCCCTGTGGCGCCACAAGAACCGTATCCTCCAGTGCCCGGCGCGCCTGATCGACTGCGCTTTCAGCGCGTTGCACCGCACCCGTAGCTTCGGACAGGGCCTGCGCCGCACTGTCGCGCGCCGCACGCGTCCCCACGCCTCGCTTCAGCATCGCGATGGCCCGGTCATAGGCCTGCTGTGTCTGTGATTGTGATGCCAGCGCCGATTCGAGGCTTGCCTGCGATACGTTCAGGGCCTGATCCTGCTGCACGGAATCCAGCCGCGCCAGAACCTGCCCCGCATCCACGCGATCGCCTTCTTCGACCAGAACATCGGTCACCCGCCCGCCTTGACGAAAGCTCAGCTCGATCGTGTCCAGGGCTTCGATCGTTCCCGACAGTTCCAGTTGCAGCCGCAGCGGTTTCTGCATCGCGGTCGCAAGTTCGACGGCAATTTCATCATCGGCCGCCAGTGAAGGCCCCGACAACATCAGCGCCACCCCGACCGCAAGCACACGACAAGCAAACATGGAACCCTCCAAAGCCTATCTTTTGCGTCAGATTTAGCAGCTTTGGAAGCCCCGTGACCCTACGTCACATCGGCGCGTTGTCGATAATCGTCACGATCCCACGATTGATTCGCCAATATCCGCGCCAGTCCATCCGCAGCACGCTCGACATCGCCGAGGTCATTGTAAAGCGGGGCAAAGCCAAAGCGCAAAACATCGGGCGCGCGAAAATCACCGATGATTCCCTCGGCGATCAATGCCTGCATCACGGCATAGGCCTGAGGATGGCGAAACCCGACCTGAGATCCGCGCTGCAGGGGATCGCGCGGCGAATGCAGCACCAAATCCGGGCAGCGCGCTTCGACCCGGGCGATGAACGCCTCGGTCAGTTCGATTGATCGTGCACGCAGGTCGTCAATCGACACACCTTCCCAAACGTCAAGCGCTGCATCCAATGCGGTCATTGCAATGACAGGCGGCGTACCAACGCGCATACGCTCGATCCCTGCGGCGGGTTGATAATCAAGATCGAAATCGAACGGCGCATGATGCCCCATCCAGCCCTGCAGGATCGGGCGCGCCTTGTCGGCATGTTGTGGATGCACCCAGATGAAAGCGGGAGCCCCCGGCCCGCCATTCAGGTATTTATAGGTGCAGCCGACCGCGAAATCGGCATCGCAGTCCAGCAAGGCAACGTCAACGGCCCCAGCCGAATGGGCCAGATCCCAGACGGTCAGGGCGCCAACCTCATGCGCCTTGCGGGTCAGGGCCTTCATGTCATGGCGCCGACCGGTGCGATAATCAACCTCTGTGATCATCAGAACGGCAAGGTCATCGCTGATTGCGGCTTCGACATCCTCGGGGGCGACGACACGCAACTCGGCATCCACCGCAGCCGCCAGCCCGTGGGCAACATATAGATCCGAAGGGAAATTTCCGCTGTCAGACAGGATCACGCGCCGGTCCGGGCGCATCGCACGCGCCGCACTGACGGCCTGGAACACCTTGATGGACAGGGTATCGCCCATCACGACCTGACCTGAACCGGCACCGATCAGCCGCGCGATCCGGTCGCCCACCTTGCGTGGCTGGGCATACCATCCTGCCTTGTTCCACCCGGTGATCAACATCCGGGACCATTCTTCAGACATCATCCGCGAAACCCGTTCAGCCGCGCTGGTCGGCATCGGCCCCAAGGAATTTCCATCCAGATAAGTGATCCCGGATGGCAGGTCGAACGCCTGTCTTGTCCTGTTGAAATCCGTCATGATGCCCCCCCTCGTGCTTGACCGCAGGCTAACAGCGGGTTCACCTGCCCGGAAGAGGAGCCGCACATGTTTTACACGATCACCGACTGGGATGACGCCTATGCCAATGGGCCCCATATCCCCGACGCAGCCCTGTATCCGCCCCGCTGGCAGGAACTGGCCGCAGCTTTTCGCGCGACGCATCCCCCACGACAGCTGGGTCGCAGCGACCTGTTCCTGCCACGCGGCGACGCGGCGGGCCTGGCAGTTTTCATTCACGGTGGATACTGGATGAAATTCGCGCCATCCGACTGGTCCCATTTTGCCGCCGGTCCGTTGATGACGGGTTGGGCAGTGCTGATTCCGGCCTATACTCTGGCACCGGCAGCCCGGATCGCACAGATGACCAGCGAAATCGCCAGCGCCATTTGCGCGGCGGGGCAGATGGTCGATGGGCCAATTGCCCTGACGGGGCATTCGGCGGGCGGTCATCTTGCCGCACGCATGATTTGCGATGACGGCACCTTGCCCGACACGGTTGCTGACCGCATTTCGGCCTGTGTTCCGATTTCGGCGCTTGCCGATTTGCGACCACTGATCCGCACCGCGATGAACGCGACCCTGAAACTCGACACGCCAGAAACCCTGAAGGAAAGCCCCGCACTGCTGACCCCGCGCCCCGACATTCCCGTCACGGCATGGGTCGGCGGCGCGGAACGGCCCGAGTTCATCCGTCAATCCAGATTGCTGGCTGATATATGGGCTGGTCTGGGTGCCCGAACCGATTTGGTGATCGACCCGGGTCGCCATCATTTCGACGTGATCGACGCATTGCGTGACCAGAACAGCCCCCTGACGCGCCGACTGCTTCAGCCGGCCTGACGGCACAGGGCTGTCAGATCGTGAAATCGGCAGCCTCGGCACCCGTCATCTCAAGCAAATGCGACGGCGAGATGGAAAAAATGTGGCGCGGCGTTCCTGCCGCGGCCCAGACCCGATCGAATTCAGACAGGCGCGGATCGAAATAGGTCCTTACGGGGTTCAGATGACCCACAGGTGACACCCCGCCAATTGCGAAACCGGTTTCGGCCCGGATCAACGCCGCATCCGCCTTGCCCAGAGGTTGGCCTGCAACCGTGGTTGCCTTATCTGCATCGACACGGTTTCCTCCGGCTGTCAGGAACAGAAAGACCTCGCCACTGTCGATGCCGCGAAAGATGATCGACTTGGCAATCTGGTCAACCTCGCATCCCGCCGCATCGGCCGCCTGGGCGGCGGTGCGCGTCGAGCCGGGCATTTCGAGGATATCGATTGCTTCACCAGCACTTTCCAGCGCCGCCCTGACGCGTTTCAAACTTTTGCTCATATGCGCCCCCTGTTTCGGGGCGACAATATCCAGCGAAGCAGCGGGCGAAAAGGCGGTTCCGCTACGCCAACCCGTTGCCTGCCGCCTTTGTCGGGCTTGCGCCAGCAGGTCGGCAGGGTTAGGCAAAACAGGTTAACGAATGCAAAAGGCACGTCATGGACGTCTATACCCTGTTGGTCGAAGTCGGTCGCAAAACCGGAGACGGGCTGCCCAGGAAAGCCACGGGCGCGGCGTTGATGTGCTTTGCAACCGGCAAGGATGAATCCGAAGCCGTGCGCGAAACCGTCGCGATTCTCAAACAGGCGGATATGGCGCCCCTGGATGTCACCGCCTATGGCACGCTGGAAGACAGGCTGGCCGAGGGCCATCAGATCGATGACGATGAACGCGCGCTGATGCAACGGGCGGCAGATGAGAATGCCGTGATCATCGCGCAGTTCCAGCCATTCTTCGATGGCATGGACAAACCATCCGGCGGGCAGGCCTAGGCCCGAAAACGCGGGCAAAATCCCGCCCTGGAAGAGGTTCACTGACCCTACCCAAGCCGATTCACGACTGCTACAGTTCAATCACAAGAACAACACCAGCAGTCACGAACAGGCGAACGACATGAGTTTTTCAAGATTTTTCCTGACCACGACCCTTGTCGGGGCGCTTGCCGCTTGTGCGGGGCCAAGCAATCGCGCCCCTGGCAGCTTTGGCGGCGCGGCACCGGTAACGCCTTCGCCGATCCCGGCTGCGGCACCGGGCGACGAAGCCGGCCTGCAACAATTCGTCCAGTCCTTCCGCTCTCGCGCGCTGTCATCCGGCATTTCGGCGAACACTTATGACCGGGCGATGCGCATTGCGCGCTACAACCCCGATGTCATTCGCCTTGATCGCAAGCAGGCCGAATTCTCGCGGCCAGTCTGGTTGTATCTGGACAGCGCGGTTTCGGACGCACGTATCCAGACCGGACGCGAAAAGCAGGGCCAATTGTCCAGCACGCTGTCGGCCATTGAATCGCGCTATGGCGTCCCTCGCGAGATCGTTCTTGCGGTTTGGGGCATGGAATCGAATTTTGGCGCCAATCGCGGCAAGATGCAGATCATCCCATCGTTGACGACGCTGGCCTATGACGGTCGCCGGGGCGAGATGTTCCAGAACCAGCTGATCGCAGCGCTGAAGATCATTCAGGCGGGCGACACCGATGCCGAGCACATGCTGGGCAGCTGGGCCGGCGCGATGGGCCACACCCAGTTCATGCCGACCTCTTATCTGGAATATGCGGTTGATTTCACGGGTGATGGCCGTCGTGACATCTGGTCCGAGGATCCAACCGATGCCCTGGCCTCGACTGCGGCCTATCTGGCGCGCAATGGCTGGAAACGTGGTCAACCCTGGGGCACCGAGGTGCGCCTGCCGGAAAACTTCAACATGGGTCAGATCGGCAAAGGCACCCGCAAATCGAATGCGACCTGGGCCGCTCAGGGTGTCACGCGGTTTGGCGGTGGCGCGTTGCCATCGGGCGGTGGCTCGATCATCATGCCGGCCGGCGCACGCGGCCCCGCCTTCCTGATCATGGATAACTTCCGGTCGCTGCTGCGTTACAACAATTCCGACAACTATGCGCTTGGCGTGTCCTTCCTGGGCGAACGTATCGCCGGGCGGTCGGGCATTCAGGGGGCATGGCCGCGCAACGACCGCCCGCTTTCAACCTCGGAGCGCAAGGAAATCCAGCAAAGGCTGCGCGCCAAGGGGTTCTATGACGGCGAGATCGACGGGCTGTTCGGTTCCGGTACCATGACCGCAGTGGCGGCCTATCAGCGTTCGATCGGGGTGACGCCGGATGGCTATCCCACTTCGATCCTGCTGGGGCAATTGCGCAAGTAAGGTTGCCTGATGCTTCCCCCGGAACCGGTTTTCGGGGGAAGCGCCTGACAGAAAAAACAACTTTTCAACGGGTTAATCTTTCCTTAAGCGCTTTGATCCATCAATTCGTTGAAAGATTGTTTAATTCATCAATGGGAGTTCGCCATGTTCCACAAAATCGCAATGGCCGCGATGGCCACCGCATTCATTGCCGCTTGTTCCCCCAAAAGCTTTGAATCCGCGCCGGTGACGGTGGAAACGGCACAAGGCCCCGTCATATGCCAGCTTTACACCAAGAGCCTTGGCGACTGGGACCGTTCCGTATCGCGCCCCGAGGGCATGAGCCTCGAAACCGCCGATCAGGTCTGCGTTGCCGAAGGTCAACGCGAGATGAAAAGCTGATCCTTGGCCAAAATACGGTGCGGCGCCTGAGGGCGCTGCACCCTGCTCAGCGAGCCAGATATTCGCTGAACGATCCCAGAACCTGCTCGTAGACCGCGCGCTTGAACGGCACGATACTTTCCAGCAATTCCGGTGCCGGCATCCAGCACCACCGATCAAATTCGGGATGGGCTGTCTCGATACAGATGTCACTGTTTTGCCCGAGAAAGCGCATCAGCACCCATTTCTGGCGCTGCCCGCCGAACTTCCCCTTCCACGCCTTGCCCAGCAATTCCGGTGGCAAATCGTAATAAACCCAGTTCGGGTCTTCGGCGATGATCTGAACATTGTCCGCGGCGACGCCGGTTTCCTCGGTCAATTCTCGCAACGCGGCTTGCGTCGGGCTTTCACCGGGATCGATGCCCCCCTGGGGCATTTGCCAGGCACCGGGCCAATTCAGGCGCTGGCCCGCAAAGACCAACCCCTGAGCATTGATCAGGACGACACCGGCACAGGGCCGATAAGGCAACCCGCCAGGCCCCAGACGTTCAGCGCCCGAAGCCTCATCCGTGCCGGATCGTTCAGCCATTGTCATTGGATGCCCCTGAATTTCCCGCCCCTTCACCGGTTACGGCCGGGGTTTCCGCCGTGGGCACATCACCTGCCTGAAAATCAACGGCTGCCAGTCCTTTCAGAATATCGACGGCATAGGCCAGCTGGTAATCATCTTCACGCAGCTTTGCGGTCGCCTCGACCTCGGCGGCCTCTTGTTCCATCTGCTTCTTTTCCTCGTCGCTGACGGAATCGTTGTTCAACGCACCGCGCAAATCGGCCTCGCTGCGCCCGAAATTCGACTGGCTGCGCGGTTCATCTTCTTCTTCATCGACGGGTCGGCGCGGTTGGGCGACCAGAATGTCGGGCTGGATGCCGAGCGACTGGATCGAGCGTCCCGACGGCGTGTAATAGCGTGCGGTAGTCAACCGGATCGCGCTGTCCGATGTGACGGGCATGACCGTCTGAACCGACCCCTTGCCAAAGGATTTTTCACCCACGACGATCGCGCGGCGGTGATCCTGCAATGCGCCCGTCACGATTTCCGAGGCGCTGGCCGAACCACCATTGATCAGCACGACCATCGGCTTGCCTTGCGCCAGATCGCCGGGTTCGGCATTCCAGCGTTCGCTTTCCTCGGGAACGCGGCCGCGCGTGCTGACGATTTCACCGGCGTCAAGGAAGGCATCGGACACGCTGATCGCCTGATTCAGCAAACCGCCCGGATTGTTGCGCAGATCCAGAACAAAGCCGGTCACCTTGTCGATACCGCCGCTTTCCTCGACAGCCTTGGCCAGTTCGGACTTCAATGTGTCATAGGTCTCGTCATTGAAGGTCGACACGCGCAGGACAACGGAATGACCTTCGAGGCGGGTCTTGACCACGGTCAGCTTGATGGTGTCGCGCGTCATGGTCAGATCAAAGGGCTCGCTTTCGCCTTCGCGCAGCAATGTTACGGTGATTTCCGATCCGACCGGGCCGCGCATCATGTCCACGGCTTCGTCCAGGGTCAGGCCCAGCAGGGATTCGCCATTCACATGCGTGATGAAATCACCCGATTTGACGCCGGCTTCCGCCGCAGGGGTATCATCGATCGGCGACACCACCTTGACCAGACCGTCTTCCTGGCTGACCTCGATGCCCAGACCGCCAAAGCTGCCGCGTGTCTGGGTTTGCATTTCTTCGTAATCATCCGCAGACAGGAACGAGCTGTGCGGATCCAGCGACGTCAGCATCCCGTTGATCGCCGCCTCGATCAATTGCTTGTCGTCAGGCGCCTCGACATAATCGGCGCGCACGCGTTCGAACACGTTTCCAAACAGTTCAAGCTGTTCATAGACCGAAACGTTGTTGCCTGCTTCTTGTGCGACCAGCGGCCCGGCAATCTGGGTCGTGACAACGGCTCCGGCAAGAATGCCCCCAAAGCCTGCGATCAGATAATGTTTCATGGCGGCCTTTCCTGCCTCAGTTCTCTTGCGGCTCGACTATCGGATTCAGCACGAACCAGTCCGCCGGGTCCAGCGTTTCATCGCCTTGCCGCAATTCCAGATACAGGCTTTCGGTTCGCCCTGCATCCAGACCGCGTGCGGCATCCGCAACGAATTGCGCCCCGAACTCTTGTGCCGGCGCTTCTGATCCCCCCATAAGACCGATCGGATCGCCTGCTTTCAATACATCGCCTACTTCACCGAACACCTGTGACAAACCCGCAAATATCAAAAGATAGCCCTGCGCGGGCTCGACAATCATCACATTGCCGTAATCCAGCAAGTTTCCGCGATAACGTATTGTCGCCGGCCAGGGTGCAGTCACCAAGGCAGCCGGCGCGGTTGCGATGATCCAACCGGGACGCTCGACGCCAGCCGCATCGGGCTGTCGATAGGGTCGCAGCACGGTTCCGATGACGGGCAGAGGCAGGCTGCCCTGCGCCCCGGCAAAGTCATCCATCGGCGGACCGACATCGCTTTCCATGCTTTCGATACCACTGGCGAAATCATCCAGGCTCTGGGCGGCGTCGCGCAGCTTCTGCAATTCCTGCGGCGCTTCGGAAAAGCGCACAGGAACGGTCGAACGATCGGTGACAGCACTGGCCAGAAGCCGGCGGGCCTCTTGCACCGACGCCAAACCCGACCCCAGCATCTCGGCGGCGGCGGATTGCAGGGCGCGAACGGTGGATATTTCTTCGAGATCCGCCTGCAACCGTTCGGCCTCGGTCTGCAATCCGGGCGTCACATCAGACAGGATCATGCCGGAACGGGCATTGGCCAAGGCCCCTGCCGGATGCAACAGCAAGGTCGTTTCCGGCGATTTCTGCAACGCGGTCATGGCCCCCAGAACACCGGAAAGGCGGGCGCGCTCGGCCTCGAAACGCGTGTGCAGCTCTGCTTCGCGCGCGCTGGCCTGTCGCAAGCCCTCGCGCAGCGCCGACAGGCCCTGTTCATAGCCACGAATGACATCGGTCAGGGCCGTCACCTGATCATCGGCAGACACCGCCTCGGCCAGCTTGCCCACCGAATCCCGCAATTGCGCGGCTGCAGCCTCGGCTTCGCGCACGGCGTCATTCGCAGGTGTCGAGGATTGGGCCGGTGCCGCGGTCGCGATCCCGCAGCACAATATCGCCAGAAGAAAGCGTCGGATCATGCGGGCACGATCAGGCTTTCGCCGGTCATCTCGGACGGCTTGTCCAGATCCATAAGCTCCAGCACGGTCGGCGCCAGATCGGCCAGACGACCAGCCCGAACCCCGGCGCCGACCGGACCGTTGTAAACGATCACCGGAACCGGATTGATCGTATGGGCCGTGTGGGGGCCCCCGCTTTCGGGATCAATCAGGGTTTCGCAATTGCCGTGATCGGCACAGATCACCGCAGCGCCGCCAGCCTTGTCCAAGGCCGCCAACATGCGCCCGACCTGGACATCCACCGCAGCGCAGGCGCGTTTGGCGGCTTCCAGACTGCCGGTATGGCCAACCATGTCGGGATTGGCGAAGTTCACGACAATCAGATCATAACCTTCGCCGATGGCCTGCACCAGACGATCGCCCACCTCGGATGCCGCCATTTCCGGTGCCAGATCATAGGTCGCGACCTTGGGGCTAGATGGCATATGGCGATCCTCGCCGATCTCCGGGGCCTCTTTTCCGCCATTCAGAAAAAAGGTCACATGCGGGTATTTCTCGGTTTCAGCCAGGCGAAACTGCCGCAACCCTTTCGCGGCAACCCAGGCACCCAGCGTGTTTTCCACCTGCCGCTTGGGATAGGCCGTGCCCATGAAATCATTGTGGCGCACACTGTAATCCACCATGCCCAGCATCTCTGCCCAATCGGGTCGATCATCGACAGAAAACTCAGCGAATTCGGGATCCGCAAGCGCGAACAGGATTTCGCGCGCTCGGTCAGCACGAAAATTCAGGCAAAAGAACCCGTCGCCATCCATTGCGCCATTGTAACCGTCGATCACGAAGGGCTGGATGAATTCGTCGGTCTCATTGCGCGCATAAGCTTGGGAAATCGCGGCCTCGGCGCTGTCCGCGGCCTCGCCCTGTCCGGCCACGATGGCACGATAGGCGCGTTCGACCCGCTCCCAGCGGTTGTCGCGATCCATTGCGAAATAGCGCCCGATCACGGTGCCGACACGGCAACCGTCAGGCAGTTGGTCCTGCAATTGCGCCGCGAAATCGCGGGCCGATTGCGGGGCCACGTCGCGCCCATCCATGATCGCGTGAATGACAACCGGCACGCCGGCCCCCGAAATCGCCTTGGCGGCGGCCAGCACATGGCGCAAATGGCCATGAACGCCACCATCGGAAATCACGCCCATCAGATGCGCGCTGCCGCCGGTTTCCTTCAAACTGGCCGCAAAGCCGCGAATAGCCTCGTTTTCAAAAAAGCTGCCATCTTCGATCGCCAGGTCGATCTGCCCGAGATCCATGGCCACGACCCGCCCGGCGCCGATATTGGTATGCCCGACTTCGGAATTGCCCATCTGCCCCGAAGGCAGGCCGACATCAGGACCAAAAGTCGTCAGCGTCGCGTTCGGGCAATCCTGCATCAGGCGGTCGAAATTCGGGGTTTCGGCCTGATCCGGGGCGCTCTGTTCGGGGCGATCAGAAATCCCCCAGCCGTCAAGAATGCACAGGATCACGGGTTTCGTCATGTCGGCCTCGCTATGGTTTGCGCCTTGTTACCCCCGCCAGCAGGCTGCGACAACCGCCCTCAAGGGCAGGTGAAGGCGGGTTTACATCATCAGGACACAGCTGCCGTCATGCGCGGTGATACGGAGACCCCGCCAAAATCGTCGCGCCGCGATACAGTTGTTCCGCCAGCATGACCCGCACCAGCATATGCGGCCAGACCATCCGCCCAAGGCTGATCTGCCAATCGGCACGCGCGCGCAATTCCGGTGCCAGACCATCCGCTCCGCCAATCACAAAGCAGACATCCTGCGCGCCATCGCGCCATTGCGCAATTTTCTGTGCTAATTCAGGCGAGGTCGGCTGATCGCCGCGTTCGTCCATCATGACAAGGACTGCGGATTGCGGGATGACCCGATCCAGCAACTCTGTTTCGGCGGCCATGCCACCGCCCCGCCGATCCTCGACCTCATTGATCTTGACCGGCGGCAATCCCAGCCCGCGACCGACTTTTGCAAAGCGATCCAGATAGTCCGCAACCATCACGGATTCCGGACCTTTTTTCAGCCGCCCGACAGCGGCGATTTCTATTCGCATTTTCTACTGCGTCGGCTGCGCGGAATCGCGGACACGGCTCAGCGTGTCAGCGGGCATCCACATCTTTTCCAACTGATAGAATTCGCGAACCTCGGGGCGAAAGACATGCACGATCACATCATCGGTATCGATCAGCACCCAATCGCCGGTTTCCTTGCCTTCGATGCGCGGCGCGCGACCTGTCGCTTCCTTGACACGCTCGGCCAGTTTTTCGGCGATTGCGCCGACCTGCCGGGCGCTGCGCCCAGAAGCAATCACCATGTGATCGGCCATGGACGAACGTCCCCGCAGATCGATGGTGACGACATCCTCGGCCTTGTCATCATCGAGCGAGGACAGAATACGGGCAAGTTGCTGGTCGCCCGCGGCGGTCGCGGCCGGCCCACCGGCCGACGAGACGTCTTGTGACAGGGTTGTATCCTCCGGTCAGCGCGCCGATCGCCCCCGGCGCAGGGGTCTTATAAAGATAACACTTTTTCGGCCCATCTCAATGATCCCTCTCGAAATCGGGATCGGCATGGGAAACCGCGTCACTACGCATTGTAAACTCCTTGTTCAACACCCTGACCTCACGTTGCGGGAACGGAATCTCGATCCGGTGTTCCTTGAACGCATCCCACAGGGCCAGATAGACCTGCCCGCGCACATTCGTCAGCCCGCTCTCGGCATCGCCGATCCAGAACCTGAGAACGTAGTCAACCGAACTGTCGCCAAAGCCGGTGATCCAGCAAACCGGGCGGCGATGCGCCAGAACCCGCTTGACGCCCATGGCGGCGCTAATGGCGACTTCGCTCACCTGATGGGGGTCATCGCCATAAGATGTGCCAAAGCTCAGGTCCAGCCTGACAAAATTGTTCGTATGCGACCAGTTCACAACCTGCCCGGTCACCAGGTCTTCGTTCGGGATCAGGTATTCCTTACCGTCCCGCGTCACCACGCTGACATAGCGCGCGCCCAGTTCCTCGATCCAGCCGAAGGTATCGCCAAGGCTGATCACGTCACCGGGCTTGATCGACTTGTCCAGCAGGATGATTACCCCCGAAACAAGGTTGGACACCACTTTTTGCAGGCCAAATCCCAGCCCGACACCGACAGCCCCCGAAAACACCGCCAGTCCCGTCAGGTCGAATCCCACCGCTTTCAGCCCGGAAATGATGGCTACGGTGAACAGCACCACTTGCGACAGCTTGGCCGTCAGGACGCGCATGGTCGGGGAAATATCCTCGTTGCGCGCCAGCCGCGTTGCGATCACACGCGACAGGGCGCGGGCGGCGGCAATCATCAATCCGGTGATCGCCAAAGCTTTCAGCACCGTCAATAAGGACAGGCGGAAATCCCCCAGCGTCAGCGCCACACTTTCCAGAAAAGCCGCAAACGGATCGGTCAGGCCCAGCAGGAACAGCGTCACCCAGACCCAGGCCGCCCAGGACACGATCCGGCGCAGAAACCGGTTCGAGATGATCCGAACCACGAAATAAATGCCGACCCAGGCTGCCGCAATGGTCGCGGCCAGGGCAATGACCTGGCTGCGAAAACTATAGGTCACCTCGCGCAGAACCAGCACGATTGCCCAGCTCAGCACCGTAAAGATGATCAATGTCAGGCGATGATCTATTAACAACCCAAGGCGCAAACGCCATTTCGGCCAGTTGTCGCGGCTGCGCAGCCAGCGGGTCAAGAGCGGTGACAACAGGCGCGCCGACAACCATGACAGCAGGACCAATCCGGCAATCGCAGGCAACTGATACATGCGCGATGGCACCAGCATGGTTTCCAGAAACATCCAGACACGTTCCATCAGGCCCTGCGCGGCCGAGACGACTTCGGGATCCAACTGTTCCATCAATTCCTCCTGCGACCAGCAAACCCCGTCCGAAGCTTTCCGACAAGCCCCAAGCCCATATTGCGTAAGCATGGCAGGATGCCTAAAATGGCGCACATGTCGGGCTTTATTTATTTTGACATCCATGATCGGGCGCGATTGCCATCGCGCTTTTACGGCGAGACGCTTTGCGTCACGTCGAACGGCTGATCGCGGGCGGATGATCCGCCACGCCACCGCCTGCCCAACCAAGAATTCGCCTCACAGCCGAAAGTCACAGCCATGACGAATCCCGCAACGCCGCGCACGCTTTACGACAAGATATGGGACGCCCATGTGGTGGACCGTTCCGATGACGGCACCTGCCTTCTGTATATCGACCGCCATCTGGTGCACGAAGTAACCAGCCCGCAGGCATTCGAGGGCCTGCGCATGACCGGGCGCAAGGTTCGCGCCCCCGAACGCACCATCGCGGTGCCCGATCACAACGTGCCGACCACGCTGGATCGCCAGAACGGCATCGACAACCCGGAATCGCGCATTCAGGTCGATGCGCTGGACCGCAATGCCCGCGAGTTCGGGGTGAACTATTATCCCGTGAACGATATCCGTCAGGGCATCGTTCATATTGTCGGACCCGAACAGGGCTGGACCCTGCCGGGCATGACGGTTGTCTGCGGTGACAGCCACACCGCCACGCATGGCGCGTTCGGCGCCCTGGCGCATGGCATCGGCACATCAGAGGTCGAACATGTGCTGGCGACCCAGACGCTGATCCAGTCGAAATCCAGGAACATGAAGGTCGAGATCACCGGACGGCTGGCTCCGGGCGTGACTGCCAAGGATGTGGTGCTGCGCATCATCGCGGAAACCGGCACGGCGGGCGGCACCGGCCACGTGATCGAATATTGCGGCGAAGCGATCCGCAACCTGTCGATGGAAGGCCGCATGACGATCTGCAACATGGCCATCGAAGGTGGCGCGCGCGCCGGTCTGATCGCACCCGACGAGACGACCTTCAACTATGTCAAAGGCCGTGCCCACGCCCCGAAAGGCGCCCAGTGGGAAGCCGCCGTCGCATGGTGGAAAACCCTGTTCAGCGATGCCGAGGCGCATTGGGACAAGGTCGTGACCATTCGCGGCGAAGATATCGAACCGACCGTCACCTGGGGCACCAGCCCCGAGGACGCGCTGCCGATCTCGGCCCGGGTCCCCGCGCCCGAGGATTTCGCAGGCGGCAAGATCGACGCCGCCCGCCGCAGCCTTGACTACATGGATCTGAAACCGGGCACCGAGCTGACCGACATCTCGATCGACGCGGTGTTCATCGGATCTTGCACCAATGGCCGGATCGAGGATCTGCGCGCCGCAGCCGATGTGCTGCGCGGCCGGAAACTGGCCAACGGTGTCCGCGGCATGGTCGTGCCGGGTTCGGGGCTTGTGCGCGCCCAGGCCGAGGAAGAGGGGCTGGACCAGGTGTTTCTGGATGCCGGCTTTGAATGGCGTCTGGCCGGATGTTCGATGTGCCTTGGCATGAACCCTGACCAGTTGTCACCGGGTGAACGCTGCGCCGCGACCTCGAACCGCAATTTCGAGGGACGGCAGGGCTACAAAGGCCGCACCCACCTGATGTCGCCCGCGATGGCGGCGGCGGCGGGTGTCGTGGGGCATCTGACCGATGTGCGCCAGCTCATGGCGCAAACGGTCTAGGCCCGGAATGCCGGACCGGTTCGACAATCAGCTTGCGGGACCAGGCGGTGCGGCCCTAGCCGCGCCGCAACACCCGAAATGCGTTCAGGCCGATCAGCACCAATCCTGTGTTTTCAAGCAGGTAATTGGTGCTGACACCAAAGCTGCGATGGCCGATCAGCGCATCCATATGGTGAAAACCGATGGCCCTGATCGCGACAAAGCCACACAGAACCGTCAACCCGGCAAGCGCCAGACCATACCGCGCCAACTGACCGCGCAGCGCTCGCAATCCCATCAGCAAGGCCGCCACCATCAGGGCAAGCACACCCAGAACAAAGGCGGCCTGAACGATACGGCGATTGTCATACCACCCCTGCGCCTGCGCCAGACAGCGCCCCGTTGCGGTCAGCGCGCTTTGCAGGTCCAGCTGCTTGTTCAGGGCCAGAAACAGCATCAGCAACGCCACCAGCCCCCAAAAGGCCCGGCCCGGCTGACCGCTGAGTTTCACCCAGACCCGCACCGACAGGACAAGGCACAGCACATAGGCCAGCACGGTCAGCCAACCCGTTGCGTTCGGATCTCCGATCCCCGGCTGCCACGCGGCTGCCACGCAAGTCATCAAACCAGACATACTCACACCATCACATCTTCTTGGCCGCTTTGGGCCTGACATTCCCCATTGCCGCGTCAAGATACAGCAACCCCGAGGACCACATGGACAAGTTCACCACGCTGACCGGTATCGCGGCCCCCATGCCGCTGGTCAATATCGACACCGACATGATCATCCCGAAACAGTTCCTGAAAACGATCAAACGTTCGGGACTGGGCGTAAACCTGTTTGACGAGATGCGCTATGACCGCGACGGGAACGAGATCGCCGATTTCGTCCTGAACCAGCCCGCCTATCGCAATGCCGAGGTTCTGGTTGCGGGCGACAATTTCGGCTGCGGATCGTCGCGTGAACACGCGCCCTGGGCGTTGCTGGATTTCGGGATTCGCTGCGTCATCTCGACAAGCTTCGCCGATATCTTCTTCAATAACTGCTTCAAGAACGGCATCCTGCCGATCACCCTGCCCCAGGAAGCCGTCGATGTGCTGATGGACGATGCGCGCAAAGGTGCCAATGCCCGCATGACCGTCGACCTGGAAAACCAGACGGTCAGCACCTCGGATGGGGTCGAGTTCCATTTCGACATCGACCCGTTCCGCAAACATTGCCTGTTGAACGGTCTGGACGATATCGGGCTGACCATGGAAAAAGCCCCCTCGATCGACAGCTACGAAGACCAGATGGCACAGGCGCGCCCTTGGGTCTGAAGGCAGCCGCCTTTCTTATGTGCCTGGCTGGGACGGCAGGTGCCCAGCCAGTGCGCATTGCGACATATGATCCGGGGCTGACCCGCAAGGGGCCCGGGCTGTTGCTGCGCGACATTCGCAAGGATGATCCGCAGGTGATCGCCGCCGCACAGGTGATTGCAGCCGCCCGGCCCGATGTGATCCTGTTGACGGGCTTTGACTGGGATCTCCGATCCATTGCCCTGTCGGAATTCAGGGCGCTGGTTGCGCAACAGGGGCATGACCTGCCGTTCTGGCATGCCAGCCGCCCCAATCGCGGCCTTCCCACCGGTCTTGACCTGGATGGCGATGGCCGATTGGCCGAGGCAGATGACGCACAGGGCTGGGGACAGTTTACCGGCCAGAACGGCATGGCAATCCTGTCTCGTCTGCCGATCTCTGCGGTGTCGGACTATTCGGACGCGCTTTGGCGGGACCTTCCCGATCATATCATGCCCCCCACCTTGCCAGAGGTCGCGAGTATTCAACGGCTGCCCTCGACGAACCATTGGGATGTAACCCTGACCACGACGCGGGGACCGATGCATCTTCTGGCATGGTCGGCAACCCCGCCCGTATTTGACGGCCCCGAGGACCGGAACGGGCGGCGCAACCACGATGAGACCGCTTTCTGGCTGCATCATGTGCCGGATGCGCCATTCGCGCTGATCGGCAAGATGAATCTTGATCCGGCCGATGGCGACGGCCGCCCCGAGGTTCTGACAAGGCTGAATGCGTTGGTTCAGGATCCCGAACCGCGCGGGGACTGGCAGCCCCCCCAGAACGGCGTCAATGCCGGGCATCGGGGCGATCCGGCACTGGATACTGCGGTCTTCGACGCGGCCGGGCCGGGAAATATGCGCGTGGATTACGTCCTGCCCGGCCATGAACTGAAGATAATCGACAGTGGCGTTTTGTGGCCATCACCCGATCATCCATTGGCCGGGGCGGTCGAGATTGCGTCCAATCACCGGCTGGTCTGGGTCGATGTCGTGCCCTACCCCTCGAATGAGGCAATGGCCCCCCAGGCCAGATCAAGATCATCTGCGGTCACGCAATAAGGCGGCAACACATAGACCGTGTTGCCAAGTGGTCGCAGCAGAACACCCTGTTCCAGAAAATGCGCACGCATTCTTGGACCGGTTTCTGCAAGATAGCCGCCATCCGTCACTTTCAGGTCCAGCGCGGCAATGGTGCCGCATTGCCGCGCGTTTTCGAAACGGCCATCCTGACCAAGCGCGGCAAGCCGCTCGGCCTGCATTGCGCCAAGATTCCCCAGAATATCGCCCATCGGTCGCTGCTGCCACAGACGCACCTGGGCCAAGGCAGCCGCGCAGGCAATCGGATTGGCCGTGTAGCTGGACGAATGATAAAATGTCCGGCGACGATCGGTCGAGTAATGCGCCTGAAAAACCCGCTCACTGGCCAAGGTCGCGGCCAAGGGAATGACGCCCCCCGTCAACCCCTTGGACGTGCACAGGATATCGGGTGAAATGGCGGCGTGATCACAGGCCCATAGCCGCCCTGTCCGCCCCCAGCCCGTCATGACCTCATCGGCGATCAGCAAGACGTCATGGCGGTCGCAGATCTTGCGCAGGCCAGCCAGGACCTCGGGGGAATACATCTGCATTCCACCGGCCCCCAGGACGAGCGGCTCGACAATAATCGCCGCCATTTGTCCGGTCCGGGCCAGCGCCTCGAACGCAGTCAGCGTGTCCTGACCGTCTGCGGAGGGAAATGGCAGCTTGTCGACAGCAAACATCAGCGGATCATAGGCGGCATTGAAGACGCCGCGTTCACCCACGCTCATCGTGCCGATGGTATCGCCATGATAGCTGCCTTCGAAGACCGCAATCCGATGGCGACCGTCGCCTTCATGCCGCCAATAGCCCAAGGCCATTTTCAAGGCCACCTCGACCGCGGTCGAACCGCTGTCACTGTAAAAGACCTTGGTCAGACCGGCAGGAGCCATCTTGATCAACGCCTCGGCCAGCTGTTCGCCCGGCTCATGACTTAGCCCGGCGAAGATAACCTGATCCAGACGCGACGCCGTGCTTTGAATCGCCTCGACAATTTCCGGTTGCCGATGCCCATGCGTGACCACCCACCAGCTCGAAATACCATCCAGCAAAGGCTGGCCCCGATCCGTGAACAGATAGGCGCCCTCGCTGCGCGCAATGCGCGGGGGGACGGGTTCGGTCGCATGTTGGGTAAAGGGGTGCCAGACCGCGCTCAACGGAAATCCTCCGGATCGAATTGTTCATGCATCGCCGCCGCAAGACTGTGGCGGTCCAGTTGTGGCAGCTGCGGCAGGCGCCCCAGCACCCTGACCTTTGCCAATTCGGCAATGGTCGCGATGTTGTCAGCATTGTCATCACCGACAAATGCCAGGCCATGCAACGCAACATTGCGTGCGCGCAGGCTTTCGACCGCGGTCAGGCTGTGGCTGATCGTGCCAAGCCCGGTCGAACAAACCAGGACGACCGGAATCTGCCATGTCGCGAACAGATCCGCATACAGCAGATCCCTTGTGATCGGGACGAGAACGCCCCCCGCCCCCTCGATGACCAGATCCTGCCAATCGGGGGGCACCAGATCGGCAGGGTCGATGGTTACGCCATCCAGCTCGGCGGCCCGGTGGGGAGAGAGTGGCTCGCGCAGCAGATAGGATTCGGGAAAGACCGCTTGGCCGGAAAGCCGTGCAACCTCGGCGGAATCAGTGCCGTTGGGGGGCAGATAGGGCTGACCAGCCGCCGATGGTGCAACCTGATGGCCACGCCCGTCTGCGGCAAGGTTGGGAAGATTCTGGGCCAACCCCGTTTGAACCGGCTTCCAGTATCTGGCACCGATCAAACCGCACAGCCCTGCGGCAAACACCGTCTTGCCGATATCGGTCCCGGTTCCCGTGATCACAAATCTGGCCACAATTCCTCCAGTGTTTCCGCCAGGCGCAAAATATCCTGCCTGGTCGCGTTCAGCGTCAGCGACACTCGCAGACGCGCAGTCCCGTCAGGAACAGTCGGCGGGCGTACACCCCGAATGTCGAACCCGCGCTTCCGGATACGCGCGGCAAGCTCCATGGTCGGGGCATCCGGTCCGACAATCAAGGGCGCGATCTGGCTGCCACTGATCTGCATTTGCGGCAGACGTTGGGCCATTTCTGCACCGAACAATGCGACATGACCCTGCAATTCGTCACGCCGCCAGGGTTCGTCGCGCAGGATGTCCAGCGCAGTCCGCCCCGCCACAGCCATCAAGGGCGACGGTGCCGTGGCGAAGATAAAGGGCCGACAACGATTGACCATAAAGTCCAGCAGTGGCCGTGCGCCACAGATCAACGCCCCCGAGCCACCCAACGCCTTGCCCATGGTATGCAGGGTCAGCACATTTTCGCGACCTTCAAGGCGATGGGACAAGCCGCGCCCGTCAGGCCCGAAAACACCGGTTGCATGGGCCTCATCGATGACGAGAAACCCGTGCTGATCCGCAAGTCCGACCAGATCATCAAGCGGCGCGACATCACCGTCCATGCTATAAAGGCTTTCGACCGCGATCCAGACGGCGCCTGTATGCCCTGCGCGGCGCCACATCTTGATGACCTGTTCCGCATGAGAGACATCACCATGCCGGAATTTCTGCACCTCTGCCCGCCCCGATCGCGCACCCTCATGGGTGCTGGCATGGGACAGTTCATCCATCAGCAACAGATCTCCACGTTGTGGCAATGTCGAGAACAGCGCAAAATTCGCGACATATCCGCCGCCGAACCCAAGTGCGGCATCGGCCCCGAAGAACCGGGCGGCATGATCCTCGAATTCGGCCTGCCACCGGGTATGGCCACGCAACAGGCGCGATCCGGCCGCCCCGACCGGAACGCCCTCCCGCACGGCATTGCGCACGGCATCGCCCAACCGGGCAGATCCCGCCAGCCCGATATAGTCATTCGATGAAAAATCAATTCCGGCGCGTTCGGCCAATCCGCGCAAACGCCCGCGCGCGGCAAGCTGATCCATATCCTGGCGGTAAAACGCCAGCCGATCCACACCGACAGATCCCGCCATGTCCACCGGCTCGTCCCGGCTCAGCGCAGGACAGGTATTGCGGGATCTGCAGCCCGTGCCGCCAGTCGACGCGCCTCGCCCACATCATCATCGGTCGCGGGCATATGTTCGTGAACCGTCATCGGCTGCAGCCCAAGTTTGGCGAACAGACGCATATCATCGTCTTCATCCGGGTTGTCCTTGGTCAGCAATGTATCGCCAACGAAGATCGAGTTTGCGCCCGCGAAAAAGCACAGCGCCTGCATCTCGTCAGACATCTCGGTGCGCCCGGCCGACAACCGGACATGACTTTCCGGCATCATGATCCGCGCCGTGGCAATGACACGCACGAAATCGATCGGATCGACCGGGTCGGCATCGGCCAAGGGGGTGCCGGCCACCGGGATCAGCATATTGACCGGCACGCTTTCAGGTGGCTCGGGCAGATTGGCCAGCGTAACCAGCATATCGACGCGATCCTGCGCCCCTTCCCCCAGCCCGAGAATACCGCCCGAGCAGACCTTGATACCACTGTCCCTGACATTTTGCAGGGTTTCCAGACGGTCAGCGAAGGTGCGGGTCGTGATCACATTCGAATAATGCGCTTCCGATGTGTCGATATTGTGGTTGTAATAGTCCAAGCCCGCGGTTTTCAGGCGCCGGGCCTGATCGCCGTCCAGCATGCCCAATGTCATGCAGGTTTCCATGCCAAGCGCCTTGACGCCCTCGATCATGGCGACGATCTGCGCCATGTCGCGTTCCTTGGGGCTGCGCCAGGCCGCCCCCATGCAGTATCTTGTTGCGCCCGCATCCCGGGCACGGCGCGCTTCGGAAATCACGCGCTGAACCTCGATCAGCTTTGACGCCGACAGCCCCGAATCATAGCGTGATGACTGGCTGCAATAGGAACAGTCTTCCGGGCACCCGCCTGTCTTGATCGATAGCAGCCGGCTCATCTGTACCCGGTTGGGATCAAAGCTGCGGCGATGCACGGTCTGCGCCTGAAACAGCAACTCCATGAAGGGCAAATCGAAAAGCTCGCGCGCCTCCTGTGCCGTCCAGACCTTACGGGATGTCGCTGCGTCGGGGCGCGGGCTGGCTTCGAGCATCGGGTTCCTCCTCGGATGACTGACGCGTTGAGTAGCATTTCAAGTTCGCGCTGTCCAACCCGCCGCTGCGCCGCGGCAACGGAATATGGGGCGTCACCCGTGGCCGTTTCGATCCACCTCACGCCTTGCCAGTTGGGCCAATACCTCGGCGCGACCGAATTCCCGCGCCGCATTCTGCCTTGCAGCCTCGAAACCCGGCCGCATCTGGAGGAGATCCCGTTCCGCCCGCGCCATCTCGCGTGCGGCGCGTGCGGCCTGGGCATTGGCCATCCGTGCCTCGGACAAGGCCAGCGGAGCGTCATCGCGATAGCTTTGACCCAATGCGGTGCGCGTTGCCGCCACACGACCCTGCGCCGCTTCGACATGAAGACGGAACGCGGCCAGCTTTTTCAGCTCTTGCTCGGCGCGAATACGGGCAATCTGTTCCAGTTTTG
This sequence comes from Paracoccus onchidii, assembly GCF_028294535.1. GTDB lineage: Bacteria > Pseudomonadota > Alphaproteobacteria > Rhodobacterales > Rhodobacteraceae > Paracoccus > Paracoccus onchidii. Next base: position 16,531 of record NZ_JAQBIE010000020.1, on the reverse strand, counting down.
CCAGCTTTGCGCATGTGTCTACCATCCGGCCCGAACCTTCTTGCGCATGTTTTCGGCAAAGCGAATCGCCGCCGCCACGGCCGCGAAATGTTCGCGCCTGATCTCGGCCCCTATGTCAACGCTGGCGTGGATCGCACGCGCGCAAGGGGGATCGGACCAGATCGGAACGGCTCCTTTCCTGGCCCGCTCGCGAATCCGCGCTGCGACGTCATCCGTGCCCTTCGCCAGACAAACCGGCGCGCGCCCGCTGCCGGGTTTCCATTGCAACGCAACCGCATAATGTGTCGGATTGACAATGACGACATCGGCCTTTTCCACATCTGCCAGCATCTGCTTCATGGCAATATCGACCGCACGCTGGCGTCTGGCGGCCTTCAGATGTGGATCACCTTCGGCATCCTTGTATTCATCTTCCATCTCTTTTCGCGTCATACGGTTCTTGCGAAGATGTTCGAACCGCTTCCATGCCATGTCCAACGCCGCAAACACCACCGAGATCGCCACCGCCAACAACAGCACACGCCCCAGCAAATCGCCAAGCCCTGTCACCCAGCGGGTTCCCGCCATCGCGCTGGAAGCCATTCGATCGACAAGCCCCGCGAACAGATACCACCCCCCCAGACAAACCAACGCCGCCTTGGCAAAGGAAATCCCAAAGGTCACCAGACCGGACGTGCCGAATTTCTGGCCCGCTGTCTTGATCGGGTTGATGCGATTGAAGTCAGGCGCGATCTTCTTGGGCGAAAAGATCAAGCCTCGCTGCACGATCAATCCGATCAGAATCGTTGCGCAAGGGATCAGCACCAGCGCGATCAGGGCAATTGCTGCATAGCGCCAAAGCGAATCGGCCAGGGCAAACACCGATCCGATGGGCCATCCATCCGCCCCCATTCCACGGCTTGCCATCGCAAGCCATTGTTTCACCGCGAAAGCGGCCCCGACACCAAAGGCCAGCCAGGCGCCGGCATACATCATTGCCACGTTGAACTCGGTCGAGCGCGGGATATCGCCTTGCTCGCGCGCTTTGCGCAGTTTTTGCTCGGTGGGTTCGAATGTCTTGTCGTCGTTGTCGTCGCTCATGCGTCCCTCGGCAAGGTAAAGTCCAACACGGCATCGGCCCAAATTCCGATCAGGATCGGCGCAAGGACCGCCAATGCGATCAGGGCAAGCAGGATCGCCACCGGTGAACCAATGAATACAACAGGCAATGCGGGCATCACGCGATTGATAACCCCCGACAGCGCCTGAAACAGAAAGCCGCCCAGGGTAAAGGGCGCCGCGATCATCATTGCCAGAAGAAAACTGTCGGCCAGGACCATGACCGCCGCGGGACCAAGAACCGCGATGTCGGGCAAGACCCCGGCAGGCCACAAGAAGAAACTGTCGCGGATCAGTTCCAGCAGCATGATCGGCAACCCCAGCGCCATCAGAACCGCAATCCCCGCAAGATGCATCAGGTTGCCGATCGGATGCGGCGCGGCCTCGTTCTGAACCCCGACAAGTTGCGACAGGGATGCCGTGGCAGCGATGGCCGTCGTCGCGATATCCAGCGCCAGGGCGAACAGCCGCACCAGGATGCCCGCGGCAAGCCCGATCAGCATTTCGACGGATACCAGCCCCAGACCCGCCAGCAGGCTTGCGGGATAAGCAACAGGCGCAAGACCATCAGCCAGCAACGGTGAAACAGCCATGGCGACCGAAACGCGAACCCGCACAGGAATGACGCGCTCTCCCAGCCCGGGCAGCGCAAGGACGCAGGCCTGAACGCGAATATAGACCAGGATCAAGGTCCAGCCTTGCAAGGGCATCCAACCCGCGAGTTGTTCCCAACTCATGAAAACTCTATCGCTCCGAGCAATTGCAGATCGGCGGCGGGATCCACCTCTTCGAGGCCCAAGACCGGGGCCGAAAGCCCCGCCGAACCCAGCACCGCCCGCACCATGCGCCGACGATGATCCGGCACGACGACAACCACCGAGGTGCCAGGAGCGGCCTCTGCAAGCATCTTTCGCGTGGCATCCAGCAATTTTCGTGTCAGTGCCGGCGGCAATGCCCCACCCCCGCTGCGGCCCGTTTCGCTATCGGCGCGCACGAACTCGGCCTCCCATGCCGGGTGAAGCTGGAGGGCATGCATCTTTCCGGAAACATCGCTGAATTGTTGGGTGATCTGACCCCGCAAGCGTTTGCGGGTCATCTCATAGATCGTTTCAATCGATTCCAGCGTACGAAACTCTGATACTGCATCGATAATCAGAGGCAGGTTGCGGATCGAAATCCTTTCATCCAACAACGCACGCAAGACCGCCAACAGTGTTTCGGGTGAAACCTTGTCAGGGATCATGCTGTCCAGATAGCGCCGGTTACGTTCGCTGCGAACCGGATCGGACAGCGATTTCAGTTCCTCTAGCTGGCGCTGCATCGCCCCCAAAGTCATCAGAGACGACAGATTCGCCTTGACTACCTCCATCAGATGAGTCGACACGACCTCCATTGGCGTGACCACGGTGGCCCCCATCGTCGCAGCCTCATCCTGATCGTCAGGTGCAATCCATCTTGCTGGGCTTGAATAGACGGGCTCTTTTACGGCAGCGCCCGCCAACTGTTCCAACAAGTGATCAGCGCCCAATGCCAAGACCTCACCGGGGCGCAAAGAGCCACGCCCCCGCACCACGCTCTGGATCCTGATTACATAATCGCCCGCAGGCAATTCATCCGTGTCGGTAATGCGGACATCCGGCAGGATAAGCCCATACTGACGCGCGACGTGAATGCGCAAATTGCCGATACGCCCACCCAGACCGCGCGCCTGATCCAATGCGCTCAGGATCAACCCAGAACCGATTTCGACGCTGATATCATCAGTATCCAGAATATCGCCGATCTTGCTTGCAGGCGGCACGGTATCCCGTGGCTGCTCATTGACCTCATCGCTTGAGGATTCAGACGCCTTTCGTGACGCAATCCGCCACGACATCGCCGCCATTGCACCCGCAAGCGTAATAAACAGCAGCTTGGGCATGCCTGGCACCAGCGACATCAACAACATCGTGGCGGAAACAACAGCCGCCGGCTGCCAGGTTCTGGAGAACTCGGACGACAGGAGGTCGGCGGTCTTGTCGGTTGCCCCCCCGCGCGACAATAGCAGCGCGGCCGCCATCGAGGTGATCAGCGCCGGGATCTGACTGACAAGGCCGTCACCGATCGTCAGGTGCGAATATGTTGTCACCGCGTCGCCAAAGCTCATGCCATGGCCGACAATGCCGACCGTCAGGCCGATCAGCAGGTTGATCAGCGTGATGACAATCCCTGCAACTGCATCGCCTTTTACAAACTTTGACGCGCCGTCAAGAGATCCGAAAAAGCTGATCTCGCGCTGTTCCTGACTGCGGCGCAGCTTTGCCTCATGATGATCGATCGCACCAGCATTCAGATCTCCGTCGATTGCCAATTGCTTGCCAGGCAACGAATCCAGGGCAAAACGCGCGGCGACCTCGGCCATCCTGCCCGAACCCTTGGTTATAACCATGAAGTTCACAACGGATATCACGGCAAACACGGTCAACCCGACAAGCAGCGATCCCCCGGCAACGAAATCCGCGAATCCATTGATGACCTGCCCTGCGGCATCCGTACCTGTGTGGCCCTGTGTCAAAATCAGGCGCGTCGAGGATACGTTCAGCGACAGCCGGATGATCAGGCTGACCAACAGCAAGACGGGAAAGGCCTGGAAATCCGTAGGCTTGTCCACCAGGGACGCCATCACCAGAACCAAGGTCGCCGTCGCGATCGACAATGCAATTCCGAAATCCAGCAGCCCGGGTGGCAAAGGGATCACCAGCGATATCACGATCACCATCAAGGCGCCGGTCACCAGCAGTGGTGCATCCAGCAATTTGTTGGACTTGGATTCGATCGCGCCCAGCGCCTTCATTCCGTGACCTCATTGTCCTTTGGGCCGGGCCTCAAAATGTCGTCAAGGCTCCAGCTGTCGCCTGTCAGCAGGCCGGAACGGCGCAAAAAGACCAAGATTTGCAGCCGCTCGGAAGGCCCCATTTCCAACAGGCGCAATCGATAATCTGGTGGCAGATCCCGCCCCTCCAGAAGCCAGTTCGTGGCGTCCCGTTCAAAGGCGGACATTTGCGGGGTTGGCATCTCTGCCGACGCCCCGGCCGCACTGACGGCAAGCATGAATGCCAGAACCAGCATCACGCGGCCTTCTTGAGGTCGCGCAATGCTGTTTCCAGCGTGTCAAATTGCGGTCGGACATGTTCCGGCACGGCCTGTCGTCCGACCTCGACACAAAGATTCGTCGCGTGCTGATGCAGCCCGGCAACCAGAACCGATTTCACGACTTCGTAAAACCCCAGGTCCTGTTTCACCACGCCGCCCAGACGTTGGGCCAATGGCGCGACAAAGCCATAGGCCAGAAACACCCCCAGAAAGGTTCCCACCAATGCGCCGCCGATCATCTTTCCCAGAACCTCGGGAGGCTGGTCGATCGCGCTCATGGTCTTGATCACCCCAAGAACCGCCGCCACGATCCCCAATGCTGGCAGGGCATCGGCCATGCTTTGCAGTGCATGAGGCACGTGCATTTCCTCTTCGCGCATGATCGCGATCCGCCGCGCCAGCATTTCCTCGACCTGATAGGGATCGTCATAGTTGAGGCTGGCGGAACGCAAGGTGTCTGAAATCAACGAAACCACATGATGATCTGCTGCCAGTCTGGGATAGGCATTGAAGATCGCCGATTCCGCAGGGCGTTCGATATGATGTTCCAGCTCGACTGGGTTTTCTCGTGCGATCCGCAGCAGTTGGAACATCAGGCATAGAACATCCTGATGGTCCTGCGCGCTCCATTTCGGGCCGGAAAAGGCGCGCTTCAACCCGCCCAATGTCGCCTTCAGAACATGGCTGTCATTGGACAGGATATATGATCCGATTGCAGCGCCCATGATCATCATCATCTCGAACGGCAATGCGTGGGCGATAACCCCCATCTTTCCGCCCGCCAGAAGATACCCGCCAAAGACCATCGCAAAGGTCAGAATGATGCCAACAAAACCGAACATCGCGGTGCCTCCTATTGTTTGCGAACGCTGCGCGCACCCATTTGCGCGGTCAGCAATGCGGCCTGACGGGGTTCGACCGCCGCAATAATTCTTGCGCCCGCCTCTGGGCGCACACGGATCAGGATTTCGGCAGCGAAATCAGCCGGAAGATTGGTCAGAACCGCCGCAGCTTCGGCAGGTTTCATCTGATCGTACAAGGCGACCAGTCGTTCGATATCGGCACGCACATCGCTGGTGGTACCTTGCCGTCGCGACTGCAGGCCGCTTTTTTGCGCCTTGAGTTCGCGCAGGCGGGCACGCAACGTCGCTTCGGCATTCGCCAGTTCAGCTTTCCGATCATCAATGCTTTGCATGTACCGTTCGATGCGCAGGGCACGGTCACGCAGTTCTTCGGCAAGGGCAATCGCCTCGGGCACATCGCCGCAACCTTGCAGCAATTCCCCGGAATCCGCAAAGGCGGCCAGAAGATCGGGCAGATCCTGTTTCTGCCACAAAGCCATGAGGGCGGGTGCAGTAAAGGCAAGGATCAGCACCGGCATCAAGAACCTACGCATTCTGGCCTCCGACGCGCTTGCGCAAACGGCGGGTTGGCGATGCCTGCGCGGGATCGGACTTGGCAGCCTCTCCGATTTTCTGGCGCAGCTCCCACAAGGACCGCTCCTTGCGGGCACGCGCGATTTCCTGCGCCAGCCCTTCGCTGGCCTCGGTTGCTTCGCTGCGCGCAGAGCGAATCGCCTGTTCCAGCCGGTCCACTTCCGCGGCCATAACAGCAATTGCCCCCCCGAGCCCGGTTTCAAGATCATTGAGCCGGCGCAGCCGGCGCGTCAGGACCATGCAAAAGCAAGCCAACCCGATCGACGCCACCACGAGGATTATCTGCAAGATCATTTCCATTGTCATCTGATCAAGAACTCCGTGATCAAAAGCCCCTTTACGGCTTCTTCCCCAAGAATCTGCCGGGCGCGCGTTGTCAGTTCGGCCCGAACGATTTCAAGAACGCCGCGCTTGTCATAGGCTGCGGGGTCCACACCAGCGATGAAACCATTGAAAGAATCCGTCACCCTGGGCATCAGCTGCTCGATCGTCGGGGCGTGACCTGCATCCGTCTCGATCGATGCCGCCAACAGCAGATTGCGCCCGCGACCACCCGGCAGACTTTGTTCGATACGAGGCACATTGACGAAGATCACATCAACGACCGCTTCGGGCGCCGGGTCGTGACCCTTGGCCCCCAGCATTGCGGTCGGCGACCACAATCCCAGATAGGTCGAGGCAAAACCGCATCCTGCAAGCAGGACGACAGCCCCGATCATAACGAGGGGCCGTTTCTTTCCGGGGCTTTCCCCGGGCTGTGCCTCGGTAGCTTGGGTCATGGTGATTCTCCGTCGTGACAAGACGGAATTAGCAGTTCGCGACTAACCAATTCTTAATCGGCCCCATGGCATCAAGGCGTCGACGATAAACGGCGGCTGATTCGAAAGGGACGGTTTTGCAAAAATTGCGGGACTATTGGAACGAGCGAAGCTCAGGTCAAAAAGCCATACTCGCAACCGCGTTTCTGGCATCATTCTTGCTGGTTGCCGGATTCGGCTGGTTGGCAAGCCGTCCGAACATGTCACTGCTATATGGCGGGCTTGATGCCGCGCAATCAGGCGATGTCATCGCAGGAATCGAACAGGCGGGGGCCAGCTACGAAATCCGCGGTGATTCGATCTGGGTGGATTCGCGTCACCGCGACCGATTGCGGATGGAACTGGCGGCGCAGGGCCTGCCTTCGGCCGGGGGGGCCGGGTACGAGCTGCTTGACGGCATGTCAGGCTTTGGAACCACGTCGCAAATGTTTGACGCGGCCTATTGGCGTGCAAAGGAAGGCGAACTGGCCCGCACGGTTCTGGCCCTGCCAAATGTCAAAGCAGCCCGGGTGCATCTGGCTGTCGAGAATGGCCGGGGCTATCGTCGTGACGTTACCGGCAGCGCCTCGGTCACGCTGACAACCAACGGCCAGAAGATCACGCGTGAACAGGCCTCTGCCCTGCGCTATCTGGTATCGTCCGGAGTGCCGGGTATGCAGCCCGACGCGGTCACGGTTATCGATAGCCAGCGCGGCGTCGTATCGGCATCGGAAGAGACCGCAGGCGAAGACCGCGCAGCCCAGATGAAGCGCAATGTCGAACGGATTCTGGAACCCCATGTCGGGATCGGAAACGCCATCGTCGAACTGAACCTGGATCTGATCACGGAATCGGAATTGCTGACCGAACAGCGTTTTGACCCGGACCAGCGTGCGCTCATCTCGCAAGTGACAGAAGAAACCAGCGATCAAAGTAATTCGACAGGTGCCGGCGCTGTGACCGCCGCATCGAACCTGCCTGATGGTGATGCGGCAGAGGGCGAAGCAGAGCAATCTTCGCGCTCGGAAAACCGCCAGCAGGCGAATTACGAAGTCAGCAGCATGGTGCGCGAAGTAACGCGCCAGCCTGGCGCCACGCGACGCCTGACCGTGGCCGTGCTGGTCAATGGCGTTGCCGAGACCAATGGCGGGGATGAAACCGTTCTGGTTCCGCGCCCGGATAGCGAACTGGAAATTCTGCGCGAACTAGTCGCTTCGGCCGTTGGTTATGACGAAACGCGCGGCGACCTGATCACCGTCAAATCGCTGCCATTTGCACGGCTTGGCAACAATGGAACCGCTGCGAATGCCAGTTTTCTTGATCGCCTGGAGCTGAATACCTTGGCGCGTATCGCAATTATCGGGATCTTTGCACTTGCGCTGGCGGTGCTCGTCCTGCGCCCGATCATGAAGAATCGCGCCAATACCCAGGCTCCGGCGCTATTGGATGACAGCATCCCTCCGACACCGCCCGTCGAAGCCGAAATTGAACCGGTACAGGAAAACCCCGCCCGCGAAAGCCAGCTTTTGCCACCCGGGGACCCTCCCCGTCCGCAACTCTCGCTGCCTCAGGGGGATCCGGTGGCACGCCTGCGCGGCATGATGCGAGAGAGGCATGACGAAAGCGTCAAGATTCTGAGCGGCTGGATCGACAACAAGGAGAACGCACATTGACCCCTGCTTCCTTCCAACTTGAATCCTTTGCCAGCATCAGGGCAGGTCAGAAGCCGGTCCCAAGTTATCTTCAGGCAGATCTGGATCAGGCATATATCGACGGCAAGGCTGAGGGCGTCGCAACAGCCGTTGATGAGCAGCTGCGAAATCTCGATGCGGGGCTGACCCGGCTTGCCGAGGCATTGAAAGCCGACGACGCCTATCGCCGCAGGATCCGCTGCGAGGCTGTCACGACACTGGCGCCGATTCTGGACGCGATCATCGACAATCTTGCACCTCCGGCATCTTCACGCCGCATGGAAGAGGCGCTGAAACATGAGCTGGAGCGCCTGTCAGACAGCGCGTCCCCGCTGCGTGCCGCGATCTGCTGCGGTCCGCGTCAGATGGATCTGGTGCGCCGGTGCATCCAGGAACACGCGTTAGACGGGATCGAGCTTGCCGAATGCGAAGGGGATCGCATCAACCTGGCGCTTGAAGGTGGCCGCATCGAGATTTCCGGCGAACAAATCGCCGAGGAAATTCGCGCACTTGTTTCGGAACTTGGAAAAGGCGAATAGGCTATGGACGGACTTAAACACCTGATCGACACCGATAATATCGAAGTCGAGGTCACGATCCGGCTTGGCCGGACACGCAGAACGGTCGCGCAGCTGTCGGAGCTGTGCGAAGATGATGTGCTGGTTCTGGATCAGACCATCGATGACGGCGTTGAAATCTGCGTCGGGGACAAGGTCATCGCGCGCGGAGAGCTGAGCGGCGATGGCTCATCCGAAGACAGGCTCTGCGTCCGCATCATCGGCCCGACGGAGGTCGTGTGAAACCGGCCTCCAGGCTCGTCCTTCTGCTGATCGCGCTTGTCTTGCCCGACATCGCCATTGCGCAGGATATCGGCCCGCTGGAGCAGGCGGCGGGCGGCCTGGGTCAAAACGCGGTCTTGCTGGCGCTTGGCCTTACGGCGCTGTCACTGGCGCCGGGCATCGCGATCATGGTGACCTGTTTTCCGTTTATCGTGACGGTTCTGTCGATTCTGCGGCAAGCTATCGGATTGCAGCAATCACCGCCCAATATGCTGATCGTCAGCCTGGCGATGTTCCTGACTTGGTTCATCATGGACCCGGTCTTGCGCGAAGCATGGCAGGTCGCGGGATCGCCGCTGCAAAATGGCACGATCGGCATTTCGGACGCATTCCGCCTTGGCATCGAGCCTTTCGCCAAGTTCATGCAGGCACGCACCAACCCGGACACGCTTGCCGGGCTTGCGGAACTGGCACCGGCATCATCTGCCCCCCCTGATCGCCTGTCGGTGTTGGTCCCGGCATTCATGCTGTCCGAAATTCAGCGCGCTTTCGAAATCGGCTTCCTGATCGCCTTGCCTTTTCTGATCATAGATCTGGTGGTTTCAGCGGTGCTGATGTCCATGGGCATGATGATGGTACCACCGGTGGTGGTGTCCTTGCCATTCAAGCTGGCATTCTTTGTTGTCGTCGATGGCTGGACCATGATTGCCGGGGCCCTGATACGCAGCTACCAATAGTCATATCGCGCCCGTGTCAGGCCCGGCGGTCGGCGATGGCTTCAACCCCAAGAACGTCCAGCACCTTTGCTTCGATATGGCGGGCATTCAACGCCGAATCGTCATACATCGCAAAGGGCGCATCGTGATCGACAAAGCGATCCGGCAACACCATCGAGCGGAATTTCAGCCCGCGATCAAAGACGCCCTCCTCGGCAAGCAGATGTGCGACATGGCTGCCAAATCCACCAATCGCCCCTTCTTCGACGGTGATCAGGACGTCATGGTCTTGCGCCAGCTCAAGGATGAGTTCCCGGTCCAGAGGTTTGGCAAATCGCGCGTCGGCAATGGTCGGACGAATGCCACGCGCCTCAAGCGCCTCTCGCGCTTCGATCGCCCCGGCCAGACGGGTGCCCAGGCACAACAGGGCCACGCCGTTTCCGCGCTGTACGATCCGCCCCCGCCCAATCGGCAGAACCTCGCCGCATTCGGGCAGATCGACACCAGTTCCCTCGCCGCGGGGGAACCGGAACGCGATCGGCCCATCATCATAGGCCGCAGCCGTCGCAACCATATGCGACAGTTCGGCCTCATCGGCGGCCGCCATGACGACGAAACCGGGCAGATTCGCAAGAAATGCTATATCGAATGCCCCCGCATGCGTCGGACCATCCTGTCCGACCAGCCCCGCACGGTCGATGGCAAAGCGCACGGGCAGACCCTGCACCGCGACATCATGCACGATCTGGTCATATCCACGCTGCAGGAACGTGGAATATATCGCGCAGAACGGTTTCAACCCGCCCGCCGCCAACCCGGCGGCAAACGTCACGGCATGCTGTTCGGCAATGCCCACATCGAAATTGCGCCGCGGAAAGCGATCTGCGAATTTTTTCAAGCCGGTACCGTCTGGCATCGCAGCCGTAATCCCCACGATGCGATCATCTTTCGTCGCCTGAGTGATCAGCTCGCGCGCGAAGACCGAGGTATAGCTGGGCGCATTTGACTTGGCCTTGGCCTGCACCCCGGTTCCCACGTCGAATTTCGCCGTCGCGTGACCGCGATCCGCAGCGTTTTCCGCAGGGGCGTATCCTTTGCCCTTGCGCGTCACCGCGTGGATCAGGATCGGGCCTGTCGCACGTGACTTGACCGTGCGCAGCAAAGGCAGAAGCTGTTCAAGATCGTGACCATCGACAGGGCCGATATAGGAAAATCCAAGCTCTTCGAACAAGGTCCCGCCAACCGCAATTCCCTTGAGCATTTCCTTGGCGCGACGCGCGCCTTCCTGGACCGCATCGGGCAACATGCCAACGGCGCCCTTGGCCACGGCCTTCAGTTCCTGAAACGGCCCCCCGGTATACAGCCTGGTCAAATAGGATGACATCGCCCCGACCGGTGGCGCGATCGACATTTCATTGTCATTCAGGATCACGAATAGCCGCTCGCCCAGATGGCCGGCATTGTTCAATGCCTCATAGGCCATGCCCGCGCTCATCGCGCCATCACCGATCACCGCAATTGCATCACCGGGATCACCACCCAGGTCCCGCGCCACGGCAAAACCCAGCGCCGCCGAAATCGAGGTGCTGGAATGGCCTGCGCCAAAGGGGTCAAAGGGGCTTTCCGCGCGTTTGGTAAAGCCAGCCAGCCCGCCCCCCATCCGCAAGGTGCGGATGCGATCGCGACGCCCGGTCAGGATCTTGTGCGGATAGCATTGATGACCGACATCCCAGATGATCTTGTCGCGCGGCGTATCAAAAACCGCGTGCAAGGCCACGGTCAGTTCGACCACACCCAGCCCGGCCCCCAGATGCCCCCCGGTGACACTGACCGCACTGACGGTTTCCGCGCGCAGTTCATCGGCCAACTGCCGAAGCTGGCCATCATCAAGCGATTTCAGGTCCGAAGGCAGGTTGACCCTGTCAAGTAGCGGTGTCTTGGGACGGTCTGTCATTGCTGGCCCTCCGGCGCGCGGCATTCAAGTGTCGCGTTCGATAACGAACCGCGCCAGATCACGCAAGTTTTCCGCGGCATCACCATACTGAGCCAAGGCATCGGTCGCCTTGGAAACATAGCGCCGCGCCTCGGTCTTGGCACCCTCAAGTCCCAGAAGGGAAACGAAAGTCGCCTTTCCCGCCGCATCATCCTTGCCGACACGCTTGCCGGTCAAATCCTCGTCACCAGTCACGTCCAGAATGTCATCGGCAATCTGGAAGGCCAGTCCAAGCGCCTTGGCATAACGGTCCAGCGGTTTGTGATCTTCGTTGGCAATCAATGCACCGGCTATGGCCGAAAACCGGATCAGGGCACCGGTTTTGGCGCGCTGAAGCTGTTTGACCTCGGAAATGTTCAGGGGTTGGTCGGCGGTTTCGGCGGCAATATCCTGCGCCTGCCCCCAGACCATGCCTTGTGCCCCAACAGCCTCGGAGAAAGCACGTATCAAGCGCAGTCGCGCCTCGGCATCGCCGATGGCGTCACTTCCAAGCAGTTGAAACGCAAGCGTTTGCAAGGCATCGCCGGCAAGAATCGCCGTCGCTTCGGACCATTGCACATGACAGGTCGGCATCCCGCGACGCAGATCGTCATCATCCATCGCGGGCAGATCGTCATGCACAAGACTATAGGCATGCAAGGCTTCGACCGCTGCCGCAACCGGGGCCGCCGCCTCACCCTGAATTCCGTGCAGGCGGCATGATTCCATTACCAGAAACGCCCGCACGCGCTTGCCCCCCACGGTGGAATAAACCATCGCATCCCGCAATTCGCTATCGGGCAGCGCCGCCATCGCAGCATCCAGCGCAGCCTGAACCTGCGCCTTCACGTCGTCCAAACGTGCCTGCATCACAGCCCCTCGGCCGGCTTCACCGCTTCGGGCTGGCCATTTGCGGACAGGGTGATCTTTTCGACCCGCTCTTCCGCCTCGCGCAGGCGCTTTTCGCAATGCGCGCGCAGGGCTGCGCCACGTTCATACAGCGCGATGGATTCCTCCAGGGTGGCCTCACCGGTTTCCAGCTTGCCAACTGTCGCTTCCAATTCACGCATCGCTTCCTCGAAGGACAGTTTTTCGATTTCGCTCACTTTCCGGCCTCCATCAGGACATCTACATGGGCGCGGACCGACCGCCCCAAAGCGGGCAGATCATAGCCACCTTCCAAAGAGGATACCACCGGGGCACCACATTCTGCCGCCATGTCGCAAATTGCCCGCGTCAGCAACGCGAAATCCTCCTCATGCCATTCAAGCTGGGCAAGCGGATCGGCAGCATGGGCATCGAACCCGGCGGAAACAAGAACCAGTTGCGGTGCGGTGTCCCGGCATCGGCGCAGAATCGCATCCCATGCCCTTTGGGCAAGCTGCCCGTCAGAACCCGGTGCCAGAGGTATGTTCATGACCTGACCATATGATCCGGTTTCCGACGCGGCACCGCTGCCGGGAAATAGCGGCATCTGATGGGTCGATGCAAAGAACACGTGCGGTTCATGCCACAAAAGGTCCTGCGTTCCGTTCCCGTGATGCACATCGAAATCCAGAACGGCGACATTCTGCAATCCATGATGTTCAATCGCCCGCATCGCGGCAATCGCAACCGTGCCAAGCAAACAGAACCCCATCGCGGTTTCGCGTTCGGCGTGATGTCCCGGTGGTCGCATGGCAACAAACGCATTGTCGATTTCGCCTGCCAGAACCGCATCCACCGCGTGGCAGGCCGCGCCAACAGCACGCAATGCGGCATCGAGGCTGCGCGGCGACATATGCGTATCCGCATCCAGCGCGGCCACCCCCGCTTGCGGCGAAAGGTTCTGCAAACGATCCAAGTATGACCGAGGATGACATCGCAACACATCGTCGATCGCGGCAACCGGCGCTTCGCGATGAATCAAGCGTGCGTCCTGCAGCGCAGCCATCACGTGATGAAAGCGCGACACCTGCTCGGGGTGTCCCATGGGCGTTTGGTGCTGCGCCGCCGCCGCATGCGAATACAAGGCTGTGGCCATCATGCCCCCCAACACGATCCTGCCGGTCAGGCTAGAAGGTGATCGCGGCGGCCGCAACCTTGCTCGCTTGCTCAGGCGGTCAGACGCAATCCGTCATGCCCCTGAATGGCGACATCCATCAAGGTTCCCTCGGGTTGATCAACCGAAAACGTCACCTCGGAGAATTGTTCGGTGCGCCCCATGCGCGGCCCTTCGGTCAGCACGCGATGCACCTGCCCGACCTGCGCCGTCAGGTGACGTTGCAACGCCATGTCGCCGACCTGGCGCAAACGCCCTGCACGTTCGCGGATGACCTGCCCGTTCACGGCAGGCATACGGGCCGCAGGTGTCCCCTTGCGGGCCGAATAGGGAAAGACGTGCAGGAAAGTCAGCCCGCAGTCATCGACCAACCTAAGGCTGTTTTCAAACATCTCTTCGGTTTCGGTCGGAAAGCCTGCGATGATATCCGCGCCGAACACCAGATCCGGGCGCAGCTTACGCGCATCTTCACAGAACCTGATTGCATCGTCGCGCAGATGCCGTCGTTTCATCCGCTTGAGCACCATGTCATCGCCGGCCTGCAGCGACAGATGCAAATGCGGCATCAGACGGGACTCGGATCCGATGGCCAGCATCAAGTTTTCATCCGCCTCGATCGAATCGATACTGCTGATGCGCAAACGCGGCAGATCGGGAACAAGCCGCAGGATCCGCATGACCAGATCGCCCAGACGCGGCGCACCCGGCAGATCAGCGCCCCAAGAGGTCAGATCGACACCGGTCAGCACGACCTCGTTGAAGCCACGCCCGACAAGGCGCTTGATCTGTTCAACCACGACGCCGGCCGGAACGCTGCGGGAATTGCCGCGGCCATAGGGGATGATGCAGAAGGTGCAGCGATGGTCGCAGCCGTTCTGGACCTGAACATAGGCGCGGTGGCGGCCGAAACCGTCGATCAGATGGCCAGCTGTTTCCTTGACCGACATGATGTCATCAACCCGCACCTTTTCGGTATCTCCGATCAGGTCGGGGGCCTTCAGCGTCTGCCATGTTTCCGGCAGCATCTTTTCGTGATTTCCGATCACTTTGCTGACTTCGGGCATGGCGGCGAATGTTTCCGGCTCGGTCTGGGCAGCGCATCCCGTGACGATCACCGGCGCGTCCGGATTTTCCCGCGCCAGCCGACGGATTTCCTGGCGCGCCTTGCGCACCGCCTCGGCGGTGACAGCACAGGTATTGACCACCACGGCGCCGGAAAGCCCTGCTTCCTCGGCCATTTCGCGCATCGCTTCGGTTTCATAAGCGTTCAGGCGACAACCAAGTGTCGAAAAGACCGGCGCGCTCATGATGCCAACCACAAAGGCGTCAAAACGCCGTCAAAGACATATACCGTCGGCCCTTCCATCCAGACGCCATCATCGCGCCAATCAATCATCAGGACACCCCCGGGCACATTGACCTTGACGCGGCGCCCCGTCAGACCGCGCCGCGCCGCCGCGACCGCAGCCGCGCAGGAACACGACCCCGATGCCAGCGTCGGACCGGTGCCCCGTTCCCAGATGCGCAAACGGATCTCATCCGGCGCCAGCACCTGCACGATTTCGACATTGGTTCTTTCGGGATATAGCGGGTGATGCTCATGCAGAGGACCGAAACTGTCCAGGGCAACGGCATCGGCGTCATCCACGAAAAAGGTCAGATGCGGGTTTCCCATGCCTGTCGCGGTCGGGTCGCCGTCAATCGGCAAATGGTCGATATCCACGTCCTGCGCCAGTGGTATCCGTCGCCAGTCCAGAACTGGATGGCCCATATTCACACGCGTCACGCCGTTTCCGGCATCTTCGGCATACAGCACCCCGTGATCCGTGCGCAGGCTCAGCCGATCACGCCCGGTTTCGTCCATGACATAGCGGGCGATACAGCGCGTCGCATTCCCGCAGGCCGAACTGAGGGAACCATCAGCATTCCAGAATACCAGCCGGACATCGGCCTGATCATCCCACGCCACCGTGGCCAGCTGATCGAACCCGACCCCGCGATGACGGTCCGCAATACGCGCAATCACCCGCGCATCCGGCGGCAGCCCACCGTCGCGCAGATCCAGAACCACAAAGTCATTGCCCAGGCCATGCATCTTCATGAATCGCAGGCCGTCGGAGAATTTATCCATCATGGGACGCATATAGATATCCTGAAAGATTTTCGCCAGTAGTGATGTTTTTTCCGCTTGACGCCCCCGCACAGCCCCCCTAGTAAGCGCCGTGTTGGGCCCGTAGCTCAGTTGGTAGAGCAACTGACTTTTAATCAGTGGGTCACAGGTTCGAATCCTGTCGGGCTCACCACTTTATTCAATAAATACAGGCGACTAGTCGCCAGAAAGTCAGCGGGTCGCGGTGCGGTTCTGGCCGTGGCAACCATATGGCAACCGATTCCGCGTATAGGCGTCGCGGGCGGCCATCAGCTATGGTCACGCTAGGGGTGGATGATCGCCCTGCGGATACAGACCTGCCTGCGCAGGCGAAGAATCCGCCCCGTCCTGTTTGGTTGTATGATCAAGCTAGAGGGTCGGAGGGGGCGCAGCGCGCGGCGGCGGTCGGCAAAAGCGGGAACGTCCGGGGGCGGCGCTCTATTTCGGCCACGATCAGGCACAGGACGTGCTGTTCGTCAGCGGGTCATTGCAGCAGATCGCGGCCAGCCTGCCAGTCTGCAAGTTCGTCGTCGGTGCCGTCCAACAGGATGCGCCAGTCGGCGTCGGTCGGTCTGGGGGCCAGCGGGCGGCCATCGCGGGTTAGGCTCAGGACCCATTGATTTGTTTGGGGGTTCGTGATTCACCGCAAAAAAGAGAGCGGTGACCATGTCTGATCTTTTCTGGTTGAGCGATGCCCAGATGGCGCGTCTTGAACCTTAC
>NZ_JAQBIE010000019.1 GCF_028294535.1 Paracoccus onchidii | reverse complement strand
GACCTCTTCACAACCGTCCCCGACCTCACGGAAAAGCTGTAACCGCTTCTTCTTCGAAACAAATACCCAAAGGGGAACCGCCAAGGACGACGGGGCAAAAACCCCCTCCCCAAAACAACGCCCCCGACAGGAGAGCCGCAATGACCAAACTGTGCCTGACCGTCACCTGTGCATCCACGCGCGGAGTCGTGGCGGCTATTTCCGGCTTTCTGGCCGCGCAGGGCTGCAATATCACCGACAGCTCGCAATATGACGATCCTGAAACCGGACGCTTCTTCATGCGGGTCAGTTTTCTGTCAGAGCAAGCCGCGACATTGGATGATCTGACTGCCGGCTTCGCAGATACTGCCAAGCCGTTGCAAATGGATTATGATTTCCATGACGAAACGCGCAAGATGCGGGTCGTGATCATGGTCAGTCGTTTCGGTCATTGCCTGAATGACCTGCTGTATCGCTGGCGTATCGGGGCCTTGCCGGTCGAAATTGTTGCCGTGATCAGCAATCACATGGACTATCAGAAAATCGTCGTGAACCACGACATCCCATTCCATTGCATCCGGGTGACCAAGGCAAACAAGCCCGAGGCCGAGGCGCAGATCATGTCTGTGGTCGCGGAAACCGGGGCCGAACTGATCGTCCTGGCGCGCTATATGCAGATTTTGTCGGACCGGATGTGCCAGGAAATGTCGGGTCGGATCATCAATATCCATCACTCCTTCCTGCCCAGCTTCAAGGGTGCGAACCCCTATAAGCAGGCCTATCAACGCGGGGTAAAGCTGATCGGCGCGACCAGCCATTACGTCACCGCCGATCTGGATGAAGGTCCGATCATCGAACAGGACATCATCCGTGTCACCCATGCCCAATCGGCCGAAGATTACGTCAGCCTTGGCCGCGATGTCGAAAGCCAGGTTCTGGCCCGTGCCATACATGCCCATGCGAACCATCGTGTCTTTCTGAACGGCAACAAAACGGTCGTTTTCCCGGCATCCCCCGGGTCGTTCTCCAGCGAACGAATGGGATGACGCACAAATCTACACAGGGTCGGAACAACTGACTGCACGCAACCGGTGCGCCTTGCGCGCCTTCCTACAAGGAGCCAGCAATGAGATTTTCGCTTGGTAGAACCGCCTTCACTTGTGCCGTGGCGGGCATGGGCTCTCCCCTGTTCGCACAAGAAACATTGACGGTGGGCTATTTTCAGGAATGGCCGATGCCGTTTCAGTTCGCCAAGGCGCAAGGCATCTATGACGAACAGCTTGGCACCCGGGTAAACTGGGTCGCGTTCGATTCAGGCACGGCCATGTCTGCGGCGATGGCGGCAGGGAATGTGCAGATCGCCGTCAGCCAAGGCGTATTGCCCTTCATCGCCGCCACCTCGGCCGGGCAGGACCTGAAAATCGTCGATGTCGCGGCATCCTATGCTGACAATGAAAACTGCGTTGTGGCCGCCGGGCTGGAAATCGACAAGGACAGCGCCGCCGAACTGGAAGGCAAGCGGGTGGTCGTGCCGATGGGTACGGGGGCGCAATATACGTTCCTGCAATTGATGAAGCATCTGGAGGTTGACACCACGACCATGTCCATTGTCGATATGGCACCCGCCGAGGGTGCCGCCGCGCTGTCACAGGGCAGCGTCGATATGGCATGCGGCTGGGGCGGGGCTCTGGCCCGGATGCAGGAATTTGGCAATGTGTTGCTGACCGGCCCCGAAAAGGAAGACATCGGCATTCTGTCTTTCGACCTGATTACCACGACCGGCGATTTCGCGGCCGAGCAACCCGACCTTCTGGCCGATTTCGTGGCCGTCACCGCGCAGGCCAATGCCAATTGGAACACAGGCGAACGACGCGATGAAATGTTGCCCATCATCGCACAGGATGCCGGTATGGACGAGTCGACCGCAGCCGACACGATTGACGACTTCGTGTTCTTGTCGCCCGCGGATCTGTTGTCGGAAAACTGGCTGGGTGGGCGCGTCGGCAGCTATCTGGATGGTGCGGCAGGGTTCTTTCATGAATATGGATCGGTTCCCTCCATCTTGCCGTCATATGGCGATCTGATCGATACGGCGCCCCTTGCGAATGTGGCCAGCCGCTAAAATGGCGGAAAGGCGCATCGCGCCTTTCGCCTCGACACGGCAAGAAGGGAGGTTGCCCGATGTCCGGCCTTGAACTTGAGAATATTTCGATGCGCTTTGATCTGCCGAACGGATCATATGTGCAGGCATTGCAGGATGTGTCGCTGAAACTGGAACCGGGGCAATTGCTGTCGGTTCTGGGCCCGTCCGGTTGCGGAAAATCGACGCTGCTGAACATCGTCGCCGGATTTCTTGCGCCGACGGGGGGCAGAATCTCGCTGAACGGTCAGGCGGTCCGGGGACCCGATGCCGAACGCGGGGTGGTCTTTCAGAAAGGCGCGCTGTTCGAATGGATGAACGTGCGTGACAATGTGTCCTTTGGTCCGCGAATGGCCGGGCAGGGCGCCGCACAATATGGCCCGAAGGTTGATCATCTGATTGATACGGTCGGCCTGGCCGATTTTCGCGAGAAAGCCATCTACGAACTGTCCGGCGGCATGCAACAGCGCGTGGCTCTGGCACGTTGCCTGGCCAATGATCCTGATGTCATTCTGATGGATGAACCGCTTGGGGCGCTGGATGCGCTGACCCGCGAAAAGATGCAGGCCATGGTGCTAAATCTGTGGAAGGAAACCGGCAAGACGGTCATCCTGATCACCCATTCGGTCGAAGAAGCCTTGTTGCTGGGTGAACGCCTGATCGTCATGGCTCCGCGGCCCGGGCGCATTTACCGGGAATACCAGCTTCCCTTTGCTGATCAGGGCGTCGGACGCGATCTTCGCGAGATCAAGAAACTGCCGGATTTCGCGGCGCGGCGCGAAGAAATCCTGTCGATGATCTGGAACATGGAAGAAGAGATCATGGGTTCTCAGGGGGCGGCAGCATGACGGGTCTGGCTATTCTTGTGGTCTATGCGGCATTGTTTGCCGGTTCAGCGCTGGTGATGCGTGTCATTCGTCGCGGCATGCAAGAACGCCACGATCTGACCAGCCTCAAGACCGTAACCTTCGGTGACGAAAGTGCCATTCGTCCCGATCGGGCGGCTTCGGTTATTTCCATTCTCGTCGCGTTTCTGTTGTGGGGGGCCTTTACCGGCTCGAAACTGGTGCCATTCCATGTGCCGGGTCCGTTTCTGGGTGAAACCTCATTCAGCTATGAAATCCGATCAGCCTCTGGCGAGGTGCAAGGCGGAACGGCGTTGATCTATGCCGGAACCGAAGTCCCGGCCCAACCGCCCGGGGCCGATGTGGTCGCCAGCGTGCCGCGCGGTCGTGACCAGTTGATCCGTCTGCCCGATGGCGGGCAGGCTTTTTCGGTAGATGGCATCCCGATTTCGGCTGGCCAGACTGTTGATGTGGCGCATGGGCGCGTTTCGATGACGCCCAAGGGCACCTTGTCCTTCGCGGCAGACAAGGGGCTGCAGATGGAGCCGATATGGCTGCCATCCCCCGAGGCGGTCGCAAGCCGTTTCCTTGAGATTGCCAGGTCGGGATATCAGAACTTTACCCTGTGGGAACATCTTGGCGCGTCCTTGATGCGGGTTCTGGCCGGATTTGCGCTTGGGGCGCTGGTTGGTATTCCGCTTGGGTATGCGATGGGGCTGTCTGGCTGGTTTCGTGGCTGGTTCGATCCGATCGTCGAGTTCATGCGCCCGGTTCCACCGCTGGCGCTGATACCGCTGGTCATCATATGGTTCGGAATCTGGGAAAGCGGCAAGGTCGTTCTGCTGTTTCTTGCCGCGCTTTGGGTGATGACCATCGCCGCGCGGGCGGGCGTGTCGGGGGTGAATATCACCAAGGTGCATGCCGCCTATTCGCTGGGGGCATCCAAATGGCAATTGCTGCGCCATGTGATCCTGCCCAATTCTTTGCCCGAAATCTTTACCGGCGCGCGGGTGGCGATGGGCGTTTGCTGGGGCACCGTGGTCGCGGCCGAACTTGTGGCGGCGCAAAAGGGGGCAGGCATGATGATCATTGCCGCGTCCAAGTTCCAGCTGACCGATATCGTGCTGATGGGGATCATTCTGATCGGCGTCATCGGCTATGGCATTGATGTGCTGATGCGGGTCGCCGAACGCAAGCTGGTGCCCTGGAAAGGCCAAAGCTGATCGCCCGGCTGCGGCCATTTTCGGCCGCGCCAAGCACGTTTCGCGACAAGGATCGAACGCAATGTTACCCATCCGGTTTGACAAGAGCTTTACCCAGCAGGAAGCAATCCCAGAAGACAGCATCGCTGCCGCTATCGAGGTGATGCGCAGCGGGCGATTGCACAGATACAATGTCGCACCAGGCGAAGAATCGCAGGTCGCGGCGCTGGAACGCGAAGTGGCGGCATGGCAAGGCAGCCGATACGCGCTTGCCTGTTCTTCCGGTGGAGCGGCGTTACGCATCGCATTGCGCGCCGCTGGAATTGGGGTCGGCGATGTGGTGCTGACCAACGGCTTCACGCTGGCGCCCGTGCCCGGTGCCATCGTTGCGGTCGGTGCGCGCCCGGTGCTGGTCGAGATTACCGAAGATCTGCGGCTGGATCTGGACGATCTGCAACGCCAGATCGCCCGGCACCGCCCGGCTGCTGTCATGGCGTCCCATATGCGTGGCCATCTTTGCGACATGGATCTGCTGACCAGAATATGCGCGGATGCCGGGGTTCTTTTGATCGAGGATTGCGCACATACGATGGGCGCCAGATGGAATGGCCGGCGCAGCGGCTCGTTCGGATTGGCGGGGGCTTTCAGCTCTCAGACCTACAAGCACCTGAACTCGGGCGAAGGGGGGCTGCTGGTATCCGATGATCCCGACTTCATGGCGCGGGCGATCATCCTGTCGGGGTCATACATGCTGTATGGCCGTCACGGCGCTGCGCCAAAAGAGCAATACTTCGAGCGCGTGCGGCTGAAAATGCCAAATCTGTCCGCCCGCATGGACAACCTGCGCGCGGCAATCCTGCGCCCGCAACTGGTCGAAATCGAAGACGCGTTGCGGCGTTGGAACGAACGCTATCGGGCGGTGTCAGAGATATTGGACAGCTGCCGGGCAATCATGTTGCCCCGCCGCCCCGCCGCCGAGGCATTTGTCGGCAGTTCGATCCAGTTTCGGCTGCCTGAAATCTGTGGCGAGGTTGCCCGGAAGATTGTCGCGGATGCCGCCGATCTTGGGGTCGAGCTGAAATGGTTCGGCGCTGCCGAACCTGTCGGTTTCACCTCGGCGCATCCAAGTTGGCAATATATGGAAACTCAGGAATTGCCGCGCACCGATGCCGTCATGGCAGGGCTGTTTGACATGCGTCTGCCCCTGACCTTCGAGGTCGAGGATTGTCGCCAGATCGGCCAGATCATCGTGGCATGTGTCCGTCGGCATCTACCGGATTGCGGTTAATGGCACCGGCGACACGCCAGCATTGGCGTTCGGCAGGTTCACGAATGCCGGATCAACAGAAAGATGCCCCGATCGCGGTTTGACTTCGAGCCGCGAAACCGATAGCGATTTTCTTGATTTTATGGCGGTGTCGGGCGCTGTTTTGGTGTTTGATCCCACGGTTTGATGGTGCGGTCCTTTCCCATGAATGGAAGTGAAGTGGTCCGGTAGAACTGGACAGTCGGCTAAGGTGTATCCCGAACCTTTGAAGGGATACGATATTTACGAAGCGGCGGAAGTTTACAGACCAGTTCAAGGCCAAGGTCGCGTTTGAGGCACTGCGCGGTGACAAGACGATCCAGGAGATCGCAGCAAGGCATCAGGTTCACCCGAACCAGGTGAGCACGTGGAAGCTCAGACTGTCGAGGGATGGCCGATGTGTTCGCTGGTGGCGGCAAACCGAAGGCCCCTACCGAGGCCGAGGTGAAAGAACGGCACGCCCAGATCGCGAGGTTGGCGGTCGAGAATGTTTTTTGTCCGAAGGGCTGAAGCGATGAACTCCGACAAGAAATGCGCGATGATCAAACGGGATCACCCTGCATTGAGCATCAGCCAGTAATGCAAACTGGTGCGGTTGAGCCGATCCGCGTTCTACTACACACCTGTCGGCATCGGCGCGGGCACGCTGGCGATGATGAAAGAGATCGACCGTGTGTTCATCAGATACCCGTTCTTCGGGTCGCGCCCGATCGCGCCCTATTTGCGCCGGGAAGGGATTGTTGTCGGGCGGCTTTGGGCGACAATCGGATGATGGTCTGCACCTTTGATGAATTGGTCGCCGATCCGCGTGACCTTGTTCGGCGCATTGCCATCTGGAGTGGTCTGGACCCTTCATTTTATGATGATTTTGCCTTCGAGAAGGAAAACGAAAGCTATCAGCCAAAGTCGCGGGCCTTGCAGCGGATCAATGTGTCGATCCGGGCGCATCTGTCCAAGGGGCGGTTTTATGACGGATTGCGGGGGCTGTATCGCAAGCTGAACACACAGCCTGTCCGCGCCGAACGAGACGATGCCGAGGTTCTGGCCAAGCTTGCCATGGAATTTTCTTCGCGTTCGGTGAAACTGGCAGATGAATTTGATTTGCGCTTGGATCGTTGGCCCTGATCCGCGTCGGCTGGCCGCCTGACGGTCTGATCCCGTTTCAGCCCCTCAGCCTTGATTCATCAGTGCTTCCATTGGCTGCCATCCCTGTAATGGTCTTTGGTGTTGCAGGTCGAATTCGAACCAGTTTCCGCCGCCTCCGGGCCCTTGGTCATAACGCCGATCGATGCCTATTCTGGACAGGGCGCAAAACAGCAGGGTGCCCACCGCGCCGTGGCCGACAAAAAGAACATCGCCGTCGCCAGGGGTTGCGAGGCAGGTTTGAATTTCGGTCACGATGCGGCGTTGGGCCTGGTTCGCGGTTTCCCAGCCGCGCGCGCTGTCGTCAGGTGCTGCAAAGAACTGATCCGCGACGGTCTCGAATTCCTCTGGGGGCAGGAATCCAGTCGCACTGCGGTCATTCTCATGCATCCGAGGGCGTGTCTCCAGTTCCAGCCCAAGGGCGCGGGCCAGCGGTGCGGCAGTTTCAAGTGCCTTGATCTCTGGGCTGCTGATGACCCTTCCTGTCCCGATCAGCGCCCCCGGCCGCGCCGCAAGCGCCGCAACACGGTCGAAGCCAGCTTGGTTCAACGACCATTTTCGAACGTCCTTATTCGGTTCGATCAGGACCTGAGGGTGGGTCAGATAGCGGATGGTTGCGGGCATTGTGCGGGCAGGGATGATGTATCTCGTATGGATGCATGTTCACACCTGCCCTCTGGCCGGTCAATGCCCGGAAGATCCGGGCATGGCACCATGCGGGTGCCCGTTCCATCCGGGGGCGGCCTACAGCAATGCAAGGCTGATAAGAAGGTGCGGGGGATAGTCTTTTCATAATTTGGAAAGATGATTCCGGCAAACCCGGGCTAATCGGATTGGCGGATCGACGCTAGATTTCCTGCAACACGACAGGAGATGATCATGCCAACCAGCCGCGCAACCATCCCGACGGCCCGGGCCAGAACCTATTTACAGCAGCTTTGCAAGCATTTCGGCCACAAGGTCCCGGTCGAGTTCACCCCCGAAGATGGCCAGATCACCTTGCCATTCGGTGTCTGTGCATTGCGTGCCGATGACAGCGCCTTGACGCTGACCAATACTGCGGATGCAGACAGCATTTCGCGGATGGATGCGGTGATCGGCGACCATCTCGCCCGTTTTGCATTTCGCGAAGACATCACCATGACCTGGAACACAACCGACTGACATCTGGCGGAACCGCTGTCACAGAACCGTATCGATCAAGGAAACAAGACATGAAAATCGCAGTTACCGCGGCCTCAGGGCAGCTTGGCGGAGCCATCGTCAACGCGCTGGTCAAGGAACAGGGCCACGAAAATGTCGTGGGGCTTGCCCGCACACCGGCGAATGCACGCAGCTTGGGTGTCGAAATCCGCCCCGGCGATTACGAAGCCGCCGATCAGTTGCGCGTTTCCCTGAAAGGCGTGGACGCGTTGTTGCTGGTTTCCGGCCTGGAGGCACCCGAAAAGCGCATTCCCCAGCATCGCAACGTGATCAATGCTGCACGCGCCGCTGGCGTGCGCAAGATTGTCTATACCAGCATTCAAGGCCCGGACGAGGGAACCGCGTTTTCCCCAGTGGTTCAAAGCAACCGTCAGACCGAGGCGGACATTCGCGATAGTGGGCTGGATTGGGTGATCGGGCGCAACGGAATCTATATCGAGCCTGATGTCGAATATGTTGAAAGCTACAAAGCGCGCGGTGAAATCGTAAACAGTGCCGGTGATGCAAGATGCGGTTACACCACCCGCGCCGAACTGGCCCGCGCCTATGCCAGCCTTCTGACGCAGACAAACCTGAATGGCAGGACCCTTAACCTGCATGGGGAAGCCATCACCCAGGCGCAACTGGCGGAATACCTGAACCGGACATTCGATGCGCGGCTGGTCTATCGCGAAATTCCGACCGCCGAATTCATCGCTGATCGCTCGGCCGAGCTTGGACCGTTCTTTGGTGAAATCATCGGCGGCATCTATGAAGGCATCCGGCAGGGCGCATTCGACAACCCTTCGGATTTCGAGCTTGTATTCGGGCGTCCCCATCAAACCTGGGACGACTATTTCGCGGGTTTGCGGACCTGATCCCGGGCAGGGCTGCCAAACGCCGTCAGCACGCGTGGCTTCCAGACGTTCCGCTGTCATGCGGGACGTCGCCGACAACGCAATGATCTGCCAGTGCTGGCACATTTCCAGGAACTGCCTTGGGTCGGGCAGTGATGGCGGCTCAAGAATGGCCGAAAAGCTGATTGACGCGATCGAACATCATGTCCGTTGTCGGGGTCTGCAAACAAGGCCGAAACGGATCGCGATCACAAGCGCACCTTGAACCCAATCTGGCTGGACCGCGGTTTCAAAGCGGGTTGCCCAAACCAAAATCGACGGCCTGCGGATTGCAACACCGTGCGTATGTCGACGCCACTGGTGACATTTCCAAATGGTTGCAACAATGGCGGGCCAGCCATGGAAAAGCGCGGCAGATTTACAACGCCTGTCAACTAAATGGCGTCCGCATGATCCGGGCCCGGCATGGCATTAATTCAATGTAAACACATAATAGAGCCGGTGATCCGCCCTTGATCGGTACGTGATCCGGTGGAATCGGCCCCTGACACAAGCAGACAAGAGGTTGCCAGCAAGGATTTCGTCGGTAACATTTAGTTCAAATGATCCAGAGATCAGGGGGATGATGTGAGGCTGCGCCGAATTTCCATGTTGCTGACGGTCGCTGCCGGAACGTTGATGTCCGGGCCGGTTTTCGCGCTGTCGGCGAAAGACGCGGTCCTGTATGTTCTGGAAACGAACCCTGAAATCAAAGCTGCCGAGGCCAACAAGCAGGCGATCGAATTCGAACTGGATCAGTCCAGGGCGTTTCGTGTTCCCAAATTCGAACTCGAGGCCTGGGCTGGTTCCAGTCTGAACAACGGCACGACCACCTCTGACCTGACCGCATCTGATGACCCGATCTCGGGGTATCAGGTGCGCGGGCGCATGACGCAGGTGTTGTTTGACGGATTTCGCACCCGCTCGGAAATCGAACGGCAGGCCTATCGCGTTGATGCGGCTGCGCTGCGCGTGCTTGAACGTTCCGAGTTCCTGTCGCTCGAGGCGATCCGGCTTTATGCCGATGTGCTCAGGGCGGGGCGTCTGGTTGCGCTTGCGCAGGATAACCTGACCTATCATCAACGGCTTTACGATCGGCTACAGGGTGGATTTGACAGCGGCGCCCTGCCGGTTGGCGATATTCAGCAGGCGCAGGAACGGGTTTTTCTGGCCGAAGATACGCTGATCAGCTTTCAGCTGGATGCGCAGGACATTCGTGACAATTTCCTTGCCGTGGTTGGTGTGCAGCCCGAGAACCTTGGGTCATTGCCGTCGATTGGCGGCGCCATGCCGGGATCGCTGGACGAAGCACTGGCCATCGCCCGGCGCAACAATCCGACCGTACGTTTCACACAAGCCGATGTCGGCACCGCCGAGGCCCGCGCCCGCGAGGCGAACGCAAACCGTTACCCGACGCTCAACCTGGAGGCAGATGTGCTGACCGGGCGTGACGTGAACGGCTTTGAGGGCGATGTCGATGACGCGCGCATCGGCCTGACCTTGCGTTACGAATTTCAGGGCGGGCGCAAGCGCGCCGCGCGTCAGGAACAGGTGCGGCGCACCAGTCAGAGCCGCGCGGAAATGCTGCAACAGGCCCGGCGCGTCGACAAGGAGGTGCGCAACAGTTGGGCAAATCTGGATGCGGCCAGGAAACGCAAGAGCGTCGTGCAGGATCAGGCCAATCTGTCGCGGGATTTGCGGGCCACCTATGAAGAAGAATACGAGGTTGGTGTTCGATCCCTGCTGGATATCCTGAACACGCAGAACGCATTGTTTCAGGCCGAGGCGAATTTGGTCAATGCGAATTCGCTGGAAGAATATGTCAGGTTCCGCGTGCTGGCCTCGATGGGCATGCTGTTGCCATCATTGGGGATTGAACCGCCAGAGGATGCAACGCCCTACGCGGTCAAGGAAAACCGCGCACCCTCGGTCAGCGAGGCAAACCAGGCGCAGCATTTCGATGCGAAATCCTTCAGCGATTGGCGCAGAACGGTGGGGAACTAAGCTGGTTGCGCGGATCTGACGGGCCTTGTCACGGGGCAGGTTTCCGGGAAGTGACCTGAGGATTTCATAGTAACATACTGAAAAATATCAGCCCCTGATATTTACGGAGAGCCGATAATGGCCCAGGATTTCGCCCAGCCCATGCCGTCCGAACTGGACAAGGACCAGTTGCGCGCGCTGATCGCGCAGGAAATTTCAGGCACCGATATCGACGGGCTGGATATTCTGGTTTCCCAGGACGGGTTGCGGATCGTCTTGCCGCAAGGGCTGGATTTTTCGCGCTTGGTGCTGATTGACGATCACATTGTGCTGATCCAGCCAGATGGCGACGTGATCGTGCTGCTCGGAGCGGCAGAGCGCAATTTCATCCTGCAGATCGAAGGCACGGACCTGTCGGCTGATTCATTGCGTGTCGCAGCGGTTTCGGTGCCGGAATCCGAATGGCAGACGACTGCAGATGTGACCGAAATCACGCTGCCCAATGACATTACGGTGCTGAATATCGGCAGCGCGGGTGCGTCGGAACCTGTCCTTGTCAATGACCCATTGATCGGGCTGCCCATCCACCCATTACTGCCCTTCACCGAATACCCGTGGCGCATGGATGATTGGTTGTGGCTGCGCAGTGAGGCCGGCACCGCTGATATTCACATAGATCCCCTCGATCCCGATGCCGACGCCACGATTACGTTGCAGGAAACGGATTCGACGGTCAGCTTTCGGATCGCGGATTACTATGTCGTCACCAGTGTCATCGGTGAAGACGCCGAGCGCTTTGTGACGATTGAAGTCACGTTGAACGGTTTGCCTGCCGGGACAGTGGTCAGTGACGGGGCGTTGACCGCGCAATCTGATGGCACGCTGACATTTGCGTTTTCAGGCCCGGTTTCCGCATTTCAGGCGTTGACCGTGACCCTGCCGACCGATTTTTCGACAGACAGCAGGATCGATGCGGCGGCAGGCATTCTGCAAGGTCAGATCGTAGCGACCAGCATTCTGGGCGATGATGTCAGAACGCCCCTGACCGTCAAGCTGGGGGTCGAGGCCGATATTGTCATGATCGGTCCCGGCGTGCTGGAGCTTGCCGAAACCGATGGGCCGGTCGATTTTCGACCTGCCGATGCGCTGTTGCCCGCAGCGACTGATATCGACGGGTCTGAATGGATTACCGGGGTCCGGTTCTCGATGCAGGATCTGCCCGCAGGAACGTTGATTTCCCTCGATGGCGGGCAAAGCTTTGACGAGATCGGCGATGTTGTCGATTTCACGGGTTCGCTGGAAGAATACGGCAATATCCTGTTGCGGTTGCCGACCGATTTTTCGACCCAGAATCCCCCAAGCAGCCTGACCGCGCAGGTTTCTGCAACGACGAACGAAGGCGGGGTCATCGCGGACAGTTTCGACGTGTCACTCAGCTATGAACTGGATGTCGAACTTGACGCCCCGCCAATCCTGCGCAGCAGCGAGGACAGCCTGGCCGGCGATGGATCCGGGGTCGAACTGTTTCTGGGAATCACTGTTGTGCCGACCGATGCCGACGGCTCGGAGGACGAGACGCGGGTCGAGATCCGGTATCTGGATGCGCCGGACGGGCTGGCTTTCAACACGGGCAGCTATGACCCCGCGACCGGAATCTGGGCCGGTTCGATTGCGCAGGCACAGGCGCTGACGATGATCCTGCCCGGCGATTACTCCGGCAGGCTGGAATCCGTCATCCACGCCATCAGCCCCGAAGGGCAGACCCGAACCGCACAGGTGATCGAGATTGCGCCGCGCGGTGATATTGATTTCGACGTTTCGAATGTTTTGCGGACCGAGACGGATTCCCGCATCATCATCGATGCATCCGATGTCTGGAATGTGTCGATCAGCGATTATGACCGGAATGAGCCGCGCGAAACGCTGGAAAACGTGACACTTGTGCTGAATGATGTGCCGGGGGCCGTTGGTGGCTCGGCCGGGATTTCATGGCTTGGCGTGCCGGATTCGACCATCTCTTATGATGCGGGAACCGGCGTGTTGGTGTTTTCGGGCACAGGTGCGCAGTATCAGGCGCTGCGGCTGGTGTTTCCGCGCGATTTCTCGACCCAAAGCCGCAGTGACGGCTTTGCCGAGGGGCCGATTTCGGGAACGATCAGCGCGGTGTCGAGTGAAGACGACAGTGGCGGTCAGAATATTCCCTTCCAGCTTGTCATTCGTCAGGAAGGCGATGTGGAAATCGCCGTGCTGGCACAGGATTCGCTGATCGAGGATCAGGCGGATCCCGATGATGCGGGTGCGGCCTATCCG
The DNA here is from genome assembly GCF_028294535.1 of Paracoccus onchidii. Taxonomy (GTDB): domain Bacteria; phylum Pseudomonadota; class Alphaproteobacteria; order Rhodobacterales; family Rhodobacteraceae; genus Paracoccus; species Paracoccus onchidii. Next base: position 77,203 of record NZ_JAQBIE010000019.1, on the reverse strand, counting down.
ATCCGGCCGTCGGATATGCTGGCCCCGCGCGCGACGGATATCGACGGCTCAGAGACGGTCCGTCAGGTGGTTCTGGTGGTGCGCGGTCTGCCGGCGACCGATGAAACCGGCGCGCCGCTGAGCGATCCGATCACGGGTGATTATCTGGGCCTGCAGATCGATCCGGCGGCAATCGTGGCGTTTCAGCGCGCCGGAGACGGTTCGATCACGATGACCATAACGCTGAATGAAAGCGATGTCGGCGATGTGGTTGCGGCCTATGATGCGATCAGCTTTACGGTTCCGGCTGATTTCTCGACGGCGAACCGGTCCGATCTGGTGAATGGCGACACGGCGCTGCCCCTCAGTTTCGATCTGACTGCGCGGACATCGGAAGAAGGCCCGACCACGACGGACCCTGATGCAAGCCCGCGCGATGGTTTGGCGCAGGAAATCTATGTTCTCGAGATCGACTATCGCGAGGATATCGATCTCGATGCTCCCGCAAGGATCGAGGTTCCCGAGGATGGCGGCGCCCTGAGTGATACTGGCACGACGATCCGCCTTGGGGTCGATGCGGTGACGGCGGATGACATTGCCGCGGGGAATACGGGCATCAATATCGCGATTGGCGATATCGACCAGTCCGAAACCGATGCTGTGGGCAATGCTCCTTTCACCGCAATCGTCACGATCCGGTTCGCCCGCGCCTTGCCCGATGGCACCGAGTTCTGGGCCGGCGGTGTCGAGATTGGCGGTTATGACGCAGACAGTCTGACCTGGACAGGGACGGTCGCACAGGCAAATGCCTTGGTGATGGAATTTGCGCCCGACGTGAACGGAACGGTCGAGACCGTCATTACCGTGACCACATTGGAGGGGCAGGAGGTCGCTTCGCAAACATTGCGCATTGCCCCAACCCCTGATGCCGAGGTCGTCGGAGATGTCGAAACCACCGAGACCGATGCCGATCTGACGGTCCTGTTTGCGGATTATGTCAGCTTTGTCGATCCGGATTCCAACGAGACCGTCGAATTCGCCCGGATCACTATCGAGGATCTGCCTGCGGGAACAACGGCGAATGCGGGTTCGTTTTCGCCCCCCGACGCCGATGGTCTTGTCACCTTTACCTATGAATATCCATCGGATGCTGTTCCGCCGCGTGATCTGACCATGACCTTTCCGGCGGATTTCTCGACCGAAAGCAGCATCAGCCCGCCGCCCGGTGTGCTGACGGCGCAGGTTGAACTGGAAATCAATCCCAACACGGGCGAACCCAATGTCCGGGCCGATAGCAGCTTTACCATCACCATCCATGACGAAGGGGATCCCGAGGTCGCAGACGGTGTGATGACGCTTGCGGAAACCGATGCGCCATTGGTCTTTCGTCCGTCAGACAGCGCGAATGGCGGCGTTCTGCCCCGTGTCACGGATGCGGATGGTTCGGAATCCATCACCGGTATCGACGTCACGTTCCACGATTTCCCCGATGGCACGCAATATTCAACCGCTGCATCACCCGGTGCGGGCGATTACCTGCCCATCCCTGCCGGGGTGCTGGCGGGTCTGACACTGGCCGAATACGAAAACCTGACTATCCGGCTGCCGGTTGACTATTCGACCGAAAATCCCGCCGCGACACGACCGTCGCTGACCGTGACGGCCCTGACCGACGAAGGCGATGCAACCTCGAACAGCGACAGTGGCACCCTGACAATTACCGTGACGCCCGAAGGCGATCTGCCCGAGTCTGACGATTTCACCCTGACGCTGGCTGAAAACGATCCGGTGAATCCACCGGTGCTGGATGATGACGCGACGCGCACCGAACCCATCCAGTTCAAATTCGCGGAATCCCTGCCTGGGCCTCTGCCAAGCGATGCGGACGGGTCGGAAAGCATCACGACGATCCAGATCACGGTCACGGGCCTGCCCGACAGCGGCGCGATGATTTCGGTCGATGATGCTGTCAGTTTTGCCCCGGCGACAAATGGCACGCGCATCTTCACACTCGCGGAATATAATGCGCTGGTGATCCGGCTGCCGGACGATTTCGCCACGATCGACACCCCGATTTCCGGTCAGGTCGAATTCATTACCGACGAAGATCATGACCATGACGTCGATACCCCGACCGATGGGCAGGATATCGTCGCCTTCACCATCAATGTCACGCCAGAGGCCGATATCCAGATCACGACGGCGGATGTCACCCGAGCCGAAGATTTTGTCGGACCTCTGGCAGATGATCCGTCTGCCACGATTCCGCTGAATCTGGATGTGCAGGTGACCGATATCGACGGTTCGGAAACGCTGCAAACCATCACGCTGACCTTCGACGGCCTGCCTGACGGCGGGATCGTTCTGTCGGACGGGACGGCCGGCCCGATCACCCTGACGCCTGCGGACAACAGTATTGACCTGACCGGATCACCCGCCGATCTGGCGCGGTTGCAGGCCTTGGCGATTACTTCTTTGCCGCCGCATTATTCAGGGCGGATCATCATAACCGTCGATGCGCAATCGGATGAGGGCGGCACCATCTCCGAGGAATTCAACCTCGATATCACGCCTGTCGCAGAACCGGAAATCACACTGTCGGCCAGCGGGGCGACGGTCAGCGATGGTGGTGATGACGGGATCGCCGACAATGTCGTGGTCAAGGAAGACAGCAGCTTTACCCTGACCTTCGATGCCGTGACGCCGGACAATGCGGACGGATCTGAATTCTTGACGCAGATCGTCTTGTCGAATGTTCCGGTCGGGTGGGCCGGTGCGGACGGGGCCGTGGACCCGGCGTTGCTGTCGGGGGATACGGGTCTGATCGCGGGCGCAGAGGTGGATGGCACGACGGTGACGATCACCCTGGTCGACGGCGTGACCGCGATCACGGCAGGGATCGATCTGACGCCACTGGCCAATGATGATCGCGATGTCGCGACGCTTGTCGGGGATGAAATCAGGGCAACCGTTACTTCCCGTGACACGGCGGACAGTATCCCCGATACCGACACCGCGACAGCCTTTGCCGAGGTGGATCTGGATGTCGATGCCGTGATCGATCCGGCATCGGGCGGTGCCAGCGGCGCAGATGTCAACGAGAACACGCAGGGCCGTCGCGTCGTTCGTCTGAACACCAATGACATCGTGCTGACCGATACCGACGGCTCGGAACAGGTGACCCGGATCGCCCTGACGATTTCGGTTGATACGGCCTCTGACAGTTTTGATCCCGCAACCGAAATGGATCTGTATGTCAGCGCCGAGTATTCGGGTTTCATTTCTATCGGGGCGGTCGACAACGGCGATGGCTCGATCACCTATACATTGACGCCCACGGCGGGCACATCCGACCCGGATTTCAACGCGGCGCTTGACGATTTGCGCTTGTCGTTCCCCCAGCATTTCAGCGGTGTCGCATCGATTGACGGCATTCTGGAGTGGAACGAGACCTCGACCCCGGTGACATATCCGGGTGATGTCGAAACCGACCAGAGCGACAATGCAAGTTCTTCGTTGCCGGCGGGCAGCGATCAGTTCTCGACAACCATCACCGTTGCGGCAGTGGCGGAAGCGCAATTGGATGCCAGCGTATTTGTTCTGGCCGCGGATGAGGTGTCGGATGGCAGCCCGCAGCGGGTGGACGGATCCGTCGCGGATGGCAGCATTTCGGTTTCGACGATCCTTACATTGCTTGAAAGCACCGAGGACGGCTCGAACGTGCCGGGCGCCACCGAACCGGGCAGCGGCCGGCAAATCCATGTGTTTGTCGGCCTGTCGGGCAGCACACCCGACAGCGACGGGTCCGAGGAATTGTCAACGATCACCATCAGCAACATCCCGACCGCCTGGATCGCGGATCATGTGACTGCAGGGGTCGTTTCGCGCGACGCGTTCTATGATGGCGCCGGGACCGGACCGATCAGTGACGCGGAATGGGACAGGATCGACTCGGTGACCTATGATGACGGCACGGGTCTGTTGACGATCAACTTTACCGGTGATCAGACCACGTTTGACGGTGCCTTGCGGCTGACCCCATCGCCATACGAGGATTATGACGTCAACCGTGGCGAAGATTATCCCGAGAATACAGGCTTTTCCGCCGAGGGTCAGTTCTTTGGCGATGATCTGACGGTGGAACTGACCACGCGCGATCTCACCACGAACACGCCCGGCACCGAACAGCCAGATGACGCGACGGCTGGCCTTGAATTTGATGTCGATGTCGATCCGGTCAACAATTTCGCCCAGATCGCCGCACCCGCGCATGGCAATGAACAGGAAATTGACGATGCCGGTGGCGTCTGGGTGGTGACGCTGGAACCGCGGATTGAGGATATGGACGGTTCCGAAGAGGTCACGGCACTGATCCTGCGCAACGTGCCGAACTCTTTGACGGTCTATGTGCTGTCCGATCCGTCCGATCCTGCCAGCCCGCTCGTGCCCGCGTTGATCACGGAGCTGAACGTTCCGGGGCCGGACGGCGAGGTGTTCAACTATTGGAGCCTTGAACCCGACCAGTTGGATCACATCGAATTTCGCAACATCCCGACGCATTTCTCGGGTCAGGTGGTCGGAACGATCGATGTCGTGACAACTGAAACCGATGGTGGCGGAACGCGGGTGACGAACCTTGAAATTCCGTTGACCATCGATCCTGTCACTGACGGCGGCGATCCTTCGGAACGCGCCCAGACCGACGAAGATACGGCCGTACGTCTGGTTCTGGATGGCAATATCATCGACAATGCCACAAATTCGCCCGGCTCGCCCGAGGCCTTGGGCGATGAAATTGTCCTGTCCAACATTGTCCCGGATTCCTTTGGCCGGATGCCGCGTTTCTTCGCTGGCGACCCGTCCTCGGGCGGCACCGAACTGTTCCCGGAAGCCGATGGCACACTGACATTGACCCTGGCGCAGTCCGGGGATCTTTGGGTTCAGGCAGGACAGGACAGCAATGAAACCATTACATTCGATGTGACAGTCACCTATTTCGAAACAGTCGATCCCGATTCCGTTTCGACACCCGTGACGCGAACCGGTGAGGTGACCGTCAATGTGCGTGGCATCGCCGATGATGCCGACCTGATCGCGCAAGAGGATGATCCGCGCGCAACGGACGGATCCCCGATTGCTGACGATGGTGATGTATCGGTCACGTTTCAGAACGGACCGGGCTATGGCATCGAAAAAATCTATGGCTATGCGGGCTATGCCAACACGGCCTTCACGCTGAGCCACCGCCTGTCAGATACCGCCATCCAAAGCGGGAATTACCCCGAAGATCCTGTGGACCCTGACAGTGATCCCGCCTTCGCCGATGCCGATCCCCTGTCCGGCGACATGACAGAGATCACGAATGCAAGCGATGCTTTCGATGGGTCGGAAACCATCTATTACATTATCGATGGCGTGCCGGATGGCAGTTATCTCTATGGGCCTGGCGTGCAACAGCTGGATCCCGCGACGGGCACCTATCTGGTGGCCGCAGACAATCTGGATACTGTCGAGTTCCTGAGCAATGGTGCCGTGTCCGAGCCGACATTCCATGACCTGACGCTTTACGGGATCGTCTATGAGGATGATCAGGACGTCATCGAGCTGACTGCCGACAACATTGCCGACAATCTTGCGGCCATTGACGCGTTGCCGGGCGGTGCGGTCACGGCACAACCCTTTACCGTCATCGTTTTGCCCAATGATGGCGACGGTATCGAATGCGAACCGGTCGATCCGCCGCAGCTGACCTTTACGCCCGAACAGGCCATCACGCCCGAAGACGAGGGGATCGTGCTGCGGCCAACCCTGGACCCGGACGATCCGAATTACGACAGCCTTGCCGATCTGGCGGGGGTCTTGCCCAACGGTCACAATGGCAGCGTGACGATAGCCATCGAGCTGCCGCCGGGGGCCTCGATTTCCAGTGATCCGGCGGGCGCGGTCTATCTGGACCCGACCAGTGGGAACTGGGTCGTGGACATTGCCAAGCTGGGTATTTCGGATGATGGCTTGACGACGGATGGCAGCATCACGATCACGCCGCCGCCGCACCAATCGTCACCGGCCCCCTTCGACCCCGATGAAACCATAGGTCCGAACGACCCCAATTACGACAATCTGGACCAGATCAATTTCACCATGACGGTGAACAGCGTCGGTTGCCCGCCCGGCACGCCGCAGGGCAGCAGTTTCGACATCTATATTGATCCGGTGCCCGACGGTCCGATCATTGCATTCACGGGTGATGATGTCGTCAAAGAGGACGAGACCGTTGATCTGGGGATCGAACTGGATGGCAGCCAGATGGATGTCGCTGGCGGCATGGATGGCGGCGAGCGTCTCTATGGGAATGTGACCGTCAATATCGATATCGATGCTGCCCTGTATGCCGGTGGCGTCTTGCTGACGCCTGAAGCGGATGGCACCTATCTGGTCGATCCGGCGGATGTGGCGAACCTTTCGGTCGCGCCGCCGGCGGATTTCGGTGGGGACTATATAACCGTTTCGGTGACCGCCCAGACCGAAGATGTCGATGGCGATCTGTCCGATCCGGTTACGGTCAGCAAGCAGATCTATGTTGATGCCGTTGCCGATGTGCCGGAAACGATCATCGATGATTCCCAGATCGACCCCGATACCGGTGTCGCCTATATCGACGATAGCGGCGCGACGCCGATCCTGCAGATTATCGAGGATATTCCGTTCAACACCTGGCCGGCCTTTCAGGTGTTCAGTTCGGATCAGGATGGCTCGGAAACCGTGTCGATCACCATCGACATGCGTGAAAGCTATGCACAAGGTTTGCGGTTGGACGGTCCGGCCACGGGCGGCTTCATCGACAATGGCGACGGCACCTATACAATTTCTGAATCCGCGTTTCGCAACGTTACGGTGTTCCTGTTGCCGGAACATGCAAGAACCCCGGATGAGATCAATACCGATATTCCCGACGAATTTCTGCTGAGCATCAGCATTCAGTCGCTGGAAACAGACTTTATCAACGCCTTGGAGGACCAGTCGGACAATACTGCCGAATACGTGCAGGATTTCGTTATCCGGGTGCGGCCTGACGCGGATGTTCCGGGTCTTTCGGTCAATGCGACGGCCAGCACGCTGACCGAGGATGACCCGGACGGGATCATGCTGACACTGAACGGAACGACCCCCGACCGCCATGAAGAACTGCGCTTTGACATCACCATTCCGACCGATGGCGCTGGAAATGCCTTGGGTGCAATTCTGATCGACGGAGTCGAGGTGCCGGTGGTTGACGGTGTGGCCAGCGTGCCGACAACCGGGCGCGGCGGGCCGGGGATCCTGTTTGTGCCTGATGGGGTGGTGACATTCGTGCCAGCCGAGGATTTTTCCGGCGATGTCGCTCTTTCGGTGGTCGCCGTGTCGATCGATTCAACCGATCCCGGCGCGATCTTCCTTGATACGCAGGCTTCGGCGCCTGAGATCGTCGAATTCAGCATTACGCCCGCGCCGGATCTGACCTTCAATGTCGATGAAGATACTGTCACGCTGAACGAAACCGATGCGGCGCTGGTCTTTGCCCCGGCGGGCGGGTTCACCATTGCCGTGACGGATGCCGATGGGTCTGAAACGGCGACCGTGACCTATACCCTGACCGGTGTGCCCGATGGCACAAGCTGGGCCTCGGGTGGCGACAGCGGCATGGCTGCTGGGGGCACATTGACCTTTACCGGCACGCAGGCGGAATTCGATGCGTTGGAGATCACCTTTCCTGCCGATTTTGCCACCAACGGCACCGCGCTGAGCGGCAGTATCGATGTGACGACGAATGAAGGCGGGCAGGGCAGCGGCAGCTTTACCGTCGCCATCGATGGTGAACTGGATGTCAGTGTGACGCTGGCCGAGGATCCGATTGTCGTGACCAATGCGCCGGGTCGGGAAGAGGTCGCGTTTGGCATAGATGCGGCCATCGTTCCGGGCAGCAATGAATGGGAAACCCTTGAAGAGGTGGTGATCGATTTCAGCGCACCGCTTCCGGTCGGGACCACCGCGCCGAATGGCGGCGAGCTGAACGATGCGCGCACCCGCCTGACCTTTGCGCGCAACGGAATGGATGCGGCGGCCTTTGCCGCGGCGATCGCCGCGCTGTCGGTCTCGATCCCGCTTGATCTGGCCGAGGATTTTACCGCGACCATTCAGGTCACCACCAGTCACGGCACCGCCGATCCTGTTCCGGTCGAGGTTCAGTTCGTGGATGCACCCGCGATGTCGGGCTCCAGTGTCATGGCAGCCCCCGCGCCCGAACCGACGGATCAGCCACAGGCAGGCGAATCTGCGGCAATCCAATCGGCTGCCTTTGTGCCACAGAGCGCCGAGGCCGAAACCGACGGGGCGCCTGACTCGTCGGATCCGATGCCGGATTCCGGGACTCAGGCCCCGGCCGGGAACAGCCCGACCGAAGGTCAGGACAGCGTTCATTATGGCAGTGCGGGTGACGATGTGATCGTGGTGGATGGTCAGGCCGAATATGCGGGCATCACCGAGTTCCGGTTGCTGGATGGCGATGACCTGATCGATCTCAGTGAGGCCGGGCGTGGATTCGCGGTTGATGGCGGGGCCGGAAATGACCGGATCATCGGCAGCGCGTTCGGCGATACGATGACCGGTGGCGAGGGGTCCGACGTGTTTGTTCTGGCCGGGCCGACCATGGTTGACGTCATAACGGATTACACCGCGCCGGGTGCAGGGGCCGATCGCGATGAGATCGACCTTTCCGCCCTTGTGCAGCTGACCGGATCCGCCGAACTGTCCGACCATGTCAACTATCAGGCCGAGGATGGGGCGCTGCAGGTTGATGGCACGCAGGTGGCCACCGTGAACGCCGAAGGTGGTGGTCTGGCGCAATCCGTTGCCGTGATCTTCGAGGACGCGGCAGGCCAACAGCAATCTGCCGTGGTCTGATCCTAACGTTCGCGCAGGGCCTCTAGCCGGGCCTTGCGGAATGGTTTCAACAGATAGTCCAGCACCGAATGCTGGCCGGTCATGATGTCAACCGAGGCGACCATTCCGGGACGGATATCGAATTCCTTGCCTGCATGCGTCAGGGTGCTGTCGCTGGTTTCGACGATTACCGGAAAATAGACCTCGCCCGTGGCGTCATCCTGTTCGGCATCTGCTCCGACGCGGGTAACAGTGCCGTCCAACGCTCCGTAGATCGTGAAATCGAATGAGGTCAGTTTGACCTTTGCGGGCAGGTCCGCCCGCAGGAATGCAATATCCTCGGGACGGGCGCGGGAATCTACTTGCAGTCGGTCGTTATCGGGCACGATGCGCAACACTTCTTCGGCCGGGGCAATGACCGAGCCGATGGTGTTCACATTCAGTGCCGACACAATGCCAGCGACAGGCGCGCGCAGATTGGCGCGATCAACGACATCGCGGGCCCGACGGATCGATTCCTCGACCACGGCAAGCTGGTTCAGTGTCTCTGAGCGCAACGAGCTGATCTCGGCGCTGCGCTGCAGATCCAGTTCTGTGACGCGGGCCTGTGCCTCGGCCAGAGCGGCGCGGGCCTGAACCAGCTTGCCGGTCGTCGCGTCGTAATCCTGTTTCTTCGTGGCCCTTTCCCGTTCCAGGGGCAGCAGCTGGGCGCGTGAAACCACACCGCTTCGGGTGCGCAAGGCAAGTTCTTCGTCCAGCAAGGCCAGGATATGCGCGATCTGCGGCAGGCTTTGTTCGAATTCGGCAATTTCCTGTTCGCGTTGGGTGATCTGGGCCGACAACACGGCCCGTTGGCCGCGATAGGATGCCAAGCGGCTGGCAAAAAGTTCGACTTCGCGCAGGGCCAATGCCGATTCCGGATCGATGTCGGAGCCTGCAAAGCGCAGGCCCTCGGCACCTGCTGCTTCGGCATCCAGCCTGATGCTACGGGCCTGCAAGGCGGATTTCTGTGCCAGGAACTCACCCAGATTGGCCGAAGAACTGGTGTCATCGATGGTGACCAGAGGTTGTCCCTTGGACACGGTGTCGCCTTCGGCAACATGAATTGCACGCACGATCCCACCTTCAAGGCTTTCCACGATCCGCGCCCGTCCGGACGGGACGACCCGCCCGCTGGCCCGCGCGACCTCTTCGATTGTGGCCCAGCTTGCCCAACCGATCGCGGCGATCATCATGGTCAGCAGGGTCAGCAACATCGCGGTCAGCAACCACGACCCACGCGCCGATCGCGCCGCGCCGCGCCCACGGGTAAATTCACGAAGCTGCCATTCGCTCATGCGCGGGCCTCCGATGGGGCGGCAAGACGCGCGAGGATATCGGCCTTTGGCCCATCCTGAAGCACTTGCCCGTTATCGAGCAATATGATCCGATCCACCAGGGCCAACAGGCCCATGCGGTGGGTCGATATGATCAGGGTCATGGGGTGATGCTGCATCACCCGGGCAAGGCTTTGAATAAAGACCTTTTCGCTTTGCTGATCCATTGCGCTTGTGGGTTCGTCAAGGACCAATACCTTGGGACGCAACAGCAAGGCGCGGGCCAGGGCGACCAGCTGGCGTTGGCCACCGGACAGGTTGCGCCCGCGCTCGCTGATCGGCATGGCGAAGCCCGAAGGGTGTCGCGCGGCGATACGATCCACCCCGACGATCCTGGCGGCATGCACGATGTCTTCCGCGCTGGCCTGTGGATTGCCGAAGGCGATGTTTTCCGCAAGCGTACCCGAGAACAGGACCGCCTCTTGTGGCACCAGTTGAACATCGCGGCGCAGGCGCGCGGGGCTGATCTGGGACATGTTCAGCCCATCGATCAGCATCATGCCTGTGCTGGGCCGATAAAGTCCGGCCAGCAACCGCACCATGCTGGTCTTGCCTGCCCCGACCGCGCCGATAACCGCGATCCGTTCATTGGGCGCAATGGTCAGCGACAACCCTTCCAACGCGGGCAATGGCGCATCCGGGTATTGCAACGAAACGCCTTCGGCCGAAATTGCCCCTTCAGCCACGCCGACATTCAGCTGATCGCTTCGGGGCGTGTTGTCCGAGGGCAGGGACATGATCTGGTTCAGGCTTTTCAGCGTCGAGAACGCAAAGCTTGCCCGCACGAACAGGTTTGCCAGCATGGTTGTCGGCGCCAGAGCGCGCCCCGACAGGATCATCGCGGCAATGACGGTGCCCATTGTCAGCTGGCCGTCCAATGCAAGATAGACACCGATCACCACGATCCCGATCGAGGCCAGCTGTTGCGCCAAACCGGTAAGTGTGGTGGCAAACAAGGCCAAGGACCGGCTTTGTTCCTGCGCTCGTGCGCTATTGGCCACCTGATCTTCCCAACGGCCCTGCATCCGGCCCTGACCGGCGACGGCTTTCAGGGATTCAAGTTCCGAAATGGCCTCGACGGCGACGGCGTTCTTCTGGCCCTGCGTCTGGCGTGTCTGGTTCGATGCCCGCCGCAAGGGCCAAAGGATTGCGATTCCCATGATCAGCACCACCAGCAAGGCTGCGGCAGGGGGCAAGGCCAACGGCCCGCCAAGATAGGCGATCACCGCGATGAAAAGCACCGCGAAACCAAGATCGGTCAAGGTTGCAAGTGTTTGCGATGAAAAGAAATCGCGAACCTGTTCATAATCCTTGAGTGTGTTCATAAGGTTGCCCGAAGCCATCGTCCGGCTTTCCAGACGCAGGTCGGCCACATGTCGGAATATGTCGGCGGATACGGCCTGATCCACCTGTCGGCTGACGCGTTCCACCACGGCTGCGCGCAGCCATTTCAACAATGCGTCAAAGGACAACGCGATCCCGACCCCCGCCACCAATGACCACAATGTTGTCAGGGCTGCATTGGGAAACACCCTGTCATAGACGTTCATTGTGAAAATCGGCATGATCAGGGCCAGCAGGTTGACCATGGCGGATGCCACCGCGACCTGCATGTAATCGGGCCAGAAGCGCGCGGCGACGCCCCAATACCAGTGGCGCGAAGAGGGCTGGACCGCCGCCATGTCTTCGATTGATGCATCGTCGTGGCGCAACAGCAACGCGTGGCCGCTGTAGTTCTGGGCGAGGTCGTTTAGGGCAAGCTCCAGAACCTGGTCGGACCGGGCTGGCCAGAACAGTTTCACGGTCTGCTCGGCACGGGATAGCAACACACAGGCATCGCGCCCGTTCAGGAACAGGACCGCGGGCAGCACGGCATCGGGCAGGTCGGGCAGGGCGCTGCGGACCAACCGGGCGCGAAATCCCTGTCGTTCAGCTGCCGTGCAGGCCAGTTCAGGCGTCAGCATCGCATCCACCGGCAGTGCCAGTCCGGCGATCAGGCTTGCGGTGGCAATATCGCGCCCCTCCAGGCGGCAACAATAGGCAACCGCTTGTGCCAGATGGTCGCGATCCTTTGCCGAAAAATTCCATTGGGATGTGATGTCGCCCTTGGCGCGCGTTGAAACGGTCGCTTCGCTGGGGGTCATCTGTCCTGAACTTTCCATGCCATTCGCGCGATCACTGTGGTCGTTACCATAAGATCACAGTCCCGGACCCGCTTTAAAGTCCAAGCTTATGGTTCGGGGGGTTTAATATCGACAGGGGGCCCGGTCTGTGGCTTGATGGCACGAAACCGAACATGCACGAGGTACCCAAATGCCCGGATCAGGCTTGCTCAGGTCGCTATTGGCGACGCTAGTGGTATGTATGCTGCCAGTGATGGGCTTTGCGCAGGATATCGGCACGGTCAATTTCCAGTTCGATTCGGATCAACTTGACGCGGAAGGTCGCCAACAGGTCGAGGCCATCGCCCAGAAACTGATTGCCGCCCAAAGCTACAAGCCAAGTGTGGTCATCGGCTATACCGATGCGGTGGGCAGCAACGCGTATAACCTTGATCTGGGACGCCGCCGTGCCCAGACCGTGGCAAATGCACTGATCGCGCTTGGCGCCCCCGTTGATCGGATCGATCATGTCGAGAGCCGGGGCGAAAACGAGCTGTTGGTCAATGTCGCAACCGCGCAGCGATCGAACAGACGTGTGACGGTGACGTTGGATGACATGCTGGCCGCCTGCCGCAGCTATCGTGAAATTCAGCTGTCGCAATCGAATATCGGCGCATCGCTGGAACAGGACCTGCGCCAGAAACTGGCAACCGCCGTGCAGCAATATCAATCATTTGCTGCGACCGGCGGAAATGGCCCGGCCTATCAGATGGCGGGGGCAGCACGTGAAGATTGCGGAATTGCGGTTGGTTTTGACGGGGGCGCATCGCGCAAACTGGAATATTCGAAACGTTGCCTGTGCAGCTATGCCCGCCTGTCGGTCGCCATGGGTGGTTGATTGGCGCGAACCGGCCCGCAAGTTACCTAACGAAAACGCTTGGATTTGCGTTGCAAATGCCCCGCCTGCTGTTGCGGCAGGGCATTGAATGCGGCATGTTCCCTGTATCAACTGGAAAAAATCGGTATCCCGACAAACGGCGGAGGTTATACGTGAGCCGCATACTTCAACTTGTGCTTGTCCTGTCCCTATTGGCTGTGACGGCACCGATGCAACTGGCCTATGCGCAAGATGCAGCCGCGCAAGACGCGGCCCCAACCGCAGAAGCCGCATCGGATTACCCTGCGGGTCTGGTCACCCCCGATATCGACCTTGAAGAGCTTGAAATCCGCCTGATTCCCCTGACGGCTGGCGAACTGTCGGCGCTTGCGGGCGCATGGCAGGAGATTGCGCGTGAACAGACTGAAGCAGTCGCCGACAAGCAGATCGAGGTTCGCAATGCCAGCGGAGCGGCCGCCGACACCGCCCGCAACGAGGTCGTCGAACTGACCCGTGAAAGGCAGGACATATTCGCGCGCTATACGGCGGTTGTGAATATGCTGGAAAAAAAGGGAGGGGATGAGGCCGAGATCGCCAGTCTGCGTGCATATCGCAGCGCCATCGTTGTCGAAGAAAAGCAACGCGCGGATTGGCGCACCCTGATGCAACAGGCCCAAAACTGGGTGTTTTCCAAAGATGGCGGCCTGCGGATTGCCGAACGCGTGGGGGTGATTGTCGCCGCGTTGTTCGGTCTGTTGATCGTTGCGCGGATGGTGCGGGGATACGCGCAACGCTTTTTCCGCCGTCTGCCCAACCTGTCCAAGCTGTTGCAGGCATTCATGGCCATGACGGTTTACTGGCTGACGATTGCGATCGGTTTGATGATCGTGCTGTCGGCGCTTGGCATCGATATTGCGCCGCTCTTTGCGCTGGTTGGTGGTGCGTCATTCATTGCGGCCTTCGCGATGCAGGATACGCTTGGCAACCTGGCGGCCGGACTGATGATCATGATCAACCGCCCCTTTGACGAAGGCGATTATGTCAGCGTCGCCGGCACGGGTGGCACGGTCAGCACTGTCTCGATCGTGTCGACCACGGTGCTGACCCCGGACAATCAGGTCATCGTCATTCCGAATTCCAGGGTCTGGGGTGATGTGATCACGAATGTCACAGCCTCGGCGACCCGTCGCGTCGATCTGGTGTTTGGCATTGGCTATGACGATTCCATCGAAACCGCACAGCAAACGCTGGAAGAGGTGGTCAAGGGGCATGCCATGGTTTTGACCGACCCGGCCCCTGTCATTCGGGTCAACGAACTTGCTGACAGCTCGGTCAATTTCATCGTTCGTCCGTGGACCAAAGCCGCCGATTATTGGACCGTGTATTGGGACCTGACTCGCGCGGTGAAGGAAGCCTTTGATCGCAAGGGCATTTCGATCCCCTTCCCGCAAACCGACATGCATATTCGCGTCGCAAGCGAAGCAGCAGTGCCTGCACTGACCGCAGGTTCGGCGGGGCGCGGACGTCCGCGTGGAGCGCCCGATTACATGACCGGTGACAGCGGTGCCGAGAACGCGCCAGAAGATGGCGGGGAGGAACGCTGAGGCAGGTGTCATCCTGCCCTGTGGAAGGGCCCGCGCGGGCCCTTCCCTTGTTATAGCCGGGTGATCAACCCCGTTTCGCGCGCAGGGCGTCGAACGACAGAAATGTGTCATGCTTGCGGGCGATGAACAGGCCCAGAATTGCCCCCATGATCGGCAGGCCAGCCATGAAAAGCAGGTTCGATCCTTCGGCCAGCGGCATCAATATGTGCCCGGCCGTGGCGATTGTTGAAATGCCGTGAATGACGACACCGATTCCATAGGAAATCGTCTTGTATGCCCCCGCGATGATGGCCAGCGAAAGCAGGATTTGCAGGCCGCCCGCGATCAGCGACCCCGAGGTTGCCAGCTGTTCGATTCCATAGAATTTCGCGAATATCCCGGATGTGCCCTGGGTATCGACCAGCTTGTTTGCGCCCCAGGCCAATAGGAACAGCCCGAAGGTGACCCTGATCAGCAGCAGGGCAGGTTGAACAGTAGATTGCATGATGGTGTCTGACTTTCGATTTGATCGGCTTTGACGGTGCGATGAACCTCTGGATCCGGCCAGCGAGGTCACGCCGGACTTGCCAATCCGGACCGCACCACACTCCGTTTCGAAAGAACGACCCATTCTGTTACAGGTGACCGGAATTTATCCGGCGACATGTCCAGACGGAAAGCCGTGGGCGCGGTCTAATCGGTCGGAATCAGGGCCGTGATCCGATCGGGCATCATTTCGGCCAGATAGATCGTGCCATCAGGTGCCACATCCATGCCGTGCGCATAGGTCGCAAAGGTCCGACAGCGCCCGGTCAGCTGGCCGTCGGGATCATAGGCGGACAGCCGTGGCGTCTGATCGGTGACCAGCAGATTGCCATCCACGCCCAACGCCAATGCCATCGGCTTGTGCAGCCCGCCGATCTCGTCAAGCCAGATCCCCTCGGGATCAAAGCGTTGAACGCGGTTGTTCTCGCGATCAGCGACACAGATCCGACCCTGAGGATCGCAAAGGATACTATGCGGGGTCGAGAACTGCCCCGGCCCGGTGCCGGCGTTGCCAAAGCTGAACTGGTGCCGCAGCGTGGGGTCGAACACATGCACGGCGCTGTTGCCATAGCCATCGGCAACATAGATTCGCCCGTCGCGCCCGCGTGTGCAATCGGTCGGGTGGTTGAATGGGCGGCCCAGACCGGGGCGTTCGTCGCAATGGAGCCGCGCGGTTTCGATCAGCCGGGCGTTCAGAAAAACCACCTTGTGGCCGTCCATATCGGTTGCGGCCAACATATCCGGGCCAAGGGCGCGCAGTCCGTGACCACAGGTGATCTGGCGCAAAGGATGATCAGCCAACGCCATCGCGGGTTCCAGAACAGCCAGTTCGGGGGCTTGACGCCTCAGGGCGATCACCCGTTCGCCATGCACGGCAAGATCGCTGATGCCGGTCAGACCGTCACCCAGATCAAGATGTTGCACATGATAGCGTTGATTGCCCAGGGCGACATAGCGGCTGGCGGGGGGCGAGGTCGTCACAGGTCGTGGGCCAGAACTTCTGCCATTCCCAACAGCGCGGCATCGCAGTTGCGCGGTGCCGTCAGCATCAGCCCGGCCCCCGGAAGATCGCTGAATGGCAGGCTGACAGAGCAGCCATCGATCACATTGGCGAAACTGGTGTTTCGCAGCGCCAACAGGTTCAGCCGGTCATATGTGGCGTCGTCGGCAAGATCGGCAAGCATGGGGGGCAGGACCGCGACGGTCGGCAATGCGATTGGCGTATCACCGAACAGGCGCAATGCCTCATCCGCCATGGCCTGGCGCGCGACAACAGTGCGCGCATAGCCGGCGGCATCGGTTTCTTCGGCGCGCGCCATGCGTGATGCGACCCGCGGATCCAGCCGGTCGCGGTGCTGGTCATAGCTTTCGCCATGATGGCAGCGGGATTCAACGGCGCTGAATTGCCAGACCGGCAAGGCGCGATAGCGATCAAAGATCTGCATCGACAGCCGGCGCACGGTGACACCGCCTGCGGTCAGGGTCGTCAAGGCGGTCTCGAACGCGTCCATGATTTCGGGGGCGACATCGTCCATACCGAAATTTTCGGGCACGATAATGGTTGCAGGCATGTCGGCCGCCATCAGCGGCCTGTCGCGCAAGACATTCAGCGTTGGACGCATCAGGTTCAGATCTCGTGTCAGTACGCCCACACTGTCCAGCGAATGTGACAGGGGGACGGCCCCGTCGCGCGAAATGGTGCTGGCCGTCGGTTTGAACCCGTAGATCCCACAGAACGCGGCCGGAATCCGCGCAGACCCACCGGTGTCCGTTCCAAGGGCGATGTCTGCCACCCCCCGCGCCACCGCCGATGCCCCGCCCGAGGTCGATCCACCCGCGATCGCGCCGTCGATCAGGGGCGTCAATGGTGTCCCGTGGTGGGGGTTCAGCCCCAGACCGGAATAGGCGTATTCGGTCATGTTCGCATGTCCGATCAGCCCCGCGCCGGCCGCCCGCAGTCGTGCCACGGCCGCCGCATCGCGTTCTGCCAGGGGCCTATCGGCTTGCGGCGCGGTGCCGGCACCGGTGGCATAGCCCTTGACATCGAACAGGTCCTTGACCGCGACGGTCAGGCCCGACAGCGGGCCTTCGGCGTATATCGGGTCGTCGAAAACCTGGGTGAAATCGGGTGCGGCGGCCTTGGCGCGCGCGGCGTTCAGCAAGTCTTGGGTCATGTCAGGTCTCAGATCGTTTGTTCGACAAGCCAGGTGGCGATGCCGGGAAATGCGGTCAACAGGATTACGCCCAATACGAGGATCAGGAAATAGGGCACGATCATCCGCGTGATCTCGAAGATACCGCGACCGGTCAGGTTCTGGATCACGAACAGGTTGAAACCAAGGGGCGGCGTGATCTGTGCCATTTCGACCACGATGATCAGGTAGATGCCGAACCATACGGGGTCGATCCCGACTGCTGCGATGGCGGGCATCACCACCGAAGTGGTCAGAACCACGATCGAAATTCCGTCGAGGAAACAACCCAGCAGCACGAACAGAATGGTCAGCATGGCGATCAGCCCAGCCTTGCCAAGGCCGCTATTCGAGATCACCTCGGCCAGATCTGCGGGCAGACCGGAAAAGCTCATGGCCGAGGTCAGGAATGCGGCGCCCAGCAGGATCAGCCCGATCATCGCCGAAGTGCGCGTGGCACCGAACAGGGCCTCGACAAAGCTGGCACGGGTCAGCGACCCACCGACAGCCGCGATGATCAGGGCACCTGCGACGCCAATGGCGGCGGCCTCGGTTGCGGTCGCATAGCCTGCATAGATCGATCCGATGACGCCGATGATCAATCCGACCACCGGGATCAGCAGGCGCAAGCGGACAAGGCGTTCACGCCAGCCGATGCTGGTTTCGGGTGCGGGCATCGCATCGCGGTTCATACGCGACCACAAGGCGATATAGCCGGAAAACAGCGCCATCAGCATCAGGCCGGGAACCACCCCGGCGATAAACAGCCGGTTGATCGACACCTGCGCGGCCACGCCATAGACGATCATCACCACCGAAGGCGGGATCAACAGGCCCAAGGTTCCCGAACCCGCCAGAGATCCGATTGCCAGGCGATCATCGTAGCCGCGGGATTTCAGTTCCGGCAACGAGATGCGCCCGACAGTCGCGGTCGTCGCGGCCGATGACCCCGAGACCGCAGCAAAGATACCGCAACCGACGACATTGACATGGGCCAGCCCGCCCGGCAGGCGCCCCACCCAGGGGGCAAGGCCGGAAAACAGGTCCTCGGCCAGCCGGGTGCGATACAGAATTTCACCCATCCAGATGAACAGGGGCAGAGCGGTCAGGGTCCAGCTGGCCGAATGCGCCCACATTGTCGTGCCAAGGATGGCGTCGACCGGGCTGGAGGTGAACAGCAGAAAGATGACGACAGCAGATGCCAGCAGGGCAACCCCCACCCAGACTCCCAGCCCCAAAAGAACCAGAAGCGTGACAACAAGAACGGCGGCTTGTGACAGGATTTCCATGTTATTCCCCCTTTGCCTGTTCGGCGACATCGTCGCGTTCGACCGGCAGGCCAAGGACCAGCCGCAATGTGCGTTCGGCAAAGGCGATGGCAAACAGGATGGCGCCGAAAGCCATGGCCGATTGCGGAATCCACAACGGCACGGCCACGATTCCCTGGCTGACATCGTGATAGGACCAGCTTTCATGGACATAGCCAAAGATGGCCCAGGCGACCCAGCCCATCATCAACGTGGCAAAGCCCGAGGCTGCGATGTCGGCGATATGCCCCATGCCCGCAGGCATCAATTGGCGCAGCGAGGTGACGCGGATATGATCGCCATGCGTCAGGGCCGTCGGCAACGCCAGAAAGATCGAGGCAGAAAGCCCCCAGGCAGCAAAGTCGTCAGCCGAGGGGATCTGACTGCCCATCAGGCGCAGCACGATCTGTGCCAGGATCAGAACCGCAATCCCGACCAGCGAAAGCGCGGCCAATGCCCCGCAGAATTTGAACAGATGTCTTGTCAGGATCATCGCGGCACTCTCCCTTGGTGGACCTGGCATCGCGCGGTGCGGTGCGCGACGGAACTGGCCCGGTGCGGCATGCCGGCACCGGGCCAAATGGCGGTTTAGTTCAGGTTGTCAACGATGGTCTGGCCATCGTCGCCAG
Source organism: Paracoccus onchidii (assembly GCF_028294535.1). GTDB lineage: Bacteria > Pseudomonadota > Alphaproteobacteria > Rhodobacterales > Rhodobacteraceae > Paracoccus > Paracoccus onchidii. The sequence continues at coordinate 57,693 of NZ_JAQBIE010000019.1, read as the reverse complement.
CCTGTTCCAGCCATTCCTGACGCATGGTCGCGGCGATTTCCTGAAAATCGGTTGCCAGCCCTTCGGGCGTCGGCAGAACCTGCATGCCGTTGTCTGCCATGGTCTGCGTGGCTTCGGTCGTGGCTTTTTCCGCCATTTCCCAGCCGCGGGTCTGTGCCGTTTCCGCGGCTTCTTGCAGCGCGGCCTGCACCTCGGCGGACAGGCCGTCGTAAGAAGACTTGTTCACGATCACCATGTTCTTGGGGATGAATGCCTGCACGTCATAGTAATGCGAGACGAAATCCCAGGCCTGACTGTCCACTCCGGTCGAGGGCGAAGTGATCATTCCGTTGATCACGCCGGTCGAAAACGCCTGCGAAATCTCGGCTGTGGCGATGGTTGCCGGCACGGCGCCCAACAGTTCGGCAAGGCGAGCGGTCGAGGGATTATATGCGCGGAACTTCACACCATCGAAAGACGATCCATCGGTCACTTCCTGGTTCATGTAGATCCCCTGAGGCGGCCAGGGCGCCGCATAAAGCAGCATCAGCCCTTCGGCGTCCAGCTTTTCCTCGTAGATCGGGCGCGAGGCATCCCACAGCGCCTTTGCTTCGTCAAAGGTGGTCGCCAGCAATGGCACGGCATCGGCGGAATATGCGGCATCCTCGTTGCCAAGCGCCGAGATCAGAACCTCGCCGATCGGCACGATACCCCGCTGGACACCGCGCTTGAGTTCGGGGCGCTTGAGCAGGACGGAATTCGAGACAACCTCGATTTCCAGCTCGCCCCCGGACAGGCGGGCGACGTCATCGGCGAAGGCGCGGATATTCTGGGTCAGATAGTTCCCGTCGGGCGCGTCGGCCGACATTTTCCAGGTTTCGGCATGTGCCAGACCGGCACCGAAAACCGCGATCGTGGTCCCAAGTAAGAAACGTTTCATGATGTGAGAACTCCCGGTTGGTTGGTTTTTTGATCTGTTCTTGCGGTCCCGTCAGGCCCGCCACGACTGTCAGTCTGCCAAGGCTGGCAGGTCATGTTCGTCCAGAGACCATAGCAGGGTAAAGGTCTGTGCTTCGCGAAGCGCGCCGTCAAAGCGTTCGCTCAGTTGGCGCAACGTTGCCTCGGCGACCGGCTCGGTGGTCACGTCCACCACAAGGCAGGGGGCCAGAACACGGCCTTCGCGCTGTTCCGAAGGCAGGGGGGTGGACAGGGTTTCATCCGGCACCATGTAGTGCACGCGCAGAACGCCCTCGACAGAAAGCAGGGCCTCCATTTCGCTGCGAATGCTGTCTTGATCCGCCGCGCCGGGGACCAGTTCGATCATCGCCACCGCCGATCCCCAGCCAAAGCCACCTTCCAGCGCGACCTGCATGACCCGGCGGCGGGTGTTCGACATGCGGGTAAAATTCGTGACCGACCACTGGGTCTGATGGTTGAAGGCCTTTTGATATGATGCCGAGGTGAAGTCACCCAGAGAGCTGGCGCGATACAGCGCAAGATAGCGGCGCGCCGAACCCGAAACCGCGCGATAGCGGCGTGCGCCCGTGAAGCCGTCGATGCGAACGCGTTCTTCCATATGTTCGCGATCATACCACAGGTTGAAATCGCCTTCGTGGTCGGGGTCGACATCGCTCCAGACGAACAATTGGGCTTCTTCGGTCGAACGGATCTTGCTCATGCTATGTCCTGCCTGCGGGACGGTCGGGCAGGGCGCTTGCGCCCCGCGTCACGTCGATTGCGTTCGGGCTAGGTTCGGGGCAAATCGGCGATCAGGCAAATGGTAAATCTTTGCGGGGGGTGATCGGGTTTTCCTATCGCTATGTTTTTTCTGAAAAAAACGAGGCTTCCCGGTGGGTCTCGGCACAGTTGCGTGCCAGATCCGCGATGGCGCGATAGATCGCGGCGTCCGAGTTTCGCCGCCAGACGCAGAACAAGGGCAGTTCAGGCAAAGCGGCATCAACCTGCAATTCGCACAATCCCGGTCCGGCCAGGTCGCAACCGCGCGGCAATGTGGCGACGCCCAGACCGCGTTCGGTCAGACGCGCGATTGCGGAAATAGAGGTGACGCAATGCACCATCGACGGACGCAGACCCTGTTCTTCGAACAGGGCGACGACATTGGCATGGGGGCGCGAATTTCGCGTAAAGGTAATCAACGGGCCGGTGATCACATCGGCTAGGGTCAGCTGTTCGTCGCGCATTCCGGCAGGGCCGAACCATGCCATTGCAAGGGGCGGCAATTCCACGCAGGCGATCTGTTCGCCTTGTTGTTCCTGCGTGGTCAGCAACATATCCAGCCCGCCACGATCGAAGGTCGCGGCGATATTGGTCGTCGGTTCGATCGTCAATTCCAGCTCCAGGCGGGGATAGCAACGGGCGATCTCCTCCATCAGATCGCAAAACCATGTGTGCACGATCGATGTTACCAGCCCCAAGCGCACGCGCCCGGCCGCCTTGGCAGGATCCGATAGCGTAAAGCGCAATTTGCGTTCCGTGGCCAGAATGTCCTGTGCCTTGTCAAGGATCAGCGCCCCGGCAACGGTGATGCGCGTGGCGTGGAATTCACGGTCGAACAGGTTTACGCCCAGTTCGGTTTCCAGCGAAGAAATCCGGCTGGATACCGTAGCCTGCGAAATGTTCAGCCGTTCGGCTGCGGCCCGAAAACTGCCCAGATCGGCGACGGTGACGAAAGTTTCCAGAAAGCGAATATTCACCGTTGCCTGCCATGATTGCGCTGCCTTAGCTTTTCATATGCTAGGGCGAAGCGCGCAACTGTGCAATTTCATCCGCTTTGGGCAACCGGCCCGATTGCCTGCATCAGTTGCAACGCCAGGTTGATATTGGCCTGACGGTTTTGCAGGATCGCGCTGTTTTCATGAACATACCCACTGCCGCGCAAGATGTCCTGAACGGGCATGTCATCGGCATAGCCGGCCAGTATCCAGAGCGGGTCCGGCGCCCGGCCATTGGCGAAGTTCCGGTCAACGAAATAGCCATGAATGATACCCGCCAACAGGGCTGCGGACCGGTTGGGATCCATAGCGATTTGCGGCGCGCGAAACAGATCGCGATACAGCATTCCGGCCGAACTCTGGCGCACATTGCGGTTTTTGACCTTGGCCAGATATTGCGCATACAGGGTGATGTTTCGGGCAATGGGCAACAACGTGTCATGGCGGGGCATGTTCGCGCCGATCCAGAAGGACAGGTTGTCGGGCAGTGGTAACAGCCCCCTTTCGCCAAGGCTGTGATGTGCCTGAGGGTCCATGGCGCCATTGCGGAACCCGGCTTCGCAATAGATCAAGACCACGAAATCATGCAGGCTCAGGGCCAGATCATCGGGGCCAGGATGGTCGTTGGCCATGTCGATTGCATGGTGCAGCGCGCGCAGGTTGCGGCGGATGAATTCTGCCTTGCCCAACCCTTCCCAGATCCAGCTGTCGGCGGATTCAAAGGACCGCCCGCCGGTTCTGGCGTCCTGATGGCGCGACGACAGGTAGCGTTCGATCCGGGCCAGATCCTTTGCGATCGCAGGGTCCTGTAGCGAAATCCGCAACCCGAATGGCGTCGCGCCGGTCACCGAATCGATGAATTCGCCTTCGAACGCCCGCGCCACGGTGGTCACATGGCCACTGTCATTCCCGATTGTTTCCATGCCGCGTGGAATGAAAATATGCGACATGATCCGGTTGCGTCCCGCCAGATATGTCATGCCGCCGCGCGCGCGATCAAAGGCGATCAACGGGGCGAAATCATGTCGGCGCAGCGCGTCCAGGCGCGCATCGCGCAGCGGGGTGTTGGTATCCCCGACGATCAGCCAGTCCTGATCTGCCTCGACATGCGGGCCCATCATCTCGACGATCACTTCAAGCAGGCGGGCGGCAACCGCGCGCCGCAGCATGGCATTGATCCGTTCGCCGACGAAAAGCGGCAGCAAGAACAGGCGGGTTGGAACCTGACGCCGCAGGATGTTCAGCTCGAAGCGGGCCGGAAAGCTGGGAAAAACTGGGCCATGCAGGGATTCCAGCCCGATATCGCGCCCTGCACGCAACCGCCAGAGGGCTTCGACCTCGGCGGGCCAGGGCGCGCGGGTGATCGACAGGCTGCGTGAGTTATAGATGATCGAGATGCTGGGTTGGGCGGGATGGATTTCATCTTCTGCATGAATGCATTCATATTCCTGCCCAAAGCTGTCGCGCAGGGTGTTGCGCAGGGCCATCGCCGCCTCGGGGGAAATGCCGTTCAACACCCAGGCGTCATGGGTCAGATCGGCAAAGACTGTGGCAATCCGTTTGCGCACCGCATCGTCATTATGCTGGGCGTTCAGCCATTCCATGTTCCAGACCGCGATATCCAGATCCTGCTCGGTGGCATTGATCGCCTCGGCGACGCGTGTGGTGCCTGAATCAGCGCGGTTGCTTTCGGTGCGCGGCTGACGGCCCAGAACGCCAAAGGGGCCGGTCAGCGTATCGGTATCGATAAAGTTCGACAGCACCTCGCTGATCGCGGCGTGATTGGGGCCGCGACTGTTCAACTGGGTTTCCAGGTCAATCGCAATCGCGGATATCTTGATGCCTTCATTGGCGACATCATAGCTGCCGCCATCGATCAGTTCGGCCACGCGATCGGCATGCCAGATATCCATCTGCTCGCGGGTTCGATATGCATGATGCAAGGCGCATAGCTTGCCATTGCGGGTGATCACCGGTGCGCCGGATGAACCGGCATTCGTATCGGCGGCATACAGCAGCAGATCGGCATCGATATTCAGGATCTCGGTATCATCGACAGAGGCCTGTTTCAGATCGCCATTCGGATGATGCAGCAGAAAAACCGGTTCATGTCTGCGGCCCGTGAATGACCCGCGTGACATGGGAATATGGCCGTATGGCGCCGCCAGATCCGCGGCGATGCGCACAAAGGTATAGTCCAGTCCACCGACCGCAGGGCTGGTGACAAACAGCCTTTCAGGATCCAGACGCAATTCGCGTCGCGGGCCATAACCTGCCGCTGCCGCGCCGGACAACTGATCGCGTGACCGTTCATATTCAAAATCGACACTGGCTTCCGCGGCGGTGGCGATGCTGTTCAGCACATGGTGATTGGTCAACAAGAGGTTCGGCCCGACCAGAAAGCCCGTGCCGGACCAGCTGCCCGAGACGCCACGATGATCGGTGCCCTGGCACAGAATACGGCAAACGGCCCGACGATAGGTCGCAAGCAATTCAAGCAGCCCGGCATCAATCAGCGAACGCGCACCAACGCTGGCCTCCAGCCCGTCGACGGCATTCCAGCCTCGCATCATCTGTTCGGGTTGATGCACGCTGGTGTTGCCGGCCAGCTTGGCGAAGGGCTGCTCTGTCCAGTCGCTTAGAAAATCGACCTGCATTGCCATATTCCTCACCAGTCGGCGCGGCTGCCGCGTGTGTCGATATGAATGAAACGTCCCGTGTCATATCGCCCGATGCCGCCATTGAATTCGGGACGCTGCGCACGGATTTCGGTGGCGACACGATGCCATTCGGCGACGCTGCCTTCGGCGGCCGTCCAGTCCAGCGCGTTAAAGCGCAGATGGCCGCTGGTGGATTTGCCACCGATGCAACGGTTATAGGCAGGGCTGCGATAACCACTGAGGATATAGACCGGACAACCCAGAAGATTGCGGATTTCATCCAGCATGCACGCCGTGGCGGCAAGGTTGTTCCAGACATCGCGCGGGGGCAGCAGGTTCCGGGCGGCGCAGGGGCCAGATTGGTTCGAGTTTCCAAGAAACAGCAGCTCGGCGGCGGTGAAGTGGCGCAGGTTCAACGAGTCGAGAAAGTCGCGAAACGCGCCAAAATCGAAACTGGCGGATTCAAGGCCGTCATCACTACGGGCGTTGCCGAATGCCCGTTCCAGAACCGTCCGATCCGATCGGGCATCCTGATCCGCGCCGGACAGAATCAGGGCTTGTGCAGCATCCAGAAAGCGGTCTTCGCCGGCATCGGGATCAGAGACGCTGACCTGATGATGGCGGGCCAGGTCACGCGCGATCTGGTCAACCAGATCCGCGGCTGCGCGGTCAGATGTGTCGGCTGTTTCCCAGTTGGCCAAGACGCTGCCATCGGCATGACCCTGGCCACGGCTGTCGTCCGCAGTGCTTTCGGCATCGGCCACCTGAATGGGGCGTGCCTCGGCAAAGCCGAGATATTGCGTCACTGTCAGACCTGCCCTTGCGGCATGTTCGGCAATTGCATCTTCGTGATCGCCCGGCTCTTCGGCCGATATGGCCATATTGCTTTCCAGACCGGTTTCGCCGGCCATGAAGGTCTGGATTCCTGTGGCCAGGGCTTCGGCGATCCGGTCGCGATAGCTGTCTTGCCGGATCCGGTTTTCTTCATCGATGCGATCCATGAAGCTGACTTCAAGAAGGCAGGCGGCAGTCAAGGCGGAATGCCCGCTTTCGCGGATGACGCCGAATGACCCGCGCAGAACGCCGTCATGCGTGCGGGTTCGGTTGCGGTCGGTCAGACCAAGCGCCGACACCATCGCCGCCTGAACATGGCGCATCAGTCGGATACTGCGGGCAGAACCCGAGCGGGTATGAACATAGGTTTCCGTGCCTTGTGCATTATGCCCGGTCGAGGCGTTGAAATGGATCGAAACAAACACCTCGGCCTCGATCGCGCGGGCAATGTTGCGGCGTGATTCAGATGTCAGGTTGACGTCGTTGCTGCGGGTCAGAACGGCGCCCAGACCTCGTGCGGCCAGCCGTTTCCCGGTGCGTTTGGCGACATCGAGCGTCCAAGTCTTTTCCAGCGAACCGCCGGGGCCAAGGGCATTGTTCCAGCTTGAACCGGAAACGCTGGCGGTGCCCCCGTGTCCGGGATCAAGCACGATCCTGACCGGGGCGGGGGATGCCGTTGCGGTGCCGTCGGGATCTGCGGATTCAAACAGCGGGCTGGCGGGGCCGTCCAGATGCGTGCGCACAGCGGACAGCAGGGGTTCGGTGGCCTTGGCAAAGCCGGTATCTTGCGGGTGCAATTCATCGAACCATGAATTTGGATGTTCGCCCACCGTGCCGGTCAGATCGACAAATCGGAAGTTCGGAAACTGATCGGCCAGATCGACAAGGCGTTCGCGGAAATATTCGACGATCATCCGAATGACGTCGCGCCCGACGGGCAACGGGATACCGGCCTTTTCAAACGGCTTGCCGAAATGCTTCTTGCCCTTGCGCGGAAACGGCGTGTCATATCCGTGGCCAAAGATCATGACGCCGGGATGGTTCATGCGTACATCGGCAAGGATACGGGCATAATAGCCCAATATCTGTTGTGATGCGGCCTGCAGCGATGGCATGTCCAGCAGGTCATCGGCCGTGGCCCCCGAGTGATAGGGGCGCAGCAGGTCAAACAGGCGCCCATCGCCCAGAAGATCGTTCCCACCCCCGGATAAAACCATGACCCGCGCACCCGTCGTGCCAAGCGCCCGGTGATATTCCCGCCTGATTGCCATATGCTCGACCAGATCCCCGGCCGCGCCGAGCGAATAGGTCGCCAGATCGTTCTGGGCGATGAAATTATCTATGATATCAGATAGAAGCAGCGGGTATTGGAACCAGCTGTCGCCTTCGGACACGATCTGGGGGCCGGAAAATCCGGTCAGCATCTTTACGCGATAGTCCACCAACCTCCTGGAGCGGGCAATCCGGTTGGCCCAGTTCAGCGCGGCATCGCTTTCAAAGCCTTCGGCGGCAAGTTCGTCGCGATATTCCGGTTTTAACTCGATTGCGGCGTCATAAGGCCGTTCGGCGTCCTGTCCCTGCTGGTACAGTTCTTGCAAAAGCTGGTTCAGCGCCTCGGAATCGTTCTGGTCCGTTGCGACCTGTATGCGGGCATTGATATCTGCGACGAGTGACATGATCTTTTCCCCCAGTTCTTATGCATTTCTGCCGTCGTTCAGCGGCAGGGATCACGGGCCAGAACGCTGCCGCAAGGCAGCACGGCGTTCAGGGCAAACACGGCCTTCAGCGCGGTCCCCATGCGCCGGTCGAAATTGCGGGCATAACTGTCGCGTGCGCGGCCATCGGAAAATGCGCGGAACACGCCTTGTTGAACCAATAGTGCAAGGTCGGGACGGTCCGCATTCGTGGCCAGCGCATAGGCCTCGTACGAAAACAACCGGCCCTCGCTGCTGTGGACGCGGTCGCATTCCAGGCCCAGATCTTCGATCAGATGGGCCTTGACCGCGCGCAGGATATCGATGTCACCGAAATAGAAATCCAGCTCGCCCCCGCAGACCCGCGTGATGCCATCATTGTGGTCATCAACCTCGACATTCTTGATGGTCCCGCCGGAGACTGTCTTGATGACCTGAGCCGAGTTTCGGGCAATGTCGACCGCCACGCCCGCAGTCGTGCCGCGCAGAAAGCCGACCAGAACCTCTTGGCGGCCTTCATCTTCGCTGCCAACCCGCGAATGACGCAAATATCCGGCGCCGGTTGCGAAGACGATAGGGGACAGCAGGTATTTCGACATCCGGTCGCCATTCACCGATGTGGGATCGCAAAGCAGGTCGATTCCCTGTGCCTGGCCGCCGCGCGACAACATCTCGAAACGCGTTTCGGCGGAAATCTCGACCGGTTCCAGAACCAGCCCCGCATCGTCAACGATATCTTCGCACAGCTCGGCGAGAAAACCGCGATACCCAAGCTGCGATCCGTCGCGGAATGAAAAGGGTGGGGCATCGGCGCGAAAGCCGACCCGCACCGTTTCCTGTGCATAGCTGCCCTGGCCTGCAAGGCCCAGCATGACAAGGGCAAACAAGATTCTGATCATTGTGTGGCCTCTTCTGCTCGGGTCAGCTTGGCGGGTATGATCTCGGGGGTGGCAGTGCGCGAAAGCAGGGTCACCAGAAATGCCACCGCGCTGGCCTGAAAGATCAGGAACCAATAGGTGACGGCCCCGCCATGCGCGCGATTGGCCAGCAACGGGCTATAAGCCTCATACAGTGCGGTCAGGATCACCACGGCCAATGCCGCATGAAGCAGCGGGGCCAGCATTCCGGTCGCGCCGTTGGCGTCCGGACGACTTTCGCCCTGTGCAAATGCCGAGAACGCGCTTTGCAGTCCCCCCATTGCCGCATAGACCGCATAGACCGGCAGAAAGAGCAGGAATTGCTGTCTTGCCGTGCTGAAATCATTGGACAGCACCAGAAAGAAGATCGCAAAGAATATCGCCAGCAACAGCAGGACCGGGACATAGCCGCACAGGAACGTCGCGCCATATTGGCTGACCGGTGGCGGAAATATCATCCGGCGGTCAGGGCCAAAGACCGGTCGCCATTGCCGTCTGTCCAGCCGCGCCTGTTGATATGACAGCCCGATCAATGCCGATGGCGCATAGATTGTCAGCATCAGCATGGTCAGGTAGGTCGCGGTGCCCGTGACGCCTAGTGGACCGACGACGGGGTTGGCCCCCCAGCGCGTGGCCGCAAAGGTTGCCAGCCACACCATGACCAGCAAGACCCCCAGGATCATCAGCAGCCGATCCATGACGCGGCGGCCCAGATCGCGTTGTTCATAGATGCGATCGACAAAGCTGCCCAGCAAGGGTTTGGATTCCTCGGGCAGAAGCGGTTCGTTCTCGGCGAATATCGCGATCAGCATGCTCAGGTCACGGTCCACCATTTCGGCGCGCTGTTCAGCTTGTTGGCATTGGCGGCGCAGATGGGCGGTCTTGGCCGGGTCTGGGCCGTCGCGCTGTTGGGCAGCGTCATTCAGCAACAGCAACAGGCCGTCGATATCGGAAAACAGCATATCGATGTCATGCTTGACGGGGTGTATTGCCAGATCGAAGCGGGTGCGCAATTGCGATGAAGGCCAGGGCGCCTGATCGCCCAGCACCTGATCACCCAGCAGTGCAATCCGGTCCAGCCGATCGACGAACTTGTCTGCCTGTCCGGTCATTTGCAACTTGACCAGCAGGTCGCGAAAGGCCCCATGTTCCGCCGCACGAGGGCCTGACTGGATTGTGCTGCGATCCAGTCGGGTCTGCAGCACGGTTCGCGTCAGGGATCGGATCAGCGGCGGAATCCCGATCGAACGATGCGCAAGCCGGCGGATATGACGTTCGATGACATTCAGTTTCGGGATCGTGTCGGCCAACCCGACAAAGGCAAGGCTGACGGCCAGCGGCCAGGCCGGATCGTCGAACGCCATGTTGGAGGACAGGAAATTGAGGCCCGATTCCTCGCCAATTCGCAGCATTTGCGCGACTTGCAGAACATAGGCGCCGCCAAGGGAAAGAACAGTATATGCGGTGCCGACGATCAGAAGATAGATCAGATAGGCACGCATCAGGATCATTGTGCCACGCAAGGTGCCGGGGGGCAGAATGCTGAGCAATCGATCCGAGGTTTCATTGATGTCGAATTCGCGTTCATTGAACAGCCGCCGCCAGCTGAACACCATCAGGACCGCCAACCCCATCACGAAAGACAGGGCAAACCACATATCCATTGACGCAAACGCGCCGCCATCCTCTGACGCCGATGGCCAGAAGGTATCAGGAAATTCTTCCATGACAGAACCCGGTGCCTCCGCAACCTGATCCGGTATTTATTCGCAGGTGCGGACATCCGGATTGCAGGGGTTGAAAGCCACTGACCTTTCGCTGTGGGTCAGGACAACAACCATGAGGGGCACCAGAAAAAACACCAGAACTCGCATAACTTCACCCTCGCAACTAAACGTTGTCGAAGGTCAGAGGTTAACACGTTTCAGCCGATTCGTCATGCATCGCGCGATTGGCGCGGCATTGCGCTGAATCACCGACAACGCCGTGTTCGAGTGTTTCGGGCCGTGCAACCGTGCCGCCGGCACTTGTTTCGGCGCATCCGGTGCCGCATGAAGCAGGCCCTTTGATCGCCTTTGGGTTGTAATTTGTGCAGGGCAGGCAAGGCTGTCGATCACGTGCCGACATGTTTGGATACGATCTACAACCGGATGGCAGAACTCATAACCACTCACACGCGCCATCCGGTTGTTATGTATGTTTTGTCACAATCTGCGCCGCAGGTCAGCCTGTCTATTTGGTCAGGGTGCAATTGTCGGTTGCATGGGCTGTGTGTTCGGACCACGGATCCCGATGATTGTGCCCCAGGGGTCCGATATGGTGCCGCGCAGGCCGTCGGATGATGCGATGTCCGGGGACAGCCGCTCCAGCAAGATCTCTGGTGCATCGGTCAAGATATCGATCATGCCCAACCCGGTCGAGCGCGGAGGGCGTTTGCCGGCGCCACGACTGTTCCAGACGTTTGTAGCGATATGGTGGTGATAGCCATCGCTGGAATAGAAACCCGCGCCGGACATTCGATGAACCAGGTCCAGCCCCAGAACCTGATTGTAAAAACGGTTGGCAAGCTGAAGGTCACCGACCTGCAGATGGACATGACCGATGGTGCTGCCCATTGGCATCCCCGCCCAGTCCTGGCCCTTGCGCGCCGCCACAAGGTCGATCAGATCCAGCCGATGATTTGCCATTTCGACCTGCCCATCCGACCACGACCAGAGGGCGGCGGGTCGGTCGCAATAAATTTCGATCCCGTTACCTTCGGGATCCGCCAGGTACAGCGCCTCGCTGACCAGATGGTCGGCTGCGCCGGTCAGGGTGACATCGTGCTGGCGCGCATGGACAAGCCAGCGGCCAAGATCGGCCCGTGCCGGCAGCAGAAACGCAATGTGGAACAACCCTGCCTCCTGTGCTGAAGCACGCGGTGCCTGGGGGTCATGGATCAGCTTTAGCAAGACGTTGTTCCCGATGCCGAGGCGGGCAAAGTTCGGGGTGACTTCGATTGCGGTCAGTCCGATCACCTTGCAATAAAAATCTGTCATGCGTTCCAGGTCGTTTGCGACCAGCGTGATGGAACCGATACGGATCGAAATGTCAGACATTGGGAACAGCTTTCTGGTTGGTGTGGGGGCGCAGCGCATAAGCGCCTTCGCCCAGCATGGCGGATACCAGCAGGCCTATGGTCCAAAAGGCGGGATATTCCCAACCGCCGCCCTCATTGCTGAAGAAAAAGCCGGCAGCACCATGAACGGTGACGATCGTGCCGATCAGAACCGGCACAAGGACCAGCGCGGCAATACGGCTGTAAATGCCAAGTATCAGGGCCAAGCCGCCAAGAACCTCCAAGGCAATTGTCAGATAGGCCAACGCGGCGGGCAGGCCGAGAGACTGGAAATACCCGGCAGTGCCAGCTGGTGTGAAAACGAAGATCTTCAGCCAGGCATGGGTCAGGAACAACAGGCCAAGGGTAACACGCAGCAGCGTGGCGGCGAACGGAGCGGTGCGGGGATCGATCATTGGGTTCTCATGAATTTATGTCCTTTGAACCCATATGCATTTGGCATCAATGATTTATAATATGCTGTTTATGACAATAACTTTTAACCGATGGTGTTAGCTGTATGCTTGACCGACTGACCGGGATGACCGTTTTTTCACAAGCTGCCCGTCTTGGCAGCTTTTCCGCCGCGGCGAGAACCCTCGGAATGTCACCCACGATGGCCACCAAGCATATGAATGCGCTGGAAGAACGGCTGGGTGTAAAGTTGGTGCATCGCAGCACCCGCCGGATCACCCTGACTGACGCAGGGCAGCGCTATCTCCATAAGGTCAGGCCGGTCTTGGCCGATCTGACCGCTGCCGATGCGGCGGCCACCGCCGAAAAGGTCGAGGTCGAGGGTCTGTTGCGCATCAGCGCGCCTGTATCCTTTGGTGTGAAGGAAATCGCGCCATTGCTGCCCGAACTGGCGAAGATCTATCCGCGTCTGCACGTGGAATTGGGGGCCAGTGACCGCAAGGTCGATCTGGTGGCCGAAGGTTTCGATGTGGCGGTGCGGATTGGTCACAACCCCGATCAGACAACGATTGCGCGCAAACTGGCCCGCTGTCGGACGATGGTGGTTGCGGCACCGTCCTATCTGGATGCACATGGCGTGCCGCAGACTCTGGCTGATCTGGCGGCGCATAATTGTCTTGGCGACACGTTGTCCAGTTTTCTCGATCGCGGGCAGTGGCTGTTTGGCGATATGGCGGAAATCGCGGTGCCAGTGTCGGGCAACATGCGGGCGGACAACGGCGATGTGCTGGTCGCTCTGGCGCTTGCGGGGCAAGGGATCATATATGAGCCAAGCTTTCTGGTTGGCGATCATGTGCGTTCGGGCGCGCTTGTCGCCCTAAGCCTTGATCAGCCTACGGTCGAGATGGCGGGGGTATATGCCGCCTATCCGGACACACGACATACAACCGCAAAGGTGCGCGCCTTTATCGATTTTATGGTCCGGTCCTTTGGCTCTCCGCCATCCTGGGACCGTGGCTTGCGATTTTGATGATGCGGCTAGGTCGTGGCTGTGCCGTGCCGATGCTGACCGTGGCTGACAATCGCGATCACAAGGGTCACGGCGGCCAACCCGGCGGCGGTCGTGAATGTCGCCGAGAACGCAAATGCGATGTCGGCGGGCGCGACCTGTTCAACGCTTGCTGCACCCAGATACGTCACAAACAGGGCCGACATGACCGAGGCCCCGCTCATCAAGCCCAGATTGCGTGAAAGCCCCAGCAACCCCGACAACAATCCACGCTGCCGAGAGGCGGCGGCCGCCAGAACGGCGGTGTTGTTCGCTGCCAGGAACAGCTGGAATGAGGGCGTCAGGATTGCCATCGCCAGAACATATCCGCCAAGCCCGATCATGCGCGGAAAAAGCGCCAGGCACAGTAGACCGAAGGTCATGTGAATCAGGGCAATCAGGGTGGTGCGCCCTGCGCCCAGCCAATCGGTCAGGCGACCAGCCGGCAGGCCGGCAATTGCGCCGATGACCGGGCCAATCGCCAGGACCAGCCCGATTTCCGCATCGTCCAGCCCCAGATGAAAGGCCAGAAAGAACGGGCCGATAACCAGGGTGGACATCATGATCGTCCCGACGAACAGGTTCATCAGCAGGGCCGCGCCAGTCGCGCCTGTCAGCAGCAACCCGACGGGAACAAGAGGCGCCGCAGCGCGTCGCTCGATCGCGAGAAACAGGATGATGCAGAGCGCAGCCAGCGGGATCAGGATCTTTGGCCCAACCGGGAATCCGCCCGCATTTCCAGAGGTGGCCAACGCATAGACCGCCACGGCGATTGCCAGAAACACCGTGCCGGGCAGATCCAGGCTGGAAACATCGTGACCTGCCTCATGCGGTGCGGGCCTGACGAAGACGACGGCCAGAACCAAGGTCGCGCCACTTGTCAGTGCCAGCAGATGAAACGCCAGTTGCCAGCCAGCCGCTGCCACCACAAGCCCGCCCGCCGATGGCCCAAGTGCCGTGCCCAATGCCGACATCGTGCCCAGCAGGCCCATTGCCATGCCAAGTTGCCGCTTTGGCATCAGGTCGCGGGCGATCGACATTGGCAGGGCGATCAGGATCGCACCGGCCAGCCCCTGCACCCCGCGCCAGATGATCAACCAGCCAAGTGACGGTGAAGCCCCGCACAATGCCGAAGCGCAGGTGAATACGGCCAGCCCGAAGATCAGCATTCTGCGATGGCCGATGATGTCACCCATGCGCCCGGCCGGAACAATTGCGGCGGTGATCGACATCAGATACCCAAGCACGACCCACTGAACCTCGGCGATGGATGCCGCGTAGGTTGCCGTCAGGCGGGGGAGCAACACCGAAGCGATGCTGATTCCCAGCGAGGCTGTCAGCGTCGCAGCCGCCAGGGCCACCAGTGCGGGAATACGGCGTTGTCGAAGAGGCGTGCGTGTCATGGATGATCTTCTTGTCCTGGGTTCACTTCGCCGATAAGCTTGCCACTTCAAGTCAGCTTGAGGTCAAGCATGAAGTTGCTCGATATTGGCGCGGTCGCCAGGCAAAGTGGCGTGGCGCCATCGACATTGCGATATTATGAAGAAAAGGGGTTGATACGCTCAGTCGCGCGAAACGGTTTGCGTCGTCAGTTCGATCAACCGGTGCTGACGCAGTTGGCCTTGATCTCAATGGGAAAAATGGCCGGTTTTTCCCTAGATGACATGCGCCGTATTTTCGACAAGGATGGCACGCCGCAATTGCCGCGCAGCGAATTGCATTCGCGCGCGGATGGGCTGGACCAGCAAATACGGGGGTTGATACGGCTCAGGGATGCGCTGCGGCATGTCGCAGACTGCCCAAAGGAAAATCACCTGGATTGCCCCAAGTTCCGGCGGCTGATGCGTTTTGCGAATCGTGTCGCGGATACGGGGGCATCGGCCAGGCGTCAGGAATGACCGCCGGATGTGGCTGGGACCACCCCGGCGGTATCAAGATTCCCGCTATTGCCTGGTCGGAACGGCGGGGGCCTTTGGCAGATCGCGGCTGAAATAACCGAACATCTGTTCCAGAACTGCATCAATGTCTGACTTGGTGCTGTGTGGTGCCGTATTGGGCGCGGTGCTTGTTTGGGCCATCATCATATTCCCGGTTGAAGTTGGCTCCTCCACCACGCGCAATATAGCTCAATTCGGCTTGGGATTCCAGTGCTGCAACGCAGCATAAGGCGCGTTGCAACCCTGTCATGCGCCTATTGCCCTAGCCGATCCGCACCATGCGATGCTTTTTCTTGCCCACGGAAACCTTCAATCCATCGCCGATAAGATCAGTGTTCACAACCATTTGCGGATCTTTGACAACTTCGTTGTTCAGGCGCAGACCACCCTCGGACAGCAGGCGCTTGGCTTCCTTGCCGCTGCCGGTGATGCCGGTCTTGACCAGCATCTGTGCCAGGGAAACGCCGTCGCCAAGTTCGGTGGCGGGCAGAATCGCGACCTCTAGATCGCCGCCCGCACCGCCTTGTTCAAAAACTTCGCGGGCTGTGGCTTCGGCACTGGCTGCGGCCTCGGGGCCATGCAGCAGCGATGTTACCTCATTGGCCAGCCGGATCTTGGCCTCGTTTATTTCGGATCCTTGCAAGGCGCCAAGACGGGTGCATTCGTCGACCGGCAATTCGGTGTAAAGGCGCAGGAAGCGTTCAACATCCGCGTCTGCCATGTTGCGCCAGAATTGCCAGAATTCATATGGGCTTAGCATTGCACCATTCAGCCAGATCGCCCCGCCCTGCGATTTGCCCATCTTGCGCCCGTCACTGGTCGTCATCAACGGCGAGGTCAGACCCCATATCGTCGTGTCATCGACGCGGCGGGTCAGGTCGATCCCGTTGACGATATTGCCCCATTGATCCGAACCGCCCATCTGCAACTGACAGCCATAGCGGCGATTCAGCTCCAGAAAGTCATAGGCCTGCAGGATCATGTAGTTGAATTCAAGGAAGGACAAAGATTGCTCGCGGTCCAGTCGCGATTTCACGGATTCAAACGACAACATCCGGTTGACGCTGAAATGCCGTCCGATATCGCGCAGGAATTCAAGATAGTTCAGCTGATCCAGCCATTCCGCATTGTTCAGCATCTTCGCGCCGCCATCGCCATAGTCCAGATAGCGGGCAAAGACCTGCTGCATGCCGTCGATATTGGACTGGATCGCCGCCTCGTCCAGCAGAGGCCGTTCGTCGGAACGAAAGGACGGATCGCCGACCTTGGTGGTGCCGCCACCCATCAGCGTGATTGGCGTGTTGCCGGTTTTCTGGAACCAGCGCAGCATCATGATGTTCAGCAGATGCCCGACATGCAGCGATGCGGCCGTCGCGTCATAGCCAATATAGGCGGTGACCGGACCCGCCAGCAGGGCCTTGTCCAGATTTTCGTAATCCGTGCAATCGGCGATATAGCCGCGTTCGGACATGATTTGCAGGAAATCGGACTTCGGGCTGTAGGTCATGGGCTGTTTCCTTCTGATCGAGGCGGATATACCGGCGGAAAGGTCAAAGGAAAAGGCGCTATGATCCGGGCTTTGGGAATGATGTCGGGAACGTCGCTTGACGGGGTGGATGCGGCAGAGATCGAGACGGATGGCGTGACCATCGCCGGTTTCGGCAAAAGCAGCTTCAGGCGGTATGGTGACAACGAGGCGACGATTCTGCACGGGGCGCTGGGGCGCTGGCCGGGTGAGGCCGGCGTTGCCGCGGCGGCGGCTGTGTCTGTTTCCAGTCACGCCGCGCTTGCACAGGATTTTCCCGACGCCCGGCTGATTGCTTATCACGGCCAGACGCTTGCGCATGACCCGCATGGCCGCGGAACGCATCAGGCTGGCGATGGGGCGGCATTGGCGCAAATGACGGGGCGTCCGGTTGTCTGGGATTTCCGCAGCGAAGATGTGCGCCGTGGCGGCGAAGGCGCGCCCCTGGCACCGTTCTTTCACTGGGCCTGCGCGCGTTGGGCGGTCAGGAACGGGCATTTGCCCGCGGCTCCGGTCGGGTTCCTGAACCTGGGCGGTGTCGGCAATATCACCTGGGTTGATCCGCGCTGTTCTGCCCCCGAAAGTGATCACGCCTGTCTGGCGTTCGATACCGGCCCCGCCAATGCCCCCATCAATGATCTGATGCGCCAGAGGTTGCGGCAAAGCCATGATGCGGACGGCCGGCTTGCGGCGTCAGGCACGGCCGATCCGGATATTTTGCGCAGTTTCCTGACCCATTCCTATTTCGAGCGTGTCCCACCGAAATCCCTGGATCGCGATCAGTTCAACGGGTTGGTGGCGGCGGTTGAACCCTTGGCCGATGCTGACGCCGCGGCGACATTGGTCGCCGCGTTGGCGGGGTCGGTCGGGGCGGCCTGGCGCTGGCTGCCATCGGCACCCGCCACTGTTCTGGTCTGCGGCGGGGGGCGGCGCAACGAATCGATCATGTCGGCGCTGCGGTCGCAGCTGGATGCCGACGTTCAGGCGGTCGAAGCCGTCGGACTGGATGGTGACATGCTCGAGGCTCAGGCCTTTGCGTGGCTGGCCGTGCGTGTCCAGCGTGGTCTGCCGACTTCGGGGCCGAAGACGACGGCTGCGCCGGGGCCGGTCTGCGGCGGACGGATCAGCCATCCGAAAAGAAGTTTCTCTTAATGTCACTTTTTTGACTCTTGCTCTCTTGACGACGGCAAGCGTCCTGCGTAAACCCCGCTCACCCCAGCGGGCGATCAGCTGGGGTGATGGAAGTGTGCGGTTGTAGCTCAGTTGGTTAGAGTACCGGCCTGTCACGCCGGGGGTCGCGGGTTCGAGCCCCGTCAACCGCGCCACTTTCACATGTCGCCCGGATATATGCGCGGTTGTAGCTCAGTTGGTTAGAGTACCGGCCTGTCACGCCGGGGGTCGCGGGTTCGAGTCCCGTCAACCGCGCCATTTTCCCTCTTTCTTCGCTGAGATTTGGATCAACTGGCCGTCATGGCGCTTTCCTTCGGGATGACGACATGGGAATTCGGGACTCCAGTTCATTTCGTGAATTGGTTAAGTAGATACGAATTGGTCGGCGGGGCAGGAGCGCGGAAAATGAAAGATATGGATGACGCCAAGGCGCTGGTAACGAAAATGGGTGAGGCGGCGCGCCGGGCTGCCATCGATCTGGCCACGGCGACTGCTGAACGCAAGCATGCCGCGCTGATCGGCGCATCGGAAGCCATCCGCAACAATGCCCCGGCGATCCTGGCCGCTAATGAGCTGGATCTGGAATTCGGCCGCCAGAAAGGGCTGAGCGATGCCATGATGGACCGGCTAAGGCTGGACCAAGGCAGGTTGCGCGGGATCGAGGACGGTTTGCGTGCCGTGGCCGAACAGCCCGATCCTGTCGGGGCCGTCATCTCGGAATGGGATCGCCCCAACGGATTGCATATTCAGCGTGTTCGAACACCGATCGGCGTCATTGGTGTCATCTATGAAAGCCGCCCGAACGTGACGGCCGATGCCGGCGCACTGGCGTTGAAATCCGGCAATGCGGTGATTCTGCGCGGTGGTTCGGAAAGCCTGCACAGCAGCCAGGCCATTCATGATTGCATGGTCCAGGGGCTGCGCGGGGCCGGTCTGCCAGAGGCCGCGATTCAGCTTGTGCCCACGCGCGACCGCGCGGCCGTCAGTGCGATGTTGCAGGCACAGGACCTGATCGATGTGATCATTCCGCGCGGAGGCAAGGGGCTGGTCGGTCTGGTCCAGCAACAGGCACGGGTGCCTGTCTTTGCCCATCTGGAAGGTATCTGCCATATCTATGTGGATCGCGATGCCGATGCCGCCAAGGCCCGTCGCGTTGTGCTGAATGCCAAAACCCGCAGAACCGGCATTTGCGGTGCTGCGGAATGCCTGTTGATCGACCGCGCAGCAGATCTGTCGATGCGTCAGGATCTGATCGCGGATCTGGTCGCCGCCGGCGTCGAGGTGCGCGCCGAAGGAGAATTGGCGCAGATTGCAGGGACGGTTTTGGCCGCCGAAGATGATTTCGGTCGAGAATTTCTGGACATGATCATCGCCGTCAGGCTGGTGGACGGGGTCGAGGGTGCCATCGGGCATATTCGCCAGTTCGGCAGCCAGCATACGGAATCGATCCTGACAGAAAACGACGCGACGGCCGCACGCTTCACCAATGGCCTGGACAGTGCGATCCTGATGCGGAACGCCTCGACCCAGTTCGCGGATGGCGGTGAATTCGGCATGGGGGCCGAGATCGGGATTGCAACTGGAAAAATGCATGCGCGCGGTCCTGTCGGAGCAGAGCAGCTGACCAGTTTCAAATATCTTGTGACCGGGGACGGAACCATCCGCGATTGAGGGTTCGACTGGCGTAGCCAAGCGTGATGCCCCCGCCGGATCTCGATGATCCGGCGGGGTTTTCCATGTGTTCCGCAGTTGGAAAATCTCAACTGAAATGTTGAACAAAACCGATTGCTTGCCATACAATAAGATATGGCATGCCAGCCGTCCTGTTATCCGGAGCTAGTTCACGTGGCCGATTCATCGCTTACCCTTGCCGAGGTGGTGGCAGACCGGATTCGCGCAAGACTGACATTCGGTGTCCTGACACCGGGCCAGCGACTGTCCGAGGCTGCGCTTGCCCGTGATTTGGGCGTGTCGCGCAATACCCTGCGCGAGGCGTTCCGTCTGCTGACCAAGGATGGCCTTCTTGAACACAAGACCAACCGTGGCGTGTTCGTTGCCACGCCATCGATGGGCGCGATCATTGACATCTACCACATTCGCCGGATCGTGGAATGTCAGGCTCTGCGCATGGCGCATGGGCGCCACCCCGCCGTTGCGCGCATGGCCGAGGCCGTTGCCGCCGCGCAGGCCGCGCAAGGGCATCAGGATTGGCGTGCGGTCGGAAATGCCAATATGGATTTTCATGCAGCCATCGTCGAACTGGCCGACAGCCCAAAACTGACGGCCTTTTACGGCAATCTTGCCGCCGAGCTGCGGCTGGCATTCGGATTGCTGAAATTGCCCCGCAACCTGCACGAACCCTATATCGGAATGAACGCGGATCTTCTGGCGACCGTGCAGGACGGGCAATACGAAACTGCCGCACGACAACTGGACCGGTATCTGTCCCAGTCGGAACGTGCGGTTCTGGCCGCGCTTTCGGGGCAGGGCGGCGGCGGCTGACCCGCCGCGTGCTCAGCCTGCACCGATTTGTTGCCATGCAGCATGGGCGGCCAATACTGTCTGCATCTGTGCTTCGTGCCCGGCGACGAATTGCGGTCCGTAGACGGTTTCGTCCGGATATTCGGTGATCAGTGTCAGGGGCACGCTATGGCGGTCATCCTGATGCACATAGCAGGGAAAGCCGTTGATCATCTCGAACCCGGTCTGACCTGCGTGGGTTCTATATAGATCGATCTGGCGGGCGTTGAAATCACCAAGCCCTGCAACCTGTTGAAGACTGGCGGTGACGCGATCAATCAGCTGATCGGCCATGCCCTTCCATCCCTCGCGATAGCGCAACACAAGAAAGAACCCCTTGGGCAGGGTCCACATGGCGAAATTGCGTGGAATATATCCCGTCAATGGGCGGGTCCATTCATGGGCTGGGTAGCCATGCAGATTGACATGCAGCTTTGCGCCCGAAACCTCTTCGGCCTGGTTGCGAATTTCCTTTTCGTATAGGGGGCCGCCGGGTTCGCGATATTCCAGATCATCGCCAAGCGCCGTATAGCGTGCCGCGTGCAGCATATGTCGCGGTGTCAATGCAGAAAGGCGGCCGTGCAGCGCATAGCCATCCGGGTTCTCCATGGGCGAAATCACGAAATCGGCCTGTTGTTGCGCCAATCTATGCGCGGCGCGCAGCGCCCCGACCACAGGGGTCGTCTCATTGGCATGCTGCCCCGCCGAGATCATTACCGGTTTGCCGCGGCCCTGATGGTGACGCGCCTCGACCGGCCGGCCCGCATGGCTTTGGGCCGTCAGGCTGGGGCCGCCGATCTGTGCAAGTTCTGTGCGGATCTGCGCATTCGACAAAGGCGCGGCAGCGCGATCGAGGTTCTGCCATTCGCCCGCGCGCTCGACCTGATCAAACGGGCGCAGGCTGATTTGCAGGGTGCAAGTCGCCCCCTGGGTCACCTCGGGAACGATCTGGCCGGGCTGTAAATGCCGGTCGCCCAGTGGTCGCCCCGAAAATTTCTGGAAAAACTCCAGGCAGGAAAAGTAGAAGTCCTCGTGAAGGGCCTCAGCGAGGCTGACAATTTCGTCCTCATAGCCAAGATCCAGATCGCGGGCAGGAACCGTCGCCGCGATGTTCAGTTCCTGAAAATACGGTTCGCAAGGCCCCCAATCATGTTCGGCGATTGCAGCCATAGCGGCGTGGAACATCTGTTCGTAATCGGTTTCGAGCCGCCGCGACCCGTCCGCATCGCTTCGCCAGCCGGTCGGGGACAGCACGGTTTGACCGACATGATCGGTATGGACGCGGTTGGGGGCCAGAACCCGGTGCTGTTCTGTCCGGTCGCGATAGGTCAGGTCGACCGTATAGTGCAGGCCCGTATCGCCTTGCTCGAAACTCAGCCGGGCTTGGGGGAACAGGGCCGCCAACGGATAGGATTCAAGAAGGAAACGGTTTGGCTCCGCAGCCTCATGGACCGGCCAGCGGATCGTTGCGGCCACAAGGCCGGGGGGCACATCTTCCAGAAAGAAATGCAACAATGGCTTGTAGGCGCTGCGGATGCGGGCGGTTATGCCCTTTGCGGCAAGCGCCTCTTCGGCGCTGCGTCGGGCGGCGTGGTCATCAAAGGTCCATGCCTCGAACGGAGCGCTGGCCGTGTCGACCAGATCTTGCAGGGTTGGCACGGGGCTGTATTCAAAGTTCATCTTTCGGTTCTCCCCGTCGGGTCCAGACTGTCGCGCAGCCAATCACCCAGCAAGTTCAATCCCAGAACGGTCAGCAGGATGGCCAGCCCGGGAAACACGCTGACCCACCACGCCGTTTGCAAATAGGTGCGTCCATCCGCCAGCATTCCGCCCCAACTGGGGATGGTCGGATCGACGCCCAATCCCAGAAAGGTCAGGCTGCTTTCCAGCAGGATGTTGTTGGCGACGTTCAACGTCATCAGCACGATCACCGGCCCCAGCAGGTTGGGCAGCAGGTGTTGCAGGATGATGTTGCGGCTTTTGACGCCCATGGCCTGTGCCGCCAGCACGAATTCCCGCTCGCGCAGTGCCAGCACCTGTGCCCGCACCAGCCGCGCATATTGCACCCATTGGGACACGATCAGCAGGAGAATGGTGTTCGTCAGGCTGCCGCCGACGATCGCGATGATCGTGATGGCCAGCAGGATGAAGGGCAGCGCCAGCTGGATATCGGCCGATCGCATGACCACGACATCCCAGATGCCGCGATAATAACCGGCGACCAGACCCACCGCGACCCCGATCAGGACCGAACCGACCACCGAGACAAAACCGACCTGCAACGAGATCCACCCGCCGGCGAAGACGCGCGCCATGACGTCACGGCCAAGCGGGTCGGTGCCGAACGGATGGGCGGGCTGTTGGAACGGCGCGATCAGGCGGGCCGTCAGGTCGATCTCGCCTGCGCCGGGAAACAGCCAGCTGGAAAACAGCACGCAAAACGTGATGCCCAAGGTCAGCCCCAACCCCATGATGAACTCAAGCGAGAAATAGCGCGATTTCAGGAATGCGGACATTGACATTACTCCGTCCGGATCCGCGGATCGATCAACCCGTAGGCAATATCGACCAGCAGGTTGACCAACACGATCAGCGTCGAAAGGATCATGATCACGGATTGCAGCACCGGATAATCGCGCCCCGCCACGGCATCAAAGGCAAGGCTGCCCATGCCGGGCCAGTTGAAAACCCGCTCGACCACCACGATACCGCCCAGAAGCCCGCCGAATTGCAGGCCGAGAAAGGTGATCAGCGGGATCGCACAGTTGCGCAGCGCATGCTTGTACAGAACCGTGCGTTCCGACAGGCCCTTGGCGCGTGCGACCATGATATATTGCGACTGCATGACCTCGAGCATCGAGGTCCGCACCAGGCGCACATTGGTTGCCGTCAGGATGATCCCCATGGTGACCGCAGGCATGATGAATGACGCAATGCCGTTCATGCCACTGGGCGGCAGCCATTGCAGGGTGATCGAGAACAGCAGGACCAGCATCGTTGCCAGCCAGAAATTGGGAAAGGACAATCCGACAAGCGACAGGATGCGGATCAGCTGATCCTCCCATTTTCCGCGACGAATGGCAGCGCGAATACCCAAGGGGATCGAAATGACAATCGACACCAACAGTGACGTGAAGGCCAGCAGCAGCGTGGCCGGCAACGCGTTCCCGATCAGTGTCGAAACCGGCGTGCCACCAAGGAAGCTGCGCCCGAAATCCCAGGTGAACAGGCCAGATAGCGTTGCGAGGTATTGCGACAGGAACGGTTCATTCAGGCCCAGCCCCTCGCGGATGCGCTCCAGATCTGCCTCGGTGATATCAGTTGCGCCCTGCGCGATCATCATGGCGGGGTCGCCGGTCATCCGGACGGCGACCGAAACGATCAGCGTGACCACCATCACGACGAACACGGCTTGCGCCAGACGTTTCAACAGGAAACCTGCCATGAGCCGGCCCTTCTAGTCAGAGAGAAAGGAATTGGCGGCGCGCATGTGGCGCCGCCATGATCTGCAACTTACTGAACGCTGACCTTGTTCAGCTTCAGACGGTTGTCCGGTGCCGGTTCAAAATTCTGAACACGCTTGTTGGTCGCATAGATGGCGTTCAGGTTGTAAAGCGGCATTTCCAGCGCCCGGTCAGCAGCATAGGTGGCGATTTCCTGCAGCAGGCGTTCGCGCTCGGCCTGATCTGTCAGCGGGCGCTGCGCTTCGAGCATCTCATCCAGTTGCGGATCGCTGTCATAGGGGTTCCACTTTTGTCCGGTGTGATACATCGCATAGGCGGTGTTGTCGAAATCGAACGTCCAACCGCCCCAGCTTTGCTGGAACATCTCGCCGGTCTTGCCCTGGGGAATGATGTCGTTCAGCAGAACATTGGTTTCATAGGGCTTGATCGTCGCGGTCACGCCGACCATGCCGAGATAGGCGGCAACGGCCTGCGTGACCTCGTTGAAGGTGGCGTCATTGCCGCGTGTGTTGATTTCGACGGTGGCCCCGGGTGCAACGCCTGCCTTTTCAAGCAGCGCCTTGGCCCCTTCCGGATCGAAGGGCAGCGGCTTCAGCGCCGGATCATGCCCGAAAGAACGTTCGCCCTGGAAGGATGCAATCACCGAAGCCTGCCCGCCAAGCACCGAATTGACGATTGTCTCGCGATCAACCGCCATGATCAGCGCCTTGCGCACATCGGCATCTGCCGTGATCCCGCGGCTGGTGTCAAAGCGTAGCGCGGTTACGGTCGGGCCTGCGGTGGTGACCAGCTCCAGATTGTCATCGGCTTCGATCGTGGGGATCATGCCCACGGGGATGGTCGGTGGAATGACCAGATCGACCCCGCCCGATTGCAGCTCTGCCAAGGCTGTGGCCGGCTCGGTGATGAAGCGGTATTCCAGCTCGGCCAGTTGCGGCGCGCCATCCCAGTAATCGGCATTTGCCTCCAGCTGCACCCCGATTTTCGGCTCGTAGGACACCATCTTGAACGGACCGGTCCCGACGGGCTTGGTGTTGAACACGTCATCGCCCATTTCGGTGATGTATTTGGGCGGAACGATCATCGCACCGTAACCTGCCAGCTTGGTCAGCAAGACGGCGTCGGGTTGGGACAGATGGAAGTCGACAGTGTAATCGTCGATGATCTCGACGTATTCGATTGCGGTATAGTTCGCCTGCTGCGGGCCCTTGGCGCCCTCGTCGCCGAGCAGGCGTTCGAATGTGAATTTCACCGCCTCGGCGTTGAAGTCTTCGCCATTGTGGAATGTCACGCCTTCGCGCAGGGCGAAGCGGATGCGCAACCCGTCATCCAGAACCTCCCATGATGTGGCAAGGCCGGGCACCAGTTTCATATCCGGTCCGCGATAGGTCAGACCTTCGAATACATTGGTCGCCAGCGAAGCCCAGTTCACAAGAAATGTGTCGATGGGATCCCAGCTTCCCGGGTCTTGTGGCGAAGAGACAATCAGCTTGCCGTCAGCATGTGCCGTCGTGGCATGTCCGGCAGTCAGCGCGGCAAGCGCCACGGCCATTGCGGTCAGGGTCTGTTTCATCATTTCGGTCCTGTTGGTGGTTTTTAGGTTTATATTCAGTTGCTTGCGACCATATGTCCAGGTGATACCTCACGATGGATCGCGGCCGGTGGTTCATCACCAATGCGGCGGGTCGTGGAAGGAACTTCCCCCTCGAGCCTGACGGGTTCGCGCCGATGGGTCGGATCGGGATGGGGCACGGCCGACAAAAGCCGGCGCGTATAGGGATGCGCGGTGTTTTCGAACACCTGTCTGCGGCTGCCCATTTCGACGATTTGGCCCAGATACAGCACCGCGACACGATGGCTCATTTTTTCAACCACGGCCATGTCATGGCTGACAAACAGATAGGCCAGCCCGTCATCCTTTTGCAGATCCATGAACAGGTTGATGATTTGCGCCTGAATCGAGACGTCCAGCGCCGAAAGCGCCTCGTCCGCGATGATCAGGCGTGGTTTGCTGGCCAATGCGCGGGCGATGCAAACCCGTTGCCTCTGGCCGCCGGAAAACTGATGAGGATAGCGTGTCGCGACGCTTGCGGGCAGGCCGACACGTTCCAGAAGTTCACCGATGCGGCGGCTGATGTTGCGGTCATTGTCCATCAGCCCATGGGTGCGGATGGGTTCCGCAATCGACCAGCCCACGGTCTTGCGCGGATCAAGCGAGGCAAAGGGATCCTGAAAAATATACTGGATCTCTTGTCGAAGCTTTTGGCGTTCGGCCAAGGACATGCGTGACATGGGCTTGCCGTCAAAGGCAATGTCGCCGGCGCTGGGGGAATTCAGTTGCATGATCGCCCGCGCAATCGTCGATTTTCCCGATCCGCTTTCACCGACCAGAGACAGGGTCTCGCCGGGATGAATATCGAAACTGGCGCCGGTTACAGCCGGGCATACATGCGTGACCTTGCCATACCAGGTTTTTTTCAGGTCAAAGCGGACCGACAGGTCGCGGACGCTCAGCAAGGGTGCGGCGGCCATTTGCGCAGTGTCCTGAACGCGGGTTTCGCCGACCTGTTCTGGTCGGCCATCCACCAGCACGGTCAATGGCGATTTCAGCGGGTAATCCTGCCCCGTCATCGCGCCCAGCTTGGGCACCGCAGACAAGAGACTGCGCGTATAAGGGTGCCGGGGGGTCGCGAAAATGGTTTCAACCGGACCCTCTTCGACCTTTTCGCCCTTCCACATGACCACCACCTGATCGGCAATTTCGGCCACGACCCCCATGTCATGCGTGATGAAAATGATCGACATGCCCAGCTCGGCCTGCAAATCACGCAGAATATCCAGAATCTGGGCCTGAATGGTGACATCCAGCGCCGTGGTCGGTTCATCCGCGATCAGCAGTTTCGGTCGGCAGGCCACAGCCATTGCGATCATCACGCGTTGACGCATGCCCCCAGACAGCTGATGGGGATAACGGTTGATTACCCCCTGCGCATCAGGCAGGCGCACAAGCGAAAGCAAGCGCACGGCCTCGGTCAAGGCATCCTGGCGCGACACTCTTTCGTGCAGCATCAGGATTTCTGCAATCTGGTCACCGATCGTATAGACCGGATTCAGCGATGTCATCGGTTCCTGAAAGATCATCGCGACATCCTTGCCGCGGATCTGGCGGGCCTCGTCCTGTTGCAATGTCAACAGGTCGGTCGGACGGGTTGCGGGATTCAGGACGATCGAGCCGCCGTCATAGGTTGCACCATTCAGATCGGCCAGCCGCATGATCGACAGCGAGGTCACGCTTTTGCCGGATCCGCTTTCCCCGACGACCGCGACCGTCTTGCCCAACGGCACCTCAAAGCTGAGATCCTTGATCACCTGACTTGCGCCGAATGAAACCGTCAGCCCCTGAACGGAGAGAAGCGAGGTGTGATGCGTGTCTTTCATCTTTGCCCTCTGATTTCGGCGGAAGCAGTGTCGCCGCAATGTTTCGCCATATGTGGCAATGCACGGCATGTCAGGCGCGCGGGTTCATTATGACGCGCCTATGTCATAAATCAATAGGGTGATTTTTATAAATGCACTTACCAATCAGTCAAATTGTTCAACAATAAACATCCGACTGATCGGTTGTTTTTGCTCATGGGCAACAAAAAAGGGGCCACCCTATGGGTGACCCGATCATCAATTCACATGTTCCGGGAACGCGGGGGCTAGTCTTCCATCCAGCCCTGATCGAACCAGTTTGATACATCGCCCGGCCAGGCAAGGGTCTTACCGTCGGCGTCTTTCAGCACGCCACTGTCAAACAGGAAATGTGCCATGTTTGAAAAGCGCGTCGGGTCGATCTTGCCGACGGGGGTGTCGCCGTCCCGCAGGTAGCCGCCACTGGCGATCGCAGCCATTGAGGCATGAACCAACGCCTCGTTCGGGAAGTCGCCGGTCTGGACCAGGATTTGTGCGGCGGCACGCGGGTGGTCAGCCGCCCATTCATAACCTTTCTGGGTGGCCTGCATGAACGCGTTGACCATTTCTGGCTGCTCGCTCAGCACCTCGGTTCGGGTGCCGATATATCCGTTCTGCTGGTCGGGAATACCGTAATCCGCATAGGTGAATGACGATTGCTTGCGCCCGAGAAGTTCACCGTTGACGCCTTCCCATGTGGCGACCTCGAGGGTGAAATCCACCGCGCCCGAGGCCAGCGCCTCATAGGCGCCGGTGCCAAGCGTGACCGTATCCCAAACGGGGTCGCCTCCGTCATGTTCGATCATCGTGCCGATCAGTGCCGCCTCCCAGGCGCTGCCGAAACCTGCATAGGTCTTGCCCGAAAGATCGGCCGGGCGCGTGATCTCGGTGTTGTCACTGTTATAGACCAGCCGGCCATTTTCATGCTGCATGGTTGCCCATAGCGCGACAAGATCGGCATCAGCCGCCTTTGCGCTCATGAAACCAAGCGATGTCAGATAGGCGAAATCCGCCGCCCCGGCCGCCAACAATGCCGAAGAACTGGTGTCGGAATAGGGCAGCAGGTCGACATCCAGGCCGACATCGCCATAAAAACCACGATCCTTCGCGACAACCAGCCCGATATGGTTCGTGTTCAGCGTCCAGTCCAGTGCAACCGACACGAATGAATCAGCATGTGCGGCAGCCGGTGCAAGCAAGGTTGCGGCAAAGAATATCGGGCGGATCATCAGGGGGTTTCCTCTAGCAGCAGTGATTTCAGTTTATCGCGCATGGGCGCAAGGGCGGTTTCGCCCCGCTGACCGCGCATGTGATCGACAGGAAGATCGGCAATGATGCGTCCGGGCGAACTGGACATGACGATGATGCGATCGGCCATATATGCGGCTTCGTTCAGATCATGCGTAATCAGCAGAACCCCGCGCGGACGGTCTTGCAATCGCGCCAGCAGCCATTTCTGCATCCGCAGGCGGGTCACGGCATCCAGTGCGGAAAATGGTTCATCCAGCAGGATGAAGCGGCCGTCCTGAACAACCGTTCGCAGGAATGCCGCGCGCTGGCGCATTCCACCCGAAAGCTGCGACGGAAACATGTTCTCGCAGCCTTGCAGCCCGAACGACTGGAACAGGGGCGCGACAAGCGTTTTTGCTTCGCGTCGCGATTTCCCGGAAATTTCAAGGCCGAGTGATGCGTTTTGAATAATCGTCAGCCACGGGAACAACGCGTCGTTTTGGGGCTGATAGCATAGCGCCGGATGCGGCGTTGCGATGGCGTCGCCATCCAGCAACAGTTCACCGTCACTATGCATCGACGGCGGGGCGATGCCTGCCAGCCATCGCAAGATCGATGTCTTGCCACATCCAGAAGGCCCGATCACAGCGGTGATCCGGTTGTCTTGCAACCCGAGATTCAGGCCGGACAGCAATGTTCGCTTGCCTGCGCGGATACAGAGATTGCGGATCTCAAGCATGGTTGCGGGCCTCGGGGCCTTTGGCTGTCCAGCGATCGATCAAACGCAATGCGCCCAACAGGGTCAGGGTCAGGCAGGCGGATACGACCACCGCCGCCAGAACAAGGTCCGCCCGAAAGTTGTTCTTTGCCGACAGGATATAGATCCCCAACCCCCGCCGCGCCCCGGCATATTCGGCAAAGATGGTCGCCACGATTGCATATGTCGCAGAAATGCGCAGACCCGCCAGAAATGCGGGGCGCGCCGAGGGCAGGGCGGCTCGGCGGAAAATCTCCATGCGGTTGGCCCCCATCGATCCGAGCAATTCGCGAAAGGCCGCCGGTGTCTGACGGTATCCCGAAAGCAGGCTGAGCAGCATCGGGAAGAATGTCACAAGGATCACCAGCAACACCTTGGGCAGCAGCCCAAAGCCGAACCACAGGATCATCAGCGGGGCCAACGCGACCAGAGGTATGGTCTGGCTTGCGACGAACAGAGGCATCAGGCCGCGTTCGGCCCAGCCGACGAAATGCAGCAGGACCGAGGTGGCAAAGGCAAAGCAGATTGACAGGGAAAACCCCAAGGTCGCAACCCCCAGCGTCACCCCCGCATGCATCCCGATCTCGGCACGGTTTTGTGCCAATGCACGCAAGACCCCACTTGGCGCCGGCAGGATCAGGGGCGAGACTTCGGCCAGACGGCAATACGCTTCCCACCCGACAAGCAGCAGGGCCGCTAGGATCATTGTGGGCAGGATGCGTGGCAAATCGGTCTTCCTTGCGCCGGCTCCTCAGGCTTGGCTGGGGCTGTTGGCAGATGCCGTCATGTCGATCGTGACGTGACCTTCGGCGGGGCCAAAGCGCAGAAAGGCCTGGCGCAGTGTTTCGAAAACGGGGCCGGCATCACCGCGAAGCCTTGTGCAAAAATTCTTCGACTTCAAGAAAGTGCCGGAGTTTTTTAGAAAATCTATACAGCCATAGATTTCATCCATGTGCCGGTCCTGACCCAGCACGTAAAGTGAGAACTGAATGTCGATCCGGACGCCTGTTTCGGGCGCGTCCGCCACTGCGGCCAGCGCCTGTTGCTGCCTTTGATCCAGCGGCGTGTTCTGAGCCACGGCTAGAATGTCGCAGCGACAATTGGGATCATCGGGTTCGCCGGGGCAGCCGCGTGACAGCGTGACATGCATTGTCGAATGGGCGGGGTTGCGCGCGGTGGTGGCAAACAGATCGCGGATCGCGTCGATCAGCGGACCGGGCGCACCGACCATCAATGTGGACATATCGTCGGTCTCGATGCGCAGATCGTCACGATACGGGTCCAGCGCCGTCAGTCCGGACATGATGACCTGAACGAAATCCGACGTCATCGGATATAGCGACACCTGAGCGCCAATGAACATGCGATCCTCGCTCCGCCGGCATTACCCGGATCAGCTGTGAAGGGTTCGCGCGATTTCGCACATCTCAGCCCCGATCAGAGCACCCCCGTTTACCGCCGCGCACCATCATGGAAGGTCGGCCTGATGTCAAGCGCGGGGTGCTGCACGGTCGGGCAGAGGCGAAACAGACCTGCTTTTCTACAGGCGCGGCAATCGCAGCTTGGTGCGCGCCGATTTTTTCGAGGGCGGTGAAAGATGCGGGATGATCTGCATCATGGCCTGGGCCGCGTCTTGCATAAGCGTGATTTGTTCTGCGCTGGTCGGAAACGGGTCGTCCGCGCCTGCGGCGAGGTCGCTTGTGTCAAAGAGTTGGTCGAGGTCGGGTCGATATACAGACCTTATTTTTTCAATAGTATCATTGTGATAAGAGACGATATTTCGGCGCCTTCGAAGTTTGTAGACATCGCGCGACCTGAAGATGCCGTCGGGGTTTTGGGCCTGCACGGCGCGGGTGATCGCCGGTGCCTTCAGGCCAAGGTGGCGAACGGCATAGCCTGACATCTGGCTGAATGCCAATGAGAAAGAGGTATTCGCGTTATGTGCCGGGCGGATAATATTGGTAGTATCGGGCATGCCGATGACATGCAGAAAGTCATCAACAGCATTTTCATTCACAAGATGGGCACGATCATAGGGGCGAATGATGATGTTTTCGCTGCCGAAATGTTTGGCGTATTCGTCGATGATCTTCTCATGCATCAACCCGTCACGCGTATTGCGCAGGAATTGCAAGGCGTCTTGTCTGGTATCGTCGGCCTTCAGTCGCTGTTTGAACAGGCTTTCGACATAGAGGTCCGGGCGCCGCAGATAGATGATGATCTTGATTTGATCGGCGATGGATGGGGGCAAAAACCTGCGCAGTTTCGCGGCCACCTTCGGTCTTGAAAGCAGCTCGCCGCTGAGAATGGCCGTGCCGGTGCGTTTCCTGGTGATTTCCTTGTGCAGCTTGCGTTGCAAGGGGGCGCTGTCATTCGCAAGCAGGGCAGCTGCGATCGGGTTGTGATGAATCCGCAAGCCATTGGATTCCTTGCGGCCGGTGCGCAGATAGGTATAGCCGTGCTTTTTCAAGGCCGGCTCGTTCATATGCAACACGTGCTGAATCGAGGACGAACCGGTTTTCTGCGTGCCGATATGGATATAGAGCATCTTTGTTTCCCGCCCGGTCATGTTGGCGCCCAGAGTTTGCGGTATGGCGGCCTTTTCGTCGCCGGACCGTAAAAGTTTGGCGCGCGCGCGGCAAGGTCGGGGCGGCAGCCGCTGAACATCGCGATCAGTCGTCCAGCAAATGGCGGGCCAGTTTCTGGGCGCTGGCGACAGCCCGTTCGCGGTACAGCGGCCAAGTCTGGGTCAGCCCTTCGAAGATCAGCAACAGAGATACTTCTTGACCTTCAAGCTGTGTCGCCTTTGCGGCCCGGGCCGCAACCTCGGATTTGTGGCGCTCCAGCAATTCATGCAAGCGCGAATCCGTTGGTGCCGAAGCGACGGCAGCATGAAACAAGCAGCCATGCGTGGCTTCGTCGGCCATCCAATGGCCAATTCTGTCCAGCATCTGGAACAGGGCTTGTTGCCGGTCAGCTGGCAGGTCGTCACATATCAGCGTCACATATCGCTGATGGCGATATTCCAGTGCCGCATACACCATATCGCTTCGCGAAGGGGTGTATTTGTACAATGTTCGCAGGCTGACACCGGCCGCATCGCGCAGATCCTCGACGCTGGGTTGCGCAAAGCCTTGCGTGGCGAAGGCATGTTCCAGCCCGGCAGAAATTTTCGTCACGATATCCTTCATGCTTGACGATGTAGAATGTTCTCTCTACCTACGCAAGTAGAGTAAACATTCTACCAAGGAAAAGGTGATCCTCATGACGTTGCCCAAAACCATGAAAGGTGTTGTCCTGACAGGCCATGGCGGATTGGACAAACTGCAATGGCGCGAAGACCTGCCCGTGCCGGCCCCTGCGGCGGGCGAGGTTCTGGTGCGCGTCGGCGCGGCGGCTTTGAACAATACCGATGTGAATACGCGGACGGGTTGGTATTCCAAAACTGTACGGGGTGATACCGCGTCCGGCGCCGCCGAAGGCTATGGTGGTGGTGCCGATGCTGATGGCGCCTGGTCCGGTGCCGCCTTGATCTTTCCGCGTGTGCAGGGCGCGGATGTTTGTGGCGAGGTCGTGGCCGTAGGTGCGCAGGTGCCCCAGGATCGCATCGGCGAACGGGTGCTGCTGCGTTCGATGCATTCGACGGAATCGGGCAGGCACATGGATTTCCATACATTGGGGTCCGAACGGGATGGTGGTTTCGCGCAATACACGACCATGCCCGCGCGCCATGCCATCCCCGTGCGTTCGGACCTGTCTGATGTTGAACTGGCAACGTTTCCCTGCGCGTTTTCGACCGCCGAGGGCATGATCCAGCGTGCCGGTTTGGGGGCCGAAAATGTCTTGATTACCGGTGCGTCAGGCGGGGTCGGCTCTGCTGCGATACAATTGGCAAAACGGCGCGGCGCGCATGTCACCGCGTTGACAACTGCGGGCAAGGCCGCCGCCCTGAAGGATCTGGGGGCGGATGAAACGCTGGATCGGGATGGCCGGTTGCCCGATAAGGCCTTTGATCTGGCGATCGATCTTGTCGGCGGATCAGGGTGGGCTCTGGTGATCGATTCCCTGAAGAACGGTGGGCGCTATGTCACGGCGGGGGCGATAGCGGGGCCGATTGTCGAGCTGGATCTGCGCACGTTGTATCTGCGCGACCTGTCACTGTTTGGTAGCACCTATCAGCCCGACAACGTCTTTACCGATCTGGTGGGGTATATCGAGGCGCAGGAAATCCGCCCGCTACTGGCCGCAACCTATCCTTTGCATGAACTACGTCAGGCGCAGGAGGTGTTCCTGTCCAAGACCCATATCGGCAAGATTGGCATTCAGGTGCGGGATTGATCGCAATGTAGCGCCGGGGCGATGTCACGCCCCGGCGCAGGCTGCTTTAGCGCAGGAACCAGCTTGCCGCGTTGCGATAACTGATGTCCCGAACCATTTCGTCCAATGCCGTCTTGTCGTCGGGCAACAGACCATCGGCATGCCATTGACCGATCATCCGGCACAGCAGTCGCCGGAAATATTCATGCCGCGTGAACGACAGGAACGACCGGCTGTCGGTCAGCATGCCCAGAAAGGTCGAAATCAGGCCCATCTGCGCAAGGTCGTTCATCTGGCGTTCCATGCCATCCAGCTGGTCGTTGAACCACCATGCCGTCCCCGCCTGAATCTTGCCGGGGCGGCTGCCATCCTGAAAATTTCCGGCCGTGGTCGCCAGAACGGCGTTGTGCGCGGGGTTGACCGAATACAACACCATCGCCGGCAGTTCATCCGTGCGATCCAGGCGATCCAGCAAGGCATTCAATGGCGACGCGATTGCAAAATCATTCATGGAATCCGCACCCGCATCGCGGCCGACCCGGCCCAGCAACCCGCTGCGATTGTTGCGCAGCGGGCCGATATGCAGCTGCATGACAATGCCCCGCGCAGCATATGCCCGGCCCAGGGTCACGAACAAAGCTGCGCGCAAGGCCGCAGCGTCATCGGCATCGACGGCCGCACCCGAAAGGCGGCGGCGAAGAACCTCATCCAGCTTGCTGGCGGGATATTCCGCGCCACAATCGAGCAATTCAATGCCATGATCTGCGGCCCGGCATCCATGCGCGACAAAGTGGTCCAGGCGTTGCAGCAATGCCCCTGCCAGCCTGTCAAAGCTGTGAATTTCTGCTCCGGTAGATTCGCCAAGGGATTGAATATACGCGACAAAACCTTCGGACTCGATCTGGAAGGCGCGATCAGGCCTGAAACTGGGCGCGACTGTCAGATCAGGGTCGTCCTGCAAGTGACGGTGATGGGCCAGATCGTCCAGCGGATCATCGGTCGTGCCAATGAACTGAACATTCATGCGCCGCAACAGCCCGCGTGCCCCGAATTCCTTGTTCGGCAGCATGGCGTTGACGTGATCCCATACCTCATCCGCGGTTTCCGGTGAAAGAATGGTGCCTTCCAACCCGAAATAGCGCCACAGTTCCAGATGTGACCAGTGATGAACCGGGTTCATGGCCAGGCGCGGCATGGCTTCTGCGAAGGCGTCGAATTTCTGGCGATCACTGGCAGGGGCCGTAATGCGATCTTCCGGAATGCCAGCCCAACGCATGACGCGCCATTTATAGTGGTCATGGCCCAGCCAAAGCTGCCCCAGATTGTCCCAATGCTGGTCCTGCGCGATTTCGGCCGGAGGCAGATGGTTGTGATAATCGATGATTGGCAGATCGGCGGCCACGTCATGATACAGCCGCTGTGCTTCGGATGTGTTCAGCAGGAAATCGGGTCCAAGAAAGGTTGTCATCGATCACTCTTTGGTTTGGGCGATTGCATGGCCGATATCGCCCTGCGACAGCGCCTCGTATGCGGCAAACAGGGGGCGGACAAAGCGCGGATAATCCGCCAGATCGGGCGAAAAGACCTGACCAAGCGCCAGCATCGCCATCACATAGTCGCCGCCATCGTCGGCGTCCTGAACAATCTGGCGCAGCTCGGCTTCCAGGGGATCGGGCAACGGCAGGCCGGCCTCGACCGTGACCCTGACATATCGCAACCACGCTGCAATCCCCAGATAGGTCAGCGGACAATCTTCACCTTGGTGAAGATGCTGAATTGCCGGGGCAATCAGGCGTTGGGGCAGTTTCGCGCTGGTGTCTGTTGCGATCTGGCGTGTCTGATGGTTCAGGCGTGAATTGCCGAAACGAGCGATCAGGTCATCAGCGTATTGCGCCAGATCCATATCCTCGACCGGCTGCAGGGTTGGGGCCTGTTCGTCCACCATCAATTGACGCGCGGCCTGTTTCAGCGTGACGTCATTCATGCAATCCGCGATCGTGCGATATCCGGCCAGAACCCCCAGACATGCCAGAAAGCTGTGAGCGCCGTTCAGCATGCGCAGCTTCATGTCTTCATAGGGGCCGACATCGGGCACGATCTGCGCACCGGCCTTTTCCCATGCAGGGCGGCCAGCGGCGAAATTGTCCTCGATCACCCATTGCCGGAACGGCTCGGCAACGATGCTGTTTTCGTCGCGCGAACCTGTTGCCGTTTCGATCAGGTCCAGGGCGTCGGAATCCAGCGCGGGAACGATGCGGTCGATCATGGTTGACGGAAAGCTGACCTCCTGGGCAATCCAATCCGCAAGGTCCAGATCGCGCAGCCGGGCGAATTCCATGATCGCGGTGCGTGCCAGCGCACCGTTATGGGGCAGATTGTCACAAGACATCACGGTCAGGCCGCCATGTCCGGCCTTGCGCCGCCAATCAAGCCCGGCGACGATCACTCCGATTGCCGTCGCTGGTGCCGTCGGGTCGTTCAGATCGGCCGCAATGCCGGGGTGTTCCAGATCCAGATGCCCGTCGCGAAGCGTATAGCCCTTTTCCGTGATCGTCAGCGAAATGATCGACAGATCAGGCTGGGCGATCTGATCGAGAAGGCGTTCGATCCCGTCCCGTTTCGGATGCAGGGTTGCGCAGACCGCGCCGATCTCGCGCGCGGTGACGCCGTGATCATCGGCCTCGATCACGTGATACAGGTGATCGGCGCGATCCAGCGCATCCAGATCGTCCTGCCCCGAATTCAGGCGACAGGCGATGACGCCCCAGTCGCTGCCATCCGCAAGCGCCTCGTTCAGATAGACCAACTGATGCGCCCTCGCGAACGCACCAAAGCCAATATGCAGGATCCGGGGCTTCAGCGCGGCACGATCAAATGAAAACGTGACGTGATCAATGGTCGGCATGCGGCACCTCGTTTGTGGCGATATGGTCGGTTGCGACACCGTTGATCCGCAGGATGCGGGTTTCCGCGGCAGGCAGAGCAAAGGTCAGATGATCCCAAGCGGGTTGCCAGCTGCCCGAAGCGGTCAGCGTCAAGTCGATGGTATCCTCGCTGCCTTTGACGCGAATATCCAGCACCCAGTTTGCGCCGTTCAGGGCCTGGGCGCTGATGCCGTCATCTTCATAAAGCATGGCGCGGTCGTCAAAGACCCCGGCGGCAGGAAAGACCGCAAGGTTGCGGGCCTGATCCGTGCTGCCGGACGCACGCATCGTTCCCTCTGACAAGGGGAAGACTGCGCCGGCGCGCACGAATAGCGGCATCGAATCAAGATCGACCCGAAGGGTGATTTCCTGCCCCGGAGCGTGCCATTCTCCGCTGTGGAAATCATACCAGCCCGTATCGTTCTGCGGCAGCCAGACCGTGCGCTCGCACGCCCCCTTTTCCAGCACCGTTGCGACCAGAAGGTCACGTCCCAGCATGAAATCATCACTTTCCTCAAAACAACGCGCGTCGTTTTCGTGATCCATCAATGTCGGGCGCAAGATCGGTTGATATGCGGTCACTGCCTGGTAAAGCGCCGTATAAAGATAAGGCACAAGTCGATATCTCAGGTCCAGCGCCGCCCTGATCTGAGGCAGGATCTGGGGATACATCCAGGGTTCGTTGACCGTGGCATCGTCATTCCAGGAATGGATGGTAAAGCGCGGATGGAAAATGCCGTTCTGCACCCAGCGCAGGAACAGCTCGGGTTCGGGCCGCGGCCCCGAGAAGCCGCCGACATCATGCCCGATATTATAGATGCCCGACATGGAAAGCCCGACACCCATCCGGTTGTTGTAGCGGATGGTTTTCCAATCGGTCCGGTTGTCCCCGGTCCAGGTCTGCGCGTAACGCTGGATTCCCGGCGCGCCCGAGCGGCTGATCAGATAGGGTCGGATACCCGGTGCGTGTTCGACCTGTGCATCGCGCGAGGCACGGGTCATCAGCACCGGCATCAAGGGACGGATCAGGCCGATGTCGATTGGCTGGCCAAAGCCCTGACAGATCGCGCCATGATCCCAGATCTCGTATTCGTTATTGTCGTTCCAGGTCGACCCGATTCCATGCGCCAGCAACTGCGAGGCGATATTGGATTTCCACCAATCCACAGTCGCCGGATTGGTGAAATCCAGATGCGATCCTTCGTCATCCCAGAATACCGAACGTTCGGGCGCGTCGGATTCGCTGTCGCGGATGAAAAGGCCGGCCTCCGCGGCCTCGTCATAGCGGGGGTGGTCCTGCAGGAGACAGGGTTTGATATTCGCGATCAGATGAACGTCGCGCTGCGCGAATTGCGCCGCCATTGCATCGATATCGGGAAACTTGTCGGTGTTCCAGTTGAAGACATAGCGCTTGTCACCGATCGATGTATAGCCCGATGACATCTGAAAGCTGTCACAGGGCAGCTGGTGTTCGGTGATCTTGTCCAGGAATCCTGTCAGCTGGTCCTGTGCGTCAGGCGCGTCGGTATAGCTCATGGTTGAACCCGAATAACCCAGCGACCAGCGCGGCGGAAATGCCGTTCCGCCTGTCAGCCAGGTTTGCCTGCGCGTCAGGCCCGCCAGATCCCGAGACCACGACATGTAATAGTCAAGATCGCCATCCACCGCGCGATAAGCCCGGTAGGGGCGGTGGTAATTGTCCAGCTCATTGCCCAGATCGAACCAGCAGCTGGCGAGGTTGTCATAGAAAATCGACCACGATCCCGCCTCGGCGGTGCGCGTCATTGTAAAGGGGATATGCTTGTACAGCGGATCGGTCGATTCCGCATCATAGCCCATCGCGTCCAGGTTTCGCATTTCAAACCGGCGACCTGATCGCTCAAGATCGCCCGACTTTTCGCCCAGGCCATAGACCTGTTCGGACGTGTCACGCAGCAGGAAATGTGCGTGCGCGTGGTCTTTGGTTCCGGCCATATATGCGCCGGTCGGCCGGTCGGCGGCAAAGGCCCGCCATTCGCCGTCCACGCGGGCGTGCCAGATCAATTGCAAGGGCGCGCGAATGGTCAGCCGAATGACCTCTGTCTGGATGACCAGCGCGTCCTCTTGCTGATCCAACGCGAAATCCGGGCAGGTAAAGCCACTGTTGTCATCGCGGTTCCGACCCTGGAAAGCGACATCTTGCTGCGGGGCGATTGACCATGTCCGCCCTTGACGCCAGCCATTTGCCCCGATCAGGGACACCCGGAACAGATCCTGTTCCAGAACGGTCACACGCAGGCTGCGACCTGCCTCAAGGCTCAGGGTGACGGTTGAATCGTCGCGACCCTGAAAGCCCCAGTTCTTCAGCGTTTTCATTATATTAACCGTAGTTCAAAAGCCATTGGGGCAGGATCAGGCTGATCTGGGGCACGAAGGTCACCAGAAGCAGCAGGCCGATCATGACCGCATAGAAGGGCAGCAAGGGGCGGATTACCTTGGCGATCGGAACCCGTCCGACCGAACAGCCGATAAACAACGCTGAACCCACCGGCGGTGTGCAAATGCCGATTGACAGGTTGAAGGTCATCATGATCCCGAAATGCACAGGATCCATGCCCAGATCGCTGACCACCGGCAGGAAAATCGGGGTAAAGATCAACAGGGCAGGGGTCATGTCCATGAAGGTGCCGACCACCAGCAAAGCCAGGTTGATGACCAGCAGGATCACCAGCGGGTTGTCAGACAGCAGCAACAGGTAATCGGACAACGCGAATGGTATGTCGCCATAGGCCATGGCGCGTGACATCGCGATGGAGGTTCCGATCATGAACAGCACGATGGTTGTCGTCACGGCGCTTTCCAGCACAATCGAGGGCAGATCCTTCAATCCGATTTCCCGGTACCAGAACAACGCCAGAACAAGCGAATAGACGACCGCGGCTGCCGACGCCTCGGTTGCGGTGAACACGCCGCCGATAATGCCGCCCATGATGACCAGGATCAGGCCCAGAGGCAGAATCGCGTCCAGTGTCCGATGGCGCACCTCGGCCCAGCTCGGGCGTTCGGCCAGCGGATAGCCGCGCCGCTTGGCGATGATGCCTGCCACCAGCATCAGCGACAGCCCCAGCAA
This sequence comes from Paracoccus onchidii, assembly GCF_028294535.1. Taxonomy (GTDB): domain Bacteria; phylum Pseudomonadota; class Alphaproteobacteria; order Rhodobacterales; family Rhodobacteraceae; genus Paracoccus; species Paracoccus onchidii. Next base: position 17,909 of record NZ_JAQBIE010000019.1, on the reverse strand, counting down.
GGCGCCGGGAAGGTAGCCCGCCACGAACAGCGCCGAAATAGAGGTGCCCCCGGTGATCAGCGAATAGACGATCAGCGTCGTGGAAGGCGGAATCAACAATCCCGTCGGGCTGGAGGCGATATTGACGGCGGCGGAATAGGCAGGGTCATATCCCTCTTTGCGCTGCAGCGGTGCCATGACGCCACCAACCGCGGCCGCAGATGCAACTGCCGACCCCGAGATCGAGCCGAACATCATGTTTGCGATCACGTTGCAATGCGCCAGCGCACCCGGCAGGCGTCCGCCCAGCACCTTTGCGAACTCGATCAGCCGCAACGCGATGCCGCCACGGTTCATGATATTGCCGGCAAGGATAAAAAACGGAATCGCCAACAGGGTAAAACTGTCCAGCCCCGATGCCATTTGCTGCGCGACGATAAAGATCGTCTGGTCGAAAGACATGAACAACAGGAATGTCAGCGCGGCTGCGATCCCGATGGAAAAGGCGATGGGCACTCCGATGACCATCAATGCGCCAAAGGATGAAAACAGAACGACAGCGGCCCAGTTCATAGCCCCGCCTCCTTGGTTGCGGGCAATGCCTCTTCGGGTTGGCTAAGGATCGTTTTTCCGCGGCCGATCTGGATCAGGTTGCCTATGGCGTAAGCAAGGATGATCAGCCCTGACAAGGGAATCGCCCCATAAACCCAGCCCATAGGCAATTGCAGCGCCGGCGAAATCTGGCCCGATGCCAGAGTTCGCTGCATCAGCTGACCGCCACCCCAGACCATGATCATGGTCGCGAAAAGGGCGATCAGCAGGGTGATCAACGCTTCGATCATTCTGCGTTTGGGGCCGGTCATGCTTTGGGGCAGCAGGTCGATGGCCAGATGGCGCCCCTGACCATATGTGTATGCCCCTCCGACCAGGGCCAGCCACATGAACAGAAAGCGCGCAAGCTCGTCGGTGGTGGTCGATGGGGTGCCCAGCATGTAACGGCTGATCACCTGCCAGGTCACGCAGACCAGCAGGACCAGAAATACCGCGATGATGCCGAAACGCAGCAGGCTGTCGGCGGCGCGCCTCATGGCTGCACCTCTGCGATAACTTGATGTGGCATGGCGTTCCTTCCTCCCACCTCTGGGCATATTCGCCCGTTCAATCGCGCGCAGAATGCAGAAGGTGGAAGAAATGGTCAACCAATTTGCCAATTTTGGTTGACATCTTTGCTGATTGGTGGCCCAACTTGCCCGGGACGTTGTTCTGCAACCGGCTTTACATCTGATCGACGGGGATCCCGTCGCTTGCTCTCAGGGAGGGAATTCATGAACACTGCCAAGACGCTGGCCGCCACGACCGCATTGTCGATGCTGGCAATCGCTGCATCGGCTGACGCCAAGACGCTGCGCCTCAACCACAACAACCCCGACGACCATCCCGTGCATATTTCGATGCAGAAGATGGCTGATGAGGTCGAGGAGGCGACTGGCGGTTCGCTGAAAATCCGCATCTACCCGAACGGTCAGCTGGGCTCGCAACGCGAATCGACCGAACAGGTCCAGAACTGTTCGCTGGATATGGCCAAGTCCAACACCTCTGAGCTGGAGGCATTCGCGCCCGTCTATGCGGCGTTCAACCTGCCATACATGTTCCAAAGCGAAGACCACTTCCAGAACATCATTACCGGCGATATCGGTCAGTCGGTGCTGGACAAGGCGGCAGATTCGGGCATTCGCGGCCTAGCCTATTACACGGAAGGCGCACGATCCTTCTATACCAACAAGGCCATTCTCAGCCCGGATGATCTGAAAGGCATGAAGATTCGCGTCCAGCCCAGCCCTTCGGCGGTTCGGATGGTCGAGTTGCTGGGTGCCAACCCGACCCCGATCGGTTGGGGTGAATTGTATTCGGCGTTGCAGCAAGGTGTTGTCGACGGTGCGGAAAACAATCCGACCGCATTGACCACCGCACGCCATGGCGAAGTTTCAAAGCATTTCTCGCTTGATGAACACACGATGATTCCGTCGGTCGTGTTCATTTCGAACTGCGCCTGGGACGGTTTGTCCGAAGACGAGAAAACAGCCCTGGCGACAGCCGCCAAGAACTCGATGACCTTCCACAGCGAAGAATGGAAGAAAGCCTCGGATGCCGCGATCCAAGAGGCTCAGGCGGATATGGGCGTCGAAATCCACGAAGTGGACAAAGCGCCGTTCATCGAGGCCGTCCAGCCGATGTATGACGAGGCCACCGCCGACAACCCCGAACTGGCGGAACTGGTCGATCAGATCCGCGCAGCGGCACAATAAATACGTAGGGGGCCGTCATGCTGGAACGTTCCGAACTTGCTGAAAACGCCTTGGCGGCCCTTCACGACGAAGGTTACGGCTCTGCGTACGATACGCGCAGCCTGAACCACCAGACGATGATCTTTACCGGCGGTCGCCCTGTGCGATCGCTGGACGGAGACTGGAATTTCTGCGTTGATCTGTTGGATACGGGTTTGCGTCAGAAATGGTTCGCGATGCAGCCTGAAACACCCGTGAATCGTATCGAGCCTTGGGATTATGATCCCTATATGGGCGAAACGGTTCCGGTGCCGTCCAATTGGCAGATACTTCAGGACAAATGGTACTTCTTTGAAGGCGGGTCGTGGTATACTCGCGCCGTCGATCTGGACCCTGACCCTGACGGGCGCCTGTTCCTGCGCGTCGGTGCAGCCAGTTATGACTGCAAGGTGTTTCTGAACGGTAAATTCCTCGGCAATCATCTGGGTGCGTCAACGCCGTTTTTTGTCGAGCTGACGGATCATGCGCAGCCAGGCCGCAACTGGCTGATGCTGTTCGTTGACAATCGCCGGCAGGCCGACCGGGTGCCGATGCAGAACACCGACTGGTTCAATTATGGCGGTGTGTACCGCGAGGTTTCGTTGTTTGAAACGCCCAAGACCGTCATTCGCGATCTGGTTCTGTCACTTGCACCGGATTCCTATGATCGCATTTCGGTGCGGGTCGAGGTCGAAGGTGCCGATCACGCGCATCTTGATATCAAGGGCCTGATTCAGATCGATATTCCTTTGGTCGATGGGGTCGGAACCATAGAGGTCGAGGCATCCCCGCAATTGTGGTCGCCCGAAAATCCGCATCTTTATGATGTGACATTGACGGCTGGCGCCGATGAGGTGCGCGATCGCGTCGGCTTTCGCCAGATCCAGCGGCGCGGCACCGATATCCTGCTGAACGGCAAGCCGATCTGGCTGCGCGGAATCGCGGTGCACGAGGATGATCGCGAATTGGGGAAAGTGACGAACGAGGCGGATCTGATTCGTCGCTTCGATCATGCGCGTGACCTGAACTGCAACTTTATGCGGCTGGCGCATTATCCCCATCATGAACGCGCAGCGCAGCTTGCGGATGAACGGGGCATCCTGATCTGGGCCGAGATTCCCGTGTATTGGGCCATTGATTTTGCCAATCCCGCTACCCGCGCTGACGCGGAAAATCAGCTGGCCGAGCTGATCCGTCGCGACCGCAACCGCGCTTCGGTGGTGATCTGGTCGATTGGCAATGAGAACGCCGATACCGATGCCCGTCTTGCCTTCATGTCGGGTCTGGCTGCGCAGGCACGTGCCATGGATCCGACCCGCCTTATCGCCGCGGCATGTCTGGTCAACCATCAGACGTTGCGGATCGAGGATCGTCTGGCCGACCATCTCGATATTATTGGTATCAATGAATATTATGGATGGTATGACGAGGATTTCGATGATCTCGAGCGGATCGGCCGGAACTCGAACCCGGATCGCCCGGTTGTCATCTCCGAAACCGGTGCCGATGCCGATATTACCGCCGAAGGTCCGTCCGAGGGGTTGTTCTCCGAAGCATATCAGGCAGAGATTTATCGCAAGCAAACATCAACGCTGGCCCGGCTGGGTTATGTGAAGGGCATGTCGCCCTGGATTCTGTATGATTTCAGAACCGAACGCCGCCAGGGCATTTATCAGCGTGGCTGGAACCGCAAGGGACTGATTGCCGCAGATAAGGTCACGCGCAAGGCGGCGTTCGATATTCTGGCCGAGTTCTACGCCCGGCATGCGCAGGGTCAGGGCCATGAGTGATGCCCCTCAGCGCCGCTATCAGGATGTGGCCGCCGAACTGCGCCAGCTGATCCGTGCCGAAGGGGTGCAGCCGGGGGATCGGATCCTGACCGAGCGGCAAATTGCATTGCGGTTGGGGGTCGGGCGCAGCCTTGTGCGCGATGCGATCATCATGCTCGAAGTAGAAGGTCTGGTGCAGGTGCGCCAGGGATCGGGGGTCTATCTGCAGGAAGGTGCGCCCGATACCGCGACGGCGCCAGAGACCGAAGACGACATCGGGCCTTTCGAGCTGCTGGAAGCGCGAATGGTCCTGGAAAGCGCTGTTGCCGGACTGGCCGCGGCCACCGTCACAAAGGCGGATATCATCGCCATGCGAGAAGCGCTTGACGATGAGCGCCGCAGCATCACCGAGGGGCGGGACGATTATCAAAGCGACCAACGGTTTCATTTGCTGATCGCCGAGGCCACACAGAACGGCGTTCTGGTCAAGATGGTCAGTGACCTTTGGAACCTGCGCAATCGTAGCCGGATGTGGGCGCAGCTGCATAGCCGGATCTTTGATGACACCTATCGCAGCCGTTGGCTGGACGATCATCAGGCCATTCTGGATGCGCTGCGCGCCCGCGATTGCGCGCGCGCCCGTCAGGCCATGCGTGACCATCTGGGCAATGTCAGTGAAACGCTGATGCAATTGTCCGATTCTGAGGATCCGTCCTTTGACGGCTTTCTGTTCTCGACCGCGCGAACGGCGCGGACACTATAAGTTTGACAGGAGTATGATGTGAAGCAGACATGGCGCTGGTTTGGGCCCAATGATGCAATCTCACTTGCCGAAATTCGTCAGGCGGGTGCCGAGGGCATTGTTTCGGCATTACATCACCTTCCTAACGGAACTATTTGGCCCGAAAACGAAATTCGGGACCTGAAAACAAATATCGAACAAGCCGGGTTGGATTGGGATGTGGTCGAAAGCATCCCCGTGCATGAAGATATCAAGACCGCAGCGCCAGGTTGGGAACGTTATGCGGATGCCTGGGCCCAATCGGTTCGCAACCTTGGTGCCTGTGGTATCCGGACGGTGTGTTACAATTTCATGCCGGTGCTGGACTGGACCCGCACGAATCTGTCCTATCCATTGCCAAGCGGCGCGCGGTGCCTGCGCTTTGATGCTGTGGATTTCGCACTGTTCGACATTCATGTGCTTGCCCGTGGAGGCGCAGTCAACGAGCACCCGCCCGAGATCGTCGCCCTGGCAGCAGAGCGTGCCGAAACCCTGTCTGCATCGGATCGTCAGGCATTGACCGATACGATCCTTGCGGGTCTTCCCGGCGCCGAGGAAACCTATACGCTGGATCAGTTCCGGGACCACCTTGCCCGCTATCGTGATATTGACGCCGACCACTTGCGTCAGAACCTTGCCGCCTTTCTGCGCCATGTTCTGCCCGCAGCAGAAGAGGCGGGGGTCGTGCTTGCGATCCATCCTGACGATCCTCCGCGCCCCTTGTTCGGTCTGCCGCGCATTGTGTCGACGGCGCAGGACATGCGCTTTATCGCTGATATTTCGGATAGCCCATGCAACGGGTTCACGTTCTGTACGGGTTCGTATGGCGTGCGCGCGGATAATGACCTTGCGGCGATGCTGCGCGCGCATGGCGAAAGGGTGCATTTCCTGCATCTTCGCGCGACCCGTCGCGAGGCGGACGGCCTGTCGTTTCACGAAGCAGATCACCTTGACGGCGATGTTGATATGGTCGAGATCGTGCGAGCAGCGCTGGAAATTCAACGCAGTCGCGGGGTGATCCTGCCATTTCGCCCCGATCATGGCCATCAATTGCTGGATGATCACCGCCGCCCAGGCGGCGCGCCGGGCTATCCGGCCATTGGGCGTCTGCGCGGATTGGCCGAATTGCGCGGTGTCATGCACGCGGTCGAACGGTTCCTTTAGGGCCGGCGGATCAGCGCGAGGGCCGGCGCCCCAAAGTGGTGTCGCGTTCGATCAGGGTGGTGGAAAGAACTGTATTGCGATTGGGCGAACTGTCACCTGCCACCCGGCTTTCCAGCCGCTGCCAGACGGCACGCGCCACGTCATCGATGGGCAACGAGACGGTGGTAATCGGAACTTTGCGTGCCGTCATCCAAAGCGAATCGTGATATCCGATCAGAAGCAGGTCATCGGGGGCTTCGATCCCGATCTGCGCAAAGGTTGCCAGCGCCGCCAAGGTCATGACATTCGTCAGGCTGATCACCGCATCGGGCAAGCCATGCTCGCCGAACCATTCGGTCAGCTTCTCGGCGCCACGGGTGGGTTCCGACCCGACGGCCAGAACCTGCAATTCCACATCCCGCTCGCGTTCAATTCGTTCCCGGGCGCCACGGATCCGTTCGCGAATCGTCGCGATTTCCGTGATCGAACTCAGCATCAGGATCTTTTTTGCGCCCTTGAGGATCAGATTGTCCGCCGCGGTCCAGCCTGATCCGTAATTGTCGACGGTCACCGTATCAAATGGGGTCAGGCTGGGGTTTACACGGTCGGCGCCGATGATCGGCAGGTCGGGGTGGTCCCGAAACACCTCCATGGGCAGCTCTTCATGGCAAGGGACAAAGACCAGCCCGGTCGGGCGCCAGGCCAGCATTGCGCGCAAACGGGTGCGTTCCAGTTCGGGATCGTTGCGCGAGCATGACAAGATGACCTCGAACCCCGAATCCTCGGCCTGCGCCTCGATCCGCGAAACAAAACGGCTGAGGAACAGGTCTTCCAGATCTGGCACCATGACCGCAATCACCTTGGCCTTGCCAGATCGCAGCCGCGACGCGACGCGATCAACCGAATAGTCCAGTTCCCTGGCGGCGGCGCGGACGCGCTTTTCCAAAGCCTCATTCACATGTTTCTTGCCCGAGAAGACATGCGATACGGTGGCCGTCGAAACACCTGCCCGGGCCGCGACATCCTTGATCGAGGCGCGGCGACCCGGCTGCGGTGCTTTCGAGGCATTCTTCATTTTTTCCCGCCGTTGATTGGGCCGTTGCAGAACGTTCTAATGGGATAACGATTATCGAAATATCCAAGTAAATCAAGAAAAACCTGCAGTCCTTCATTCCTTTTGGGCGAAAAGTTTCTCGCCTTGATCTCCCTTGAGTGTAAAAATTATCAAGATATAACAAATGTATACGTAGTAATTCCTCTGTTTATCCAAGATCGTGCAAAGACTCTGATTGACAGTTAAACGTTTAATTCGTTACCGTCTGTTCGCAACGATGCGGCGTATCCAACGACGCCGCGATGGCTGCGACAGGGAGGGGAGCTTGTGACATCCAATAAAGTGGCATTCGTCGGTGCTGGGGCGACCCTGCTATGGGTCGCCATCTGGGCATGGCTGACACGAGAGGGCGGCCCCGTTTCCGAGCTGTTCTTTCCGTCTCCGGGCGATGTTCTGGACCGGCTGATCATGTTCTGGTCGCGGCCTTACATCGGCAGCACATTGATGGGGCATATCCTCAGTTCACTATCCATCGTTCTGGCGGGCTGGGTTCTGGGCGGTATCGTTGGTGTTCCTTTGGGCATCGCGATGGCGTGGTGGACTCGCCTGAAATGGATCGTCTTTCCGATTTTTCAGCTGATCCGCCCGGTTCCACCGCTGGCATGGATTCCGTTGACCTTGCTGTGGATCGGCATTGGCGATGCCGCGCGGATTTTCGTCGTTTTTATCGCGGCCTTGGTTCCGTGGGTCATGAATTCGATGCATGCCGTCTATTCCGTTGACAAATTGCTGATCGATGCCGGGCGCACGCTCGGCGCGAATGATCGCAAGATCCTGACCCGCATCGTGATCCGCTCGGCAATTCCGACCCTTCTGGCAGGTGCCCGGATCGCCCTTGGGAATGCCTGGACCACCCTGGTCGCAGCAGAACTTCTGGCCGCAACTGCGGGGCTTGGTTACGTGGCGCTGAACGCATCCAGGATGCTGGACACGGATGTTCTGGTGGTCGCGATGCTGCTGATCGGTTTGTTGGGGGTCATGCTGTCGGCGCTGATGGGACTTGCGGCGCGCATGTTCGCGCCCTGGGTCAAGAATGACCGGAACGGAGGATAATCTGATGCGGATCAATTTTCTGAACAGGACCCGTTCGTCGGACAGCTCTCGTTTGCCACTGATCTATGGCGCCGGGTCGCTTCTGGTGCTGTTGATCTTGTGGACGCTTTCCACCTCGGTTCTGGGGTGGATCGACCCCATGACCCTGCCGTCGCCCGCCGAGGTGGTCGCACGCTTTGGCAATCTGATCGTCGAACCATTCAGTGGATCGACCCTTGCCGGACATGTCGGCGCCTCGCTCTATCGTTGGGCATTGGGGGTCGGGGCGGCTGTTTTGCTTGGCGTCCCGGTCGGGATCCTGTTTGCGTGGCTTCCGGGCTTTCGCGCGGTATTCAACCCGATCTTCGAGGTTCTGCGCTATATCCCACCCTTTGCATGGGTTCCGATCGCGATCCTGTGGTTTGGGGCGTCAACGGCGACGCAGGCAATGGTGGTGTTCATCGCGGCTTTTCCCGCTTGTGTCATCAATGCGCAATTGGGTGTGCAGCAGGTCGATCCGATCCTCGTTCGCGCGGCACGGGTCTTGGGCGCAGGTCAGGGCGCGATGCTGCGCCGTGTTGTTGTGCCTGTCGCCGCGCCGGCCATCTTCACCGGCCTGCGCATTGCAATCAGCAATGGCTGGATGGCGCTGGTCGGAGCCGAGCTGGTGGTTGGCAAGGTCGGCTTGGGCTTTCTGATCTCGCAGGGTCAGAACAATGACTCGGTGTCGACGATCTTTGTCGGGATCATCGCGATCGGCAGCCTGGGCGTCATCATCGACACGCTTCTGCAACGTTCTGAAACCGTGCTTTTGCCCTGGCGCAAGCCGCGCGCGCAGCGCGACGGATAATAGGAAAATATCATGCAAAACCAACAATCCACGCCCAAACTGGAACTGCGCAATATCACCAAGTGGTTTGGCCCCAAGGACACTGGCGTCTGTGCCGTGGACAATTGTTCGCTGGCTGTCCAGAAAGGCGAATTCATCTGCGTCGTCGGCCCGTCAGGTTGCGGTAAATCAACGCTGATGACAGTAGGCGCAGGGCTGGAGCAACCGACCGAAGGCGAGATCCTGGTCGATGGCAAACCCGCAGGCCCCCCTGGCCCGCAGCGCAGCGTCGTATTTCAGAAATTCGCGTTGTTCCCTTCGGAAACGGTTGCCCAGAACATCAAGTTCGGACTTCAGATGTGTGGGGTCGATGCCAAGGAACAGGAACGGCGGCTGGTCGAACAGCTGAAGATCATGAAGCTTGAACAGTTCCGCGATGCTTACCCAAGCGAGCTGTCGGGGGGCATGCAGCAGCGCGTGGCGATTGCCCGTTCGCTGGTGATGCAGCCCGAGATCCTGTTGATGGATGAACCATTCGGCGCGCTGGATGCGCAAACCCGCACCATCTTGCAGGAAGAGGTGCAGCGTCTTCACCGCGAGCACCATTACACCGTGCTTTTCATCACCCATTCCGTGGAAGAGGCCGTTTATCTTGGCGATCGCGTCATCGTCATGAGCCGCCGTCCCGGACGGATCAAGAAAGAAATCTCGCTGCCCCGCGACGTGGTCTGGAAGCGCGGCGATATCGAGGTGGCCGCCGAACATCCCGATTTCATCGCCGCACGGCGTGAAATCTGGGCGCTGGTTCGGGAAGAAATCATTGCCCAATAACGGGCGACAAGGTTTTGAAAGGGAGGAAAGATCAATGAAAATCAAGAATATGATCCTTGCAACGGCAAGCTGTGCATTGATGGCGGGCGCCGCCTTTGCCGATCCGATGCAAATCAACCTGAACAGCCAGCCCAATGAGACGGGATTTCCGCTGTGGCTTGCCGATCATCTTGGCTATTTCGCCGATAATGATCTGGAGGTCGAGATCACCTATTTCCCCAATGGCGGCGCGGCTCTGGCATCGGGGGTGTCTGGCGACTGGCAGGCCGGCTGGACGGGCGGCCCGCCCGCGATCTCGGGGTGGGACAAGTTCAAGCTGATCTCGGTCGGCACGATGCTGAAAGAAGATCGCAATATCAAGCTGATCCTGCGCAATGACGTCCTGGGTGATGGCACACCGGCCGATGCCCTGCGCGAGACCCGCGTCGGAACCGTTCCGAATTCCACCTGGAGCCAGCTGCTTTATGCCTGCGCCGAGCATTTCGGCGTTGCTCAGGACGAACTGGAAATCGTTCCGCTGGACCCGCCTGTAACCCGTCAATCGTTGCTGAATGGCGAAATCGGTGCAGGCACCACGGCCGCATCAGCCGATTTCGACATCGTGATGGACAAGGAAAACTACACGGTCGTGTGTGATGGCGAGGTGGCTGGCACCTCGATCATCGTGCCGCTGATCGTCACCAGCCGCTTCTGGGAAGAACATCCCGACGCTGCGGCGCGCTTTGTCGAAGCCGTCTATCGCGGAAACGAATACACCCGCGAACATCCCGACGAAACCGTGGAACTTGCCCTGGAATTTTTCAAGGATGCGGGGATCGAGGGCACCCCGGAAACCGCAGGATATGCGTTTGGCCTGCGTGACTTCCAGACTCTGGATGAAGCAATCGCCGACATGGAAAGTGGCGCCACGATCGACACGTTGGTCGCCAGTGCCGAGGTGCTGGTCGCCGCCGGGGCCTATGACGAAGTGCCCGACCTGCCAGCCATGCAAGACAGCGCATTGCCGATCCTGCAAGCCGCAAAAGCCCTGAGAAAAGAATAAGATCCGTATCGGAGGTCATTGAATCATGAGTATCACCCACAACAACACACACGAGCTCTTCAAGGGATATGTCGGGCGGACCTACAAGGATTCGACCCCTTGGTGGCCCGAACCGCAAAGCCCCGATGAAGACAGCCCGAATGTGCTGGTGATACTGTTCGATGACATGGGTTTTGGCAGTCTCGGCTGCTTTGGCAGTGAAATTGACACGCCCAATATCGATGCATTGGCACAGGGCGGGCTGCGGTATAACAACTTTCATACCACTGCCCTGTGCTCGCCAACACGCGCTTCCTTGCTGACGGGGCGCGACCACCATGCCGTCGGCATGTCGATCATCGCCAATGCCGATAGCGGTTTCCCCAGCAAGCGCGGTGCAATTCGCCAGAATGCAGGCACGATTGCCGAAATGCTGTCGGGCGAAGGCTACAGCACTTATGCGATCGGCAAATGGCACCTTGCGCCCGTCGACCAGACCTCGGCGGTGGGGCCGTTCGACCAGTGGCCCCTGGGGCGCGGGTTCTCGAAATACTATGGTTTCCTTGAGGCGCTGTCCGATCAGTTCCGTCCGGCCCTGGTGCGTGACAACCAGCATGTCGAGCCTCCGCGGAAGCCGGACGAAGGTTATACCCTGAACGAAGATCTGGTCGACAATGCCTGTCAATTCCTGACCGATCACGTCTCACTGGCCCCAAAGAAGCCGTTTTTCATGTATTTCGCCCCCGGCGCGATGCATTCTCCGCATCAGGCACCGCAGGAATTCCTGGACAAATACAAGGGCCGCTTCGACGCGGGGTGGGACAAGGTCCGCGAGCAGCGGCTGGCGCGCCAGATCGAAATGGGCATCGTTCCAAAGGGAACCGGGCTTGTTCCGCGCAACGAGGGCGTGGAACCCTGGGACAGCCTGTCTGACGATCAGAAGAAACTTTATTGCAAGTTCGAAGAGGCTTACGCAGCTTTCCTCGACCACACGGACAAGGAACTGGGACGCCTGTTCGCCCATCTGGAAGCCCTGGGCAAAAAGGACAACACGATCATCTTCCTGCTGTCCGACAACGGCGCCAGCCAGGAAGGGCAGATCCACGGCTCGACCAGCACCACCTTCTACGAAAACATGGATGCCGAGCCTTTCGACTTCAATCTGGAACGGCTCGACAATATCGGCACCAAGCGCGCCAAGAACAACTATCCGATTGGCTGGGCACAGGTCGAAAACACACCGCTGCGCCGTTACAAGCAGAACACCCATGCAGGCGGGGTTCAGGACCCTATGATCGTGCATTGGCCCAAGGGCATCAAGGAACAAGGCGGGGTTCGCAACCAGTTCCATCATGTCATGGATATCGTTCCGACCATTCTCGAGGCGGCCGGCACCGAGGCACCGTCAATGATCAGGGGCGTTCCTCAGATGAACATCCACGGCACCAGCATGCTGTATTCGTTCAATGACAAGGACCAGCCCACGCATAAGCGCACGCAGGTCTTCGAGATGTTCGGCCACCGAGCAATCTGGCATGATGGCTGGAAAGCCGTCGCCTATCACAAGCGTTACTCGGACTATGACGACGATCAGTGGGAACTGTATCATGTTGCCGAAGATTTCGCCGAGCAGAACGACCTGGCCCACAAAGAGCCAGACCGGTTGCGCAAGATGATCGAACTGTGGTGGGCCGAGGCCGGGCGCTATGACATCCTGCCCCTTGATGATCGCGGCTTTGCCGAAAGGCGCGCGATGGCGCGACCGCGCAAGGATTCGCCCCGCATTCAACAGGAATATGTGTTCTATCCGGGCATGACCAACATTCCCGGTGGGGCGGTGCCATTCACAATGGATCGATCCTATCAGATCGACGCCCGCGTCAGGATTTCGGAGAATGGCGAAGGCGTCATTCTGGCCTGCGGCGGCCTGTGCGGCGGCTATAGCCTGTATGTGAAAGACGGGAAGATCGTTCACGACTACAACTTCTATGAACAAATGCTGCGGACCGAAGCGCCCGTCCCGGATCAGGATGACTGGCTCGACATTCGCTATCGTTTCGAGAAAACAGGCATTTGCAAAGGGATTGGTCATTTGTCCGTAAATGGACAGGAGTTGAGCCAGATCGATATTCCCGAGACGTATAAATACTTCATGGAATGGGAAGGACTGAGCCTTGGCAGAGATGCCGGTTCGCAGGTCAGCCCGGCTTATGCTGAACAAGGCGCATTCCCGTTTGCGGGTGACATCGATCATGTCCGCATCACCCTGGGCACCGACATTGCCGGGCCACATGACTATGAAAGCCAGGACTGATCGGCGTGGAAATAAGGCTGGGGCGCCCGATGGCGTCCCGCCGACGGAACCTTATGCGATAGTAAAGGTATTCACCTCAATGCGTTGTATAGAATGGATTAAAAACTCTCTCTATTCTACGCCTTCTGCTTTGACGGATTGTGGCGAAAAGGGGCTGCTTCCGACCTCGGGTTCGGCGGCCGATCCAACGGTCTGTGAATTTAAATTAAGTTATAAAAAGCAACTATTTATACCAGAAAGCAAGATTCCACGTGAGATTGTTCATGATGGTGTTGCGGCATGAATAGTCCCATCATCATCGGACTGGACGCAGGAACCTCGGTCATCAAGGCGGTAGCCTTTGACCAGAAAGGTCGTCAGGTCGCCGTCTGCAGCCGCAAGAACAGCTATTGCAGCCTGCCGTCCGGGGCGGCCACGCAAGACATGGCCCGTACCTGGGGCGATGCTGCGGCAGTGCTGAAAGGGCTGAGCGAGCAGCTGCCGGACATTGCACAACGTGCAGTGGCGATTGGTGTAACCGGGCAGGGTGATGGCACCTGGCTGATCGATGCTGACGGCCGACCCGTTCAAGATGCGATGCTTTGGGTTGATGCCCGTGCTTCCGAACAAGCGTTGGCGATCACGGCGGATCGGAACTATCCGCTGATCTATGACAGTACCGGAACCGGGGTGAACCCGTGCCAGATGCGATCACAGCTTTTGTGGATGCAGAAAGATGCCCCCAGGCAATTGGACCGCGCGGCGGCGGCGCTGCATTGCAAGGACTGGCTGTATTATTGCCTGACGGGCGCTGTGGCCACCGACCCGAGCGAAGCGGTGCTGAACTTTGGCGACATGGCGTCGCGCACTTATTCCGAGGCGGTGATCGACGCCTGTGGTCTGGCGGGGTTGCGCCACCTGATGCCCCCGATCGTCGATGGGGCCATCAGCGATCACGGGCTTTCGCCAGAGGCGGCGACGCTCACCGGTCTGCCACGGGGGTTGCCGGTATGTCTGGGGGCGATCGACATCATGTGCTCGGCGATGGCGGCGGGGCTGTATGACGCCGAACTGCAACCCGGCCTGACCATCATGGGGTCGACCGGGGTTCACATGCGTTTTGTCGAGAACGCTGAAAACGTTGTTCTGAACAAGGCCCGCACGGGCTATACGATAGGTTTTCCGGGCACGGCCTTTGCGCAGTTCCAGACAAATATGGGGGCGACGGTCAATATCGACTGGATGATCGGTATCGCCTGCGAAATCCTGGCTGCCGAAGGGGTTGCGCGCGATCCGGCGCAAATATTGGCAGGACTGGATGACAAGGTTATTTCCGCCTCGCCGGGGCGCGCGATGTATCATCCATACATCCTGCCAGGTGGCGAACGGGGACCATTCCTGGACCCCGCAGCCCGCGCAAGTTTTGGTGGCCTTGATTCTTCGACGGGCTGGTTTGACATGATGCGTGCGGTCTATGACGGCTTGGCGCTGTCGGCGCGTGACTGCTATGACGCGATGGGGGGAACCCCCGCCGAAATACGCATCACCGGCGGGGGCGCGCGATCCTCGGCGATGAAAACAATTCTGGCATCGGCGCTTAACCGGCCCGTGCGCAATGTCGCACAGGATGAAGCCGGCGCGGCCGGGGCTGCGATGATCGCGGCGGTAAGGGTCGGCATCTTCGATGACATCGGTGCGGCGGCGGATGCCTGGGTGACGCCGCTATTGCGTGATGCTGTCATGCCGGATCAACAGCTGGCCCGCACCTATGACGGGCTTTTTCAGGTTTTCAGGGAAACACGCCTGGCAATGCAGCCGGTATGGCAGGCACAGGCAAATATGCGCGAGGGAATGAAATGACCAAGGATATAGCCATCATCGGCGACCAGTTCATGTTGTCGGAGATCTTTGAAAAAGCCATTCTCGATATATGCGGTGATCGCGTCCAGTGCCGCAATCTGGACTTTGGCTGGCCGGATGACCCGATCATCCAAGGCTATTCAGAGCCGCGGATCGAAGGTTTGCGCGAATATCAGGGCGACCCCGATGTCGTTATGCAGCATATCGGCAATGCGCCGGTTCTGGTGACCCATCACGCCCCCGTTTCCGCCGAGATGATGGACAAGATGCCCGATCTGAAATTGATCGCGGTGTCGCGGGGCGGGCCGGTCAACGTGGACGTTGCCGCCGCCAAGGCCCGTGGAATTACCGTCGTCAACACCCCCGGACGCAATGCCAGCGCCGTGGCCGAGTTCACGATAGGTGCGATGATCGCCGAGATCCGCAATCTGGGCCGCGGCCACGAGGCGATGAAGGCCGGAAACTATCGCACCGATCTTTACCGTGCGGATGTCATCGGGGACGAATTGTGTGACATGACGGTCGGTGTGATCGGCTACGGTCATATCGGTGCGCGGGTGGTGCGTATTCTGCGGGCCTTCGGCTGCCGGATCCTGGTTGCGGACCCCTATGTTCAACTGAGCGCCGATGATCTGGATGGCGGCGTCGAACAAGTATCCCTGGACAGGTTGCTGGAACAATCCGATGTGGTGACCATGCACCCACGTGTCACCCCGGAAACCACCGGCATGATGAACGCCGAGGCCTTCGCCAAGATGAAGAAGGGCGCTTATGTGGTGAACACGGCGCGCGGACCGCTTATGGATTACGATGCATTGATCGAGGCGTTGCAAAGCGGCCATCTGCGCGGCGCAATGCTGGAAACATTCGCCTTCGAACCGGTTCCCGCGGATTCCCCCTTGCTCAGCCTGCCCAATGTCACGCTGACACCTCATATCGCGGGCGCGTCATTGCGCACGGTCCGCGTTGCCGCCGGCAAGGCCGCCGAGGAAATCCGCCGCTGGCTGGACGGCGAGCCCCCCATGAATCCCAGCTGAGGAAGAATTATGCAACTAAGCGAAATCCAGCTTCGCCAGGCGATTGTGGCCAGCTGTCAGAACATGAACAGCCTGGGCATCAATCAGGGAACCTCGGGCAATATTTCGGTGCGCTGCGGCGACAAGGTGCTGATCACGCCCTCGGCAACCCCCTATGAGGACATGACGCCCGAGATGATCGCCGAAATGCCCTTGGATGGCGAATATGGCGCATGGTCGGGGCCGCTCAGGCCTTCGACCGAATGGCGTTTCCATTACGATATCCTGAAGGCGCGGCCGGACATGACAGCCGTGGTTCACGCCCATCCGACCTATTGCACGACGCTGGCCATTGCGCGCAAACCCATCCCGCCCGTGCATTACATGATCGCAAGCTTCGGCGGCATGGACGTCCGCTGTTCCGGATATGCCACGTTCGGAACAGCCAGACTGTCCGAACTTGCCCTGGATGCATTGCAGGATCGGACGGCTTGCCTGATGGCAAATCATGGCATGATCACCCTGGGCGAAAACCTCGAAAAAGCCATGTGGCGCGCCGTCGAGCTAGAGGCGATCGCGCGGCAATACTGTTTGTCCATGACGATTGGTGGGCCGGTCTTGTTGAGCGAAGACGATATTAACGAAGCGCTGGCAAAGTTTTCGGATTACGGATTGAAATCGACAGATTGAGCGAGAATGTTCAACAATGTTTTCATTTGTTGAACATTCATGTATTCAACATTCGAAAGGATTGTTGAACATGGTGTCGCGACATAGCAATCTGGCGCATGCGGCCTATCATGATCTGCTGCATGCGCTGAAGGACGAACGCATTTCAGAGTTGCGCGGCACCCCGACGCGGGTTGAACGCAACGGCCGCGTTTATTGGTATGACAGCTTTCGGATCGGAAATCAGGTCCGCAAACACTATATCGGTGAAGATACCCCCGATCTGGCGTCGCGAATTGCCCGCCATCGCGAGGCCCGCGAACCGGCCGAGCAACGAAGGCGGGCCCGATCGCGCCTTGTCCG
Source organism: Paracoccus onchidii (assembly GCF_028294535.1). Classification (GTDB taxonomy): domain Bacteria; phylum Pseudomonadota; class Alphaproteobacteria; order Rhodobacterales; family Rhodobacteraceae; genus Paracoccus; species Paracoccus onchidii. Next base: position 885 of record NZ_JAQBIE010000019.1, on the reverse strand, counting down.
GCTGTTGCGCGCCGAGGGCTATCTTGGGCTTGATCCCACCACCGGCAGCCTGATGGCCGCGCTGGCAGCCGCAGGGGTGTTTCGGCTGGGCGGCACAGTGGTCGGCACGCATGCGTTCAGGCTGTATGAAGGCGAACTGAACCTGCGTTACGATCTGACGCAGGCGGCACAAACCGACGATCTGGACATTGCCAGCTTTGAGCGCCTGTCGCTGGCCCTTGATGATGTTGCCGCACCACCCGTGCAAAAGGTGCTGTCCGAGTTCGATTTCACACCCGCTCCGAGCCTGGAACCGGGGCGAACATGGCGCTGGCGTCAGACCTCTGGACATGCGCTGGTGGAATTCCTGACACCGGCTTTCCAGCATGAAGGGTTGCGCGATCTGCCCGCACTTGGGGTTCAGGCGCAGGCTTTGCATCATCTGAACTATCTGATCGCACAGCCGATCCAGGCCGCCATCCCGTATCGCAGCGGGGTGTTGGTGCAAATTCCCCGGCCTGAACGCTATGCGATCCACAAACTGATCGTTGCAGCCCGCCGACGCGATGATGACCGGCTGAAATCCCACAAGGATCGCGCACAAGCCGCATTCCTGATCGAAGCATTGGCACAGGATCGACCCGACGATCTGCTGGACGCACATGAAGACGCCCGCGAACGCGGTCCCCGTTGGCGGGCATATCTGGATAGAAGCCTGGCCCGAATGCCCGACAGCGCCAATCTGCTTGGGTCATTATGACAAATGCCATGATCCGCATGCCCGCCCCCTGGTTTTCTGTTTTTTAGATTTGGAAGGTTTGTTCTGATGTCTCGGAAGCGGCATGGTCTCAGTTTTTCTGCGCGACTGGGTTGGCTTCGTCGACGTTTGTTCGCGCGGGGTGGCGA
>NZ_JAQBIE010000018.1 GCF_028294535.1 Paracoccus onchidii | reverse complement strand
AAGGACTGGCGGCGCGTTGCAACGCGGTACGACCGGTGCCCGAAGACCTTCTTCTCAGCGATCGTACTCGCCGCAACTGTCATCTTCTGGCTGTGAATCGGAATGAGTCCTGAGCCTAGGTCGAGCAAAGCAAGCGGGTGTCCCCAACCTGCCTGATCACCTTTGATCGCAATCGCTACTCGGTACCGACCAGTTTTGCGAACCGGTCGGTCAGCCTGCACATCTACTCAGAATGGCCGGTTATCGTTGCTGAAGGGCACATCGTCTGCGAGCACCAGCGCATCATTGAACGATCGCATCGGCAACCGGGCTGCGTCATTTATGATTTTACCACTACCTCGCCGTGGTCCAGCGCAAGCCAGGCGCGCTTCGCAACGGTGCCCCATTTGTCGAGATGCCGGTAGGCTTTCGTGAGCTGCAGGATCAGGTGCCGCGCAGACCCGGCGGCGATCGGGAGATGGTCGACGTCCTGTCATTGGCGTTGCATCACGACGAACAGGCGGCCCTATGCGCGGTGGACATGGCCCTGCAGGCAGGCGTGGCGACCAAGACCCACGCGCTAAACCTGTTGCACCGGCTGGTAAACGGCATTTAGCTCGAGCTGCCAGATGTGAGGCCGCCTCCTGATTTGACACTGAGCAAGAAGTTCGGGGCCAATGTCGCACGCTACGATGGGCTGCGCACATCCGAAGGCAAACGCCATGCGTCATGATCCCGCCGGCGCTGCCATCGTTATCATGCTCCGCAGCCTGAAGATGCTAGGTATGGCGCAGGCCGTGCATGACCTCATGGAACAGGGCGCGCCTGCGTTCGACGCGGCAATCCCGATCCTCTCGCAGCGTCGCCTTCACACGCCTTTTCGGCGTCCTGTTTCTCAACTACATGCCCATCGCCCTGTAAACACGAGAGGTTTTCTTGATGCTGCGGCGCCAACCATCGCGATCAGGGACAACATGCACGCGTCGATATCCGTATCGAACATCCGTTTCGCAGATTTCCTTGATCCGCGCCTGTCACGAGCTGCCGGATCCGTGCGGCGGAACTGGTCGTGGTGGCCGGAGCAGTCAATTCGCAGGCCCCACAAGCCCTGCGGATCGAGACCGCCCAATCCGCGCACATCCCGCGGACAAGTTCACGCGTCCGTTCCGGCCTCAGCGCTTTCGGCGGATGACATCCTGAAGCATTTCGCGCGCCGGCGTCAGGTCCGCAACGATCTTCTTGAGCGGCGAATTCTCGTCCGCAAGCAGCGTCAGCCGGTGCATCTCGTCGGGCAATGGCATCCCAGCCTTTCGGCAGATCTCGACAACCGGCATTCCGTCTTCGCCTTGTGGCAAGATGAACGATTTCCGCGCATCCGTGAACTTCGATGCGTTCATGCGTTTGCGCCCCTTTCCCAGCCAGGAAAGTCTACCTGAAAACTCCAGCTCCAAATGAGCCAGTCTCAGGGGAAAAGCACCAAACCGAGATGGCCATCTTCGCATATCCCAACGGCTTCGATCCCCCGCTGTCAGTATTCAGCACCGGGCGAGTAAAAGCCACTTGGCCTTTGAGCGCAAAGGGCCGGGAAAACACTTGGGGGACACACACGACTAACAGGTCTGGTTCAAACTGCTCGACCAAGTTGGCGGAACGGAACCGCTACCCCCGTTTGCGATATCGCACGCACTATTTGCGCGGTTTCCCCCGAAAGCTGTCCAGCCAACGGCGAAACCTGCCCCCAGCGTCTGCGGTGCGCGTGCTGAGGTGATCGCGTGCCGCGTCTGCGCCATCTTCGACGCGATCCCATGCCTGATCGACGCGATCAACCGCCGGATCGATCGTGCGTTCTCGAAACTGCGCCCACATCCGCCAGAACATGAACAGCAGGATCAGCAGAACGGCGCAAATGATCATCGCCGCCCAGTTGCGCGGGCGCTCGTCGGGTCCGGCAAGCGTATCGATCGAAATGGCATTGGGATAGGCCGTCAGCCACGGGATGCGCCAGCCATAGGCCGTGACGCTGACCCATTGCGGATCCGCCGAAGTCGACCGCAGGTTGGTCGCCTCGGCATGCAGATTGGCGCTGTCATATTTGAAATAGGGCGGCCAGATCCAACCCGTGTCCTCGTTGCGATAGACAAAGACCTTCCCATTGGGGCGCACTGTTTCAAAGAAACGCACATCACGCTGCCCAGAGGCATTTTCGACCGTGCCCGCATCCTCGGCCGCATAGAACATCGCGTTCGAGGACGTGATCGCGGTCAACCGGTTATAGGTATTGGTGATACGAACGGTATTCTTGGATGGCAGGCTGTAATCGAGGAACATGAACACCACGATGCCCAGCAGAACCCCAAAAACAACCTTGACGTAATAGAACATTGACGGCGGCCCCTTATTGCCAATTCACCCAGTAGACGATCCCCATGATCGCCAGGGTCGGAAGAATAAAGACCAGCCACAACAGACGGGACTTCAAAGTCTTGTCAAAACCCACCATCGACCTGCGCACGAATTCATCGCGTGCGGCACTGTCCCCGGCCTTGTCGGGATGCCTTTCGTCCCAGGTATCTTCAAGCCGTTCCCTTTGCAGCGATCTGATATAGATCCGCAGCAGCAGATAGAACATGGCCTCCAACAGAAAAACCAGCACGATCAGGCGGAACAAGGCGGTCAATCGGTTCCTCCGGATGCACGACCCCACGGTCCGGCCGGACGCGACAGTTCGGCCTCGGCCAGCTTAACACGCGCCGGCCCCCAGGGACCAGTGCGGTGCGACGGAATCTGCGCCTCTTGCATACCCGGTTCGGACCCGAACAGGGCCTCGCGCGTGCCCTGTTTGTCGATCGCATATTCACGCGCAAGAATACGCACCACATAGTCCCGTTTGGCTTCTGGCCACGTGCGGTAAAGGCTGTAGAAACGCGGCTTGTGGGTGATGAACAGCTGACGCACGTCATGGGGCGCCATTTCGGCCAGCAAACGGTTCACCAGATCGCGCAGCGGCCCCGGAGTGCCTCGCAGCGCATAGAAATAGGCCGGATCGCCGCTGTCTATCACCGGCCAGTCCCCTCCGTTCTGGGCATAGCGATGCAGCGCCGACAATCCCTTGATTTCTGCGGGCAGATCCGCACCCATCCGCGAGGCGACGCGGCGCAGTTCTGATCGGCTGCCATCGCCCGTGTCCAGCCCCAGCCGAATGGCCGCATCGGCTAGAATGAAATCCATCTTCTGGCGCAGAATGGCCGCCGCATCCGCGCCGCTTGCGCTGATGATCGGTTCGGCCAAGGCATTGCGGGCCAGCCATGCCGCCACCTGATGTGGTGCATCAAGGGTCAGCATGCGCATACCGCTGACCTCGATCGCCTGATCGGGATCGGCAAAGATCATCGCCGGCTCGGCACAGGATCGGCACAAATAAACCCCGCCGAAATCAGCGGTCCAGAAATCCGGCATGGCGAATTCCGTGTGGGTCAGCCGAATCGGATTGCGCAACACATCCCCGGATTTCCTGGCCTGCTCGATCATGCGGGCGATCAGCACATCATCCCACCATCCATCAGGCCGGGTGCGAAAATCCTCGATCATGCGGCCAAGCCGGTCGGCCTCGGCGACGTGATTGCCCGTCGTATCAGCCGTTACGCCCAGATCGCGCAGCTGCATGAGGTCGGCAGGCGTTTCAAGGGCCCAGACCCGATCATCTATCTGCCCGATCACGGCATCGCGGGCGGTCAGGCCGAAAAGCTGGCTTTCATTGCGGGTAATGAACCCGCGCATCACATCGCGCAGAACCGAAAGATCGGCGTTCAGCATCGGGGCGGTCTTCTGTTCGGTCGTCAACAGGATAAACTGACGTTCGCCGCCCTTTGGCGACAGGTAGTTCATATCGCCAAGCTCATCCCCGATCTCGGGCGAGAAGCCCCCGATATCGATATGAAATTCGGGCAAAGAGGTTTCGCGACCGGTCAGTTTCTTCAAAGCACGGTTATATAACCCGATCCATGCCTGCGAATCGACGCGGATCAGGTTGCCGAACATCAGATCATTTTCGATCAGCCGCTTCACGCTGCATCACCCCCGGATCAGGTTACAAGGCACCGAACAGGTGTCATCTGCCGCCCTCGAACCTGCGCTTGGCCTCGGCCATGCGTTCCATTCCGCGCACGGCATCCTGAATGGCCGTCTCGTCGGCATTTTCGGCATAGCGCCATTCGCTGTCTGCATAGCGATTTATTTCTTGCAGGATCATCTCGGGCGTCATGGGTTTGCGCAGGGATTCGATCATCTGCACCTTGCGCTCATAGGGTTGATGCAAAAAGGGTTCGGGCGTTTCAAACCACATGTCCGGCATATCGAAATCCATCGCTCGGGCCTTGACGGCATCGGTGATGTTCTTGACCGCGCGCCCAGTGAAGCGCGAATCCGCGCAGGCGATTGCATGCAGATAGCTGCCAAGATCCGCGATATTGTCCAACGGCCCGAACTGGTGAAGAACGCTGTCAAACACCTGTGCCAACCCCGTTTCCAAGGGGCGGGAATGGTCCCGATATTCAATCGCCACAGCCTGTTGCATGGCCTGAGCGCGCATCAGGTCGTGATCACCCACCGGGATCTGGTGGCGCGACCCCATCAACAGGCCAAGAATGTCGATATAGTCATCGCGACTCTTGGGCCCGTCGATCCGCAACCGGGCCGAGGCGCGCTGCCGCAAGGCATCATCGATATTTTCCGCATGGTTGGAAAACATTCCAAACGTCGCGTTCCCCCGAACGACGGTCGATGCGCCGGCGAACGCCTCCATCAAGACAGCGGTGATTTCCTGTTGCCCCGACGAAGACTGTCGATCGCCACGGCGCCCGGCGATCTGGTCGATATCGTCGATGCTGCCGAAACCGATGACCTTGGGATCAACGATCGCATTGACGAACGCACGTGCGTTCTGCCCCGACTTGCCTTGATAGCTATCGACATTGTCGATGGACAGATTGCGATAACGGAACGGATAGCCCGCAACCTGACAATATTCATTGATCAGCCCCGCCATCATCTGGATCAATGTGGTCTTACCGGTTCCCGGTTTGCCATCGCCCAGAAAGGTAAAGACAAATCCGCCCAGCTCGACAAAGGGGTTCGCCATACGATCAAAATCATATGCCACCAGCATGCGCGCCAACCGCATGGCCTGATGTTTGGCAATCGCGTTTCCGACAACCTCTTCGGGTTTCTTGAACTCCATCGCGACCGGACCGCCCTGCACACGGGTCGGCGGCGCAAAGCCCGCAATCGCGAAATCATCTGCCGCGACGCGCCAGGCGGCCCCGGTAAAGGCACGGATACGCGGCGTGTTTTCGCCCCGCGCGGCCACCGCGATCGACAGGCTTTCTGCCCAAGCCAGGGCCGTTGCGATCAGGCTTTGATCGTCGCGCGCGTTTCGCGACAGGTTTTGATCCAGTTCCCACAACGCGCCCTGAAGGGCGGTTTGCGTGCTATCGGTCAGAATTTCATCCGAGGTGATGTCCTCGACATTGAGGGCCCCGGAATGCTCGGCCAGAAGGAATGCCGTCGCATTCGCCAGAACCGACAGCGCGGCCAGCGATTCAACCGCCAGCAATTCGGCAAACTCATGGTGTCGATCTGCGGGAAGACGGCTTTCCAGGTTGATACGCTTCATTTCGCCCGCACCAGAGCGTGCGGCGACATCGTTGGACACGGCCAACGCAATCGCGATGGCGCGTCGCAAGACACGCGCCAATGTAGCTGCCGCCGGGGTCAACAATTCATCCCCGCCCGCATTTTCGATCCGTTCCAGCAAGTTGACGCCATCGGCCTGTGCGGCGCGCCGTCCCAGCAGACCCGGCGTCGTCGGCCGAAAGCGCGACGGCGCTGCGATCCCCGGCGACAATTCGGCACCCGCCGTCACGGTCGATTGCATCAGACGCGGCGCATGCTCAAACCCGGTCAGCAAGGAAAGAGCTTGCGGATAATTGCCCTGTATATCGTCCTCGGGCAGTTCCATTTCATTGCGGGCGTCCATTCAAACCTCTTTACTTGAATAACCGAAACTCAGGGCGACATGCCCGCTACACCCGGTCGAATTCTGAAACGCAAAAATTGCCGCGCCTTGTCCGGCGCAAAGCTGTCAGATCAAAGCATATTTGTATATCCATGACAATTTCAGCCCACATCAACGGTAACCCATCACGCGACCGTCGGGGCCGGGCACATATTTGCGCATGTTGCGAAACCCCGCCGGGTCCAGTGCCGCGAGCGCCTGATAGGGCCGCTGAGGCAAGACCAGCAGTCGCATCACCTGGCTTGCCCCCTGCCCCGCGCCTTCGGGTTCCAACGGGTCCAGCCGGAACAGCTGACGTTCGATCACGCCAAAGAACCCCTTGGGCTCGACAATGGCCTTTTCGGATTCCAGATCTTCGACCGTCAAAGCCATCGCCCAATCTTCCCCGTCTGGCGCATAGGCATTTTTCAAAACCTCACGGATCGGGCCTTTCTGCACGGTAAATCGCTGCGAATAGATCGGCCCAAGCACGATCCGGCGCAGCCGCATCGGGTGCAATGTGTCGAAATCGCGGTCAAAACCTCGGGCGATCGTGAGTAGTTGCAACGACGTCACCGATTGAGCCAACAAATAGGCGCGCAGCTCGGGCCAGCGCCTTGGATCATCGATCAAGGGTCGGCGGCCACTGTCATCGACATCCAGCAGATACAGCACGGGCACGTTCAGCTGGCTGTCATATACCGCCCAATGCAGCAGCCAACGGCGGCGGGGGCTGTCATGACCGGACAGCCAATAACCCTGCGGATGCATCTGCGGCCAGAACAGCCCGCCCCGATCTAGCATCTCGTAATACAGCCGTTGCGACATGGCATATTGCAGCCGCGTCGGGACCACCAGTTCGCCGACAATCTGGCGGATCATTTCATCCTTGATCGCCCCCGGAGGCTGGGTGCGGGCCAGTTCCTCTGTCGCCTGCGCCGCATCTGCTGCGGTCTGCGCGATTTCGGACCAGACGGGAAAGCCGGATTCATGAATATCGATGGTCACATGCCTGCGCAGAGGTCCATCGATACGGCCCGCAATCAGATATTTCAGCGCCAGAGCCTGAATGCTGTTGTTCAGGGCGTCAAGATAACCGCCGACGATCTGCGTCTCGGTCGGCGAAAAGATGTCGTCGCGCACAAGCTCCGCCAGCGTGGCCGGAAGTATCCCGGTAATCCGTCCGATCTGGTCGAAAAAGGCACGCGCCGTGGCCTCGTCACTCAGGTGGCGATGATCGGCATCGAGGTTTCCGGTTTCCGCCACGGATCAGCCGCCATACAGATTGCTGTCATGCTTTTTGACGATCTCGCCGAAACGCCGGGCAAAACGTTGATCCGCCTTGGCCTTTTCTTCCAGAACCTCGCGGGCGAACACCATGTGATCGCCATGCGCTTCCAGCATGTCGGCCATCCGGTCATTGGTTGCCGTGCCAATGGCGGCCATGGCAGCCTGCGCTTCCTGATCGGTCTGAACACCGATCTCGTTGATGCGATGGGCCACATCCTGCTGCTGGGCCGTTTTCAAGGATTTCGTCAAGGCATCATACAGCACGACCCGCTGGCGCGTATCGGTTTGCAGCTTGTTGATCAACACCATCTGTGTGGCTGCCTGATTTTGCAGGCTGTCGACCCAGGTCTTGCCCGCTTCGATATAGCGTTCCAGGGTCTGAGATCGCGCCAGCGCCACCTGTTCTTCCTGAACCAAGGCGTTGTGATCCTTGTTGGCATTCGCCAGCGCGGTTTCCAGACGTGTGCGTTCGGTCGCGTCGGTAGTGCTGGCCACCTGATTTTCCAGACTGATCAGATCCGGATCCATTGCCTTCAACCGGTCGCGCAATTCCTGCAGCGTGGCAACGGTGCCTTCCCGTTCGCTCAATGTGCGCGACAAATTGGCCTCGACCTTCTGTTTCTGATCGTTCAACAGATCCAACTGCCCTTGCAGCAAGCGCCTGATCGTGTCCGATTTCGAAATCAGGTCCTGTAACTTGTCGTCGATACTGGCCGAACGCAGGCGTTCCTGGCGCATGGATTCCGATTTGCCACTGGCAAAGATACCAACGAATTTTTCCCAGCCGGTCTTGCTGCGCAATTCTTCGAAATCCCGGCTGAAACCTGCCGTCACATCATCCAGCCCCATGATCAGCTCGGCGATATTGGCGTTCATCGCCTCGGTATGATTATGCACATCCTCCAAGGTCGCATTGGCCACATCGACCGGCAGCGAGGCAGCCTCGGACCCGGCGGTCGCGCTGTCCAATCTGGCGGTCATTTCGGCAATCTTGCCCTGAGCCTGCGAAACCTGAACGCGGCTTTCATCGATCTGCTGTGCCAGCGATGCCATCACGACCTCCCATCATCCGTTTGCATAGATGTTAGGCTGCGCGCACCGCCGCGCAAGGGTTTGCGCCCGGGATCTGCCGAATATCGCCGGTTCGACGCCCCGAGATTGTGACACCTTTGTCGCCTTCAACCGGTCTGACCGACGGCGCACCCTGTTGCGCCAGCCCGTGAACAGCCAGCGCAACCCGCTCCAGCGCTATCAGCTTTCGGACTTTGGCGGCGTCGAGCCGGGCTGCTTCGCCGTTGTCGGCTTCCTGCGCGACCTGACAGGGGTTGCCGTTGTCTTTTCGGGCGCGCTTGCCTGGGTTTTGGCAGTCGTGCTGCGGCGGGTACGCGGCACCGTGGTTTTCGCCGGGCTGGCTTTGGTCGCCGCTGCCGGCTTGGCCGCTGTACGGGCTCGGGCAGATCTTGGCGCCGAGGATCTGGTCGCTGTATCCGAGGTTTCGGCCTTCGAGGTTGCGGTGGAAGGCGCTTCACCAACCCGGGCTTTTGCAGCCGGGGCCTTGGCCGCAGGCGCAGTCTGCCGGGCCTCGGTCGCCGCCTTGCGACCGGTGGTGCGTGGCGTGCGTTTGGCGGCCGGTTTGCTTGCTGCCTGCTTTGGTGCCTCGCTGGGTCCTGCATCATTTGGCGCGGGCGTTGCGTTGCCTTCGCAGATCCATGCGGAGGCGGCCTCCAGGCCATCATCGGGGAAAACAGCGACCTCGCTTGGCATCAACGGCGCGAACATCTTGATCGAACGTGTGATCCAGCCGATGTCACTGACAATCGCAATACGCTCAAAGCTGCGCCAATTGGTCAGACCCAGACGCGCGTCATCCCACATTGCACCGACCGAGTATTTTTCGAAATCATGGCCCAGCTGCATCATCAGCCGGACCTTTCCATGGGCCTTGGCCTTCTTGCGCACCAGCGGGATCAGCCGATCCTCGTAATCCCGTGATGTGACCTCGCCCACGGCGCGGATCGCGACAACATTATCGGGGAAACCGTCGATCAGGACATATCCTTCCGGCTCTTGCTCGGCCGATCCGGCCCAGTCCACGGCCTCGGCCTCTTGGCGCAGGTCAAAGTGGCGCACACGGGCACGGACGAATATATCAGCGACATTGGGCAGCACGGCCAGCCCCTTGCTGTCGGTGACAATCGCAACACGGGGCAGAACGACACCATGTTCCCGAACCATTTCGAAATGGGCCCGCATCGCGGACAAGCCCTGCCAATGCGGCAATCCCTTCAGATGAATCACCAGGCCGGGCATCCGGTCATGTTCATTCGCATAGTCATCGATTGCATGGCCCATCGCCTCGAATTCCGAAGCGGGTATGACGCCTTCGGGTTGCGCGGTGATGATGTTTCTCTTGGCGTCCACATGGATGTTCAGCATTCGCTTTCTCCTGTTGGTGGCCGCCCTGAGTGCTAGAACGGCACGTCCTGATCGTCGCCGGCCGGCCTCACATAGCTGGCCTTGATGTTCTTGAAACCGGCGTCAAACTGCACGGTCAACGTGTCCTCGGCAATACCCATGACCTGGCCATCGCCGAACTTGGCGTGATTGACACGATCGCCAACCTTGAACCCCGCCGCCGGATCGGCGTCTATGGTCACGCCTGTGCGCGGCATCGCTGTCTTGCGCTCTGCCGCGCGGGCCTGCATGCGCTTCCAGCCCGGCGAGTTATAGACATCGGCCCGCGCCGCGCGATCCTGCATCTGCGCGGCCGGATTCCCCCCCGCATGGGCCATGGCCGCGCCATATCCGCCGCCATACAGCCCCGGAGGGGTCAAGACCTCGACATGCTGTTCGGGCAGCTCGTCAATGAAACGCGATGGCATCGAACTTTGCCACTGTCCATATAGTCGGCGGTTGCCCGCAAACGTGATCGTGGCCAAACGTTCGGCACGAGTGATGCCGACATAGGCAAGACGACGCTCTTCCTCGAGGCCCTTGGTGCCGTTTTCATCCATCGCGCGCTGGTTCGGGAACAGCCCGTCCTCCCAGCCCGGCAAGAAGACGACCGGAAATTCCAGCCCCTTGGCGCCATGCAGCGTCATGATGCTGACCTGTTCGCCACTCTCGTCGCTGTCGCGGTCCATGACCAGTGCGACATGTTCCAGAAAGCCCTGAAGATTGTCGAAATCCTCCAGCGCCTTGACCAGTTCCTTGAGGTTTTCGAGGCGCCCTTCGGCTTCCACATCTTTAGCGATCGCAGGCCATTCTCCATCGCGATCTTCATCCCAGCCGTCAGGTGGCGGCTTAAGGTACATCGCGATATAGCCGGATTCATCCAGAATCCGTTCGGCCAGCTCGACATGGCTGATGGCGTCGTCCGTGGCATCGACATGCCAGCGCCCGACCCCATTCACGAAATCGCGCAGATTGGCCAGACCCTTGCCGCCCAGATGCTTGTCCTCGACCACGATCCGCGCGCCTTCCAGCAACCCGACACCGTTCTGGCGGGCAACGGTCTGGATGGTCTGGATCGCCTTGTCGCCCAGCCCGCGCTTTGGTGTGTTCACGATCCGCTCGAAGGCCAGATCGTCATCGGGGCTGACGACCAGACGGAAATAGGCCATCGCATCGCGGATTTCCTGCCGCTCGTAGAAACGCGGGCCACCGATCACGCGGTAAGGCAGGCCGATGGTCATGAAACGATCCTCGAAGGCCCGCATCTGGTGCGAGGCACGCACAAGGATCGCCATGTCGTTCAGGCTGACCGGTCCCAGCGCGGCGCGGTGGCCGCCCTGAAACGCCTCGATCTCTTCGCCGATCCAGCGCGCCTCGGCCTCGCTGTCCCAATGGCCGATCAGGCGCAGCTTCTCGCCCGCCTCGGCATCGGTCCACAGCGTCTTGCCCAGTCGCCCGGAATTGGCCGCAATCAGCCCCGACGCCGCCGCAAGAATTTCCGGGGTCGAGCGGTAATTCTGTTCCAGCCGGATCACCTGTGCGCCGGGAAAATCCTTTTCGAACCGCAGGATGTTGCCCACCTCGGCGCCCCGCCAGCCATAGATCGACTGATCGTCATCGCCCACGCAGCAGATATTCTTATGGGCCTGCGCCAACAGCCGCAGCCACATATACTGGGCAACGTTGGTGTCCTGATATTCATCGACCAGAATGTAACGGAACCGGTCCTGCCAACCCTTCAGGATGTCGGGATGCGCCTGAAACAGCGTGACGCAATGCATCAGCAGATCGCCGAAATCGACCGCGTTCAGGGTCAGCAGACGATCCTGATAGGCCTGATACAGCCGCCCACCCCAGCCATCGAAGGCCGCCTCTTCGCCCTTGGGCAACCTGCCGGGCGTCAGGCAGCGGTTCTTCCAACCGTCGATCAGATGCGCCAACTGCCGCGCCGGCCAGCGCTTTTCATCCAGATTCTCGGCCTTGATCAGCTGTTTCAACAGCCGGATCTGGTCGTCTGTATCCAGAATCGTGAAGCTGGGTTTCAGATGCAGTTCACCATTGCCGATCAGTTCGGCATGACGGCGCAGGATCTTGACGCTGATGCTGTGGAACGTGCCCAGCCAGGGCATCCCCTCGACTGTTTCACCCAGCAGACGCCCGATCCGGTCCTTCATCTCGCGCGCGGCCTTGTTGGTAAAGGTCACCGCCAGAATCTGCCCAGGCCATGCCTTGCCCTGTATCAACAGATGCGCAATCCGCGTGGTCAGGGCCCGCGTCTTGCCGGTGCCAGCGCCCGCCAGCATCAGCACGGGGCCATCCAGCGTTTCCACCGCCGCACGTTGTGCCGCGTTCAGCCCCTCAAGATAGGGCGCGGGCCGGGCCGCCATCGCCCGCTGCGACAGAGGCACGCCATCAAAATCGTCGGAATCGTCCAGAAGCTCCATAGCCCTTACCATATGTGCCCCGGCCGGCCGTGAAAAGCCCGCGTTCCATATTTGTTCCGCACTTTGCCGTCAGGCACGCAGACTCTCGAATGTCATCGGATCAAGGGATGATTGCGCGAAGGTCGGCCCATCCACCAGCAAGCTGACAGCATCATGGGAATGCAGCGATTCCTTGTGGCTGGCCACCACGCGGAAATCGCCGATGCGGGGATCGCCCTGCAGTTCCTTGGCAAAGGCGCGCACCGCATCCTCGACGAAAATCGGGTTCGAGGCATTCAACTCGGCAAAGGCCTGCTCATCCTCTCGCTTGACCATGACCTGGGTTTCCGTGGGCACGGCACGGCGACACAATTCAACCATGTCTTCGAACCAGATCTTTTCCGGCCCGCCCATCACCAGCGATATTCGCGCAATCGAACGCTGCGAATGCGGCGTCGCAAGGCGCGACCTGGATTCCCGGGCATGTTCGGACAGTTCCAACGAGCAGGGGCAGGTCGAGGAATAGACGTAATCGAAATGCATGATTCGCAGGCGTTGCCCCTGCCGTTCGATCACCTCTTGCGCAATGTCGTAATACTGCCAACCCGACAAGCCCGACCGCAACGAATCCACGCGAACGGGATAGGAAAAGCGCATCTGGATACGGGCATCGAAAGCATCGAGATCAGCCTTGTAATCATCCAGTGCGGCCTCCAGCACGGACAGGCTGAACAGGTGATCGGAATGCCCATAGAAAGACCGCATGATCCGGCTCATGTTGATGCCCTTGCGGTCGGCATCCAGACTGACAGTGCCCGTCACGCTGGTTTCCAGCGCGACCTCGCCCCCGGCACGGGTCTGATACCGGATCGGCAGGCGGAAATTCGAAATCCCGACATGCTGGATCGGCGCCCGCGCCCCGACGATCAGACTGGCCGGCCCGTTTTGCAAATCAGGCAGCGCTGAACGATATTCTTCATCCACACGAAAACCCGCATCATAGTCGCGGATCAGTGCCGGATAGGCCGGGACCATGGGTCGGGCATCGGTCATGCGGTCATCCTCCTTGGGAACTCTGCCGCAATATGGGGTCTTTCGCCTGATTGCGAAAGACCCGGGGCAGATGCGGGATCAGCCCGCCAAAGCCTGTTCAAGATCGGCAATCAGATCGGACGGATCCTCAAGCCCGATCGAAAGGCGCAACAGCCCGGGCGATATCCCCAACTGCGCCTTGACCTCATCCGGCAAACGCTGATGCGTCGTGGTTGCCGGATGGGTCACGATGGATTTCGCATCGCCCAGATTGTTCGAAATCTTGATCACGCGCAGGCGGTTCAGCGCCGCAAAGGCCGCATCCTTGCCGCCCGCTATCTCCAGCGCGATCATCGTGCCACCCGCCCCCATCTGCTGCATGGCCAAGGCATGCTGGGGGTGATCATCCAGTCCCGGATACACCACCCGCGACAGATACGGGTTGCCTTGCATGGCACGTGCAATCCTGTCAGCCGATTCGGCCTGCGCCCGGACCCGCAGATCCATCGTTGTCAGGCCATTCAGCATGATCCAGCTGTGAAACGGGCTGATCGCCCCGCCGGTATGTTTCAGATAGGGTTCGACCGTGTTGCGGATGTAATCGCGGCTGCCGCAGATCGCGCCGGCAAGCGCACGCCCACCGCCATCGATATGCTTGGTCGCGGAATAAACCACGACATCCGCCCCCAGTTCGACCGCCCGCGAAAAGACCGGGGTCGCAAAAACGTTGTCGACAACGACCATCGCCCCGGCATCATGCGCCAGGCGCGCAACGGCCTGCATATCCGTCACCTCCAGCCCCGGATTCGAGACCGATTCAAAGAACACCGCCTTGGTGCCGTCGCGAATCGCACTGGCCCATTGCGACAGGTCCGTTCCGTCGACATAGGTAATCTCGACACCGAACTTCGCCAGCAGGTCGAGAACATAAATGCATGACCCGAACAGGGCGCGGGCTGCGACAACGTGATCACCCGGCGCGCACATGGAAAACAGCGCGCCATTCACCGCCGCCATTCCGCTGGCTGTTGCGAAGGCGTCCTCGGTGCCTTCCAGGGCGGCCAGGCGTTCTTCGAACATGCGGCTGGTCGGGTTGCCATACCGGGCATAGATGAACTCATCCGATCCGCTTTCGATGAACCGGGCCTCGGCCTGTTCGGCGCTGTCATAGACAAAGCCCTGCGTCATGAAGATCGCTTCGGACATCTCGCCATATTGGCTGCGGCGCGTGCCGTGATGCACGGCTGCGGTCCGGGGGCAAAGGTTCTTGGCGTCAGATATCTTGGGCTTTCCGGTCATAATTCGTGCCTTTCGGATGCTGCGTCCGGTTAACGCCCCCGCCCCATTCGCGCAAGCTTTGTCACCAGTCCGGCCCCAAACGATGTTGGATCGGGCGCAAAAAACAACCGAAAGGTGATTTTATGGAAGTCAATACAATATCCATTTAGACAGCTTAACTGGGCATATTTCCGCCGATAATTTGCCTGCATCAATTTTATGATTGGAGCAGGTTAATGAGTTTCCGCAAAGCATTCCGGTTCGACCACAACCGTTTCGAAAAGCATTTCGACCGCCACGAAGGCCGCAAGGATTTTTCAAGCCGTTGGGATTCGGACCGGAATGACCGCAAACACTGGAAAAACGACGATGATCGCGGGCATTCGCGCCACGATCACGACAACAAGTTCTGGCACCGTCATGACCGCGACGACCGCCATGACGACAGCACCGCACCGTCCGAAGCCCCCGAAGGCGCAGATGTCGTCACCTGGACGCTGGAAGCACAGAAAGGTGTCACCGTCGAAATTACGGCACATGCCGACGACAACGGCAATGTCGTCTTCAATTATGAACTGACAAATGGCCGCTCCGATCTGAACGGTTTCTATCTGGATCTGGATAATGACGGCGGCGATATCAATGCGATTCAGCGCGGCAATAACATGTTCGGCTCGGATACAGACGGCGACAAGCTGGACGGGTTCGATTTTGCCAAGGCCATCGGCACGGTCGGCGGTTGCGACAAGGACACCACCGAAGGTCATGTCGTGATGTCGATGAAAGACCTTGGCATTTCGGATCTGGCGGAACTGGCCAGCGCCGAGTTGGGCATGCGCGCCACCGGCATGGGTCGCAAAGGGCATGACAGCGCCAAGATGGCCGCCACCGGAACCTTTGTCGAAGCCGAGGACACGACCGATCCGGTCGATCCGGTTGATCCGATCGACCCCGAAGAACCGATGTCACTGGTGCTGGACTTCCCCGACCTGGAAACACCGATCACGGTGCTGACGCTTGCCTTCGTGCAGCAGGACGGCATCGCTGGGGGCGATTTCGATCAGAACGGCCTGCGCATCATCGACATTTCGCTGACCGGCGATCACCCGACCGACCTGGACCTGTTCATCGAGGGGCTGGTCGAAAATCTGGTCGCCGCCGACAGCTATCTGAACGAAGATTCCCACCTGAAAGCCGTGCTTCTGGGCGGCGACGGGGTTGAATCAGATTACTATCTGTATGGTGGCGTCAACGGAAATGGCGAAGAACCCGACACCCTGCCCTACGGTGCCAGCATCGACCCGGTCGATGGCATGGTACGCCCCACCAGCCTGATCGACGACAGCTACGAGGTCGCGACCAATGGTGATGTGTTCCTGTTCGCCTGAGCACGCAGCCCGCACATATTGAAGAAGGGGGCGGATCAATCGCCCCCTTCTTTTGTTCATTGCGGCAGGTTGTTGCTGCGCGACCTTACAGGTAGTCGCCGCGCTGCAACCCGTATTTGGCCATCTTTTCGTTCAGCGTCCGGCGCGGAAGGCACAGTTCTTCCATCACGCTGGCAATGCTGCCCTTGTGGCGGCGCATGGTGTTGTCGATCAGCATTTTCTCGAAGCTTTCGACATATTCCTTCAGCGGCTTGCCCTCGGTCGTCGTGGCCTGCTGATTGTCCTCGCCATCAGCCATCAGCAACGAGGCGATGCTGCCCGATCCGCGCCGGTTCTGCAGAACGGCTCGTTCGGCGACATTGATCAGCTGGCGGATATTGCCCGGCCAGGGGGCCTGCAACAGCTGCGCGGCCTCTTGGGCGCTGACCTGCGGCGGTTCACAGCCATATTCATCCGAGAACTGTTCGGCCATGCGCGTGAACAGCGCAAGAATATCCTCGCCCCGCGCGCGCAGGGGCGGCAGGGTGATCTTCAGCGCCGAAAGACGATAGAACAGATCCGGGCGCAGGGAATCTTCGGCCTTGCGGCCCTCGCCGCGGGCGTTGGAAATCGCGATGATGCGCGCCTCGGCTGCCGCGCCCTGTTCGCTGATGAATGCCAAAAGCCGGGCTTGCAGAGGTTCGGACAGGGCCTCGACATCCTCAAGGCACAATGTCCCGCCACGGGCCTCTTCGACTGCAGGCAGGCCGTCCTCGATCGGACCGAACAGCCGCGCTGTCAGCGCCTCATCATTATAGGCGGCGCAGGACACCGGCACGAATTTACGCGAGGCGCGCGGACCAACGGCGTGCAGGGCATGCGCAACCAGTGTCTTGCCGGTGCCGGTTTCCCCGTCGATCAACACGTGACCGTCTGCTTGCCCCAGATCCAGAATATCTTCGCGCAGGCGATCCATGACCGGGCTGGACCCGATCAGTTTTGACATCACCTGCTGCCCTTCGGACAGATCGCGACGCAGCGCCCGATTGTCCAGCGTCATCCGTCGCGCCTGCGTGGCCTTTTTGGCCAGCGCGGTCATCTTGTCGGGGTTGAACGGCTTTTCCATGAAATCCATGGCACCGATCCGCATCGCCTCGACCGCCATCGGCACATCTCCATGGCCGGTAATCATGATCACCGGAAGGGCAGAATCGACCCCCATCAGACGTTTTAGGAAGGCAATACCATCCATGCCGGGCATGCGGATGTCGGACACGACGACCCCCGGCCAGTCCGCCCCGATTACCTTCAATGCGTCTTCGGCACTGGCAAATGTTTCGGTCTCAAAGCCGGACAGGACCAGCCATTGGCTGATGGATTCCCGCATATCCGGTTCGTCATCGACAATCGCGATCTTCAGCTTGCGGGACATATTTGTTCCTCTCTCGGTCTCATTCTGCGGCAAGGGCTTCGACGGGCTGGCCGGGTCTGTGCAATGGCAGCTCGACCCGGAACACGGCTCCGCCCTCGGTTTCATTATGTGCGGTCAGGCGCCCGCCGAAATCCGCCACGATGGTGGAAGAAATGGCCAGCCCCAACCCCGTGCCCTCGCCGGGCTTCTTGGTTGTCCAGAACGGTTCAAACAGCTTTTCCAGGTCCGATACACCCGGTCCGTTGTCGCGAACGGACACATAGGCGTGAGCACCGCTTTCAACGGTGATCTCGATCCACGCGTCGCGCTTGTCCTTGACTGCGTCCACCGCGTTGCGCAACAGGTTGATGATCACCTGTTCCAGCCTGATGCGATCGGCAAGCACCATGACCTTGCCGCGCGGAACATTGCGCGTAATGCGGATCGTTCGCGCACGCAGCTGCGGTTCCATCATGGTCAGTGCGGCACTGACCGCGGAACGCAGGTCAACCGGCTCGACGGCCTCGCCCCCCTTGCGCGCATAGGACTTCAGCTGCCGCGTGATCGCACCCATTCGCTCGATCAGGTCATCGATTCGCTGGAAACTTGACAGCGCCTCTTCGCTGCGCCCGCGCTCCAGCAGCAGGCGGGCGCCGGCCAGATAGGTCTTCATCGCGGCCAACGGCTGGTTCAATTCGTGACTGACACCCGCCGACATCTCGCCCAGCGCGGCCAGCTTGGATGACTGCTGCACGGTCTGCTCAGCCACGCGCAGTTCCTTTTGCACACGCTCTCGTTCGGCGATTTCGCGGGTCAGGCGCATGTTCAGCGCCCGCAGATCCGCCGATTCGCGCATATAGGCCGCCGATTGCAACCGCGCCCTGCGCGACAGCACGTAAAACGTCGCCGCCAGAAGGATCGCAAAGCCCATGATTTCCAGCGCAAGGACGGCGTTCACCCGTTCCCGCGTCGAGGCATAGGTGGTGAAACTGATCATCTTCCAGCCGCGAAACGGTATCCGGGCCTCGCTGCGCATCACCGCACGGCCTTGCAGATAGGCATCCGCCGGCGGCGACGTCCAGTCCGCTGTGACCTGAAACGCCCGCTGGATCGCCGAAGGGGCCGACCGCACCGACAGCGCCTCGGGCAATGGCAGGCCGCGCCAACGCGGTTCTGTCGCCAGGATGATCGACCCCTCGCTGTCGGTCACGACGACCGCATCGGCAATTCCGGCCCATGACCGTTCAAGCCGGGTCAGATCAGCCCCCACGACGATCACGCCCAATGTCTTGCCATCCGCGATGATGGCGCGGGAATGATTGAATTCATAGGCGCCGGAATCGGTGGTCGAAACGGTGAACACCGTGTCGCGCGACCGCAGGGCTTCGACATAATAGGGCGCGGCGACATTGTTGGTACCGATCTGATAGCGATCGGTCGAGCCGACCGTCCGCCCCGACGCATCCAGAAGCCGTATCGAAGCCGCGCCGATTTCCTGTTGCGCCGCGATCAGACGCGCCGAAGTGGTCGAAAAATCGGTCATGTTCAGCGCATCGATCAAGGCGGGGTCGCGCGCCAGAAGCAGCGGCACGACCTCGTTTCGGTCCAGCTCGGAACGCAGGTTGCCAGTATACAGCGCCAGGCGCAGATCGGCACGCACACGCGTATTCTCGGCGAATCGCTCGGTCAGCCAGGCGTTCGTGATCCAGATCGCGACAAGCGCGGTGACAAAGATCAATCCGATGGCAGAGCGCAGCCACCACGGATTGGACGGCTGCGCTGCGCCGCCCGGGCGGCCTTTGCCACCGTGGTTGTCTGTTCTTTTCCTACCCACCGCGCCGATCCGACGAAACCGCTAACTGCCGCAATTTAGGCTCAGAACGCGCGCGGCTCAAGTCACGCGTGCTGCAATCCGCCGACTAGCGACGAGAACATCGCCGCGCCGTCCTGCCCACCCAGGGCCGGATCAGCCGCGCGTTCCGGATGAGGCATCATCCCCAACACACGCCGGTTCGCGGACAGCACACCGGCAATGTCAGCCACCGAACCATTGATCGCAGGCGCATAGGTAAAGGCGATCCGATCCTGATCGCGCAACTCGGCCAGTCCGTCAGCGGAAATCTGATAATTGCCATCGTGATGTGCGACGGGGATCGTGATGCTCTGCCCGGCGCGATAGCCTGCAGTAAAGTCGCTGTCCACGCTGGCCACCGACAAGACTGCGGGTTTGCAGATGAATGTCAGCCCCTGATTGCGCATCAAGGCGCCGGGCAACAAGCCAAGCTCGGTCAGAACCTGAAATCCGTTGCAGATCCCCAGCACATAGCCGCCTTTGGCCGCATGTTCGCGCAAGGCAGCGGCAATTGGTGAATGCGCGGCAATCGCCCCGCAACGCAGATGGTCCCCATATGAGAACCCACCGGGCACGGCGACCAGATCCGTGCCGGTCGGCAGGGTGGTGTCCTTGTGCCAGACCGATGTCACCTCGGCTCCGGCCTGTTGAAGGGCAACGGTCAGGTCGCGGTCGCAATTCGACCCGGGAAAGGTGATGACGGCGGCTTTCATGGCATGGGCTCCTGTAGGGTGCTGGGCGCACTGATAGCCCAGCCTTGCGCCACAGAAAAGCCTCAGCGCGCCGACCGGCCCCACTGAATACGCTGCCATAGTCGTTCATAGGCCAGATACATGGCGAAACCTATGGCCGCATTCATCAGGGCCATCCCGCCGGCGGCACTGACCGACCCCGTGACCAGCAACCCGACAGCCGTCATGCCCAGCAGACCGATCACCTGCCATAGAACCGCCTTGGTTACTGATCTGACACGGGTTTCCATGAACACGCTTCCTTTTCTGCCAATTCTCGGCTCCAGCTTAGCTTTGTCTGCCGGCCGCCAGAATTCGGAACATCGTTAGCAAAATGCATCAAGACGTGATAAAATTCACCGCATGATCGATTCCATCGACAAACGCGATCTGGCGGGCGAGTTGCGCGCGCGGCTGGCGCAGATCATGACCGAAACCGGTGAAACACAATCGGGGCTGGCCCGCGCGATCGGCGTGGACCGTTCCACCATATCCCAGCTGCTGACGGATGAGGGTGGGCGGATGCCGGGGGCGCATCTGATTGCACTGGCGGCGCGTCACTTTGGCATCAGCGCCGATTGGCTGCTGGGCCTGAGTGAGCATCAGCAGATGGCCAGCGACCTTGTCGATGCTTCGTTGCAGGTCACTGCCGCGACGCGGACCCTGATCGACGACCAGATCTATGACTGGCACCGGCAAGCGACAGGTTACAAGATCAGGCACGTGCCGACCGGCCTGCCCGATCTGTTGAAAACCCGCGAAACACTGCGCTGGGAATACGACAATCACGTGACCCGCAACACCCAGCAGGCAATCGAGGCCTCGGAACGCCGCCTGGAATGGATGCGCGAAACCACATCGGATGTTGAAATCGCCCTGCCCTTGCAGGAATTGCAGATGCTGGCGCGTGGAGAAGGGTATTATCGGGATCTGCCGCACCGGCATCGCGACGCCCAACTGGATTACATGCGCGAAGTGACCGACCAGCTTTACCCCGCGTTGCGCCTGTATCTCTATGACGCGCGCCAGGTGTTTTCGACGCCACTGACGGTATTCGGTCCGTTGATGGCGGCAATCTATATCGGGCAGAACTATCTGGTTTTTCGCGACAGCAACCGCGTCCGAACGCTGACCGCGCATTTCGACCAACTGGTTCGGCGGGCGCAGCATGGCGCAAGGGATTTGCCCGATCTGCTGGCAGGATTGCAGAGCGCGCCAACAGAAACGGGGCCGTGCTAACCAAGCACAGCCCCGTCCAATGTCTGGAACAATCGCTTAGCGCTTAGGCAAGCGCCTTGTTCAGATATTCATCGACCTTCTCAAGGAAGCCCATGGTGGTCAGCCATTTCTGATCCGGGCCGACCAGCAGTGCGAGGTCCTTGGTCATGAAGCCGTCCTCGACGCACTGAACAGTGACCTTTTCCAGCGTGGTGGCAAAGGTCATCAGCGCATCGTTGCCGTCCAGCTTGGCGCGGTGCTTCAGGCCACCGGTCCAGGCAAAGATCGACGCGATCGAGTTGGTCGAGGTCGCGTTGCCCTTCTGGTGTTCGCGATAATGGCGGGTCACGGTGCCATGCGCGGCCTCGGATTCGACGACCTGCCCGTCCGGCGTCATCAGGACGCTGGTCATCAGGCCAAGGCTGCCAAAGCCCTGCGCAACGGTGTCGGACTGCACGTCACCATCATAGTTCTTGCAAGCCCAGACATAGCCGCCCGACCATTTCATCGCACTGGCGACCATGTCGTCGATCAGGCGGTGTTCATAGGTGATGCCGGCTTCCTTGAACTTGTCGGCGAATTCCTCGTCGAAGACCTGCTGGAACAGATCCTTGAAGCGGCCATCATAGACCTTCATGATCGTGTTCTTGGTCGACAGATAGACCGGAACGCCGCGGGCCAGACCATAGTTCATGCTGGCGCGTGCGAAATCGCGGATCGAATCGTCAAGGTTGTACATCGCCATGGCGACACCGGCGCCGGGCGACTGGAACACCTCGTGTTCGATTTCTTCGCCGTCCTCACCGACGAACTTGATCGTCAGCTTGCCCTTGCCGGGGAATTTGAAGTCGGTCGCGCGGTACTGGTCGCCAAAGGCGTGACGGCCGACGATGATCGGCTGGGTCCAGCCCGGAACCAGGCGCGGGACGTTTTCGCAGATGATCGGCTCGCGGAAGATCACGCCACCCAGGATGTTGCGGATGGTGCCGTTGGGCGAACGCCACATCTTTTTCAGGCCGAATTCCTCGACGCGGGCTTCGTCCGGGGTGATGGTCGCGCATTTGACGCCAACACCGTATTTCTTGATCGCCTCGGCGGCATCAACGGTGATCTGGTCGTCGGTGCGGTCACGCTCTTCGATGCCCAGATCGTAATATTTCAGGTCGATATCCAGATAGGGCAGGATCAGCTTCTGCTTGATGAAATCCCAGATGATCCGGGTCATTTCGTCGCCGTCGAGCTCGACGACGGGGTTCTCTACCTTGATCTTGGACATGGATGGTCCCCTTGTTGGCGTCAGGATCTGCCGCCTCATAGCCTTTATGATGGCAAAAGGAAAGACGGTATGCCTTGGTATGCAAAAAATGACTGGGGCCCGAAGCCACTAAACTTGTCTGCATTTCAAGGCATCGGGCAAAGCGGTTCTTAAACACCTTCGTGGCAGGTCGAGAGACCGATTGCCACGCAGGAACCGATGCCATGCCCATCCACGATATGATCTATCTTGGGAACTTTGCCGATCTTGACCGAAACGAATGGAATGTCGCCGCCGAAAAGGCGACCAAGCATTTCGCGAATGAAAGCTTCGGCTCTGCCGACACGCCGCTGTTCGGCCAGCGGGTGCAGGTCGACATGCAGGACACGAATGGTGACGGGCTGATCCTGACCAATAACTGGGGCGGCGGACAAGAGGAAATTTCCTACAGCCTGCCGGGCGGAAATCCGCAATCACACGAAATCGACAGCGCCTTCACCGCCATCAATGCCGAGGTCACGCGACTATTGCCCGATGGCAGCACCGATCGCGTGACCTCGAATGTTCGGGTCATTCAGGACACCGAGGGCAATGTCTTCATGATGCCACCGCCATTGACCGACAGCACCCTGTCCGAAGTAAATGCCATGACCACGCATCCGATCCTTGCGATCCGCTTTCCCGACGCGGAACATTTTTCGACCAGCTATACTGCGGCCTATGCCGGCCGGTATGGAATGGCCTCTTTCGTGCCGTGCTTTACCAATGGGACGCTGATCCTGACCGAATGTGGCGAAAGGCCGGTCGAGGATATCCGCGCGGGCGATCTGGTCGTGACGCAGGATCACGGCCTGCAGCCGGTGCGCTGGTCGGCGCAACGCAAATTGTCACGCGACGAACTGATTGCATCGCCGAAATTGCGGCCCATCCGCATCGGCGCGGGGGCGCTTGGTCAAGACCAGCCACGTCAGAATCTGCTGGTATCGCCACAGCATCGCGTTCTGGTCAGCTCGCCAATCGCCCACCGCATGTTTGGAACCGATGAATTGCTGGTCGCGGCCTGCCACCTGACCGAAATCCCCGGCATCTGCATCGTCGAGGCACCCGAGCCTGTCACCTATGTGCATCTGTTGTTCGACCGGCACGAAATCCTGACATCGAACGGGGCGCTGACGGAATCGCTGTATCCCGGACCGCAGGCGATCGCGGCATTGGGCGAGGCCGCCGAAGAACTGTTTACCCTGTTCCCGCAGTTGCGTGACATGTCTGACAGGATTGCACCTGCCCGCCCTTTTGCGACGGGCAAACGCGGACGTCAGATGATCATGCGTCATGTCAGGAACCAGCGCGCCCTGCACAGCCAAGCAGGTGCTATCCGACACTAGGACAGAAAGGCGGCCACTTGCGGACGCAGCCAGTCCCACACGTCCGGCAGGCCAAGCGCAACCTTGCGGCCGACACGCGCGTCGATATCCGCAAGGCTTACATTGAATTCGCGCCATCCTGCACCGCCAGAGCGCAGGTTCTGGATCGCGGGCTGGCAGCGATCCAGTGACTTGGCAAAGATGGCATCCGGGCTGCTGGCAGCTTCAAATTCTTGCCACAATGCCAGAAACTCGGCACCCTGCAGCTTCGGCAACAGACCAAAGATGCGGCGCGCGGCCTCGGCCTCGGCCACCTGTATCTGCGCGGACCCATGTGCCTGCCCCGCCGCGGAATGCAGCGGAACATCCCCGACATCGATTTCGACCAGATCATGCAGCAGCAACATGCGCATGACGCGCCCGACATCGACATTCGCCCCCGCCATATCGCGCAGCGCAAGCGCATAAAGCGCAAGATGCCAGCTATGTTCGGCGCTGTTCTCGCGGCGCGATCCATCAATCAGCGTGTTCGCACGATAGACGGATTTCAACCGGTCGGCCTCGGCCAGAAAACGCAAACGATCGCCCAGATCGTCCGCTCCCGGACCACGCCCCGCCATCATCTCGCCGGCGACCTGCATGATCTCGGGCCATTCCCGAGACAGGCGCGCCGCGCGACCGGTGCCGATATTGTCCTGCACGATCGCCAGATGCGCGGCCAGCGGCGTCCTGGCCTGCAAGACCTGAAACAGTGGCTGGCAATGATCCATGCGCTTGGCAAGCAGGGCATCCTCCGAGGTCGCATCCTCGAACTCGGCCCAAAGCGCGATCAGATCGTCGCCATGGGGCGACATGCCCAGAATGCGCTGTGCTGCCGCGGCCTCGGCCCGTGCCAGTTCCACCGGATCGTGATCCAGATGAATCGGGTGATCGCCCACGTCGATCTCGACCAGATCATGCAGCAACAGCATGGCGATGGCCCGATCCGAACCACCGAACACCATCGCATAAAGCGCGGCATGCCAGCTGTGCTCGGCGCTGTTTTCGGGCCGGGACAGGTCCATCAGCACATTCGCACGATCAACTGATTTCAGGCGATCAGCTTCGCACAGAAATTCAACGGATCGCGCAATATGGTCGGACATCGGCCGCGGTTACCGCGTGCTTTCGGTCAAGCGGCGGCGGACATACCCCTGAACGTTCGAGATCATCGGCTTCATGTGTTGTTCGTCATCGCGGAAGAAATGGTCAGCGCCCTCGATTTCTTCATGCGTGATCGTGATGCCTTTCTGCTCGCGCAGCTTGCCGACCAGCGTGTGGGTATCCTTGGGCGGCGCCACCCGATCGGCGGTGCCGTTGATGATCAGCCCGGACGAGGGGCAAGGCGCAAGAAAGCTGAAATCATACATGTTCGCCGGGGGCGCAACGCTGATAAAGCCGGTGATCTCGGGGCGGCGCATCAACAGCTGCATCCCGATCCACGCGCCAAAGCTGAAGCCCGCCACCCAGCAATGCTTGGAATTCGGGTTCATCGCCTGCAGATAATCCAGCGCCGAAGCAGCATCAGACAGCTCGCCCACGCCCTGATCGAATTCGCCCTGGCTGCGGCCAACCCCGCGGAAATTGAACCGCATCACCGTGAAGCCCATATTATGGAACGCATAGTGCAGGTTATAGACAACACGGTTGTTCATCGTGCCGCCATATTGCGGATGCGGATGCAATATGATGGCGATCGGGGCATCGGGCTTGCCGGGTTGCGGATGGTAACGGCCTTCCAAACGACCTTCGGGACCCGGGAAAATCAGCTCTGGCATCGTCATCCTTCACAGCATGTTGGTTTCTTGACGCCTTCGCGTCCGACTTCTAGACCAGTTATCTGGGAAGCCAGCGCCACCGACACAAGAAACAGGCCATCGCGGCATAGCGCAGCGATATGCCAGACGTCAATCCGGCGTCAGCCACAAGCAGGGGGTCATGCGATGAAACTGTCAACCAAAGGGCGTTACGCGGTCATTGCCCTGACCGATCTGTCGATTGCAAAACCCGAGGAGCTGACGTCATTGTCGGAAATCTCGAGACGGCAGGATATTTCCCTGCCCTATCTTGAACAGCTCTTCGTGCGCCTGCGCCGGGCCGGGCTTGTCGAATCGGTCAGAGGTCCGGGCGGCGGATACCGCCTTGCCCGCCAACCCGAAACCATCCGCATTTCCGACGTGCTCGAAGCGGTGGATGAAACCGTCAGCGCAATGCATGTCGGTGCCGGAGCTTCGGGCGGGGTCTCGGGGTCTCGCGCACAGACCCTGTCCAACCGCCTGTGGGAGGGCCTGTCGGCCCATGTCTATGTGTTCCTGCACAATCACACGCTGGCAGATATTGCCAAGAACCAGTTGCTGCCCTGCCCCGCGCTACCCAAGATCCTCAGCGTCGTGGACGAATAGCGGGCCATTCACGGAATCGGCAAGGCGCTTGTCGCCTTGATCTCTTCCATCGACAGCAGCGCGGTGACGTTGTGAATTTTCACCTCGCTGATCAATGACTGGTAGAACCGGTCATAGGCACGCGCGTTGCGCACCTGCACCTTGAGGATATAGTCGATATCCCCGGCCAGGCGATGCGCCTCGATGACTTCGGGGCGGTCGCGCAGTGCCTGCAGGAACCGCGTCGCCCAGTCCTTGTCATGTTCACTGGTGCGCACCAGCACGAAGAAACATGCCTCCAGCCCCAACGCATCCGGGTCCAGAATCGCCACCTGTCGCAGGATCACCCCGGCATCGCGCAGTTTGCGGATTCGGTTCCAGACCGGCGTCTTGGATGCACCGACCCGCTCGGCGATCTGGTCCAGCGACAGGCTGGCATCGCTTTGCAGCAGGGAAAGGATTTTACGATCCACGTCATCCAGCCGGACGGATGTCCGCTCTGGATCGGAATCGAAAGGAATTTTGCCCGACATATTCGCCTCGATGGTCAACTTGTCCTTATTTCGCGCAGCCTATCGCAAAATTCCAGAACAAAATTCTATATATGAAGGCAGCAAGGGAAAGGTCCGAAACCATGAGCAAAGCCTTTACACCGACAGCCGCACGGCCCGGAGTCATCACAGCCAATGACCTGCGCGAAGGTCATAACGTCTGGATGTGCGATGAAGGCTGGACCGCAGACCCCAAGCGCGCAACCGTGTTCGAAGACGAAGCCATCGCCGAAATCGCCTTGCTCGAGGCGATCGGTCAGGCCGATCGCGTGGTCGGCCCCTATCTGGCCGAGGTTAGGCGCGGCCCCGACGGCCCCGAACCTACCCATTTCCGCGAAGCGTTCCGCCAGACCGGCCCGTCCAATTACTTCCACGGCATTCAGGCCGAGAAAGCACAGGCAGCCAATGTTTGATATCCGCCCCGTCGAAACCGACTATGTGCGCCACCGCGCCCAGCAGTTTCGCGATCAGGTCGCGCGACGTCTGGACGGCAGCCTGACCGAGGATGAATTCAAGCCGCTGCGCCTGATGAACGGCGTCTATCTGCAGCTGCATGCCTATATGCTGCGCGTGGCCATTCCCTATGGCACGATCAGCCCCGATCAGATGCGCATGCTGGCGCATCTGGCCGCGACCTATGACAAGGGCTACGGCCACTGGACCACCCGCCAGAACATCCAGTTCAACTGGCCCAAGCTGGTGGACATTCCCGATATGCTGGACGATCTGGCCTCGGCCGGGATGCATGCCATCCAGACCTCGGGCAACACGATCCGCAACGTGACCACCGACGCCTTTGCCGGTGCCGCCAAGGACGAAGTGACCGATCCGCGCCCCTATGCCGAATTGCTGCGCAGCTGGTCGACCGACCATGCCGAATTCCAGTGGTTGCCGCGCAAGTTCAAGATCGCCATTTCCGGCGGCTCGCGCGACCGTGCGCTGGTTGCGGCCCATGACATCGGGCTGCGTCTGGTCGAACAGGACGGCAAGGCCGGCTTCGAGGTCTGGGTCGGGGGCGGTCTTGGCCGCACGCCGATGCTGGGCCAGGTGATCCGCGACTTCCTGCCGGAAGAGGATCTGCTGCCCTATATCGAAGCGATCATCGCGACCTATAACCTGTCGGGTCGTCGCGACAACAAATACAAGGCCCGCATCAAGATCACCGTGTCCGAACGCGGTCTGGACGTGTTCAAGGCCGAAACCGAGGAAGAATTCCTGCGCCGCCGCCGCGATTTCCACGGTGCCGACCGCGAGGCGCTGGCGATCTTCAAGGACCGCTTTGCCGCCCCGGCCTTCCGCAATGCCGGCAGCGACGGCTATCAGGCCGAGCGTCAGGCGAACCCCGCCTTCCGCAGCTGGGCCGATACCAACCTGCACGACCACAAGGTCGACGGCTATGCCAGCGTCATCGTGACCTTCAAATCGCCGGGCGAGACGCCGGGCGATGCCAGCGCCGAACAGATGCGCCTGCTGGCCGATCTGGCCGAGAAATACGGCCATAACGACCTGCGCATCAGCCATGACCAGAACGTCGTGCTGCCGCATGTCCACAAATCGGATCTGGCCGCGCTGTATCTGGCGCTGCGCGAAGCCGGGCTGGCCACCGCGAATGCCGGACTGACCAGCGATATCATCGCCTGCCCCGGCATGGATTACTGCGCGCTGGCGACCGCCCGTTCGATTCCGATCGCACAAGAAATCGCCGACCATTTCCGCGCCGAAGGCCTGGAAGAGGAAATCGGCAAGCTGAACATCCGCATCTCGGGCTGCATCAACGCCTGCGGTCACCACCATCTGGGTCATATCGGCATCCTGGGGCTGGATCGCGCCGGGGTCGAGAATTATCAGATCACGCTGGGTGGCGACGGCTATGACATCCCGGCCATCGGCCAACGTGCCGGTGCGGGCTTCCCCGCCGAAGAGGTCGTGCCCGCCATCGACCGCCTGATGCGCGCCTATCTTGAGGTCCGCGAAAGCGCGTCCGAGCGCTTTCTGGATGCCTATCGCCGCCTTGGCCCCGCGCCCTTCAAGGCCGCGCTCTACCCCGAGGCCGCCCATGCTTGATGGCAACCTCGACACGCGCGCGGGGCTGCTGAACGACCGGTATCGGCATCACGCCGCGACCGGGGTTCTGCGCCGCGCGGTCAGCGACCCCGATCTGGGGCGCGTGGCGCTGGTGTCGTCATTCGGCGCGGAATCGGTCGTGCTGCTGCATATGGTCAGTGTTGTCGCGCCGGGCCTGCCGGTCCTGTTCATCGACACCGAGATGCTGTTTCCCGAAACGCTGGCCTACCAGCGCGAGGTGGCGGCAAAGCTGGGCCTGACCGACATCCGCATCATCCGCGCCACCGCAGATGAGATCGCCCGCCACGATCCCGACGGCACCCTGCATCAGTTCGATCAGGACGCCTGCTGCAACCTGCGCAAGACCGTGCCGCTGGAACAGGCCCTGTCGGGCTTTGACGCCTGGATCACCGGCCGCAAACGTTTCCAGAACGGCCAGCGCGCCGCGCTGGAATTCTTCGAGCCCGAAGAACCCGCGCGCCTGCGCGTGAACCCCCTGGCCCATTGGCGGCCCGAGGATGTGCAGGAATACATGGTCGAAAACAACCTGCCCCGGCATCCGCTGGTCGCCAAGGGCTATCCGTCAATCGGTTGTGCGCCCTGCACCTCGCCCGTAAAGCCGGGCGAAGACCCCCGCGCGGGCCGCTGGCGCGGCAGCGACAAATCCGAATGCGGCATTCACTTCATTGGCGGGCGCATGGTCCGCGGAAAGGTCCCGGCATGAGCGAGCAACTGAACAGCGAAGACATCATCGTTCGCGACGACGGCTTTCACCCGCTGGACGTTCAGGCCGAACTGATCCTTGCGCCCGACACAGCGCCCGAAAAACTGGTCGACCACCTGCATCGCGACCTGATCGGCATCGACTTTCCGGCCTTCAGCGATGGTCGCGGCTTCACGCTGGCGCGTCGCCTGCGCGAACTGGGCTATCAGGGTCGCCTGCGTGCGACCGGCCGCCTGATCGCCGATCAATACGCCATGGCCCGCCGCGTGGGCTTTGACGAGGTGCAGGTGGCCGCCGACATCGCCGCCCGCCAGCCGCAGGACCAATGGGTCGCCCGTTCGGACTGGCGCGACTTTGACCACCGCGCAAACCTGGCAAGCTAAGCGGGCTTTCGCCGCATTGCCAAATAGCATAAGACATTCTGGAATTTTGACATGACGCTGGATCTGACCGTGGCCGACGCCGCCGAAAAACCTGCCAAGACCCTCCCCGATGCCCAGACGGTCACCGCCGTGACGCATTGGACCGACACGCTGTTTTCGTTCCGCGTGACCCGCCCGGCAAGCCTGCGCTTCCGGTCGGGCGAATTCGTGATGATCGGCCTGCCGGGCGACAATGGCAAGCCGATCCTGCGCGCCTATTCCATCGCCTCGCCCAACTGGGACGATGAACTGGAATTCTATTCGATCAAGGTGCCGGACGGCCCGCTGACCTCGCGTCTGCAGCACATCCAGCCGGGCGATCAGATCATCCTGCGCCCCAAACCCGTCGGCACGCTGGTTCTGGATGCGCTGCTGCCGGGCAAGCGCCTGTGGTTCCTGGCCACCGGCACCGGCCTTGCGCCCTTTGCCAGCCTGATGCGCGACCCAGAAACCTTCGAGCGTTACGAGCAGGTCATCATGATGCACACCTGCCGCACCGCGGACGAACTGACCTATGGTCGCGAACTGGTCGAGAACCTGAAAAACGACCCGCTGCTGGGCGAGTTGTATGGCGAGGACTTCGCCAAGCGCCTGCTGTATTACCCGACCACCACGCGCGAGGAATCTCCGCTGATGGGCCGGATCACCGACAACATGACCTCGGGCAAGGTGTTCCAGGATCTGGGCCTGCCCCCGATGGATGCCGAAACCGACCGCGCCATGATCTGCGGCAGCCTGGCGTTCAACGTCGATGTGAAGGCCGTTCTGGAAGGCTTTGGCCTGCGTGAAGGCGCCAATTCGGACCCCAAGGAATTCGTGGTCGAAAAGGCTTTCGTCGGCGAAGGTGTCTGACCGGTCCTGATTACCCTATTCGCCAGCAAAAAGGGCGCGTGGTTTTCCTCGCGCCCTTTTTCATGTTCGCGATCCTTGACGGGACATGATCACGGCAAGGTCACGGCAATTTTGAAACAACTTCGCCGCTGCCGGGTTAAGGTGGTTCAAAGGCCCTGACAGGACCGGAACACAGGATTCAAAATGCCGCGCAATATCGTCTCTTTCACGACGGCCGTAACCACATCCATGTCGTTATTGCTGCCTCAGCCGCTCTTCGCGCAGGAACGGCCCCGCGACATCATCATCGCGCAAGACGCGAAAAAAGAGGTCACGAAAGAGGACATTCTGCGCGCGCGCCAACGCGCAGAAGAAGCCCGCCAACAACAGCAGCATTCCAAGAAACGCGAGAACGAAGCCAAGCGGCAAGAAGTTACCAAGGAAGATATCGCCAAGGCCCGCAAACGCGCCAAAGAGGCCAAAGAGGCCGAGAAGGCCGAGAAGGCCGAGAAGGCCGAGAAGGCCGAGAAGGCCGAGAAAAAATCGAACAAGGACAAGCAACGCAAGCACCAGCACAAGAAACGCGATGCTGACAAGCACCGCGCGGATCATGATCAGCGCAACCATGATCGACACAAGGATCACAAGACAGCACAGCAACGGAAAAAAACCGGCCATGAACGCGACAGTCGCGGCAAGCCCGCCAAGGCGATAGCATTTTCGAAGACAGATCTTGCGAAACGTCGCTCGGACAATATGGGCGGGCTCGACCGCGTATTCCGCCACGAACTTTCCGGCGGACTGACGCGGGACAGGTTGGCCTGCAAATCGGGTGGGGTCTATCCCTGCGGCAAGAATGACCTGCTGTTGTCTCCACGCGGTGTGGTGCTGGAACAGGGCCCGAATGGCGGGCTGCACCTGGCATCGGCCGCCGACCAGATCTATCGTGTCAATCAAGAGGGCGAGCTGATCGGTCGCGATGGCCGGCGCGAAAAATCCCGCGCCGCATCCGAGGCCGCGCGCGAAACCCGTGCCGCCAATGCAGCGGCCCTGAATGATCAGGGGAACCAACGCCGCCGCCACCGCGAAGAACGAATCGCCAGGGAAGACCGTCGCTCTTCCAGCGAAGATTTCCGGACCGCATTGCGTGATGCCAATCGGCGCAAGGCCGATACCGACAAAGATGATGACGACAATGATCTGGCCAAGGCCCTGTTGCTGGGTCTGGGCGCCGTCGCCGTTGGCTCGATGCTGAACAATAATCGACAGGTCGCGCTCAGCACGCCGGATCGCGTGGTCGTGACGCGGCCCGATGGCAGCCAAGAGGTGATCAAGGACGAGACCGCCCTGTTGCGCGAACCCGGCTCGACGGTGACCACCGAGGAATTCGACGATGGGTCGTCACGCACCATCGTCACCCGCACGGATGGAAGCAAAGTCGTCACGATCCGCGATGCCGACCTGCGGGTTCTGCGCCGCACATTGGTGTCGGCCGATGGCCGCACGACCCGCCTGATTGACGAAACGCAGCCGGTGCCACCCGTCGATACCGCAACCCTGCCCGCCCCGGCGCCAGTGACAGAATGGGGCGCGAATATGGATGAAGCGGCGCTGCGTGCGGCGCTGCAGCGCGAATCCGGTATCGACCGGCGCTTTACCCTTGGCCAGATCCGCAACATCCCCGAGGTTCGCGCCCTGGTTGCGCCAATCGATATGGATGCGATCACATTCGCAACGGGATCTGCGGCATTGTCACCCGATCAGGCCCAAGGGCTTGCTGATCTTGGACGGGTCATCACCGATTCCATCAGGCAGAACCCGAACGAGATTTTCATGATCGAAGGTCACACGGACACGGTCGGCCCCAATGAAATGAACCTCGCATTGTCCGACCGGCGCGCGGAAACAGTCGCGTTGGCCCTGACCGAGTATTTCGATGTTCCGCCGGAAAATCTGGTTGTTCAGGGTTATGGCGAAGCATTCCCGAAGATACGCGCAGACGGGGACATCCGCGCCAACCGGCGTGCATCCGTGCGCAGGATCACCGATTTGCTTCAGGTTTCAGACGACGAGCAGGCCATCTGAACCCGCGACCCGACCCGCATGGTGGCGAAATCCCGTCCATCGCTGACCATGCGGCGCCGGATTACAGGGGCTTGCAGCCCTGCAGTGATATAAAAAGAAATAATTCAACCAGAGGTATATTGCGCAGACAAGAAGAAGCTGATTAAAACTTGCATGATCTGCAGAGAACCTCAGCCGTCAGCACGCGACATCGCCAGGCTATCGGCATCTTTGCATTCATGATGTTCGTTTATAATGGTGCCTGCGCTCATGCCTTTTCTGACTGGAATCCCTGATGCAACACTGGCTACCGTCGGCGCCGATCTGACGGTCGTGGATCTGCCCCCGACCCAATTGATCAACTTGTTCGGAGCGTCACGGACATTCGAAGAATTCGATATCGCGTCACCTTTGGGCGACACTTTGACCCAAGGCGATGAAATCGCGCCGATCGATTCCACCGGTCAATCGTTGGAAGAAGGCACTTATCTGGGTGAGGCGACCCTGATGAATGCGGGCGCCACTGTCGGTTTGCCGGGGGTTGCCGATATCAGCCTTACCGTGAACCCGATCGAGGGTCAGGTGATGCAGGATGAGGACGGAAACGTCTTCATGATCACCGATGACGAGCTGAGCGATGACCGGCTTTCAGTCACGGCAGCGGTCACCGTTCTGGGCATTCCGATCGAAATCACAGCACCAGCATCGGAAATTACCGAAAGCCTGGCCTCGGCCGTTGAAAGCGCCGTTCCCATTGGGGGCGCAGCTATCGCCGCCCTGATCCGTGGCGGAACAGATACGATTCAGGCGACGCTGGACACCACCATCATCACCATGGATTTTGACCCCGACGGCAGCTTCATTCTGGATGATGATGACGTTCTG
This sequence comes from Paracoccus onchidii, assembly GCF_028294535.1. GTDB lineage: Bacteria > Pseudomonadota > Alphaproteobacteria > Rhodobacterales > Rhodobacteraceae > Paracoccus > Paracoccus onchidii. The sequence goes on along the minus strand of NZ_JAQBIE010000018.1, from coordinate 58,080 downwards.
GCATGTTTTGTTCATGGAACGCGGATCGAAACCGATTGCGGTGCCATCCCCGTTCAAGACATCTCGGTCGGGCAAATGATCATGACACGCGATCACGGCCTGCGCCCGGTGCGCTGGGTCGGATCAGCCAAGCTGGGCCCCATCCGACTGCGGGCTCGACCGCAGCTACGCCCCATCCGCATCCTGGCCGGTGCCTTGGGGCAAAACTGCCCGGCAACGGAACTGCTGGTGTCGCCGCAACACCGGATATTGGTGCGCTCATCCATCGCCCAACGCATGTTCGGCACCGACGAGGTGCTGGTCGCCGCAAAGCACCTGCTGGAACTGGACGGTATCGAAATCGCTTCGGATCTGAGCCGGGTCGAATATTTTCACATCATGTTCGACGATCATGAAATTGTGCATTCCAATGGTGCGGAAACCGAATCCTTCTATGCGGGAACAGAAGCACTGAATCTTGTCGGCGCATCGGCCAGAAACGAAATTTTCGAGCTTTTCCCGTCGCTTGCAGAACAAGAATCCCCATTGGCATCGGCGCGGATACTGCCGAACGGGCGTAAGGCGCGCCAATTGGCAACCCGGCACGCCCGCAATCGGAAACAACTGGTAAGCTGAACTACCAAAGGTTTTCGCGTCTGAGCACTTGTCATTCATCGTTCTTTTCCATAATTCATGTAATATGGAAAAGAACGATGCACTGCTTGGCCTTTCGGCCCTGGCCCATGAAATCCGGCTGGATGTCTTTCGCCTGTTGATTCAGGCGGGGCCACAGGGGCTGACCGCGGGTGATCTGGCCAGATTGGCGGATATCCGGCCCAACACCCTGTCAAACAACCTGAACATCCTGTCCGCAGCGGATCTTGTGCGATCTTCTCGCGAAGGACGCTCGGTCAGGTATTTCGCCCAGATGGATACCATGCGGGATCTGTTGGGCTTCTTGCTGCAGGATTGCTGTGGCGGGCAGGTCGAGTTGTGCCAATCCTTTCTGGATCAGATCGCCTGCGATTGCTGAGGCGCGTCGTCCGGATATGACAGAAAAGAACATGACATGAGCGACATGACAGCCGACCAGCCCAACGGCATGGGCAGTTTCGAACGATACCTCACATTGTGGGTGGCGCTTGCGATGATTGCGGGCATCGCGATTGGGGCGGTGATGCCGGGCGTAGTGAATGCTGTGGCGTCGGCCGAGATCGCCTCGATCAATCTTGTCGTCGCCGTGCTGATCTGGGCGATGGTCTATCCAATGATGGTCAGCGTCGATTTCGGCGCGATTTCCGGGGTGGCGCGACAACCTCGGGGTCTGCTGATCACATTGATCGTCAACTGGCTGATCAAGCCGTTCAGCATGGCCTTGTTGGCGGTGCTGTTCTTCGACAATATCTTCGCGCCCTGGATCGCCCCCGAAGACGCGGCGCAATACATCGCCGGGCTGATCCTGTTGGGGGCCGCCCCCTGCACGGCCATGGTCTTCGTATGGTCACAGCTGACGCGGGGCGATGCGACCTATACGCTGGTGCAGGTTTCCCTCAACGATCTGATCATGGTGGTCGCGTTCGCGCCCATCGTCGCCTTCCTGCTGGGGGTGACCGACATCACCGTGCCCTGGAAAACATTGGTTCTGGCGACATTGCTGTATGTCGTGTTGCCGCTGGCCGCCGGCATGCTGACGCGACGCGCGCTTGGTACACCCCAAGCCATCGATGCATTTTCTGCACGGATCAAGCCCCTGTCCATGATCGGCCTGATTGCCACCGTCGCCATTCTTTTCGGCCTTCAGGGAGAGGTCATCCTGAATCGACCCGCTGTCATTCTGCTGATCGCGGTGCCGATCCTGATCCAAAGCTATGGCATCTTTGCCATCGCCTATGGCGCGGCCTATGCGCTGAAGGTGCCCCATCGCATCGCCGCCCCCTGTGCGATGATCGGCACATCCAATTTCTTCGAACTCGCCGTCGCGGTCGCCATCAGCCTTTTCGGGCTGAATTCCGGCGCCGCACTGGCCACGGTGGTCGGCGTTCTGGTCGAGGTACCGGTCATGCTGTCCCTGGTGGCATTTGCCAACCGCACCCGCAATCGCTTTGCACAGGATCAGTCATGATCGTCATTCATCACAACCCCAAATGCAGCACATCACGCAATGCCCTGGCCGCCATTCGCGCAACCGGGGCCAAGCCCGTGATCGTCAACTATCTTGAAACCGGCTGGACGCGTCCGCAGCTGCAGGCCCTGTTTGCCGCTGCGGGGCTGACGCCGCGACAAGCCATGCGCGACGTCCGTTCCCCCGCCCAGGACATGGGGCTGCTTGAGGACGGCGTGACCGATGATGACATTCTGGATGCCATGATCGCCCATCCCGTTCTGGTGCATCGCCCCATCGTCGCCACCCCCAAGGGCGTGCGCCTGTGCCGCCCTTGGCAAATGGTTCTCGACCTGCTGGAGACGCGCCCCGATGGCCCCCTGTCCACGCAGGACGGCAAGCCGCTGTTGGACAAGAAAGGAAATCCCGTTGACTGATCTGCCCAATATCACCCCCGACGCCTTTGCCCCGATCGACCGCGATCAGCTTTTCCCCCTGCAGCGCAGTGGCGCGCCCGCGCGTATCCTGTTGATGTATGGATCATTGCGCGACCGCAGCTTTTCGCGCTTTGCGGTGGAAGAGGCCGGACGCATCTTGAACGCATTGGGCATCGAGACGCGCATCTTCGACCCGCATGGCCTGCCATTGCCCGATGCCAGCGACGCAGATCACCCCAAGGTCACGGAACTGCGCGATCTGGTCACATGGAGCGACGGCATGGTCTGGTCATCGCCAGAACGTCACGGCGCGATGTCGGGCGTGATGAAGGCCCAGATCGACTGGATCCCCCTGTCTCTGGGTGGTGTACGCCCCACGCAGGGCAAGACCCTTGCGGTGATGCAGGTTTGCGGCGGCAGCCAAAGCTTCAACACCGTGAACCAATTGCGGATCCTGGGCCGCTGGATGCGGCTGCTGACGATCCCCAACCAGTCATCTGTCGCAAAGGCATGGGACGAATTCGACGAGAACGGGCGCATGAAACCCTCGCCCTATTACAATCGAATCGTTGATGTCATGGAAGAACTGGCCCGCTTTACCATCTTGACGCGAGACATTCGCGATCATCTGGTCGACCGCTATTCCGAAAGAGTTGAAAGCCGGGCGGAACTATCCTCGCGGGTGAACATGTCCAAGGCCATCTAGCCCGCATTACAACCAGTTCTTCCATCTCAGGAACAGCCAGGTGGCCACCGATGTGCCCAACATCAAACCCAGCGCCATCGGATAACCCCAGGGCTGTTCCAGCTCGGGCATGTTGGAAAAGTTCATGCCATACATGCTGGCAATCAGCGTCGGCGGCAGGAAAAGCGCGGCGATGACCGACAGGATTCTGACCGTGCTGTTCTGTTCAAGGTTGATCATGCCAAGGATCGCATCCACGGCAAGACTGACGCGCGATGACAGGAAATCGGCATGAACCTCCAGCGCCTGCACATCCCGCAGCTGTGCCTTGATCACCGGACGCAGTTTGCTGCCTTCACGGCGATCATTGGTCGTGGCCTGGCAAAAAGCCAGGATTCGCTCGATGCTGAGCAGACCCAGCCGGACCCGCGCCATCAGTTCTGCCTCGCGTCCGACGACGCGCAGCGCCTCTTGCAGCCGGTCGGCGCCGTCCTGCCGCGACTGCCCCATCGCGGTGCGCCGCTCGAACACGGCGGCACTGGTTTCATCCAGCGACCGCCCCGAGGCCTCGAGGATATCGGCAAGACGCGCGATGATTTCTTCCAGCAGTCCGGCGAACAAGCGGTCGGCGCTGGAACATCCCAGGGTGGATCGCTCGGCGCGGTCAGGGAAGGTCAGGAACGGGCGTGGTGAATGGTGGCGCACAGTGACCAGACGGTCAGCGGACAGAATGAAGGTGACTGGCATGGCCGAACGGATTCCATCGGCGCGGTCCCCCGGCAGGACCGCCGTCATGTATTCCATGCCATTTTCACGATACAGCCGGTTGGAGATCTCGATTTCCTCCATATCGGCAAGCGACGGCACATCGACCCCCATTTCGCGCAGCAGCGCAACCTCGGCATCCGATGGCTGGATCATGTCAATCCAGATGGCCTGTGTCGCATCAGCGTCACGCGGCAACTGGACGATACGGTCCGACTGGGTGACATAGCTGTACAACATCGGCAAATCCCCTGCTGACGAACAAAGGTCACCTGCCGGACCTGTCATACCCCCTGATAGGCCGGAAACACCCATGCGGTAAAGACGGGCCGCGGCCCTGACCGCCACGAAAAAGGCCCGGACAATACCGGGCCTTGATGCAAGTTCAGATAAGTGGTTCAGACCTTGTCGGCAAAGTAATTGTCGATCTCCTGCTCGGCCTGCTCTTTTGTCCAGCCGTATTTTTCTTGCAGTTTCCCGGCCAGCTGATCCTTTTTGCCGTCGATCTGATCCAGATCGTCATTGGTCAGTTCGCCCCATTTTTCCTGGGCCGTGCCTTTCAACTGCTGCCATTTGCCTTGAACGATATCCCAGTTCATCTCGTCCTCCTTTGAGTGCAAGCGTTGTATGCCCCCTCAACGACAAGCCGCCATGTCAGGTTCCGGACATCAGGAGAGTTCAGTTCACCAGATCGCGAGGTGGGCGCCCTTCGACAAAGGCAAGCAGGTTGTCCAGCGCACGTTGCGCCATTGCAGTGCGTGCGGGTTCGGTCGCAGTTCCAAGATGGGGAAGCAACGTGGCATTGGGCGCATCCAGCAGTGCCTGCGGGACCACGGGCTCGTGTTCATAGACATCCAGCCCCGCCCCCGCGATCTGGCCCGTAACCAGCGCATCGATCAGCGCAGCTTCATGGACGATATCGCCACGCGCGATATTGACCAGAACCCCCCGTGGGCCAAGCGCCTGCAGCTGCTCGGCGCCGATCATGTGGCGCGTCCCCGCCCCACCGGGAACGGCAATAACTGCGACATCGCATTCCTGCATCATTTCGTTCAGACCGGGCATCTGGCGCGCCGGAATATCCAGCGCCGAAACGGTCGAGCGGTTGTGAAACACGACACGCATCCCGAAACCCAGATGACAGCGCCGGGCAATTGCCTTGCCGATACGACCCATCCCCACGATCCCGACAGTCGCACCCGCGACCTGCGATCCCAGCAATTGTGTCGGGTTCCAGCCCTGCCACTGCCCTGCACGCAGGATACGCTCGCCCTCGCTGGCGCGTCGCATCGCCATCAGGATCAGGGTCATCGCGATATCTGCTGTCGGCTCGGTCACGACATCCGGGGTGTTCGTCACCGAAATCCCCGCCGCCCGTGCCGCCTCGATATCGATATGGTTGAACCCGGCCCCGAAATTCGCCAGGAACTTGCAGCGCACCCCATCACCCGCAAAGGCCGCCTGTGTAAAGGCATCGCCAAGGGTCGGAATGATCGCGTCATAGTCACGCAAGGCCCGGGCGGCACCGGCTTCGTCAAGCGCCGTATTGTCGCGGAAATCAACCTGAAACCGCGCCTCGATGGATTTGGTGGCCCGTTCGGTCATGGGCCGTGTCACAAGCAGCTTCATCAGAACAACCTGCCTCCATCCGGAATCGCCAGATCGGGTCTGACAAGAACAACCTCGCCATCCTCATCCGGAACCCCCAGAACAAGCACCTCCGAGCGCACCGGCCCGATCTGACGGGGCGGGAAATTCACCACGCACATGACCTGTTTGCCGACCAGGCTGTCGACATCATAGTGCCGCGTAATCTGAGCCGATGACTTCCTGCTGCCCAGTTCACCCAGATCGACCCACAGCTTGATCGCGGGCTTGCGTGCCTCGGGGAAAGGTTCGGCACGGGTAATCGTGCCGACACGAATATCGACCTTGAGAAAATCGTCAAAGCTGATGGTCATGACCCGGCCTTTCCAAGCTCGCGCCCCCGGTCGGCTGCCGCGGCAACAGTCCTGCGCATCAGCGGTGGCAATCCGGTTTCAGCATCCATCAGCACATTCAGTCCCGCCGCCGTCGTTCCCCCCGGCGAGGTCACGTTTTCGCGCAGCACCGCCGGATCTTCGTCGGCGTCGATGGCCAGCGCACCGGCACCCGCAACCGTCATCCGCGCCAGTTCCAACGCCAGCTCGCCAGAAAGCCCCTGCGCTTCACCGGCCTGCGCCATCGCTTCGATCAGGTGGAACACATATGCCGGCCCGCTGCCGGAAAGCCCGGTGACGGCATCCATCTGATCCTCGCTTTCCAGCCGGACCACGCGCCCCACCGCGCTCATCAGGGTTTCCGCCAGATCAAGATGCGCCGCACCGGCAAGATCATTGCCAATCAGCGCCGAAATACCCTTGCCGATTGCCGCCGGCGTGTTGGGCATCACCCGCACGATCGGCGCGTTCGGAAAGCTGTTGGCAAATGTCGCGATCGTGGTGCCTGCGGCTACGGATACGATCAGGGTGTCGCGCAGCACCGGCACTTCGCCAAGGGCATCGGCCATCATCTGCGGCTTGACCGCCAGAACCAGAACTGCCGGATTTTCGGGCAATGCCTCGTTGACGCGCATCCCCTTATCGCGCCATTCAGGCGCCAGGCGCGGGTCGATCACCGTGACAGATCCCGGTTGCAGCCCGCGCGCCAGCCACCCCCTCAGCATCGCGCCGCCCATGCGGCCACAGCCGACCAGAACCAAACCGCGTTCGTTGATGTCGTCGAAATCGCTCATCCGTTCCCCCACATTGTCTTGGCGGGGGCCGGCGCCCCCTATGCCCGTCCGTAGGCTTCGCCCAAGGCGATGTCCAGTGCGGCGGCGGGTTCGGTATCGCCCCAACCCACAAGCTGAAAGGACGGATAGAACCGTTCACAGGCAATCAGCGCATTGCCGATCATCTGGTCGATCTGCTCGGGTTCGGCCACGGCTTCCCCGGCCAGAACCAGCCCATAGCGCCAAACCATCAGCCGTTGCTGCGCCCAGAATGTGAAACCGCCGTCCCAGACCTGATCATTGGTCAGGTTCAGCGTTTCATAGATCCGCGACAGACGATCGGCGGGCGGATCCATATCAAAGGTACAGATCAGGCGCAGCACCTCTTCGCTCGGCGACCATGCCAGCGTCAGGGAATAGCTGCGCCACTGACCTTCGACGACCATGGCGATCTGATCGTCGGCCAGACGGTCAAAATCCCATGCGTGATGGGTGGCGACAGCCTCGACAATATCGATGGGATGGATTTCGTCGCTGGCGATGAAGTTGTCAGTCTGAGCCATGCCTGCATCCTGCCTATCTGCGGGGGCGATTCTGACGCCGCTAACCCTTGGTTTCGATACAATACCGAGCATAGGTGCCCGAATGTTCTTACTATATATCGTGGTCGGGAATCGCGGTGGTGTAAAGTAAAAATTCGCTAACAGATTGCACAGCAGCATGGCATTCCATACCAGATGCAGGGGCAGGAAAAGGCAGGAATCACAAGATGCGCCGCGACCACGGGGGCAATATCGACGAAGCGGCACGCCGCTATGGCGGGACCGACTGGATCGACCTTTCGACCGGAATCAACCGCCGTCCATGGGCGGTGCCACCCCTGCCCGGTGCTGCATGGCAGGCATTGCCCACGGCAACGGCGCTGACCCATCTGATCAACGTCGCCGCAGCATGGTTTCGCTGCGACCCGACCTGCATCCTGCCCGTTGCCGGGGCATCCGCCGCGATACAGGTGATACCCCGAATCCTGCCGCGCGGTTCGGCGCATGTGCTGTCGCCAAGCTACAATGAGCATGCCGCCAGCCTGCGCCAGGCGGGCTGGCAGGTCACCGAAACCCCCAGCCCCGACCATATGTCCGGGGCCGATCTTGCGGTGATCGTCAACCCGAACAATCCCGACGGACGAGAATTCACCGCCGATTCGCTGGTCGCGCTGGCGGGTCGTGTCGGGCATCTGCTGGTGGACGAAAGCTTCGCCGATCCCCGCCCCGATCTTTCGGTTGCGCCGGCCCTTCCCGAAAATTGCCTTGTCCTGCGCAGCTTCGGGAAATTCTGGGGCCTTGCCGGATTGAGATTGGGCTTTGTGATCGCCCGGCCGACATTGCTGGCGGCAATTGCCGAACGAACCGGCCCGTGGTCCGTCAGCGGACCCGCGCTGGCCATCGGGGCGGCCGCGATGGCCGATCACGACTGGGCCGATGAAACCGTCACCTACCATTCCGAAGCCTGCCTGCGACTGGACAAGATAGCCTGCCGCGCGGGCTGGACACCTGTGGGTGGCACGCATCTGTTCCGGCTGTATGATACCGGTGATGCGCTTGCCGCGCAGGAACAACTGGCACGGTCGCAAATCTGGTCCCGGCGCTTTCCCTATTCCGGAAACTGGCTGCGACTGGGCATCCCCGGATCTCGTGCCGAATGGGCGCGGCTGTCCCAAGCGATCGCTTCCTGATTTGCCCCCCGCGCCCTGCCGTGGCAATGAGGATCACCCCGACAAAGGAGAGCGCCTTGCCCTGCCTGTTTCGCCTTGCCGTGATCGCCCTGCTGGCAATGGCGGCACCAACACACGCCGATGCGCCGCTGATCATTCTGGATCAGACGCAGTTGCCGTTTGACCTCGGTCCGGGACACCCGGCCAACAAGCCGTCAAAGCGATCCAACTCGCCCCATGCCCAATGGAATTCAGCCGGGAACACCGCGAACTCATCATCGGTATGGTCGAACCGCCCCAGCAATCCCGCCAATGAAAAGCGGTTGATCATCACCGCGGACGGCGGGGTTCTGGGGTATTATGCCTATAACGCGGGCGGGGTGCTGAACCTGTTTGACATCAACGGCCGGCGTATCGCCTATCGACCGGCACGGGGCACGCGCAGCCTGTTCACGACCGGCGGCGAATGGTGCGGCACCGTCGACGGCAGCAGGCAACGCTTTGTTCTGGCCGTCACCAAGGGCTGCGCATCGAAATTCCGACGCTAATTCGCCCACCGATGCGGAATGGCCGCAAATTCGTTACATTCCTTCCTTAAAGGGGGGCACAGATACCGGAGAGGACCATGCAGGAAACACCCAAGGACTGGCTCGAGGAAGAGCTGCAGGATACGCTGGACGAAGACATCGAGATCGAACTTGAAGATGCGGTCCTGTCGGCCGAAATCAAGCGCATCTACCGCAGCCACCATCCCAACCAGATGGACCGCAAGCTGTATTTCCAGGAGCTTCTGCGCCTGCAATCCGAGCTGATCAAGCTGCAGGATTGGGTATCCTATCACAAGGAAAAGGTCGTGGTCCTGTTCGAAGGCCGCGATTCCGCAGGCAAGGGTGGCGCGATCAAGCGGATCACCCAGCGCCTGAACCCGCGCGTGGCGCGTGTCGTGGCCCTGCCCGCGCCTTCGGACCGTGAAAAGACGCAATGGTATTTCCAGCGCTATGTTCCCCACCTGCCCGCAGGGGGCGAAATCGTGCTGTTCGACCGCAGCTGGTACAACCGCGCCGGCGTCGAACGTGTGATGGGCTTTGCCGATGAAGATCAGGTTGAACAGTTCTTTCAGGACGTGCCCGAATTTGAACGCATGCTGGTTCGTTCCGGAATCCGCGTGGTCAAATACTGGTTCTCGGTCACGGATGAAGAACAGCAAATGCGCTTCCTGATGCGCATCCACGATCCGCTGAAACAGTGGAAACTGTCGCCGATGGACCTGCAATCCCGCGTCCGCTGGGAAGCTTATACAAAGGCCAAGGAAGACATGTTCGAACGCACGAACATTCCCGAGGCACCTTGGTATATCGTGCCCGGCAATGACAAGAAACGCGCGCGCCTGAACTGCATGAGCCACCTGCTGACGCTGTTTCCCTATACCGATGTCCCCCACGAGGACATTCAGCTTCCCGATCGCGTTTTCAACCCCGATTACGAACGCGAAGTGTTGCCGCGCGATCTGTATGTTCCCCAGAAATACTAACACCCTCCGATAGCCGAACCGGTCCCCGTATCCGGTTCGGGTTTCGACCCGGATTTCGCCAATGTGAACCACCGTCGCCCGAAAGGCGGCGGTGTCAGCCATTCCGCGCTTGTCGGCCTTTGGAAAAGCCGTATGATCCGCGTATGTTCCAAGGCCTGCTGTCCAGATTGTTCGTCGAAGCCCCCGGCCCCAAGCCCCTTGCATCGCAAGATGCCGAGGTTGCATTGGCGGCTTTGCTGGTTCGTGTCGCGCGTGCAGATGATCATTATGACCAGTCAGAGCGTCAGCGCATCGACGCGATCCTTGCCCGCCGCCGCGGGCTGACCCTGCACGAAGCTGCCGAACGCCGCGCTGCCGCGGAAATGATCGAGGCCGAGGCACCGGACACCGTGCGCTTTACCCGCGAGATCAAGGACCGCATCGCGCTTGACGATCGTCTCGGCGTCATTGCCGCCATGTGGGAAGTGGCCTATGCCGACGATCAGCGCGGCGCCGATGAGGAATCGATGATCCGCCTGGTCTCTGGCCTGTTGGGCATAACCGACCGCGATTCGGCGCTGACCCGGCAAAAGGTTCTGGAACAGATGGGGCGCGATCCGGGCTAGAACCCCAGGCGATCACGCAGCCCATACCAGGCCATACCCGCAACCAGCAATGGACCGCGCAGCAGCGCCCCACCCGGAAATGCAGGTGTAGGAACGGCCGCCATGGCGTCGAAACCCGATGCCTGACCGGCGATGGCCTTTGCCATCAATTGCCCCGACAGGGTCGCCAGCGCTACACCATGGCCGGAAAATCCGCTGGCCGACAGGCAATTGGGCGCGGGTCGTGCGAAACAGGGCATGCGGTTCATTGTGATGGCCAGGGTGCCGCCCCATGCATGGGTCAGCGGAATATCGGCCAGCTGCGGATAGATCGCCGCAAGATGAGGCCGCACGACCGCCGCAATATCGCGCGGGAATCGATAGGTAACGGTCTCGCCACCCCCGAAAATCAGCCGCCGTTCATCATCCAGCCGCCAATAGTTGACGACGAATTTCGTGTCGGCAACGGCCGTATTGCGCGGCAGCACATCGGGGAACCGATCGCCCAAAGGCTCCGTCGCCACGATATAGTTGTTGATCGGCATGACCCGCGCCGCGACCTTCGGTTCGATCTGACCCAGATAGCCGTTTCCGGCCAGCACCAGATGATCGCAGGTGATCTGACCCGCATCGCAATGCACGATGGTCTTTTCACCGGCCCGGGTCGCGTGGGTCACCCGGCTGACATATGTGTTTTCATACAGCCTGACGCCTGCCTCCCCGGCCAGGCGCGCCATGCCCAGTGCAAGATTCAGGGGATGCACATGCCCCGCCCCCCAGTCGACATCACCGCCACGATAGGCATCGCTGCCCAGCATGGCAGCCAATCCGTCGCGATCCAGCAGCTCGATTGATTCATAGCCATATGCCTGCCGCAAATGCGCAGCCATGCTGTTGGCGTGATCTATCTCGGCCTGGTTACGACAGGCATGCACGACCCCGTCACGGATCGGAACCCCGGCTTCCTTTGCCAGACTGCGCACCAACGCTTTGGCCTCTTGCGCCAAAGACCATAAATGCGCAGCCTGGTCCGTGCCCAGATGCCTTTCCAGCCAGTCGATCTCTTGTCGTTGCCCGGAACCGATCTGCCCGCCATTGCGGCCTGACGCCCCGAACCCGACGCGATGCGCCTCGACCAACGCCACATCCAAGCCAGCCCGCGCCAGATGCAGTGCCGCCGACAACCCGGTATATCCGCCGCCAATAACCGCTACATCGGCACGAATCGGGCCCTGCAAGGTAGGAAATGGGTCCAGATGCGTCCGCGTCGCGGCATAGACGCTGTCGGGATATTCGCCGCGACGATCGTTCACATATAACAGGTTCATACGTTCAACAGCAGATGTTCCCGCTCCCACGGGCTGATGACCTGAAGGAACTCTTTGTATTCGTTGCGTTTCACCGCTTCGTAAAGATCGACGAATTCTGCGCCCAGCACATCGCGCATGGGCTGGCTTTCGGTCATCAGATCCAGTGCATCGCCCAGGTTATACGGCAGCTCATCCCGCGACATATAGGCGTCACCCCGGCATTGCGCACGCGGCCCCTGCTGTTCGATCAAACCCAGATAACCGCATGCCAACGACGCCGCGATCCCCAGATAGGGGTTGCAGTCCATTCCGGCCAACCGGTTTTCAACACGACGCGCCTCGGCCTCCGAGATCGGCACGCGCAGTCCGGTGGTCCGGTTGTCGCGCCCCCATTCCAGATTGATCGGCGCGGCAAAATCGGGAACATAGCGACGATAGCTGTTCACATAGGGCGCCAGCAAAGCCACGGCGGCGGGCAGATGCCGCTGCATGCCGCCAATGAAATTCAGGAAATCCGGTGTCTCGTTCCCTTCGGCATCGGAAAAGATATTCCGGCCCGACGCCAGATCGACCACCGAGTGATGGATATGCATCGCGCTGCCCGGTTCGCCCTCGATGGGCTTGGCCATGAAGGTCGCGAAACAATCATGACGCAGCGCAGCCTCTCGGATCAGTCGCTTGAAATAGAACATCTCGTCAGCCAAAGCGACCGGATCACCATGATTGAGATTGATCTCGATCTGTCCAGCCCCGCCTTCTTGCAGGATGCCATCGATTTCAAACCCCTGACTTTCGGCGAAATCATAGATATCGTCGATGACCTTGCCGTATTCATCCACCGCGGACATCGAATATGCCTGCTTGGCGGCCGCCCTGCGGCCCGTGCGGCCCATCGGCGGGATGATCGGCTGATTGGGATCCGTATTTCGGGCGACCAGAAAGAACTCCATCTCCGGGGCGACGACCGGTTTCCATCCCTTGTCCTGATACAGCTTGACCACGCGCTTCAACACGTTGCGCGGCGCGATAGGGATCGGGTTTCCCTGCTGGTCATGGGCGTCATGGATGACCTGCATGGTCCAGTCGGCCGTCCACGGCGCTGCGGCTGCGGTGCTGTAATCCGGTGTCAGAATCATGTCAGGCTCGGTAAACGCGCCGGCGGGATTGTCGGCCCATTCGCCCGTGATCGTCTGAAGAAAGATCGAATTGGGCAGGTAGAACTTGTCCTGCCGCACAAATTTCGACGCGGGCATCGCCTTGCCCCGCGCGACACCGGCGATATCGGCAACGATACATTCCACCTCGTCCAGCCTGCGTTCGGCCAGATAATCTCGTGCGGCCTGCGGCGCACCCTTCAGCCATTCGGCGCTCATGCGGCCCCCTCTGCCTTGCGGCGCGGCAATTTGAAAAACGTTTCCATACGGTCGGCAATGGCGTGTGAGGCCTTGACCTCTCCCATGCGCTGCGCTGCACGGTCCAGCAGCGGTTGGGGAACAACGCCTTTGGCGCGCGTGTCCATCAACCCCTGCACCACCGTGTCGTCGAATTCGGGATGGGCCTGAATCGTATAGGCGCGATCCCCATAAATCAGCGCCGCATTCGCACAAAAGGCATTGCGCCCGGCCACCCGGGCACCTTCTGGTAGCGACACGACCTGATCCTGGTGCCACGCATTCAGGGTGACTGGAACACCATCGAAATCATAATCCTGCGCCCCGACCGCCCATCCGCCGGAATATTTTTCCACTTTGCCACCAAGCGCCTGGGCAATGATCTGATGACCAAAGCAGATGCCGACCACCGGGATTCCCGCGTCATAGATTTTCCGAACAAGCGTTTCCAGCGGCGCGATGAACGGATGGTCCTCATAGGCACCGTGGCGCGATCCGGTCAGCAGCCATCCATCGGCATCATCGATGTCAGCAGGAAATTGCATGTTCTCGACATGATAAACATCGAAGTCGAACCCCCTGTCAGCCAGAAGGCGGACAAACATGTCCGGATAGTCGCCAATCTCGCCCTTCAACTCGGCGGGCGACTGGCCACATTGAAGTATGCCGATACGCATGAATAACCCATGGTTTTGATTATACCCGCAAGGTAGTCACGCAATGGCCCCGGCTGCAAGGGGTAAGCCGCCGCCCCGGGCTGGTGAAGGATCTCACGGCGCGCTAGCCTGCCGCAAGACACGCCTTCATGGAAAGGAAGCCCCCAATGTCAGCCGTTGATCCCGATGGATTGCTGGAATTTTCGGTCGTTTTCACGGACCGGTCGCTGAATCATATGTCGCAACGCTTTCAACAGGTCATGCGCGACCTGTCAGCATCGCTGAAACAGGTATACTCGGCCCATCAGGTTGCCATTATTCCAGGCGGCGGAACGGTCGCGATGGAGGCCGTCGCGCGACAATTCGGCAGGGACGCGAATGTCTTCATCATCCGCAATGGCTGGTTCAGCTATCGCTGGAGCCAGATCTTCGAAACCAGTGGCATCGCCCGTGACATCCATGTCGAAATGGCCAGACCCACAGGAAACGGGCCGCAACCGGCCTATGCACCGCCTGCCATCGATGACGTCATCGCGCAGATCCGCACCAACCGACCCGATATCGTCTGTGCACCACATGTCGAAACCTCGGCTGGCGTGATCCTGCCCGATGATTACATCACCGCCCTTGCCGACGCCGCGCATGAGGTCGGCGCGCTTTTTATTCTCGATTGCATCGCGTCGGGCGCGATCTGGGTCGATATGGCAAAAACCGGTGTCGACCTGCTGATTTCCGCGCCGCAAAAGGGCTGGTCCGCGTCGCCTTCTGCGGGGTTGGTCATGTTCTCGTCACGCGCAGCGGCCCGACTGGAAGACACCGACAGCGACAGCTTTGCGCTGGACCTGAAGAAATGGCGCGCGATCATGGCCGCGTATGAAAACGGCGGTCACGCCTATCACGCCACCATGCCGACCGACGCACTGACCGGCCTGCGCGATACGATCGAGGAAACCCGCGCATTCGGGTTCGACCGTGCCCAACAGGCGCAATGGGAACTGGGCGATGCTGTGCGATCCCTGATGGCCGAAAAGGGTCTGCATTCCGTCGCGGCACCCGGATTTGGGGCGCCGGGTGTTGTCGTGTCCTATACCGACGATCCGGACGTGAAATCGGGGCAGAAATTCGCCTCGCAAGGGATGCAGATCGCGGCAGGCGTCCCACTGGCCGTGAACGAAGGAGATTCGTTTTCAACCTTCCGCGTCGGATTGTTCGGCTTGGACAAGTTGAAGGATGTCCAGGGCACGGTCACGCGGCTGCGCACGGCCATCGAACAGGTCATCTGACCTAGAAAACGGGGCGCCAAACCGGCGCCCCAAAAAGAAAAAGGCCGGGTCGCCCCGGCCTTGGATCAGTTCTTTTCTTCGATGATCGTCACAAGATGCGGGATCTTGTTGACCATGCCGCGCACCGAGGGGGTATCTTCCAGCTCGCGCGTGCGGTTCATCTTGTTCAGGCCCAGGCCTTTCAGCGTCGCACGCTGGATGGCAGGGCGGCGCATCGGCGAACCGATTTGCTTGACGACGATGGTTTTTGCCATGTCTCTACTCCTTACGCCTGAGCAGCTTCGGCAGCAGCCGGAGCCTTGTCTTGCGACGGCAGGATGTCGGCGACTTTCTTGCCACGACGCTGAGCAACCGAGCGCGGGCTCGAACCCAGCTTCAGACCGTCAAGCGTTGCACGGATCATGTTATACGGGTTCTGCGAACCCAGCGACTTGGCGACGACGTCCTGCACGCCCAGCATCTCGAAGACGGCGCGCATCGGACCACCGGCGATGATCCCGGTACCGGGAACGGCGGTGCGCATGACCACCTTGCCGGCGCCATGACGGCCTTCGATGTCGTGGTGCAACGTGCGGCCATCACGCAGCGGCACGCGGATCATGTTGCGTTTTGCCTGTTCGGTCGCCTTGCGGATCGCCTCGGGGACTTCCTTGGCCTTACCTTTGCCAAAGCCGACACGGCCACGCTGGTCGCCAACCACAACAAGTGCGGCAAAGCCAAAGCGCTTACCACCCTTGACGGTTTTCGACACACGGTTGATCGCAACAAGGCGATCGGCGAATTCCGGGGTTTCGTCACGGTCGTCGCGACGGCTCCGGCGGTTATCACGTTCTGCCATAAGGCATTCCTTTCTAGGTGGCGCGCTGATCGCGCCGTTACTTACCAATCCAAGTGGCCCGCCTGCCAGGCAAACGGGCCCCGGATCATCGGGATGGCGCGCCCCGGAAACCGGAACGCGCCACCCGCATGCATCAGAACTTCAGTCCGCCTTCGCGTGCAGCGTCAGCCAAAGCCTTGATCTTGCCGTGGAAGATGAAACCACCGCGATCGAAGACCACGTCTTCGACACCGGCTTTCTTCGCACGCTCGGCAATCGCCGCACCGACCTTGGCGGCCGCTTCGACGTTGTTCTTGCCCACGATGCCAAGATCTTTCTCCAGCGAGCTGGCCGAAGCCAGGGTCACGCCATTCAGGTCGTCGATGACCTGAACCGAGATATTCTTGGACGAACGGTGAACCGACAGACGCGGACGGCCATTCGACATCGCCCGCAGTTTGTTCCGTACGCGCAAGCGGCGCTTGCGGAACAGCTCTTGCTTTTTCAGTGCCATTTCTCGCGCCCCTTACTTCTTCTTGCCTTCCTTGCGGAAAACATACTCGTCCTTATAGCGGATACCCTTGCCCTTATAGGGCTCGGGACGACGCCATTCACGAATGTTTGCCGCAACCTGGCCGACCAGCTGCTGATCGACACCTTCGACAACAACTTCGGTCTGCTTCGGAGCCGTGATCGTCACGCCGTCGGGCGTTTCGAAATTCACCTCATGCGAATAACCCAGCGACAGCTTCAGGGTTTTGCCCTGCATCTGCGCGCGGTAACCCACACCCTGGATTTCCAGCTCTTTCTTAAAGCCCGTCGACACGCCGACCGTCAGGTTTTCCACCATCGAGCGGGTCATGCCCCACTGTTGGCGGGCCCGCTTTGACGTTCCGCGCGGGGTAACCCGCACGAGACCGTCATCGAGTGCGATGGTGACATCATCGGTCGCGGTGAAGCTGCGGGCACCCTTGGGACCCTTCACTTCAATCGTCTGACCTTTGACTTCGGCCGTGACGCCCTTGGGCAGTTCGACCGGTTTCTTACCAATCCGAGACATCTGCTGCCCTCCTTAGAATACCGTGCAGAGGACTTCGCCGCCAACATTGGCGTTGCGAGCCGCTGCATCCGACATGACACCTTTCGGCGTCGACACGATCGAAACGCCCAGGCCCTGACGAACCTGCGGCAGTTCCTTGGCGCCAGCGTAAACGCGGCGACCAGGCGTCGAAACGCGCGACAATTCCCGGATCACCGGGGTGCCATCGAAGTATTTCAGGCCGATTTCCAGCTCTTTGTGGCCGGCATCGGTGGTCACTTCCTCGTAGCCGCGGATGTAACCTTCGGATTGAAGCACGTCCAGAACCCAAGCGCGCAGCTTGGAGGTCGGGGTGCGCACGGTCGATTTGCCGCGCATCTGCGCATTGCGGATGCGGGTCAGCATATCGCCGAGAGGATCGTTCATCGACATCAGTACCCCCTTACCAGCTAGATTTGACCATACCCGGAACCAAACCGTTCGAGGCAAGCTCGCGCAGTGAGATCCGGCTGAGTTTCAGTTTCCGGTAGTAACCTTTCGGACGACCGGTCAGCTGGTCACGGTTGTGAAGCCGCGTAGCCGAGGAATTACGCGGCAGTTCGGCCAGCTTCAGCGAAGCCTTGAACCGCTCTTCCATCGGCAGGGACTGATCTTTGACGATCGCGTTCAGGGCCGCACGCTTCTCAGCGTATTTCGCGACCATGCGCTGGCGCTTTTTCTCGCGCTCAACCATCGATTTCTTTGCCATATCTTCTTCCCTCCGCGAATTAGCTGGTGAACGGCATGTTGAAATGCTTCAACAGCGACTTCGCTTCCGCGTCGGTCTTCGCGGTGGTGCAGATGATGATGTCCATCCCCAGAACTTCGTCGACCTTGTCGAAGTTGATTTCCGGGAACACGATGTGCTCTTTCATGCCCATGGCATAGTTGCCGCGGCCGTCGAAAGAGGTGCCCTTGACGCCGCGAAAGTCGCGGATCCGGGGCATCGCGATATTGATCAGGCGGTCCAGGAATTCATACATCCGGTTGCCGCGCAGCGTGACCTTGGCGCCCAGGGGCATTTCCTCACGGACGCGGAACCCTGCGATCGAGTTCTTCGCCTTGGTGATGACAGCCTTCTGACCGGCGATCAGCGACAGCTCTTCAGCGCCCTGCTTCACCTTCTTGGTGTCCTTGACCGCTTCGCCGATCCCCATGTTCAGGACGATTTTGTCCAGACGCGGGATCTGCATGTCGTTCTTGTAGGCGAACTCTTCTTTCAAAGCAGCCTTGATCGACTCGCGATACTGCACCTTGAGGCGCGGAGTGTAATTTGCAGCGTCCAGCATCAGATCACGTCTCCCGTGGTCTTGGCGAAACGGACCTTCTTGCCGTCTTCCTCGCGGAAGCCGACGCGGGTCGCTTTGCCGTTCTTGTCCATGAGGGCCAGGTTCGACAGGTCGATCGGCATCGCCTTCGGCGTGCGGCCTCCCTGGCTGGTCTGGGTCTGGCGCTGATGACGGATAGCGATGTTCACGCCGTCAACAATGGCCTTGTTGTCCTTGGGCATCACCGCGGTGATCTCGCCCTGCTTGCCCTTGTCCTTGCCGGCAAGCACGACGACCTTGTCGCCCTTTTTCAGCTTGGCAGCCATTACAGCACCTCCGGAGCAAGCGAGATGATCTTCATGAAGTTCTTGGCGCGCAGCTCGCGAACGACCGGCCCGAAAATACGGGTTCCGACCGGTTCGCCCTGGTTGTTCAGGACGACTGCGGCGTTGCGGTCAAAGCGGATCGAGGTTCCGTCTTCACGTTTAACTTCTTTCGCGGTGCGGACGACTACGGCCTTGCGGACGTCGCCTTTCTTGACCCGGCCCCGCGGGATGGCTTCCTTGACGGAAACGACGATGATGTCGCCCACCGACGCATAGCGACGGTGCGAACCACCCAGGACCTTGATGCACTGAACCCGGCGAGCGCCGGAGTTGTCAGCAACATCCAGATTGGTCTGCATCTGGATCATTTGGTTTCTCCCGACCTTTGGGGACCGGCCTATCCGGCCCCAGGGTTTCGATCATTACTGATCTGTGATGATGGACTTATGCCGAAGCAGCTTCGTCCGTCAGGACAGTCCAGCGTTTCGTCTTCGAAATCGGGGCACATTCGACAATGCGAACCATGTCGCCGACCTTGAATTGGTTGGTTTCGTCATGCGCCCGGTATTTCTTGGACGAACGAACGGTCTTGTGCAGCAGCGGGTGTTTGAAACGACGCTCGACCAGAACCGTGACGGTCTGCTCGTTCTTGTCGCTGGTCACGCGGCCTTGCAGGATACGTTTGGGCATGGGCCGGTCTCCTTACTTCGAGGCCGCGGCTTCCGCCGCTTTCTGGTTCAAAATGGTTTTCACACGAGCAACGTCACGACGGACGGTGCGCATGCGAGCGGTGTTTTCAAGCTGGCCGGTGGCCTGCTGGAAGCGCAGGTTGAACGCTTCCTTCTTCAGCGCGACAAGCTGCTCTTGCAGCTGGTCAGGCGTTTTCGATTTCAGTTCTTGCGCGTCCATGCGCATGTCCTTTCCAACATCACCGGAGAGCCCCGGATTGTCCGGGCCACCCTGATTCCGGTGGAGTTTCGTGATGAAGGCCTGCCCATACAGGGACAATCCCCGCTTGGCAAGCCCTTTTCCCCTTGTCGGGAAATTCTAAGCCCCGCCGACACACCGGCGGGGCTCGTTTTTTCTCAATCGGGCTGTCGCCCCGATCTTACCAGTCTTCGCGCTCGACGATACGGGTCTGGACCGGCAGCTTCATCGCACCCAGGCGCAGAGCCTCGCGGGCGATGGTGTCGGAAACGCCGTCGATCTCGAACATGATCCGGCCGGGGTGAACCCGGGCGGCCCAGAAATCGACAGAACCCTTACCTTTACCCATCCGCACTTCGGTCGGCTTCGAGGACACGGGCAGATCCGGGAAAATCCGGATCCAGACGCGGCCTTGACGCTTCATGTGGCGGGTGATCGCGCGGCGCGCCGCTTCGATCTGGCGCGCGGTGACGCGCTCGGGCTCGACAGCTTTCAGGGCAAAGGAACCAAAGTTCAGCTCGAAGCCGCCCTTTGCGTTGCCATGAATCCGGCCCTTGTGCTGTTTGCGGAACTTCGTCCGTTTCGGTTGCAGCATTTGTCGTTCTCCTTACCGGGCGTCGCGGCGCGGACCACGCGGAGCCGGACCTTCCTGAGCCTCGGCGGCCTTGCGGTCGCGAGCCTGCGGGTCATGCTCCATGATCTCGCCCTTGAAGATCCACACTTTCACCCCGATGATCCCGTAAGGGGTCGAGGCTTCGCACAGCGCGTAATCGATGTCGGCGCGCAGGGTGTGCAGCGGCACACGGCCTTCGCGATACCATTCGGTCCGTGCGATCTCGGCACCGCCCAGACGACCGGCAACGTTCACACGAATGCCCAACGCGCCCATGCGCATGGCGTTCTGGACCGAACGCTTCATCGCGCGACGGAACGACACACGGCGCTCCAGCTGCTGAGCGATCGATTCCGCAACCAGGGCAGCGTCGATTTCCGGCTTGCGGACTTCGACGATGTTCAGGTGCAGTTCCGAACTGGTGAATGCGCCAAGCTTCTTGCGCAGCACTTCGATATCGGCGCCTTTTTTGCCGATGATCACGCCGGGACGTGCGGCGTGAATGGTCACGCGGCATTTCTTGTGCGGACGCTCGATGATGACACGGCTGATGCCGGCCTGCTTTGCTTCTTTCTTGATGAATTCCCGAATCTTCAGGTCTTCAAGCAGCAGATCGCCATATTCCTTGTCGTCGGCATACCAACGGCTGTCCCAGGTGCGGTTGACCTGGAGGCGCATCCCGATCGGGTTAACCTTCTGACCCATTACGCTTGCTCCTCGACTTGGCGCACCTTGATGGTGATTTCCGAAAACGGCTTCATGATCTTGCCATAGCGGCCACGTGCCCGCGGACGGCCACGCTTCATCACCAGGTTCTTGCCAACCCAGGCTTCGGCGACAACCAGGTTGTCAACGTCCAGACCGTGGTTGTTCTCGGCATTCGCGATGGCGGACTGAAGGCATTTCTTCACGTCACCAGCGATACGCTTGTGCGAGAAAGTCAGGTCGGACAGCGCCTTGTCGACTTTCTTGCCCCGGATCAGCTGAGCCACAAGGTTCAGCTTTTGCGGCGAGGTGCGAAGCATCTTGATCTTGGCGAACGCTTCGTTCTCCGCCACGCGGCGCGGATTCTGTTCCTTACCCATGACGATTACTTCCTCTTGGCTTTCTTGTCCGCCGCGTGACCGTAATAGGTCCGGGTGGGCGAATATTCACCGAATTTCTGGCCGATCATGTCTTCGGTGATGGCAACGGGGATATGCTTCTGCCCGTTATAGACACCAAAGGTCAGGCCGACAAATTGCGGCAGGATGGTGGAACGACGCGACCAGATCTTGATAACGTCGGATTTCCCCGCCTCGCGGGCTTTTTCCGCTTTCTTGAGCACATAGGCGTCAACAAAGGGGCCCTTCCAAACAGAACGTGCCATTGGTTAACGCCCCTTCTTCTTCGCGTGACGCGACCGCAGAATATACTTGTCGGTCGCCTTGTTGCTGCGGGTTTTCTTGCCCTTGGTGTCTTTACCCCAAGGCGTAACCGGCGTGCGGCCACCCGAAGTGCGGCCCTCACCACCACCATGGGGGTGGTCGATCGGGTTCATCGAAACGCCGCGAACGCTCGGGCGGATGCCCTTGTGGCGGTTGCGGCCGGCCTTGCCGAGGTTCTGGTTCGAATGGTCGGCATTCGACACGGCACCGATGGTGGCCATGCATTCCTGACGCACCAGGCGCAATTCGCCCGAGGACAGGCGGATCTGCGCGTAACCGCCATCACGACCGACGAACTGCGCATAGGTGCCGGCGGAACGTGCGATCTGGCCGCCTTTGCCGGGCTTCAGCTCGACATTGTGCACGATCGTACCGATCGGCATGCCGCTGAAAGGCATGGCGTTGCCGGGTTTCACGTCGACCTTGGTGCCTGCAACGATCTTGTCGCCGACTGCCAGACGCTGCGGCGCAAGGATATAGGCGCGCTCGCCGTCTTCATAGCTGACCAACGCGATGAATGCGGTCCGGTTGGGATCGTATTCGATCCGCTCGACCACCGCGGTCACGTCGAATTTGTTGCGCTTGAAATCGACGATGCGATACAGGCGCTTTGCCCCGCCGCCTTTGCGGCGCATGGTGATCCGTCCGGTGTTGTTCCGGCCGCCTTTCTTGGTCAAGCCTTCCGTGAGGGCCTTGACCGGGCGACCTTTCCAAAGCTCCGAACGGTCGATCAGAACCAGCCCGCGCTGGCCAGGCGTCGTCGGTTTATACGACTTCAATGCCATCTTTCTGTCTTCCGTTGCTTTGGACCGAGGTGGTCCGTTTCTTCAAAATGACCTGCGGCCCCGGATAGTCCGGGGCCGCAGATTCGCGATCTACTATCAAAGTCCGGTCGAGACGTCGATAGTGTTCCCCTCTTCGAGGGTCACATAGGCTTTCTTGACGTCGCTGCGACGGCCAAGCTGGCCGCGGAAACGCTTTTGCTTGCCTTTGGTAATGGTCGTGTTCACGGCCTTTACCTTGACGCCAAACAGGGTCTCGACGGCTTCCTTGATCTGAGGCTTGGTCGAGTCGTTGGTCACCTGGAAAACAACGCCGTTGTTTTCCGAAGCCAGCGTGGCTTTTTCGGTGATGATCGGCTTGACGATCACATCGTAATGTTCGGGTTTCGCGCTCATTTCAGGCGAGCCTCCAGAGCTTCGACACCAGCCCGCGTGATGACAAGGGTATCACGCTTCAGGATGTCATAGACATTGGCACCCATCGAAGGCAGGATGTCCACGCCTTCGATGTTGCGCGCGGCACGGGCGAAGCCTTCGTTGACTTCGGCACCGTCGATCACCAGCACACGCTTCCAACCGTTTTCCTTGACGGCCTTGGCGACTGCCGAGGTCTTGGCGTCGGTCAGGTTCAGATCCTCGACCACGACCAGCTCACCTGCGGTGGCTTTTGCCGACAACGCGTGCTTCAGGCCCAGGGCGCGGACCTTCTTGGGCAGATCGAACGCATGCGAACGCGGGGTCGGCCCTTTGTAGACACCACCGTGACGGAAGATCGGCGCCTTCTTGGAACCGTGACGCGCGCCGCCGGTGCCCTTTTGGCGATAGATCTTCTTGGTCGAGTAGCTGACCTCGGATTTGGTCAGAACCGAGTGTGTACCTGCCTGCGCCTTGGCGCGCTGCCAGCGAACAACGCGCTGTAGCAGATCGCCGCGCGGCGCCAGGCCGAACACGTCGTCGGCCAGATCGATCGATCCGGCTTTGCCGGAATCCAGCTTGATCACATCAAGTTTCATCACTTGTCTCCTTCCGGCGCAGCAGCGCCGTCGGTTGCCTTTTCAGCCTCGATCGAGGCTTCGGCTTCCTTCAGCGCAGCTTCTTCAGCGGCGGCGGCTTCGGCTTCGGCTGCCTGACGGGCGGCCTCTTCCTCGGCAGCGGCTTGTGCAGCAGCTTCTTCGGCCAAACGCTTGGCTTCATCCGCAGCGGATTTCAGAGCCGCAGGGAAGATCACGTTCTCGGGCAGGACTTTCTTGACGGCGTCCTTGACGGTGACCCAGCCACCTTTCGAACCCGGAACCGAGCCCTTGACCATGATCAGGCCACGGTCGGCGTCGGTGCGGACAACCTGCAGGTTCTGGGTCGTGACGCGCACGGCACCCAGGTGACCAGCCATTTTCTTGCCCTTGAAGACCTTGCCCGGATCCTGACACTGACCGGTCGAACCGTGCGAGCGGTGGCTGATCGACACGCCGTGCGAGGCGCGCAGACCACCAAAGTTGTGGCGCTTCATGGCACCCGCAAAGCCCTTACCGATCGAGGTGCCGGCGATGTCGACGAACTGACCTTCGAAATAGTGGTCAGCCGTGATTTCCTCACCGACATTGATCAGGTTTTCTTCGGCAACGCGGAATTCCGCGATCTTGCGCTTGGGAGCAACCGAAGCCTTGGCAAAGTGACCGCGCATTGCGGCGGTCGTGCGCTTGGCCTTGGCAACGCCGGCGCCCAGCTGAACGGCGGTATAGCCGTCAACTTCGGACGTGCGCTGAGCCACGACTTGCAGATTGTCCAGTTGCAGGACGGTCACCGGAACCTGACGGCCATCCTCGAGGAACAGCCGGGTCATGCCCAGTTTCTTGGCGATAACACCAGTACGCAGCATGTTTCGTCCCCCTTAGACTTTGATCTCGACGTCAACGCCGGCGGCGAGGTCGAGCTTCATCAGGGCGTCAACGGTCTGCGGCGTCGGGTCAACGATGTCCAGCAGACGCTTGTGCGTGCGGATTTCCCACTGGTCGCGCGATTTCTTGTCGATATGCGGACCACGCAGAACGGTGAATTTCTCGATCTTGTTCGGCAGCGGAATCGGGCCGCGAACGGTCGCGCCGGTGCGCTTGGCGGTGTTGACGATTTCCTGGGTGCTTGCATCCAGCACGCGGTAATCGAACGCCTTCAGCCGGATACGGATGTTTTGGCTTTGCATACGTCATCCCTCTAGACGGGGAGTTCCAGTTGAGAGGCTGACAACACACCACGCATCGCCAGCGTCGAACCGTAAAAAATAGCGAGGCCGCCCTATATCGGGCGACCTCGTTTACTGCAAGCGATTCTTTCCAGTTACAGGCCGGACCGCTGCGATGGCCGCTTATGCCCGCGCCGTCGATTTCTGTCAACCCGGTCCGGGCCTGAATTTCGGGGCCTGAAATTCGGGGCCTGTAATGCACGCCCTGGCTCAGGCGCAGATCGCCTATAATCCGATACGGCGAAGCCGGTGGCCAATCTTGCGATGCAGCGCGGGCGGCAACAGATCCTTGACGAATTCATGGCGTTTCGAAGCGCGGTCCGCGTCATCGACACTGCCGGGACGAGGCTTGAAGATGGTCCCGTGTTCCTTGCGGCTCTCATCCCAGGTCGCGGTGTAATAATACAGGGCGATGGATTGGCGCGGCTCGCCTTCGGGGTGGTTTACCGGCTCCGGATTGCCATGCATGCTGGTCGAACTGGTGCTGAAGCAAACCATCCGATTGCGTAGCGGGGCGAAACGCTTGACCATCTGGGTCATGTCATTGTTCCAGATCTCGAAACAGCCGCCCCACTCTTCCTTCCAATCGTCGTTCAGATAGATCAGCACGTTCAGCCGGCGTTCCAGTTGCATCGGCCCATGCAGGTTGAAATCCGCGTGGATGTCGAGATGGCCACCATTCTGGGTTTTGTGAATGCCCGCGCCAATAAAATAGGGGTCGGGAATCAACCCCTTGATTCCGGTCATCTGTTCGAGGAACAGCAAGAAGGGACGCGAGTTCAAGGCATAGAACAGGTCACGGGTGCCCTTGGGCAGGCGCTCGGGGACATACGAGGTTTTCAGCCGTTCCTGCGCGCGATTGAAGCTGGTTTCCGCTTCCGGCAACACCATCAGATCTGCTTTCACCTGATCGATCAGCTTCTCATCAAGAAAATTGTCGATGCAGATGTGATTATAAGGTTGGCCGCTTTGATATTCCTCGGCAAATTTACCGCCGATTTCAGCGGCTTTCTTGTTGTCTGCCAGATAGGTATCAGGGTCCATCGGATAGGTGGGGCCGGTCATGCAATCATACCATTCATTAGTTACCGAATCGTCCGGTATCATAGAACGGGATCACAAGAGAACGAAGTTTTTTTGCCGCAAGGTTAAGGCGACCCTCGGGATCCGTTTTTTTTTGATTTTCTGATTTGTTTGTCGTTGTTTTCAACGCAAAGGGGCCGCCCATCCGGACGGCCCCTCTTTCGCGATATCCTTGCGGATCACTCGATGATCTTGGCGACGACGCCTGCGCCGACGGTGCGGCCGCCTTCGCGGATGGCGAAGCGCAGTTTCTCTTCCATCGCGATCGGGGCGATCAGCTCGACCTCGAATTTCAGGTTGTCACCGGGCATCACCATCTCGGTGCCCTCGGGCAGCTTCACGGTGCCGGTCACATCCGTCGTGCGGAAGTAGAACTGCGGACGATAGTTCGCGAAGAACGGCGTGTGACGGCCACCCTCTTCCTTGGTCAGGATATAGGCTTCGGCTTCGAACTTGGTGTGCGGGGTCACCGAGCCCGGCTTGGCCAGAACCTGGCCACGCTCGACGCCATCACGGTCAACGCCGCGCAGCAGCGCACCGATGTTGTCGCCAGCCTCACCGCGATCCAGCAGCTTGCGGAACATTTCAACGCCGGTACAGGTGGTTTTCTTGGTGTCGCGGATGCCCACGATTTCCAGTTCGTCACCCACGTTGACGGCGCCACGCTCGACGCGACCGGTCACAACCGTACCACGACCCGAGATCGAGAACACGTCTTCGATCGGCATCAGGAACGGCTGGTCAACGGCGCGCTCGGGCGTCGGGATGTAGCTGTCAACGGCTTCCAGCAGCGCGCGGATCGACTTTTCGCCGATTTCCTCGTCGCGACCTTCCAGAGCGGCCAGAGCCGAACCCTTGATGATCGGAATGTCGTCGCCCGGATAGTCGTAGCTGGACAGCAGCTCGCGCACTTCCATCTCGACCAGTTCCAGCAGCTCTTCGTCATCCACCTGGTCGACCTTGTTCAGGTAGACGACCATGAACGGGATGCCGACCTGACGGCCCAGCAGAATGTGCTCGCGCGTCTGCGGCATCGGGCCGTCAGCAGCGTTCACCACCAGGATCGCGCCGTCCATCTGCGCAGCACCGGTGATCATGTTCTTCACATAGTCGGCGTGGCCCGGGCAGTCGACATGCGCATAGTGACGCGTATCGGTCTCGTACTCGACATGAGCGGTCGAGATCGTGATCCCGCGGGCCTTCTCTTCCGGCGCGCCGTCAATCTGGTCATAGGCGCGGAAATCGCCGTAATATTTCGTGATCGCAGCAGTCAGCGTCGTCTTGCCGTGGTCAACGTGACCAATCGTGCCGATGTTGACGTGCGGTTTGTTCCGTTCAAACTTTGCCTTTGCCATGATTGGCTCCTTTTCATGTGACGGTGCGTGCAAGCACGCACCCTACGTGAGGTGGTAGGGTGCGCCGAAGCGCACCGCCCTTATGCGTATTTCTTCTGGATCTCGTCCGAGATGTTCTGCGGCACGCCCTCGTAGTGGTCGAACTGCATGGTGAACACCGCACGGCCCGACGACATCGAACGCAGGTTGTTGATGTAGCCGAACATGTTGGCCAGCGGAACGAAGGCGTCGATGACGTTGGCGTTGCCACGTGCATCCTGCCCGCGAACCATGCCGCGACGGCTGGTCAGGTCGCCGATGATCGAACCGGTATATTCTTCCGGCGTCACGACTTCGACCTTCATGATCGGTTCCAGCAGTTTCGCACCCGCCTTGCGAAGACCTTCACGCATTGCTGCGCGCGAGGCGATTTCGAAGGCCAGGACCGACGAGTCGACGTCGTGGAAGGCACCGTCGATCAGTGCAACCTTGAAGTCGATCACGGGGAAGCCCGCCAGCGGACCCGAATCCATCACCGACTTGATGCCTTTTTCGACACCCGGGATGTATTCCTTGGGAACGGAACCACCAACGATACGGCTTTCAAAGCTGTAGCCTTCGCCCGGCTCGGTCGGGGTGATGATCAGCTTCACGCGGGCGAACTGGCCGGTACCACCGGTTTGTTTCTTGTGCGTGTAGTCGATCTCGGCTTCCGACGAGATGGTTTCGCGATAGGCCACCTGCGGCGCACCGATATTCGCCTCGACCTTGAACTCGCGCTTCATGCGGTCGACCAGGATGTCGAGGTGAAGTTCGCCCATGCCCTTCATGATCGTCTGACCCGATTCCAGATCGGTTTCGACGCGGAAGGACGGATCTTCGGCGGCCAGACGCTGAAGTGCCAGACCCATTTTTTCCTGGTCAGCCTTGGATTTCGGCTCGACCGCGATCTCGATAACGGGATCGGGGAAGGTCATGGTTTCCAGAACGACCTGCTTGGACGGATCGCTCAGCGTGTCGCCCGTGGTCGTTTCCTTCAGGCCTGCAAGCGCGATGATGTCGCCTGCATAGGCTTCTTCGATCTCTTCACGGTTGATGGCGTGCATCAGCATCATCCGACCGACACGCTCGCGCTTGCCCTTGGTCGAGTTCAGCATCGTATCGCCCTTCTTGACCGTGCCCGAATAGATGCGGGTGAAGGTCAGCGAGCCGACGAAGGGGTCGTTCATGATCTTGAACGCCAGAGCCGAGAAAGGCTCTGCATCGTCTGCCGGACGGGCGATGTTGCGGGTTTCCGATTCATCGTCGGGCGAGAAGCCCATCAGCGTCGGCACGTCTTGCGGACCGGGCAGGAAGTCGATGACGGCGTTCAGCAGCGGCTGCACACCCTTGTTCTTGAACGCCGAGCCAGCCAGCATCGGGAAGAAGGACAGCGACAGAGTGCCTTTACGGATCAACTGACGCAGGGTCGCTTCGTCAGGCTCGTTGCCTTCCAGATAGGCTTCCATCGCATCATCGTCTTGCTCGACGGCAAGCTCGATCATGTTGTTGCGCCATTCGTCGGCCATGTCCTGCAGATCTTCGCGGATCGGTTGACGAACCCAGCTTGCGCCAAGGTCTTCACCCTTCCAGACCCACTCTTCCATCTTGATCAGGTCGATGATGCCTTCAAGCTTGTCTTCCGCACCGATGGGCAGAACGATCGGGCAAGGCGTACCGCCGGTACGGTCCTTGACCATCTTGACGCAGTTGAAGAAGTCGGCGCCGATCTTGTCCATCTTGTTGACGAAGACCAGCCGCGGAACCTTGTAGCGGTCGGCCTGACGCCAGACGGTTTCGGTCTGCGGCTCGACACCGGCGTTACCGTCCAACAGTGCGACGGCACCGTCCAGAACGGCCAGCGAGCGTTCGACTTCGATGGTGAAGTCGACGTGGCCCGGGGTGTCGATGATGTTGAAGCGGAACTTCGTGTCGGAAGTGCCCTCGGCAGTCGGGTCTTCCTGGCGCTGCCAGAACGTGGTGGTTGCCGCGGACGTGATCGTGATGCCGCGCTCGGCTTCCTGCTCCATCCAGTCCATCGTCGAGGCACCGTCATGGGTTTCGCCGATTTTGTGGTTCTTACCGGTATAGAACAGGATGCGCTCGGTCATCGTGGTCTTGCCGGCATCGATGTGAGCCATGATGCCAAAGTTCCGATAGCGCGTAAGCGGATACTCGCGTGCCATTGAGGGCCTTCCTTCCGGTTACCAGCGGTAATGGCTGAACGCTTTGTTCGCGTCTGCCATCTTGTGGGTGTCTTCGCGCTTCTTAACAGCGGTGCCGCGGCCATTGACGGCATCGGCCAGCTCGCCGGCGAGGCGTTCTTCCATGGTGTTTTCGTTGCGGTTCTTGGCCGCGGTGATCAGCCAGCGGATCGCCAGTGCCTCACGGCGGGTCGGGCGAACCTCGACCGGAACCTGATAGGTTGCACCACCAACGCGGCGCGAACGGACTTCGACCGAAGGTTTCACGTTGTCGAGTGCTTCGTGGAAGACTTCGACCGGCTCGCGCTTGAGGCGGGTCTCGACACGGTCCAGAGCGTTATAGACGATACGCTCGGCAACCGATTTCTTGCCGTCAACCATCAGGTTGTTCATGAATTTGGTCAGCACGCGATCGCCAAATTTGGCGTCGGGCAGGACTTCGCGCTTTTCAGCGGCGTGACGACGGGACATTGATGTCTCTCCTTACTTCGGACGCTTCGCGCCGTATTTCGAACGACGCTGACGACGATCTTTGACGCCCTGGGTATCCAGCACACCGCGCAGGATGTGGTAACGGACACCCGGAAGGTCTTTTACACGGCCGCCACGGATCAGCACGACGCTGTGCTCCTGGAGGTTGTGCTTTTCGCCCGGAATGTAGGAGATGACCTCAAAACCATTCGTCAGGCGGACCTTTGCCACCTTACGCATAGCTGAGTTCGGTTTCTTCGGCGTCGTGGTGTAGACGCGCGTGCAAACGCCACGCTTCTGCGGGTTGCCCTGCAGATGCATCGACTTTGAACGCTTGACTTTGGGCTGCCGCGGATTGCGGATCAGCTGTTGAATTGTCGGCATTCGGTTCCCCGTCTTGCTCTGTCAATACTCGCAGCCACCGGCTGCGCCTCTTCTCGACGGCACTCCGCGCGAATCGCGAAATGCCACACCCATCCGTCCCCTATCGGGGTGGACAGGCGAATTCCAGAGGATCGGGGCATAATTCGGCCCGGATCGTGACCACATAGGTTCTGGTTCCCGAAACGGTTTCCCGCCGGGTGAAGGGCGTATATGGGGAATCAACTGGGGTGTCAACAAGAGCCGGGGCCACGCCAGTATCAGTATTCGCAGGCCAATTCATCCAGATCCGCCCGCCGCAACCGAAAGCGTTGCCAAAGCTGTCTTGTCACCTGTTCTGCGCCCAGCTGCCAGGGTGTTCCCGGCCCCATCGCGCCCGAGTCGCTGTCGGCATGGATGGCACGCAGAAACATGAGCGGGCGCGTGATCGCAACGCCCGGCATCCACAAACCGATCTTCGAGTGATCATAGCTCAGGGCCGTTTCCGGCGCATCCGCAGGCAGGAACACCGTCAGCGCGACACCCATGTTGTGACAGATGCGCGGCGTCAGCTCGATCCCGCCCTGCCCGACCGCCGCCATGATCCCGCGCGAATAGTCCAGCGACAGCTTTCCTTCGGATTTCCACAATGCCTTGACCCTGCGAAAATCCCGGCGGGTCGCCTTGATATAGTCGATGGCGACCGCATCATCATCGTCATGGCGAAAATGCCCGATGACGTCGGCATCCGCATCGACATGGGGCGCCACCGCGGCGCGACAGGCCTGCAGATGCCGCTCCATTGGGGGTACAAGGGACAGCTTGATCTGGGTCATTTCGGCAGCCAGATCCTGCAGACGCGTCAGATAGGGCTCTGGCAGATCCGGGCCGGTCATGATCACGAGGGTAAAGTCGGGGTCCGTCTGCGCGCGCCATGCCGGCAAGGCAACACGGGTGAACCACTGCCAGCGCCGTGCCAGCCGATCGGACCGATACAGGTATTCGCGGCGCTCATCATAACTGCCATGTTCCACCTTGTAGCCACGCAATCCAACATAGGAAAACCGGCACAGCCCCAGCATCTGAACCCGCATCAACGTTTCTCCAACTGGGCTTCGCGCCAAATCACATAGACGCCGGCCGCCACGACCAGCCCTGCCCCGAGCCAGGTCCACAGATCCGGCCATTCGCCAAACACCACCAATCCCGCAGCAATCGCGACAATCAGCGATGTATAGCGGAACGGCGCCACGTAAGACACTTCGCCCACACGCATCGCAGAGACGCCGGTCACATAACCCATTGTCAGAAACCCGCTGGCCAGCAGGATCAGCAATACATGGGACAGGTTCGGCCAGATCACGCCCTGTCCGACGCACAATACGCCGCCCATGACGGTCACTGCAAAGGCAGCGTAAAACGCGATGGTCGTCGAGCTCATGTCAGGGCCGAACAACTTCGTAACCATGTCACGCAGCACCATAAGCAATACCGCCCCCAAGGCAACAAAGGCCCAGATGCCGAATGTCCCGCTGCCCGGTCGCAGGATCACCATCACCCCGACCAGCCCGACAAACACCGCCCCAAGCCGGCGCGGCCCCAGTCTTTCCTTGAAGAAAAGCGCCGCAGCCAGCATCACCACCAATGGCAGGGATTGCATCACCGCAGACAAGTCGCCGATCGCCATGACCTGCAGCGCGTTCAGAAACAGCAGCGTCGAACCGACCTCGCCGATCGCACGCAGGATCATCAGCCAGCGGGCGCCTTGGGGCAGCCGCCAGGTCAACCCGCCTTCGCGCCACGCCAGAATCCACAGCACCACCATCATGGCCAGGCCACGCATGGCAATCGCCTGATACAGAGGCATGTCCTGCGTCGCGAATTTCATCGCGGCGTCATTGCAGCCAAACCCAATCATCGACAGGGTCATCAACAGCGCGCCGCGAAGATTGTCACCGGGTGCATGTGGCTGAGGCGTCACCGAAGCCGGGCTGACCCGACGCAACGGGGACAAGAGTGGCGCACGCATTGCTTCACCTGCTTGATTGGACCTGCCCCGCAAGCGATAGGCGATGAGGGGCAGCGTGAAAACCCCCGATACCGACTGCAGATCGTTCGTCCCTGTCAACGAAAAAGGCCCGGCCAATCGGCCGGGCCTTCCTCATTTCGTCAACAAGCGCCTATTCCTCGGCGTTGCTTTCGGGTGCCATCGTGAACGCATCCGATCCGCCCATTTCGGGCTCGGGTGCGGCCAATGCGGCCGCAGCCTCGGCATCGGCGCGGCGCGCAACGATCACGTCGTTGTCGCGTTCAGAGGCGATGCGGCGAACCCGTGCGGTGGCACCGCCGGTTCCGGCCGGGATCAGACGACCTACGATGACGTTTTCCTTCAGACCCACCAGTTTGTCGCGCTTGCCCTGAACCGAAGCCTCGGTCAGCACGCGGGTCGTTTCCTGGAACGATGCGGCCGAGATGAAGCTGCGGGTCTGCAGCGATGCCTTGGTGATGCCCAGCAGCACCGGCTCGCCCGTGGCCGGACGACCACCCTTGGCTTCGATCTTGGCGTTCTCTTCCTCGAACTCGTCGCGCTCGACATGCTCGCCTTTCAGCAGGGTCGTATCGCCGCTGTCGATGATCTCGATCTTCTGCAGCATCTGGCGAACGATCACCTCGATGTGCTTGTCGTTGATCTTCACACCCTGCAGTCGATAGACGTCCTGCACCTCGTCGATGAGATAGTCGGCCAGGGCCTCGATCCCCATGATCCGCAGAATGTCGTGCGGAGCCGGGTTGCCGTCCATGATATAGTCACCGCGCTGCACGAAGTCGCCTTCCTGCACCGGGATGTGCTTGCCTTTCGGCACCATGTATTCGACGGGATCGCGACCCTCTTCGGAAGGCTCGATCGAGATGCGGCGCTTGTTCTTGTAGTCCTTGCCAAAGCGCACGTAACCATCGATCTCGGCGATGATCGCGTGATCCTTGGGACGACGCGCCTCGAACAGTTCGGCAACGCGGGGCAGACCACCGGTGATGTCCTTGGTCTTGGCGCCTTCACGCGGAATACGCGCAACAACGTCACCCGCCTTGATTTCCTGCCCGTCCTCGATCGACAGAATCGCATCCACCGACATCGGATAGCTGACCGGATTGCCCTGATCATTGCGCACGGGTTCGCCATTGGCGTCCATGATGATGATTTCGGGCTTCAGATCGTTGCCTTTCGGCGCACTGCGCCAATCGGTCACGATCTTCTGGGTCATGCCAGTCGCGTCATCGGTCTCGTCACGCACCGAGATGCCGCCGAGCAGGTCGACGAATTTCGCGGTACCGGCCTTCTCGGCGATGATCGGCAGGGTATAGGGATCCCATTCGAACAGTTTTGCGCCACGGATGACACGCTCGCCTTCCTTCACGAACAGCTTCGAACCGTAGAACAGCTTGTGGCTGGCACGTTCCTGCCCCTGATCGTCCATCACTAGAACCTGCATGTTGCGCGACATGACAACCTGCTCGCCACTGGCGTTTTCCAGAATGTTCTGGTTGCGGAACTGGATCGTGCCTTCATGCGACGCGGCCTGGAACGACTGCTGACCACCCTGGGCAATACCGCCGATGTGGAAGGTCCGCATCGTCAGCTGAGTGCCGGGTTCACCGATCGACTGCGCGGCAATGATGCCGACGGCCTCACCGATATTGACCAGCGTACCACGCGCAAGGTCGCGACCGTAACACAGTGCGCAAACGCCATCTTCGGATTCACAGGTCAGCGCGGAACGAATGCGAACGGTCTGGACACCGGCCTGTTCGATCTCGTCCGACTTGCGCTCGTCAATCAGGTCGTTGCGGCGAATGATGATCTCGTCGGTGCCCGGAACCAGAACATCCTCGGCCGCGGTACGACCCAGAATACGCTCGCTCAGCGGCGCGATGACCTCACCGTCGTTGATCGCGGCCGACGCCGTGATCGACTGCTCGGTTCCGCAATCATGTTCGCGGATGATGCAATCCTGCGCAACATCGACCAGACGCCGGGTCAGATAACCCGAGTTCGCCGTCTTCAACGCGGTATCCGACAGACCCTTCCGGGCACCGTGGGTCGAGTTGAAGTATTCAAGAACGGTCAGACCTTCCTTAAAGTTCGAGATGATCGGCGTTTCGATGATCTCGCCGTTCGGCTTGGCCATCAGACCGCGCATCCCGCCCAGCTGCTTCATCTGGTTGGTCGACCCCCGAGCGCCCGAATGAGCCATCATGTAGACCGAGTTCGGCTCCATTTCGGCGCCATTTTCGTCGGTCTTGGTGGCCGAGATCGTCGACATCATGGCATCGGTGACACGGTCGTTACATTTCGACCAGGCATCGACAACCTTGTTGTATTTTTCGCCCTGGGTGATCAGGCCGTCCAGATACTGCTGCTCGAACTCTTTGACCTGGGCCTGCACTTCGTCGACGATGGTCCACTTGTTGTCGGGGATCACCATATCGTCCTTGCCGAAGCTGATGCCGGCGCGGAATGCCTCGCGGAAACCAAGTCCCATGATCTGGTCACAGAAGATCACCGATTCCTTCTGACCGCAGTAACGGTAGACGGTGTCGATGACGAACTGCACATCTTTCTTACGCAGAAGACGGTTCACCAGTTCGAAGGGGGCCTTGGCGTTCATCGGCAGCAATGCACCCAACCGGACGCGGCCCGGCGTGGTTTCAAAGCGCTTCACGACCTCCAGACCGTTTTCATCGATCTGCTTGATCCGGGCGGTGATCTTGGAGTGCAGATGCACCTCGCCGGCGGCAAGCGCGTGCTCGACTTCCTCGACATTCGAGAAAACCATGCCCTCGCCCTTCATCCCCTCGCGTTCCATCGAGGTGTAATAAAGGCCCAGAACCATGTCCTGCGACGGAACGATGATCGGTGCGCCGTTGGCGGGCGACAGAACGTTGTTCGTCGACATCATCAGAACGCGGGCTTCCAGCTGCGCCTCGAGGCTCAGCGGGACGTGAACAGCCATCTGGTCGCCGTCAAAGTCGGCGTTGAAGGCCGAACAGACCAGCGGATGCAGCTGGATCGCCTTGCCTTCGATCAGCGTCGGTTCGAATGCCTGAATGCCCAGACGGTGCAGCGTCGGCGCACGGTTCAGCAGAACCGGATGCTCGCGGATCACCTCGTCCAGAATGTCCCAGACCTCGGGACGCTCTTTCTCGACCAGCTTCTTCGCCTGCTTGACAGTGCTGGACAGGCCCTTCGCCTCAAGACGCGAATAGATGAACGGCTTGAACAGTTCGAGCGCCATCTTCTTGGGCAGACCGCACTGGTGCAGCTTCAGTTCCGGGCCGGTCACGATGACCGAACGACCCGAAAAGTCGACCCGCTTACCCAGAAGGTTCTGACGGAAGCGACCCTGCTTGCCCTTCAGCATGTCCGACAGCGATTTCAGCGGGCGACGGTTGTTCCCGGTGATGACGCGGCCACGACGGCCGTTATCGAACAGCGCATCGACTGATTCTTGCAGCATCCGCTTTTCGTTGCGGACGATGATGTCGGGCGCGCGCAGCTCGATCAGGCGCTTCAGACGGTTGTTCCGGTTGATCACGCGGCGATACAGATCGTTCAGATCCGAGGTCGCGAAGCGGCCGCCATCCAGCGGAACCAGCGGACGCAGTTCCGGCGGGATGACCGGGATCACGGTCATGATCATCCACTCGGGACGGTTGCCCGATTCCAGGAAGCTTTCGACGATCTTCAGACGCTTGATGATCTTCTTCGGCTTCAGTTCGCCGGTGGCTTCCTTCAGATCCTCGCGCAGCTGCTCGGCAGTAGCGGCCAGATCGATATTGGCCAGCATGGCGCGGATCGCCTCGGCACCGATATCGGCGGTGAAGGCGTCAGCGCCGTAATTGTCCTGAGCGTCCAGATATTCCTCTTCGCCCAGCAGCTGACCATAGGCCAGATCGGTCAGACCTGGTTCGATCACCACGTAGTTTTCGAAATACAGGATGCGTTCCAGATCACGCAGCGTCATGTCCAGCATCAGGCCGATGCGCGACGGCAGCGACTTGAGGAACCAGATATGCGCGACGGGCGCGGCCAGCTCGATATGGCCCATGCGCTCGCGGCGGACCTTCTGCAGCGTAACCTCGACACCGCATTTCTCGCAGACGAGGCCGCGATACTTCATGCGTTTGTATTTGCCGCACAGGCATTCATAGTCCTTGATCGGACCGAAGATGCGCGCGCAGAACAGACCGTCACGCTCGGGTTTGAACGTGCGGTAGTTGATCGTTTCGGGCTTCTTCACCTCGCCAAAGGACCAGGCCAGAATTTCTTCGGGCGAGGCCAGCGAGATCTTGATCTCATCGAACTGCCGCGGCTGGGCCAGCGGGTTCAGCGGGTTTGTGGCTAGTTCCTGGTTCATTTCCAAATCCTAATGAAGGGCACGGGGGTGAAACGGGTGAGGGCCGAGGCCCTCACTCTTCTTCCTCCGCATCCAGGAGTTCCATATTGAGGCCCAGACCCCGGACCTCTTTGACCAGAACGTTGAACGATTCCGGCACACCGGCTTCGAAATTGTCATCGCCCTTGACGATCGATTCATAGACCTTGGTCCGGCCTGCGACGTCATCCGACTTGACGGTCAGCATTTCCTGCAGCGTGTAAGCGGCGCCATAGGCTTCCAGGGCCCAGACCTCCATCTCACCCAGACGCTGACCACCGAACTGTGCTTTACCACCCAGCGGTTGCTGCGTGACAAGGCTGTACGGACCGGTCGAGCGTGCGTGCATCTTGTCATCGACAAGGTGATGCAGCTTCAGGATATATTTCGCCCCGACAGTGACCGGACGTGCGAATTGCTCGCCGGTGCGGCCGTCAAAGACGATCGACTGACCCGACTGATCAAAGCCTGCCCGCCGCAATGCGTCATTCACGTCAGCCTCTTTGGCGCCGTCAAAGACCGGAGTGGCGATCGGCACGCCGGTGCGCACGGTATTCGCATGTTCGATCAGCGTGTCGTCATCCATATCGGCAAAGGTGCCGTCATAGATGTCATCGCCATAGCCGTTCTTCATGGCATCGCGAACCGGTGTCATATCACCATTGCGGCGATAATCTTCCAGCGCCTCATCGATCTTGATGCCAAGACCGCGCGATGCCCAGCCCATATGCGCCTCGAGGATCTGTCCGACGTTCATCCGCGACGGCACACCCAGAGGGTTCAGCACCAGGTCGACCGGCGTACCATCGGCCAGGAAGGGCATATCTTCCATCGGAACGACCTTTGAGACGACACCCTTGTTGCCGTGGCGACCGGCCATCTTGTCACCAGCCTGCAGCTTGCGCTTCACGGCGACAAAGACCTTGACCATCTTCATGACACCCGGCGGCAGGTCGTCGCCCTGGCGGACTTTTTCAACCTTGTCCTCGAAGCGGGCTTCCAGAGCCTTCTTCTGGGTGTCGTATTGATGGTTCAGCGCCTCGACTTCCTTGGCGATCTCTTCCTCACCGACAGCAAGCTGCCACCACTGTCCACGGCTCAGCGTGCCCAGCAGATCTTCGGTGATGTCGGTATTCGCCTTGACGCCTTTCGGGCCTTTGACGGCAACCTTGCCAAGGATCAGCGATTTCAGACGCGCATAAATGTTGCGGTCCAGAATAGCCTGTTCGTCGTCACGGTCACGGGCCAGACGCTCGACTTCCTCGCGCTCGATCTGCAGCGCACGTTCGTCCTTGTCGACGCCGTGACGGTTGAAGACCCGCACTTCGACGATGGTACCATAGGCACCGGGCGGCAGACGCAGCGACGTATCGCGGACATCCGAAGCCTTTTCACCGAAGATGGCGCGCAGAAGCTTTTCTTCCGGCGTCATCGGGCTTTCACCCTTCGGCGTGATCTTCCCGACCAGAATATCCGCAGGGCCAACTTCGGCACCGATATAGACGATACCGGCTTCGTCGAGGTTGCGCAGGGCCTCCTCGCCGACATTGGGGATGTCGCGGGTGATTTCCTCGGGCCCAAGCTTGGTGTCGCGCGCCGCCACTTCGTATTCGTCGATATGGATCGAGGTGAACACGTCGTCGCGGTGGATCCGCTCGCTGATCAGGATCGAGTCTTCGTAGTTATAGCCGTTCCAGGGCATGAAGGCGACGACCACGTTGCGCCCGATGGCCAGCTCACCTTGATCGGTCGACGGACCGTCAGCGATGACCTGATTGGTCATGACCTTCTCGCCCACCTTGACCAGCGGGCGCTGGTTGATGGTCGAGGACTGGTTAGAACGCTTGAACTTGCGCAGACGATAGATGTCGACACCGGCGTCGCCGGCCTCGAGGTTCTCGGTCGCACGGATAACGATACGCTGTGCATCCACCTGGTCGATGATACCGCCGCGGCGCGCCATGATCGCAGCGCCCGAGTCACGCGCCACGGTTGCTTCCATGCCGGTGCCCACGAACGGAGCCTCGGCGCGCAGAAGCGGCACGGCCTGACGTTGCATGTTCGAGCCCATGAGGGCGCGGTTGGCGTCGTCATTTTCAAGGAACGGGATCAGCGCCGCGGCGACCGACACCAGCTGCTTGGGCGAAACGTCGATCAGATCGACAGCATCGACCGGGTTCAGCATGAAGTCGCCCGCCTGGCGGGTCGAGATCAGCTCGTCGACGAAATTGCCGTCCTCGTCCAGCGTCGCGTTTGCCTGTGCAACCGTGTGGCGCATCTCTTCGGTGGCCGACATGTAAACCACATCGTCGGTCACTTTCCCCTCGATCACCTTGCGGTACGGGGTTTCGATGAAGCCGTATTTGTTGACACGGGCAAAGGTCGCCAAGCTGTTGATCAGACCGATGTTCTGACCTTCCGGCGTCTCAATCGGACACATCCGGCCATAATGGGTCGGGTGAACGTCGCGAACCTCGAAGCCCGCGCGCTCACGCGTCAGACCGCCCGGCCCAAGCGCCGACAGACGACGCTTATGCGTCACTTCCGAAAGCGGGTTGGTCTGGTCCATGAACTGCGACAGCTGCGAGCTGCCGAAGAATTCACGAACCGCGGCCGCGGCCGGTTTCGCGTTGATCAGGTCCTGCGGCATGACCGTGTCGATCTCGACACCGGACATACGCTCGCGGATGGCACGCTCCATGCGCAGCAGGCCGACGCGATACTGGTTTTCCATCAGCTCGCCGACCGAACGCACACGCCGGTTGCCCAAATGGTCGATATCGTCGATCTCGCCCTTGCCGTCGCGCAGCTCGACCAGACCACGGACACAGGCCACGATATCTTCGTGACGCAGCGTGCGCTGGGTATCGGGTGCATCCAGGTTCAGACGCATGTTCATCTTGACGCGACCAACAGCGGACAGGTCGTAGCGCTCGCCGTCAAAGAACAACGTGTCGAACAATGCCGACGCGGCCTCGACGGTGGGCGGTTCACCCGGGCGCATGACGCGATAAATATCCGTCAGGGCCTGTTCGCGATTCATGTTCTTGTCGGCGGCCATCGTGTTGCGGATATAGGGGCCGACATTCACGTGATCGATGTCCAGAACCGGAATATCGCTGACGCCATTGTCCAGCAACACCTTCAGCAGGCCGCCGTTCAGTTCGCCATCCTTGTCATATTCCGCGGTGATTTCATCACCTGCTTCCGCATAGATCAGGCCGGTTTCTTCGTTGATGATATCCTTGGCGACGAAACGGCCAATGATACGATCAAACGGCACCAGCAGATTGACCTGCTCACCCGAATCCAGAAGCTTCTTGACCAGACGCGGCGTAACCTTGTCGCCTGCTTTGGTAATGATCTCGCCGGTATCGGCATTCACGAGGTCATAGGACGGACGGGTGCCACGCACGCGCTCGGGGAAGAAACGGGTCACCCAGCCCTGTTCGCGACCCTCTCTGCGCAGCGAGTAATCGACCGTTTGGTAAAACGCGTCCATGATCGCTTCCTGATCCATGCCAAGGGCATAGAGCAAGGTCGTCACCGGCAATTTGCGACGGCGGTCGATGCGCGCAAAGACCAGGTCCTTGGCGTCGAATTCAAAGTCCAGCCAGCTGCCACGATAGGGGATGATGCGGCAGGCGAACAGCAGTTTGCCCGAGCTGTGGGTCTTGCCACGGTCATGATCGAAGAACACGCCCGGCGAGCGATGCATCTGGGAAACGACGACGCGCTCGGTGCCGTTCACGATGAACGTCCCGTTTTGGGTCATCAGGGGCATATCGCCCATGAAAACGTCTTGTTCCTTGATGTCCTTGACCGATTTGGCGCCGGTATTCTCGTCGACATCGAACACGATCAGACGCAGCGTCACCTTGAGCGGCGCAGCGTAGGTCATGTCACGCTGCTGACATTCGTCGACATCGTATTTCGGGTATTCAAGCTCGTATTTGACGAATTCGAGCGTCGCAGTCTCGTTGAAATCCTTGATCGGAAATACCGACTGGAACACGCCCTGGATCCCGTCTCCGTCCTGATGGCTGTCGCCGTCGCCGGATTTCAGGAACAGGTCATAGGAAGATTTCTGAACCTCGATCAGGTTCGGCATCTCCAGAACTTCACGGATGTTGCCATAGTAGCGCCGGATACGCTTTTGGCCGACATAAGCTTGCGCCATGGGGTCTTGTCACCTTTCGTCTTCACCGCACACCAGGTCGGGGCCCCCGGCGCGCAGCCTACGAATGCAGGGGTGAGGTTCCATTCATGCCGCCCGTCCCACCGCGCGGCTCCCGAACCTCGAACATGCCCTGAAGGAAGGTCTTTTCCCAAACCGCCCTTCAAGACAGGTTCGGCAGGGACCGGGAAATCCCGGACCCTGCCTCAATTCGACCAGTCCGAAGACCGATTACTTCAGTTCGACCTTGGCGCCAGCGGCTTCCAGTTTGGTCTTCAGTTCTTCGGCTTCTTCTTTCGAAGCGCCTTCTTTGACTTTGCCGCCAGCTTCGACCAGTTCCTTGGCTTCTTTCAGGCCCAGACCGGTGATGCCGCGAACTTCTTTGATCACGTTGATCTTGCTTGCACCGGCATCGGTCAGAACGACGTCGAATTCGGTTTTTTCTTCAGCAGCAGCGTCGCCACCAGCAGCAGGACCAGCCATCATGACCGCGCCACCGGCTGCGGGCTCGATGCCGTACTCGTCTTTCAGGATGGTTTTCAGTTCCTGGGCTTCCAGCAGGGTCAGGCCCACGATTTCTTCGGCGAGTTTTTTCAGATCAGCCATTTTTCCGTTTCTTTCCAGTTAGTGTTCCAACGACGGGTCTTAGACCACACGAAGGGAAGGGGTTGCTTATGCAGCCTCGCGCTCTTCCAGAGTGCTGAGGATGCTCGCGATGTTGCTTGCAGGCGCGCCAATCGCACCGGCGATGTTGCTTGCAGGCGCACCAATGCACGAAACGATCTGAGCAATAAGCTCGTCACGCGACGGCATCGAGGCGACGGCTTTCACACCGGCCGGATCCAGAGCCGAATCACCCATTGCACCGCCCAGGATCACGAAGCGTTCGTTGTCCTTGGCGTATTTATCGGCAACCCGGGCCGCAGCGGTCGGGTCTTCCGAATAGGTGATCACGGTCATGCCCGTCAGGTAATCCGCGATGCTTGCGCATGGCTTACCCTCGAGGGCGATCTTGGCGAGCTTGTTCTTGGCAACGCGAACCGAACCGCCGGCTTCGCGCATGCGCGAGCGGAGGTCCTGCATATGTGCAACCGTCATCCCTTCGTAGTGGGCAACCACCACGACGCCAGAGCTTTCAAAGATCTGGCCGAGTTCCTCGACCACCTGTTCTTTTTGTGCTCTATCCACGGTTTCACTCCAAGTTGGGGGTTTCCCCCCGGCTCTCACTTTTCCCGTCCCCAATCACGGGGCGCGGGTCGGGTCCGCAAGGGACAAGATCGCCCGAAGGACTGGCCTTCGGAAAAATGCTTGTTCCCATCTCAGGAAGGAAATTAAGCCTTTGCCATATGGCTCGGACACCCTCCGTCTCGGACAGGACGGGGCGGCTTTCGCAGCCCCGTCATCCCCGGCTTGCACCGGGAAATTCTTTAGCTGGCCGTCGCCGAAACGACGTCAACCGAAACGCCCGGGCCCATGGTCGAGCTGATCGAGACCTTTTTCATATAGGTCCCTTTGGCGCCCGACGGCTTGGCCTTGTTCACGGCGTCCACGAAAGCACGCAGGTTCTGAACCAGCTTGTCTTCGTCAAAGCTGACTTTGCCGATCCCGGCATGGACGACACCGGCCTTCTCGGCCTTGAACTGGACCTCACCGCCCTTGGCCGCGCCAACGGCTGCGGTAACGTCCATGGTCACCGTGCCGACTTTCGGGTTCGGCATCAGGTTGCGCGGGCCCAGGATCTTGCCCAGACGGCCGACCAGCGGCATCATGTCCGGGGTGGCGATGCAACGATCGAACTCGATCTTGCCGGACTGAATGGTTTCCATCAGGTCTTCGGCGCCGATGATGTCTGCGCCGGCGGCCTTGGCTTCGTCAGCCTTGGGACCACGGGCGAACACGGCAACGCGAACGTCCTTGCCGGTGCCTGCGGGAAGGGTCACGACACCGCGGACCATCTGGTCTGCGTGACGCGGATCGACGCCCAGGTTCAGCGCGATTTCGACGGTTTCGTCGAACTTGGCCGAAGCGGCACCCTTGACCAGCTTGACCGCGTCTTCCACGGTCAGGTTGTCCTTGCCTTCGAATGCGGCGCGGGCGGCGGTTTTTTTCTTCGAGAATTTTGCCATGACTTAGCCTTTCACCTCGATACCGATCGACCGGGCAGAACCCAGAATGATCTTCATCGCCTGATCGACGTCATTGGCGCTGAGATCTTTCATTTTCGATTCGGCGATCTCGCGAACCTGCTTGACGGTCACGGTTCCGGCAACCTGACGGCCCGGCTTTTCCGAACCCTTGGTGCGGCTGCGCTTGCCGACCGGCTTCAGGCCAGCGGCCTTTTTCAGCAGGAAGGACGCAGGCGGCGTCTTGGTTTCGAAGGTGAACGACTTGTCGGCGTAATAGGTGATCACGACCGGAACGGGAGCACCCTGTTCCATCTCCTGCGTCTTGGCGTTGAACGCCTTGCAGAATTCCATGATGTTGATACCGCGCTGACCCAGCGCAGGACCGACGGGGGGCGACGGGTTGGCTTGCCCCGCCTTGATTTGCAGCTTCAGCTGCCCAACTACTTTCTTGGCCATGTGGCCCTCTCCTTTATCATCAGATCCCGCGCGGGGATCGACTTAGCGGTTCGGCCCGGCGTGA
This sequence comes from Paracoccus onchidii, assembly GCF_028294535.1. Lineage (GTDB taxonomy): Bacteria > Pseudomonadota > Alphaproteobacteria > Rhodobacterales > Rhodobacteraceae > Paracoccus > Paracoccus onchidii. Next base: position 14,673 of record NZ_JAQBIE010000018.1, on the reverse strand, counting down.
AAACCCCGGCACCTCCCGCGAACGATCACGCGGTCTTGGCGACCTGCGTGAATTCCAGTTCGACCGGCGTGGGCCGGCCAAAGATCGAAACGGTGACCTTGATGCGCGCAGCCGCTTCATCCACCTCTTCGACCATGCCCGAGAAGCCTTCGAACGGGCCATCGGTCACATTGACCTTCTCGCCAACATCAAAGCGGATGAGGTTGCGCGGAGCAGCCTCTTCGCCGTCGCCAGTGCGATGAAGGATCGTATTCACTTCATCATCGCGCATGGGCATCGGCTTGCCTTGCGCGCCAAGAAACCCGGTGACCCGGTTGATCGAGTTCACCAGATGATATGTGCGGTCCGACATATCCATGTGGACCAGAACATAACCCGGCATGAAGCGACGTTCCGACGTCACTTTCTTGCCGCGGCGGATCTCGATGACCTCTTCGGTCGGGACCAGCACCTCGTCGATCTCTTCTTCAAGGCCCTTTTCGGCAGCCGCCTGACGAATCGCCTCGGCGACCTTCTTTTCGAAGTTCGACAGGACGCTGACGGAGTACCAACGCTTTGCCATGTCTCGATCGACCCCTGCTCGTCTTGAGGGAATCACGCGACCAGCGCGCAAACCCTTGAATTCATTTGAGTCCGTCAAAATTGAAATCGGCGCGCATGCGGATTCGCTGCACGCCGCTAGCCGGACAGTCGAGCGCAGATAACGCCCCCGGCCCGGAATTGCAAGCCCTGATCAACCGCTGATCAGTTGCAATCCTTCGGTGATGCCGAAACGGATCGCCAGATCGACAAGAAAGAAGAACAGGCTAGTCAACGCGGCCATGATGAAAACCATGATCGTCGTGGTGATCACCTCTCGCCGGGTCGGCCATGTGATCTTGGCGCCTTCGGCGCGCACCTGATTGATGAACTGAACGGGATTGGCCACGGGCGGCTCCTTCGCGAAATCAGAGGATCACTTAGCGCCTGAGGGGAACTGTTTCAAGCCCACGCATCACAGGACAAACCCGAACCTTGACGCAGGACGATCCACAACTGATCGAAGCCACAGGACCAAAAAGCAAGATACAGGCGATCGAAAAGGCCTGGCAGGGGCAGAGGGACTCGAACCCACGACCCTCGGTTTTGGAGACCGATGCTCTACCAACTGAGCTATACCCCTAAGGCCGAGCGACCGTTTAAGGCAGAGGCGACGGATGCGCAAGGGGGTTTGCGCATCTTCAGGGTGGAACCCACCCCTGCCCGGCAGGAACGGCGCGAATGGATCAGCTGGCTATATCCGCCGCCAGGAAACCGCCCGACTGCCGCGACCACAGCCGTGCATATAGCCCGTCACGTGCCAGCAATTCGCCATGCGTTCCCTGTTCGATGATCCGGCCCTGATCCATCACCACAAGCCGGTCCATCGCCGCGATCGTCGAAAGACGATGGGCAATCGCGATGACGGTCTTGTTCTGCATCAACACATCCAACCGGGACTGGATCGCGGCCTCGACTTCGCTATCCAACGCGCTCGTCGCCTCGTCCAGCACCAGAATCGGGGCATCCTTCAGCGCGACGCGGGCAATGGCGATTCGCTGACGTTGTCCGCCCGACAGCTTGACCCCGCGTTCACCGACATGGGCCGCCAGCCCGGCATTGCCATAGCTGTCGGAAAGGTCGGGCACAAAGCCATCGGCCTCGGCCAGTTCAAGCGCCCGGGCAATCTGCTGATCGCTGGCGTCGGGGCGACCATAGGCGATGTTGTCGCGCACCGACCGATGCAAAAGCGAGCTGTCCTGCGTAACCACCCCGATTGCCGCGCGCAAACTGTCCTGGGTCAGTCGGGAAATATCCTGTCCGTCAATGCTGATACGGCCCTGCTCGATATCGTGGAACCGCAGCAGCAGGTTGACCAGCGTGCTTTTCCCCGCACCCGAACGCCCCACCAGACCGACACGCTCGCCCGGCGCGATCTTCAAGGTCAGATCGTCCAGAACCGCCAGCGGGCGCGCACCCTCCACGCCACCATAGCGGAACGTCACATTCTCGAACGACACCTCACCGGGGCCAGTCACAAGCGGGCGCGCATTCGGGGCATCCAATACCTGACGCGGCAACGCGAGGCTGGAAATGCCATCGCGCACCGTCCCGATATTCTCGAAAAGGGAAGCGAACTCCCACATGATCCAATGCGCCATATTGTTCAGCCGCAACGCCAGAGGCACGGCAATCGCCACCGCCCCGACAGCAACGCGGTCCACGCTCCACAGCCACAGCCCCAGTCCGGTGACCGAAGCCACAAGCGCGACATTGATCGCGTTCAGGGTGATGTCCTGAATACTGCTGAGGCGCATCTGTTGATGAACCGTCCGCAGGAATCCATCCATTCCCTCCTGCATCCATGCTTCTTCGCGTGTCGAATGCGAGAACAGCTTGACCGTCGCGATATTGGTATAGCTGTCCACCACACGCCCGGTCATCGCCGAGCGCGCATCGGCCTGAGCCTGCGCAACCCGTCCCAATCGCGGCACGATGTGCCACAGCATGATGGCATAGGCTACCGCCCACGCCAGAAATGGCAGCGCCAGCCGCCAATCCTGACTGGCCGCCAGAGCCATCGCGCCGAGGAAATAGATCAGCACATAGCTGCCCACATCCATGATCTTCATGGCGACTTCGCGCACGGCCAACGCGGTCTGCATCAACCGCTGAGCGATCCGGCCCGCGAACTCATCCTGGAAATAGCCGATCGACTGATGCAGCAAATAGCGATGCGCCTGCCAGCGGATGCGTTGGGGGAAATTGCCCATCAACGACTGATGCAGGATCAAAGAGGACACCAGATTAAGCAATGGCAACGCCACCACAAGCACGACCGCCATAAAAATCAGCCGCCCGCCTTCCTGCGCCCAGAACAATTCGCGCGGCGTGTCCGCAAGCCTGTCGATCAGGTCACCCAACCAGCCAAACAGCATCACCTCGATCACGGCGATCAGACCTGAAAACACCGCAAGCGCCATCAGCCAGGGCAGCGCGCCCCGCGAGTAATGCAATACGAAGCGCCACAGTGAACGCGGCGGCATTGATGGGTCATCCATCGGATAGGGTTCAATCCGACGCTCGAACCATGCGAACATAAGGGCACCCGAAAGCTTGTGAATAACGGCACAGAGCGTTCTGTGCTGACCCGAGCCACGCCCCGAGTCAAGTCAGGCAGCATAGAACCGCCACACAAGGGCAAACGCAACCGCCGAAATGCCGGCTTGTTTCCTGCGTATTCAAGGACATTCCTGCGCCAAGGCAAGACGCTGCCTATACAACTTCAGCCGGGCAATCGCGACCGTCAGGCTCGCCCGCCAGACCGGTGCCAGCAGACATGTCAATGCCGGCGCGCTCGGGGCGACAATCGCGGGAAAGATCCGAAACATGGCGATCCGACACTGGTTCAAAACCTTGTCGGCGCACACAATCTCGGCAGTCAGGAAACCGGCAGCATCGGCGGCATAAGCCTGTAATAATCCACGGAACCGCGCCCGCGCGGGAAGGAGCAAGCCCGCGCCCAATGATTTGCAGATTTCACGAGACCCACGAATATTTCCTTGTGCAATCACAGGGACGCAAAGGCATGACTTGGACTAGCATGCCCAGCTGAAGCCGGTATCCTGCTCTGATTTCCGCCACAGCTTCTCCATGGCCTTTCTGTCATGCGCATAGGGTTTCAACGTACCGCGCCCGACAGGGCCGACACATTCCATACGCCCCGTCGGGCCATAAAGGGCGCGCGGCTCCAGATCGGCTTCGGTCGCGCACATCACTTCGGGATAGGCGCCCTTTTCCGCAGACTGCACCATCGGCGTCATGATCATCAACCGCCATGCGATCCGTGCCAGCATTCCCCCGCTGGTGCGGATCAGCGATGTCTGCGACGAACCGGGATGGCAGACATAGACCCCGACATTTTTGCCCTTGGATTTCACCCGATCCTGCAATTCATAGGCAAACATCATTTGCGCCAGCTTGCTTTGGCTATAGGCGGGATTCGCGCTGTAGCCGGTGTTCCAGTGCATATCCTCGAACCGGATCCTGCGCAGGCCCATCTTGTAACCAAGGCTTGCGACCACGACGATGCGGCCATGTGATTCCTCGATCCGATCAAACAGCATCCCCGACAACACAAAATGGCCATAGTGATTGGTGCCCAGCTGGCTTTCAAAGCCGTCAACAGTCAGCTTGCGCTGTGGAACCTGCGCTATGGCGGCATTGCAGATCAGCGCGTCGATGCGCGGCACGGATGTCAGCACCTCTTCCGCTGCGGCACGCACGCCGACAAGATCTGCAAGATCCATCCGGATATAGCTGACATCAGCCGTCGCGCCGAATTCCCCCTTCAGCCCCTTGAGAGCGGCTTCCGACCGTTCGGCACTGCGGTTCAGCATCACAACCTTTGCGCCTTTGGCCAGCAGGATGCGGGTGGCCTGATATCCCGTGCCAGCATTGCCGCCGGTGATGACAAAGGTTTTCCCGGCAAGTGTCCCGAGATGATCCGGGGTCCAGCCTTCCGGGCCAAAGATGGTGCCTGTCATATGCCTGATCCTTTCAGCGATAGCGCATTGGCTGTTGTACCGGCATGGAACTAAGTCTCGCAACGCGTACTGAATAGGCGATATCATCGCAATAACTTGCCCGATTATATCAATCCCGTTGTTATTTGGGCTTTCCTGATGGTAAATCCCGGACATGAGCAAGGACCAGATCAGACAGATCATTGAAAGCCGGATGCCAGATGATGGCATGTCCGACACCGGCATCAAGGGCGTGCAACTGTTTCGCGCCACCCGGGCGGTGCCATGCGTCCCGGCGGTGTATGAACCTTGTGTCATCGCCATCGTCAGCGGTGGCAAGGAAACCGTGCTGGACGGACAACACTATGTCTATGACAGCCGCGAATACCTGTGCTGTCCGATGTCGATGCCAGTCGAGGCGGGAACGCCGACCGCTTCGCCCGAAAACCCGCTCTATGGCGTCTATATCACGCTGGACAGGCCCTTGATGACCGAGCTGTCCATCGCGATGGACACGGCAGGAGAGCGCCTGCAGGCCGCGCCGGGCAGCGCACGGGGTATTCGGTTGGCCGAATGGGACGCTTCTTTTACCGACGCCTTGCTACGCTTGCTGCAACTGGGACGATCCCAAGCCGACCTCGAGGTTCTGGGCAACGCACGTCGACGAGAACTGCTTTATGCAATTCTGAAAGGTCAGGCCGGATCCTTTGCCCGGCAGGCGTTCGGTCCCGGCAATGCCATCGCACAATCCATCGCGCATCTTTCCGCCCGCCTCGATGAAAGCGTCACAATCGATGCGCTGGCCGCCCGCGCAGGAATGAGTCGCGCCGTGTTTCATCGCAAGTTCAAACAGGCCACAAGCATGTCGCCCATCCAGTTCGTCAAATCGATGCGGCTCAACAACGCCGCCATGAAAATCGCCGGAGGAATGAGCGTGTCCCGCGCCGCGATGACTGTGGGCTATGTCAGCGCATCTCAGTTCAGCCGCGAATTCAAGCGCGTCTACGGCCAGCCTCCCAGACAGTGGAGCGATCTTCACAGGGGCATTCCCGGCTGACGGGCCAATGACGGGCCGTCGACGCCGCCGCCCGCGTTCACTGCAACTTGGTCGTCAGCTATACCGCCCGCCGCGCTGCAACACCTCGATCTGATACCCGTCAGGATCGGCAATGAAGAAAAAGCGGGCGATGACCTCGCCGCCGGGCGCGAAATCGACCAGCTTGCGTGGCGCCAATCCGGCTGCTTCGAGCCGGGCGTGCAATGCGTCGACATCCTCGACCGAAAACGCCACGTGACCATATCCATCGCCCAGATCATAGGGTTCGGTCCGGTCCTTGTTGACCGTCAGTTCAAGCTCGGTCCCGCTTTCCTCATTGGCCAGGTAGATCAGGGTGAAACCTTCGAAATCCAGCCGTTCGGCCACCTTCAGGCCGAAACATTGATCGTAAAATGCAACCGACCGCTCTTCGTTCAGGACGCGCAGCATTGAATGAATGTATTTTGCCATGATGTGATTCCCGCTTGGACAAACCGATGCTGGTCCGCTCTTTTCTGATTTGTTTGTCGTTGTTTTCAACGCAAAGGGGCCGCCCATCCGGACGGCCCCTCTTTCGCGATATCCTTGCGGATCACTCGATGATCTTGGCGACGACGCCTGCGCCGACGGTGCGGCCGCCTTCGCGGATGGCGAAGCGCAGTTTCTCTTCCATCGCGATCGGGGCGATCAGCTCGACCTCGAATTTCAGGTTGTCACCGGGCATCACCATCTCGGTGCCCTCGGGCAGCTTCACGGTGCCGGTCACATCCGTCGTGCGGAAGTAGAACTGCGGACGATAGTTCGCGAAGAACGGCGTGTGACGGCCACCCTCTTCCTTGGTCAGGATATAGGCTTCGGCTTCGAACTTGGTGTGCGGGGTCACCGAGCCCGGCTTGGCCAGAACCTGGCCACGCTCGACGCCATCACGGTCAACGCCGCGCAGCAGCGCACCGATGTTGTCGCCAGCCTCACCGCGATCCAGCAGCTTGCGGAACATTTCAACGCCGGTACAGGTGGTTTTCTTGGTGTCGCGGATGCCCACGATTTCCAGTTCGTCACCCACGTTGACGGCGCCACGCTCGACGCGACCGGTCACAACCGTACCACGACCCGAGATCGAGAACACGTCTTCGATCGGCATCAGGAACGGCTGGTCAACGGCGCGCTCGGGCGTCGGGATGTAGCTGTCAACGGCTTCCAGCAGCGCGCGGATCGACTTTTCGCCGATTTCCTCGTCGCGACCTTCCAGAGCGGCCAGAGCCGAACCCTTGATGATCGGAATGTCGTCGCCCGGATAGTCGTAGCTGGACAGCAGCTCGCGCACTTCCATCTCGACCAGTTCCAGCAGCTCTTCGTCATCCACCTGGTCGACCTTGTTCAGGTAGACGACCATGAACGGGATGCCGACCTGACGGCCCAGCAGAATGTGCTCGCGCGTCTGCGGCATCGGGCCGTCAGCAGCGTTCACCACCAGGATCGCGCCGTCCATCTGCGCAGCACCGGTGATCATGTTCTTCACATAGTCGGCGTGGCCCGGGCAGTCGACATGCGCATAGTGACGCGTATCGGTCTCGTACTCGACATGAGCGGTCGAGATCGTGATCCCGCGGGCCTTCTCTTCCGGCGCGCCGTCAATCTGGTCATAGGCGCGGAAATCGCCGTAATATTTCGTGATCGCAGCAGTCAGCGTCGTCTTGCCGTGGTCAACGTGACCAATCGTGCCGATGTTGACGTGCGGTTTGTTCCGTTCAAACTTTGCCTTTGCCATCTAGGCCTCCTGATCGCGGGGCATGGCGGAAAGATGGCCCCGATTTAGCGTGCGCCGCGATGTATAAGCGGACAGAGGAAAAATCAAGGGTGGTGCGACCGCGCGAACGTCATTTTAGATGCCGCCTGTGGCAACAATCCTTCGGGCTTGCGGGAACCGCCCCGGACACGCAATCATTGACGCATGAAGCTGACCGCAACTGACGGTCCAGCAGCTAGGGGAGTTGACGATGAGCCTGATGAAATCTCTGGCCCGCGTAGCGGCCGGCGTAATGGTTGCTAAAGGTGTTGGCGCCATGATGAAAAGCCGCCAGCAAGGCAGCCAGGCCGCCTCTCGCGGTCAGCAGCAAGGTTCGGGCGGATTGCTGGACAGCCTGCTTGGCAGCAACACCAATGGCCAGACGGGCAGCTTGTCGGACACATTGGGGCAGGTGCTTGGCGGCCGGGGCGCAGGTTCGGGCCGGCCTTATGGCGGCGCGCAATCCGCCGGAGCGCAGGGCGGTCTTGGTGGGTTGCTGGATGGTCTGACGAATCGCGCGCGCAGCGGCGGCGGCGGCGGACTCAGTGATATCCTGGGGCAGCTGACCGGTGGCTCACGACCGGCAGGCGGCAGTGGGTCCGGTGGATTGGGTGATCTGTTGGGCGGGCTGTTGGGTGGCGCAGCCGGTGGTGCGGCAATGGGTGGCCTTGCGCGCAAAGACGCCCAGGACAGCAATGACGCAAGCTTTGGCGAGCTGTTCAACGACGCCGTTGCACGCAATGACGAGCCCGAAATCGCACCGACTGCCGAACAGAACGCCGTGGCAGGGCTGATGCTGAAGGCAATGATCCAGGCGGCGAAATCCGACGGCAAGATCGACGAGGCCGAGAAACAGCGGCTTCTTGGCCATCTGGGTGACGAACTGGATGAAGACGAACGCCAGTTCATCCGTGAACAGATGGCTGCGCCCGTTGATGCCACCGCACTGGCGCAAGAGGTGCCCAACGGCCTTGAGGCACAAACCTATCTGATGTCGCTCTTGGCGATCGATTTCGACAATCAGGAAGAGGCGCAATATCTGCACAACCTCGCACAGGCATTGAAACTGCCGCCCGAAGCGGTGAACCAGATCCATCAGGAGGTCGGGGTGACGCAACTTTACCGCTAGGGGGCGATCCGGACATTCTGGCGGACCGGTTGCGCAGACCGGTTCGCCATCCTGCGGGCACAAGACCATATTTTTCATAGAATATGCGTGATCGACGCCGCGTCAGATTGATTGCCGGGCCGGCCTCTGCGATGGTTCAACCGACATAGCCTTCTTCGCCAACTCACCTCAGGAGCAAGCCATGAAACTGTTCAAGTCAGCCGCCCTTGTCGCATTCCTTGCCGTTCCGGTCATCGCGACCGCCCAGTCCACCGAAGACGTGATGGAGGCTCGCCATGGCTTCATGCGCATGCTGGCGCTGAACATGGGGCAATTGTCGGGCATGGCAAAGGGCGAAATCGAATATGACGAGGCCGCCGCAGCCACCGCAGCGGCCAATATCGAGGCTCTGACCCAATATACGGCAACCGGCCTGTTCGTTCCCGGCACATCATCCGAAGATCTGGAAAATTCCGGCGCGCTGCCCGCCGTATGGGACAATTCCGAGAAATTTGCCCAAGAGTTTCAGTCTTTCGCCGAAGCAGCCACCGGTGCGTCCGAAGGCGTGAAAGGCGGTCAGGGGAATATCGGTCCCGTGCTGCAAAAACTGGGCGGCAGCTGCAAATCCTGCCATGATGATTTCCGCAAACCGGAATGAGTCAGCCCGATCTTGCACAACGCGTCCGGGTCTGGGATCCGGCGCTCAGGATCTTTCACTGGCTGCTGGCCATTCTGGTTATCTCGAACTGGCTGCTTGGCCAGTTCGGCCCGAATGTCATGACGCTGCATTTCCTTTTTGGATATGCTATCGCGGCCCTGCTGGTGTTTCGCGTGATCTGGGGCTTTGTCGGCCCTGAGCCTGCGCGGTTCACCAGCTTTCTGCGCGGGCCGCGTGCGATATTCGACTACCTGCGCCATGCAGGGCATCGCGAACCCAGCAACTGGCCAGGCCACAATCCGCTTGGCGCATTGTCGGTGGTCGCGATGATCGGGGTGCTGGGCATTCAGGTCGCAACCGGCCTGATTTCGGACCCGGAAGACTTTATCAATGTCGGGCCGTTTGCGGCCGATGTTGGCGCAACGGTTTCGCGCAAGGCGGTGGGCTGGCACCATCTGGGCGGAACATTGATCCTGATCCTGGTGTTATTGCACCTTGCCACGATCATCTTCTATCGGGTCTGGAAAAACGAAAACCTTGTCCGCCCGATGATCACAGGCTGGAAATGGGTGCGGCGCCGCTAGGGCGCCGCACCAACCTGTCAGGCGAACCTGTTGTCGCGCGGAAAGCCGCGCGGTGCCATACGTCCGGTCCCGGCCCGTTTGCCCAGCCATTCGGTCAGGTCGCTTTCGGTGCGGGTCTTGCCGCCCCCCATCGGCCAGCTCAGACCATCGGCGATGTTGACGAAGCGCGCATCCGACAGCGTGTCGGCGGCCACAAGCCCGCCCCCGCTGCCATAGCGCTGCAACCGCACACCCTTGCCGCGCGTCATTTCGGGCAGTTCGCTCAGCGGGAAAACCAGCAGCTTGCGGTTCGTGCCGACCACCGCAACGTGATCGCCGGCAACCGGCTTGCACAACAGTGCATCGCCATTCAGCACCTGCTTACCGCTTTTGGTCTGGGCCAGAATATCGCCCGCCTGCACGACAAAGCCGTCACCGACCTTCGAGGCGACCAGGTATTTCTCGCCCTCGCGCCACGGAAAGACCGAGATCACCTCGGCCTCGTTCGGAAGATCGATCATCAGGCGCAGCGGCTCGCCCATGCCCCGCCCACCGGGCAGGCTATTGGCCGGCACCGTGTAGAACCGTCCGTTCGAGGCAAAGACCATCAGCTTGTCGGTGGTTTCTGCATGCAAGGCCAGGCCGGGGCCGTCGCCATCCTTGAATTTCAGCTCCGCATCCAGCGGCTGATGCCCCTTCATCGCGCGGATCCAGCCCATCTTGGACAGGATCACTGTCAGCGGCTCGCGCTCGATCATCGCGTCCATATCGACCGGCTCGACCACGACCGCATCGGTGATGAGAGTGCGGCGCTGACCTTCCGGCTTTGATTTGCCAAACAGGTTGCGCACGTCTTTCAGCTGCTCCGAGATACGTCCCCATTGCGCATCTTCGTCGGCCAGCATGTCCTGCAGCGCCTGCCGTTCTTCCAGAAGGTTGTCGCGCTCGGCACGCAGCTCGATTTCCTCAAGCTTGCGCAAGGCACGCAAGCGCATGTTCAGAATTGCCTCGACCTGCACTTCGGACAAGCCGAACTCAGCCATCATCACGGCTTTGGGGTTGTCGTCATAGCGAATGATCTCGATCACGCGATCGATATTCAGATACGCAACCAGATAGCCTTCCAGAACCTCTAGCCGGGCGGCGATCTTGTCCAACCGGAAATTCGCACGTCGCACCAACACCTCGCGGCGGTGGTCCAGAAACGCCCGCAACACTTCCTTGAGGCTGCAAACCTTCGGCACCCGGCCATCGATCAGCACATTCATGTTCAGACTGAAACGCACTTCCAGATCGCTGATCTTGTAAAGCGCGGCCATCAGCTGATCGGGATCGACGCTGCGGGTCTTGGGCTCCAGAACGATGCGGATGTCCTCGGCGGATTCATCGCGCACATCGGCGAGGATCGGAATTTTCTTGGTCTGGATCAGTTCCGCAAGTCGTTCGATCAGCTTGGATTTCTGAACCTGATAGGGAATTTCGGTGACGACGATCTGCCACTGGCCACGGCCCAGATCCTCTTGTTCCCACTTGGCCCGCACGCGAAACGCGCCGCGCCCCGTGCGATAGGTTTCGGCGATCGATTCGCGACTTTCGACGATGACGCCGCCGGTCGGGAAATCGGGGCCTTGCAGAATATTGGCCAGCGTGTCGTCGCGCGCATCCGGGGTCTTGATCAGATGCAGACAGGCGTCGATCACCTCGTGCAAGTTATGGGGCGGGATATTCGTCGCCATACCCACTGCAATACCCGATGCGCCATTGGCCAGCAGGTTGGGAAAGGCCGAAGGCAGCACCGCCGGCTCGGTCAGCGTGCCATCATAATTGGCGCGATAATCGACCGCGTTCTCGGCCAGACCGTCCATCAATGCCTCGGACGCCTGCGCCAGACGCGCCTCGGTATAGCGTGCGGCGGCCGGGTTGTCGCCGTCGATATTGCCGAAGTTCCCCTGCCCGTCGACCAGCGGATAGCGCATCGCGAAATCCTGTGCCAAACGCGCCATCGCATCATAGATCGCTGCATCGCCATGGGGGTGATAGTTCCCCATCACATCGCCGGTGATCTTGGCCGATTTCCTGAACGCCCCGTTGGGCGCCAGCCTTAATTCGCGCATTGCGAACAGAATGCGGCGATGCACCGGCTTCAGGCCGTCGCGGGCATCGGGCAGCGCCCGGTTCATGATCGTGGACAGCGCATAGGTCAGATACCGTTCGCCAATGGCGCGGCTCAACGGTTCAGCCTGGGTGTTATCTTCGGGTTCGGTGGGCAGATCTTCTGACATAATCCTCTGGATAGGATGTGAATGCCGGACGGTCCAGCGGGAAAATCCGCGCAAAAGGTTCTGGTCAAGGCAATCCTGCGCATAGCGTTGCCGCCCGCAATCAGCTAGACAGGAAAAAGCAGCGATCGGGGACCGACGAAAGCGCGATGTTCAAACTGGTAATTCTTGTCGCCATCACCTTGGCGGGACTTTACGTTTTTATGGAAAGCTATGGCGCGGGCAATCCACGCGCGGCGCGACAGATCGAAGCGGAACCAGAAAGATCCGCGGCGCAAGATGCCGGCCGACAGGTTCTGATCGCCCCCGCACCTGCCCCAGAGCCCCTGCCCGAAGTGATTCAGGCCACATCCCAGACGCCAGAGCAGGTCCAGACCTTTCCCGGCCCACCGCTGCGACGCGCCCCCGACCATTCCGGGCCGTCATCTGCACCCGCCCCGGCGCAGGCGGAACTGCCCGCCGCAACCGAGGATATCATGTATGTCACCGGCAATCGCGTCAATTTTCGCGCAGGACCGTCAACCAATGACCGTGTGATCGGCGCATTGGTTTTGGGCGACCCCGTCGAGACACTGGGCCCGACCGACGCTTCGTGGATCAATATTCGCGACACGGGTGGACGTATCGGCTATATGTCGGCGCAGTTTCTCAGCAATACGAATCCCAACTGACATGAAGAAAACCGTCGTGATTACCGGTGCCTCGTCTGGCATCGGACTTGATGCCGCGCGCCGGATGAAGGCCGAAGGATGGCATGTCATTGCCACCTGCCGGCGTGCCGAAGACATCGCCGCCCGCAATGCCGAAGGAATCGCGTGCCATCACCTTGAACTGGCCGATCCGGACAGTGTCGAACGGTTCGTGCAAACAGTCCTGTCCACCACCCCGCCCGATGCGCTTGTGAACAATGCCGCTTACGCCTTGCCCGGCGCCGTCGAAGACATACCGCGCCAGGCATTGCGCGAGATCTTTGAAACCAACCTCTTCGGCACCCATGACCTGACCACCCGACTGATCCCGCATTTTCGAAAGAATGGTGGGCGCATCATCAATATCAGCTCGGTGCTTGGCCTTGTCGGCATCCCATGGCGCGGCCCCTATGTGGCGACCAAATTCGCCCTCGAAGGGCTGACCGATGTCTTGCGGATCGAAATGCATGACACCGATGTCAAGGTCATCCTGATCGAGCCCGGCCCCATCACCAGCCGCATTCGCCTCAACGCCATTCCACATTTCGAAAGATGGGTGAACTGGCAGGCCAGCGCGCGCGCCGAGGATTATCGACGGGTTCTGCTGCGCCGGCTCTATGAGTCATCGGGAAAAGACCGGTTCGAACTTGCGCCATCGGCGGTCAGTGACCGGATCTTGCAGGCGCTGACGGCAACCTCTCCGGCACGGCGCTATTACGTGACCACGCCGACACGGCTTTCGGCAATTGGTCGCAGGTTTTTGCCCACACGCGCTCTGGACTGGTTTGCGCGCCGCAGCTAGGGTCGCGCCCGAAAGGCGGTTTCCATGCAAGACAAGCCACTCTTCTATATCGTCGTCATCGCGGTGCTGGTGGTGCTGGCCATTTTGGCAACAGGCATCGGGGGCTTCGCACGCGGCGGCGAATTCAATCGCAAGCACGGCAACCGGCTCATGCGCTGGCGTATTGCGGCGCAGGCCGTGGCCGTCGCATTGATCCTGCTGTTCATCTGGCTGAAGGGAAGCTGATGGTTGTTCTGAACAAGATCTATACCCGCACCGGCGACAAGGGCGACACCGCGCTTTCAGATGGCAGCCGGGTCGCAAAACACGACCTCCGGGTCGAAGCCTATGGCTCGGTCGACGAACTGAACGCGACATTGGGACTGTGCCGCCTGCATGCGCAGGACAGTATGGCGCAAGAATTGTCGGTCATTCAGAACGACCTGTTCGATCTTGGTGCGGATCTGGCCCGCCCCGACATATCCGCCGACGATCAGGCCGGTTATCCGGTGCTGCGCATCATCGACGGGCAGATCGAACGTCTCGAACAGGAAATCGATCGCATGAACGGCGACCTCCAGCCCTTGCGTAGCTTCATCCTGCCCGGCGGCAGCGTTCTCGCCGCAAATCTGCATCTGGCACGGACCGTTGCCCGTCGCGCTGAACGCCGTGCCACCGAACTTGCCGCCAATGGCGACGCGAATCCCGCGGCGGTGCGATATCTCAACCGTTTGTCCGACTGGCTTTTCGTGGCCGCACGCAAGGCGAATGACAACGGAAACGACGATGTGCTCTGGGTTCCCGGCGCCAGCCGTTAGCGAATGACAGCACATGGCGACGTGACGTGATGGCCGCAAAAGGCATATTCTGCGACGTTTTTACCCTGTAACTGCCACCGACCTGTCGCTAACACTTGCCCCAACAGAAGACGCAAACAAGGGAGAGGCTGATGAAGGTAGTTGTGCCGGTCAAGCGCGTTATTGACTACAACGTGAAGGCGCGCGTTAAGGCTGATGGTTCTGGTGTTGATCTGGCGAATGTGAAGATGTCGATGAACCCCTTTGACGAGATTGCGGTCGAAGAGGCGATCCGGCTGAAAGAAAAGGGCGCCGCGACCGAGGTCGTGGCCGTCAGCATCGGGGTCAAGCAGGCGCAGGAAACGCTGCGCACCGCGCTGGCCATGGGCGCCGACCGCGCGATCCTGGTGGTGGCCGCCGATGACGTCCATA
>NZ_JAQBIE010000017.1 GCF_028294535.1 Paracoccus onchidii | reverse complement strand
ATGACGCTGTCCCTCGTGATCGTTTTCCGATGCCGCAAGCGTCATCCGTCAGACCCGAGGCGACAAATCAACTTTGCCAGTTCGAGACATTCCTATCTGGCTTCGACACAAGAATTTATGCAATAATCATTGTTATGGAATTAAATTGCTAATCACTAATGATCTGACACGCTTGCATGTCGCAAGTGATTCGTGGACAAACGCATCAGCAGTAAGGAGGGTTTGATGGCCGTATCACCGCCAGTATGTGATTTTGACGCTCCGTGGCATGACTTTTCGCTAAGGTCCACATCCGACGAGAATGTCCGGCTTTGCGACATCCGCGGCGAAAATGGCACGCTTGTCATGTTCATTTGCAATCACTGTCCCTATGTACGTTCAATCATCGACCGGATCGTGCGTGACTCTGCGTTAATGAAAGACGCTGGTATTGGTGTCGTTGCCATTTCCTCAAATGATGTAGATACCTATCCTCAGGACGGACCCGAGCATATGCTTGCGTTTGCCGAGGACCACGGATTTGGCTTTCCTTACCTCTACGACGACACTCAAAGCGTCGCGCGAGCCTACGGTGCCGAATGCACCCCTGATTTCTTCGGCTACAATGCAGATGGAAAACTTCAGTATCGCGGGCGTTTTGACGCGTCTAGCCGTTCGGCCGGACCAAAAGACGCGCGGCCTGAACTGTTGGAAGCGATGCTTCAGATCGCACGAACGGGCAAAGGCCCGAAAGACCAGACGCCTTCAATGGGCTGCTCGATAAAGTGGAAGCACGCATGAGTGTGTGCTTTGCGCCCTGCCCGGTGGTGTTTGACCTGGACGGAACCCTGATTGACAGCGCGCCCGACATTCATGCCTGTGTCAATGCAGCACTGAATAGATATGGATATTCGCCGCTGGAACTGAACCAAGTGCGGGGCTTTATCGGTGGAGGCGTCGGTGTCTTGTGGGACAGGATCGCGGCCGCATGCGATATCGACACCACGACGAAAACGGCCATGCTCTCGGCTTTCATGACCCGATATGAGAATGCGACGGAGCTGACGATTCTGTTTGATGACGTAGCCAAGGTATTGGGCACCCTTGCGGATCGCGGGCACCCGCTGGGGATCTGCACGAACAAGCCCCTGGCCCCGACCAAAGCGGTTCTTCGACACTTCAATCTAGGCAATCTGTTTCAGACCATCGTTGCTGGAGATACCCAGCCCGAGAAAAAGCCGAACCCTACCCCCTTGCGCATTGCGCTTGTCAATCTTGGTGCGGATCCCTCGCAACCAAATGGCGTTTTTGTCGGGGACAGTGAATATGACGCCAATTGTGCGGCCGCTATTGGGGTGCCCTTCCTTCTCTATTCCGAAGGATATCGCCATACCCCCATAGATCGACTGCCTCACCGCGCCAGTTTCGATCGCTTTGTGCAACTTCCCGCACTAGTCGAGGCCGAGGCCTGATCTGATTGTCGGGGCAAAACCACACTGCCCCAACGCCTATTATAGCGACATCAGAAATGAACTGACTCCGCCTGCGTATTCCTGACGATCGACCGTAGAGACATTTTTGTGGGCGATCCAGTCCACAAGTGATTTGCGATCGCGGTCCGAGAACTTCATGCTCCAGTCGCGGAACCGACGTGTTCCCAACGCGCCTTGTTCAAGCACGAGGATACTGTGATGCCGGGGGTCGTGCATGATGGCATCAACCACCGGACGCAACTCGTTGTCGCTCCCTTCCAGCCACTGGAAAAAAAGGCCGTCCTCATAATGCAAACAGCCTGTCAGCCCCACTAAAGCATTGCGACGCCGTGCCGCCGTCAGGATTTGCGTCAGATCTTCAGTTCCAATCTCGGGCGCGGCGGAACTGCGATAGAGAAAGAACGACAGATCTGACGCATCCTTGGGTCTATTGATCAAGGAACGACCGCAGTTTTCTGCTTCTGGACGGATGCTTCAGCTTGCGAAGCGCCTTTGCCTCGATCTGGCGAATACGTTCTCGCGTGACGCTGAACTGCTGGCCGACCTCTTCCAGGGTATGATCGGTATTCATGCCGATACCGAAACGCATTCGCAGAACCCGTTCTTCGCGGGGGGTCAGGCTGGCCAGCACGCGGGTGGTCGTTTCCTTGAGGTTTTCCTGAATGGCGCTGTCCAGTGGCAGGACGGCATTCTTGTCCTCGATGAAATCGCCAAGCTGGCTATCTTCCTCGTCCCCGATCGGAGTCTCGAGGCTGATCGGCTCCTTGGCGATTTTCATCACCTTGCGAACCTTTTCCAGCGGCATCTGCAGCTTGTCCGCCAATTCCTCTGGCGTTGGTTCGCGGCCGATTTCATGCAGCATCTGGCGGCCCGTGCGAACCAGTTTGTTGATTGTTTCGATCATATGGACCGGGATACGGATCGTGCGGGCCTGATCCGCGATCGAGCGTGTGATAGCCTGGCGGATCCACCAGGTCGCATAGGTGCTGAACTTGTAACCGCGGCGATATTCGAACTTGTCGACGGCTTTCATCAGGCCGATATTGCCTTCCTGAATGAGGTCAAGGAATTGCAGGCCGCGGTTCGTGTATTTCTTGGCGATCGAGATCACCAGACGCAGGTTCGCCTCGACCATTTCCTTCTTGGCCTGACGCGCCTCTTTTTCGCCGCGCTGAACCTGGCTGACGATACGGCGGAATTCCTCGATATCGACGCCGACATATTGGCCGACCTGTGCCATTTCGGCGCGCAGCGCCTCGACCTTGTCGCGTGAACGCTCGAACAGCGCCTGCCAGCCGCGCCCTGCATTCTGCGAAAGCCGGTCGACCCATGCCGGATCAAGCTCGCTTCCGCGATAATTGTCGATGAACTCGCGGCGGTTGATGCGGGCAGAATCGGCCAGTTTGACCATCCCGCTGTCGATCGTGACGATGCGGCGGTTGATCCCGTATAGCTGGTCAACCAGCGCCTCGATCCGGCTGTTGTTCAGGTGCAGTTCATTGACCAGCGCCACGATTTCGCCGCGCAGTTTCTGGTAATCGGATTCCGCGTTGGCCGAAAAGCTGTCATCTTCATTCAAGGTCGCGGACATGCGTTGATCCTGCATGTCTGCGAGACGTTCGTAATAAAGTGCAATGACTTCGAGCGTCTCAAGGACCTTTGGCTTCAGGCTGGCTTCCATGGCTGCCAGCGACAAATTCGCGCCGTCATCTTCGTCGTCATCGTCTTCGGCGCGCATCGGATTGCCATCGGCATCCAGTTCCTCGCGTTTTTGCGCGGGCTGTGCCGAGGTGCTTTCCTCGGTACTGTTGCCGACGACCTCTTCACCCTCACCTTCATCGTCTTCCATCGACTGACCAAAGGTGGTTTCCAGATCGATCACATCGCGCAGCAGGATTTCTTCATCCAGAAGTTCCTGACGCCACATGGTGATGGCCTTGAATGTCAGCGGGCTTTCACACAACCCGGCGATCATCGTGTTCCGGCCGGCCTCGATCCGCTTGGCGATTGCAATTTCGCCTTCACGGCTCAGCAATTCGACCGAACCCATTTCGCGCAGATACATGCGAACAGGATCGTCCGTGCGGTCCAGCTTTTCGGTTTCGGTTGCGGCGACCGCCATCTCGCGCGAACCGGAATCGGTGGTGACAACCGCCCCACCCTCTGATTCGTCGCTGTTTTCTTCGTCTTCAATGACGTTGATGCCCATTTCGGACAACATCGACATGACGTCTTCGATCTGTTCGCTGCTGACCTGCTCTGGCGGCAAGACGGTGTTCAGCTGGTCATAGGTGATATAGCCACGCTCTTTGGCTTCGGCGATCATTTTCTTGACCGCTGCCTGGCTCATATCCAGCGAATGCGCGTTCTCGTCCTTGTCGGTCTTGTCTTGGTCGTTGTCCTTGGCGGCCATCCAGGGCTCCTTACTCGGGCATCGATTCGCGAATCAGGTGCGAATCATCGCGAACCTGAAGGCTTTTCTAGCGTTATTTCGTGGCGGATCAAAGCCCGGGAACGCGAATGATTCGCACCTGATTCGCATCCTGACCGATCATTGCCGAATCAGTCAGCGTTGCGGGCTATCCGCGCGGCGGCTTTCGCCAGATTTCACCGCTCAGCCAGTCTTGCAATTGTGCGGACAGGGCGTCGCGATCCTCGTTCATGTCTCCGCTGTCTTCCATATCCGGCCTTTCGGCCAAATGGCGGGCTCGGGCGATCTGTTGCATCCGCCAGGTCAACCCTTCATCCACCTCTCCTTGTATTTCGTTTTCAGCGCGGGCCAATTCGGTTCCCACGGCGCGCTCTGCCTCCAGCCGGTCCAGAAGATTGGACAGAATGGTGACAGCGGTTTCCTCGTCCTGCTGTCTGATAACGGATGGTGTCAGGCCCAGATGGGCGTCGGCGCGCAGCGTTTCAAGAGCGCGCGCACCAGCCGCCGATTCCGTTCCCGTCAACAGATCGTGCAGCAGCGACGCACGGTCGGCATCCTGTGGGATCAACCGCTCCAGCCGCGTCTCGACCTTGGCAACCAGATGGGGGCGAAACGCGCATAGCAGCAGGCTTGCGCCTTCCAGCAAAGAGGCGCCCGCATTCGGGCCATCCAGCCGCGTCGCTCCGATCGGCACAGGTGCCGAGCCCGTGCGCGAACGGCCGCGATAGCGCCCGGAATCTTGTCGCCCCCGCTCGCCACGCTGCCAGCTTCCGCCGAACAATTCCCGGCGTTTGCGGCGGATTTCTTCATTATAATGCTGTCGGGTCAGCTCGTCAGGGATCCTTGCGATCGCATCCTTCAATCGCTGTTCCAGCGCCGCCTTGCGTTCGGGACTGTCAAAGTTCTGACCCTCTGTTTCGCGTGACCAAAGCAGATCCAGCAAGGGTTTGGCGTCCCCAAGCAATGCTGTCATCGCGCCCTGTCCTGCGGTCTTGATCAGGTCGTCAGGATCCTGCCCCGCCGGCAAAATGGCAAAACGCAATGCCTGCCGGGCACCGGTCAGCGGCAGCGCCAGATCGATCAATCGTTGTGCAGCCCGCTGTCCGGCTGCATCGCCATCCAGCGCAATGATTGGTTCGGGGCTGATGCGCCACATCAGGTGAAGTTGATTTTCCGTGACGGCGGTTCCCAAAGGCGCGACGGCACCCTGAAAACCGGCGCGCGACAGGGCGATGACATCCATATAGCCTTCAGCGACGATCAGCGGCTGTCCTTTCGCAACCGCCGAGCGTGCCTGCCCGATGTTGTAAAGGTTGCGCCCTTTGTCAAATAGCGGCGTTTCAGGGCTGTTCAGGTATTTGGCGAATGAATTGGGATCCATGGCCCGGCCGCCAAACCCGATACAGCGCCCCTGCCCGTCCTTGATCGGAAAAATAATCCTGCCGCGAAAACGATCATATGCCGCACCGCCGCCGTCAGGTCTTGCGCAAAGCCCGGCCTCGATGATCAGCGCCTCATCAAATCCCTTTTCGCGCAGCGCGGCCCCCAACGCATGGCGGTTATCGGGGGCAAATCCGATGTCAAATTGCTGTTGGGTTTCATCATCTAGTCCACGGCGGGCAAGATAATCCCTTGCTTCGCTGGCTGCGCCGGTCTGCAATTGCAGGCGGAACCACCTGAGTGCAGCCTCGGTCACCTCGAACAGTCTTGTCCGTCGATCGCTGCGCTCGCGCGCTTGCGGGTCCTGTTGGGGAACCGTCATTCCAACCTCGGCGGCCAACACCTTGACGGCTTCCATGAAACTCAGGCCATCGGCCTCGCGCAGAAAGGTCAGGGCATCGCCCTTGGCATGGCAACCAAAGCAGTAATAGAAACCTTTCTGATCATCGCAGTGGAAGCTTGCGGATTTTTCCTGATGAAACGGACAAGGCGCCCACCAATCCCCGCGGGCCTGATTGGATTTACGCAGATCCCAAACAACCTTGCGCCCGATCATGCGGCTGATCGGAACGCGGTTGCGCAATTCGTCAAGAAATCCCGGAGGTAGGCTCATGGCAGTAATATCGACATTGGAAAGCAGGCCGTAAAGCGGTCAGTGCGGTTGTTTGCGGGATCGGATCCCGATCGTCAATCGGCACCGACCGCACCGCGCGCAAGACCCCAGTAAATGTCACCGATCGTTTGGCGATCAAGACGCCCGCCTTCGCGGTACCAATTGATAACGCCGGTCAGCATGGCGATCAACGCCAATGTCGTCAGCCGGCGATCCGTCATATTCATCACACCGGATTCGGTTCCCGCCTGCAAAATCCGTTCAAGCGCGTCCTCATAGCTGCCACGCAACCCGGCGATGTTTCGGAAATTTTCGGGCGTCAGATTGCGCAGTTCCATATAGGATAGGAACACTGCATCGATGTGATCCAGGCTGAAATCTATATGGAACCGGACGAATGCCTCCAGCCTGTCCAGCGGATCCATCTCAGGATCGTCGCGCCAGGCCGCAAGCAAGTCCCGCATATGTGATTCAAGCAGATCGTGCAGCAGGGCCTGCTTGTCGGGCGTATAGGCATAAAGCGCACCGGCCTGCACACCTACCGCTGACGCGATCTGGCGCATTGAGACGGCGGCAAAGCCGTTGCGCGCAAACAGGCGGCGTGCCTCGGCGCGAATAAGTGGGCCGGTGATTTCGGCGCGGGATCCCTGAGTTCTTGCCATAACCTCTCTTAGTCATTGTGATCACGCTGGAAAAGAGCTGGCGGCATATTCACCTTGCGGTCAAGTTCAGTTGTGGTCGCCTCTCGCAACGGCTAACTTGCACGCATGAAAATCAGGTTCCGCCTTTTCGCACCCTTTGCCCTGCTGCCGCTGATGGCCTGCCATTCCGGTGGCGTCGACTATCCCGATCTGTTGCCCACGCAGCAGATCCTTGCCGAGCCGACCTTGCCAGACCACTCCGGCAACGCTGCGACAACGCCGGATCAGGAAACGGCCGACGCGATGGCGCGGGCGGATTCCTTGCGCCGCAAGGCAGAATCCCTGAGCACCCCGGTGATCGAGCCGGGCACAAGGGCACGCATGCAAGACGCGGTTGCCAATTGATCACAGCATCCGCCTGACAACCAGCAAAGGCAGAAAATCCAAATGGTGGCAATCACATGTATCGATGACCTGAAGCGGCTGCATCGTGCCAGAACCCCCCGGATGTTCTACGACTATGCTGAATCTGGCAGCTATACCGAACAGACATTTCGCGACAATAGCGACGATTTTTCCCGCATACGCCTGCGCCAGAAGGTTGCGGTCGACATGTCCGGGCGATCGACCCGATCCGAGATGATCGGCCTGCCCGTGGCAATGCCGGTGGGACTTGCGCCCGTCGGGTTGACCGGAATGCAGCACGCGGATGGTGAAATCCTCGCCGCGCGCGCCGCCGAGAATTTTGGAGTGCCCTTCACGCTGTCGACCATGTCGATCTGTTCGATCGAGGATGTGGCGACGCATTGCTCGGCCCCTTTCATGTTCCAGCTTTATGTGATGAAGGATCAAGAGTTCCTTGAAGCGATCATCAATCGTGCCAAGGCCGTGAATTGCAGCGCATTGGTGCTGACATTGGATCTTCAAATCCTTGGGCAACGACATAAGGATCTGAAGAACGGTCTGAGCGCCCCGCCCAAGCTGACCCTGCCGACCATGATGAACCTGGCCACAAAATGGGCTTGGGGATTCGAAATGCTGAAGACCAAGCGGCGATCATTCGGCAATATCGTCGGCCATGCGAAAGGCGTAGGCGATACTTCGTCCCTGTCCAGCTGGACGGCCGAGCAGTTTGATGAAAAACTCGATTGGGACAAGATCGCCCGCATTCGCGACATGTGGGGCGGCAAGCTGATCCTCAAGGGTATTCTTGATCCCGATGACGCCAGAATGGCCGCAGATTTCGGTGCAGATGCGATTGTGGTGTCCAACCATGGCGGACGCCAGCTGGATGGTGCGGTGTCGTCGATCAGAATGCTTCCCCAGATTGTGAAGGCGGTGGGAGATCAGGTTGAAATCCATATGGATGGCGGCATCCGATCAGGGCAGGACGTCCTCAAGGCGCTGGCACTTGGTGCTGACGCCACCTGGATTGGCCGGGCCTTCATTCATGGGCTGGGCGCGATGGGCGAAGCCGGCGTCACGACCGCCTTGGACATCATCCGCAAGGAACTGGACACGACCATGGCCCTGTGCGGTGAACGCCATGTCAACGATCTTGGCCTGCAAAACCTGTTGGTCGAAAACGGGTTCTTCGAAAAATTCGCCCCGGTCATTCGCTGAGGCAGGCTAAAATAACTGGGCCATCCAACGCTGGCCGCGTCCCAGCCGGATCATGGCCATCACCAGCAGCGCAGGAACGATAAAGGCCACCAGCGCCCCGGGCAGCGGATGACCTGGGTTCACCATGTTGGCAAAGTGAAGAAACAGGTAATGCATCACATAAATTGCCGAGGCCATGGTGCCCAACGGCAAATCCGTCTCAGGTGCATCGATTGTTCCGACGATCGCGAAGATCGCGGGTGCCATGAAGAACATGCCGATCTGGTATTCCAGCAGCGCCCACTGATTGATGACCGTCAGGAAAACCGCGTTCTCTGCAACCGCAAGGATGAACCCGCCAATCGCGACCCAGATCCAGAACTTTCGGCGTGGCATCGGCCAAGGCAGCGCCTCGGGTGACCACCGCTCAAGCGCAAACAAATACCCCATGACCATGAACGGATAGAGGAAAAACACGCCATTGCGGTAAAATTCAAGCGGCATGGAAAGCAGATGGGTCACCGAGGCGTATTCAACGACAATTGCTGCTGCCGCGACAAGAATCGCAGATTGCATCATGAAGCGCGGGCCACGAATGATGGCGAAGTGCATCATGATCGCAGCTACCACCAGCCCTTCCAGAAACCAAAGGTGGCGAAAGCCGAGGATCAGCTCTCGGCAGTTCTGACCGAAGCTTTGGTTCCACAGCCCCATGAACACAAAATAGATCGCATACCACAGCACATAAAGGGTCGCGATTCTCTTGACCCAGATCCAGTATTTGCCGCGCAGCCGGGTCCTGAACAGAAAAAATCCTGCCGTGATGGCGAACAAGGGAACGGCTGCCCGCAAAACGGGGCTGATTGCGATCAGTCCGAACGCGCCGAATGTCTCGCGTCCCATTCCGCTGTGGCCAATGACGACGAATGACGCCAGAAGAAGGCGCATATAGTCAATGGAATAGACGCGCTGCTGCATCCGAGTACTCGTTACCAAATATACTGTTTCAAATCCCAGGCTCCCGCACGCGGCAGAAATCGCCCTTATAGGCATAAATCCGCTTATGCCTCATGTCAAACTTTCCGGGTCGAAATCCCATGATTTACCCCCTAGCCTTTCGCGGCGATCTGCGCTAATAGCCCGCGTTCGACCACCATGCACCCTTGGAGGATGGTGGCGGATAAAACTTAATTAAGGATTAGCAAAATGGCCAAAGAGATCCCGGATCTGGTGGCTGAGGCACGCGCGGGGACAGGCAAGGGGGCCGCCCGCCAAGCTCGCCGTAACGGCAAGGTGCCCGGCATTGTTTATGGTGACCACAAGGACCCGGTCGCCGTTCAGTTCGACTTTAACAAGCTGCTGACGCAATTGCGCGCAGGCCGCTTCATGTCGACCCTGTTCAACCTGAAGGTCGAAGGTCAGGACGACGTGCGCGTCATCTGCCGCAGCGTTCAGAAAGATGTCGTCAAGGATCTGCCGATCCATATCGACTTCATGCGCCTGCGCCGCACTTCCAAGGTGAACCTGTTCATTCCGGTCGAGTTCATCAATCACGAAGAATGCCCCGGCCTGAAAAAAGGCGGTACCCTTGTGACCGTGCGTAACGAGGTCGAACTGATCGTGACCGCCGGGGACATCCCCGATCACATCACCGTCGATCTGGCCGGTCACCAAGTTGGCGACAGCATTCATATCGATGACGTGAAACTGCCATCGGGTGCCAAGCCGACCATCGACCGCAACTTTGTTGTTGCAAATATTGCCGCCCCCTCGGCACTGCGTTCCAGCGATGACGAAGCACCCGAAGGCGAAGAAGCTGCTGCAGAAGCCGAAGAATAATCTCTTTTCGGAACCTGACGCTAAGGGCGGTGCCAAAGACTGGTGCCGCCCTTTTCTTTTCTTCACGGCTTTGCTAGCCGACCCCCTACCCGTATTTCCCGCCACAAGAGGGTCAGATGGAACCTGTTCATATCATAGGCGCCGGCCTTGCCGGATCAGAAGCTGCGTGGCAGGCCGCACAGGCGGGGGTGCCCGTCATCCTACACGAGATGCGGCCCACGACCGGCACCTTTGCCCATAAGACCGGTGATTGCGCCGAGATGGTTTGTTCGAACAGTTTTCGCTCGGACGATGACCAGATGAATGCCGTGGGGCAATTGCACTGGGAGATGCGCAAGGCGAACGGTTTGATCATGGCCATGGCCGATCGCCACCGCCTGCCAGCGGGCGGGGCTCTGGCTGTTGATCGCGACGCATTCGCACAGGCGGTGACCGCTTCGCTGAATGACCACCCTTTGGTCACGATCAAAGCGGGCGAAATTTCCGATCTGCCCGAATCCGGGAACTGGATTATCGCCACCGGCCCGCTGACCTCGGACCGGCTTGCTCAATCCATTCGTGTGGCCACGGGAACCGAGTCGTTGGCATTTTTCGATGCCATCGCCCCGATCGTGCATGCCGACAGCATCGACATGAGCATCGCCTGGGAACAAAGCCGATATGACAAGGGCGACACCGAAGCAGAGCGGCGCGCCTATATCAACTGCCCCATGACCAAGGAGCAGTACGAAGCGTTCATCGACGCATTGCTGGCTGCAGAGAAAACCGAATTTCACGAAGGAGAAACGGCCGGTTACTTTGACGGCTGCCTGCCGATCGAAGTTATGGCCGAACGGGGGCGTGAAACCCTGCGCCACGGCCCCATGAAGCCTGTCGGCCTGACGAACCGGCATGTGCCTGAAGAAAAGGCCTATGCCGTTGTCCAGTTGCGGCGCGACAATGCCTTGGGAACACTATATAATATTGTCGGATTTCAAACCAAGATGAAATACGGTGCCCAAACGCGGGTCTTCCGTATGATCCCGGGGTTGCAAGATGCCAGCTTCGCGCGTCTGGGTGGCATTCATCGCAATTCCTTTCTGAACTCTCCCACGCTTCTGGACGACCGCATGCGTTTGCGACTGCGTCCAAATCTGCGCTTTGCCGGGCAGGTCACAGGTGTCGAAGGCTATGTCGAAAGTGCGGCAATGGGACTGCTTGCGGGGCGAATGGCCGCGGCGCAGGCCATGGGGCATGACCTTCCTCCACCCGCGCTGACCACGGCGATGGGGGCGCTGGTCAATCACATTACCGGCGGCGCCGAGGCCAAGACCTTCCAGCCCATGAATGTGAATTTCGGCCTCTTCCCGCCGCTGGCAGATGTCAAGGGCGGCAGGCGGGGCCGGAAAGACCGGTATCCGGCCTATACGCAACGCGCGAAAGATGATTTCACCGCATGGCTGTCAGCACAGTAAGGCGGACCAGGTTCGCCCCTTCACCAACGGGGCGGCTGCATCTGGGACATGCCTTCGCAGCCTTAACTGCCGAGCGACAGGCCGATCCGGGCAAGTTCCTGCTTCGGATCGAAAATATCGATGCGGAACGCTGCAAACCCGAATTCGAGGACGCCATCTATCGCGATCTTGACTGGCTGGGTTTGCAGTGGACCGCGCCCGTGCTTCGCCAATCGGACCGGATACCCGCCTATCAGAACGCCCTGCAAAGGCTTGCGCCCTATTCCTATCCTTGCCGCTGCAAACGCGGCGATATTCGTGCGGCATTGTCGGCCCCGCAAGAAGGGGCGCTGCCTGCCGGACCTGATGGACTGATCTATCCAGGAACCTGTCGCCACCGCAGGGTGAACGAAACCGGTCCAGATGATGTCATCAGGCTGGATGTCGCCAGGGCCTTTGACGCAATTTCTGACCAGTCGCTTGAATTCCAAGATGAATGTCTGGGCGGCGGCACCCCTTTCAGGATCGACAAAGCGCAGTTCCTGAAGCGGATCGGTGATATCATCCTGTCGCGTCGCGGTATGGGAACCTCTTACCATTTATCCGTCGTGATCGACGATGCCGCGCAGGGCATCAGTGTCGTCACACGAGGAAGCGATCTTTTCGAGTCGACCTGGATTCACGTATTGCTACAGCGGCTGCTGAGCCTGCCGACGCCGATTTACCACCATCACCGCCTGATCCGCGACAACAGTGGAACACGCCTGGCAAAACGAGACAACGCGCGATCGCTGATGGCGCTGCGCGAGAATGGCGTGACACCGGAAGAGATCAGAACCCGTCTTGGGTTCAGCTGATCGGGTCCATGATCGTCACGGGTTCGTTGTCACGGATGGCCGTGTAAAAACAGCTGCGGCGATTGGTGTGGCATGCCGCGCCGGTTTGTTCGACCAGCACAAGCAGACAGTCCTGATCGCAATCCACGCGCATTTCGACCAGCTTCTGCAAATGCCCCGAAGTTTCGCCTTTGACCCAGAAGGATTGCCGGGAACGCGACCAATAAGTGACCTTTCCTGTTTCCAGGCTGCGGGCCACCGACTCCGCATTCATCCATGCCATCATCAGGACTTCACCCGTTGTTGCATCTTGTGCAATGGCGGGAATAAGGCCGTTGGCATCGTACTTCAGGCTGGTAGGATCGAACATCGGGTTCCCTTTTTGCATATTCAAACCTATCTAGGATGAATGAAGCACGCGGGAAAGGACCGATGGCAGATAGTGATCTCATGCAGCTGTATTCCCGCAGGATTCTTGCCCTGACCACGGCAATTCCGCATCAGGGAAGACTGGCCACGCCCGAGGCGTCGGCGTCAAAACGTTCCCCTCATTGCGGCTCTTCGGTCACCGTCGATCTGGTTCTGAGCGATGGCGCGATCTCGGAATTCGCCCAGCAGGTCAGGGCCTGCGCGCTTGGGCAGGCATCGGCGGCAGTCTTGGGGGGCGCGATCATCGGGCGCACGCGCCATGACATGATCGTCGCGCGCGATCAGCTGCGTGCGATGCTGAAACAGGAAGGTCCCGCGCCCGCAGCACCGTTCGCCGATCTCGAGGCGTTGCTGCCTGCAAAGGACTATCCCAACCGGCATGCATCGATCCTGCTGGCCTGGGACGCCACTATCGAGGCCATGGACAGCGCGCTGGCAGCGGCCTGAAAAAAGGCCGGCCCTGCACAGGGCCGGCCAAGTTGCGCGTGCAGGGACATTCATGGCACCCAGGCGAAGGCACCAGTCGCAACGCGGGGCAGAAGATCAGGCTTGCAGGATGGCGGGCAGCCACAGCACCACAACGGTGGTGACCGAGAGCGCGGTAATTCCAAGAACGTCACAGATGAATTCACGGGTCATAGGGCAACTCCTCTCTGTTGCCTATTTGTTCTCATATTTGCATCGCATTGTAAAGAACATTTTAAGAACATCCTGATTGTTCACCCGACAGAGATCAGTCGAATCGCCTTGTCCTGCTGCATAAGCCACATCAGCATTCTGATCGCCCTGCCCCGATCGCCCGTCAGTTCCGGGTCCAGTTCCAACAATGCACGCGCATCACTACGGGCAAGCGCCATCAGGCCAGCTTGATGTTCCAGGTCACCAATTTGAAACCGGGGCAATCCGGATTGCGCGGTGCCGATCACGTCACCTGCCCCGCGCATCGCCAGATCGACCTCGGCAATCTGAAAGCCGTCATCGGTATCACGCAGGGTCGTCAGGCGACGTGCGCCGGTGTCGCCAAGCGGAGAATGGTACATCAGCAGACAGGTGGACGCACCTTTCCCCCGACCGACACGCCCACGCAGCTGATGCAACTGCGCCAGACCAAAGCTTTCGGCGCGCTCGATCACCATGATCGTGGCTTCGGGCACATCGACCCCGACCTCGATCACCGTGGTCGCCACCAGGATCGACGCGGCCCCACCGGCAAAGTCGGACATCGCCTGATCGCGAGCATCGGCCGGCATCTGCCCGTGCACCATACGCACCTGATCGCCGAACCGGGCACGCAAA
Source organism: Paracoccus onchidii (assembly GCF_028294535.1). GTDB lineage: Bacteria > Pseudomonadota > Alphaproteobacteria > Rhodobacterales > Rhodobacteraceae > Paracoccus > Paracoccus onchidii. The sequence goes on along the minus strand of NZ_JAQBIE010000017.1, from coordinate 82,605 downwards.
TACTGAAAGCGGGCCTCTGCTGCGGTCAGGTCACTGACCTCGCTTTCGTCGACCAGCGGGCAGACCCAATAGGCCCGTGCCCCTTGCTGCGTCGCGGCTTGCAGGCGCGCGACGACCTCTTCGAGGCGTTCATCGCTGATCATCACGGTGGTGATCAGCTGCCGCCCAGGCGGTTTTTCGTCCAGAACGGTCAGGTCGAGATCGCCATATTGGGTCAAAGACAATGATCGCGGGATCGGCGTCGCTGTCATGACCAACATGTCGGGCGGAGCATCGCCCTTTGCAGACAATTCCAGCCGTTGCGCGACACCAAAACGATGCTGTTCGTCGATGATCGCCAGACGCAGGTCATGAAACGCGACATCCTTCTGAAACACTGCATGGGTGCCGACCAGAATGTCGATTTCGCCGTTGCGCAGATCCTTCAACAGCTGCGCTCGCACGTCCCCCTTGTCGCGTCCGGTCAGCGTCGCAAGGCGTATGCCAGCGGCGCGGGCAAGCGGCTCTAGCGCCCTGCCGTGCTGCCGTGCCAGAATCTCGGTCGGGGCCATCAGAACCGCCTGCCCCCCCGCTTCGACTGCGATCAGCCCGGACAAAAACGCAACCAGCGTCTTTCCTACCCCCACATCACCTTGCAGCAAACGGTTCATCCGGAACTCGCTGGCCATATCGGCGGAAATCTCGGCGATTGCGCGGGATTGGGCATTGGTCGGGGGCCAGGGAAGGCTTTCAAGCACGGCTCGCTGCAATGTTTCGGTCCCCGCGCTTGGGCGGCCCCGGGCGCGGCGGCGGTCGCGGCGAACCAACGCCAAGGTCATCTGATGCGCCAGAAATTCATCATAGGCCAGTCGCGCGCGGGCTGGATGGTCCGGCGACAGATCCGCCGGTGATCCGGGCGCATGGGCGGCTTGCAATGCCTCTGTGAAATCCGGCCATCCGCGCTGCGCAAGGGTCTGGGGATCGATCCATTCCCCGAGCGGGGGCACAAGTTGCAGGGCCGCCTTGCTGGCCTTGGAAATCACCTTTTGGGTCAAGCCTGCGGACAGGTGATAAACGGGTTCGAAACCGGGGGGCAGTTCATCCTCGGGCAGAAGGATGTGATCGGGATGTGCGATCTGTGCATGGCCGTCGAACAGCTCGACCTTGCCGCTGATGATGCGGTCCTGTCCAATGGGAAGGCGTGCCTCGATCCAATCGCGCCGGGGGTGAAAAAACACCAATGTCAGATCATTTCCCTGCGCATCGCTGCAATGGACACGCCAGGGCCGTCCCCGCGAGCCCGGCGGAGAATGCCGATCAACCGTAATGGTGATGATGACGATCTCGGGCGCGACCGCATCACGAACCGAGGTGATCCGCCGCCGGACCGTGCCACTTGCCGGCAGGTTGAAGATCAGGTCACGAGGGCGTTCCAACCCCAACTGACCCAAAGCCGCCATGGCCTTGGGTCCGATTCCGGGCAGGGTTTCTGCCGAAGCAAAAAGCGGAAACAGTTCGGGTGGTCGCCCGCGCGGCGTTTTTACCTTGCCGAGATCTTCAGCCATTCGTCCTCATCAATGACTTTGACACCTAGATCCGCGGCCTTCTTGGCCTTACTGCCTGCGCCTGGTCCGGCAATCAGCAGATCGGTCTTGGCACTGACAGATCCGGCAACCTTGGCCCCCATGTCTTCAGCGCGGGCCTTGGCTTCGGCGCGGGTCATCTTTTCAAGCGTGCCGGTAAAGACCAGGGTCATTCCACTGATCTCTGTCTTTTGCCGGACCGAGCTGTCATCAGGGAGAACGCGCAACTCGGCAAGCAAACGGTCGATACTGGCGCGCTCGGCCTCTTGTTGGAACGTTGTGACCAGGGACATCACAAGGGCCGATCCAACCCCGTCAATGCCGGTCAGCTCTGACCAGTTCGGGCTTTGCTCGCTCATGCTGCGCCGGCTTTTTTCATCATCTGCGGCAAAGGCCGGCTCAGTCGCTGCGCCATCGACAGCTGCTAGCAGCATCTCCCAATTGCCGAAATGACGGGCCAGTGTCGCGGCTGCGACTTCTCCGACATGTCGGATTCCAAGCGCGAATATCAGGCGTTTCAGCGCCACCTCACGGGCATTTTCGATGGCGTTGAACAGCTTTTCCACGGATTTCTCGCCAAAGCCGTCACGGTTCCTGAGCTTGGCAATCGGGCTGTCCGCATCGCGGCGCGCGAGGGTAAATATATCCGCCGGTTCGCGGATGGACAGGGTTGGATCGTCAAAGAACATCTCGATCTGGCGCGCCCCAAGGCCGTCTATATCGAAAGCCGAGCGGCCCACGAAATGTTTCAGCTTTTCAATTGCCTGCGCTGGACAGATCAGACCTCCGGAACATCGACGCACAGAGTCGCCCGGTTCACGGATCGCATCAGAGCCGCATTCTGGGCAGGTTTGCGGGAACTGATAGGGCTGGCTGTCCGCCGGTCGGCGAGACAGATCGACATCGGCGATCTTGGGAATCACATCTCCGGCCCGATACACCTTGACCCAGTCGCCTTCACGAATGTCTCGACCCTCACGGATCAAGGCACCGTTGCTATCTTGTCCGGCGATGTAATCTTCATTGTGCAACGTGGCGTTGGAAACAACCACGCCGCCGACTGTCACCGGTTCCAGTCGCGCAACCGGGGACAACGCACCCGTGCGTCCGACCTGGATTTCAATTCGCTGCAATCGGGTCCATGCGGTTTCGGCGGGAAACTTGTGCGCAAGCGCCCAACGTGGCGTCGTCGAACGAAAGCCCAGACGCGTCTGAAATCCAAGATCGTTGACCTTATAAACCACGCCGTCGATATCATAGCCCAAGGTTGCGCGCTGCTGTTCAATATCGGCCCATGCCGCAACCAGTTCCTTGGCGTTTGTGCAAATCCGGGTCAGTGGATTGGTCCGAAATCCAAGTTCCTTCAAACGTTCGCCCGCTTGCATCTGTGTCTGACCAAGCGGCGCCGTCAATTCGCCCCAGCTATAAGCAAAGAACATCAGCGGCCGTCTTGCCGTGATCGAGGCATCCAACTGGCGCAGCGAACCCGCGGCTGCGTTGCGTGGATTGGCAAAGACCTTGCCTCCGACCTGGGCGTTCAGTCGCGCAAAATCATCATGCGACATGTAGACTTCGCCCCGGATCTCGACGATGCCCGGCAGGTCGATGGCCAGGCGTTCGGGGATGTCGTCGATCACCCTTGCATTGGCTGTCACGTTCTCGCCAACCGAGCCATCGCCCCGGGTCGCGGCCTGCACCAGACGACCATCCTCGTAACGCAGCGAAAGTGAAAGCCCGTCGATCTTTGGTTCGGCAGTGAATTCCAGGGGCGCAGCGTCGTCAAGATTCAGGAAGTTGCGGATCCGGGCAACGAAATCATCGACATCCTCTTGGCTGAATGCATTCCCCAGCGACATCATCCGTTGAGCATGGGCCACCTTCGAGAAACCTTCGGCCGGTGCCGCGCCAATTCTGGCTGTCGGGCTGTCGGCCGACGCCAGTTCGGGAAAGCGCGCCTCAAGCCGGGCAAGGTCCGATTTCATCCGGTCATAGTCCGCATCGCTGATTTGCGGGGCATCCCGACCATGATATTCGTCATTCGCCCGCGACACCCGATCAGACAATGCCGCAATCAGGCGTGCCGCCATGTCCTGCTCGATGCTTGACAGGTCTTCGGGAACCGTCAAATCCAGAGAGCCATTTTTCTGAGTCATCGATCTACCTGTCTTCTCGTCTGTCAGCCCATGAGGCGCGATATCAGCGGGCCAGCCGCCTTGCCTTTTCAGGTCAGATGTCGCCCAGATAGCGGTAAGGCACAAGCCATTTGCATCCAGGAACAAGGTCATCCGGGGCGATCGTCAGATCAGTTGATCGATCCTGGAACGATGTTGCCGGGGCATCTTGGCAAATCCAAGCCCTTGCGGCTGCAACCTGCTTCACCTACATCTGAACAGGAAGGAAAAAGGACTGCGTAATGGCCATCGAAGCTCATGAAATCGAAGCCCTTATCCGTGCGGCATTCCCGGATGCGGAGATTACGATCACCGATCTGGCTGGCGACGGAAATCACTATGCCGCCGAGGTGATCGACGAGAGCTTTCGTGGCAAGAACCGTGTGCAGCAACAGCGTGCAGTATATGCGGCGCTGCAAGGAAAAATGGATGGCCCAAGCGGCGATCTGCATGCGCTGGCACTGACGACAAAGGCCCCGGAATAACCGGCGTCCCGCGCAGGCTGCGCACAGACATAAGGTCCGACTTGGGGCGGACCAGAATCCGAAAAGGACTCAGGTTATGAGCGATGTGAAAGCCCAGATTCAGGAAATGGTCGATGCCAGCGACGTGGTGTTGTTCATGAAGGGCACCAAGGAAATGCCGCAATGCGGATTTTCCAGCCGGGTTGCCGGTGTTCTGAATTACATGGGTGTCAATTACAGTGACATCAACGTCCTGTCCGACAATGACTTGCGTCAGGGCATCAAGGATTACTCGGATTGGCCAACCATTCCGCAGCTTTATGTCAAAGGCGAGTTCGTGGGTGGCTGCGACATCATCACCGAAATGACCCTGTCGGGTGAGTTGGACCAGCTGTTTGAACAGAACGGCGTCAGTTATGACAAGGAAGCCGCAAACAAGATCCGCGAAGCCAACGCCTGATCTGTTTCGCCGCTGGAATAGGATGGCGCGTCCCGACCTGCGGGACGCGCCATTTCTGTTTGGCATCAGCAAACCGACAATCACCTTTGACCTGTTCGCACAACGCCCGTAACCTTCCTGAATAATAAGGGAGGTCTATATGAAAATTCTTGCTAAGCTCGCCGGGGTCGCGTTCGGTGCGGCATTTGCGATGGGTCCGGTTTCGGCATCTGCGCAACAGTTCATCAATATCCTGACCGGCGGAACATCCGGCGTTTACTATCCGGTCGGGGGGGCGCTTTCGAAGATCTATTCCGACGCGATCCCCGATGCGAAAGTGCAGGTTCAGTCCACGAAAGCCAGCGTTGAAAACCTGAACCTCTTGCAGCAAGGCAAGGGCGAGATCGGCATCGCCTTGGGGGATTCGGTCAAATTCGCCGGTGAAGGCAATCCCGAGGCCGGTTTTCCCCAGCCGCTTGAGAAGCTGCGCGGAATCTCTGCGATGTATCCGAACTTTATCCAGATCGTCGCCAGCGAGGAATCCGGCATCACCTCATTGGAGGACCTGAAAGGCAAGGCACTGTCAGTTGGCGCCCCGAAATCCGGAACTGAACTGAATGCCCGCGCCATTCTTGCCGCGGCTGGAATGTCCTATGATGATCTTGGAAAAGTCGAGTTTCTGCCATTCGCGGAATCAGTCGAGCTGATGAAAAACCGTCAGCTGGACGCCACGCTGCAATCCGCCGGGCTGGGCGTCGCTTCGCTCAAGGATCTTTCGACATCGATTCCGATCTCGGTCGTGTCCATCCCAGATGAAATCGCCGGAAAGCTTGGGGCGCCTTATATCGCGGAAACGATCCCGGCCAACACTTATGACGGGCAGACCGAAGATGTGGCGACCGTTGCCGTCATCAATTTCCTGGTCAGTTCGCAGGATGTCAGCGACGATCTGGCCTATCAGATGACCAAGCTGATGTATGAAAACCTTGATACGCTCAAGGCTGCGCATGCTGCCACATCAAGCATCGAGGTCGAGAACGCACTGACCGGTATGCCCATTCCCGTGCATCCTGGCGCACAACGCTATTACGACGAGGTCGGTGTCGCGGCAAAATAGCGCCTTCAGGCAAGGGAAACCCAACATCAGGCCGGGGTCTGCGGACCCCGGCAGTTCGCCACAATGCGGAAAACCGTCATGACTCAAGCGCAGCATCCCGCCCCGGCCGACACCCCCGATCTGGGGCTGCATGACCCGTTGGCAGACAGCTTTCCCGGGGGGCGTGAAGGCAGGCTGCTTTACTGGATCGCGGTGGCGTTCTCATTGTATCAGATCGCCATTGCGGCCCATATCGTCAACCTGAACAGTCAGATCCAGCGTGCCTTGCATCTGGGATTCCTGATATTGCTGTGCTTTCCATTGTTGGCGGCGCTGCGTGGAAAAGGGCGCGGGGCGAAGATCCTGTCCTGGACCCTTGGCGTTCTTGGTGTGATCGTTGCGGCCTATCAATGGGCCGAATATGTGCCGCTGATGATGCGCTCGGGCATGCTGAACCAGACGGATGTCATCATCGGCGTCATTGCATTGATCACGACATTTGCGGCCGCCTATGTAGTCATGGGACCGGCCCTGCCGATCGTTGCCGGCCTGTTTCTTGTCTATGCCCTGTTTGGCCAGTATTTTCCCGGTCCGCTGGTAACGCGCGGCTACGATTTTTCCCAGGTCGTCGAACAGATGAGCTTTGGCACCGAAGGCATATACGGCACGCCTCTTTATGTGTCCGCGACCTATATCTTCCTGTTCATCCTGTTCGGCTCCTTTCTTGAAAAGGCGGGGATGATCAAGCTGTTTACCGATGTCTCGCTTGGGCTGGTCGGGCACCGGATGGGCGGCGCCGCAAAGGTTTCGGTTGTCAGTTCGGGCCTTATGGGAACGATTTCCGGTTCAGGGGTCGCGAATGTGGTCACGACCGGCCAATTCACCATACCACTGATGAAAAGCTTTGGTTACCGGCCCGCCTTTGCCGGCGGGGTCGAGGCCACGGCCTCGATGGGGGGGCAGATCATGCCCCCGGTCATGGGGGCCGTCGCCTTTATCATGGCTGAAACACTTGGGGTCGCCTATCTCGAGGTCGTCAGAGCCGCGATCATCCCTGCCTTGCTTTACTTCGCCAGCGCATTCTGGATGGTTCACCTTGAAGCCGGGCGGCGCAATTTGCGTGGGATGGACAAGGACAAGCTGCCCTCAGCCCGACTTGCCCTGCGTGAAGGGTGGTTTTTGATCCTGCCACTGGCGGTGCTGGTCTATCTGCTGTTCTCTGGCTATACACCCTTGTTTGCCGGTACGATCGGCCTCGCCCTGACGATCATGCTGATCCTGGGTGCCTCGGCCGTTTTGGGGCTGCCGCAAGGGGTGCTGCGGATTATCTTCTGGATCGGCCTCGCCCTGATCGCCGCCAGTTTCCTTGAGTTCGGCAACAACGCCCTGTGGTTTGCAATCGCGATATTGCTGATCTGGAATGCCGCAAGGTCCGGGGGGCGCGAAACGATCCGTCAGGTCATCGACAGTCTGGCCGAGGGGGCCAAGACCGCCCTGCCCGTCGGCATTGCCTGCGCATTGGTCGGGGTCATCATTGCCACAATGACCCTGACTGGCGCAGCCAATACCTTTGGCTTGTATATCGTCTCGGTCGGCAAGGACAGTCTGATCCTGTCTCTCGTGCTGACCATGATCACCTGTATCGTGCTGGGTATGGGGATCCCGACGATTCCGAACTATATCATCACCTCGACCATTGCGGCCCCCGCGCTGCTGGAACTGGGCGTGCCGCTGATCGTCAGCCATATGTTCGTTTTCTATTTCGGCATTCTGGCGGACCTGACACCACCGGTTGCTCTGGCCTGTTTCGCCGCTGCGCCGATCGCCAAGGAAAATGGCCTCAGGATCAGCTTCGAGGCCCTCAAGGTCGCGGCAGCAGGCTTCGTGATACCCTATATGGCCGTCTATACGCCCGCCTTGATGCTGCAGGATGGGGGACCGCTGGCGGTGTCTGTCGGCTATGCACCTGCTGTCGCCTATATCGTGCTGAAATGCGTTCTGGCGATCGGTTTGTGGGGCTTGACCGTCATTGGCTGGTTCGCCCGCCCGCTTGCGCTGTGGGAACGTATTCTGACGGCGGCTGCGGCCTTTCTGCTGATTGCCGCCCTGCCGTTCAGTGATCAGGCGGGATGGGCGCTGACTGTGCTGTTCGGGGTGGTCTGGTGGATGCGCAGGCCCGTATGAGCAACTGCCTTCTTGTAGGTGCGGCGATCCTGACATTGGGACGCCCCGAATTCCAGCTGCATTGGCAGCATTCCGTCGAGCATGTTCAATGGCAGGAAAATTGGCAGATCGTCGATTCACATCTGGTTCTGCAAGAAGCATCAGTCAAGGGTTCTGGCGCGGGCATGGATCCCGGACCCGGTGCGGTTTTGCGAAACGGCTGGTGGCATTGGACACCCGATCTGCCGCCGCAATCCGAATTGGTTCTTGCAGCCAGCGGCGCGACTGATGGCGGCTGGACAATCTGTGACAATCTTGAATGCCACGAATTCGGCCAGGATGCGGGTGCCCCTTTGCTGTTGCGTCCATGCCCGAGCCATTCTCCGCCGAACTGACAGCGCAGATTGCAATCACCCTTCGGGAATGTGATGATCGGTGCATGTCAGTCGCTGCAAGCTTTGAATTTCTGGTGCTGGAGAAAGATCACTTCGTCGCTGCCGATATGCAGGGCGGGCTGGCTGCTGCAATGCCGGGATGCACGGTGCTGCACTTCCTGAAGGTCAAGGATGTCATCGATCACATTCGAACCTCTGCGCCGTTGTCACCCAAGCGACATGTGTTCGTGACCAAACTCGGCGTGGAACAGATTGACGCGCTGGATTTCGCGTTGCCAGCGGGCGTCACACCCCCGGCGATCGTCACGCGGATGGGTGATGACCCGGATACCATACCGGCCCGACCCGGCTGGTTCAGCCTGCCATCACCTTTCACTCAAGAGGATCTGCATCTGCTTGCGCGACATTTGCTAGCGCAGAACGCGGCAGCCTGACGGGCAGCCGATCTCACAGCTCGGTATGGCGATCGGGATCCTCGCGCCGTGACCCCAGTTTGGATGCCAAGGCAAGCCCGATGACAAAGGCTCCGGCCAATTTGGCCATGCTGCCAGCATTTGAATTTGCCGCCCGCGACGTCGCTGCTGCTGCCTGGTCCATTCGTTCTTGAGCCGCGCGCAAGTTCTCTTCCGTCAAACCGCTGCGTTCAGCCGCATCGCGTGCGACATCCTGTGCGCGGCGCTCGGCACTACTGGCACGCAGGCCCACATTCCCCATGACCGAACGCGCCTTGTGCTCTGCCATTCCGGCAAAGCGCATGGCTTCGGCGCGGGCACGATCTACCGCCGCGTCCGCCGCCATATTGACCCTTGCCTCGACTTCGCGGCGCAAATCATCGCTGGTTGGCATTCTGTGTCGGGGCTTGGACGCAAGCAGAAAGGCAATCAGGCCCAGAAAAACAAAGGCCCCGCCAACGATCAGCGACGCAATTGTCGGACCCAGCCCCAAGCCCGTTGCAAGCCAAGACCACAAGGAGGCGATCAAAAACCCGGCGCCGATCACGACCAGCGCGCCCGCGGCAACTTTCATCCCCGAGCGGCGCGCCGTGTCACCCAGCGCCAATTGCAGGCGTCGCGCATAGTCAAACATCAACAGCGCCCTTATCGACGAGCCAGAATCAAGCCGGCCAGAAAACCGATCCCGGCTGCAATTCCAAGCGACTGCACCGGATTTCGGCGAACCGCTTCGGCCAGGTCATCGTAGCGCGCCCCTGCGTAATGCGCCGCCTGATCCGCCTGTTGTTGCCCGGCAGCATACAGCCGTTCGGCCTCTTGTTGCGCCCGATCAGCATATTCGCTGCCTTTCTCACGCGCACGATCTGAATATTCCCGTCCGGTTTCCCGCGCCTTGTTGGCAAACTCGGTGCCGCGTTCCTTCAGCCGGTCCATCCCGGAATTGTCAGCCAGGTTTTCGGCCGTGGCCTTGATCTCATCGGCAATATTCTTGGCGCCGTCATCCAGGTCACGCTGCGCTTCTGCTGCGGCATCCTTGACGTCACGCTTGGCTTGTTCCGTCGTGGCTTTCGTCTGCGCCATGGGAATTTCCTTTCCTCAAGACTTTGATTCGTTTCAGGCATTACAACCCGAACCGATGACAGATCGTTCCATTGACCGAAAAAATTCGGCAAACGTACCAACATTATTCCGAAACATTAGCGCGACACCGAAAAATCACAATGGCCAAGCATCTGTTTAGAAAGCCATGTGTTTTCTGTCTGAGTGGTACCGCCTCCCCGGCTTGAACGGGGGACCTCTAGATCCACAATCTAGCGCTCTAACCAACTGAGCTAAGGCGGCACGGATGCGTTCTTTAAAGCGACCGCGAACGGGTTGCAAGCCCGACTTGCCGTAAATCTCGTCTCAAGTTACAGAAAGCGACATTCCAACCAAGGATCACAATGTGAGCATCAACAGCGAAAGCAATATTTCGGCGAATTTGCAGGTCGGACCGACCGACCAGGGTATGATTCGAATTTATGTCGAGGCCGAAGGTGTCGATTTGCCCCTGGATTTCGACCCCGAAGAAGCAACCGAAATTGCCGAAGAACTCATGGCAGCTGTGGAGGCGGTCAAGAGCATGGGCAAGAAGGGTGGCAAACCTAGACCTCCGCGCCGTTAAACGAATCAGGATCGGTCAAGACCTGAAGGCGCGCGATCGAAGCCCGGGCGATTTGCCGGGTCAGCTTGTTGCGTCTTCCCGGTGCAAGTCGCCTTTCTTCAGGCATCCTGATGATGTCCGCACCATAAGCATCGGCGAGGATCAGCCCAGAGCATTCTGGCAGCACCTCGCTGGGAAAGCCCGCGTCAACCGCCCAGAAATAGCGGTCGCACCATTCAAGATAACCCTGCCATTTCCTGTCACTGACAAAATCGGCACGGCTGCTTTTGCATTCCACAACCCAGATTTCCCCCTTGGGGCCGATTGAAACCACATCAACACGCAGGCCTCGGGTGGGCACAAATTCCGTCATCGGCGAATGATCAAGACTGCGCAGCATCCGCAGGACGCCCCGCGCCAGCATATGCCCGGGCTTTATCGGTGGGTGATCAGAGTGACACAGCATGGTCAATTCTAGAACATTTCAAGAACATTCTGCAAGATGTGACATACGCCATTTTTTCACCTGACCACTTGTCAGAATGCATGGCGCCACCTATCTGTCGTCACCGGCGGGTTTCTGCTCTTCTCGCGTGGGGCCATTTTTCCACTGGCCTATAACTTTTCCGAGGGGGCTGGCTCTGTCGAGGCCCTGGTCTCGTTACCTGGCGCCCACCTGGTACTCCAGGCTTTCGGGAAATCTTGCGCCGCCGCGGTCGCTGCGGTTCCCGCCACCTTTAAACAGGCCGCCTTCGTGAATGCCACAAGGCGGCCTGTTTGCGCCAAAGAAAAAGGGCGGGATCAACCCCGCCCCTTCTGTTCCCATACGCGAATTGCGCCTCAGAAGCCGTAGACCACAGCCACACCCAAGGTGTTGTCGGTGCGGATTGCGCGATCTGACTGGTATTCGGTCAGATAGCTGACGCGGGTCGAGATGCGATCGCTCATGCGGACATTGACGCCGAATTCGTTGGTGATCACGTCATTGACATCCGAGGTCAGGTAGTCGGTATCGTTGGTCAGGAAGACGTTGTCATTGACCTTGTGATAGAAGCGCGATGACAGGATATAGCCGACATCGGTATCGGAATCATCGGTCCGGTACTGCTCGCCGGTCTGGGTGTAACGAACCCCGAGACCACCCTGAACACGCCATGCTGTCGTATCGGTGTTGATCACGCGGTAACCCGGACCAAAGCCAAGGTAGCCATCAAGACGCAGATCCAGATCTTCGTCGGTGTCGCGAACGGATTCGTCCGAGTTGTCAAACCCGTCTACCAGACCATCAACCGTGAAACGGCCCAAGGCAAAGGCATAGAAGCGGTCGTTGAAGTAATACTGAGCGTCATAGATGACGTTGGTTTCTTCCGTATCGGTGTTGCCGTCGTCGTCTTCGCCATACTCAAGCGACATGCCGAGGGTCTGGGCAATCGGACCGGTGTTGTAGGAAACACGTCCCGCAAGGGTAAAGTCCTGATTCTCGATATTGCCGGTGCGACCGGTATAGGCCAGCGACATCGAGCCCGACAAACCTTGACGGCGATCAGCGGGACCAAAGCGGTCAGAATCGGACGAACGGTCGAAATTGTCCTGAACATCGTCTTCGATATCCGAGATGCGATCCTCGACATCGGACACACCAGCTGCATTTGCGCCCGTCGCAATTTCGGTCTGTGCAAATGCGGGAACCGACAGGGCGGCCAGAATGGCGGCGGTGCCGGACAGGAGAGCAATTTTCTTCATCATTAATCCTCAACGCTGAGTTTCATTGTCTGCCCCGTATGAGCCAGAGCATCTCTGCAAGGATTAGATAGCCCCTTAGTTTTTCGGATCCCAGAGCCGGCGCGACACAAGCCGGGATCCCGAAAATGTGAAATTTCGTGCACATCGCTAACGGAAGCGAAAATCCGCTGAAACAAAGCCGTGAACGTAAAATATGGAACCCATGATCCAAGCCTCAAATTCCGCGACGGGCAGCTGCGCAAGCGCCCGCAACGGCTGACGGCCCGCACCAAAATTTTACCTCTGATTGAAACAATCCGGTTACTGATCAAGAATTAGGCACTCAAGAACGCTCAAAACCTCGGCGCATTTGTTGCCTATTTGCCACGCGAAGATGTAAAAAAACATCCACCCAAGCAGCCGTTCAGATACAATTTCATCGGTCCGGTGCGTATCGTCACCTTGCCGTCGCGACATCGCAGCTTGAAGCTATCGCAAAGAAAAGGGCCGCCGAGATGCGCAGATTTGCATCACATCAGCGGCCCGAACCTCGTCGGATTTCAAGAGCGAAGAAGCTGAAACTACGCTTTGAACGCGTCTGCGCGCATTTCACGCGCCATGTGGTCAAGCACCGCATTCACGAATTTCGGCTCACGCCCATCGGGAAAGAATGCCTCGGACAAGCGGACATATTCTGCGATCACCACCTTCGGCGGCGTCTTCGGGGTGACCAGCTCCGCGCCCGCAGCCCGGAACAGGGCCCGCAGAACCGGATCGATCCGGTCAATCGGCCATTTGGCAACCAATGCACGATCCGTTGCCTGGTCGATGCGGGACTGCCAGGTCACCGCGTCATCGACGATACGCCCGAACAGGCGTTCATCGGCATCAGCCGATCGACCATCTTCATGCTCGGCGCCAATCCGATAGGTCAGGAACTCTTGCTGGATGCGGTCTGCGCCTTGTGACGATGCTTCCATCTGGAACAACGCCTGAACCGCATAGAGCCGCGCAGCGGCACTGAGGGCACGACGATCGGGTTTCGGGGCCATGCCCATTTCATTGGTTCCCTGACTCATGTCCTGTTCTGCCCTTCAAGTTGACCGGCCAGGCGAATGAGGTCGCGTTCCTGCGGGGGTTTGTCATCCGGTGCCGTGGCCCATTTGCGCGCCAAGGCCACCAGATGCAGTGCCGCAGCCGCAGCGCCAGCGCCCTTGTTCTGGCCTTCGGGGTCGGCGCGGGTTTCGGCCTGTTCCATGTTTTCGACGGTCAGGATCCCGTTTCCGATGCAAACGCCCTGTAATCCCAACAAGGTCAACCCGCGCGAGCTGTCATTGCAGACCGTATCGTAATGTGTCGTTTCGCCACGGATCACGCAGCCAAGCGCGACATAGCCGTCGAAATGACCGTGACGCGATGCCAGCGCGACAGCGCCTGGAATTTCAAGCGCGCCGGGCACCTCGACAACTTCCAGAGTCGCACCGGTTTCGGCCGCAACCTGGCGCACGCCGGCCAACAAGCCATCGGCAATCGTGCGATAATAAGGGGCGACGACAGCCAGCAAGCGGACTGGCGCGTCAAATTCTGGCAAATCCAGCTGGTGATGCGAAACGTTCGAGACCATCGGTTCAATCCTTTGGGATAGGCCGCGTGGAATGGATCGAAAGCCCGTAGGCGTCAAGCCCCACAACCTTCAAAGGTGCGGAATTCGTCAGCAGGACAAGCTCTGACAGGCCCAGGGCAGACAGAATCTGTGCGCCCAGACCATATTGCCGCAATGTTTGCGGACCGGCATCATCAACCGGCGCGATCGCGTTCGTCAGATCCCGGATCAGGACAACGACCCCCCTGCCCTCGCGCGCGATTTCCTCCATCGCGGCGGGCAAGGTGCCAGCATCGAACCGGCCAATTCCCAACACATCGTGCAATGGGTCCAGTGCATGCATCCGAACCAGAACGGGACCGCCCTGCGTCAGATCGCCCTTGGTCAGCACGATATGTTCGGCACCTTGGGTTTCATCGGCAAAGATGCGCATCATCCAATCACCGCCATGCAGGGATGTGACGGCCTGTTGGTTGCGTTCCGCGATCAGGTTGTCGTGGCGGCGACGATACCGGATCAGATCACTGATCGTTCCGATTTTCAGCCCGTGTTTCTGCGCAAAGGCAACCAGATCCGGTAAGCGTGCCATGCTGCCATCTTCGTTCATGATCTCGCAGATCACACCAGAGGGGTTCAAGCCGGCCAGTCGCGAAATATCGACCGCGGCCTCGGTATGCCCGGCGCGCACCAGTACACCGCCGCTGCGTGCGCGCAGCGGAAACACATGCCCCGGCGAGGCGATGTCGGCGGCACCCTTGGTCGCATCGATGGCGACACTGACTGTTCGGGCGCGATCATGGGCGCTGATTCCCGTGGTGACCCCTTCACGCGCTTCGATCGACATGGTGAATGCGGTTTCGTGACGGCTGGAATTCTTGGGGCTCATCAGGCTGAGGCCGAGCGCGTCGATCCGCTCGCCCAGCAAGGAAAGGCAGATCAGGCCGCGGCCATGCGTCGCCATGAAATTGATCGCGTCCGGTGTCGCCATCTGTGCAGGAATGACAAGATCGCCTTCGTTTTCGCGATCTTCGTGATCCACAAGGATGAACATGCGTCCGTTCCGGGCATCTTCGATGATGTCCTCGATCGGTGAAATCGCATCGCCATAGTCACGCTCGACCGGACCGGCATTCTCAAATTGCATGGCTAGGCTCCTTTGCTGTTCGCCCGTTCGCGGATCTCGACCCGGATCAGACCGACGACTTCTGGACCGATTCATGTTCGGCTTCGGCCAGACGCGCAACATAGCGGGCCAAAGTGTCGATTTCGAGGTTGATCGCATCCCCGACCGCCACCTTGCCCCAGGTTGTAACCTGTTGCGTGTGGGGGATCAGGTTAATCCCGAACCTGCAGCCGTCAACGTCGTTCACGGTCAACGACGTGCCGTTCAGCGCCACCGATCCCTTGGGGGCGATGAAACGGGCCAGAACCGCCGGAGCCTCGAAGACCAGGCGCAGGCTGTCGCCATCATCAAAGGCTTCGACGATTGTGGCAACCCCATCGACGTGACCGCTGACGATATGACCGCCCAGTTCATCCCCGACACGCAGGGCGCGTTCGAGGTTCAGTGCCTTGCCTTCGGGCCAGCCATTCGTTCCGATATTGGTCTTGGACAAGGTTTCGGCGGAAATGTCGACGTCGAACCAATCCTGCCCCTTGGAAACCACGGTAAGGCAGACGCCGTCGCATGCAATTGACGCACCGATATCAACGCCCGTCATGTCATAGCCGCAGGATATCCGCGCCCGCATGTCGCCACGCATCTCGACCTGCTGCACCCTGCCGATATCTGTGATAATTCCTGTGAACATCGCCTAGCCCCTTGCATTCCCTTGGCAAGTAGGACATCGCCGCCCAACGCGCAAGCTTCGCGGTCAAGCGGTTGGTGTCTGCAATCCGTGTGTCGTTGCGATTCTTATGGAATTCTTGGGGCTTGCGTGGCAGTCAGAAGTTATAAATCGCGACACCAGACAATCTTGATGCTGCAGCACCCGATCGAAATACAGGACATGGACTCTCCCGACACGGCCGAGGGGCGGGTTTTCCTGATGTTGCAGGGACCGCATGGTCCTTTTTTCGACCGGCTTGGCACGATGCTGCGTGCCTCGGGTGCGACGGTCTGGCGCTGTGGGTTCAACGCAGGCGATGCATTTTTCTGGTCCGACAAGAACCACTACATTGCGTTCACCGGCGACATGCAGGACTGGCCGGCCTTTCTTGACCGCATCCTTGTCGAAAAGAGCGTTACCGATGTCGTCCTTTATGGCGATGTCCGCCCGATCCACGCCATGGCGCGCAGCGCCAGTCACGAAGACGAATTGAACTTTCATGTTTTCGAGGAAGGCTATCTGCGGCCATACTGGATTACCTATGAACGCGGCGGATCGAATGGCCATTCCATGTTGCTGCAGATCCCGTTGTCACAAATGCGAAATGCGTTGCGGGAATCCAGCAACGAGATGCGCCGTCCGCCTGCACGATGGGGCGATATGCGCCAGCATAAATTCTATGGCGCCTTGTATCATTTCCTGTTGCTGGTCGCGAATGGCAAGTATCGCAACTATGCGGGTCATCGGGCGCTTCCTGTTATCTCGGAATTTCGGCTGAACCTGACCCGCTTCATCCTGTCGCCGCTATACAATGCCAAGGCGGCGCTGCAATGGCGCCGCTACAGGCTTGCGGGATGGCCCTATGTTCTGGTGCCGATGCAACTGGCACATGACTCGAATTTCCTCGGCCATTCTCCATTTGGCAGCAATCGAGATTTCATCGAAACCGTGATTGCGGGCTTTGCGAAATCAGCCCCCCGTCACCACCATCTGGTCTTCAAGGCCCACCCCCTGGAAGACGGGCGCGCGGGCAATCGCCGGGCGATCCGGAAAATTGCGGCTCAGAACGGCGTGGCAGGACGGGTCCATTATCTGCGCGCCGGCAAACTTGCGGCACTTCTGGCCCATGCAAGATCGATCGTGACCGTCAATTCGACCGCCGCGCAACAGGCCTTGTGGCGCGGTCTGCCCGTCAAGGCTTTGGGGCGCGCGATCTATGCCAAGCCGGGCATCGTTTCCAACCAGTCGCTTGCCCAGTTCTTCGAGAAACCGACCCCGCCCGACCCCCAGTCATATCGGGTTCTGCGCAACTATCTGCTTCAGACCAGCCAGCTTCCGGGGGGGTATTACTCCAAACGCTCGCGCGCACATGCCTTGCGGCTTGTCGCGGACATGATTCTGGCGGCCGATGACCCATATGAAACTCTGGCAAGCGGCATTGTCGCCCATCGGCATCAGATCGACGACACAGAATGAAGAATGCGCCGGAATTGGTGGCGTTCGGACCATATGCCAGATAAACTGGCGACAATCGGGCAAGGCAACTGGCCGAAGAATAACAGGAGTTTCGAGGTGACAGTATTTACTTCCAGGGCCGGTTTCCTGCGGCTGACGATGATGGCGGCAATGACCCTGCTGGCCGCCTGTAATCTTCCGCGTTCCGGTCCCAGTAAGGATGAAATCTATTCTGGCGCGGTCGAGCGCGGCGGCAATGCGAACATCATCTATGTCAACGACCATGTGAACCGGGCCACCAATTTCACGCCCACTTACGGCTTTTCGTCCAGCTTCCGCAACGCCGGGCAGGTCGGTGCAGATGAAATTCGTCCCGGTGACGTGCTCGGCCTGTCCATCTGGGAAAACGTCGATGACGGTTTGCTGACCTCGCTGGGGACAAGCTCGACCTCACTGCAGGAAATCCAGGTGGATAGCGGCGGCTATATCTTTGTGCCTTACGCCGGTCGAATCCGCGCCGCCGGCAACAGCCCCGAACAGCTGCGCCAACTGATCACACAGCGTCTCAGCGCCCAGACACCTGACCCGCAGGTCACCGTCACCCGCGTCGCCGGGAATGGCGCAACCGTGTCGGTCATGGGCAAGGTTATGGCGCAGGGCGTCTATCCGATCGAACGTCCGACACGCTCGCTGTCGGCAATGCTGGCCGGCGCCGGTGGCGTTTCAATCGAACCCGAAGTTGCGGTCGTCACCGTCAAACGCGGCACAACGCAAGGCAAGGTCTGGCTGACAGACCTGTATGGCAGCCGCGCGAACGACATCGCCCTTCGCCCGGGCGACATCATCCTTGTCGAAGAAGATCAGCGCAACTTTACCGCCTTGGGCGCCTTGGGCGGGCAAACCCGCGTCCCGTTGGGGAATGAAATGATCAGCGCCGTCGAAGCCATCGCCATGGTGGGCGGGTTGAACACCCTTCTGGCCGACCCGACGGGCGTGTTCATTCTGCGTGATGAGCCTGAATCGGTTGCATCCAAGGTGCTTGGAAAACCGGTCAACGGCACCCAGCGAATGGCCTATGTTCTGGATCTGACCCGTCCGAACGGATTGTTCCTCGCGCGCGATTTCCTGATCCGTGACGGCGATATGGTCTATGTCACCGAAGCACCGTTCGTCCAGTGGAACAAGCGTCTCGAAGCCTTTACCGGCAGCCTCGACTCGGTCGACTCGGTCACGACGCTCGGGGAATAAGCCCTGCATGGATATGCATGACAAGACAGCCGCCGGGTCCGGAACCCGGCGGCTATATGCATTCAATGCAGGGTTCTGGACCAAGCCGCGCATTCGCCGAATACTCGACCTGTCGGGATGGCGGCTGTCTGTAGGTATTCCGACGGGCAAAGATCGGACCATCGCGATATGGGGAAATAGTCCCACGGCGTGGCGCGGACGACGCATGGCCCGATACCGTGGTGCTGACCTGGTGACGGTCGAAGATGCCTTTCTGCGATCGGTGCTGCCCGGGCGCGCAAAGGGGGCTGTGGCAGGCCGGGGGCCAATTGGTTTGCTGATCGACCCGATCGGCGTGCATTTCGATCCAAATCAGCCTTCCTTGATTGAAGAAACCATCAAGGCCGGCAGTGATCACGCAACGCTGACGCGCGCCCGCATGGGCATCGATCGCATGAAATGCGGCGACCTGTCCAAATACAATCACCATGATCAGCGACTGACGCCCCCAAGTCCGGGCTATGTGCTGCTTGTGGATCAGACCCGCGGCGATGCATCGCTGATGGGCGCGCAGCGGCAGACCTTCTTGAAGATGCTGGATGCCGCGCGTGCCGAACATCCGGGCAAGACGATCCTTGTCAAGACGCATCCCGAAACGACGGCCGGCCTGCGTCAAGGGCATTTGCAATCCACGGACCTGCGGAGCGGCGAAATATTCTGCGACACTCCTGTTTCGCCTTGGGTGCTGTTGAACAATGCTGTCGCCATCTATGCTGTCAGCTCTCAACTTGGCTACGAGGCAATCCTGGCGGGACACCGCCCGCGATTGTTTGGCCTGCCCTTTTTCGCCGGCTGGGGCCTGAGCGATGATGAACAAACCCTGCTCGCAGATCGGCGCGGACAGTCCACCCCCGAAAATCTGTTCAGCGCCAGCCATCTTGTTGCCCCGACCTGGTACGATCCGTGCCTTGATCGATTGACGGATTTCGAAGGCGCGCTTGGCCAGATCGAAGCTGAAACCCGGACATTCCGGCAGGATCGCAACGGTCACATCGCCTATGGAATCCGATTGTGGAAAAGACGTTTCATTGCAAAAGAGTTCGGAGATTCCAAACCGGTCAGATTTGTTGGCAAACCTTCTGAAAATGTCACTCTTTGCTGGGCCAATCGCAGCACCGAAGTCCCGGCGGCGGCGCGGATCGAGGATGGTTTCCTACGTTCTCGCGGCCTTGGAGCGCAGCTGACCCCGCCATTGTCCCTGGTCGCGGATGATCGTGGAATCTATTATGATCCCAACCGCGAAAGTCAGCTCGAGCGGCTGATCGAGGCTGGCCCACCCCCCGGCGGGAAAAAGCGGGCGCTGGCCCTGATCGATGCCATCATCTCTGCACAACTGACAAAGTACAACCTGACCGGCACGGCTTATCGCTTTCCATCCCCTGATCGCCATCCCGTTATTCTGGTTCCGGGACAGGTCGAGGATGACGCCTCGATCAGGCTGGGTACGGAGAAGGTTTCCACCAATATCGACTTGCTGATGCAGGCACGTCGGCACAATCCAGAGGGCTTTCTGATCTACAAGCCCCATCCCGATGTCGAGGCCGGCCTACGTCCCGGCCGGGTATCCCCTCAACAACTGACCGGGATTGTGGATCATGTTGCGTCGAATTGCTCGGCGGCGGACCTTCTGGGCAAGGTCGATCAGGTCTGGACGATGACATCAACGCTGGGTTTCGAGGCACTGATGCGCAAGATACCCGTCACGGTCCTTGGCGCGCCGTTCTATGCAGGTTGGGGGCTGACACGGGATCTTGGGCCAATTCCCGAGCGCCGGCGATCAAGGCCGGATCTGGAAACACTGGTCCATGCTTGCCTGATCGCCTATCCGCGCTATCGTGACCCGGTTTCCGGCCTTCCTTGCACGCCTGAAACCATCATAAACCGCCTGACGGATCAAAGCACTCGGTCGCAAGGTGCCGGACTGCGAATTCTGGCAAAACTACAGGGTGCGTTGGCCGGGCACAGCTGGATCTGGCGGCGCTAGAATTCGGCATCCGGCCGCGCCCATCGGTGAAAGAGATCCGGCCCGATCCTGCGTGTTTCGACCAGCTCAAACCTCGGGGCGTTGCCGAGCGCGTCATAGGCAAGATGGCCCATACCCGGCCTGCCATCAGCCCCCAGCACGACACCGGCGGTATAGCCGACAAGCTCATCCACCCAGCCACCCTGCAGCAGCCCGGCGGCAATTTCGCCCCCGCCTTCACAGAACAAACGCGTCACGCCCCTTTGCGCAAGATCGGCCATGATGTCATCAAATGCGCCGGATACCTGCCAGAGCGGGCCATGATCGCCCCCTTCGGCGGGCAGGTCCGGCAGGGCGCGATTGCTGACAATGACGCGCGCAGGCTGACGCGGCACCCCGAAACCCCGAACATTCAGAGACGGGTGATCGGCGCGCGCCGTTCCGCCGCCAACCATGATCGCATCGTGGCGCGCCCGAAGCCCATGAACATGCCGCCGGGCAGGCTCATCCGTAATCCACCTGCTTTCACCAGACGCCGTCGCGATGCGCCCATCAAAGCTTGTCGCCAGTTTCAATGTCACGAATGGGCGCTTGCGCGTCAGACGCGACAGGAAACCCGCTTGCGCCCTGCGGGCCGCCGCCGCACAGACCCCTTGCGTGACCTCGATGCCCGCAACCCTCAGGATTTCATGCCCGCGCCCGGCCACCCGCGGATCCGGATCGGTCAGCGCACTGACCACGCGTCGGACACCCGCCTTGACCAGCGCCTCGGCGCAGGGCGAAGTCTTCCCGTGATGTGCGCAGGGTTCCAAGGTTACATAGGCCGTTGCACCCCGCGCCAGATCACCAGCCTGCGCAAGCGCAACACGTTCGGCATGAGGTCGCCCCCCCGGCTGTGTCCAGCCGCGTCCGACAACAATACCGTCGCGCACCAATACGCAACCGACCGCCGGGTTTGGCCACACGTTCCCCAAGCCGCGCCGCCCAAGGCGCAAGGCATGGTTCATGTGCCGCAGATCATCTTGATGGCTTGTCAATCGACCGTTCCGGGCCTCAGTTCAGAGACGAACTTGTCGAAATCATCCGCATCCTGAAAATTCTTGTAAACACTGGCAAAGCGAACATAGGCCACGTTGTCGATCCGCGACAATGCTTCCATGACAATCTCGCCGATCATTTTCGACGCGACATCGGTCTCGCCTGTGCTTTCAAGTCGCCGCACGATTCCCGAAATCATCTGTTCGATCCGCTCTGGCTCGACAGGGCGTTTTTGCATGGCAATTCGGATCGAACGCGCCATCTTGTCGCGGTCGAAATCCTCACGCCGCCCGTTTGTCTTGACCACGATCAGATCGCGCAGCTGGACCCGTTCATAGGTGGTAAACCGGCCGCTGCAGGCCGGACAGAACCTGCGTCGGCGAATGGCGACATTATCTTCGGCAGGACGAGAGTCCTTGACTTGTGTATCAACATTTCCGCAGAACGGGCAGCGCATCCTGTTGTCCCCCAAGACCCATGATCCGCAGCCACTATAGGCAACTGCGCAGGGCTTGGGTAGGGTTATCCACAGCCCACAAGATAAGCGATCTGCATTCTGTGACCTGAAAGCCGCGACGACCGGATTTCACAGTCTCAGATCGATTGAAAGCAGGCTGCGACCCTTCTTTCATGTGGGGCATCGCGATGTTCGATCAGGTAGATACCCTGCCATTGGCCAAGCATCATCAAACTCTGATGCACTGGAATCGACAGATTGACGGGCAATACTGATGCTTTTAGATGCGCTGACATATCGTCGGGGCCTTCATCTCGATGGGTAATCCAATGCATCGAAGGATGATCCGTGTGCGGCACAAGGCGACCCAGCCAGTTCAGCAAATCGTACTGGACGTCCGGATCGGCGTTTTCCTGAATCAGCAAAGAACATGACGTATGCCTGACCAATAATGTCAGAACACCGTTCTCGGCCCCGCCTTCGGTCAGCCAATCGGCAACCGCCGATGTAAAATCATGACAGCCAGGTCCATCGGTCTTAATCCTGAACTCACCGATCATTCTGCGGCCTCCGGTCCTGCCTGTGTCGTTGTGTCGTCCAGGGCAGACGCTTTGTCCCGATCATGATCAAGGCCGATCTGTTTTTGCGTCCGGGCACCCAGTTCGCGCAGCATTTCCACCTGGCGAATGACGTTGCCGCTGCCGCGGGTCAGACGATCCATTGCCTGCGCATGGGCGCGCCCTGCCTGATCGAGCGCTCGCCCGACCCCGTCCATCGATTCAACGAAGCCCGCCACCTTGTCATATAGCGCACCTGCACGACGCGCTATTTCCGCCGCATTGCTTTCCCGGCGCTCAACTGCCCAGATATGCTCGACCGTCCGCAAGGTCAGCATCAACGTGGTAGGTGTCGTCAATCCGATACCGCGTTCAAGCGCAAAACTGGCCAAAGACGGATCCGCGCGCATGGCATCGGAAAACGCCCCTTCGATGGGAATGAACATCAACACATAATCGACAGAATTGTCATCCATGCGATGATAACCCTTTTCAGCCAATGCAGTTACATGGCTTCGCAACGCAGAGACGTGTCGGCGCAGAGCCGCCTGAGCATCGCTTGGATCCTCGCTATTCACCGAGATTTCGTAGTCGTTCAGTGAGACCTTGCTGTCGATGACCATGACCTTGCGGCGCGGCATCCTGACGACGACATCAGGACGCCATAGCTTACCGGATTCGTCGCGCCACGAGGGCTGAGTTTCATAATGAATTCTATCTTCTAACCCGCTTTCCTCAAGTATTCTTTCAAGAACCATCTCACCCCAGGCGCCCTGACGCTGCTTGTCACCGCGAAGGGCGCGGGTCAAGTTTACCGCTTCGGATGAAATCGCCTCGGATCGCTGATGAAGTATCGAAATATATTCACGCAACTTTGCAGATTCCTGATCCAAAACCTTGTTTCTAGACTGCAATTCAGACTGAAATCTATTCACCTGATCCCGAAATGGCATCAACAACGCCTTCAACTGCTCGCCTTGCGCAGTTTGCATATCCTGCCGTTGCGCCAACAAGGTGTCATGCGCCAGTGACTTGAATTGATTGCGCATGTCATCGCGCAGCGCCATCAAATTCCTGATTTCGCGCGCTGCAGAATCCCGATCCTTTTCAGCCGCCAACTCGGCTTCGGCCAACTCGGTCTGCAACGCCGCCAGCTTGTTTTGCGCCAGATGCAATGCATCCGACAGGCCGTCATTTTCTTCTGACAGCTCGCCTTGCCGCGCGCGGGTTGTTTCCAAACGAACTTCCAGGCTGCCAGATCTTAGCTCAAGCTCATGCGACCGGGATCGGGTCCGGGAGAGCTCTTCCTGCAAGCGCAGAGCGGTATCTTCTGCTTTTTTCCGTGCAATGTCGGCGTTCGCCGCATGGTCCCGCCATTGTTTTCGCGATATCACCAGAAAAAGCGCCAGGATCAGCAGGCCGAGCGCTGCGGCTTGCGACATGTCTATATCGTGCAACCAGGATACAATTCGTGTTTCGGTGGTCGGCATGTAAACCCTTATGCGTTCGCGTGGTCACCGCATAATGTTCACTTTTTGTGCCGTAACTCAAGCCCGGCTCGACCGCGCATGCCCAGCTTGTCAAAGCTCTTGCATGACTTGCGCGGCGATCTCGAAGCTGCGCAACCGCGCCGCATGATCGTGAATTTGGCCCGTCAGGATCACTTCGTCTGGCTTGTACATCTCGATCAACTGCACAAGCTGCTCTTTGACCTGAACGCTGTCGCCAACCGCACTTACCCGCAGCGACTGATCAACCGCGGAACGCATATTCCCGCCGATTTCCCCATCGAGATCCCTTGTCGGGCGCGGCAACTTGCCTGGCATTCCGCTGCGCAACCGTGCAAAGGCCAGCTGCATTGTCGTTCGCAGAAAGGCCGCCTCATTTGCATCATGCGCGGCGAAAACATTGATTGCGATCATCGCTCGGGGCGCAGTCAGCCATGGCGAGGGACGAAAACGTTCGCGATAAATCTGCAGCGCACGGGTAAGTTCCGCGGGCGCAAAGTGGCTTGCAAATGCATAAGGCAGTCCCAGATGCGCTGCAAGCTGAGCGCCATAGAGGCTGCTTCCCAGTATCCAGATCGGAACATGCGTGCCCTCACCGGGGATTGCTAGCACGGCGGCATCGTTCTGCGGCGCGTCAAAATATTCCAGCAGGTCAACGACGTCCTGGGGAAAACTGTCGGCCATTGGGTCGCGGCGCAGGGCCTTGATGACAGCCCCGTCCCCGCCGGGGGCGCGGCCCAGGCCCAAATCAATCCGATCGGGGAACACGGTTGCCAGCGTTCCGAACGCCTCGGCGACGGTCAGAGGCGCATGATTGGGTAGCATGATACCCCCTGCCCCAATTCGCATCTTTCGCGTGGCCTGCGCCACAAGGCCAATCAGAACCGCCGTGGCCGAACTGGCAATGCCAGGCATATTGTGATGCTCGGCCATCCAATACCGATGATACCCCCAGTCCTCGGCGTGAACCGCCAGATCCAGGCTGTTGCGGAGGGCATCTGAAGTCTGGGCGCCTTCGGGAACGGGCGCAAGATCCAGTAACGAATAAGGAATACGTCTTGTCATGGCGACCAGATAATCGCGCCCGGGCAAAATGCAATCATGCCAGGGCACAATTTCGCGTTGTCACGTCATCCTGATGCGCGGCATGACCTTCGCAATCCGGGATCAACCCATCTTGCGCAAATAGGTCCAGGTCGGAACCCGCGCGTTCCGTGCCACCGACCAGCTTTCGGCATCTCCAAGATACACGAAACCACAATTGGTCAGGACCCGCGCCGAGCCGGCATTGTCCTGAAACGCCTCGGCGAACAATGTCCGTGCATTATGGGGATTGGCCTTGACCAAAGCTTCGACAGCTTCGGTTGCGAAACCCGTATTCCAAAATCCGGCGCCGACCCAGAAACCCAGTTCTGACTGATCATTTTCCATCCGGGTCAACGATACGACCCCCAGCAGTTCGGCCAGACGATTTTCGGACCCGTCAATTGCCCAGACATCTTCGAGACGGCCTATGGACAAGGCACGAGCAACGAAATCCTCGGCGGCGCCGGGGGGGAGTGGATGGGGAATTGCCCTCGTGCCTTCAGCGACGCGGCGATCCGCCGTGTAATGTGCAATCATTCCGGCATCAGATGGACGCAACGGGCGCAGCACGAACCGGTCGGTTTCGATAACGGGCTGGTTCAGCGTCGCCGCATCCGCAAGTTTCAGATCGTCCAAACGCGTTCCCTCCCGCATTGGCGCAGACATAACCATATTTCCTCCCCCGGGAAAAGGCCCCGAAATGGGTTGGGGGGACCGGCTTTCGCCGATCCCCCCTCTAACATCGTAATGTTAATTTTGGGTTACTCGGCAGCCTCGAGGCTGGCGGGAATCACCGAAATGAAGGTGCGCCCCTTCAGACCTTTCTTGAAGGTCACGTGACCGTCGGTCAGCGCAAAGAGGGTGTGATCCTTGCCCATGCCAACATTGTCACCAGGCCACCACTTGGTGCCGCGCTGGCGCACAATGATGTTTCCGGCGATGGCTTCCTGGCCGCCATACAGCTTGACGCCAAGACGGCGACCGGCTGAATCGCGACCGTTACGGGATGAACCGCCTGCTTTTTTATGTGCCATGATTCAGTCTCCTTACGCTTCGGCCGCGGCGTCTGCCGCATTCTTGCTGCGAGCACCGACAGCGGCTTTCACACCGGTCTTGGCCGCGCCCTTTTCCAGCACGTCGGTCACGCGCACCAACGTCAGCTGCTGGCGGTGACCACGGGTCCGCTGCGAGCTGTGCTTGCGGCGGCGCTTGACATAGGTGATGACCTTGTCAGCCTTGATCTGGTCGACAACCTCGGCCTGTACACAGGCATCGTCAACCAGCGGCGCGCCCAGGGTCGAGCCCACCATGAGAATATCATTGAACTGGACTTTTTCGCCAGCAGCCGCGTCAAGCTTTTCGACGCGCAACACGTCTCCGGCCTGAACCTTGTACTGCTTGCCGCCAGTTTTCAGAACTGCGAACATCGCATCTTTCCTTCGTCTGCCGCGTCCTTTGGCCCCGACCAGGTCGGTGTTTCCGGTTCCCCGCCTTCGGACAGCGCATCCATCGTCAGGATGTCATTAAAATAATTCACCGGCCAAAAGCAAAAGCCCGGCCGGTCATGACCATATGGCTTATTCAAAGGGCCAAGTCAAGCGGCGCTGAACGGGTCAGCCTGCGCTCTTTTCTTCAAGCGCCATCCACTCTTCCTCGGCCGCAGCAAGCGCGGCCTGGCGTTCAGCTATCGCCTCGGTGGCCTTGTCGAATTTTTTTGGCGCCGTGCGATACAAGTCCGGATCGGACAAGAACTCCGTCAGTTTTGCAATCTCGGCCTCAAGGCGATCAATCACCGAGGGCAGCTCTTTGAGGCGATGCCGTTCGGTAAAGCTCAGGCCGGCTTTCACAACCTTGTCGCGCGGCGCGATGGTTGCGGCCTTTTTCACGGGCGCTGCAGGTGGCGGCGAAGCGGGCTCCTGCTCGGCGCCCCGCTGGTCGCGATAATCGCTCCAGCCGCCGGCATACACGACCGCCCGGCCATCCCCTTCCATTGCGATGGTGGTATCGGCAACCCGGTCGATGAAATCGCGATCGTGGCTGACGAGCAGAACTGTCCCGTCATATTCACCCAGCAGATCCTGCAACAGATCAAGGGTCTCGACATCCAGATCATTGGTCGGTTCATCCATGACCAACAGGTTCGATTGCCGCGCCATCAGCCGCGCCAGCAAAAGCCGCGCCTTTTCGCCGCCCGACAAGCTGCGAACCGGTGCGCGCGCCTGAGCATCATCGAAAAGAAAATCCTTCAGATAACCGACAACATGGCGTGGCTGGCCACGGACCATCACCTGGTCTGCGCGCCCCGAAACGCTCATGTCCGGGTCACCGGTCAGCGATTCCCACAGGCTTTGATCAGGGTTCAGCCTTGATCGAGCCTGATCGAACACCGCAACATCCAGATTGGTGCCAAGCGCCACCGAACCGTCATCGGGTGCGATTTCGCCGGTCAGCATCTTGATCAAGGTGGTCTTGCCTGCGCCATTCGGCCCGACAAACGCGATGCGGTCGCCACGCTGCACCCGCAGATCAAAGGGTTTCAGAATGACGCGTTCGCCAAAGCTCTTGGCAATGCCTTTGGCTTCGATCACGCGCTTGCCCGATTGCGGCCCGGCATCCAGCGCAAGCGCAGCCGTCCCCTGACGGCGTATCTGCGACGCCCGTTCCTGACGCAAGGCGGCCAGCGCCCGCACCCGCCCCTGATTGCGCTTGCGCCGGGCACTGATGCCTTCGACGGCCCAACGTGCCTCGGCCTTGATCTTGCGATCCAGCTTATGCCGGGCGTCATCCTCGGCCGACCAAACCGTTTCGCGCCAATCCTCGAACGCCTCAAAGCCCTTTTCCTGACGACGAACTTCACCGCGATCGATCCACAAGGTCGCGCGCGTCAGGCGTCGCAGAAATGCGCGGTCATGGCTGATGATGACATAGGCCGTGCGGGTCTGGCTGAGGTGATCTTCGAGCCAACCGATCGCTTCGATATCAAGATGGTTTGTCGGCTCGTCCAGCAACATCAGTTCCGGTGCCTGGGCCAGCAATCGCGCCAGGGCTGCCCTGCGACGTTCGCCCCCCGAGGCGGTCGAAACCGGACGTGCTGGATCAAACTTCAAACCCTCGGCGGCCATTTCGACGCGGTATTCTTCTGCTTCGGCCAGACCCGAAGCCGCAAATTCGCCCAGGGTCTCGAAATCCGACAGATCGGGTTCCTGTTCCATATAACCCGTTTGTGCGCCGGCGTTCAGTACGACCTGCCCCCGATCCGCCTCGACCAGACCGGCCATCACCTTCATCAAGGTGGATTTTCCCGAACCGTTGCGCCCGACCAGGGCGACCCGATCACCTTGCTGAACCGTCAATGACAGGTTCTGAAATACGGGATCGCCTCCGAAGGTCAGCGAAATATCGGTCAATTGTAACAGGGGTGCGCGTGCCATGTTCTGCGCCCTATCCTGCGCGGTCGTGATGGTCAATCACCTGCATATCCCGAGACAATCTATCAGGCATTGACGCGGGCAAGCCAACTTGCGAGAAGCGGTGTAAATCTGACCAAAGGAGTCACCGATGCGTTCCCTGATCCTTGCTTCCCTGGCCGTTTCCGTCGCCTTGCCGGCATTTGCAGACGAGGTGAATATCTACTCTCATCGTCAACCAGAGCTGTTGAAGCCGCTGACCGATGCCTTCACCGAAAAGACCGGCATCACCGTCAACACCGCCTTTGTCGACAAGGGGATGGTCGAACGTCTGCAAGCCGAAGGCGATCGCAGCCCTGCGGATTTGATCATGACCGTCGATGTTGCCCGCCTTGGTGAAGTCAAGGATGCAGGCGTCACACAAGCCGTTGCCGGCGACGCGCTTGATGCCGTGCCGGAAACATTGCGTGACGCGGACGGTCAGTGGATGGGCCTGACCACGCGCGCGCGCATCGTCTATGCCAGCAAAGATCGCGTCGCCGATGGCGAATTGACCAGCTATGAAGATCTGGCTGATCCGAAATGGAAGGGACGCATCTGCACACGCCCCTTCACGCATGATTACAACGTCGCATTGACCGCGGCATTCCTTGGACATCACGGCGCCGAGGAAACCAAGACATGGCTGGAAGGCATCAAGGCCAACCTGGCCAAGAAGCCCGAGGGGAATGACCGGGCGCAAGTCAAATCCATCTGGGCGGGTGAATGCGATATCAGTCTGGGCAATACCTACTACATGGGCAAGATGCTGCAGGATGATGAACAAAAGGAATGGGCAGAATCCGTCCGCATCCTGTTCCCGACCTTCGCAGATGGCGGAACGCATGTGAACGTGTCCGGTGTTGCCTTGACCAGCGCCGCTCCGAACAAGGATGCCGCCCTGCAATTGATCGAGTTCCTGGTCAGCGACGAAGCACAGAAAATCTATGCCGAAACCAATTTCGAGTTTCCGGTCTCTGATCATGTAGAACGTTCCGAGATCGTTCAAAGCTGGGGCGAATTCACCCCCGACAGCCTGCCGCTCAGTGAAATTTCGGATCTGCGCCCGCAGGCCCTCGACCTGATCGAAGAGGTTAATTTCGACGGCTGAACCGGCCAGGAAGATACGGGAACGCATATGGGGCGCAGGCTTTTGGCTTGCGCCCTTTTCTATGGCGGCGCAGAACTGTCGCAACAGGCAGGAGAATTCGGATGACCCAAAAGATCATCATCGACACAGATCCGGGGCAGGATGATGCCGTTGCCATACTTTTGGCGCTGGCCAGTCCCGAACTGGAAGTTCTGGGCATCACGGCGGTCGCCGGGAACGTGCCGCTTTCCCTGACCGCATTGAATGCCCGCAAGATCCTTGAACTGGCGCAGCGTCAGGATATTCCGGTCCATGCTGGCTGTGCCGCACCGGTTGATCGCGATCTTGTCACGGCCGAACATGTTCACGGAAAATCGGGGCTGGACGGTATCGAGTTGCCTGAACCGACGATGCCACTGCAAGAACAACATGGCGTCGATTTCATCATAGATACACTGCGCAGCCAGCCCGCCGGCGCGGTCACGCTGGTGCCGATCGGACCATTGACCAATATTGCCGCAGCATTCCGTCAGGCCCCCGATATCGCGGCGCGGGTCAAGCAAATCGTGCTGATGGGCGGCGCCTATTTCGAGGTTGGCAACATCACCCCCGCAGCCGAGTTCAACATTTATGTCGATCCAGTCGCGGCAAAAGAGGTCTTCGGATCCGGTGTGCCGCTTGTGGTGCTGCCGCTGGATGCAACGCATGAGGCGCTGACATCGGCCGACTGGGTTCAGGATATGCGCAACATGTCAAACCGTTGCGGTCCGGCGGTTGCAAGCTGGACGGATTTCTTCGAACGCTATGACAAGGAAAAATACGGTAGCAAGGGCGCGCCGCTGCATGATCCCTGCACCATTGCCTGGCTTTTGAACCCCAAGCTGTTCTCGGGACGTCAGATCAATGTCGAAATCGAAACAGAAGGCAGGTTCACCACCGGGATGACCGTGGCGGATTGGTGGGGTGTCAGTGACAGGAAAGCCAACGCACTCTTCATCCGGCATGTGGATCGAGATGGACTGTTTGCCTTGCTGACCGACCGGATTTCCAGATTGCCGTAATCAGTTATCGTCTGACGACGAAACGGGCGGAGCCGTGTCGTCTTCGGTTCCGTCCCCGATCCGCTGGTTCAACCTTTCGATCAAATCCGACGTGATGTCGATCGCATCCAGTGACACAAAAACGGTCCGACGGTCCAGAACCGCGGTGGCCCCACGTTCCTGCATGACCTCACCCATCACCGGAAGCGCCGCCTGAAAAAAGGCGTTGCGATCGGCCTCTGCCTCGGCATTCAATTTCTGGACCATCTGTGCACGTTCGCGCCGGATCGTGGTTGCGCGGCTATCAAATGCCTCGGCCAGCTTTCGAAATTCGGCGGGCTCCAACACGCTGCGTTGTTGCGTCAGCTGGGCCTCTTCGTTGGAAAGCTGCGTCGCAAGACGATCATTTTCCTGCGCAATTTCACCACCGCGTTGTTCCAGCTCACGCAGGGCGCGTTGCCCCCAATCGGATTCATCGAACAGCCTTTCCTGATCGACGGTCAGGATCGGCGCATCAACAAGGCTTTGCCCCTCGGATTGGATGGTTCTTGTGGGAAGCGCCCGGTCCCCATCACGACGCACCGAGGGTTGCGACGGCTGATCCGTCAGTTCCGGCACAGGCGAGGTTTCGACCTGCTGGGCGTAGACCGGTGACATGCCCGCAAACAGGCAGGCCACCAATCCCAGGCATATCGCCCCGAAACGCATCAGAACTGGGTCGAAATCGTCAGGTCGAAATTCTGCTCTTCGTCGTAATCTTCCTTCTGGATCGCCTTCGAGAAGTTGAAACGAAGCGGACCGATAGGCGTGGTCCAGAAAATCGAGGCCCCGACGGCGGCACGGACATGCATGTCGTCATCAACGATTTCGCCATTGGTGCCAGACGTGTCGTCCAGCCCCCAGATCGAACCGATATCCGCGAACAGACCGCCGGTAATGCCGTATTCTTCCGGCAGGCCAACAGGGAACTGTGCTTCGGCACGTGCCGCCCAGAAATACTTGCCGCCCAGCCCGTCTTCATTGACCGAGGCCAGATCCCGCGGGCCGATGCCATTGGGCTCGAAACCGCGAACACGTGTGCCTGCGCGGAACCGATCGAGGATCCAGGTTTCGTAATCGCCATAGGCATGAACGCCACCGCCCTCGATTTCGCCGCGGAAGGTCACGTCATCACGCCAGGCATTCGATTCGAAACCGGCAATCGCTGAGGTTGTGATGCTTTTGACATCCCCTCCGGCCCCTGCAATGTCCTGCGAAAAGCGGAACTTGTAAGAGGTCAGCGGATCAAGCCCGGTATTGCGCGTGTCCCAGCTATAGGAATACCCCAGCGCCGAGCTAAGCCGTTCGCCTTCTTCGCGTTGCAGGATGGCCGAGCTGTCTTCGTTGATATTGCTCAGGCGGTCCTTGGAAAGACGATAGCGCAGTTCCAGCCGTCCGTTGGGCGAAATCGGAAACTCGATCGCGGGGCTGAAGCCCATCGAACGGGTATCGTAATCTGCGTTCCAATCTTCGGTTTCGCTATACCAGGTATTGAACTTGAAGCGCAGATCGCGGCCCAGAAAATAGGGCTCGACGAAATTGAACG
Source organism: Paracoccus onchidii (assembly GCF_028294535.1). Lineage (GTDB taxonomy): Bacteria > Pseudomonadota > Alphaproteobacteria > Rhodobacterales > Rhodobacteraceae > Paracoccus > Paracoccus onchidii. Next base: position 50,555 of record NZ_JAQBIE010000017.1, on the reverse strand, counting down.
AACCTTCCTTGTCGCCCTCGGCGGTCGACAGCGTAACGCCAACCGTCTGGCCGCGTCCCAGAAAATTCGTTTCATTCAGCGAGACGTTCAGGCCGACACCCGTGCTGACACCGTAAGAGGCACCAAAGGACAGCGAACCCGTCGGTTGTTCTTCGACATTGACGTCAACGATAACCTGTTCCTGGCTGCTGCCCTGACGGCTTTCGACCTGGGCGTCCGCGAAATATCCAAGGGCGCGGATACGTTCGGCCGCATTGCGGATTTCGCGCGGATTGAAGGGATCGCCTTCGACGGTGGTGAACTGACGGCGGATCACCTCGTCCAGTGTCGTCGTGTTACCTTCGATGTCGATACGCTCAACAAAGATGCGCGGCCCACGTGTCAACGCAAAGGTCAGGTTCAGCGTTTGCGAAGACGGGTTGCGCGTGATCCGCGGTTCGATACTCACGAAATCCAGCCCCTGCTGGATCGCCACCGTCTCCATGCGCAGAATGGTATTGTCGATGGCGGCCGGGTTGTAAACATCGCCACGATCAACGCGGTTCTGCCGCGCGAAAGCGGTTGCATCGACGCCGGGAATCTCGGAAATCACATCCACGTTGCCAAAACGATAGCGCGGACCTTCCTGGATGTTGAAGGTGATGTAGAACGCATCGCGCTCTCGCGCCAGTTCGGGCGCAACCGCCTGAACGCGGAAATCGGCATAGCCCCGCGACCGATAGAAATCCGTCAGCAATTGCTGATCCAGCGGAATCCGTTCGGGCGCAAAGGTGTCCGCGCGAATGAAGGTCCGCAAGATGCCGGCCTGCTTGGTCTCTAGCACCTGCCGCAAGCGACGATCACTAAAGGCGCGGTTGCCGGTAAAGCTGATACGTTCGATCTCGGTCAGATCGCCTTCACGGATCTCGAAGACCAGGTCAACACGATTGCCGCTGCGACGAATGATCTTGGGGTCGACCCGCGCGGCAAGCCGCCCCTCGCTGGAATAGGCCTGCGCGATATTCGAGGCATCGGCAATGGCCTGCGACGGCTGATAGACGCGCCGAGACTGGCTTTGCACGATTTCGGCAAGCTGGTCATCCTTGATGCGGCGATTGCCCTCAAAGCTGATCTGGTTGATCGTGGGATATTCGCTGACCTTGATGACCAGCACCCCGCCTTGGGGTTGAATTTCGACTGTTTCAAACAGGCCCGACCCTTGCAGGCGCTGCAGGGCATCGTTCAACTCGCCCGCCGAAACATCCTGCCCGCGCGCGATATTTGCATAAGACAGGATCGTGGCCGGCTCGACCCGTTGCGATCCTTCGATCCGGACGTCGTTGAACACATATGCCGAAGCCAGTTGCGGTATCAACAGTGTCGCCGGCACCGAAATGGTCAGAGCCGTCATAAGCGCAACCGCGCCCTTGCCCAGTTTCCGTGTCATCGCTGCCCCTCTTTCAAGCCTGCTTTGGTGCGCTGCCGGCACCTTCTTTTGGTCCTAGCTTGTGCCTCAAACAGACGTTGCTGTCAAAAGCACATCGCACCCTATGGGCAGAAAAGATCGTTCGTGAGGCCAAAAATCATCAGGCTCAGCACTGCCGCCATCCCGATCGCCGTCAGCAGGTTCAGTGCCCGGTCGGATGGCGGTCGCCCGGTAACCGCCTCGTAAAGATAGAACATCAGATGCCCGCCATCCAGAACGGGAATGGGCAACAGGTTCAGGAAACCGATGGCTGCGGAAAGAACCGCTATCCACCACAGGAAGCTGGCACCACCCGCGCTGGCCGCCTGCCCCGTGCTTTCCGCGATGCTGATCGCCCCGCCAAGATTGCAGCTTCCGATCTGTCCGGAAATCATCGCCCACATTCCTGCAAGCGACGATGTGATAATCCCCCAGGTCTGTATCACCCCCAACCAGGCGGATTCCGCCAGACCTGCGCGCCGCGTTGCGGGTGCGAAATAGCCCTCACCGCCGGTGACCCCGATCAGCCAGCGCCGCTCGTACCCGCCTTCGGCACTGGGAAGATCCTGTTCTTTTGGAACAAGCGTGTATTCGGCGACACCCTGCCCGGGACGCCACACAGATAGCAGCAATGGCTGACCTTGCGCGGCTTCGACACTGCTGCGCATCTGTGAAAATCGCGAGATCGGCGTGCCGGCGATCGCCAGGACCACATCACCGGCCATCAACCCCGCATCGGCAGCAGCACTGCGCGGTGCAACACCGGTAATGCGTGGGGGAACAGGATCCGGTCCCTGAACCGTCATCACCTCACCATCGCGGCGCAGCGTCCAGTCGAACCGATCGGTAGGGGCAAGTTCAGCGGCGATACGACCGATATCGGACCAGTTCGTCACATTCATGCTGTCAATCGCCAGAATTTCATCGCCGGATTGAAGTTCATTCACAACACCCGGGGGTGCAGGGGCAATTTCACCGACCCTGACATCCTGTGTCGGCAATCCTTGAAACAGAGCGAAACCGCCAAAGATGAGGATCGACAGAACAAAATTGAACACGGGCCCTGCCAATAGCGTTGCAAAACGCGCCCATAGCGGTGCCCCGGTCAATGTCTGGCGACGAAACGCCGGGTCGACCGCCTGCCCGGTTCCGGCACTTGCGGCATTGGAATCGCCCAGAAAACGGACATAGCCACCCAGCGGAACCGCCGCGACCTGCCAGACAGTTCCGCGCCGATCACGCCGCGAGAACAGGCGCGGTCCGAACCCGACGGAAAACACCTCGGCGCGTATTCCCGAGATGCGGCCGATTATGTAGTGCCCGTATTCATGCACTGTCACAATAACGGCCAGGGCCACGACAAAACTGGCCAACGTCCAGATCGTGCCGCCAAACTGGGGAATGATGTCTGTCATGCTGCGCCCTCGCGTCGCGCCAACCGGTCCCAATACAGAACCGTATCAAGTGAATCGGGGTCCACACTGAACCCGTCCCGGGCGCTCAACTTGTCAAGCACCAAGGCAACCCGTGGTGCCATCTCGGTAAAACGGATCCGCCCCGCGATGAAATCATCCAGAGCCTGTTCTTTCGCGGCATTGAATACGGCGCCGGCCATGCCCCCCGCAGCCATCACCTCGCGGGCGAGACGCAGTGCCGGCCAGCGATTTTCATCCGGGGCGCGGAATGTCAGGCTTCCAGTCAAGGCCAGATCAAGCGGCGCGACCGGCAGCGCGGCGCGTGTCGGCCAATTGAGCGCGTAACCGATGGCGTGGCGCATGTCAGGTGCCCCCATATGTGCAATCGATCCGCCATCGATATGATTGACAATGGCGTGAATAATCGATTCCGGGTGGACCACGACTTTGATCTTTTGCGCAGGAACACCAAAAAATTCTTTGGTTTCTATTACTTCCATGGCCTTGTTGAACATGGATGCGCTATCAATGGTGATGCGCTGCCCCATTGCCCAATTCGGGTGGGTCGAAGCCTCGGCCACCGTGGCCGCGGCCAGGCGTTCGATGGGCCAATCACGAAAGGCTCCGCCCGAAGCGGTGATGGTGATATCCTTGACGGAATCGAGGTTTTCAGATCCAAGAGCTTGAAAAATTGCAGAATGTTCGGAATCTACCGGCAGGATTTTTGTCTTTGCTCTTGCTGCTGCACCAGTAATCAAAGGCCCGGCACAGACAAGCGATTCCTTGTTGGCCAAGGCAAGGGTCGCGCCTTGTTCCAATGCCTGCAAGCCCGGCGCCAATCCGGCGGATCCCACGATCGCGGACAGAACCCAATCGGCTGGGCGGGCCGCGGCCTCTACAAGAGCATCGCGCCCGGCAGCCGCCTCGACATCACAACCTTTCAATGCGTCCCGCAGATCCGGCAGCAGGTCTTCATGCGCGGTGACGGCAATCTCTGCCCGCAACTCGCGTGCCATTCGCGCCAGACGCGCGATATTGCGCCCCCCGGTCAGCGCAACAACATCATAGGCAGCGGCACCGCCTGCCCGACGGATCAGGTCATACCCGCTGCTGCCGACCGAGCCGGTCGCGCCAAGGATGGAAATGCGTCGCATATCTCAATTCACCGCGGGCAGGTTCGTGACAAACCCGATCAGCATGGTTGCCAGAACCGCGCCCGTCACGGCGTCGAACCGATCCATGAAACCCCCATGGCCCGGGATCAGATTGGAACTGTCCTTGACGCCCGCACGGCGTTTCAGCCAGCTTTCCGCGATATCACCCATTTGCCCCGCAAAGCAGACAATCGGCGAAACCCATATCAAAGACCAGTCACCATGCCCCGACAGCCAAAGCAGCGTCCCCAGAAGCCCGGCGCCAACCCAACCGGCAATCGTACCCGACCAGGTTTTCTTGGGGCTGAGCGATGGCCAGAATTTCGGGCCGCCCAGAATGCGGCCAAAGAAATAGCCGGCAGTGTCGGAAACGATCACGATACCCATCAGCCATAACACGAAGGCAAGGCCGAAATCCTCGCGGAAAATCACCAGACCATAGGCAACCAACAGGATTGCCGCCCCGAAAATGGCATAGGTTCCGCGATCACGCCGCGCCGCGCCGGGCAAACCTGCCAGGATCGGCAGCAACAGGAACAGCCAGGACATCGGGTGATACAGAACCAGCGCGCAAAGCTGTGCGACACCTGCGATCGCAGCCAGCGCCAGCGGCCGCCATGACCCGAACGGCCCCGCATGCATTTGCGGATGGCGCCAGCCGGTCATATTGGCCAGTTCCCAGAACGTGATCGCGCAAATGATCGCCATGCCCAACCGCAGCCAAAGCCCGGTCGCCACAGCAAGCAGAACCCCGATCCCCAGAAGCACCACCGTCGAGGCGATGCGTCGTGACAAATCTGCCCATTTTCCGGTTGCGCCCGGCGGGCCGGCTATCGGGGTCTTGTCACTCATACGCCCCCGAAGCGGCGCTCGCGCAGGCCATATCGGTCAAGAATTGCCGCAAGATGCTCCGGTGTGAAATCGGGCCACAATGTCGGCGTGAATTCATATTCGGCATAGGCCGCCTGCCAGGGCAGGAAATTCGAAGTCCGGGTTTCACCCGATGTCCGGATCACCAGATCGGGATCGGGATGTCCGGCTGTATCCAGGCAAGCTTCGAGATCGGCCTCGCCGGGCGCGGCGATCTCGCCGCGCGCGACCTTTTGTGCCAGACGTGCTGCCGCGCGGGCCAGTTCATCACGACCGCCATAATTGATTGCAACCGTCAGGTTCAGGCGGGTGTTGCCTGCCGTCCGAGCCTCGATCGCAGTCATCAATGCCTGCAATTTCGGATCCAGACGTTCGCGACCACCAATAAAGCGCATGCGAACGCCTTCGCCGGACATGCCTTCGGCCTCGCGCTCGATATACCGCCTGAAGATCTTCATCAGGCCAAGCACCTCTTCGGTCGACCTCTTCCAGTTTTCGGTCGAGAACGCATAGACCGTCAACCAGTTCACGCCCAGATCCGGGCAGGCGCGAACGATCTGCTTGACCCGTTCCGCGCCACGACGATGACCGACAAGGCGCGGCCAGCCGCGTTCGACCGCCCAACGGCCATTGCCATCCATGATGATGGCGACATGTCGGGGCGCCGAGCTGCCCCCGGAAGCAAGACTTTGTGCGGTTTCGGCGGCCATGTTGCCCTCAGACCTGCATGATCTCGGCCTGCTTGGCCTCGAGCGATTCGTCGACATGCCCGATCATCTTGTCGGTCAGTTCCTGAACGGCACCTTCCCAGAATTTCTGATCGTCTTCCGGCATGCCGTTGGCCTTGCCCTTCTTGACCTGATCCATCCCGTCGCGACGCACATTCCGGATCGCGACGCGGGCGCTTTCGGCGTATTGCGCGGCAACCTTTGTCAGTTCCTTGCGGCGTTCCTCGTTCAGTTCGGGGATGGGCAGCATGATGATCGTCCCATTGGTCTGCGGGTTGATGCCCAGACCGCTTTCGCGGATGGCCTTTTCAACCTTGCCGACCATCGACTTGTCCCAGATGTTGATCGTCACCATCCGGGGCTCGGGCACGTTCACGGTGCCAAGCTGGTTGACCGGCGTCATCTGGCCATACGCCTCGACCTGAACCGGTTCGACCATCGAGGCCGAAGCGCGCCCGGTCCGCAGCGACGCGAATTCATGGCGCAGGCTTTCCATCGCGCCTTTCATACGCCGTTCCAGATCGTCAATGTCGATTTCGATGTCCTCTGCCATTTCGGACTGCCTCTGAATTGAATTTTGTTTGCTTGTAACCATTATGCACAGTGTTGGCAAAGGCTTTGCCCGATCCATGGGCGGTAGAATGCCTTCAATCCGAAAGGTCCCGGATTTGCCACTTGGTAAGACTGCCTAGTTGTGCGTTCTGTCGTCGGTCTGCGTCGATTGTTCTGAGGGCGCCGCCATGCCGGACAAACGTTTTTCGATGCTTTCCAGCCGGGCCAGAACCTCGTCCCGATAGACGCCTGTATTCTCGGTTTCCTCTTCGTGATGCGCGTCCTGCATCGAGTTGACGATCAGACCGACCACCAGGTTCATCACGGCAAATGTCGTCACCAGAATAAAGGGCACAAAGAACAACCAGGCATTGGGATAGGTTTCCATGACCGGGCGCACGATCCCCATCGACCAGCTTTCCAATGTCATGATCTGAAACAGCGAATAGGCCGATTCACCCAATGTGCCGAACCAATCGGGGAAAGAGGGGCCGAACATCTTCGTCGCGATAACAGCCGCGATATAGAAGATGATCCCCATCAGCAGAAAGACGCTGGCCATGCCGGGCAAGGCGTCCAGAAACCCTTCGACAACGCGGCGCAGCCTTGGCGTGACCGATACGATGCGCAACAAGCGCAGGATCCGCAAGGCGCGCAACACCGACAGGCCCTGCGTGGCCGGCATCAATGCGACCGCGATGATCACGAAGTCGAAGATATTCCAACCATCGCGGAAAAACCGCAGGCCGCGCGCGAACAATTTGCACGCCAGTTCGACCACGAAAATCGCCAGACAAAGGGAATCGAGGAACAGGATCAGCGGGCCGAACCGCTGCATCACATGTTCCGAGGTTTCCAGCCCCAGAATCAGCGCGTTGAAGATGATGACCGCAGTGATGAAATGCTGAACGACCGGGCTGTGAACACCCCGGTCGATGCTGGCGCGCAGCGTTGTCATGTCAGACCGTCACACATGCACGCGCGTGTAGGTACCCCGCCCTTCGAGGATCGAACGGAACCCACCCGGCTCGTCCAGCGAGAACACAACAATGGGCAAGCGATTGTCACGCGCCAGGGCAATCGCCGAAGCATCCATGACGCCCAGATGTTTCTGCAAGACTTCGTCATAGCTGACATCGCCATACCGCTTGGCATCGGGGAATTTGGCCGGGTCCTTGTCATACACCCCGTCAACCTTTGTCCCTTTGAAGATCGCTTCGCAGTTCATTTCATTCGCCCGCAGCGTGGCAGCCGTGTCGGTCGTGAAATAGGGGTTCCCGGTCCCGGCTGCGAATATGACGATCCGTTTCTTTTCAAGATGCCGGATCGCACGGCGGCGAATATAAGGTTCGCAGACTTCATCCATGCGGATTGCGCTGATCACCCGGCAATGATGACCCATCGCCTCAAGCGCGGATTGCATGGCCAGCGCATTCATCACCGTGGCCAGCATACCCATGTAATCGGCGGTGGTGCGTTCCATACCTTGCGCGCTGCCCTGCAGGCCGCGAAAGATATTGCCCCCGCCGATCACCATGCACACCTCGACGCCCATCTTGGCGACGGTGTCCACCTCGTTGGCGATTCGCGACACGGTCGGGGGATGCAGCCCAAATCCCTGATCGCCCATCAGTGCTTCGCCCGAAATCTTGAGCATAACCCGGTTATACTGGGTGGGCGCGGGGCCCGATTGTTCGGTCATGAGCTGTCCTTCCTTGGGCCCGCCGCTTTCATCGCGACGCAAAATGTCGCAAAAGGCCCCGACAATCAACTGCCCGAGATCCCAGATGCGCACCACTGATTTATCGCGGATCGATCCGTCCCGCCACCTGCTGATTGCAGGTCCCACCGCAAGCGGTAAATCTTCGCTTGCGATGGCGGTCGCGCAGGTTCAGGGCGGTATCATCGTCAATGCGGACGCCCTGCAGATCTGGTCCTGTTGGCGGGTGCTGACGGCGCGCCCCGACATCAAGGACGAAGCCACCGCGCCACACCGGCTTTACGGCCATGTCGATCCGGGATGCAGCTATTCGGTCGGCGACTGGCTGCGCGATGTGGAACCGTTGTTGAACCAGCGCCTGATCATTGCGGGCGGAACAGGTTTATACCTGTCGGCACTGACGCGGGGGCTAGCCTATGTGCCCCCGACCCCGCCGGAATACCGCGATGAATCCGACCGGATCCTTGCGCGGGACGACGGTCTGGCACAGCTTGTAGGCGAGCTGGATGAACGAACCCGCGAACGTATCGACACCCGCAACCCCGTGCGCGTCCAACGCGCCTGGGAGGTCTGGCGCGCAACCGGCCGGGGACTTTCGGAATGGCAGGCCGACACACCGCCCCCCCTTGTCGATGAAACACAATCACAGCGCCTTGTCCTGCAAGCCGATCGGGACTGGCTTGCCGACAGGATCGCGACCCGGTTCGCGCAGATGGTTCAATCTGGTGCCTTGGCCGAAGCCCGCCACATGCAGCCATTCTGGGATCCGGCGCAACAATGGGCCCGCGCAATCGGCGCCCCAGAGCTTATGGCGCATCTGGCGGGCAAGCTTGACCTTGAGACCGCGACCGAGCGGGCCATCATCGCCACGCGACAATACGCCAAGTCCCAGCGGATCTGGTTTCGCGGGCGCATGCGCGACTGGCAAGCCTGGCCTGTTGGCCCGCAAAACTAACCTTGTCTCTTTGGACAGTTGAGCCGAATCGCCCAATAGGCGATAATCCGCCTAAGGCCAATCATGGTGCGGGCAGCATAACGATGCACAGCAAGAACACAGAGATTTCGTCAGGTTTTCCCTTTTCTCAAACGGGTTTGGGAAAACTGGGTTCGGGAACCCGCATCTCCGGCAAGGATCGCAATATCGTCGCGGCAAGGCTCGCGGATCACGGTCCGGTGAATTTGCCTGCGCAAAACAGGCCCGAAACTTCCAGAATCAAACGACATGATCGTGCTGCCCCGACCGCCCAAGTCGCGCCGACTGTCGGGGCGCGGCGCATCAACACCCCGCCTTCACCGGTCTTGTTACCACTGGCGACTTATATCTGGGGCGCGTCCGGAACGCGACTTGGGCCGCGCACGCGCCCGGAACACAGTGTGATCTGGGTCACCCGAGGGCGCAATGCCGTCAGTTTTCCGCGCCGCGACCATCGTATGGGTCCGGGGGATCTGCGCTATATTCCTGCGGGCACGGCCTATTCCTGCACACCGATGGTGGACAGCGAAGGCTATGTCGCTCTGATCCCGTCACGGCTGACCGAGCAGTTTGGCGCAGTCCTGCCCGGTGACGGGCTATCAGGGCATATCGGCAGCGTTTGCGACCCCTTGCTAAGCTGCCTTCGCGCCCTGACAGACAAGGAAAACGGTTCGACGGCCCCGGCGCTGCAACGACTTGCCGAGATTTTCGAACATCTGCAACCCGCCATTCAGGGTCACGCCCGACACATGCCGAACGATGTGCAGGACCGCCCGCTTGTCGAACGGTTCATCTCATTGGCGCGGGACCATCCATTGGAACAGGTATCCGTGTCGGAACTGGCAACCGCCCTGGGCAGCAACCTGACCACGCTGGACCGTGCCTGCATGGCCGCAAGGGGACAACGCGCCGTCGAGATTCTCAATGCCGTGCGTCTGGAACTGGCGATCATCATGCTGCGCGGCAAGCGCCTTGCTCCTGCTGCCATTGCCACGCGGCTGGGATATTCCAGCCTGACCCATTTCACACGTGCCGTGGTTGATGCGACGGGCCAAACCCCGGACGCATTTCAGGCCCGCGCCGATCAGCTGTCCTGATCGGTTTCAGGCCGACCGCGAAACCCGGTTGCGACCACGAATTTCTCGGATGAATCGCTGCGACTGGCCGGCGGTTTGACATTCGCCACTTTCGTGAATGCCTTCTTGAGGGTCAGCTGCATCTCTGCCTCGGCCCCTCCTGCAAGGACCTTGGCGACGAATGTTCCACCCGGCTCCAGGACATCAAATGCAAGTTGGGCAGCCGCCTCGACAAGCGCGACAATCCGCAAGTGATCCGTCGCCTTATGCCCTGATGATGCTGCCGCCATATCCGACATGACGACATCTGCGGGGCCGCCAAGCCATTCCTTGACCAGATCATCCGCCCCTTCCGACAGGAAATCCAGCTGATGAATTTCAGCCCCCGCGATCGGGTCAACCTCTTGCAGGTCAACGCCGACAACCCGCCCGACGGCCTTGTCGCCCTTTTCTCCCAGCGCGTTCACACGTTGCAGGGCCACCTGGCACCAGCCACCTGGCGCACAACCCAGATCAACGACCCGCGCCCCCGGCACCAGAAAACGATACTTGTCGTCAAGCTCAAGTATCTTGAACGCCGCGCGACCACGATATCCTTCGCGCCGGGCGCGGGCGACATATGGATCGTTCAACTGACGTTCGAGCCAAAGCTTGCTGGACAGCTTGCGCCCCTTGGCCGTTTTGACCCGCACACGCAGATCGCGCTGTCCGCGCCCGCTGGATTTTCCCGCGCGGCTGCCCGGTCCCTTACTCATCATGCCACTCCGTTCATGCCATCAGGCGTCAACACCCCATCGCGCACCATCTGGGCATAAAGCAACCCCTCTCGCAGACCGCGATCCGCGACTGACAGGCGGTTTGTGGGCCATACGCGCATCAATGTCTGCAGGATCGCGGCCCCTGACATGATCAGCGCGTGGCGCTCACGCCCGATACGCGGGTCGCGCCGTCGCCCGTCCGGACCCAGTTGCAGATACGAGTGGATCACCTTGTCGATTTGATCGCTGGTCATTTCCAGACCATCAACCTTGGTCCGGTCATACCGCCGCAACCCCAGATGACTGGCTGCGACCGTCGTGACCGTGCCCGATGTGCCGATGATCTGAAAACCCTCATCCGGGGAACCATCCGCGTATGGCGCGAAATCCGACAGCAGTTCTTCGAAATACCAGCTCATCAGCGCGAAGCGACCCTGATCATCCTCGACATCCGCGAATTGATCACGCAAGGTCGCCACGCCCAGAGGCACGCTGATCCAATCCACCACCCGCGCACCGCCCGGCTGCGGATTGGCAAAGCCATCAGACAGCCGCATGATCGCGCGCGAACGTTCGCCCGGTTCGACATCCTCGAGATCGATCCAGACCAGTTCGGTCGAACCACCGCCGATATCCACCACCATCAGGGTCTCTGTCGTCTGGCTGACCAGCGGCGCACAGGAAATCACTGCCAGCCGGGCCTCTTCTTCGGCACCGATGATTTCAAAGGGAAGCCCGGTTTCACGCCGGATCGTACGCATGAAATCCCTGCTGTTGCGCGCACGGCGGCAAGCTTCGGTCGCAACCAGACGCATATTCCGAACGCGATGCATATCCAATTTGCGCCGACACACCTGCAATGCGTGCACGGTGCGCGCCATCGAGCCGCGGGACAAGCGCCCCGAAGCTTCCAGCCCCTGTCCAAGCTGCACGGGCTTGGAAAAGCTGTCCACAACCGTGAACTGACTGCCGCGCGGTCGCGCAATCAGCATACGGCACGAATTTGTCCCGAGATCGAGGGCCGCATAAAGCGCCCCCTCCTCGGACTGGCGGGTGACAGACGGCTCGACCGCATTTTTCGGGAACGCGCCCGCACCCGCAGGACGCTTGGGCGCCATGATACACGCCCTCCGTTCGTAAGTTAGTTAAAACGTAACCTCTGAACCCTGAGCATACAAGAGGCCGCACCCGCAAATGCCCGACAGGTCGCAAACGGCCCTCTTGATGGTCGCAACTGAACCATCCTGACCGGTCCACCATGCCAGTCTTTGAAGAAAGGAGAGGCGTTGCGAATGGTGGACGTGACTTTGGTTCTTTGGCGCGACATTCCTGCACAGGTGATGCAGGGAAAGGGCCGCACCGCGCGCCGCAAATCGCTGTCCGAACGATTCGAACAGGCCATTGACCGCGCGGCCATGAAGGCAGGTCTGGCAGGCACGGATGACTACCTGTCGCAATGGCGCCGTGAATTGCGCGAAGCGCCCGATGCTGACAGCCTGGCTGCTTGGATCGAAGCCGAATATGACAGGCAGCGATTGCGTGACCTGATCGACAATGGCGGCTTTCACCCCGAAGGCAAGGTTGACTAGGATGACGTTGATGCGATTTCGCACTCCTTCCACCAATAATGCCGCGATGGCCCGGTTTCTGGACGATGCGTCGATCGAGGTGATGCCGCGCACATTGCAAAAAGTCGATGATTTCCCGGCGCATATGCAACAGGGCGCCTTGGTTTTCGTTGCCCATATCGACGGAACCCCGATCGCCGACATGCATTCGGCGGTCGCGCGTCTGGCGGCGCAGGGGTATCGCGCGATACCCCATCTGCCCGCAAGACTGGTACCGGACGCCATGTCGTTGCGGGAATGGGTCAGCGGATATCGCGATTGTGGCGCGGCGGGGATACTGGTGCTTGGCGGCGGCCTGCCCCAGCCCCGTGGGCCCTATGCGGATTCGATGCAATTGCTTGGCACCGGCCTGCTGGACGGGTTCCCCAGCTTATTCATCGCCGGCCATCCCGAAGGCAATCGCGATATCGACCCCGGTGGCGGCGAGGCCGAGGTGTTGCGCGCCCTGAAGTGGAAGGCCGATTTCGCGGAACGCAGCGATGCCGCGTTTCAGATCGTGACCCAATTCGCATTCGAGGCTGATCCGGTGATCCAATGGGCCAGACGGCTGCACGATCAGGGCATCACCATGCCGATTCGCATCGGGGTGGCAGGTCCGGCCAAACTGCAGACGATGCTGAAATTTGCGATCATGTGCGGCGTCGGCCCGTCATTGCGGGTCCTGCAGCGGCGCGCGCGTGATGTGACCAAGCTGCTCGTGCCTTACGAACCGACCGAATTCGTGACCGCCCTGGCACTGGCCCGAAACAGCGACCCCGATTTCCCGATTTCGGCTGCCCATCTGTTCCCTCTGGGTGGCATTGCGGCATCAACCGGTTGGCTGGATCGCGCCCGCGCTGAATGAAAGGTATCTGATGACAAGAACAATCCTGCAATCGGCCACGAAAACGGCGACAATCGGATTCGACGAACCCTTCTGTGTCATCGGGGAAAGGATCAACCCGACCGGGCGAAAGAAGCTTGCCGCAGAATTGGAAGCCGGCGATTTCTCGACCGTGGAACGAGATGCCGTCCTGCAGGTTGCTTGTGGGGCGATGGTTCTGGATGTGAATGCAGGCGTGGTCTACAATTCGAACCCGGACCCCAACGTGACCGAACCCCCCTTGATGCGGCAGATGATCGAACTGGTGCAAGGGTTGGTCGATGTGCCGCTCTGCATCGACAGTTCGGTTCCGGCCGCACTTGAGGCGGGACTGGGCGCGGCGCAGGGACGTCCATTGGTCAACAGCGTCACGGGTGAGGAAGACCGGCTCGAAATGGTTCTGCCCCTCGTCAAGAAATACGACGTCCCGGTCGTCGCGATCAGCAATGACGATACGGGCATCAGTGAAGACCCCGATATCCGCTTTGACGTCGCGCGCAAGATTGTCCGACGCGCCGCGGATTTTGGCATTCCGGCCCATGACATCGTGGTCGACCCCCTTGTCATGCCGGTTGGTGCCATGGCGACTGCCGGGCGACAGGTCTTTGCCCTTGTGCGTCGTCTTCGTGAAGAACTTGGCGTCAACACGACCTGCGGGGCCAGCAATATCAGTTTTGGCCTGCCTCATCGCCACGGGATCAACGCCGCTTTCTTGCCGATGGCCATTGGCGCCGGGATGACAAGCGCCATCATGAACCCGATACGGCTGGTCGAGATGGAGTCGATCCGTGCCGCCAACATGTTGATGGACCATGATCCGAACGGAGGCGAATGGATCCGCTTTGCACGGGTTATCGAAGCCGTCGAACAAGGTGCCAGCTTTGCCGAAGCCAGCAAGAGCGCCTTGGCACAAGCGGGGGCGGGAAGACGCGGCGGACGCCGGTCACGCGCGTCTAAAGGCTGATGACGCGATCGGCCGCCTGCCGCTCGGCCGGACGATGGGCCGCAATCAGAATCGCTGCGTCGGGCAGCCATGCGCGCACTCCATGCAGGACGGATTCGGCTGTCGCGTGATCCAGCCCTTCTGTCGGTTCGTCCAGCAACAGGATTGCCGGTCGCTGGATCAGCACCCTTGCCAAGGCCAGCCTGCGTTGTTCACCCCCGGACAGGCCGCTGCCAGATTCACCCAGCCGGTAGTCCAGATCGACCGGGAAGGCACAAACCGCCATGATCAGGGCCTTGTCACGATCGTCGCTGTCAGGCGCGGCCAGATGCAGCGCATCCCGTATGGTTCCGGCCATCAACGCAGGGCGCTGTGGCAAATAGCCCAACCGCCCCCCTGTGCTGATCTGGCCGCGCGACACCGGAATCAACCCCGCGATGGCATTCAAGAGGCTGGTCTTGCCCGAACCGCTTGCGCCGATTAGCGCAACGGTTTCGCCGGCGCTCACCACAAGATTGAAATTCTCGACAATGGTGCCGGTCCCCGGAGCCGGACAAAGATCAAGCCCCGTCAGCGCAAGCCCCGTCAATTCTGATCCCGGCATAGCAAGTCCATCTTCATTCCCGACGATCTGAGGATCGAGGGGCGCGCCCGACAGTCCGGGTGCCACGCGTCGCGCTGCGGCGCGCATGCGACCAAGCTCGAATACACCGCGCTGTATCGCGCCCCCCAGTTCCGCAAGGGCGAGGGCCGCGAAAATGGCCAAGGCTGCCTGCGCCGCACCGATATGACCATCGCTGAGCAGCCGCCCCGAGATCAGGATCGTGCCCACCAATGAACTCAGCGCGACGAGCTGCAATCCTGCCGCAACACGCCATTCGATCCCCGCCTGTTTCATCATCGCGGCACGTGCGGCTGCGTCGATACGGCCCAGCACTGCCATATTGTCCCTCAGTCGCCCTGCTGAAATCAGGGTCAGACGGCCGCGCAAGTGATCAATGACGCCGGCACGCAAATCCTGGGAAAGATCCTCGGCCCGCTCTGACAGATGCGCCCCTGCCCATCCGCCCCAGAACAGGACCAGTGCCCCCCCGAAAACATGGCTGCCCACCGCCCAGACAGACACCAGCGGCCCGACCAGAAACCAAAGCCCCGCAAAGGTTGCCAAGGCAGCAAATGCCGCGCCGAGAACAGGAAACACGACGCGGATTGCAACGCCATCAAGGGCATCAATATCAGCGGTCAACCTGTTCAACGCCTTGCCGCTGCGCAATCGCAGCAGCATCGCATGGTTTTCTCGGGACATACCGACCAACAAGCGCACCCGAAGGCTGGTCAGCACCTTCAATGTCGCATCATGAGACAGCAACCGTTCCCCATAACGCCCGGCTGTGCGCGCCATCGCCAGAAACCTGATCCCGGCCGACGGGCGAAACACGTCAAAGACGGCCCCTGTTCCGGCAAGCCCCGCCATGCCCGCCGCAACGATAAACCATCCTGACAACGACAACAGGGCGATCCCTGCGACCATGACCCAAATGGTCAACAGCACGGCGCGCGACATTGATGCGCGTCGATCCCGCCATATCAGCCGAAATATCTGCCAGAGCGGAGTCATGCGGCCAGATCGATTCTTCGTTCGATGACGCGGATCAAGCGCGGATCATGCGTTGCAACGATCAAGCCCGCACCTTGCGCATTCAGATCCAGCAGACCGCGGATCACACGCTGTGCTGTCATATCGTCAAGATCGGCCGTCGGCTCATCCGCCATTACATATGGTCGGTTCCAATAGGCAGTGCGTGCCACGATCAGGCGCCGGGCCTCGCCGCCCGAAACGCCGCCGCCCCGTTCGCCCAGAACCGTATCCAATCCCTGAGGCAGCTGGTTGACGATCTCGTCTGCGTCGGCAAGAGTCAGTGCTTGCGCCAGACGATCATCGTCGATGCTGGGCGCAAGCGTCAGATTTTCGCGTAGCGGCAGGTCGAGAAAATGAACATGCTGTGTTATCAATGCGACGGATTGGCGCCAGCCATCCGCCGTCTTGTCGTCAACGATCACATCACCGACCTTCAATGCCCCATCGCTTGGCAGAATACCGGCAAGTGCCATCAGGAATGTGGTCTTGCCGCTGCCGCTCGGCCCGGTAATGGCCAGCATCTCGCCCGGCGCGATGTCCAGATCCGGATAGGAAATACCGCGCAAGCGCAAGCCCCGCACCGAAATGGCACCGGCCATTCGATCCGCATCGGCACCCTGCCCCGGAATACGGGTCAAACTGCGTTCCTCGTCCATCAACAGCTCGTCCGCGGCGGCCTGCGCCGCGACACGGTCATGCCAAGCGGCTGCCATGTCGCGCAACGGCTGAAAGAACACCGGCGCAAGCAATAGCAGCCAGATTCCCTCGGAAGCTGTCAGAACCCGCCCCCAGCTTCCGAAACGCAGTTCCCCCAGCAAGGTAAAGCCGACATAGACCGCCGTCATGGCAACCCCAAGCGCCGCGAACAGTTCCAGCACTGCACTGGACAGGAATGCCACCCGCAATACCTGCATGGTCTGCTGACGCAAACGATCGGCGCGAATCTGAAAATCGTTCTTCATTTGCTTGTCGGCCCGCAACAACCGAATGTCGATCAACGCACCAAGCCGGTCCACAAGCAGCGAGTTCAGGCCAGAGATTTCCTCCATTTGTCGCGCCGAGGCATCTTTTGCCGCCATCCCGATCAGCGCCATGAAAACCGGGATCAACGGCCCGCTGATCATCAGGATCAATGCCACCGGCCATGAAACGGGAAAAATCACCGCCAGGATCAACACCGGGATCACCGCAACGCGTGCGCGTGCCGCAGGCCAGCGCAACAGATGGGCGCGTATCAAAGACGTCTTTTCGACCATCAACACGGCGGTCTGCGCCGATGACGGCACCTCGGGGCCAGGCGCATACTGCTGGGCCCGCGCCAGAATCTGCGCGCGTGTCGCAGCCAGGACCGCATCAGCGCCCTGTTCGAACTGCCGGCTCGCCAAAAAAATCAGCCCGCTTCGCGCCACGCCCAGGATCGCGATCGCCCCGGCACTCATCCACAGATCGGGGTCTTGTCCGCTGGCCATCCCCCCAAGCACCATTGCCAGGACGGCCGCTTGCGGCAACCACAGGGCTTCGGCCAGCACCGCCAACCCCGAACCCAGTTTCAAACGGCGCCGCTGGGGCGCACAGATCCGGGTCAGATATCGTAAAGCCGGCGAGGTCATGCGTTATATGTTCCGCGCCGGGCCGCGGTGGTCAACGCGCCCCAAGGTCGCGGATGATCCGGCCCGTCATCATAACCCGTTGACAGGCACTTTCAGCATCGGGCGCCCATCCTTGTCGGTTGGGACTTCACCGGCACGCATATTCACCTGAAGCGAGGGGATGATCAGCTTGGGCATCGCCAGGGTCGCATCGCGCTGGGTCCGAAACGCCACGAAATCCTCTTTGCTCTTTCCGCCACCGACATGGATGTTGTTGGCCTTTTCCTCACCCACGGTGGTTTCCCACTGAATGTCACGCCCGTTCGGGCCATAATCATGGCACATGAACAGACGCATACCGTCGGGCAGCGACAGAACCTTTTGGATGCTGTCATACAAAACACCCGCGTCACCGCCCGGAAAGTCGGCGCGCGCCGAGCCGCCATCGGGCATGAACAGCGTATCACCGACAAAAGCGGCATCACCCATGACATGCGTCATGCAGGCAGGTGTATGCCCCGGCGTGTGCATCGCAAAGGCCCGAAGCGCGCCGATCTCGTAACTGTCGCCATCCTTGAACAGGCGGTCGAACTGGCTGCCGTCGCGCTGAAACTCGGTCCCTTCGTTGAAGACCTTTCCAAAGGTGTCCTGCACCTCCATGATCCCGCTGCCGATGCCGATCTTGCCGCCCAGATGTTGCTGGATATAAGGCGCGGCTGACAGGTGGTCGGCGTGAACATGGGTCTCAATGATCCACGCCAGATCCAGCCCCCGGTCACGAATTTCCGAAATCAGCAGATCGGCATGCTCATGTGTGATCCGACCTGCTGCATAGTCGATATCCATGACCGAATCCACGATGGCGCAGGCATTGGAGGCCGGATCCTTGACGATGTAGCTGATCGTGTTCGTCGCGGGATCGAAATGGCCGCTGACCTCGGGGCGGGTTTCCATATCGACGGGAAAATCGGTCATATGACCTCCTTGCAGGCTGCGATGCGGGCCGTTTCTGCGCCGGTTCGGACGCCTGACCCCGCCTTGTTGCTGCGCAGCTTCATGAACACACCCGTTCAAGTCAAGCAGGAATGGATGCGCGGTTTTGTCGGGTTCAACTTGACGCAGACGGCGGTGCGCGGCAATCAGGCGCTATGATAGATCTGCGCCCGGTAGCCCATCCGATCGGAAAAATCGTTTCTGCACTGGGTGCCGGGATGGCTTTGCCCATGGCGGTCGATCTATGGCATGGCGATCCCCATTGGGTCGTGTTCCTGCAATGCGGGTTGCTGACCATGGTGCTGGGGCTGCTGACCGCCGTTGCGACCAGAACCGCCAGTGAAACGCTGAATATCCAGCAGGCATTCCTGATCACCTCGGGGCTTTGGGCGGTATTGCCGGTTTTCGGGGCACTTCCCTTTATTCTGGGTGCACCCAATGCCAGCATTTCCGACGCCTATTTCGAGGCCATGTCAGGCGTGACCACCACCGGCACGACGGCCTTTCCAGTGCTGGATGGGCTCCCCAAAGGCACGCATCTGTGGCGCGCAATCCTGCAATGGTCGGGCGGGTTGGGAATTGTCGTGGTGGCCATGGTATTCATGCCGGTAATGAAGGTCGGCGGCATGCAGTTCTTTCGTTCGGAAGGGTTCGACACCCTCGGCAAGGTTCTGCCCCGCGCCGGGGAGATCGCGGCAGAGATGACCCGCATCTACGTGATGCTGACCGCAGCATGCACCCTGACCTATATCATGCTGGGCATGAGCGGCTTTGACGCCGTGGTGCACGCCCTGGCGACCTGTTCGACCGGCGGGTTTTCCAACTATGATGCCAGTTTCGGGGCCTATCTGGGGGGACCGGAATGGGCCGCATGCGTGTTCATGATACTCGCCTCTATTCCGTTCATCAGAATGGTTCAGGCCATGCGCGGCAATTTCGTACCCTTGTATCAGGACAAACAGATCCACGCCTATCTGCGCTGGGTCTTTTACGCTTGTGCGATCATCGTGATCTATCGCCTGATCTATATGCAACAGGACAAGCACCCGGTCGAACTGGTGCGTGAAACGGTCTTCAACACGATCTCGACCTTCTCGGGTACGGGGTTCGCATCGACCGACATGATGGCCTGGGGGCATTTGCCCTTTGCGGTCCTGATCGTCGTCGGGTTGATCGGCGGCTGCACCGGCTCGACCGGATGTTCGGTGAAAGTGTTTCGCTATCTGGTGCTGTTTCAGGCCGTGCGCGCGCAGGTGCGCCGAATGCATTCACCTTCGCGGGTTTATCCGTTGCGCTACGAGGGCCGTCCACTCAGCAAGGACGTGGTCAATTCGGTCATGGCATTCTTTACACTGTTCATGCTGACATTCGGCCTGCTGATCGTCGCCCTGTCACTGTCTGGCCTGCACCCGAAGACCGCGCTGACCGCCGCGTGGACGGCCATCGCCAATGTCGGCCCCGCATGGGGACCGGAAATCACGGCGAACGGATCCATCTCGGAATTTCCGACCTCGGCCAAATGGCTGATGATTCTGGGCATGTATCTGGGCAGGCTGGAACTCGTTTCGGTTCTTGTGCTGCTGATGCCGCGCTTCTGGCGCCCCTGATCAGGGTGCCAGACCGGTTGTTGCAGCGGCTTGCGGGGATTCATTTTCGCCCGGGGCATGGCGTGCGATGCTATCGGAAATCTCCCGGGCGATACGAGGCTGGTTTTCCGCGTCGGCCGCAGGCCAGATCAGCACAAACCCCTCGGCGCGCCCGTCGCGCACCCATCCTTCGGCAATGCTGATGTGATCCTCATTCGCGCCGCGCAACAGGATATGCCCGTTTTCAATATCGCGTTCGGGGCGGGGAACCCAACCCAGCGCCGTGACAAGACCAGAAAGATCCAGCAATTCCTGTTGACCACCCTGTTGACTGAACAGGATCAACGCGGCCCCCGAACCGTTCTTGGGCTTGTAAATCGACAGGGCGCGTTCCGACCGGTCGAAGCTCAGTTTTTCCAGTGGCGCGATCAGAGCAAGGCCCGTTGCCGCATCGCGCAGCTCGGCCAGCCCCAGATCTTTGCGCCATTCGTCGCGCTGGCGCATCAGTTCCTTGATCGTTGCGCCCGCATCGGGTGAAAACCGCAACTCCGATACCGCGCGGGCAATCGCCTCGCGTGTTTTTGGGCCCGTCTGACCATCGATATCGCCATCATAGCGCCCCGCCCAACGCAGAACGCGCTGCACCTGATCCAGAGGCGGCAATTCCGCCCTGTCACCAAGCGAAAGGTCGGGATCGCGCCCCTCGACCAGAACCGTGCCCAGATCCGCCGCGTCAGATATGAACGCATCGTTCGGTGCGGCTCCGCCCGCCTTGAAGGCCGTCAGCCACGCCGCTGCGACATCGGCCGAAGCCGGCCCCAGCGTGACGGAATACCAGCTATTGTCCAAAGCCCAGATTCCGGCCGCAGGAAAAGTCTTGCGCCATTCCTCCAGCGCGGCGCGGGCTTCTGCTTCGGTTTGCACGGATTGCAGACGGATATAGCTGCCCGACAGGGCCTCGGTGACGGGCGTGGCCGCTTGCCCGTCATCTGTCTGGATGTCCCTGTCGGTATTTCCGTCTCCAAAAGGTGTCAGGATGGTGTCGCGCCCCGGCACGGCAACAAAACTGTCCTGGGGGATTTGACCTGCGGCTTTCAGCTCTTGCAGCCGGTCTTCGGCGTCTTTCTGCGCGAATGGCCCCAATCCGATCGCGGTCCAGCCACGTGGCAAGGAAAAAGTCACCACCTCGTCAAACTGAGAGCTCCAGTTCGTTGCCGCCTCGGTCACGGCGGAATCGCCGCGCTTGGCTTCGATTCGGATCACCGCGTCCTGAGCAAATCCAGTCGCCGGCAGCCCTGCCGCCATCACGATCCAAGCCAAACGCCGCATTCCGCTCTCCTTATTCGGGCGATAAGACGCCCCTTGTTCATTGGGCCTTTATTGACCCTGTTCGATGGCGCGCCTAGAAGGCGCCAACACTTTGCCTGATCTATGCAAAAGGATGGCCCGATGACCAGCCCCAACCGACCCCGCAGTTTTCAGGAAATCATCCTGCGCCTGCAGAATTACTGGGCGGCCCAGGGATGCGCCGTGCTGCAACCCTATGACATGGAAGTGGGCGCGGGCACCTTCCATCCGGCGACAACGCTGCGCTCGCTTGGGGGCAAGTCATGGGCCGCGGCCTATGTGCAGCCCTCGCGCCGCCCGACCGATGGCCGCTATGGTGAAAACCCGAACCGCCTGCAGCACTATTACCAGTATCAGGTCATCATCAAACCCAGCCCCCCGAACCTGCAGGACCTGTATCTGGGCAGCCTGCGCGCGATCGGGCTGGACCCGATGATCCACGATGTCCGCTTTGTCGAGGATGACTGGGAAAGCCCGACCCTTGGCGCGTGGGGCCTTGGATGGGAGGTCTGGTGCGACGGCATGGAAGTCAGCCAGTTCACCTATTTCCAGCAGGTCGGCGGCCATGACTGCAAACCGGTCTCGGGCGAACTGACCTACGGTCTGGAACGTCTGGCCATGTATGTTCTGGGGGTCGAGCATGTGATGGACATGCCCTTCAACGATCCCGACGCGCCCATCGCGCTGACCTATGGCGATATCTTCCGCCAGACCGAGCAGGAATATTCGCGCTGGAATTTCGATCAGGCCGATACCGACATGCTGTTCCAGCATTTCAAGGATGCCGAGGCCGAATGCGCCCGTATCCTGGCCGCCGCGGAAACCGACAGCGCAGGCCGCCGCATTCCGATGGCGCACCCCGCCTATGATCAATGCATCAAGGCCAGCCATCTGTTCAACCTGCTGGACGCGCGCGGCGTGATCTCGGTCACCGAACGTCAGGCCTATATCGGTCGGGTCCGGGCGCTGGCCAAGGCCTGCGCCGACCTGTTCCTGACCACCGATGCCGCAGGGGTGACGGCGTGAACGGAAAGCTGGTCGGCCTTACCCTGATCGGGGCAACCGTCGCGGCGGGGGCCGGCATGTGGTATGCGCAAGAATATGGTTTTTATGACCGGATCGACCCTGACAGTCCTGCGGCAACCGTGGTGATCCAAACCGAAGGGGGCGCCGTTCCCCTGGATGCACATGGCTTCGAAGGGATCGATGCCAACAGCTCGCCGCTGCGCTGGCGGGCCTGTCTGCAACTGGATACCCCCCTGCCCGACGCGACACTGTCCTTTGACGATCCCCAACCCCTGAACGGCCCCGGCTGGTTCGACTGCTATGACGCCGAACAGATCGGTCAGGACCTTGAAACCGGCGCCGCCCGCGCCGTCCTCAGCCAGTCCGAGATCCGCCCCGATGTGGATCGCGTGCTGGCCGTCTATCCCGACGGTCGCGTCTTTGGCTGGCACCAATTTAATGACAAGACCCCGGAACGCGGAGTGATGGACTGATGCCTGACTTGCTGATCGAACTCTTTTCCGAGGAAATCCCCGCCCGGATGCAGGCCCGCGCGCGCGAGGATCTGAAACGCCTGGTCACCGACGGCCTGGTCGAGGCCGGGCTGACCTATGCCAGCGCGGGCGCGTTCAGCACCCCGCGCCGCCTGACCCTGACCATCGAAGGCCTCAGCGCCGGCAGCCCCACCACCCGCGAGGAACGCAAGGGCCCGCGCACCGACGCCCCCGAAAAGGCGCTGGAAGGCTTTCTGCGCTCGACCGGCCTGACCCGCGATCAGCTCGAGACCCGCGACGACAAGAAGGGCCAGGTCTGGTTCGCCACCATCGAAAAGCCGGGCCGCTCTGCCGATCAGATCGTGGCCGAGGTGCTGGACGGTACGATCCGCAACTTCCCCTGGCCGAAATCCATGCGCTGGGGCGCAGGCGCGATGCGCTGGGTCCGCCCGCTGCATTCGATCATCTGCCTGCTCAGCGACGACTCCGGCGCCACCGTCGTTCCCCTGACGATCGAAGGCATCACCGCTGGCGACAGCACGCGCGGCCACCGCTTCATAGCCCCCGATGCCTTCTCCGTCACCGGATTTGACGATTACGCCGCCAAGCTGCGCCGCGCCCGCGTCATGCTGGACCCCGCCGAACGCGAAGCCGCCATCCGCCAGCAAGCCGAAAACCTCGCCTTCGCACGCGGCTGGGACATCGTCCCCGATGACGCCCTGATGACCGAGGTCGCTGGCCTCGTCGAATGGCCCGTGCCGCTGATGGGCGTGATCGAGGACCGCTTTCTCAACCTGCCCCCCGAGGTGCTGCAAACCTCGATGAAGGAACACCAGAAATTCTTCTCGGCCAAGAACCCAAAGACCGGCAGGATCGAAGGCTTCGTCACCGTCGCCAATATCGAGACACCCGATGACGGCGCGACGATCCTCGCCGGCAATCAGCGCGTTCTGGCCGCCCGCCTGTCGGATGCCGCCTTCTTCTATGAAAACGACCTCCGCGAGGCGAAATCGGGCATGGAAAACTGGGCCGAGGGCCTGAAATCCGTGACCTTCCACAACAAGCTGGGCAGCCAGGCCGACCGCATCGCCCGCATCGCGGCGCTGTCGCGCGACATCGCCCCGCTGGTCGGCACCGGCCCCGATCAGGCCGCACTGGCCGCGAAACTGGCCAAACTCGACCTGCGCAGCGCCATGGTGGGCGAGTTTCCGGAACTGCAAGGCACCATGGGCCGCTATTACGCGCTGGCAGCAGGCCATCCCGAAGCCGTCGCCGACGCCGCCCGCGACCATTATTCACCGCTGGGACCCTCCGACGCCGTGCCCACCGCCCCCGTCTCTGTCGCCGTCGCAATGGCCGACAAGATTGATACGCTGACAGGGTTCTGGGCGATTGATGAAAAGCCAACCGGTTCCAAGGATCCTTTCGCGCTGCGTCGCGCGGCGCTAGGGGTTATTCGTTCGGTACTCGAGAATGGAGTACGCTTCACAGCGAAGAACCTAATGTTCTGGCCAGTTATCAAGCGCGTAGTAACCGATCACCACGACACCGCACCCAGAGATCGCGAGCTCGTCAGCAAACTGGCGTCCTTGGGGTACGAGGATGATGCACGCACGATTCTGAACAAAATGGGAGCAGCGACATCGGATCGCTACCGGGCGGATATTGAAAAATTGAAAGAGGCTGCGGGATCAATCACCGACGACCTCCTCTCCTTCCTCCACGACCGCCTCAAGGTCTATCTCCGCGATCAGGGCATCCGCCACGACATCATCGACGCCGTCCTTGCCCAACCGGGCAACGACGACCTCGTGCTGGTCGTGAACCGCGCCACCGCGCTGAACGACATGATGGCGACCGAAAATGGCCAGAACCTGACCCAGGGCCTGAAACGCGCCAGCAACATCCTGACCCAGGCCGAGGAAAAGGACGGCGTCGAATACAGCTTCGGGGCCGATGTCAAATTCGCCGAAACCGACGAGGAACGCGCCCTCTTCGCCGCCCTCGACACCGCCGAACCCGCGATCAAACAGGCCACCGCCTCCGAAGATTTCCCCGCCGCCATGACCGCCATCGCGGCCCTGCGCGCGCCCATCGACGCCTTCTTCGAGGCGGTTCAGGTCAACAGCGACAACCAGATCGTCCGCCGCAACCGCCTGAACCTGCTCAGCCGCATCCGCGAGGCCGGCCGCCAGATCGCCGATTTCACCCACATCGAGGGCTGACCTCCGCCATATCCCAAAATCGAAAGGGCCGAAGGTGTTTCCACCCTCGGCCCTTCTTCTTTGTCGAAATATCCCAGGGGTCCGGGGGCGGGCCCCCGGCGCCGAAATCAGACCGCGCGATCGACCATCATATGCTTGATCGAGGCAATCGCCTTCGCCGGGTTCAGCCCCTTCGGGCAGGTGTTGGTGCAGTTCATGATCGTGTGGCAACGATACAGCTTGAACGGATCTTCCAGCTCATCCAGACGCTCGCCCGTGGCCTCGTCACGGCTGTCGATGATCCAGCGATAGGCATGCAGCAGCGCCGCCGGGCCCAGATACCGATCGCCGTTCCACCAATAGCTGGGGCATGCGGTCGAACAGGACGCGCACAAGATGCACTCGTAAAGCCCGTCCAGCTTCTTGCGATCCTCGATCGACTGCTTCCACTCTTTGCCCGGCGTGGGCGATTTGGTCATCAGATAGGGATTCACGCTGGCATGTTGCGCATAGAAATGCGTCAGATCCGGAACCAGATCCTTGACCACCGGCATATGCGGCAAGGGATAGATCGCGACATCGCCCTGAACCTCGTCGATGCCATAGATACATGCCAGATGATTGCCCCCACCGATATTCATCGCGCAGGATCCACAGATCCCTTCGCGGCATGACCGGCGGAATGACAAAGTCGGGTCGATCTCGTTCTTGATCTTGATCAGCGCGTCCAGAACCATCGGACCGCATTTATCCAGATCGACGAAATAGGTATCCAACCGCGGGTTCTCGCCCGTATCGGGATCCCAGCGATAGATCTGGAACTTCTTCACATTCGTTGCCCCTTCGGGCTTGGGCCAGGTCTTGCCGACCGTGATCTGGCTGTTCTTGGGAAGTGTGAACTGAACCATGGGTTACTCCTTTCAAAGAGCGCCTTCGGACGGCGTCTCGGCCGTAAACAGGTGCTGCGCCTGGGCAACCAGATCGGCAACCTTTCGGCGGGCATGAGGATTCAAGGACAAGCCATTCACTTGCCTGATAAATTCTGTGGCTGCAGGGCGCAGCCGCTCGTTCGACGATCCGGACAGTTCGGGCATGGCGGAAATCGCCTCATCTGTCAGCCCGGCATGGCGCAACAATTGCGTACCCGGACGCGCATAGGCCGCTTCGTCTTCAAGGCGCAAGCGCAGAACGCGCTCTGCCCCGACGGCCCGCCCCATCCTCTTGCGCAGATCGCCCCAACCGGGCAGCTCTGTGGTTTCTGCGATAAAGTCATCCAATCCGCGGCTATATCCTTCGCTGCGGACAACCTGAGCCCATAGACTGGACCGCCAAGCGTTCATGTTGCGGCTATAGAACACAAAGCTCGTGTCATATTCATGCGCCCATTCGGCGATCTTTGCGGCGATCCTGGGCATCATCGGATACAGGCGGGTTTCACCACCCTTTCCCGGTGGTGCCCCGGCTGCATTTTCATGGCTGACCAGAACCGGCAGATCATTGGCGGGCAAATCGTCAAGCAGTTCCTCAACAGCCAGTTGCAACAGCTTTTCGCAATCGCGGCTGGGCGCCAGACTATACCGCATCGCGGCCTGTCCCAGCGATTGCATCGCGGTCCCGGGAGCCGGTGTTCGCACGACCAATTGATCAGACAGCAGGCCGGCATTTCGATAAAGATGCCGCTGAATAGCGGTGCTGCTGGTCTTGTGCACGCCAAGATGCATGATGAGCCGGCGCCGGAGCTTGCCAGTGCGGTGAATGTTCGCAACCGACATCCTCAGCCCCGCCAATTCGGCTGATCATGAAGCGAGCGTGTCGGATATTGCCCTGACCGCCTGATCACACATTTATTATAGACATCAGAGGGATCTCGTCCGGCCAGATAGTCGGTCGACACATCCAGATCGATCTGCCCGGCAACGCCCTGATACCCCCCGGACCCTGCCAGAACGCCCATTCTGACTTCGCCACGCGGTCGCGCTGCCAGCTCTGCATCGCGCAGGCAGCTCGCCTCGGCCTGCTCGACCGGCACCGGTCCACAGGCCGAAACGAACGTCACCAGCGGCAACGCAAGTGTCATGGCGATCCGCGCAAGCATCGGATCAGGTCGAAGCCGAGCTTGCTGCGCTGGCGATACACTGGGTCGTTGCCGGACGCGAAACGATCGATGCAACGCTGTCAGCCGCACCAACCGATCCTGCCGCCGACATCTGCGCAATGTCGATCATTTCGGCGGTCGTGGCGTTGTTCACGACACAATCGGTGTAGGGTGCAACATTCACACCAGGCAGGCGCTTCTGCATTTCCGAGTTGATGACCGTGCGCGCGGCCTGGCGCGACGCGGCATCAAGCGTTGTCGGCGCGGTCGTAACCGGTGCCGTCGGTGCCGGACCGGTGGTCGGCAGCGGCGCAACACATGCAGCCAAGGTCAAAGCGGCGGCACCGCAGATTGCTGTCAGTTGAAAACGCATCAATAAACCCTTTTCTTCGGAGCAATTTTCTTCAGCTCGATTCCGCCTTCCTCGGCCTTTGTCAAAGGCTCCAGATGGACGGGACGATAGGCAAGTTTAACCTCGTTTCCATCGACCCACGCAAGCGAATGCTTGCGCCAATTGCTGTCATCGCGATCCGGATAGTCCTCGTGCGCATGTGCGCCGCGGCTTTCCTTGCGTGCTTCGGCACCGACAATCGTCGCCAATGCGTTTGGCATCAGGTTCGTCAGTTCAAGCGTTTCCATCAGATCCGTATTCCAGATCAGGCCGCGGTCGGTGACATGCAGATCGTCCAGCTTGGCGGCAATTCCGCCCATTTTATCCTTGCCTTCAGCCAACGTCTTGTCGGTCCGGAAAACGGCGGCGTCGGCCTGCATGGTTTTTTGCATTTCAAGGCGCAGATCCGCGGTGCCGGTGCCCCCCGACGCGTTGCGAAGGCTGTCAAAGCGATCCAGCGCCTTGTCCACCTCTTGCTGGTTGGTCGCCGGAACGGCCGATTCGCGATCCACGATCGCACCCGCGCGAATTGCGGCGGCGCGCCCAAAGACAACCAGATCGATCAGCGAGTTCGAGCCAAGCCTGTTTGCGCCATGCACGCTGGCACATCCGGCTTCGCCGACAGCCATAAGCCCAGGAAAGACCTGATCGGGATTTTCTGCGGTCGGGTTCAGAACCTCGCCCCAGTAATTCGTGGGAATACCGCCCATGTTATAGTGAACGGTCGGCAAAATCGGGATCGGATCGCGCGTCACGTCCACACCCGCAAAAATCTTGGCGGATTCACTGATCCCGGGCAGGCGTTCGGCAAGGCTTTCGGGCGGCAGATGCATGAGGTTCAGGAACATGTGGTCCTTGTGCTCACCCACGCCGCGTCCTTCACGGATCTCCATGGTGATGCAGCGTGACACGACATCGCGGCTGGCCAGATCCTTGTAGGTCGGTGCGTAACGCTCCATGAAGCGTTCGCCCTCGCTGTTGGTCAGATAGCCGCCTTCGCCGCGCGCGCCTTCGGTGATCAGGCAGCCCGAGCCATAGATGCCGGTCGGATGGAACTGCACGAATTCCATGTCCTGCAGCGGCAGGCCAGCGCGGGCAACCATGCCGCCACCATCGCCGGTGCAGGTATGGGCGCTGGTCGCGCTGAAATAGGCGCGGCCATAGCCGCCGGTCGCCAGCACCACCATCTTGGCGTTGAAGACATGCATCGTGCCGTCGTCCAGCTTCCAGCAGACAACCCCGGTGCAGGCCCCGTCGGTGATGATCAGGTCCAGCGCGAAATATTCGATGAAGAATTCAGCGTTGTTCTTCAGCGATTGGCCATACAGCGTGTGCAGGATGGCGTGGCCGGTCCGGTCGGCGGCGGCGCAGGTGCGCTGCACGGGGGGGCCTTCACCGAATTCGGTGGTGTGGCCGCCAAAGGGGCGCTGATAGATCTTGCCCTCTTCGGTGCGCGAGAAGGGCACACCGTAATGTTCCAGCTCGTAGACCGCCTTGGGCGCTTCGCGGGCCAGGTATTCCATGGCGTCGGTATCGCCCAGCCAGTCACTGCCCTTGACGGTGTCATACATATGCCACTGCCAGTTATCGGGGCCCATGTTGGACAGGCTGGCGGCGATGCCGCCCTGCGCGGCAACGGTGTGGGAACGGGTCGGGAAGACCTTGGTCACGCAGGCCGTGCGCAGGCCCTGTTCCGCCATCCCCAGCGTGGCGCGCAGACCGGCGCCCCCGGCCCCGACAACAACCACGTCGTATTCATGCGTATGGGTTTCGTAAGCAGCCATGTTATCCTCAGATCGCAATGGTGATGAACGCCATCTTCGCCAAAGCGAAGACCGCCGCCGAAATGACGGCCCAGCCAAAGATAACCGATGCGATGATCGCCACCTTGCGTTCGGTGTTGTAAATATAGTCGTCGATCATGATCCGGGTGCCCTTCATGAAATGCACCATGCCGACGATGACGAACAGCGCCGTCACGATGCCGGGATAAGGGCGCCCGAAATAGGCGATCACGCCTTCGCGCGGCAGACCTATGGCGCTGCCGACCACCAGCAGGAATGCCGGCGTCAGCAGGACCAGCGCACAGGCGCTGACGGTCATGGCCCAATGATGTTGGGTTCCGGAGCGGGCCGAGCCCATGCCGGTCGCAGCTTTGCGGGGGGTGATGTAACGCATGATTTTGCCCTCACTCAACCGATGAAGAATAAGATCAGAGAGATCAGCGTCAGAACGACCGAACCAATGATGATTGCCCAGGACGATTTGCGTGCCTCGTCGATTTCCAGCCCGATGCCGGCGTCGTAGAACAGGTGCCGGATACCGGCCAGCGTGTGATACCACAGCGCCCAGGCCGCCCCGGTCAGGACGATGAAGCCGATCCAGGACCGCACGACCCAATCCGCGCATGCAAAGGCCTCTGGCCCGCTGACGGCCGCGACCAGCCACCACACAAGCAGCAGCACACCTGCAACCAGCGCATGGCCGGTGATCCGCGTCAGGATAGAGGTCACAGCCGCAATTGGCAGTTTGTAGACCTGAAGATGGGGGGAAAGCGGCCGGTTACCCCGGTTCACATCGGCCATGGTGCGGCCCTCCTTTGTCGGTTCAAGCTCGACCCGTCGCAGGCTTTTGGCTGGCCGCGCAGGCTGGCGATTGACGATGCTTCTGGCCGTATTTCTGCCATCTGTCACCCGGTTATGCCACCCCGCGCAACGAAAAACTGCGGTTTTCATGGTTTGTGATCACGTGCGCATCTGCTGTGATCACAATATCGCGACGTGATGGTGAAAAGATCCCGG
This sequence comes from Paracoccus onchidii, assembly GCF_028294535.1. Lineage (GTDB taxonomy): Bacteria > Pseudomonadota > Alphaproteobacteria > Rhodobacterales > Rhodobacteraceae > Paracoccus > Paracoccus onchidii. Next base: position 20,288 of record NZ_JAQBIE010000017.1, on the reverse strand, counting down.
CATCCGGATCGTATGGCCCGCTAGACCGGCATCAACGCCCAGTAATCGAGATCAAGAAGAACATCGGGGCTGTATTTCCCGTCTGCGCCCTTCAGGGTGAAATTGCTGCTGTCGCCCTTGGTCGCAACGAGACGCAGCCTGATTGCGCCGACCCCGGGCGCAACGGTTTCCGACCTGTCCAGAACCTCGGACCAAGCGCGGATCGTGTCTCCGGCAAAGGCGGGGTGCGCATGCGCGCCAGCGTTCAGCCCAACGATCATCTGTGCATTCGCCAAGCCGTTGAAGGACAGGCTGCGCGCAAGGCTGATAATATGTCCGCCATAGATCAGTCGCTGTCCATCCGTGCGATGGGTCGCATCAAAATGCACCTTGGCCGTGTTCTGCCACAGGCGCGTGGCCAGCATATGCTCGGATTCTTCTATGGTGATCCCGTCCACATGGTCGATTTTCTCGCCCGGCGCGTAATCATGCAACCTGTGGCGTTCGCCCGCCAATCCGAAATCATAGCCGGTAAAATCCAACCCTTCGGGAATGCAAAGATCCGTCGCGTCCAGCGCCGGTCTGAGTTCGGGGATCACGATTTCAGTGGTATCGACATCGGGATTGCGCTTCTTCACCATCACCCAGCGTATATATTCCAGAACCGGTTCATCGACCTGATTCAGCCCCTGGGTTCGCACCCAGACCACCCCGGATTTGCCATTGCTGTTTTGCTTGAGTCCGATCACTTCGGATTGTGCCCGCAGCGTATCCCCCGGCCAGACAGGCCGCAGCCACCGCCCCTGAGCATAGCCAAGATTGGCGATGGCGTTCAGGCTGATATCGGGGACGGTCTTGCCAAAAACGAGGTGAAAGGCCGCCAGATCGTCAATCGGGCTGCTTTCCAAACCACATGATGCGGCAAATTCATCGCTGGAATACAGCGCATGCCGGGCCGGATACAGCGCATGATATAATGCACGCTCGCCCTCGGCGACGGTGCGCGGAACGGCATGCCGGATCACTTGCCCGATACGGTAATCTTCGAAGAAGTTGCCCTGATTGGTCTTTGTCATTGCTGTCCCAGCTTCATATCAGGTGTGTATTCGGCCTCGATCATCTTTGTGACAGCCTGTGCGCAGCGCATAACGCCGCGCGCACTGTCGAACGCCGTCGCGGGCGAACCATGCAGCTCCCATCCTTTGGACAGCGCTTCGCTGACACGGTGGCAAAATGCCGAAGTGTCATCTTCGGTGATCAGTCTGTAAATTCTGGGCATATCACCCTCCGAATGGCCAAGGTCCGACAATGCCGTGGATCAAGCCCACGACAACGGTCACGATGATGGCACCGGCGGCGGCCATCACTTCCTTTCTGGTGGCGAACGGCCCCTCCGGCGGAGTCCAGGGCAAACGGTTGAGCACAAGGATCTCGACCTGCGCCCATGCCAGCAAGCCTCCAAACAAGATGAACGAGGCCAGGTCACCATTCACCACCAGATGCCCAAGCGACCAAAGTGAAAACCCGACAAGTTGGGGATTGCGTATCACCGCCGTCGCCCGCGTCTTCATGCCGCTGGCCGCGAACATGTAGAAACCCGCCAGCACGAGCAGATTGTTCAATCCAACCAATGCAGCGGAACGGCCCCACCAGACCGGCCCGTCCGCGACCTTGTAGCCCCAGATCATCAACAAGACCGAGATCGCCAGGGCGATGGCGACCATGCGCGGCCCCTTGTCGCCCAACGCCGCCCGTTTTTCCGGTGAAAAACGCTTGAACAGATGCGCGCCCCACCAAAGGGCAAGGCCAAGGATCAGGATCAGCATCTGGCTTCCTTTCGCTGGATGAAACTTGCGGACACCCTGCCCTTATCCGGCCATGGCTGCAATCGCATCCGCGCGTTCAATGGTCTTGCGCGCAGTGACGACATGCAGGTTCTCGACAATCTTGCCATCGACCACCGCGACGCCCTTGCCCAAAGCCATGGCTTGTTCAAAGGCATCGATCTGGCGGCGCGCCAGTTCGATTTCGGTCTCGGAGGGGGCGAAACATTCATTGGCAATGGACAATTGCGCCGGGTGGATCAGGGTTTTGCCGTCAAAGCCCATGTCACGCCCCTGCTCGCATTCGACGCGCAGCCCGTCATCGTCCTTGAAGGCATTGTAAACGCCGTCCACGATCACCTTGCCATGCGCCTTTGCCGCCAAGAGACACAACCCAAGCCCCGCCTGCATCGGCAAACGATCGGGGCGAAAACGGCTGTTCAACTCTTTGGCAAGATCATTGGTGCCCATGACCATGCCTTCCAGGCGCGGGTGGGCGGCGATTTCCGCAGCGTTCAACATTGCAACCGGCGTTTCCATCATGGCCCATAGCGGAAGATCGGGAACCATCCCGGCAACAAGGTCCAGATCCGCCGCCGCATTGACCTTGGGGACAAGCACGGCATCCACAACCCCGTTCAACTGCCCCCCACAGGCCAATGCATCATCCCTGCCCCATTCGCTGTCCAATCCGTTGATGCGCAGGATTCTTGCGCGACTTCCGTAATCACCAGCCAGCGCGCTTTCCAACCCCTCACGGGCGATGGCCTTTTCTGTCGGCGATACGGCATCTTCGAGGTCAAAGATGATTGCATCAGCTGGCAGATTTTGCGCCTTTTCCATGGCGCGGGCATTTGCGGCTGGAATGTAAAGTACGGACCTGTAGGGGCGTGCCATGAAATCCTCCGAGAAATTATCTTGCGAAAAACTGCCTCGGCGCGTCAGAAATGGCAAGAACTTTCGCCGCACTGCGGCATCACCCCATAAGGCCCTGCCAGACAAGGCGCAGGGAAATCAAAGCCAGACCCCAGGTGATCAGCTTGTAAAACAATGCCTGTGGCACCACGCGCACGATACGCAAACCGATCCAGACCGACACCAAAGCGACCGGCGTCAACACCGCCGCAACCTTGAGATTGTTGGCAGACAACTGCCCGAGCGCCGCGTAGGGAATGAGCTTCACGAAATTGACTACGGCAAAAAACCAGGTGGTCGTTCCCGCAAAGACCAGACTGGGCAGGCGCAAGGGCTGAACATAGACCTGATAAGGCGGTGCCCCGGCATGGCTGACAAAACTGGTATATCCTGCCAGTGCCCCCCAAAAGCTGCCACGGGCAATGTCCGGCTTGCGGGCTTGTGAAGACAAGTCCGGTTTAATCAATGCATTGATGGCGAAACTTAAACCAATCAATCCGACAATGGTCGTGACCCCGCGATCGGGAACCACATGGGCGGTCGCCCAGCCAAGCCCCACACCTGCAATCGCGCCGGGCAATGCCGTGCGCAGCACCGTCGGATCGAGTGCCCGCCTGAAGGCCAGCAACCCACCCATATCCGATAGCACATATACAGGCAGCATCATCCCGGCCGCCTGCACGGGCGACATGACCAATGACAACAGCGGCACGGCCAGAATGCCGACCATCGCCAGCCCGCCTTTGGCAAGGCCGACCGCCATGGCTGCCAACACCGCAATCAGCCAGCCCTGCAATGTCAGTTCGATCATCGCACACCCTCCGTTCGACGTTGCGCAATGCATGCGTCGGCGGACCGAAAGACACAAGTGTTCGTGACCTTGCCGCCGCGTTGCAGCGACATAGACTTGCGATTCGTTGCGCAACCCCTTAACCACCGCGCAAGAATCCATCCATGAAACCGGAGGTTAACCATGGCCCGACCCAAGATCGCACTTATCGGTGCAGGGCAGATCGGCGGCACGCTGGCGCATTTGGCAGCGATGAAGGAACTGGGCGACGTCGTCATGTTCGACATCGCCGAGGGCACGCCGCAAGGCAAGGCGCTGGACATTGCGGAATCGGGCCCATCCGAGGGTTTCGACGCCTCGCTGAAAGGCACCAATGACTACGCCGATATTGCGGGCGCCGATGTCTGCATCGTGACCGCAGGCGTTCCGCGCAAGCCGGGCATGAGCCGCGACGACCTGCTGGGAATCAACCTCAAGGTCATGAAATCGGTCGGCGAAGGCATTGCCAAACACGCCCCGAATGCATTCGTGATCTGCATCACCAACCCGCTCGATGCGATGGTCTGGGCGCTGCGCGAATTCAGCGGCCTGCCCCATAACAAAGTCTGCGGCATGGCCGGGGTCCTTGATTCGGCGCGCTTCCGCCACTTCCTGTCGCTGGAATTCGACGTGTCGATGAAAGACGTTTCGGCCTTTGTGCTGGGCGGGCATGGCGACACCATGGTTCCGCTGACGCGCTATTCGACCGTTGCCGGTATCCCGCTGCCGGATCTGGTCAAGATGGGCTGGACAACGCAGGAAAAACTGGATGCAATCGTGCAGCGCACCCGCGATGGCGGTGCCGAGATCGTCGGCCTGCTGAAAACCGGCAGCGCCTTCTATGCGCCCGCGACCAGCGCGATCGAGATGGCCGAAGCCTATCTCAAGGACCAGAAGCGCGTCCTGCCCTGCGCGGCCTATGTCGATGGCGCCTTCGGCCTGAAAGGCATGTATGTCGGTGTTCCGACCGTGATCGGCGCAAATGGCATCGAAAAGGTCATCGACATCAAGATGGACAAGGACGAGCAGGCCATGTTCAACAAGTCGATTGACGCCGTGAAGGGCCTGGTCGAAGCCTGCAAGGGGATCGACAGCAGCCTGGCGTGATCAACACGCCTTGAAGCAAGTTTTCGAAACGGCGCGCCGCGGATGGCGCGCCGTTTTCTGTTTCGGGCGGCGATTCGATCCACCCTGACGCCCAAGGGTTCATGGAAAACCCGCGAGATCATCCAGATTCGTCTGCTTGCGTTAACATCAGGGAATTTGTGATCACAGCATTTGATGGCGTGATCACAACATGCCCGCACAGGCGCTTTTTCGCTAAAATGACGGGAAACTGTTTCTACCTTGTCATTTGTTGTGCCAATAAACCCTCAAATCTGTCGAACCGAATGAGGGGGTCGAGATGAACATCCACGAATATCAGGCCAAGGCGCTGCTGCGTCAGTACGGCGCGCCGGTCAGCGATGGCCGCATCGTCATGAAAGCCGACGAGGCAAAGACTGCGGCAGGCGAAATGGACGGCCCGCTTTGGGTGGTAAAGGCGCAGATCCACGCAGGTGGTCGCGGCAAGGGCAGCTTCAAGGAAGCCGAAGCCGGTGAAAAAGGCGGCGTCCGCCTGGCCAAGTCGGTGGAAGAAGCCGAGGAACTGACCCGTCAGATGCTGGGCCGCACGCTGGTCACGCATCAGACCGGCCCCGCGGGCAAGCAGGTCAACCGCATCTATATCGAAGACGGCTCGGATATCGAAACCGAACTGTATCTGGCCCTGCTGGTCGATCGTCAGACCAGCCGCGTCAGCTTTGTCGCCTCGACCGAGGGTGGCATGGACATCGAGGAAGTCGCAGCCTCGACCCCGGAAAAGATCGTCAGCTTCAGCGTCGATCCCGCCTCGGGCCTGTCGGATTTCCACGGCCGCCGCGTCGCCTTTGCCCTTAACCTGAAGGGCCAGCAGGTCAAGCAATGCGTCGCGCTGGTCAAAAACCTGTATCGCATGTTCATCGAGAAGGACATGGAGATGCTGGAGATCAACCCGCTGATCGTCACCACCGAAGGCAACCTGAAATGCCTCGACGCGAAGATGGGCTTTGACAACAACGCGCTGTATCGTCAGGCCGACATCCTCGCGCTGCGCGACGAGACCGAAGAAGATCCCAAGGAGCTGGCCGCGTCGAAATTCGACCTGAACTACATCGCGCTGGACGGTGAAATCGGCTGCATGGTGAACGGCGCCGGTCTGGCCATGGCCACCATGGACATCATCAAGCTGTTCGGCGCCGAGCCGGCCAACTTCCTGGATGTCGGCGGCGGCGCGACCAAGGAAAAGGTCACCGAGGCCTTCAAGATCATCACCAGCGACCAGAACGTCAAAGGCATTCTGGTCAACATCTTCGGCGGCATCATGCGCTGCGACATCATCGCGGAAGGCATCGTCGCCGCCGTGAAAGAGGTCGGCCTGCAGGTTCCGCTGGTTGTTCGTCTGGAAGGCACGAATGTCGAGAAGGGCAAGGAAATCATCGGCTCCAGCGGTCTGAACGTGATCGCGGCCGACGACCTGTCGGATGCCGCCGAGAAAATCGTCAAGGCCGTCAAGGGCTAAGCAGCAGGCCGCGCCCGAACGTGGCGCGGCGTCCTTTGGAAATTCGGTGCGCAGCGTCGCACCACACGCAAGGAGACCATGATGGCCGTTCTCGTTGACAAGAACACGAAAGTCATCTGCCAGGGCCTGACCGGCTCGCAGGGCACCTTCCACACCGAACAGGCGATCGCCTATGGCACGCAGATGGTCGGTGGCGTCACGCCGGGCAAAGGCGGGACCGAGCACCTGAACCTGCCCGTCTTCAACTCGGTCCATGAGGCCGTGGAAAAGACCGGTGCCAACGCATCCGCGATCTATGTCCCGCCCCCCTTCGCGGCGGATTCGATCCTGGAAGCCATCGACGCCGAGATCCCGCTGATCGTCTGCATCACCGAAGGCATCCCGGTTCTGGACATGATGCGCGTCAAGCGTGCGCTGCAAGGTAGCGGTTCGCGCCTGATCGGCCCGAACTGCCCGGGCATCATGACGCCCGACGAATGCAAGATCGGCATCATGCCGGGCAGCATCTTCCGTCGCGGCAGCGTCGGCGTCGTGTCGCGTTCGGGCACCCTGACCTACGAGGCCGTCAAGCAGACGACCGATGTGGGGCTGGGCCAATCCAGCGCCGTCGGCATCGGTGGTGACCCGATCAAGGGTATGGAACATATCGACGTGCTGGAAATGTTCCTGGACGATCCCGAGACCGAGTCGATCATCATGATCGGCGAGATCGGCGGTTCGGCCGAGGAAGAAGCCGCCGAGTTCCTGGCCGAGCAGAAGAAGAAGGGCAAGTGGAAGCCGACCGCTGGCTTTATCGCGGGCCGCACGGCGCCTCCGGGCCGTCGCATGGGCCATGCCGGCGCGATCGTGTCGGGCGGCAAGGGTGACGCGGAATCGAAGATCGAGGCCATGAAGAAGGCCGGGATCATCGTCGCCGACAGCCCCGCCGGTCTGGGTGAAGCCGTGTTGAAGGCAATCAATTCCTGATGCACGATGCGTGCATGCTGCCCCGGAAGTTGCGGGCAGCATGCACCTTTACCAAGTAGGGAGACGAACCATGAAACTCTTTGCGACAGCAGCCGTCCTGGCCGCCACCGCATTGGCCGCTTGCGCGCCGACGGAACCTGCCGTCGAAGTCTCGGTCACCGATTGGTCTGCAGAAGATCTGAATGCGGCCACCGGCATGCCCGGCGAAGCGATCATCGCCGCCTCCAAGGCGGAAAACCGCGTCATCGTGTTCTATCGCGACGACGCCGTGACCGAGGAACAGGTTGCTGCCGCACCTGCGCAGATCTGCTCCAACCTTGAAAGCGATGTATTCTCGACCGACGGTGTGGATCCCACGACTCCGGAATTCGCGGATGGCGTCAAGAAACTGACCGTCACCTGCGGCGGATAATTTGACAAGCCGTGTCCCCCTCTGGACTGTGGGGCACGGCAAACCGAGGCTTCGGGGAAAAAAGTGACCGAACAACATCCCAGCGCCGACCGAGAGATGGCCAGAAATGGCCGGGTCCGCGTTGCCCGACTGCGGGTTGCGCCGGTATCTGTCGCTGCCCTGCTAAGCCTTTCGGCCTGCGGTGACAGGATGACGACCGACATTCTGCCCGGCGGGATCCCCGCAAGCACCGATCTTCATCAGGCAAGCACCTTGCCCGCCGAATCCGTGCGCACCGTCGCACGGCGCGACTATGGCTGGCGCCTGATCTACCACCCTTCCCGCGCCCCTGCGAATGCCGAACAAGGCGCCGCCCGCGCGCTTTGCGCCCTTGAACGACGCCCTGTCGCCGGAATCGAGCATATCCCGCGCCTTGATCCCTATGCCGATCCCGGCGCTGCCATCATCGACATTACCTGTGCCTGAGACCCTTACAGCCACCCTCCTGCCCTGACCGGGGAAACGCCATGAATGACCAACCCAAAAATTCAGATTTTCACGACTCCTCCTTCTTGCAGGGTCACAACGCGGCCTATGTCGAACAGCTCTATGGCCAATGGGCCAAGGACCCGGCAGCCGTAGATCAGGCATGGGACGAGTTCTTTCGCGGTTTGGGAGATTCCGAGGCGGATGCCGTGCGCGAATCTCAGGGCGCAAGCTGGGCGCGCCCCGATTGGCCGCCGATGCCCGCCGATGACAACACGGCCGCGCTGACCGGCGAATGGCCGATGTCAGGCAAGGCAGAAGCCGATGCTGCGATGAAGAAAATCGCGTCCAAGGCCGAGGCCAAGGGTGTAAACCTGACCACGGACCAGATGCGCCAGGCAGTTCTGGACAGCATCCGCGCCCTGATGTTGATCCGGGCATTCCGGATCCGGGGCCATCTTCACGCCCAGCTGGATCCGTTGGGTTTGCGCAACGCGCCCGATCACGGAGAACTCAAGCCATCCACTTACGGGTTTGGTCCCGATGATCTGGACCGCCCGATTTTCATCGACAACGTTCTGGGGCTGGAGGTTGCGACCATCCGTCAGATCACAGATTTGATGGAACGCACCTATTGCGGCAGCTTCGCGCTGCAATACATGCATATCTCGAACCCCGAAGAAGCCGCCTGGCTGAAAGAGCGGATCGAGGGTTATGGCAAGGAAATCCAGTTCACCAAGAATGGCCGCCGCGCTATTCTGAACAAGCTGGTCGAAGCCGAAGGTTTCGAAAAGTTCCTGCATGTCAAATACATGGGCACCAAACGCTTTGGCCTTGACGGCGGCGAAGCCCTGATTCCAGCGATGGAACAGATCATCAAGCGCGGCGGCGCGCTGGGTGTGCAGGATATCGTCATCGGCATGCCCCACCGCGGCCGCCTGTCGGTTCTGGCCAATGTGCTGTCCAAGCCCTACCGTGCCATCTTCCACGAATTCCAGGGCGGTAGCTTCAAACCCGAGGATGTCGATGGATCCGGCGATGTCAAATATCACCTCGGCGCCAGCTCGGACCGTGAGTTCGACGGAAACAGCGTCCACCTGTCGCTGACCGCGAACCCGAGCCACCTTGAAGCCGTAAACCCGGTCGTTCTGGGCAAGGCGCGCGCCAAGAGCGACCAGCTCGGCGATCTGGCCGAACGCACCGCGGTTCTGCCGATTCTTCTGCATGGCGACGCGGCATTTGCCGGGCAAGGCGTCGTGGCGGAATGTCTGCAGCTGTCGGGCATTCGTGGCCACCGCACCGGCGGCACGATCCATATTGTCGTGAACAACCAGATCGGCTTTACCACCGCGCCGCATTTCAGCCGCACCTCGCCCTATCCCACGGATATCGCGCTGATGGTCGAGGCACCGATCTTCCACGTGAATGGCGACGACCCCGAGGCCGTGGTCCATGCAGCCCGCGTGGCAACCGAATTCCGTCAGAAATTCCACAAGGACGTGGTTCTGGACATTTTCTGCTATCGCCGCTTTGGTCACAACGAAGGCGACGAGCCGATGTTCACCAACCCGGCGATGTATACCAGCATCAAATCGCACAAGACCACGCTGCAACTTTATACCGACCGTCTGGTCGCCGACGGGCTGATCCCCGAAGGCGAAATCGAGGACATGAAAGCGGCCTTCCAGGCGCATCTGAACGAAGAGTTCGAGATCGGCAAGAACTACAAGCCGAACAAGGCCGACTGGCTGGACGGGAAGTGGTCGGGCTTTGAACGCGAGGGTGCCGAATATGTCCGCGGCGACACCGGAATCCCCACGGACACTATGGGGAATATCGGCAAGGCGCTGACCACAGCGCCCGACGGTTTCAACATGCACAAGACCGTCGGTCGCCTGCTGGAAGCCAAGAAGCAGATGTTTGCCAAGGGCGAAGGATTTGACTGGGCCACGGCCGAAGCACTCGCCTTCGGATCGTTGCTGACCGAAGGGCATGGGGTTCGCCTGTCTGGTCAGGACAGCACACGCGGCACCTTCAGCCAGCGTCACTCGGCCTTCATTGATCAAAAGACCGAAGACCGTTATTACCCGCTGAACAATATCGTCGAAGGTCAGGCCCGCTACGAAGTCATCGACTCGATGTTGTCGGAATATGCCGTTCTGGGCTTCGAGTATGGCTATTCGCTGGCAGAACCCAACAGCCTTGTCATGTGGGAGGCGCAGTTCGGCGATTTCGCCAATGGCGCGCAGATCATGTTCGATCAGTTCATCAGCTCGGGTGAAAAGAAATGGCTGCGCATGTCCGGTCTGGTCATGCTGCTGCCCCATGGCTGGGAAGGCCAGGGCCCCGAGCATTCCTCGGCCCGACTTGAGCGCTTCCTGCAAATGTGTGCGGAAGACAACTGGATTGTCGCGAACTGCACGACACCGGCAAACTATTTCCATATTCTGCGCCGTCAGATCCACCGCGGGTTCCGCAAGCCATTGGTGATGATGACGCCGAAATCGCTGTTGCGGCACCCGATGGCGGTCAGCAAAGCCGAAGAATTCCAGTCGGGTTCAACCTTCCACCGTATTTTGTGGGACGATGCCGAGCGTGGAAATTCACCCACCAAGCTGGTCGCAGACGACAAGATCCGCCGGGTCGTCATCTGTTCGGGCAAGGTCTATTATGATCTGCTGAAAGCCCGCGACGAAGCAGGCATCGACGATGTCTATCTGTTGCGCCTGGAACAATACTACCCTTTCCCGGCACAGGCCATGGTCAAGGAAATGGGCCGGTTCACCCAGGCCGAAGTTGTCTGGTGCCAGGAAGAGCCCAAGAACCAGGGGGCCTGGAGCTTCGTGGAACCCTATCTGGAATGGGTTCTCGAGCGTCTGGGCGCCAAGCATGCTCGGGCACGCTATGTCGGCCGCAATGCGGCGGCATCGCCCGCAACAGGTCTGGCCTCGCGCCACAAAGCAGAACAAGAGGCGCTGGTGAACGAAGCGCTTGTTATCGAAGGATGATCCGATGACCACCGAAGTGCGTGTGCCCACATTGGGCGAATCCGTCACCGAAGCCACGATTGCCACCTGGTTCAAGAAGCCTGGCGACCGTGTCGAAGTCGACGAGATGCTGTGCGAACTGGAAACCGACAAGGTAACGGTCGAGGTTCCCAGCCCCGCCGCCGGGGTGCTGGCCGAGATTGTTGCCGCGGAAGGCGACACCGTAGCCCCCGATGCATTGCTGGCGCAAATCGACGAAGCCGGCAGCGCCGCAAGCAGTGCCACCCCGAAATCCCAACCCAAAGCCGAACAGAGCGCGGCGCAGACTTCCTCGGAGGACAACAAGAACATGAGCGGCAAACCCGTGGACGTGATGGTCCCCTCACTTGGTGAAAGCGTCACCGAAGCGACCGTTGCCACCTGGTTCAAGAAGGTCGGTGATCAGGTTGCCGCCGATGAAATGCTGTGCGAGCTGGAAACCGACAAGGTTTCGGTCGAAGTTCCCGCCCCGAGTGCCGGTGTTCTGACCGAAATCCTCGCCGAGGAAGGTGCGACCGTCGATGCGACCGCCAAGCTGGCCGTTATCGCCGAAGGTGCCGCCGGCAGTCAGCCCGCCCCCGCCGCGCCATCGGAACGTGCAGCGAATGCCGGCCCCGAGGAAATGACCCCGCGCAAGGATGTCGAGGATGCGCCTTCGGCCAAGAAAGCCATGGCCGAAAAAGGCGTCAGCCGCGACGAGGTGCAGGGATCGGGCCGCGACGGGCGCGTCATGAAGGAAGACGTGGCCAAGGCCGCCGCTGCACCGAAACCGTCGGCGGCAGCACCTCGCGCGCCGTGGGCGCCCGAGGACGCGGCCCGCGAAGAGCGCGTCAAGATGACCCGTCTGCGCCAGACCATCGCCCGCCGTCTGAAGGACGCGCAGAACACCGCGGCGATGCTGACCACCTATAACGAGGCCGACATGTCCGGCGTCATGGGCCTGCGCAACGAATACAAGGACGCCTTCGAAAAGAAGCACAAGGTCAAGCTGGGCTTCATGTCCTTCTTCGTGAAGGCCTGCTGCCACGCGCTGAAGGAAGTCCCCGAGGTCAACGCCGAAATCGATGGCACCGACGTGGTATACAAGAACTTCGTCAACATGGGCGTCGCCGTGGGCACGCCCTCGGGGCTGGTCGTTCCGGTCGTGCGCGATGCCGATCAGAAAAGCTTTGCCGCGATCGAGAAGGAAATCGGCGAGCTTGGCAAGAAGGGTCGCGACGGCAAGCTGTCGATGGCGGAAATGCAGGGCGGCACCTTCACCATCTCAAATGGTGGCGTCTATGGCTCGCTGATGTCCTCGCCGATCCTGAACCCTCCGCAGTCCGGCATCCTGGGCATGCACAAGATCCAGGAACGCCCGATGGTCGTCGGCGGCGAGATCGTCATTCGCCCGATGATGTATCTGGCGCTGTCCTATGACCACCGCATCGTCGACGGCAAAGGCGCCGTGACCTTCCTGGTGCGCGTGAAAGAGGCGCTGGAAGATCCGCGCCGCCTGCTGATGGATCTTTGATATCATCATCGGTCGGGCGGTATACGCCCGGCCACTTCCCGCCCGAGGGTCGTGCAATGCTTGCTTTTCCCCGTCCGAACACATTTTGCAGCCCGGCGCGGATAGCCTGGTTCGGAACCGCTTTCCTGTTGGGTCGTTTGAACACGGGCACACGATCTTGGCGACGACATTTCTTTGCCGCGCCGGGATGCCCGGTTCAGGATGGAAGGGGTGAAACGCCATGCAGATGATTGCCCGATACAACGTTGCCGAATATGCCGCCTTCAAGACGGCATTCGACGCGGATGCCGAAGATCGTGCCAATAACGGCCTTTCGCTGTTGCAGCTGTGGCGGGAAGACGACCGCAATGCCTGGGCGTTGTTCAGCGTCAGCGACACGAAGGCGGCGCGCGACTATCTGCAAGGGGCCGCAGGTGTTTTTTACAGCCATGGCGGGGTCATCAAGACTGATTATCATTTCGTCGAGACCGCATGATGACGACCGAGTTGACTGCATTGGCGCTGGCGGGATTGCTGCAAGGATTGCAGTTCGTCGCCTATTCGGTTGCCGCGAACCGTCAGGTCGGACCGCATGTGGCAATGGGTCCCCGTGATCGCACACCTGCATTGACCGGCATTCCCGGTCGGTTGCAGCGCGCACTCAACAACCATTTCGAAGGTTTGATCCTGTTCATCATCGCGGTGGTTGTCGTGACGCTTGGCGACGCCGCGTCGGGAATGACAGCCCTATGTGCCTGGATCTATCTCGCTGCCCGGGTCCTTTATGTTCCGGCATATGTCTTCGGCTGGGTGCCGTGGCGTTCGATCATCTGGGCGATCGGCTTTGCGGCCACCATGACAATGATTTTGGCGGCGCTGATCTAGGCGCGGTCACCGTAATCCGGGCCTGACCTGATCTTCAGCCATCAGCCCGACCTATGATGTGGACGCCTCGCGGGGTCCGAGGGACAAGAAGGAGAAAGCCATGTCCACCTATGATCTGATCGTGATCGGCGCCGGACCCGGCGGCTATGTCTGCGCGATCCGTGCCGCACAGCTTGGCTTGAAAGTCGCATGTGTCGAAGGTCGCGAAACCCTTGGCGGCACCTGCCTGAATGTGGGATGCATCCCGTCCAAGGCACTGCTGCACGCCAGCCACATGCTGCATGAAACCCATGAGAACTTTGACAAGATGGGCCTGACCGGCGCCAAGGTGAAAGTCGATTGGGAAAAGATGTTGAACTACAAGGCCGAAACCGTGGCCGGCAATACCAAGGGCGTCGAATTCCTGTTCAAGAAGAACAAGATCGATTGGCTGAAGGGATGGGCCACCATCGAAGCCGCCGGAAAGGTCAAGGTTGGCGATACGGTGCATGAAACCAAGAACATCGTCCTTGCGACGGGTTCCGTGCCCTCCAGCCTTCCCGGAGTCGACGTGGATAACGACACCGGAATTGTTGTTGATTCAACCGGTGCGCTTGCATTGCCCAAGATCCCGAAATCGATGGTCGTCATTGGCGCGGGGGTGATCGGCCTGGAACTGGGGTCCGTCTATTCCCGCCTCGGCGCCGAGGTCACGGTAGTCGAATATCTTGACGTCATCACGCCCGGAATGGATGCCGAGGTCCAGAAACAGTTCCAGAAGGTTCTGACCAAGCAAGGTCTAAAATTCGTCCTGGGTGCCGCGGTCAAAGGCACCAGCGTCGGCAAGGGCAAGGCAACCGTGACCTATGCGCTGAAAAAAGATGACAGCGAACACAGCATCGAGGCCGAGTGCGTTCTGGTGGCCACCGGGCGTCGCCCAAAGGTCGACAATGTCGGACTCGACAAACTGGGCGTGGAACTGACCGATCGGGGTTTCGTGAAGATCGACAAGCATTGGGCAACGAATGTCAAAGGCATCTATGCCATCGGCGATTGTGTCCCCGGTCCGATGCTGGCCCACAAGGCCGAAGACGAGGGCATGGCCGTTGCCGAAGTGATCGCGGGCAAGCATGGCCATGTCAATTATGACGTCATTCCAGGCGTCATCTACACGACGCCCGAAGTGGCCAATGTCGGCTTGACCGAAGCCGCGGCGAAAGAGGCCGGTCACAAGGTCAAGATTGGTAAATTTCCGTTCATGGGCAATGCACGGGCGAAGGCCATGATGCAGGCGGATGGCTTCGTCAAGCTGATCGCAGATGCCGAGACCGACCGTGTTCTGGGTTGCCATATCGTCGGCCCCAACGCCGGCGAGATGATCCACGAAATCTGCGTTGCGATGGAATTCGGTGCCTCGGCCGAGGATGTCGCACTGACCTGCCACGCTCATCCGACGACATCGGAAGCCGTTCGCGAAGCTGCATTGGCATGCGGAGACGGCGCAATCCATGTCTGAACTGCGGCGGGTTTTTGCAGCCCCCCTTCCCCATGGCGGCGACCACCGCCATGGGCTTGGTCGTCGCGCAATGCTGCTGGGTTGTCTGGCTTTGGCAGCCTGCGGGCGCAGCCAGCCCCGATCACAACAGGTGCCGCCGGGGTTGGGCGCAAACGGGTTGTATCCGAACGAGACCCCGTATCTGCGTAGTCGTATCAACTATTGGTCGCGCCATTACGGCGTTCCCGCCGAAATCGTTCAACGCGTCGTCATCCGTGAATCCACGCATCGCCCCGAGGCCCGCAATGGCCCCTATTACGGTCTGATGCAGATCCTGCCCCAGACCGCCCGCACGATGGGGTATCGCGGTCCTGCGTCGGGATTGTTGGATGCGGATACCAATCTGCGCTATGGCGTCAAATACTTGCGCGGTGCCTGGCTGGTGGCCGAAGGCGATCCCGATGACACGGTGATGTGGTATGCACGCGGCTACTACTATGAGGCCAAGCGCAAGGGATTGTTGAAGGTCACGGGTCTGCGCAGCTAACGTCGCCTGCGCCGGTTTCGTCCTGCGGCCGCCTGAAAACTGATTTCGGGCAAACTGACATGGCCCGCCAGTTTCTCAAAGCGGTCCGTCGCATGCGGGATCGCGTTTGCTGCCACGAAATGTTGCTGGAACAGGGGGGCGATTGCGGTTTCGATACGCGTGATCCGCTGAACCTGGGCCTCGATTTCGCGGCGCGCGGCACGCGAACACAGCGCCATTCTGGCCCCGGTACCAGCCGCATTCCCCGCACTGGTGACGCGCGCAGGATCGCAATTCGGGATCATCCCGAGAACGAGCGCGTGAAGCGGCGAGATATGGGCACCGAACGCCCCCGCCAACACAACCCGATCCAGCTCGTCTATTCCAAACTCATCCATCAGCAGGCGTGCACCCGCATGAACCGCGGATTTCGCAAGCTGGATCGCGCGAATATCACCTTGTGATACCGTAATGACCGGCCCGCCTTGCGCCGAGTCATCGTGAAGCACATAGGAAAAGGTCCGGCCATCAGCAATGCAACGGGGGGTGCCGGTTTGTTCGGGCGAACCGATAAGCCCCGATTGATCCATGATCCCGGCCATCCGCATTTCTGCAACGATTTCAATGATCCCGGATCCACAGATGCCGGTCACCCCGCCCGGACCAACCACCTTTGCAAAGCCGGGCTCATCTGACCATGCATCAATACCGATAACCCGAAACCGGGGTTCTTTGGTCTGTGGATCGATCCGGACCCGTTCGATCGCCCCCGGCGCGGCACGTTGTCCATGGCTGATCTGCGCGCCCTCGAAGGCCGGTCCGGTGGGGGATGAGCAGGCCAGAACCCGCGTCCGGTCACCCAGAACAAGTTCAGCATTCGTACCGACATCAACCACCAGAACCGGTTTGCACGATTTTTGCGGCTGCTCGGACAGCACGACAGCCGCGGCATCCGCGCCGACATGCCCCGCAATCAATGGCAGCATATACACCGTTGCACCGGGATTGATCGGTATCTGCAATTCGCTGGCCGCAAGATGCAACGCCGAAGAAATAGCGGGTGGAAACGGTGCCTGACCCAATTCAACAGGGTCCAGCCCCAGCAGCAGGTGATGCATGACCGGGTTGCAGACGATGGTCGCATCAACGATCTGTTCCGCACAAAGCCCTGCCTCGGCGCTAAGTTGCGCCACCAGTTCGGCCAACCCCACCCGCACGGAATCGGTCATTTCCTGCGCGCCGCCTGCGTTCATCATGCCATAGCTGACCCTGCTCATCAGGTCTTCTCCGTACCTGATCTGGGGGTTCATCAATCCACTCGATGCCAACACCCGTCCGTCATCCAGGCTGACAAGATGTCCCGCGATCGTTGTCGTTCCCAGATCGATCGCCAGGCCCAGCAGGGCATTTTGATCAAAGCCGGGTCGCAGATCGATCAGGCGGGCCGATCCGTCATCCTGATGCCCGATGATGGCGGTCACCTGCCAACCACCTTTGCGCAATACCTGTTGCACCCGCACCAGAACGGCAAGATCAGCCGCAAGCCCGCGGATCCCCCATTGATGTGCCAGCGCATCCGACAAGCGTTGAAAATCGCTGCTGGGGTCCTCCAGCGACGGCTGACAAACCTCGACCAGATAGCTTCGCACCGCGGGATCCATCTCCATCACCCGCTCGGCCGCGGATTTACGGACGACCTGACGGTGCAGCTGGCTTCCCGGCGGCACGTCGATGACCGCATCCGCCAGCAACCTGGCCTGACACCCCAGACGCCGCCCGTCAGGCAGACCACGAATGCGGTCATAGCGCTGTTCGACCTCGTTCAAGTCGCTCAGCGCATCCGGGCCCGATGTCATGCCATGTTTGGCAAACTGACCGATCGTTGGTGCGATCAGGCATTTCGAGCAAATCCCCCTGCCGCCACAGACCGAGTTCAGGTCGACGCCCAGTTTGCGTGCGGCATCAAGAACAGAAATCCCTGCCTCGACGCGTCCGCGCCGCCCCGACGGCGTAAACACCACCATGACTTCATCCGGCATCTCGGTCCTCATTCTTGCCACCATCAGCCTAATCGCGCGGCAATCCGGTCGAAAACGGCAAATGCGTCACGCCATGTGGCATTTGCGACCAATGGCACCGGCGCCAGCCTGATTGCCCAAAGCCCGGTCGCCTCAAACAACACTTGCAGGTGGTTTGCCGAAGCGATAGGAAAAACGTCGCGGCGGGTGTAGCTCAATGGTAGAGCAGTAGCTTCCCAAGCTAACGACGAGGGTTCGATTCCCTTCACCCGCTCCAGTCTTCCCCGTCGTCGGAGTTCACGCATGCTGCTGGAATTCGCCCTGCTGTTCTGCGCCGGGGTGGTTGGCGGCATGTTGAATGCGGTCGCTGGCGGAGGGACATTTGTCACGTTTCCCGCACTGGTCTTTATTGGCGTTCCACCCGTCGCTGCAAACGCCACCTCGACCGTCGCTGCCCTGCCCGGCTATCTGGCGGCAACCTGGGGATTTCGACAGGACTTGAGGGCAATGAATGACGCGCCCCTGTGGTCATTGACCATATGGACAATGTTGGGCGGGGCTATGGGTTGCGTGTTGTTGCTGGTCAGCTCAAACGATGCGTTCTCTGTCTTGGTCCCCTTCCTGTTGCTGGCCGCCACGATCCTGTTCTACTGGTCCGACACCTTCCGCCGCCAGGCACTCCGTTGGAGCCGAGCCGTCACCCCGTTCAGCCTGGCCACGTTGCTGCCGATGGCAATCTATGGCGGTTATTTCAACGGCGGTTTAGGGATCGTGATGCTGGCCGTGTTCGCCATGTGGGGCATGACAGATCTGCATCAGATGAACGGGTTGAAAAGCTGGCTCAGCTTCGCCTTGTCGGTTGTTGCAGCCATCGTCTTTTCGGGGGGCGACAAGATCGTCTGGCTTCCCTGTGCCGTGCTTGCCTTGGGCACCATCATCGGCGGCTATGCGGGCGCCCCTGTCGCGCGCCTCATTCCGCGACAGGTCCTGCGCCTGCTGATCGCGGTGATCGGCTTCGGCATGGCCGCGATCTTCTTCTGGCGCCTGATGCCGTAAGCGCAACATGT
Organism: Paracoccus onchidii; assembly: GCF_028294535.1. Lineage (GTDB taxonomy): Bacteria > Pseudomonadota > Alphaproteobacteria > Rhodobacterales > Rhodobacteraceae > Paracoccus > Paracoccus onchidii. The sequence goes on along the minus strand of NZ_JAQBIE010000017.1, from coordinate 1,812 downwards.
CACTGTCTTGCTCCGCCCGCCCCCTGCTTTTCCCCCTGAGAACTGGCTCATTTGGATCTGGAGTTTTCAGGTAGACTTTCCTGGCTGGGAAAGGGGCGCAAACGCATGAAAGCATCGAAGTTCACGGCCGCGCAGAAATCGTTCATCTTGCGGTAAGGCGAAGACGGAATGCCGGTTGTCGAGATCTGCCGGAAGGCTGGGATCAGTCAGGCGGCCTGTTTCAAGTGGAAGCGGTATGGCGGGCCATTGCCCGACGAGATGCGCCGGCTGACGCTGCTTGCGGACGAGAATTCGCCGCTCAAGAAGATCGTTGCGGACCTGACGCCGGCGCGCGAAATGCTTCAGGATGTCATCCGCCGAAAACGCTGAGGCCGGAACGGACGCGTTGCGCGGCTTGGGCGGTCTCGATCCGCAGGGCTTGTGGGGCCTGCGAATTGACTGCTCCGGCTAGTGCGACCAGTCCCGCCGCACGGATCCGGCAGCGTGTGACAGGCGCGGATCAAGGAGATCTGCGAAACGCCTGTTCGATACGGATATCGACGCGTGCATGTTGTCCCTGATCGCGATGGTTGGCGCCGCAGCATCAAGAAAACCTCTCGTGTTTACAGGGCGATGGGCATGCAGTTGAGAAACAGGACGCCGAAAAGGCGTGTGAAGGCGACGCTGCGAGAGGATCGGGCAGAAGCCGTCGGGCCAAGCGATGTCCGGGCGAATGTCCATGATCAGCTCGCTCGGGGCAAAAGCGGTGCATTCTGACGGCCGTCGACACCCACGCGCCTCTGTCTGGCCCGGGATGCCCGCGTCAGCTCGCGTGGCGAAGGCGTCGCCCAGACCTTGGAAAAGATGTGCCCAGATCGGTTGTCCGAAGACGACAAGGGGCGATAACGGAACCGGATTCCTGTCTCGTGACCTCGTTTTCCGGGCCTGCGCAAAGGGTATGACCCTGGACTGCTCACGGCGACGTCTCACGACCGGGCCAACCGACTGACAACGGGGTTCATCTTGCGTCGGGAAAACAGTCCCCCAGACTGTTTTCTGATCCTCCTTCCATTCAACAGCAAGCCTGGATCCGAATGCCTGAATGCGCATTGGTTCATGAACCTGGCAGATGCCGGTGAAAAGCTGGAGGATTGGCGTGGACACGACAACGACGACAGACCACACAGCACCATCGGACCCAAAGCCCCGGGCGCGCTTCACTTTCACCGTGACGCAACCAGCCCGTCACCGTGGGCAAAGCCCGAAAACCCCAGCCTCGGGTGGTCCAGAGTTGGAAGGCAGAGCAACTGCTTCTGGAGCCGGGTTATCCGCAGGTGGAATAATTGGATCAGTTGTGCGTACGCAGGAGGCGCGCCCCGGTCTGGGCGCCATCAGTCGATGTCTTTCTGGCATTGCTAACCGCGCAAGGGCCCGGCGGGCCGCCCTGCGGGCGTGCGCTCCGCGGCAGGAACGCTGATCGGCGAAGAAAATCGCGCCATCGTCCGGCCATCACAGCCTACTTTTTCAACTCGCGCCGCCAAGCGTAGATCTGCCGGTGGAAGACCTCGTGGCGCTGCGGTGACCGTCGCACCTTCAACGCCAACCGCCAATACGATCTTGAGCTGCTGATCTTCGCACTAAAACCGCCGCTGCTCAATCCCGGGAACCTCACCCCGCATGGCCCATCCACATCCAACATAGCACTAGCGACACCGCTAGGGTCAGGATTCATAACCAATAGATTACGGTCGCCGCGAGGGCGATGGCCGATAGGAACACCACGGGGCATCGGTCATAGCGGGTCGCCACACGCCGCCAATCCTTGAGGCTGCC